>NZ_CP114264.1:0-1200000 GCF_027105055.1 Acinetobacter sp. TR3
ATGCTCTGGACAGACTGCTTAACTCGCTTGCGACAAGAGCTCTCTGACAACGTCTTTGCGATGTGGATTCGTCCTTTGGTTGCTGAAGAAGTTGACGGTGTGATGCGTTTATATGCACCTAATCCATATTGGACACGTTATATTCAAGACAACCATTTAGAATTAATTTCAATTCTTGCTGAGCAATTATCGGAAGGTCGAGTACGTCAGGTTGAAATCTTGGTTGATTCGCGTCCAGGTACTATTTTGTCTTCTCATGAGCAACCTGCAACCACGACTGCGGCTTTAAGTAACACCTCAACCACTCCAATTGTTCCTATTAAAGCTAAGAAAGAAACTGATTTGGTGCAACCAAGTCAAAATGTCACGAAAATACCAAAGAAAAGACAACTCAACCCATTATTTACATTCTCTTTATTTGTTGAAGGCCGTTCTAACCAAATGGCTGCTGAGACTTGCCGTAAGGTATTAACCCAATTAGGCGCATCTCAGCACAATCCTTTATTTTTATATGGTCCAACAGGTTTGGGTAAAACACACTTGATGCAAGCCGTAGGGAACGCACTTTTACAAGCCAAACCGAATGCACGTGTCATGTATATGACCTCGGAAAGTTTTGTACAAGACTTTGTCAGTTCATTGCAGAAAGGTAAGGTTGAAGAGTTTAAGAAAAATTGTCGTTCTTTAGATTTATTGTTGGTTGATGATATTCATTTGCTTGCTGGTAAAGAAGCAAGTCTTGTTGAATTCTTTTATACATTCAACGCCTTATTAGACGAATCTAAACAAATTATTTTAACTTCAGACCGTTATCCAAAAGAACTCACGGAACTGGATCCGCGTTTGGTTTCCCGATTCTCTTGGGGATTATCTGTTGGTGTTGAGCCACCAGATATTGAAACCCGTATCGAAATTTTGCTAAAAAAAGCTGAAAATAGTGGGGTAGATTTGCCACGAAATTGTGCTTTATTCATTGCACAACAAGTGGTCGCAAACGTTCGTGAACTTGAAGGTGCCCTCAATAAGGTGGTGGCCATCTCACGTTTTAAAGGCACTGCGATTGATTTGGATGTGGTGCGCGAGTCATTAAAAGATGTTTTAGCGATTCGTGCACGCACCATTAGTGTGGAAAATATTCAGCGTGTCGTCAGTGAATATTTCCGCATCCCATTAAAAGAATTAATCGGACCTAAGCGTACCCGTATTTATGCACGTCCGCGCCAATTAGCGATGGGGCTAGCTCGAGAGCTGACAGGGGATAGTTTTCCTGAGATTGGAATGGCATTTGGTGGTCGTGATCATAGTACCGTGATGCATGCCTGTGAAAAAGTGGTCAGCTTGCGAGAACAAGATCCAATTTTTAATGAAGATTATAAAAACTTACTTCGTCTGTTACAAAGTTAATCTATTTTTCAGAGTTGCAAACTACTTTTAAGTGCAGCATAGTACACTGCTAACATTCATATCAGCTTCTGTTGTAAGAGGAATAAAATCGTGCGTTTGAAAATCGCTAAAGAAAGTTTAGTCAATGTTTTATCACATGTGGTGGGGGCTGTTGAACGTCGCCATACCTTGAATATTCTTTCAAATGTCAAAATTCAAACCACTCAACAGGCCTTAACGATTACGGGTTCTGATTTAGAAGTTGAATTAGTCGCAAGCACAACTTTATCTGAAGGTGCTTGTTTAGAGGTAGGTGAAACAACAGTTCCTGCACGTAAACTCGTTGAAATCTGTAAATCCCTTCCGACAGCAGCCTTGATTGATTTGCAAATAACAGAAGACCAACGCTGTATTTTAAAATCAGGCAATAGCCGTTTCGTATTGGGTACCCTTCCAGCAGAAGATTATCCATTACTCACGACTGACAATAGTCAAGGTACTCAGGTTCAAGTCACTCAGCGTGAATTAAAACGTTTATTTGAAAAAACAGCCTTTGCGATGGCAGTTCAAGATGTACGTTTTTACTTAACCGGTACTTTGTTGGAAATTGATCAAAATCAATTGCGTACAGTAACAACAGATGGTCATCGTTTAGCTTTGTGTGAAGTTGCTGCTTCATCAACTGCATCTGCACCGATTCAAGCGATCGTACCTCGTAAAGCGGTTGGCGAGTTACAACGTTTACTGAGTATTGAAGATGAACAGTTGACCCTGTTGATTGGACGTGAATTGTTGAATGTCACCATCAATACGCCAAGCCGTGATAAAGAGCAGGGCGATATTACCGTGCGTTTCACCACGAAGTTAATCGATGGAAAGTTCCCTGATTATCGCCGTGTGATTCCTAAAAATGGTGATAAGCATGTCTCTATCGCTCATGATGTCTTTAAGCAATCTTTACAACGTGTTGCCATTTTAAGTAATGAAAAACTTCGTGGTGTTTTCTTGAATTTTAATCAAGATTCATTGCAGTTGCGTGCCAATAACCCAGAACAAGATGAGGCGGTCGAAGATATTGCAATTCAATATCAAGATGCACCTTTAGAAATGTCATTTAATGCGCAATATATCCTTGAAGTACTTGGTGTGCTGGATGGTGATGACGTGAAAATGAGCATGAGCGAAGCCAATCAGTCGGTGCTTGTTCAAGATCCAGCGCATCCTGATCAAACCTATGTCGTGATGCCAATGCGAGTTTAATGAAGATTGATGTTTGAGTTCTAAAGCATGCAAATCACGCGTTTAAATATCGAACGTGTACGTAATTTAAAGACGGTTGCACTCCATGAGTTGCAACCGTTTAATATTTTTTACGGCGCAAATGGTTCTGGAAAAACTTCAGTTCTAGAGGCTATTCATTTACTAGCAACAGGGCGTTCATTTCGCACCCATATTCCAAAACATTACATTCAATATGAAGCAGGGGATGCGATTGTTTTTGCGCAATCTGTCACTGAACGTATTGGTATGCAGAAGTTGGCTTCGGGCGAACAGGTGATTAAGGTCAATGGCGATACCATTGCGACTCAAGGTCAACTGGCAAAATTATTACCTTTACAGCATATCGATCCACAAAGTACCGATATTATTGATCATGGCGCAAAGCCAAGACGACAATTATTAGACTGGTTAATGTTCCACGTGGAACCTGAATTCTATTTTGCATGGCAGTATTATTCTCGCGCACTTAAACAACGGAATAGTTTACTCAAAACACGGCGTAATCTGACTTTGGCTGATTTAGAGCCTTGGAATAAAATGCTCAGTGATTATGGTGAAATGTTGCATTCACAGCGGGTCAGTATCGTTGAGCAATGGAACCAATTTTTCCATGAAGATTTAAAAATCCTGCTACCTAATCTTGAGATAGAACTGGAATACAATCCTGGTTTTCATACTGAGCAAGGTCTATTGCAAGACTTGGTTCAGCAGCATCAAAAAGATCTGGATCGGCGTTATACTGAGTATGGTCCGCATCGTGCTGATTTACGTTTAAAAACACCTTTTGGCAATGCTGATGATGTACTCTCTCGTGGGCAAAAAAAGTTGTTAATCATGGCATTAAAACTGTCACAAATTGCAATGCTACATGCGAGTAATAAGGAAACTGTGGTATTATTAGATGATCTGACAGCAGAGTTAGATGAGACCGCACAACAACGGTTAATTGAGCGATTGAGTCAGTTAGGAAGTCAAGTTTTTATGACCACCTTAGACCATGCGTCGGTATTAAAACACTTACAGGATTTGTCGATTTCTTTTCAATTATTCCACGTTGTTCACGGTCAAGTCAGTCTTGCTGCACTATAATTTTATTTCCTCATTTTTGGATAGATTAATATTTACTAGGGAGTAACCATGAGTTCAGAGTCTCAATCAGTCTCTCAAACAGAACAATCAAATGAAAAAGCTTATGATTCCTCTAGTATCAAAGTTTTACGTGGATTAGACGCGGTTCGTAAACGTCCTGGTATGTATATCGGTGACACTGATGATGGTACAGGTTTACACCATATGGTGTTTGAGGTGGTGGATAATGCCATCGATGAAGCATTAGCTGGTCATTGTGATGAAATTTTAGTCACGATTCATGAAGATGAATCTGTCAGTGTGTCGGATAATGGTCGTGGTATTCCAACGGATATTCACCCAGAAGAGGGGATATCTGCGGCAGAAGTGATTTTGACCATTCTGCATGCGGGTGGTAAGTTTGATGATAATAGCTATAAAGTGTCAGGCGGTTTACACGGTGTAGGTGTTTCAGTTGTAAATGCTTTATCAAAAAAATTACAACTTACGATTTATCGCGCTGGACAAATTCACGAGCAAGAATATCAGCATGGTGATTCACAATATCCATTACGTGTGATTGGTGAAACAGATAAATCGGGTACAACAGTTCGTTTTTGGCCAAGTGAGCTAACGTTTAGCCAAACTATTTTTAGTGTCGATATTTTGGCACGTCGTTTAAGAGAGCTATCTTTCTTGAATGCAGGTGTTCGAATCGTTTTGCGTGATGAGCGTGTCAATCTTGAGCATGTTTATGACTATGAAGGCGGTTTATCTGAATTTGTTAAATATATTAACGAAGGCAAACACCATTTAAACGATATTTTCCATTTTACCGTTGATGCTGATAATGGCATCGGGGTAGAAGTCGCGTTACAGTGGAACGATAGTTACCAAGAAAATGTACGTTGCTTTACCAATAATATTCCGCAAAAAGATGGTGGTACACACCTTGCAGGTTTCCGTGCTGCATTGACTCGTGGCTTAAACAGCTACATGGAAAATGAAAGTTTATTGAAAAAAGAAAAAGTTGCTGTGACTGGTGATGATGCACGTGAAGGTTTAACTGCAATTATTTCAGTGAAAGTACCTGATCCTAAATTCTCTTCACAAACCAAAGAAAAATTGGTTTCGAGCGAAGTAAAACCTGCGGTAGAGCAGGCCATGAACAAAGAGTTTTCTGCTTATTTACTAGAAAATCCGCAAGCAGCGAAATCGATTGCAGGTAAGATCATTGATGCGGCGCGTGCGCGTGATGCAGCGCGTAAAGCACGAGAAATGACCCGTCGTAAGAGTGCATTAGATATTGCTGGTTTACCGGGTAAATTGGCAGACTGTCAGGAAAAAGATCCAGCATTGTCTGAATTGTATCTAGTCGAGGGTGACTCTGCGGGCGGAAGTGCGAAGCAAGGTCGTAACCGTAAGATGCAAGCGATTTTGCCGCTGAAAGGTAAAATTCTAAATGTCGAACGTGCACGTTTTGACAAGATGATTTCCAGTCAGGAAGTAGGTACTTTGATTACCGCTTTGGGTTGTGGGATTGGACGTGAAGAATACAATCCAGACAAATTACGTTATCACAAAATCATTATCATGACCGATGCGGACGTGGATGGTTCACATATTCGGACCTTGTTATTGACCTTCTTCTTCCGTCAAATGCCAGAATTGGTTGAGCGTGGATATATTTATATTGCACAGCCACCATTGTATAAGTTGAAGAAAGGTAAGCAAGAACAGTACATCAAAGATAATGATGCACTTGAAACTTATCTGATTTCCAATGCGATTGATGAACTTGCATTACATGTCAGCGCTGAAGCACCAGCGATTAATGGTGCGGCATTAGCGAGCGTTATTGCTGACTACCAAGTGTCGCAAAAGAGCTTACAACGCCTCACTCAACGTTATCCTGCAAGTTTGTTGGATGGTTTACTTGAGATTGATGCATTTAAAACAGATCACAATCATGAACGTGACTATGTTGAATCATGGGCTGAGCAATTACGTATTGCAATTGAAAAGTTGCAACCAAGCTTACGCCCTGAGATTACATTAGAAGCGTTTGAACGTGAAAATGCACAAGGTGAGAAATCAGCACATTATTGGCCACGTGTCACTGTCTATGTACATAACTTACCGCATTCGTATTTACTCGATGCTGGTCTGTTAAATTCTGCTGAATATGCGCGTTTATTGAAGAATTCGAAGAGCTGGTTTAAGTTACTTGAAGAAGGAGCTTATCTGCAAAAAGGCGAGCGTCGTATTCAGGTAAGTAATTTCCATCAAGTATGGCAACATATTTTGCAAGACTCGCGCCGTGGCATGATGATCCAACGCTATAAAGGTTTGGGTGAGATGAATGCTGAGCAGCTTTGGGAAACGACGATGGATCCTGAAAATCGAAATATGTTGCAAGTGACCATTGATGATGCAATTGAAGCAGATCGTATGTTCTCTTGTTTGATGGGTGATGATGTAGAACCACGTCGTGCCTTCATCGAAGAAAATGCACTGAATGCGGATATTGATGCTTAATTAAATTGATGGGAGATTTAGTTTGTATTATTTCTCTCGTATATAAGAAAAAGGCGATGCTTGATGCATCGCCTTTTTCTTATATGAATGTTTCACGTGGAACATTCCGTTGATTAGGTTTCAACTAAATCACTGACTTGAATGAGTGCATGCCCAAATAAATAACCAGCAGTCACAAGCACACTAATCCATAATAGCGCGCCTAAGATATTATAAATTACGAAATGGGTATAATTCATAGCACTAGAGCCAGCGGCTAAAGGTGCAAAAGAACGTGCAAATGGGATAAAACGAGCCAATAGAATAGTTTTCCCACCATGTTTTAAGAAAAATGTATTAGTTTTCTTTAAATATTCTTGTTTGATAAATCGAGATTCCATCTTAAAAATACGATCACCAAAATGACGACCAATGTGATAATTCACCATGTAGCCTAAAGCCGCAGCTATAAAAAGTAAGCTAATCATATAACCGAGATGCATAAACTCAATGACTGAACATAAAGCACCTACGGTGAGTAAAAGACTATCGCCTGGTAAAAAGAACATAAACACAAAGGCGGTTTCTGAAAAAATAATCAAAAAAAGGATCGCATAAATCCATAAGCCATATTCTTGAATTAAAATGGGAAGAATATGTTCAAAGTTAAAAATAAAATCTAAAGAATTCATTCAGTTTGTATGATCCAAAATAGAGTACTCACCAAATTGAAGTACAAAAATATAAAATGAACTTAGTTCTCAATGCGCATTTAAAAGTAATAACTTTAAAATGATAGAGTTGAGTATATCTAGCCTGAACCTAAAGCTCAATTTTATGAGAAAATTCCAATTTAGACCTTATCTGAAATGATTGGCGGAATCATGACATTTTTAGCAGGATTCTTAGTATTTTTTAGTATCTTAGAAAACTGTAAGGTGGTCTTTTCCTCTGTGATGAGATAATGCCTAATTCATCATTGAGATAGAATTAGGCATTTTTTTAGACTTCAAAAGAACTTTCTAACTCTTCAAGCTCCATCATCAACTCTAACAGTTGTTCTTCGTAATGTTCCAGCTTAGATTTTAGCTCAGTTTGTTCATTCATCAGCTTAATCAAATCATCTTTTCGATTGGCTTCGTATAAAGCACTGTCTGCCAAAGCATGTTCAATAGTGGCTAAGCGAGGCTGAACTTTCTCAATTTGCGCTTCAACTTTCTCAATATTTTTTCGAATAGGACGAGTTATTTCACGACGACGAGCCGCTTCTTTACGTTGCGCTTCTTTGTCTACTTTTGTTGCTGAGGTTTGAGGACTTGCTGTTTGCTGCTGTTGTGTATTTTGTGCATTGATTTGTTGTTGGCGTGCTTCACGTAACCATTTCGCATAGTCTTGTAAATCACCCTCAAACTCCGTGCATTGACCTGCATGAACCAAAAGTAAGTCATCACATACACTGGCAATTAATTGGCGTTCGTGTGAAACCAATACCACAGCACCATCGAAATCTTGTAGAGCCATACTTAAAGCATGGCGCATATCTAAGTCTAAATGGTTGGTGGGTTCATCTAGAATTAAAACATTTGGGCGCTGCCATACGATGAGGGCTAAAGCTAAGCGGGCACGTTCACCGCCTGAGAAACTTTCACACGGCGTATCCATACGTTCGCCACTAAAACCAAAACCACCTAAAAATGACCGTAAAGTAGCTTCACTGATTTTTCGATCAGCTATGCGAGCCAATTGCAGCATTGGACTGGCATTGGCATCTAAAGCATCCATCTGGTGCTGAGCAAAATATCCAATATTGAGTAATTCTGAGGCTTTACGTTCGCCAGCAAGTAATGGCAAATCACCCACTAAAGTTTTGATCAGCGTTGATTTACCCGCGCCGTTCATCCCTAGTAAACCAATACGAGAACTTGGAGTAATTTGCAGACGAATTTTTTCAGCAATCATTTTGTCACCATAACCAATCGTAGCTGCATCTAGACTAAGGAGTGGTGAACTCATTTTCGTGGGTTCGCGGAAACTAAAGGTAAATGGCGTATCGACATGGGCAGGTGCAAGTTGCTGCATGCGTTCAAGCTGTTTGATACGGCTTTGCGCTTGGCGTGCTTTGGTGGCTTGGGCTTTAAAGCGGTCAATATATTTTTGAATATGTGCGCGTGTTTCGAGTTGCTTTTCATAAGCTTGTTGTTGTTGTGCCAAACGTTCTGCACGAGTGGTTTCAAAGGTCGAGTAGTTCCCTGTATATAAGGTTAACTCTTGATTTTCGATATGCAGAATATGGTCGGTAATTGCATCTAAAAAGTCACGATCATGCGAAATGAGGACTAACGTTCCTTCATAAGCTTTAAGCCAATCTTCTAACCATAAAATCGCATCTAAATCCAAATGGTTAGTCGGTTCATCCAGTAACAGGAGATCTGAACGGCTCATCAAGGTACGTGCTAAGTTTAAACGCATCCGCCAACCACCAGAGAAGCTTGCGACATTTAAACGGATTTGATGGTCAAGAAATCCTAAACCTGCCATTAATTGGGCTGCTTTAGCCGGTGCTGCATAACCATGAATTTCATCAAATCGACCATGTAATTTGGCTAAATCATCATTACTTAGCTGGTCTGGATGAGCTAATTTTTCTTGAATATCCCAATATTCTTCGTCACCAGACAAAACAAAATCAATTGCTGGCATTTCTAAGGCTTTAATTTCCTGAGCCATGTGCGCCACAGTCCATACCGCAGGACGGGTTAGATTACCTTCGTCAGCAACCACGCCACCTAAGAAAGCGGAAAAGAGTGTTGATTTACCTGCACCATTCACGCCAGTAAGACCAATTTTCCAGCCAGGGTGAAGCTGCATCGATGCTTTTTGAAATAGGACTCGCCCACCACGGCGTAAAGAAACTTGGTCAAATTGAATCATGAGTCTGCAAGGTCGCAAAGAGATAGCTGCATTTTAAGGTGATCGCCCATGAATGCAAATTTTTATATTACAGATCAAACTGATCGAATTAAATCATTCAATCAATAAAAAAATAGAGCAAAAGCTCTACTTTTGTCATGCAAATCAGATTATTATTTAGTTTATATGAAAAAATAAGTAACAAGACTAGAAAGATAGAAACAGGATTATGAATGAAGAATGGAATTCTTGCATTAGGGGCGATGCTACTTTTGGGTTTAAACACTCAGGTAAATGCCTCAACCACAATTTGTGTTTTCGATTTATTGGGTAAGTCTGGTGAAGCATACAAAGCCATGGAGGAATGGGCACTGGCTGCAAAAACATGGCGCGCTGACATTCATTTAATTAGCTATCAAAGTGAAGCACAAGCTGAGAATGATTTTGAACAAGGCAAATGCGATGGCGTATACATGACGTCTATGCGTGCGCGTAGTTATAACAAATTTGCAGGTTCTGTCGATGCGATTGGTGCTGTACCGAGTTATGCGATTGCACAAAAAGCCATTAGTTTTGCGTTAGATAAGCGTAATCAACGTCGTCTGACCAGTAGTATAGGTAATCAGGTCTACGAAGTTGTCGGTATATCACAAATTGGTCTGGCTTATATTTTCGTTAAAGATAAAAAAATGGATACCATTGAGCAAATCAAGGGTAAAAAATTTGCTGTTCTCGCCTATGACGAAGCACAGAAAATCGTTGTGAAAAGCCTTGGTGGGCAAGCGGTCCTTTCAGACATTTCCGATATCGCTAAAAAATTTAACAATGGCCAAGCCGATATTATGGCCGCACCAGCTTATGCCTATAAACCATTAGAACTCTTTAAAGGTTTGGGAAATGATGGGGCAATTATTACTTTTCCAGCTGTCAACATGACCATGGATTTGATTATCCGTCCTGAAAAATTCTCAAGCAACTTTGGTCAAAATTCGAGAAATTGGTTCTTGAATCGTTTGAATAATAATTTTGCATTAATCCAAAGAATCGAGGCTGAACTACCAGCGAAATATAAAATTAATCTGAGCAATGAAGACAAAATGCGTTATCAGCAAATTTTGCGTGAAGCTCGAATTGGTTTAATTAAAAAGGGGATTTACGACGCCAGTATGATGAACGTTTTAAAGCGTGCCCGTTGTACTGTAGAACGTACCAATTTTGAATGTACCCTCGGTGGAGAATAATTTTTTAGTTTTTTGTGTGTTTGATAATTTGATTTTTTGCAGGGAAACGAAATGAAAAAGGGGTTGTTTGTTTTGGCTGGCTTAGCACTTATGGGTATGAGTGCAACTGGTCAAGTTCAGGCTAAACAAAATGTATGTGTATTTGATTTACTTGGTAAAGCAGGTGAAACATTTAAAATTACTGAAGAATGGGCAATTGCAGCTAAAGGATGGCAAGCAGATATTCGTTTGCTCTCTTATCAAGATGAAGCAAAAGCGCAAAATGATTTTGAGGCGGGTAAATGTGATGCTGTTTATATGACCTCGATGCGTGCTCGTAAGTACAATCGTTTTGCAGGGTCGATTGATGCAATTGGTGGGGTTACAAATAATCATGTCGCGCAAAAAGCGATTAGTTTTGCTTTGGACAAGAGAAATAAGCGTCGTTTATTGGCAAATGTCGATAATCAGAATTATGAAGTTGCGGGTATTTTACAATTTGGTTTGGCATATGTATTTGTACACGACCGCAATTTAAATACGATCGAAAAGGCAAAGGGTAAAAAGTTTGCCTACTTGCAATACGATATTGCACAAAAAGAGATTGTTGATAGTTTGGAAATGGTTTCCGTGCCTTCTGAAATCTCAGATTTTGTTAAAAAATTTAATAGCTATCAGGTAGATGTGATTGCTTCGCCAGCTTATGCATATAAACCCTTAGAAATTGAGCGAGGAATTTCAAAAGGTGGTGCAATGTTTTCGTTTCCTGTAGTCAACATTACGGGTGATTTGATTATTCGTCCAGAGAAATTCCCAGCGAATTTTGCTGCACAATCAAGAGAGTGGTATGTTGATCAATTACCAAGAAGTTTTGCATTAGTGAAACGTCTCGAAAATGGGATTCCAAATAAATATAAGTTGAATCTTCCGAAGGAAGACGAAGTGCGTTACCAGAAAATTTTACGAGAAGGCCGTATTCGTTTAACCAAACAAGGAGTCTACGATCCAATTATGATGAGTGTATTAAAACGTGCTCGTTGTACAGTAGAAAGAACAAGTTTTGAGTGTTCTTTAGGAGGCGAATAATTCGCTTTTGTAATCTAAGTTAAATAGAGTGATTATTTTTGATAAATGATCACTCCATAAAACATTTGTGAAAATGTGATTTGGGTTGTAAAAAAACATAAAAAACCGGCTTATGTCGATAAATACACTAGGTTTTTAGGCAGAATTTGACTATATTTGTCTCAATTTGGCGTAAAAATATGCAAAAACAGCAAATAAGGGAAAACAAGATGAAAAAAGGAATTTGGGCATTGAGTGCTGCGACTCTATTTGTTATGACCACTCCTGTACAGGCAAAACAAGAAATTTGTGTATTTGATCTATTGGGAAAAGCTGGCGAATCTTACAAACTTGTTGAAGAGTGGAAGCTTGCCTCAAAAACATGGCAAGCTGATGTTGAGCTGATCCCTTATCAAGATGAAGAAAAAGCAGAGAAAGATTTTGATGCGGGTAAATGTGACGGGGTTTATATGACTTCGATGCGTGCTCGTAAATATAATAAATTTGGGTGGTGTTTCAAAAAGTATGCTGACATTAAATGAAGCCATTATTGATGTAAAAAAAGGTTAAGTCGAAAGCTTTAAAATGGTTTTCAATCTTTTTTGAAAAATTACAACTCCTTCTAAAACCGCGCCTAATTCGATGCCTTATTTTGCAATTATTACCTTCAATACCTACAGTAAAAAATTTACCAATACTTTGCTTGCAGTTTTTAAAAGCAGTTATGAAACTGTCCCAATGATCACTTGCAATTCGGGTGTAGTGAATACCTAATTGTTTAAGCTTTGTCTTCAATCGTTGAACTGTAGCTAAGTCTCTTTTACCCCAAACATAAGCAACAATCTCACCTGTTTCTCGATGGTAGGCGTAAATAAGCCATTGTTTATTATTTTTATTTCCCACAAAAGTCCAAAACTCATCAACTTCAAGAGACTCATAATGACTTTGTTTAGGCTGAATTTGGTAGGTCGATTCGGTTAAAGTACGTAAAACTTTACCGATACTGATTCGCTCAACTTCAGCGATATCTCGTATACCACTACCTCTGACCATCAACTGTAATATTTTTCGAGTAATGCCTGAATTACATCCTAGATAGCTCAGAGCATGGTCACCAATAAACTGACGTTTACAGTCTTTGCACTGATAGTTTTGTTTCCCATCTACTTTGATGCCATTTTTCTTTATACTGTCACTGAGGCAGGTTGGACATTTGATTTCTAGAGTTATTCGCATTTCTCTATTTTATCAAAATTCAACCTGCTTTGTTTCAGCATACTTTTTGAAACACCACCTAAATTTGCAGGATCGGTTGATGCTGTAGGCGCGGTGACTAGCAATGCGATTGCACAGAAAGCAATTACTTATGTGCTTGATAAGCGTAACCAACACCGTTTAACTGCAACAACCAATGGTGAAAAATACGAAGTTGTTGGTATTATTCAAGTTGGCTTAGCCTATATTTTCGTACGTGATAAAAATATAGATACGATTGAAAAGGCCAAAGGCAAAAAATTTGCGTATTTACATTATGATCAAGCGCAAAAAACGATTGTTGAAAGCATAAATCTTGTTGCTGTGCCCTCTGATATTTCAGATTTTGTGAAGAAGTTTAACAGTGGTCAGGTTGATGTAATTGCTGCACCAGCATATGCATATAAACCTTTAGAGATTAATAAAGGTTTAGCAAATGGTGCATTATTTAATTTTCCAGTTGTGAACATCACGGGAGATTTAATTATTCGCCCTGAGCAATTCCCGAGTGGTTTTGGTACCCAATCTCGACAATGGTTCGTGAACAAATTGCCAAGTAACTTCGCAATGGTACAGCGCTTAGAAGCGGGTATGAATGCGAAAAGAATTACATTGTCTAGTGAAGATAAAATTCGCTATCAAAAAATGTTGCGTGATGGGCGAATGAATTTGACCAGACAAGGGGTCTACGATGCCAGCATGATGAACGTCCTCAAACGAGCACGTTGTACGGTTGAACGCACTAACTTTGAATGTTCTTTGAGTGCCGAATAGTTATAGTTTTGTTCCTGAATTTATAAATTGATTAACAAAAGTCATCACTTATCACAAATATGTTTATGAAAATAAGTGAATGAGATAAAACAGGACAAAAAGTAAACATTATTGACATAAAAATAGAGCACAAGCTCTATTTTTTTTTGAAAAACATGATTAATATTTGCTTCGAACAAGGAGACAAACATAAAGTTTGTGGAAGGATGAAAAATATGAAAAAAATTGCGTTAGCTATTGCAGCAACTTCAATCTTAGGTGTATCTGCTTCTACTCAAGCAGCAATTGATGTGTGTGTATTCGACTTATTAGGAAAGTCAGGTGAATCATACAAAATGATGCAGGACTGGGCACTTGCAGCAAAAGGCTGGGGCGCTGATGTAAACCTTCTTGCGATTACAGATGAACAAGTCGCTGATAATAACTTTAAAGCGGGTAAATGTGCTGCTGTAGCAATGACAGCGATGCGTGCTCGTCCATATAACAAGTTTGCGGGTTCTATTGACTCTTTAGGCGGTGCGCCAAGTAATGAGATCGCTCAACGTGCGATTACTTATGTTCTAGATGAACGTAATGCTGCAAAAATGGTAACTAACCTTGGTGGTAATAAATACGAAGTTGCTGGTATTGCTCCATTAGGCGCTGCTTACATTTTCGTGCGTGATAAGAGTATTAACTCAATCGAAAAAGCAGCGGGTAAAAAATTCGCAGTATTGGGTTATGACGATGCGCAAAAAATTATGGTACAACGCGTAGGAGCACAAGCGGTACTTTCTGATATTTCTAACTTTGCTGCTAAATTTAACAATGGCCAAGTAGATATGGTAGGCGCTCCTGCTTATGCATATAAGCCATTAGAGTTGAGCAAAGGCTTAGGCGCTAATGGTGCAATGTTTAACTTCCCTGTATTACAAGTGACTGCGGATCTTGTGTTACGCCCAGAAAAATTCCCAGCTGGTTTTGGCCAAAAATCTCGTGATTATTTTGTGAAGCAACTTCCAAAAGCTTTCGCAATGATCAAGCGTTATGAAGCTGAAATCCCAGCAAAATACAAAATGAACTTAACTGCTGAAGACAAGTTAAAATATCAAAAATTAATGCGTGATGGTCGTTTAGAAATGACTAAACGTGGTATTTATGATGCTGGTATGATGTCAGTATTGAAGAAAGCACGTTGTTCAGTAGACAAAGCTAACTTTGAATGTGCATTACCAGGTGAATAATCATCAAATGCTATAAAAGTAACTTAAGGCCTAGATTTTTCTAGGCTTTTTGTTTTTAAGTGCTTGTCATTTAAGTCATTGTCTTTATGTGAAAATATCGCAATCATACCCATATAAAAACAAATGAAATCGATAAGATTTAAAAATATGTTTTAATCAGGAAGATTAAAAACGACTGTATTTAAACATATATTCATTTGAAGACCCTATCAGGATAGAACGTTGCTCTTCATATACGTAAATGTTTCGCAACAAAACAATATAGATGCAAAGGAAAAATAATATGCAATGGTTTAAAACACTCCTACTCGTAACGGGTATAGCAGCAGTATCTGCTGGAGCTCAAGCAAAACAAACAATGTGTGTATTTGACATCGTAGGCAAAAGCGGTGATGTGTATGCATTAATGAAAGATTATCAGCTTGCAGCTAAAACTTGGGGTGCAGATATTGAACTCAAAGTGGCAACGAATGAAGCTGTAATTGCTGAAGATTTTAAAGCAGGGAAATGTGATGGCGTCAGTATCACAGGCATGCGAGGCCGCCAATTCAATCCATTTACAGGCTCATTAGATGCAATTGGTGCTATCACCGACCTTAAGCTTGCTGTAAAAGTGATGCAAGGTTTAGCGAGTCCAACTTTTGCCAAAGCGATGGTCAATGGTAAATATGAAGTGGCTGGTGTGATTCCGATTGGTGATGCATATTTATTAGTAAACGACCGTAATATCAATACTGTTGCAAAAGCTGCAGGTAAAAAAATTGCGGTTTTAGACTATGATGAAGCACAAAAAATTATGGCTTCACAAGTGGGTGCTCAAGCTGTAAGTTCAGATATTACTAATTTTGGTGCTAAATTTAATAATGGTCAGGTTGATATTATTGGTGCACCTGCTGCCGCGTTTAAACCATTAGAACTTTACAAAGGTTTAGGTACTAAAGGGGCAATTGTCAATTATCCAATTTTACAGGTAACAGGTAACTTAATTATTCATCCTGATAAATTCCCAGAAGGTTTTGGTCAAAAATCAAGAGAATGGGTGAAGGCACAATTGCCACGTGCTTTTGGTATCTTGGGTAAAATGAAAGCGGATATTCCACAAAAATACTGGATGGAAGTACCTCCTGCTGATAAACCTGGCTATCAAAAATTAATGCGTGAGGCACGTATTAACCTTACAGCAAAAGGAATTTACGATAAGCGTATGATGAAGTTGTTATGGCAATTCCGTTGCCGCGAAGATGCCAAAAATTTTGAATGTGCTTTGCAGGAAGAGAATTATAAATAATCTGTTAAAAAGTCCTTAATCGCACTTTAAACTTCAAATACAGACCCGATATTGAGTATGCTATACTGAATATCGGGTCTTTTATTTATGAAAGACGTATTGAAGTCTGAGGAATATCTACCATGAATGCCCAAGCTCTTGAATTGTCAGATAATGCTGCCAACAAAGTTCGCCAATTACGCGAAAGTGAAGGGAATAACGACTTGATGTTACGTGTTTATGTAACGGGTGGTGGATGCTCAGGCTTTTCTTATGGTTTTAATTTCGCTGAAAGTGTTAATGAAGATGATGCTGAATTTACCAATGGCGACGTTAAAATGTTAGTTGATTCACTTAGCTATCAATACTTAGTTGGTTCAGTGGTTGATTATCTTGAAGGACTGGAAGGTTCTCGCTTTGTAGTGCAAAACCCGAATGCAACGACAACTTGCGGTTGTGGATCATCTTTCTCGATTTAATAGATTCTAAAGATAAAAAAGCTTCTCAATTTGAGAAGCTTTTTTATTGTTTACACCATCGTAATCGTACCTAAAATACGATCACCCGATGCACCTGTTACAGCGGGTAAATTACCGCTAAGTTGTTCAACGAAACGCATGGCTAACCATGCAAACGCCGTCGCTTCGACCCATGTCGGTGCCAAACCAAGGGCATCCGTGGTTTGTACTGACCAATTGTGTTTGCGTAAGCGCCAACGTAATTGTTCCAATAAATAAGAATTATAAGCACCGCCACCACAAACGTAGAGTTCGCCTGTTTCCATGCTAGAACGATAGACTGCTTTTTGAATTGCTCTTACGGTAAGTTTCAGTAAGGTCGCTTGAATATTTTCAGGCGTATCTTCTAGTTCGTCATAGGTTAGATCATTGCGCCAATCGATCAGTTGATCATCTAACCAATCAATATTAAAGTCTTCGCGACCTGTACTTTTTGGAGGTTCTTTCGAAAAGTATTCGTGTGAGTGCAGTCGATCTAATAGGGAACGTATTGGATGGCCATAAGCAGCCCAGTCGCCATTTTCATCGTATGGATGCCCTGTATGACGATGACACCATGCATCCATTAACATATTTGCAGGGCCTGTATCAAAGCCATAAACACCGTCAAGGTCATTTGCAGGCAACATACTGACATTTGCAATACCGCCTAAATTCAAAATGACACGATGGATACTGTCATGCTGAAACAATGCTTGATGGAAAGCTGGTACTAAAGGAGCACCTTGCCCTCCTGCGGCCATATCACGACGCCGAAAATCAGAAACGACAGGGAGTTGAGTAATTTCAGTGATGATATTTGGATCACCAATTTGTAAGGTAAAGCCATGCTCAGGGCGATGACGAATGGTTTGCCCATGAGAACCAATCGCCTTGATTTGATTACGATCTAAATTGTTCTTTTCAATCAGCGTATTAATGCCATGTCCAATCATTTGCGCCAAAGCGACATCGGCTTTACCCATACGATCAATTTCATTGTCGTCAGGAAGCGTTAAGGCCATTAATTCATCACGTAATTCAGGCTCAAAAGGCACAGTCAGCGTGGCATGCAGCGTTAAAGGGTCAAATGAACTTGCAACAATATCAACACCATCCATGCTCGTGCCTGTCATTACACCAATATAGATCGCGCTCATATACAACTTATCCTGCAAGATGCTGAAAAAATGTTAGTATATCGCACAAATTGAATAACTGATGTGTTTAGGTTTTGTGATGTCAAATTTCTTGCCAGCCGAAGAACAGCTTGCTCTCATTCAACGAGGCACGCACGAGATTATCTCTGATGAAGATTTATTGAAAAAACTGAAAGAGAATCGTCCACTCCGTGTAAAAGCAGGCTTTGACCCAACGGCTCCTGATTTACACTTAGGACATACGGTTCTAATCAATAAATTAAAAACCTTCCAAGATTTGGGACATGAAGTCACTTTCTTGATTGGTGATTATACCGCCATGATCGGTGATCCAACAGGCAAAAGCGCAACACGTCCGCCGTTGTCGCAAGAGCAAGTACTTGCCAATGCCAAGACTTATCAAGAACAAGTTTTTAAAATTTTAGATCCAAATAAAACCAAAGTTCGTTTTAACTCAGAATGGTTTAGCCAAAAAACTGCGGCTGATTTAATTCAATTGGCAAGTCAGCAAACCGTATCACGTATGTTAGAGCGTGATGACTTTACTAAGCGCTATAATAACCATCAACCGATTGCGATTCATGAGTTTCTCTATCCATTGGTACAAGGTTATGACTCGATTGCGCTTGAAGCAGATGTTGAGTTAGGTGGAACAGACCAAACCTTTAACTTGCTCATGGGACGTACTTTACAAGGTCGTTATGGTCAAGAATCACAAGTCTGCATCACTGTACCAATCCTTGAAGGTTTAGATGGCGTCAATAAGATGTCTAAATCTTTAGGCAACTATATTGGTGTATTTGACACCCCAGGTGCAATGTATCAAAAAATCCTGTCTATGCCAGATAGCTTGATTGAACGTTACTTTGATCTACTGAGCTTTAAGTCACTTGATGAAATCAAAGTCTTGCTAGATGAAATGGCTGCGGGTCGTAACCCACAAGAAATCAAACGTATTTTAGCACTTGAGCTAGTTGAACGTTTCCATGATGCTGAAGCTGCTGAAAATGCACATAAGAGCGCGGGTAACCGTGTCACAGAGGGCGAAGTACCTGAAGATACACCAGAAGTGACGATTTCTCGTGGTGAGTTTGGTGGTGAGTTATTTATTGCAACCATTCTTCGAGTGGCAGGCTTAAATCCGAATGCAGCTGCTGCAAAAGATGCCGTGGGTCGTGGTGCGGTTAAAGTTGACTGGAATGTGGTTGATATGAGCTTCTCTGTAAAAGAGAATGTCACTTTAATCATCCAATCGGGTAAAAAAGCGATTGCACGTGTGACTTTCACTGATTAAATCACAATGAAAAAAATAAAAAGCAGGCCATGAGTCTGCTTTTTATACGTAAATAGCTGATAAAAACAACGAAAACACTAATTTTGTAGAAAAAAGAAACATGCAAAAGAAAATAATAAGAAAGGGGGTTGTATTGGGTAAGGAATACTGTAGAATGCACATCCATCGGCGGTGATGCAGATAAAAACTTGTTGAGAAACAAGGATTTGGCTAGAAAGGTTAGATTCTTGGGTTGATTGGTAGGTTTAAAAAATATCGAAATTACCTGTTGACTTTAGTTTAGATTAGAGTAACATAGCCGACCTAGCTTGATGATGACGAATCATCGAGAAGATCATTAAGAGAATAGAAGAACAACTTGTGTGGATTTTTACTGGTTGATCGATCGAAAATATTTCATTGATTGAATGGTAGAAATTTCTCGAAGTTTATTTGAGCGAATTTTTAGTCAGAAAATTGATGAGCCAAGATTTGTAGCCATAAGCTACTAATGATTTTAAACTGAAGAGTTTGATCATGGCTCAGATTGAACGCTGGCGGCAGGCTTAACACATGCAAGTCGAGCGGAGATGAGGTGCTTGCACCTTATCTTAGCGGCGGACGGGTGAGTAATGCTTAGGAATCTGCCATTTAGTGGGGGACAACATTCCGAAAGGAATGCTAATACCGCATACGTCCTACGGGAGAAAGCAGGGGATCTTCGGACCTTGCGCTAAATGATGAGCCTAAGTCGGATTAGCTAGTTGGTGGGGTAAAGGCCTACCAAGGCGACGATCTGTAGCGGGTCTGAGAGGATGATCCGCCACACTGGGACTGAGACACGGCCCAGACTCCTACGGGAGGCAGCAGTGGGGAATATTGGACAATGGGCGGAAGCCTGATCCAGCCATGCCGCGTGTGTGAAGAAGGCCTTTTGGTTGTAAAGCACTTTAAGCGAGGAGGAGGCTACTAGTATTAATACTACTGGATAGTGGACGTTACTCGCAGAATAAGCACCGGCTAACTCTGTGCCAGCAGCCGCGGTAATACAGAGGGTGCGAGCGTTAATCGGATTTACTGGGCGTAAAGCGTGCGTAGGCGGCTGATTAAGTCGGATGTGAAATCCCTGAGCTTAACTTAGGAATTGCATTCGATACTGGTCAGCTAGAGTATGGGAGAGGATGGTAGAATTCCAGGTGTAGCGGTGAAATGCGTAGAGATCTGGAGGAATACCGATGGCGAAGGCAGCCATCTGGCCTAATACTGACGCTGAGGTACGAAAGCATGGGGAGCAAACAGGATTAGATACCCTGGTAGTCCATGCCGTAAACGATGTCTACTAGCCGTTGGGGCCTTTGAGGCTTTAGTGGCGCAGCTAACGCGATAAGTAGACCGCCTGGGGAGTACGGTCGCAAGACTAAAACTCAAATGAATTGACGGGGGCCCGCACAAGCGGTGGAGCATGTGGTTTAATTCGATGCAACGCGAAGAACCTTACCTGGCCTTGACATACTAGAAACTTTCCAGAGATGGATTGGTGCCTTAGGGAATCTAGATACAGGTGCTGCATGGCTGTCGTCAGCTCGTGTCGTGAGATGTTGGGTTAAGTCCCGCAACGAGCGCAACCCTTTTCCTTATTTGCCAGCGAGTAATGTCGGGAACTTTAAGGATACTGCCAGTGACAAACTGGAGGAAGGCGGGGACGACGTCAAGTCATCATGGCCCTTACGGCCAGGGCTACACACGTGCTACAATGGTCGGTACAAAGGGTTGCTACCTAGCGATAGGATGCTAATCTCAAAAAGCCGATCGTAGTCCGGATTGGAGTCTGCAACTCGACTCCATGAAGTCGGAATCGCTAGTAATCGCGGATCAGAATGCCGCGGTGAATACGTTCCCGGGCCTTGTACACACCGCCCGTCACACCATGGGAGTTTGTTGCACCAGAAGTAGGTAGTCTAACCGCAAGGAGGACGCTTACCACGGTGTGGCCGATGACTGGGGTGAAGTCGTAACAAGGTAGCCGTAGGGGAACCTGCGGCTGGATCACCTCCTTAACGAAAGATTGACGATCGGTAAGAATCCACAACAAGTTGTTCTTCGAAGATGTATCTGAGGGTCTGTAGCTCAGTTGGTTAGAGCACACGCTTGATAAGCGTGGGGTCACAAGTTCAAGTCTTGTCAGACCCACCAAATCTGAAAGATATATCGTTCATTAAGTGATAAGCTGGGGACTTAGCTTAGTTGGTAGAGCGCCTGCTTTGCACGCAGGAGGTCAGGAGTTCGACTCTCCTAGTCTCCACCATGTACTTTACAGAGTACAAGCTAAGAAGATTATAGAGTTTAGTGAATACAGTCTAATTTGACTGGTTTATTAATCTCTGTGATTTATCACAGTTTACTGCAAGCTGACGAGGCTGTAGTTAATCATTAACAGATTAGAATTTGAGTCTGAAATAAATTGTTCAAACTCGATTAAATAGGAAGATAACAAGTAATTGTTAAATTAATATTTAATCTGAGAACTAGCAAAAACACTGAATCAAGCGTTTTGGTATATGAATTTAGATTGAAGCTGTATGGTGATTAAGTTCACAGACAACGAATAGTAGCAATTAAGTTTGCAACGCTAACACTGACTTGTATGTGTTAACGACTGTTTGGGGTTGTATAGTCAAGTAATTAAGTGCATGTGGTGGATGCCTTGGCAGTCAGAGGCGATGAAAGACGTAATAGCCTGCGATAAGCTCCGGGGAGGCGGCAAATATCCTTTGATCCGGAGATTTCTGAATGGGGGAACCCACCCGCTATAAGGCGGGTATCATAAGCTGAATACATAGGCTTATGAAGCGAACGAGGGGAAGTGAAACATCTCAGTACCCTTAGGAAAAGAAATCAATTGAGATTCCCTTAGTAGCGGCGAGCGAACGGGGAGCAGCCCATTAAGTTGTGTGTGTTCTAGTGGAACGCTCTGGGAAGTGCGAACGTAGAGGGTGATATTCCCGTACACGAAAGGGCACACACAATGATGACGAGTAGGGCGAGGCACGTGAAACCTTGTCTGAATATGGGGGGACCATCCTCCAAGGCTAAATACTCCTGACTGACCGATAGTGAACCAGTACCGTGAGGGAAAGGCGAAAAGAACCCCTGTGAGGGGAGTGAAATAGATCCTGAAACCGCATGCATACAAGCAGTGGGAGCCGACTTGTTCGGTGACTGCGTACCTTTTGTATAATGGGTCAGCGACTTATATTCAGTAGCGAGGTTAACCGTATAGGGGAGCCGTAGAGAAATCGAGTCTTAATAGGGCGTTTAGTTGCTGGGTATAGACCCGAAACCAGGCGATCTATCCATGAGCAGGTTGAAGGTTGGGTAACACTAACTGGAGGACCGAACCCACTGTCGTTGAAAAGCCAGGGGATGACTTGTGGATAGGGGTGAAAGGCTAATCAAGCCTGGTGATAGCTGGTTCTCCCCGAAAGCTATTTAGGTAGCGCCTCGGACGAATACCATTGGGGGTAGAGCACTGTTTCGGCTAGGGGGTCATCCCGACTTACCAAACCGATGCAAACTCCGAATACCAATGAGTACTATCCGGGAGACAGACTGCGGGTGCTAACGTCCGTAGTCAAGAGGAAAACAATCCAGACCGCCAGCTAAGGCCCCAAAATCATAGTTAAGTGGGAAACGATGTGGGAAGGCATAGACAGCTAGGAGGTTGGCTTAGAAGCAGCCACCCTTTAAAGAAAGCGTAATAGCTCACTAGTCGAGTCGGCCTGCGCGGAAGATGTAACGGGGCTAAAACTATGTGCCGAAGCTGCGGATTTGACAATAGTCAAGTGGTAGGGGAGCGTTCTGTAAGCCGATGAAGGTGTATTGAGAAGTATGCTGGAGGTATCAGAAGTGCGAATGCTGACGTGAGTAACGACAAAACGGGTGAAAAACCCGTTCGCTGAAAGACCAAGGGTTCCAGTCCAACGTTAATCGGGGCTGGGTGAGTCGACCCCTAAGGCGAGGCCGAGAGGCGTAGTCGATGGGAAATTGGTTAATATTCCAATACTTCTGTGTAATGCGATGAGAGGACGGAGAAGGTTAAGTCAGCCTGGCGTTGGTTGTCCAGGTGGAAGGTTGTAGGCATGTATCTTAGGCAAATCCGGGGTACTCTATGCTGAGAACTGATAGCAAGCTGTACTTGTACAGTGAAGTGGCTGATACCATGCTTCCAGGAAAAGTCTCTAAGCTTCAGTTACACAGGAATCGTACCCGAAACCGACACAGGTGGTCAGGTCGAGTAGACCAAAGCGCTTGAGAGAACTCTGCTGAAGGAACTAGGCAAAATGGTACCGTAACTTCGGGAGAAGGTACGCTGCTGACGGTGATGGGACTTGCTCCCTGAGCTATTGGCAGCCACAGAAACCAGGCCGCTGCAACTGTTTATTAAAAACATAGCACTCTGCAAACACGAAAGTGGACGTATAGGGTGTGATGCCTGCCCGGTGCTGGAAGGTTAATTGATGGGGTTAGCGTAAGCGAAGCTCTTGATCGAAGCCCCAGTAAACGGCGGCCGTAACTATAACGGTCCTAAGGTAGCGAAATTCCTTGTCGGGTAAGTTCCGACCTGCACGAATGGCATAATGATGGCGGCGCTGTCTCCAGCAGAGGCTCAGTGAAATCGAAATCGCTGTGAAGATGCAGTGTACCCGCGGCTAGACGGAAAGACCCCGTGAACCTTTACTGCAGCTTGACATTGAACTTTGACCTTACTTGTGTAGGATAGGTGGGAGGCTTTGAAGTTGGAACGCTAGTTCCAATGGAGCCGTCCTTGAAATACCACCCTGGTAATGTTGAGGTTCTAACTCTGCCCCGTAATCCGGGGCGAGGACCATGTCTGGTGGGTAGTTTGACTGGGGCGGTCTCCTCCTAAAGAGTAACGGAGGAGTACGAAGGTGCGCTCAGCGTGGTCGGAAATCACGCGTAGAGTATAAAGGCAAAAGCGCGCTTAACTGCGAGACCCACAAGTCGAGCAGGTACGAAAGTAGGTCTTAGTGATCCGGTGGTTCTGTATGGAAGGGCCATCGCTCAACGGATAAAAGGTACTCTGGGGATAACAGGCTGATACCGCCCAAGAGTTCATATCGACGGCGGTGTTTGGCACCTCGATGTCGGCTCATCTCATCCTGGGGCTGAAGCAGGTCCCAAGGGTATGGCTGTTCGCCATTTAAAGAGGTACGCGAGCTGGGTTTAGAACGTCGTGAGACAGTTCGGTCCCTATCTACCGTGGGCGCTGGAAATTTGAGAGGATCTGCTCCTAGTACGAGAGGACCAGAGTGGACGAACCTCTGGTGTACCGGTTGTGACGCCAGTCGCATCGCCGGGTAGCTATGTTCGGAAGGGATAACCGCTGAAAGCATCTAAGCGGGAAGCCTACCTCAAGATAAGATTTCCCTAGGAATTTATTCCTCTAAAGAGCCGTTCGAGACTAGGACGTTGATAGGTTGGGTGTGGAAGCACGGTGACGTGTGAAGCTGACCAATACTAATTGCTCGTGAGGCTTGACTATACAACACCCAAACAGTTGTTGTATTCAAGATAAATTCAATACATAACTTGATTTAGTGTGAAAACTAGTTAAAATGCTGAACACAAAGTTAGACTCAATATCTAATCCGTTAATAACTCATTTGGAAAAAGCCTTGGCATAGATAAGACCAAAGCAAGTATCCATAAACAGTTTGCTGGCGACAATAGCAAGAGTGAACCACCTGATCCCTTCCCGAACTCAGAAGTGAAACCTCTTAGCGCTGATGGTAGTGTGGCGTTTGCCATGTGAGAGTAAGTCATCGCCAGCTTTTAAATTATAAACACCCCTAACCTAACGGTTAGGGGTGTTTTTTTATTGGCAGTGGAAAAAGAAAAATATAAGCCAATATTTAACGAGTTGTGCTATTTTTATCCTGATTAGATGCTAAATAAGAAATGCTATTAGGACTGATATGATTCTCTATGAACTTTTATCTGCTATTGGAATTGTCTATTTAGGTTTTTTAGTATGGACGTGGTTAGAAAAACCTAAGAAAAAATATAAAGCACCTAGAGTTATTCGCGAATGGATATTGGATGATCCTGAAGGGGAGCTGTATTTAGCTTCTATTACATCAGACCAAAAGGTCTGGTCTGCTTGTGGACGTTATGCGCATTCTTCTGGTTCAACGAGTACGACTTGGTCTTGCTTTTTAGCAGGGGATTTAAATGAAGTTGTGCGAACAACGATGGGGCAGAAAGTATTGGATGAAATGATTGAATGCCTAAAGCAGCAAAATTTAGGATAGTTCTGTTAGATTTACAATACGACAGCTCAAGACGTTCATAAATGAATGAAGGTATTTTTCAAACTTAAAATCTAGCATGCTATAACAAATCGTTTTGCCAATATTTTATGCAAGAAAGACCCTATATTCGAGCTGTGAAGTTTAAATCTCCTGAGTCCTTAGATTGGGCCAGTTATCCTTATGTCGTTCCTGCTGTTAATGATCTAGAAAGTATCGAGTTCCATCCAGAAGTCACTTTCTTTGTCGGGGAGAATGGTTCAGGGAAATCGACCATTCTTGAAGCTTTAGCACTTGCTTTGGGTTTTTCAGAAGAAGGTGGAACGCGGAATGTACAATTAAATACAGCGACAACAGCTTCTGATTTGCATCAGGCGATTCGAACGATAAAAAGCTATAAGAAGCCCCAAGATTATTACTTTTTACGTGCTGAGAGCTTCTATAACGTTGCAACCTATATGAAGCAAGTAAACTATTTGGTGGAGTATGGGGGAGATATACATTTGCGCTCGCATGGAGAGGCTTTCTTAAAATTATTAACAATGAAATTAAAAGGGAAAGGTTTATATCTTTTAGATGAGCCAGAAGCCGCCTTGTCTCCAACAATGTTGATGACAACCTTATCTGTTTTGGATCGTTTATGTCGGGAGCAATCTCAATTTATTATTGCCACCCATTCTCCTATTTTATTGGCTTATCCAAATGCCAAAATTTATCAATTTTCGGATTCAGGGATTAAAGAAATATCTTATGAAGAAACAGAGCATTTTCGGGTAACAAAGGATTTTTTAAATAATTATCAAAAGAGAATTCAGCAGTTGCTAGAGAAAGAATAGATAAAAAGAAGCCCCATCATCCTGACGGGGCTTCTTCATATTCAGTTTATGTCGTTGATATCCTATTAACGACCACGTCCTGTGTCTATTCTTATTCTCAATGAGACTTCCTGTCTCTCTATGCTTTATATATTAGCGACCAAGTCGAAAGTGGAATAGACGTAAATCGACCTAATCAACGTACGCTTAGGCGTACAACTAAGCGATATGATATTTCTGTAATTTGGCAACGAGAGCCGCTAAGCCTTTCACTTCAAACTCATTGGCTTCAAAGTTCTCGTCTTTATTACGTTTAAAGATGTCGCGAATTTCAATCACAGCATTGGGATCAACGATACCTAAGCTAGAGGTCACTTGGCGAATTTGACTGATTGAACGGGAGCCATTGGTTGAACCATAGCCGATAAAGGCTGCAGGTTTGCCTTGCCATTCTTTACCCACATAATCCAAGGCATTCTTCAGTGCTGGACTATAGCCATGGTTATATTCAGGACTAATGAAGATAAACGCCTGTGCCTGCGCAATTTTATCCGCCCATTGCTGTTGTTTCGGCTGATCATAGATGCCTGTTGCCGGTGGATGAGAACCCGCAAAGAGTGGTAAGTCCCATTCCTTAAGATCGACGATCTCTGTTTGAATATCTTTTAATGCGAGTTTAGTGGTTGCTTGCTGTACTCAATTTGCGACTTTGATCGCTGTACGACCTTCCCGAACACTACCAACAATAATATAAATCAGCATGTTTAAATTCCTGTGTGTTATTACTTTGATTTTAAAAATGAATGCCTTTAAATGATCTTATACTTTTTTTAGGCGATAAAAAAAGCTCTCATTTGAGAGCTTTTTTGTTACATCAATTTGATGCCTTGCTGGCCTGCTGGGGTGACTTTGAAGATTTCCACTTCAAAAGTAATATTTTTGCCTGCCAGTGGATGATTAAAATCAATCTCTGTGATGTCATCATTGACTGATTTTACGATGCCAAACAAAGTTGCTTTGGCCTTATCTTCAAATTCAATCATATGACCCACAATTGGGCGTTGCTCAAATTTAACCGTATCAAAGGTCTGAATATTTTCAGGATTCCAAGGACCAAAAGAATCTTCTGGTGGTAAATGTACGGTACGACGGTCGCCTGCACGTAAACCAAATAATGCCTTTTCGAATCCTGGCAGTAAGTTACCATCGCCGATCACAAGACTGACGGGTTCTTCACGATTACGTGTATTGTCAATCTCAACACCATTTTCAATAGAAACAGAAAAATGTAAGTCGACTTTTGAGCCATCTTGAATACGAATTTCTTCGTTTGGTTGGATAATTTCAGTCATCTTAATTTTCCATGTTTGGGTTACGTTTCTTCTCAAGGAAGAAGGTATCAATCAGTAGTAAAATAGTACCTAAAGTAATGGCACTATCCGCAAGATTGAACGCAGGAAAGTGGTTATTTTGATAATAAACGTGGATGAAATCGACCACATAACCTAAGCTAACACGGTCAATTAAATTGCCAATTGCACCACCAAGAATTAACGCAATCGCCATTGGTAATACAATCATTTTCTTTGGCATACGCATCAACCAAAAAATAAAAATGATGGATACCACACCCGCCAAAGAGGTAAATAAATAACGTTGCCAACCACCCGCATCAGATAAAAAGCTGAAGGCTGCACCATGATTATGGAGTAAAGTCCAATTCAAAAAAGGCAATACAGGTACAGGATCTGCATAGTTTAAATGCGAGCTTGCAACCCATTTGGTCCATTGATCCAACACAATGGCAAGGACCGATAGCCCGAGCCAAAGTAAATTGTGCGGATAAAATTGAAACAAGCCTTTTTTTGCTTGTGTATTAGGCATACTTTCTCACTTCGCCACTACCTGTGACGTTGACGATACAACGAGCGCATAATCCAGTATGACCAACGTGTGTATTTACATCTGGCAATACATGCCAGCAACGTACACATTTTTCACCATCTGCTGCGGAGACTTGGACACGTAATCCTGCAAGATCCGTGTTTTCACCTTGTTCAGCATAAGGGTGAACGATGACTTGAGAAGTAATCAAGACAAAACGTAGTTCATCAGCCAATTGGTTTAACAATGTTTGTAATGCTTCATCTGCCCAAAGTTCAACTTTTGCAGATAAGTTACTGCCGATGAGTTTAGCGTTACGTGCTGCTTCAATCTGTTTATTTACTGCTGATTTTACGCTAATCAATGTTTGCCAATCTGCTTCAGACAGTAAGTTTGCTGTTGATGCAGTTGGGATGTCATACCATTCAGCGGTAAATACATATTTGCCAGTTTGTTCTGGAATTAATGGCCAAGCTTCTTGTGCGGTAAAGCTGAGGATAGGTGACATCCAGCGAACAAAAGCTTGCACGATATGATATAGCGCTGTTTGCGCAGAATGACGTGCCTGAGAATCTGCTTTGGTGGTGTACTGACGATCTTTGATGATGTCGAGATAGAAGCCACCTAAATCATTGATACAGAAATTGGTCAATGCGTTGGTGACAATATGGAAATTCATCTCTTCATAGGCTTGCTGAATGGTTTTTTGAACATCAGCAGCACGTTGTAAGATGTATTGATCTAATGCAATCAACTCATTTACAGGTAGAGCATCAGTTGATGGTTTGAAACCATTCAAGTTGGCCAACAAGAAACGTAAAGTATTACGAATACGACGATAACCATCTGACGCACGGCTAAAGATTTCTTTACCAGCTGTCATTTCATAGCGATAGTCAGCAGATGCGATCCAGAAGCGTAAGCCATCTGCACCCATATCTTTGATAATATCTTGTGGGGTGATGATGTTGCCTAATGATTTAGACATCTTACGACCTTTCTCATCTACCACGAAACCGTGGGTGAGAAGACCTTTATATGGCGCACGTTCATTGATCGCGATCGAGGTTAACAACGACGATTGGAACCAGCCACGGTGTTGGTCTGAACCTTCAAGATATAAGTCTGCTGGATCTTGTAATTCTTCACGTTCACGCAATACTGCGTAATGTGTTGTACCAGAGTCAAACCAAACGTCTAGTGTATCGCGTACTGCATTGTATTGTTCAGCATCCGCACCAATAAAATCGCTCGCATCACGGTTATACCAACCATCAATCCCTTCTTGCTCGATCAGTTGTGCCACTTCTTCGATCAATTCAGGCGTACGAGGATGCAAAGCATTGGTATCTTTGTGTACAAAGAATGGGATTGGCACACCCCAAGTACGTTGACGTGAAATACACCAGTCAGGGCGACCTTCAATCATGGATTGAATACGATTTTTACCCCAATCAGGCACAAATTCGATGTCATTTTCAATTGCATTCAGTGCCGTTTGGCGCAGGCCTTTGGCATCCATGCTGATAAACCATTGTGGTGTTGCACGGAAGATAATTGGGGTTTTATGACGCCAACAGTGTGGATAGCTATGTTTAATCGGCTGATGTGCCCATAAACGACCTACAGCACCCAAAGCTTCGATAATTTTTGGATTGGCTTTATAAATGTGTTCGCCTGCAAAAATCGGTGCAGTTGGTAAATATACGCCATTACCACCGACTGGATTTTCAACTTTTAAGTTATACAGTAAGCCCACTTTATAGTCGTCTACACCATGCCCAGGAGCGGTATGTACGGCACCTGTACCACTGGTTGCAATAACGTGTTCACCTAAAATAACAGGCACTTGGCGATCAGTAATTAGAGGATGTTGTAATAGAACATTTTCGATAGCCGAGCCTTGAAAATCAGCCAATACCACTGGGTTTTCAAGCTTATAACGTTCGATTGCTGATTCAACTAAATCTTTGGCAAGAATAAAGTTTTGCGAGCCGCGGTCAGTTGTAACTTGCACAAGTTGATAATCAATGTCGGCATGTACTGCAACTGCTTGGTTTGCAGGCAGCGTCCAAGGCGTTGTTGTCCAAATTACGATGTCCGTTACATCTTGCACGTTGATATTTAAACGTGCGCTTAAATCTTTAAGATCAACAACTGTAAAGCCAACATCAATCGCATCTGATTTTTTATCTTCGTATTCAACTTCTGCTTCAGCCAGTGCAGAACCACAATCCAAACACCAGTTCACCGGTTTTAAGCCCGGTTCGATATGACCTGCTTTGGCAATTGCGCCAAGCGAACGAACAATGTCCGCTTCTTGCTTAAAGTTCATGGTGAGGTATGGATTATCCCAGTCACCAAATACACCCATACGCACAAAGTCTTTTTTCTGTAATTCGACTTGGGTGTAGGCATATTCACGACACGCTTTACGGAAAGTGGAGGCATCGACTTTAACGCCTACTTTACCGACTTTTTCTTCGACTTTCAGTTCGATTGGCAGACCGTGGCAGTCCCAACCTGGTACATAAGGCGCATCGAAGCCATCCATGATACGGCTTTTAATAATGATATCTTTTAAGACTTTATTAACTGCATGGCCTAAATGGATTTGCCCATTGGCATATGGAGGCCCGTCATGAAGTACATATTTTTTCTTGCCAATACGCGATGCACGAATCTGCTGATAAATGTTGTCGGCATACCACTCTTCTAACCATTTGGCTTCACGCACAGCCAAATTTGCTTTCATGGCAAATTCAGTATCAGGCAAATTGAGTGTGGCTTTATAATCCACTGCATTTTCAGGAGTTTGCTTATCGCTCATGCAAGTTCTCTTCCAGTTTTATCAGTCTAAACTGACATGTATTACAAATGAAATTTAAATTTAAAAAGGAAATTTTGGTGTGCGTTCACGATAGTCTCGTAATTTTTGCACATCATCATCGATTCCAGCTTTGAGTGCTTCAAGCGAAGGGTAATTCAGTTCACCATGTAGATAGTGAAGGAAAGTGACCCGCATCAATAAGCCATACAGATTAGCAGAAACATCAGGAAAATGTACTTCTAATCGCCACTCTGGATGCTCTTGTTTGATGGCTGGACGTGTTCCGACATGACCTGCACCAAATAAACTGTCAGCTTGATAGCCTGCAATTCCGTTCAAAGCAGGATCAGTGTGTTTTGTTTTTGCAGTGAGTGAGGCATTTTCACAGACGACATCAACCGCATAAATTCCGTTTAAACACGGTTTATGACGGTTTAAACGAACATTGATGGTTGGAAAATCAAGGGTACGACCAATCTGATCGCCATATTGCACTCGGCCCGTAATGCTATAAGGGCGACCCAACAATTTTGCCGCTAATGCCAAATCACCTTCTTGTAGAACCTGACGGATACGGGTTGAACTGACACGTTCATTATTTAAAGCCACAGTATTTAAATTAGTGACATCAAAGCCGTAATCACGCAAGAATTCGCTGTTGCCTTGGCGGTCTTTACCAAAATGGAAGTCATCACCCAGTACTAAGCTTTGTGCATTGAGTTTTAATTTGAGTAAGTCAGCAAATTCAGTGGCATTTAAACTTCTAAAATATTGATCAAACTTTGCGACAGCAATGTAATCTACACCAAGCTCGGTTAAATATTCTACTTTTTCTCTAAGCGAGCTAATACGTGGTGGAGCATCATAACCTTTAAAAAATTCAAGCGGTTGTGGCTCGAAAATCATCACTAATGTTTTTAAGCCTTTGGCATCTGCCAATGTTTTGAGCTGGCTAATCATCGCTTGATGACCAAGATGGACACCATCAAAATTGCCAATCGTTACCGCAGTTGGGGGTAACTGAAAATCTGGCGATAATGCGTTGAGACGAAGCAACTTCATGGGCGTTAAATTCAGCGAATTTTGCAGAGGCTATATATTGCCATATTCTCAGCGTTTCGTCTTGTTGTTGTGTTTTTACACAGGAATTTTTCAATATTTAGAAGTTTTATATAAATTAAAATGATTCGTTAAATAAAAATAAATCAATTTTTCTTATTTTAGTGTTGCTCTAAGATGGTCACATAGTCGCTTGATATTGAGAAAGAGATGAAAAAGCCGTTTTATCAGCTAGAACAAACGATAGATGTGATTCGCCATTTTACCCCAAACTGGTTTACTGCAACCATGGGTACGGGTGTAGTGGCGATGATTTTAGCACAGCTACCTTTTGCTTCATCTCTGTTATTTATGCTTGCGACTAAATTATGGCAATTCAATATCCTGTTATTTAGCACATTCACTATTCTTTATGGCTTACGCTGGATTCTATTTCCAACCGAAGCCAAGCAGATTTTTACTCATCCCAATATGAGCCTATTTTTGGGTGCTATTCCGATGGGATTAGCCACGATTGCCAATGGTTTTCTCAGTTTCGGTACGCATTTATATGGTGATATTGCCGTTCAAATTGCCACTTACCTTTGGTATATCGATGTTGTTCTTGCGGTGGTGATTGCGTGGGTGGTGCCATTCTGTATGTTTAGCTGCCAAGATCATGACTTACAACGGATGACAGCGGTATGGTTACTCCCGATCGTAGCGTGTGAAGTCGCTGCTAGTTCTGCGGGTCTACTATTAGAGCACTTAGCTGCCGATCAACATGCATTAACGATCTTGATCACAGGTTATGTGTTGTGGGGTATTTCAGTATTACCTGCTTTTGCAATCTTAACGATTTTGATGTTGCGTCTGGCTTTACACCAGTTACCTGAAAAAGAGGTCGCAATTTCTAGCTGGTTATGTTTAGGGCCGATTGGAACAGGGGCATTAGCGTTATTATTACTGGGTGAACAAGCACCACGTATTATGCAGGCGATGGGTTTCGAAGGTTTAGCGACATTACTGCCAGCCTTGGGTATTGTGGCAAGTTTGGTGTTATTAGGTTTTGGCTTATGGTGGTTTGGGATTGCGATTTTGACCACACTGCGTCATATGCGTACTGGCATTCCATTTAACTTGGGCTGGTGGGGACTGACTTTCCCATTTGGTGTGTTTATCTTGGCGATCTTTAATTTGGCGCATCAGTTAAATATTGACTTTTTACAGTATGCGGCGGTGATCTTAAGTGTATTGTTAGTTGGTTTGTGGGCATTGGTGATGAAAAAAACGTTGGCAGGGGCGTATAGTGGTCAATTATTTTTCTCTCCTTGTTTGGTCGCCTTACAGCAGAAGATGCAATAATATCGAGGTGTGCTGAGGCACAATTTTTTTGTGTCTCTATTTTGAGTTGAACGAGTCTTTTTTATGAATGCTGATATTGCTCTGATTATGGCTTTACCGAATGAATCTAAAGGGTTGTTTGAACAAGCAGGCATTGACGTTCATTACAGTGGAATTGGCAAAATTAATGCAGCATTCAAGGCATTTGAGGTGATTCAAAAGACGGGATGCAAAACGCTGATCAATTTAGGCAGTGCAGGCAGTTCACACTTCGATGCACACTGTTTGGTTGAAGTCACTACTTTTGTGCAACGTGATATGGATGTATCACCTTTGGGTTTTGCTGTAGGTGTAACCCCAATGGATGATGACATCCCCGCAGAGATTTATACTCAACCACACTTTGAACACTTACCCAAAGGCATTTGTGGCACAGGTGATTCTTTTGAAACAGGTCTTCCAAAGGTCAGCTGTAATTTGGTGGATATGGAAGCGTATGCTTTAGCCAAAGTGTGTCAAAAACTGGGAGTGCGTTTAATCTCGGTCAAATACATAACGGATGGCGCCAATGATACGGCTCATTTAGATTGGGAAGAGAATTTATTACTAGGGGCACAAAAGTTATTGGCGCTGTATCAGGCGCATTTTTAAATGCAAAGGTCTAGCCTTGTAGTTTGTATGGGTGGACTTTTGCGTATCGGTAGATTGTTGAAATTAAATAATATTTTTATTTATTTGTATGATGTTCATTATGTTAAATAAAATTTATAAAAGGAAAAGTTTGCTTAAATTTCTCGGATATATGTGGATTATTTTTTAGATATTCAATGGATTGTTCTTGCGTAGAAATAGGGTCAAAAATATCTACTCCCCTTAGATAGGAGATGCCTTCTAACGCTATTTTTTCTGTTTTTGATAGCCCAGAGCTTGGCACAAAGCCAATAACTAAATGAATCTTCGCTAGTGAGTCTTCGAAATTTATAAGATCAAACATATAAAGCGGTATTTCATCTTGATCTAAATCGTTGATACAAAGCTCAATCCATTGTCTAAACTCATTTAAATTAATTGCTTCTGAAAATAGACACCCAATAGCAAATCCAAGATCAGAACTTTGTTCTTTATATATTTTCCACATATTTAAATTTATCTAAAATTAACATAATACACCTTATACGAGATCGAAAACAGGTGTCTTAAGCTCCCGTTTCTAATATACTTTTTAAAAATTTCATATAACGCCCATTGTGTTAAATAAAATATTAATTCATAATTTATACTATAAAAAAATTAATTGAGCGGACTAAATGAATATTGATGCAAGCAGAGATCGTGGTCAAATTGATAAAAAAATTATTGAGAATTATGCTGAATCGATTGGGTATAAATTCCCCAAATCTTATGTTGAATTACTCAGTAAACACAATGGATTAACACCTGAAAAGAACTATTTTGAGTTTCAAGATCATAACAATGAGATCACAGATAGAGACGTATATTTTTATAGCTATGGGTACGAAGAAATAGAAGTTTGGGATGAAGAAGATCGTAAAAAGTATGAGGATTCTATCAAAAAATATGAAGCTATTGAATTAAATCAGCCTGATGAACACATGTATGAATTTATGGATAAACATATGGTGATTTTTGGAGAATGTGCAGGTGGTGACCAAATAGCTTTTGATTATAGAGACAACTTTAATACGGATGAGCCACATATTGCTCTAATTTATCATGATGACCTTATCGAAATATCACCAACAGAAAATAAGTTAAGAACTATAAAGCTAGCAGACAGTTTCACTTCTTTTATGGCATTGTTGAAAGAAAATAATTTTTAAATATTTCTAAAATTAACATAATACGCCTTATGAGAAATGTTTGAAGTTTCCTCTTTAGCATCAATATCTTAAAGTAAGCCATTCTAGAGTTCAGCGCACTGGAGCGGCTTTTTCATGACTATTCATTTTCCATGTATGTTTCTTAATCAATGTTCCACATTTTTGATTAGCTTAGTTGAATAATCACCTTAACCATTTGGCAAGAAAAAAGCGACTAACAAAGTCGCTTTTTTAATGTATTTCAATCGCTAAAATTAAGGCTTTTAACGGAATAAAATTTAACGTGGTATCACGCCATATAGCATCAGGTGAACGGTGTGCTCGATGGTACGTTGGTACATACTACGGTTACGCAAGGTTTTGCCCGTAACCATTTCCATTTGGGTTGCGAAATCCGCATAGTTTTGCGTAATTGCCCAAATATTAATAATTAACAATTCAGGGTCAATTTCTGCTGATAATTTACCTTGCTCTTGCCACGTTTGAATGACTTTAGTTTTACGCTTAAACAGTTTTTTTAATGGCCCTTTTAAGATCGGTAAAATATGCGGCGCACCTTGAATAATTTCGAGGGCAAATAAACGAGAAGCTTTTGGCTGATCACGTGAGCTTTCAATTTTTTGAATTAAATAGTGAGTCAGAGCTTCAGTTGGCTCAAGTTCTGATTCTAAGGTTTGTAAAGGAGCGAGCCATTTTTGCAGTACGGTTGTCAGTACTTCAACGTAAAGTGACTCTTTATTTTCATAATAATAGAAAATATTAGACTTATGCATATTAGCAAGCTGTGCAATCTCGTCCAAACTGGCACCGCTAAACCCATAGACGGAAAAAACATCGAGGGCAGCATTCAGCAGTTGATTGCGCTTTTGTGTACTTTTTTTCTGTTCCATCTGCGAGCTTGATTCAAAAAATGTCATTGACATTGTAAGATAAATTGTCCGATTTGTGCACAATAACACAGTTTTTTTGTCGAAAAATACGCAGTTCTAAGATGAATTGAAGCGATCTAATTGATAATACTTGAAATCTAAAAAATGAATTACATATTTTGTAAACAATTCAGTGTTAAATGCTGATGAATAAGCTCATTTTTTTGATTCATATCCAGTGGGTTTTATGATCATGGTGCGGTTTTAAGTTGCTAAAACCGCATCTAACACTTGTTGTTCCAACTGCGCAAATGCAATAGTTTTCTTACGTGGTCGTGGTAAATTCACTTGAAATTGATGTGCAATATGTCCTTGATCTAGCAAAATAATTCTATCTGCCAATTGTACCGCTTCACTGACATCGTGTGTGACCAAAATTGCAGTAAAGCCTTGTTCTTTCCAAAGGCGTTCAATCAAGCTTTGCATTTCTAAACGCGTTAGAGCATCTAGTGCACCTAAGGGTTCATCCAGTAATAAAATACGTGGTGTGTGAGATAGTGCTCTGGCTAATGCGGCACGTTGACGTTGACCTCCAGAGAGTTGAGTTGGCCACTGTGTGGATTTGTCTTTTAAGCCTACTTTTTCTAATAAATTCTCAGCAAGAAGGTATTGATCTTTTGGTAAACCTAATTGTACGTTGTGTAAAATATTTTTCCACGGGAGTAAGCGTGGATCTTGAAACATAACGCGAATATCATCGTTTGTGATGCCTTCACGAAAGTTTCTTGCGGATTGAAATTTAATCTCGCCATAGCTTGGTTTTTCAAGTTGGGCGATTAAGCGGAGTAGGGTGCTTTTACCACAACCACTGCGACCTACTATGGCGACAAATTCACCTGCTTGAATATTTAAGTCTAAGTCCTCAAGTACTTTGACTTCACCATAAAACTTATACAGTTGTTCAATCAGAATATTTGCACCATTGCTATGGCTTGCAGTAGTCGATGCTTCAGATTCACCAAGGGGTTGAATCAAGGGATTTTCATAGAAATTTAAATTTAGATTGCTCATATAGTTGACCTTTTTATTTTTGATAGCCTGCATGCCAACGTAATAAATATCGCTCTAGGGCTTGAGCCAGTACATCCGCGAGTTTTCCAAGCAGTGCATAGAGCAAAATGCCAACCAAAACGATATCTGTCTGTAAAAATTCACGTGCGTTCATGGTCATATAGCCAATGCCTGCTTGAGCTGAAATGGTTTCGGCAACAATTAAAAGCACCCAAACTAAACCCAAAGAAAAACGTAGACCCACTAAAATCGATGGCATCGCACCTGGTAAAATGATTTCTTTATAGAGCTGCCAACGATTAAGCCCATAACTTTTACCCATTTCAATCAACTGAGGGTCTACCGAGCGAATACCATGATAGGTATTGATGTAGATTGGAAAAAATACACCTACTGCGACTAAAAAGAGTTTGGCTGTTTCATCAATACCAAACCACAAAATTACCAGCGGAATGAGTGCTAGCGCAGGAATATTGCGGATCATTTGCAGTGTAGTATCTAATAAGGTGGAAGCAATCCGTGATGAACCATTCAGTAGTCCTAGAACCAGTCCTAAACCGCCACCCACCAATAAACCAAGCAGGGCACGACCTGCGCTGACTTTGACATGATGCCAAAGTTCACCACTGATCAGTAAGTGCCAAAAAGCACTCACTACAGCAGTTGGAGCAGGTAACACACGGCTTTGTAATAGACCTGAACTTGAAGCAGCTTGCCAAATCAGCAGCAATAAAATTGGAAACAACCAAGGCAGGAGACCTTTGCCTATTTTTTGTGTTCCACGTGAAACATTATTTAGAAATGGCGTTGTTCTCATGCCTCCTCCTTAACCAAGCCTTTTTGTGTTTTGACCTCAGGCACATAGTTATTGGCAATGATTTCACCAAAAGGACCTGTGAGATGTGGCTGTGCCAATTTCTCACGAGTTTTGAGTGGCAGAAGAGGAAATACCAATTCTGCAAAACGAATCGACTCTTCTAAATGCGGATAACCTGAGAAAATAAAGGTATCAATCCCCAAGTCAGCATATTCTTGAATACGTGCAGCAACAGTTTCTGGATCGCCGACTAAAGCCGTACCCGCACCGCCACGAACTAAACCGATACCTGCCCATAAGTTTGGTGAGACTTCTAATTGATCTTTACGCCCGCCGTGCAAAGCTGCCATACGTTGCTGCCCGACCGAGTCCATTTGTGCAAATTTTTTCTGCGCTGCTGCAATAGTCTCATCATCTAAATATTGAATCAGTTCATCGGCAGCAGCCCAAGCCTGTTCATTGGTCTCACGAACAATGACATGCAAGCGAATACCATAATTCAGGATGCGCCCTTTGGCTGCGGCTTTTGCTTTTAAATGGTCTATTTTTTCTTTTACTGCCGCAGGCGGTTCACCCCAAGTTAAATAAGTATCGACTTGTTCGGCTGCAAGTTCAGTCGCGTCTGCGGATGATCCACCAAACCAAAGGGGTGGATAGGGCTTTTGCACAGGTGGATAAAGTAATTTTGCTTCATCGACACTGAGTCGTTCACCATGAAAAGTAAACGACTCACCTGTATGGGAGCGAGTCAGAATTTCACGCCAAATTTTGACATATTCAGAGGCAGTCTGATAACGCGTGCTGTGATCTTCATATAGACCATCGCCCTTGAGTTCCTGCTCATCACCACCTGTTACAAGATTGAGTAAAATACGACCATTGGATAGGCGATCAAAGGTAGCAGCCATGCGCGCTGCCAATGCTGGTGTCGTAATTCCGGGACGTAGCGCCACCAAAAACTTTAATTGTTTGGTTGCATCAATGAGGCTGGCTGCTGTGATCCATGGATCTTCACAAGAACGACCTGTTGGAATCAGTACGCCAGCATAACCAAGGTTGTCGACAGCAACGGCGATTTGTTTCATATAAGCATGATCGACCTGACGTGCGCCCTTGCTGGTGCCTAAGTAACGGCTGTCACCATGAGTGGGGATGAACCAGAAAATATTCATGTCGATATTCCTTATGAAGAATGAGATCATGTGAATGAGACAGATTGCATCGTGTTTTAGATTGCAATCTGCATGGGGGATAAAGCACTTTGATTGATCACAATCAAAACCGATGAGAAATTACCTAAAGTAGACTCTCAATTATTGAACTTGGTTTTTTAATACAGCATCTGCAATGACCAATTGCTTTGGAATTAATTTCTGAGCAAAAAAGGCATCAGCGACGTACTGCTGTTCTTTTTCGACTTTTTCAGAAATTGGCTGAACGCCAAAACCCATGCGAGAAATTGAAGTTTTTAAAACATCGAGTTCAAGTGCGGTTGGTTTTTCGAGTAATTTTGCAGCATCATCAGGATGGGTCTTTACCCAATCTGTGGTTTGATTCAATGTTGTCACCAGTGTTTTTAGAACTTCGGGATGTCCTTCCGCAAACTTACGATCAGCTAAATAGAATTGATGATTGTTGACCAAATGCTCGCCGTTTGCGATCACACGTGCATGGATTTGATGCTCTGCTGCTGCGAAGAATGGATCCCATATCACCCAAGCATCGACTGCGCCTTTTTCAAAGGCTGCGCGTGCATCTGACGGTGGTAAATAAACAGGCTGAATATCATTTAAAGTTAAATTATTGGCTTCTAGTAATTTCAATAAAAGATAATGAACGTTTGAGCCTTTGTTCAATGCAATACGTTTACCTTTCAGGTCTTGTACAGATTGTATTGGTGAATCTTTTTGAACGATTAAGGCTTCTGCTTTCGGTGCAGGTGGCTGATTTGCGACGTAGACCAAGTTAGGATTTGCTGCTTGGGCAAAGATCGGAGGCGCTTCACCGGCCTCGCCAAATACGACACTACCTACATTTAGGCCTTCTAAAAGTTGGGGGCCAGCTGGAAATTCAACCCATTTTACATTGACACCTTGAGCAGCAAGATTCTTTTCTAATTCACCTTTTGCTTTAACAATCGGCAAAATGCCATACTTTTGAAAGCCGATATTTAATGTTGTGGTTTCTTGTTTTGGTGTTGCTTGCTGCTCAGGTTTTTTTGCACAACCCGCAACGCCCATTACGCCAGCAATAGTTGCTGCGATGATGGTTGAAGTTGCCCATGAGCGATTGATAAAAATAGCCATGTTGATTGTGCTCCCCAGAAAATTACAAGATCTAAATAAGTTGAGCAATTAAGCTAAAACTTTTTTTAATGCATAAAAAATAAATAATTGGGCTTTGCTTATGATGAAAAGTGCAAAATAGAAAAATAGATAATGTTATTGAGAAGATGAATAAGCATTGAAATTTAATTAACACTTAAGTTTCTGTTTTATATTTTTATTTTTAAAAAATTCAGTGCGCTTATTTTTCTAATGAGCTGAATAAAAATAGAAAAGAAAGAGGTCAAAAGATATCTTTATCAGAAATAAAGATATCTTCGAGTCAAATATAATTAGAACAAAACTTTTTTGAAGACTAAGGAGTTACGCTGATAATTGTACAGCGCTTGTCGAGCATTCGGTAAATCATCAACACTTGCTGGGCTGAAACCCTGCTCTAAAAACCAATGTGCGGTACGGGTTGTGAGAACAAACAGTTGTTGAATACCCTGTTGTTTTGCTTTGGTTTCCAAAAATTGCAAAATTTGGCTACCACGGTTCGATTTACGATAACTCGAATCGACAGCGACACAGGCAATTTCAGCAGATTTAATTTCACCTGATTCAGCAGGAATAGGATAGAGTGCTGCACAGGCTAAGATCATGCCATCTCGTTCAATCACCGCGAACTGTTCTATTTCACTTTCAAGACGTTCACGTGAACGATAGACTAAAATACCTTCCTGTTCGAGTGGACGTAATAAGTTGATTAAACCACCCACATCATGAATATTAGCAATGCGTACTTCTTCATAGTGGGCATCTGTGATTAAAGTGCCAATCCCGTCGCGTGTAAATAGTTCTTCAATCAAAGCACCATCATAAGTATATGAAATGAGGTGAACACGGTGCACCCCAGACAATGAAGCTTGTTGAGCTTGTTTAAGGTGTAAGGCAAATTCTGGATATTGTGTTTGGTATTGTTGAATATAAGGTTCAAGTTGATACGAGCTTAATTCACGTAATAATTGTTGTTGCTCATTCATTAATCCTTGTTTTTCACCCAAGAAAATCAATTTATCGGCTTGTAATGCAGTTGCTGTTTTGGTCGCGACTTCTTCCGCCAATAAGTTAAATACTTCTCCAGTGGTTGAATAACCTGTAGGCCCTAGTAACACAATATTGTGATTATCTAAGTGACGTTGAATCGCATCGGTATCAATTGAACGGACTTCGCCTGTGAGCTGAAAATCAACCCCATCCCGAATGCCATAGGGTTTAGCCGTTACAAAGTTACCCGAAACCACATCAATGCGAGCACCATACATGGGTGAATTTGCTAAGCCCATTGATAGAAGAGCTTCAATTTCTAAACGAATCGATCCAACTGCATTCATGACACTACGTAGTGATGCACGAGTTGTCACACGACGACTTTGATGAAAAGGCGTTTCAATTTGGCTTTCACGAAGATTTTGATTAATTTGTGGGCGTGCGCCATGCACCAAAATCAAACGAATCCCTAAAGAATGCAATAGGGCAATATCATGAATAATATGCTGAAAGTTCTGGTGTAAGACGGCTTCACCGCCAAACATAAGCACAAAGGTTTTATCACGATGGGCATTAATATATGGTGCTGAGTGGCGAAACCAATGCACATAATCTTGCGTTGTACTATGTGAAGTTTCAGTCATTTGGTTCGCCATGTTCATCTCAGATATACATCAATTTATCTGATTCTAACGAAAAAAATAAAAAGATAAATCTATTCCTAAAACAACGCTTCAACTTTGTACAGTCATCGTCTGAGAACGTGTTTAGAACCCCATGATGCGGATAATACTATTATCATCAGAGTTGACTAAAATAAAATCATTATTGATTTTATACCATTGCTCATTACGACCGGGACGTGGGAGATTATTATCTTTATAATCAACTTTGTAGCCGTTTCCGCGATAATGCTGTGGCATGACGTAACCTGCTTGCCAGCGATGTTGTTTTAAACGCTCGACACCACGTTCTTCACGCATACGACGTTCACGCATACGGTTTTCATCATCTGGACGGTCAAAGTTACGACCTTGCCAGCCACCACCGCGTGAGTCATCATCATCATCAAAATGTGGACCTGCAAAACTACCCATACTACTCAATAGGGTTGTTGAACCTAAAACCAAGATAATGAAAAATTTTTTCATGATGCACCTTATGGACTTCGGATGTCTCTCATGTGAAAACTGTACCTTAAAAATGCAGAGAAACTGTGAAGATCAATTCATTATTCCATTAAAAAGATGGAGATCCTTAAGCAATTTCTCTAGAAAAGCATCATCGAAGCCCGTATTTAATATCATTTAAATTTATTATATTCAATTAGTTAAGATTGAGCGTCAATACTTTGCCCATTCATATCTAAACTATCATCACCCATCAAATAAAGATAAGCAGGCATAATGCTATCCGGCGTTGGAAGAATTTTTGGATCTTCCTCAGGATAAGCCTTCGCCCGCATTGCTGTACGGGTACCGCCTGGATTAATGCAGTTAAAACGAATGTTTGGATAGGTGTTTTCTGCTGCAAAAATCTTACTCATTGCTTCGATTGCAACTTTAGAAACAGAGTATGCTCCCCATAAAGCACGAGCTTCACGACCTACACTCGAACTGGTAAATACCACTGAAGCATGTTCAGATTTTTCAAGCAGTGGTAATAATGTTTGAGTTAACGCGAAAGGTGCACGTAAATTTACGGCCATGACATCATCCCAAACATCAACAGGGTAATCCGCTAGTTCAACTCGATCACCTAACATGCCCGCATTATGTAAAATTCCATCCAAGCGACCAAATTGTTGCTCAAGCGTATCGACAAGAAGCTCATAGTCATGACTGGATGCAGTTGAAAGCTGTAATGGCAATATTGCAGGCTGTGGTGCACCTAAACCTTCAATTTCATCATAAATGACTTCAAGTTTATTCAGGCTACGTCCATGCAAAACCACAGTTGCACCATGAAGGGCATAACTAAGAGCAGCAGCTCGACCAATTCCATCACCTGCACCTGTGATGAGAATGATACGATCTTTGAGTAGATCTGGACGAGGTTGATATTCTGAATATTTCATTGTTATGCCTCCTAGTTGTTATATTAAATATTTAGCTCATCATACCCTGATTTTCTGATAATGCAGAGATTTTCTGTTTTAACAGTTGGTGTAATTCAGGGACAGTTTGAATAATTGCATCTGCTTGCCAAGCGTTCAGATCATCACGAGATTCTATTGGTAAATACCCGTAAGCTGCCAAAATGGTATACATCTCTGCATTTCGACCTGCATCAATATCACGTGGATGATCACCCACATAAATAATTTTTTCTGCATCGATGCCGAGATGCTGAGCTGCTAAATACATCGGTTCAGGATCGGGTTTGGTATGTGTGACATCTTCAGGACAAACCAAAACTGCACAGCGTTCGGTTAAATTTAATTCAGCCAATAATGATTCACTTAAACCACGTGGTTTATTGGTCACAATTCCCCAAGGAATCTGGTTTGCTTCAAGTTCTTCGAGCAGAGGATACATCCCAACAAATAAATCCGTATCCACCACAATATTGTCACCGTATACATCTAAAAAGCGCTGGCGATGGGCTAGAAAGATGGGATCGGTCACATCCAATTCTGGATACACCAATTTGACCATTGCCCGTGCGCCTTCAGACACTTGAGTGCGAATGGTTGCTGCATCAACAACAGGACGCTGTTCATCACGGCACATTTGTTGAATGATGCGAATAAAATCTGCAGCAGTGTCGATCAAAGTACCATCAAGATCAAATAAAACGGCTTTCATTAGGCACCTGTATTTGTGGTATGAACCATATAATTCACATCTACGTTGGGCGCTAACCAATAATGCTTAGTGATAGGGTTGTAATGTAAGCCAGTCATTTCTTTTAGACTCAAGCCTGCGTTACGAATATCATGCGCCATTTCTGAAGGACGGATAAATTTATGATAATCATGCGTACCTTTTGGTAACAAACGTAGGACATATTCTGCGCCAATAATTGCGAATAAATATGATTTTGGATTGCGATTAATGGTCGAAAAGAAGACGTGTCCACCCGGTTTAACCAGTGTTTGACAGGCTTTGACAATTGAGGCTGGATCAGGAACATGTTCCATCATTTCCATACAGGTCACTACGTCATATTGTCCTGCTTGTTGTTGCGCTAACTCCTCGACTGGGATTTGACGATATTCAATATTTTGCACATTGTCTTGCTGTGCGTGTAAACGTCCTACAGCAAGCGGGGCTTCGCCCATGTCGATCCCTAAAACATCAGCGCCACGACGAGCCATACTTTCTGCCAAAATACCGCCACCACAGCCAACATCAAGCACTTTCTTACCTGCTAAGCCACCAACACGTTCGTCAATCCAATTTAAACGTAAAGGATTGATTTGATGAAGTGGGCGGAACTCAGAATGTTGATCCCACCATTTGGCAGCCAATGCTTCAAATTTTGCGATTTCTTGTGGGTCAACATTCAATTGTGACATGGAAATACCTCTATATTAGGATGATTATTTCGGTTTAATCTGTTGTTAGTGTAGCGCTTCTTGAAAAAAAAGCGATAAATCCAATAAAAAACTTCACACAAGCAAAACGAATTAGTCGTGTTTGATTTATATTTAGCATATAAACTTACGAAAAATGCTTAGAGGAAAAGCAAACTCAATGAAAAAGTTAGTATTAGGTGGTTTAAGTGCAGCTGTAATGGCATTTTCGATGAATGCAATCGCTGCTGATTTTGTAGCGGGTAAAGACTATACCGTGGTTGCCAATCCGGGTAAAACAGCTGCGCCAGCGGGAAAAATTGAAGTACGTGAATTCTTTTGGTACGGTTGCCCGCACTGCTTTAAGCTTGAACCACATATGCAAACGTGGTTAAAGAAGATTCCAAGCGATGTATATTTCCTCCGTACGCCAGCAGCTATGAATAAAGTATGGGAGCAGGGTGCTCGAGGTTACTATGTGTCTGAGGCACTAGGAGTACGTAAGAAAACCCATATTCCATTATTCCATGCCATCCATGACGGCGGACAACAAATTTTTGATCAAGCATCACAAGCAAAATTCTTTGCCCGTTATGGCGTGCCTGAACAGAAATTTAACAGTATGTTTAACTCTTTCCCAATTACTGCAAAAGTGGCTGAGTCAAATAAATTGGCACAGCAATATCAACTTACGGGCGTACCTGCCGTTGTTGTAAACGGTAAGTATGTTGTGCAAGGTGAAGATGGCAAAGTGACACAAGTTGTTGATTACTTATTAGAAAAAGAACGCAAAGCAAAATAGTTCGTACGATGAACAGTAAAAAAGGACTGCAGTAGCAGTCCTTTTTATTTAGTTTTGATCGATTTGTAAATCTTTTAAATCGATTTGAACTTTTTGTGTCGGTAAAGACAGAGCTTGGTTTACATACAGGTTAATCAGCTTCTCACGAGAACCAATTGAACGCTGGTAATAGCTTGAATTCAATAGCAAAGCTGCGCCGTAAGTCAGAGACCAAATATAGGAAAGATAATCACGAATCGACATATCATAATTCTGTGATTTTAAATATTTTTCAGTCATATCTTTGAGCGAAATAATACGCTGTTGACGGATCGCATAAAGCTCATCGAACAAATGTTTGAGCTTGGACTCGGTCATCGTCAGATGCTCTTCTAACTGATGCAATAAAATCGTGCGACTTGGTGAGGTTAAATGATAAAGCATATAACGAGGCGCATATTCTTTAACATCAGTGTTATATTTTTCTGAAATTTTTAAAATTTCTTTTTCATTTTGAATAATCAGTTCCAACAGTAATTCATTTTTACTGCGGAAATGTTTATATAAAGTACCTTTAGCAATATCTAGCTCGGCAACCAGTTCATCCAAGGTCATTTCTTGGTTATTTTCTAATAAAAGTTTTTCCGCAACCTGCAAAATTTTTTCTTTACGAATTAAGAACTGAGTATGACGATCAGGATTCATGATGCTTATAAGCTCCTCATAGTGTTCTAAACGGCATTTGCATTAGTGTCTTATCAATCATAACGCTAAGCAATGCTTTTATATATCAAACTTTAGCTTTGATAAGATCAGGCGTTTTGTGGTTCCCAGTTCGAGATACCTCGGAAAAGTAAGCGGACTTGAGTCGCTGCATTGTCAATAAATAAGTTTTGTTGTTCTAACAAACGATCAATTGGAAATTGTTTCGGTAAGTTGATCCACGTCATTGCCCATGTAAATGACATATTAATCAAAATCGTGGATAACACTTGTAAATCTTTGGCTTCTTGAATGTGTTTAAAGGTATCGAGTTTACACAAATCAATTGCAAGATCTTCAATCAAAAATTCAATTTCACGCGCAATTGCGATACGAACGGTTTCAGAGCCACCCCAACGTTCTGCAATCATAAATTGCCATTGTTGTGGGCTGTGATTTACTGCCTGTACAAACAATTCAATGCTTGTCCGTGTTTTAGCAGATCCGCTATGTTTTAAATAGCTTTGCCCCAATTGATGAATCAAGCTTTTTAAATGCAAAGACACTTGGTCAACCAGTTCTTGCCCTAATGCCTCCATATCTTGGAAATGACGATAAAATGCCGTTGGGACTAAGCCAACTTCACGTGCAACTTCACGCAAACTAATACTACTAAATGAACGTCCAGAAGTACTGAGGTGGAGCGCTGCATCAAGTAAAGCCTGACGACTCTGTTGTTTTCGTTCATCTCTAATCGACATGAATAAGATCCATTAAAACCATACGCTAGAGTCTAGCAAAAAAAACATGATTTTTTTAGCTTTTATCCATTGCTAAATCATATGCATTTGTGGTTTTAGCAAAATAAATCGTTTTTTTTAAAAATAATAAATGCTAGATCGTGATCAATTTTCAAGAAAATTTAAATGTTTATAGGGATGAATAAAAAATATTCAAAAAAATAGTGAACAGGTGTTGACTCAGTGAGCACAAATAAATATAGTGTACACATGTTCACTACACGAACATTTGTTCACTCAAAATAAATAGCCAGATACAAAACGAGGAACGTATGAACGCACAGTTAAGTTATCAGCCACATTGGGTTAGAGAAGATTTTGTTGATTTTATCCTTGCAAAGGTTAACCCGATGTGGACTTTGCGCCGCATTATGGCAAAAATCGAAGCGATTGAGCCTATTGCCGATGAAATGATCAAGGTCACTTTAAGCAGTAACAATAAATTTACAACCTATCAGCCAGGTCAATTTGTAATGGTGACGGTTCGTATTGATGGTGTGCAGCATCAACGAGCGTATAGCTTGGTGAGTTCACCAAGTCACGACAAATTGGTATTAGGTATCAAAAAACAAGGTCGAGTATCTAACTATTTAGCCAACAGCGCACGTGCTGGTGATGTGATTGAAATTACTCAGGCGATGGGCGAATTTACGCTAAAAGACTTTGATACAGAAGAAGGTAAACAACCGATTCTTTTGGTATCTGCGGGTAGTGGTATTACGCCGATTATTCCGATTGCGAAACAGGCATTAGCACGTTCGAATCAACCTGTGACGTTGATTTATTACTCACGTGATCCAGCGTTCCGTACTGAATTGGAAACACTGGCAACAGAATATCCGCACTTTGACCTACACATTATTGTCGATAGTGCTGAACAACCTGCTTATTTTGATGAAGAAACTTTGGACCGTTTGTGTGCCGATGCTGTTCAACGTCAAACCTATGTGTGTGCTGCTCCAGGATTGATGAAAGCGACACGTCAAATTTGGGCGAAGCGTGGTTGGTTAGACCGTTTAACACAAGAAAGCTTCTTGCCAGTGACGATGGATGTGGATGCCCAAATCCAACCGGTCAATTTCCGTCGCAGTATGCAAGAGTTTGAAGGCCGTGGCAACTTGTTAGCCAGCGCTGAAGCTGCGGGTTTGAAACCATCTTTTGGTTGCCGTATGGGGATTTGTAATACCTGTGTTTGTACCAAGGTCAGTGGTGCAGTGAAAAATCAACTTACAGGTGAAATCGATAACCAAAACAATGTGCAAATCAAGTTGTGTGTGAGTGAAGCAGTCAGTCCTGTTGAGATTGACCTTTAATTCATATTGACCAGATAGAGAATAATATTATGAACATGATGACAGTAAATCCGACTAAAACGATTCCTCCAATCAAATTTGGTGGTAACACAAGCCGTGCATTAACACCAGAAGAAGTACAAGAGTTTGGCCGTAAGATTGATGCCATCCGTACTGAAACCATGGCTAAAATTGGCAAAGAAGATTCTGATTATATTTATAAAGTACGTAACTTTGTACGTTACACCGAAATTGCATCGCGTGGCATGTTGATGTTTGGTGGTTGGATTCCACCTGTTTGGTTATTGGGTACCGTTATGCTAGGCGTATCTAAAATCGTTGAAAATATGGAACTCGGTCACAATGTGATGCACGGTCAGTTTGACTGGCTAAATGATCCAACCTTGAACGGTGCAACCTACGACTGGGATACGGTGTGTACGGGTGAAGATTGGAAATATACCCATAACTATAAGCACCATACCTATACCAATGTTGTTGGCATGGATCATGACATTAGCGGTTATGGCGTAATGCGCATGAGTCGTGAGCAAAAGTGGGAACCTCGCTTTTTATTCAACGTACCAACAGGTTTTGTATTATCAACGGGTTTTGAATGGCTATTGGCTTTGCAACGTTTAGAGATGGAAAAAGTGTTGTTTGATGGCACCAAAACTTGGAAAGAAGTGTATGTAGAATCTAAAAATCTACGTAAAAAGATGGTGCGTCAGTTTGGTAAAGATTATGTATTGTTCCCATTGATCGCGGGCCCAATGTTCTTGCCAGTATTAGCAGGTAACTTTGTTGCCAATCTGATCCGTAACTACTGGGCATCGACCGTGATTTATTGTGGTCACTTCACAGAAGACTCTGAAATTATCACTGACAATATTGATAATGAAACCAAAGCAGAATGGTACTTACGTCAGATTCGTGGTTCAGCAAACTTTACTGGCGGTAAAATCATGCACTTCTTGAGTGGTAACTTGAGTCATCAAATCGAACATCACTTGTTCCCTGATGTACCTGCCAACCGCTATCAAGAAATGGCACCTAAAGTACGTGAAGTCTGTGCAGAGTTTGGTCAACAGTACAATACAGCGCCGTTTGGATCTCAAATTGTGAGTGTATATAAACGTTTGGCGATTCATTCTTTGCCTGACAATGTGGTTGACCGTTTGGGGGCGATCAAGCATAGCCTTGTTGACGCAGTGAAAAGTATGTTTGGTAAAGCTGCTTAATCAAGATTGAGCGTCGTTTGAGCCATCAAGCGATGCTCATCACCAATAAGTAAAAGGGAAAGTACGAGTAATTGAGATATACTATGGTGCAATTATATTTGTGCCATCGTTTTAAGGAATCATTATGCGTATTGACCAAAGAGCATTAGACCAGTTACGTGAAGTAAAAATCACCCGTAACTATACCCGTTACGCAGAAGGTTCAGTTTTGGTTGAATTTGGTCATACCAAAGTGTTGTGTACAGCAAGTATTGATAACTCAGTTCCACGTTTCTTGAAAGGTAAAGGGCAAGGTTGGGTGACTGCTGAATACGGTATGTTGCCACGTTCGACACATACACGTAGTGACCGTGAGGCAGCGCGCGGTAAGCAAACAGGACGTACCCAAGAAATCCAACGTCTCATTGGTCGTAGTCTTCGTGCCATGGTGGATTTGAAGAAGTTGGGTGAGAACACGATTACGATTGACTGTGATGTGATTCAAGCAGATGGCGGTACTCGCACAGCAGCCATTACAGGTGCAGCTGTGGCTTTAGTTGATGCCATGAATGTGTTACTGAGCAATAAAAAGATTAAACAAGACCCATTAAAAGGTCTCGTAGCAGCAATTTCAGTAGGAATGTACCAAGACGAAGTTCTACTCGATTTGTGTTACGAAGAAGATTCAAATTGCCAAACGGATTTGAATGTGGTGATGACACAAGCGGGCGAATTTATTGAAATTCAAGGAACGGCAGAAGAGAAACCGTTCACTCGCCAGCAGTCTAATGCCATGTTAGAGCTTGCAGAAAAAGGAATCGCAGAATTGATTCAGAAGCAACAGCAGGCACTCGGTTGGTAATCTCCAGTTGATAGTGCGGGCGGTCTGGTATGTTTAGACCGCCTTTTTTTTATTTATCAATTTAGATGCTAATGAAGCATAAACCTATAAATACCTAGGAAAATGAGTATAAGCCAAGTCAAAAGTCCAACCATAACAGATCAACACTGACCTGTTGCCAAGGGCTGTAACAGCAAGCAAAAAATAAACAGGTCAATTTATTCCTCAACATAAAATCACACAATCTTTGCAGTTTGTCACATAACCCATTTATTTGACTCATTTTGGATTGATAGACTAGAAAAATTAAGAATAAATAAGGAAGGGGAACATGGTACAAGTTTTTCTAGTGTTATTAACTGCAGTGACTTTTGTGCTAATGGCGGCAGATCCAAGACCTACTGATTCAGCTGAAGCTAAATCAGCGTGGACTGAGAAAGTCGAAACAACAAACATTTCGACTTCTGATGAACTTAAAACACAGTCATCGGATGATGATGCTTAGAATATTTAAGCATTAAAACGCATAGATAAGTCTACAGCGCGAACATCTTTAGTGAGTACGCCCATTGAAATATAGTCGACGCCTGTGGTTGCAACTTCGCGCAAGTTTTCAATTGTAATATTACCAGAAGCCTCTAATTTACAACGCCCCGCAACATGCTTGACCGCATCAATCATTTGTTGCTGGCTAAAATTATCTAACATCACGATATCTGCACCAGCTTCAAGTGCTTGGTTTAACTCGTCCCAAGTCTCAACTTCTACTTCGACAGGTTTACCTGGTGCAATGTCATGTGCTTTGCTAATCGCTTGAGCAATACCACCAGCTGCCATGATATGGTTTTCTTTAATTAAGAATGCATCAAATAGACCTAAACGATGGTTCTGTCCACCACCCACAGCAACTGCATATTTTTGTGCAATACGTAGACCGGGTAAGGTTTTACGTGTATCAAGCAATTTGGTATTTAAACCCTCAAGTTGTTGCACATAATTTGCAGTTTTAGTCGCCACAGCAGAAAGAGTTTGAATGAAGTTTAAAGCAGGGCGTTCCACAGTCAGTAAACTACGCGCAGAACCAGCGAGTTTTAAAAAAGCCTCATTTGCAGCAACATGCTCACCTTCTTGTTTAAGCCATGTGATTTGTACGGAGTCATCATACGCTTGAATCAGCGCATTGACCCAAGGCTGACCAGCTAAAACCATATCTTCACGGGTAATAATCGTTGCGGTTGCTTGCTCTTCTTCAGGGGTAAGCATTGCGGTAATATCACCATCCCCAATATCTTCTTGTAATGCTTGTTGAATATTGATTTGAATAGATTGTTCAAGCAAAGATTGAGGAATACTCATACCCGTTCCAGTATATTTATGACCAAAAAACTTGTGCGATATATTAGCACCCTCCTCATAAAAAATAAGTATTTCATCTCGATTATTCGTGATAAAGCATGTCAGAATGCAGTAGATAAACATTAAATTGCTGATTCGGGTCATAATGCAACAGGCTAAATTTACTCAAGTGCAAGATGGAAAATTAATCGGTGCGACCCAGATTGCATCACCTAATTTTAATACTCGTCCTGATGATACGGATATTCAACTAATTGTTATTCATAATATTAGTTTGCCACCCTCACAGTTTGGTGGAGGCTATATTCAGCAGTTTTTTCAAAATAAATTAGATTGGTCTATCCATCCATATTTTCAGACCATTGAAGGGATGCAGGTATCCGCACATTTGCTGATCTTGCGTACAGGAGAGGTCATTCAATTTGTAAACTTTAATGACCGTTCATGGCATGCAGGACGTTCCAGTTATCTGGCTCAAAAAGAATGTAATGACTATTCGATTGGCATCGAATTAGAAGGCAGCGATGATTTGCCTTTTGAAATTGAACAATATCAGGCTTTGGTAGAAGTCGTAACACTACTGCGACAGGCCTATCCAAAAATTCAGAATCATATTGCAGGTCACTCTGATATCGCCCCAAAACGTAAAACAGATCCAGGACCATATTTTGATTGGCAGTTGTTCCGCCAACAACTCGCTAAAAAAACTTCGTCGGATTTATGATTTCACAACGAAATCTATTTGGACTTTCATTACAATAACGCTTTTTAAAGATAAGCCGTAGGTGAATGCGATGGCATTGTGGCGATCGACTGTCATTGTCAGTGCAATGACGATGTTATCCCGAATTTTGGGATTAGTGCGTGATGTTGTGCTACTCAATGTATTTGGTGCGGGCAAGGACTTCGATACTTTCGTCGTTGCCTTTCGTATTCCCAATTTTTTTCGGCGACTCTTCGCAGAAGGGGCTTTTTCTCAAGCATTCATTCCTGTTCTAACTGAATATAAAACCAGTCGTGCGCATGCCGAAGTTCAGATTCTCATTAGTCGAGTTTTTGGTTGTCTACTCACAGCCATGTCATTATTGACGTTTGTCGCAATGGTTGCTGCACCTGCAATTATTTATATCTACGCACCCGGATTTCATAACGATCCTGAGAAATTTGACCTCGCTGTTGATATGTTTCGTCTTACGATTCCCTATCTGATGTTCATGTCATTAACGGCTTTTGCGAGTAGCATCTTAAATAGTTATGGTTCATTTGCATCGCCAGCCTTTTCACCTGTGTTGCTGAATCTGGCAATGATTGCAGGGGCGTGGTGGCTAACGCCGTATATGGCTGAACCGATTATGGCATTAGGATGGGCTGTTGTCGTGGCAGGTGTTTTACAGCTCGCGATTCAGATTCCTGAGTTATGGAATAAGAACTTACTGATTCCCCCGAAAGTTGATTTTAAGCATGAAGGTGTTAACCGTATTTTAAAACTGATGTTACCTGCTTTATTTGGTGTATCAGTCACGCAGATCAACTTATTGCTGAATACGATTTGGGCTTCATTCATGCAAGATGGTTCAGTGTCATGGTTATATAGTGCTGAACGTATGACAGAGCTTCCACTCGGTTTAATCGGCGTAGCAATCGGTACCGTGATTTTACCTTCGTTATCAGCGCGTCATGCAGAACAAGACCAAGCTAAATTTAAGAGCATGATCGATTGGGCTGCTAAAATCATCATGCTTGTTGGTATTCCTTCGAGCATCGCATTATTTATGTTGTCTACACCGATTATTCAAGCCTTGTTCCAACGTGGTGAATTTACGTTGGAAGATACACGAATGACAGCATTAGCCTTGCAATGTATGAGTGCAGGCGTGATCTCATTTATGTTGATCAAAGTGTTTGCACCTGGGTTTTACGCTCAGCAAGACACCAAAACCCCTGTTCGTGTAGGTTTGATGGCAGTGGCTGCGAATGCGATTTTAAACGTCGTCTTTATTGGCTTGTTTAAGTTAATTGATTGGCATGCAGAACATATGGCTTTAGCTTTAGCATCATCAGGTTCAGCTTTGGTGAATGCGTGTATGCTATATTTCTATTTACATAAACGGAATATTTATCGATTTGGTGCGCATTGGAAGAAACTAGCGTTCCAATATGCAATTGCGAACATCACTATGATTGTCGCACTTTGGTATGGTTTAAGTTGGTATCAAGGCGATATTTCACAATGGTTACGCATCGCTGAAGTGGCTGGTTTATGTGTAATTGGTGTTATTGCGTATGCTATTGGGCTTTTTGCAACAGGCTTTCGCCCAAGACAACTTAAGCATTAATATAAAAAACCTCCTGTACAGGAGGTTTTTTCTTATTTCACTTCTAGTAATTCAATATCGAAAATTAGTGTGCTATTTGGTGCAATCACATCACCTGAACCCACTTCGCCATATGCTAAATTTGCTGGAATAAAGAAACGACTCTTACCACCTACTTTCATGGTTTGAACGCCTTCAGTCCAACCGGCAATGACTTGATTAAGTTTGAATTCAACTGGATGATTTCGTGCAATTGAACTGTCAAATACCGTATCGTCTAAGAGTCGTCCTTCGTAATTTACTTTCACTGTTGAAGTTGCTTTAGGTGATTTGCCTTTGCCTTCTTGGATCACTTGGTACTGTAAACCTGATTTGGTGGTTATAATCTCAGCTTTCTTTGTGTTTTCAGCTAAAAATGCTTTTCCAATTTGCTCATTTTTTTGAGCAAGTTCCTGAAATTCTACCAGTTGTTTTGCTTCGAGACGCTTTTTATATTGGCTTAATAGATTAATCATTTCTTCATCAGTTAACGATGCAGACTTACCTTGTATCGCTTCTTCTAGACCTTGTGAGATTGTTGCAATATCAAGATCTTTTAATGTCTCAGCGTAACTCTTACCAATTAAATAACCGTAACTATATCCCAACTGATCTTTTTGTGGGCTTTTTAAAGTAATGGGTGCTGCATGTGCTGTCCCCAGCATTGAAGCAATTAAAATCAAACTTAGTTTTTTCATTATTTCTTCCAAAATAAAGGAGAGCTTATGCTCTCCTTGTTACTAATTATTTTACAGCGATTAACTCGACATCAAAAATTAATGTGCTATTTGGTGGAATAGAACCCGGAACGCCTTGTTCTCCATAAGCAAGTTGAGAAGGGATATAAAACGTTGCTTTACCACCTTCTTTCATTAATTGTAAACCTTCTGTCCAACCCGGAATGACTTGGTTGAGTGGAAATTCGATTGGCTCACCACGGTCATAAGAACTATCAAAGACCTTACCATCTGTTAATTGACCTTTATAGTGAACTTTCACAACAGACGTTGCGACAGGTTGTTTGCCAGTACCTTCTTTAATAATTTTGTACTGTAAACCGGAAGCCGTTGTTTTCACACCTTCTTTTTTCGCATTCTCAGCTAAAAAACTATTGTTTGTGGTTTCAGCTTTTTTTGTTTCATTAAGTTGTTTTTGTTGAAGTTCCTTTTGGAATTCCATATAAGCAGCTTGTAATTCTTCTTCGGTGTATGCAGCAGGCTTTTTGGCATGCCCATCACGGAAACCTGTGATAAATGCAGCTGTTTCCAATTCAGGTGGTGTTTGTTTTGCAACTTCATAGCCTAAGGCATAACTGATTTTTGCAACAGGTGCTGCATTCTTATCCGCTTTTGATCCAAGTTCAGTCGTTGGATGCTGAGTAGCATAGTAAACAGGAACAAGGGCTGCGCCACCTAAAACGACTGCTGCAATGACAGGTAAAGCTTTACTCATGAGATGTCCGAAGTAAGATTTTAATAAAAAATATGGTCATGATCTTAGCATGTCTAAGCTTAAGCATTGAATAACTCAGCTAAAAAATGCGTGTATTTTTTATATAGTTTATGTGTTTATCAATAAAAAGCCAGACTTTGAGATCTGGCCTTTTGACATGACTATCATGATGGATTTTTAATCATTGTTATTTGCTTTGTAAGCATAGGAATAATTGTATCCATATCCATAACCAGCACTTGCACGTTGAATATCATTTAAAATGAAGCCATTTACTTTAACATTCGCTTGTTCAAAACGATTTAAACTCAGTTCAAGTTCTTTCATTTGTGACTTAGCATAGCGCGCTACAAGTAAGTTTACACCCGCATATTGAGAAATGATAATTCCATCGGTCACGGCAAGTACAGGCGGTGTATCAATGATAATATGATCATATTCTTGGCTTAATTGATTAAGTAATAATTCAAACTGCTCAGATCCTAACATTTCTGAAGGATTCGTAGGACTTTTACCTCGTGTAATAACACTTAAGCCTGACACCTCAGTTGTATTGACGACTTGGTTTAAATCAGCTTGATGACTTAAAAATTCAGATAAACCAGGCTTTACGTCTAAATTAAAATATTTATGCATGTAGCCACGACGCATATCTGCATCAATTAACAAAACTTTCTTGTTACTCTGTGCAAAGATAGTTGCCAAATTGGTTGAGATAAATGATTTACCAACTTCAGGAGAAGGGCCTGCAATCACAATGACATTGTTTTTTGCACTTGCGAGTGCAAAATGAATCGCAGTTCGAATACTACGTAAGCTTTCGATTGCAATATCATCATTATGCTTAACCGCAAGGATAGGAATAGTTTTCTTTTTCTTTAAAATACTGATACGTGTCTCTTGAATCGGAGAGCGAGGTACAGTTGAGTAAACAGGTAAATTAAATTCGTTTTCAATTTGCCCACTATCTTTGATGCCCGTACGTAACATATTGCGCAATAATGCAATTACTGTGCCTAAGAAGCCACCCAAGAACATAGCAAGAATAAGCACTTGTAGTTTCTTCGGCTTAATTGGTTCAACTGGTTCAACCGCAGTATCAACAATACGAACATTACCAATTTCTCCTGCTTTTGCGATTCGGAGTTGTTGATACGAATTCAATAAAGCAGTGTAAAGTTGGGTTTTTACTTCAACTTCACGATAAAGTTGTAAATATTGGCGTTGCAAATCAGGTAATTGTTTTAATGTAGTATTTAATTCACCAATCTGTTTATTAATTGCAGAAATTTGAGCGTTAATTTCTCTCATCGCTGGATGTTCAGTTGTATATTTCGCTGACAAATCTGCTTGTTGCTGTTGTAATTCTATTTTTTTAGTTTCTAACGTGATGCTCTGAGTAAGGTAAAGTTCAGATTCTTTGGTGACATCAACAGTATTATATTTTTGACGAAATTTATTAAATTCTCGTTCAGCATCATCGAGCTGTTTTTTTAACTCTGGTAGTTGTTCATCTAAGAATTTAAGTGTTTGAGCTGTTTCAGCAGAACGACGAGCAACATTTTGAGCACTATAAGCTGATAATATTGCATTTAAAACCTTGGTAATATGTTGTTTATCTTGACCTTGATAACTTAAACCAAGAATTCCAGTCATTTTACCTCTTTCTGCAACTGTATAATTTGAACTAAGAGCATTGACAGCAGCGGGTAAAGATTTCTTTTGAATTCGATATGCACTGGTTAAAGTGTCTTTTGTAAAAACACTTATTTTCCATGAGCCATATTTATTTTGAATGGAGTTTGATTGATTAATGATGCCGGTAAATATAATTTGATCATTTTGGGGATTTACTAAGAAAAAGTCCCGATTTTTGAAAGTAAGGTTAAGTCCTTTATCAATAAATTGATTTGGTATTAGAAAATCTCGGACTTCAAACTGCTTGGTATTATCTTTAAAAATGACTGACTTAGAATTATATTCAGTCATAAAATGTGGTTTTTTCAATAAACGATTACGTAAAGTATCTTCTGTACTTGAAATATTGAGATCAAGATGAAGTGCTTGAATCACTGATCCTAAGACTAAACGGGATTTTAAAATTTCGATTTCAGACTGAGCAGGTGATTTTTGATCAATCATTTGTGACAAGTCGCCTAATAAAGCAGCTGAGGCTCCCTTACTGTCTTCAACTTGAACTAAGGCATCAACTGAATAGGTATCAGGTGTTGCACGAAGGTACAAAAGTGCACATACAAGACTAAGAATGATAAATAAAGCAATTAATTTCCATTGAGCAATAAGAGAGAAAAAAAGCTCTTTCAAGTCAATTGTGTCTTCAGTATTAGTATTTTGGCTCATAATCTTAATCTAAAAGTTAAATATAATTTTTCCAATCAGTGACACACTGTTGAATAAGCTGACATGTCTCATCGAAAAAGGCCTGATCATGCTGATATGGGTCTGGCACATTTTTATTTTGCCAATGGCCTAAGCGGAAAACTTTTCCTTTAGCAAAAGGCCAAGTTTGTTCAATATGAGCTTGCTGATTTTTACTCATGACGAGGATTAAATCAGCTTGTTTTAAATGCCCAGAGTTTAGTTTCTTGGCAATATGGGCACTCATATCAATACTTAAGTGCTGCATACACAATTGAGCTTTTTCATCGGCGGGGTGACCTGTAAGACCAGCAATACCAGCAGATTCAATATTCAACTCAGGATAGTCTCGTTTGAGTAGATACTCTGCCATAGGGCTACGACAAATATTACCAACGCAAACCACTAAAATACTTCGAATCTGCATGATTACTTACCTAGCTGATCAAAGCTATAAAGTGCGCTGGAGAAAGGTACAATCTGGTTCATAACACGTTGCCAGCGAGTTAAGCCTGTTGCATCAATATAAACAATATCATTACTACGCAAACGGAATTGATTTGCTAGCCCAAAGTCACCTAGACTCATTAAATTCAAATGATAAAGTTCAGTTCGTCGATCATTTGCATTAGTGCGTAATACATAAATTCGGCTAGCACTTGCGGATAAAGGATTTAGACCCAAACCCTCCCCAAGAGCATCGCTTAAAGTCATGCCCTGATCACGCATTGGTAGTGCTTGGTTTTTACCCGATTCACCCATGATGTATATTTTCTGATTTTCTTTGGTACTAACGTAGACTGTATCGTTTGGTTGCATTAAAAGTTTGTGTAGCGAATAGCCTGATTTTTCTAATTCAAGTGTGTTGAGGTTATAAGTGATGCCATTACGGACTAATTGTATGTATGTGTTGTCACCTTGATCTGAGACACCACCAGCCATACCTAGTGCGGTATATATGTTGATAGGTTGGTCATTTAAATAAAATTGACCACCTTTCCTTACACTTCCTTGAACAGAGTAACGTTGTCCTTGATAGTTTAAGACTCGAACGATTACGTCAGGAGTTTTTAAATAATGAGCAAATTGATTTCGTAATTCCGAATTTAATTGACTTAAAGTTTTACCGGATGCCTTGTATCGACCTACTAAGGGCAATTGGATGAATCCATTATAATCAATAGGGTATCCATTGGCTTGAATCGATTGATCATTCGTCAGATTGTTTACAGGTGGGGTGATTTCAGGGTATGCCCAAAGTTGAATGGATAAAACATCACCTGAACTTAAACGATAAATTTGCTGAGGTTGTGTGAATAGCGAGGTGTAGTTCTGTTGATTATTGAGTTGTGTCGGTTTGATTGTCTGCAAAGTATCTTGAGTAATTTTTATTACACTTACAGTGGTTCCAAGATCAGTTTTATAGATCCCTTCACTCGGAATATCATAGGTTTGTAAACCAGAAGTGACAGCACACCCTACAGCGCTTATGCTAATTGCAAGGATGGAAAATAGTTGATAATGCTTCACACTTTACCCTTGAATATTTATATATAATTTAATATCAGCTGCGGCACAAATAATCTGTGCGTAGACTTAGAATTTTGCTTATTCTAGCTTAAAAATCTTAAAAAATCATCGACAAAAGCCTTTGCTTTGTATGCGAAGTATATCTGATAGGTAGGGATTGTCTTGTTAATCATTGATAATATTATATTTTAGTTGAATTTATTAATTGGGATGACGCTAGATGGAAATACGTCATACAATTTCGTTATAGCGTGAAGAAAAACTCTGTTATATTGTGCACAGAAAAATTGATGGTTTCTATTTTCGTTCATTTGAATTTTTAAATATGTTGTAGGGATGAAGGCTAATTTTATGAAACTTGCCGAATTAAAAATAGCAATTATTGGTTTGGGATATGTAGGTTTACCGTTAGCTGTTGAGTTTGGGAAAAAAAGTTCAGTTATTGGGTTTGATATTAATCATAATCGTATCGATGAGCTGAAGCGTGGAGAGGACCATACTTTAGAAGTCTCATCAGATGACCTTAAAAAAGCAGATCAGCTTAACTTTAGTGCGAATTTACATGATTTAAAAGAAGCTAATTTTTTTATTGTTACAGTTCCAACACCAGTTGATCAAGTAAATCGTCCAGATTTAACACCTTTGAAAAAAGCGAGTGAAACAGTAGGTCAAGCTTTAAAAAAAGGTGACATCGTCGTTTACGAATCAACAGTTTACCCTGGGGCAACAGAAGAAGTTTGTATTCCAATTTTAGAGAAAATATCGGGTTTAAAATTCAATCAAGACTTCTTTGCAGGTTATAGCCCTGAACGTATAAATCCTGGGGATAAGATTAATACTTTAACCAAGATTAAAAAAATAACCAGTGGCAGTACGCCAGAAATTGCGAATACTGTTGATGCCGTCTACGCTAGTATTATTACGGCAGGCACTCATAAAGCATCTAGTATTAAAGTCGCAGAAGCAGCCAAAGTAATTGAAAATACACAGCGTGATTTAAATATTGCTTTGGTCAATGAACTTTCAGTGATTTTTGACCGTTTGGGTATCGATACTATCGATGTACTTGAAGCAGCTGGAAGTAAATGGAACTTTTTGCCATTTCGCCCAGGTTTAGTAGGTGGGCATTGTATTGGTGTTGATCCATACTATTTAACACATAAAGCGGAAGAGGTGGGTTATCACCCACAAGTGATTCTGGCTGGTCGCCGTATCAATGACAACATGGCACGTTATGTTGCACGTAATACTATTAAAAAAATGCTTCAAAATGGTATCGATGTCCCTCGTGCAAAAGTTGGTGTGCTAGGGGTAACTTTTAAAGAAAACTGCCCTGATATTCGTAACAGTAAAGTTGCAGACTTAATTAAAGAGTTTGAGGCTTGGGGGGCTCAAGTGGTTGTGTCCGACCCATGGGCTGATGCTGAAGAAGTGAAGCACGAGTATGGTATTGAGTTGGGGCTTGTTGATGCTGAACACCCTGTCGATGCACTTGTTGTCGCTGTTGGACATAATGAATTCCGTAACTTGTCTGCTGCCGAACTAAAAACATATGTGCGCAGCGATAAGCCTGTTCTTGCGGATGTTAAAGGCCTATTTAATCGCACAATCATAGCTGAACATGGTTTTACAGTATTCCGTCTATAATTTAGAAATTGAAAAGAAGTGAAATGATGAAAAAATTTGCTCTTATTGGTGCAGCCGGATACATCGCACCACGTCATCTTAAAGCGATTAAAGAAACAGGCAATACTTTAACTGTTGCTATGGATGTGAATGACTCTGTAGGGATTATGGATAGTCATTTTCCTGAGGCTGAGTTCTTCACTGAGTTTGAAGAATTTGAAGCGTATGTAGAAGACCAAAAATTAAAAGGTGAAAAGCTAGATTATGTTGCAATCTGCTCACCGAACTATTTACATGCACCTCATATGAAATATGCTTTGAAAAATGGCATTGAGGTCATTTGTGAAAAGCCATTGGTATTAAATTCAGAAGATTTAAATATGCTGTCTGAATATGAAAAACAATATAGTGCCAAGGTAAACTCGATTTTACAACTACGTTTACACCCATCAATTATTGCATTGCGTGATAAAGTTCAAGCTGCGCCAGCAGATAAAGTATTTGATGTTGACCTAACTTACCTGACTTCCCGTGGGAAATGGTATTTAAAATCATGGAAGGGCGTGGACAATAAATCAGGTGGTGTAGCCACTAATATTGGTGTGCATTTCTATGACATGCTTCATTTTATTTTTGGCAAAATCGTTAAAAATGAAGTGCATTTCCGTGACGAAAAAACGGCTTCTGGTTATTTAGAGTATGAGCGTGCGCGTGTACGTTGGTTCTTGTCAATTAATGCGAATAATTTACCAGAAAATGCAGTGCAAGGCGAAAAACTGACTTACCGTAGTATCACGATTGAAAATGAAGAGCTTGAATTCTCTGGTGGTTTCACCGATCTACATACACAAAGCTATCAGCGTGTATTAGAAGGCAAAGGTTACGGTATTGAAGAAAACCGTGCTGCGATTGAAACAGTTGAAGTGATTCGCGTTTCACCAATTATTGAAAACCCGTCAAATCCACACCCATTATTGGCAAAGGTGAAAAAGGCATGAGCTTTTATCAACATGAAACAGCCATAGTTGATGATGGTGCACAAATTGGTGAAGATTCACGTGTTTGGCATTTTGTTCATGTATGTAGTGGCGCCAAAATCGGTAAAGGCGTGTCTTTAGGTCAAAACGTATTTGTGGGTAACCGCGTTGTCATTGGTGATCACTGTAAAGTTCAAAATAATGTATCGGTTTACGATAATGTCGTTCTGGAAGAGGGCGTGTTTTGTGGCCCAAGCATGGTTTTTACCAATGTATATAACCCGCGCTCTTTGATAGAACGCAAAGATCAATATCGTGACACACTGGTGAAAAAGGGTGCCACATTAGGCGCAAACTGTACTATTGTCTGTGGTGTTACCATTGGTGCTTATGCATTTGTTGGAGCTGGTGCAGTCGTAAATAAAGATGTGCCTGCCTATGCGTTAATGGTGGGGGTGCCGGCTAAACAGATTGGTTGGATGAGTGAATTTGGTGAGCAGCTTGATCTTCCTTTACAAGGACAGGTACAAGTAACCTGTTTTCATACAGGAGCAGTTTATCAACTCGATGGAACGACATTAACAAAGCAGAGTTAATATGATTGACTTTATTGATTTAAAAGCACAGCAAAATCGAATTAAAGATAAAATTGATGCAGGTATTCAGAGTGTATTGACACATGGTCAATATATTCTGGGGCCAGAAGTAACAGAACTAGAAGAAAAGTTAGCTGCTTATGTTGGCGTAAAATACTGTATTACTTGCGCGAATGGGACAGATGCTCTGCAAATTGCACAAATGGCATTTGGGATTGGACAAGGTGATGAAGTAATTACTCCAGGTTTTACTTATATTGCTACTGCTGAAACTGTTGCATTATTAGGTGCAAAGCCTGTTTATGTCGATGTAAATTCTAAAACTTATAATTTAGATGTCGAAAAACTAGAAGCAGCAATTACACCTAAAACAAAGGCTATTATTCCTGTGAGTTTATATGGTCAGTGTGCTGACTTTGATGCCATCAATGCGATTGCCAGGAAGTATAATCTTCCTGTGATTGAAGATGCTGCACAAAGTTTTGGAGCGACTTATAAAGGTCGTAAAAGCTGTAATTTAAGTACAGTTGCTTGTACTAGTTTTTTCCCAAGTAAACCATTAGGTTGTTATGGCGATGGTGGTGCAATTTTCACTAATGACGAGGAGTTAGCTAAAGTCATTCGACAAATTGCTCGCCATGGACAAGATCGTCGTTATCACCATATTCGAGTTGGCGTTAATAGCCGTTTAGATACTATTCAAGCAGCAATTTTATTACCAAAATTAGAAATTTTGGATGATGAAATGCAGGCTCGTCAAAAAGTAGCTGAAAATTATAATCAGTTATTTAATCAAGTCGGTGTTCACACCACACCATACTTAGAGCCACATAATACCAGCGCATGGGCACAATATACGATTCAGGTCGATAATCGAGCAGAAATCCAAAAAAAGTTACAAGAGCAAGGTATTCCAACAGCTGTACATTATCCAATTCCATTGAATAAACAACCAGCAGTTGCTGATAAAAATGTATCGTTACCTGTAGGTGATGCGATTGCAGAAAGAGTAATGAGTTTGCCTATGCATCCTTATTTATCTTTAGACGCACAAGAAAAAATTGTTACATCATTAGGATAACGTAATGAAAAAAATGCTTGTGATTGGAGATGGAGATTCTGTTTTTATCAAGGATTTTGTTAATCAGTATGACAAAAAGGGTGTATCAGTTGATTTAATATCCTTCGGGCAAGAGATCAAAAATAAATTTGTACGTACACAAAAGAATATCACTGTAAAATTTGGTTTTTCATTTTCAGCTTTAAATAGTCTGTTTGAATTAAGTAAGATTATTGATGAACTGGATGATGACTATGATGTCATCGTCATACATTTTGTTTATTTTTTCCTAGGACCGTATATTTTTAAATTAAAAAGAAAAACAAATCGACTGGTGTCTGTTATCTGGGGAAGTGATTTTTATCGTATTGCCTCAAAGTTTAAATTTTTTCTTCAAAAGTTAGTATTTAAAGGTTCTGATGCAATTATTTTTACAAACCCAAAAACAAAGGCTTTATTTATTGAAAAAAAAGCAGCAATAGCAACTGAGCTTTATGTAGCTAGATTTGGATTGCCTGCTTTAGACGAAATTGACCGGCTGAAAAATGAAGATTATTTTGCTTTGTGTACTAATTTTAATTTACCAATTAATAAAATAAAAATTATGGTAGGTTATAATGCTAATTTAGCGCATCAGCAATTGAAAGTAATTGATAAAGTTGCTGAGCTAAATATAGAGGTTTTAGATAATATTCATTTGGTTTTTCCACTTGCTTATGGTGGGAATAGTAAGGAATTGATTAAAGAAGCATTAGATCAAAATAAAAATATTAAATATACTATTCTAGATCAATTCTATGATTTTCATGAGATAGCTAAGTTAAGATCAGTTGTTGATATTCTTATTAATATACAACCTACAGATCAGTTCAGTGGATCTATGCAGGAAACATTATATGCTGGAGGTTGGGTGTTAGCAGGTAGTTGGTTGCCGTATCAACAACTAACAGAATTAACATCTAAATTAATATTAATTGATTCAGTAGAAGATGTTGCGGAAAAGTTGAATGTCATGGTTCTGAATGGGTGTAAAAAGTCAGCAAGTAATAATGAATTGGTTAGAAATTTTATTAAAAAATCATCAAGTTGGAAAGAAAATATTCCTATTTGGGATGATATATTATTTCCCAATGAGGTAGGGTAATGTACCTAAAAAAAATTCTAGGCTATGCTTTAGGTCCTATAGGTGGAGGGATATTAAGCCTTATAAGCCTTCCTTTAATTACTTGGTTTTATAGCGTTGAAGATGTTGGTCGAATTTCAATGCTTCAAGTTTTTACGAGCTTTGCTGTTCTTTTATTTGGGTTAGGATTAGATCAAGCTTATGTTCGAGAGTATCATGAAACATATAATAAAGCCTTATTATTAAAAACTCTTATATTTCCTTGTCTTTTTTTTAGTCTTTTTTCTGTTTTTCTTATCCTTATATATAATTCAAATATTTTATCTATTTGGTTATACGGAATAGATAGTACATATTTAAGCGTCATAACTATAATATGCTTTGTTGCTGCATTATTAACTAGATTCCTTTCTTTAGTGTTGCGAATGCAAGATAGAGCTTTTGCTTTTTCTATTAGTCAATTATTGCCAAAATTATTGTTGTTAATTTTTATTATAGGTGTTTTCCTTTTGGGGGGGCCCAGAGATACTTTTAGTCTGTTGTCTATAAATATGTTATCAATAGTTTCTGCATTCGTATTTTATGCATTTAATACTAGAAAAGATTGGTTAAACTCTATTCAAGAGAGAATAGATAAGGAACAACTTAAAAAGTACTTTTTTTTCGGCTTCCCTTTATTGATTGGAGCTTTAGCCTCTTGGGCTTTGAATATGTCTGATAGGCTTTTTCTTCGTCAATTTTCTAATTATCATGAATTAGGTATTTACTCTGTTTCAATGAGTATAGCTGGTGCCGTAACTATTATAGCAACAATTTTTAATACGATATGGGCACCTGTAGTCTATAAATGGGTGAGTGAGGGTAGCGTAGATTATAATAAAATAGATGAGATTACTGAATATTTATTGATGATTATATTTTTTTTAGCGGTCTTATCTGGTTTGTTCTCATGGATAATTCCCTTTTTCTTGCCTAGTCAGTATTTAACAGTACAAAGTTTAATTGTAGCATGTGTAATCGGGCCACTTTTTTATACGCTCTCAGAGACAACAGCTATTGGTATCGCTATAGTAAGAAAAACGAGCTTACTTATGGTCGCTTCAATTATGGCGATGTTAGTTAACATTTTAGGGAATTATTTTTTAGTTCCTATATTAGGTTCATCAGGATCAGCTATCGCATTTGCTACTTCATTTTGGATTTTTTTTGTTATAAGAACTGAATTTTCTAAACTTGTTTGGCGAGATATTTCTACTTTTAGAACATATCTCATCACCTTTGTAATTTTAATTTTATCAATATTAAATGTTTTTAATTTTAAAGATTTAATTCCTAATTTTTTAATATGGTTGTTTATGTTTTTTATAGGCTTGATGATTTTCAGGAGAAGAATTTTAAAGATATTAACCTTGGTAATGGCTAAAAGGATTAATATATGAGTTTTTTGGTGATTAAAAAGAAGTCTATAATAAGTTTCTTGTTTTTTATTAGTTATTTCTTCTGTATTCTTTCTGATATATTTTACTTTCAATTCGCTGGTAGTTCTATTTCATATTTTTTTATTTTACACCTACCTGTTTTACTTTTACTTTTTTTTCTTTATCCAAAAGTTTTAACTAATAATATTTTTGTTGTCTGGTATTTGTGGTTTTTTGTTATAATTGTATTTTCTGTTTTGGGGGCTTTCCTCTATAGCAATATTGGATTGTTGGCACAAATGTATATATATATATTTATACCGATAATTTTCTTTTATTTTGGCTACTTAGTTAATTTTAGATTTCTATTTTGGATTAATGGTTTTTTTATATCGATTTGCTTTTTCTTCTCAGTTGGTCAGTTTCTTTTTTTTAATTATGGGTTGGGTGGGCCTTTAGGCTTATTTGAGTTTCTCACTCTCTTAATAAATAAAAGTCAAATTGGGTTGGGAGTGGAAGAAATTGGAGCAAGAGCGACAGGTTTCTTTGTAAACCCTAATATTCTTGGTTTTTTCTCAGGACTCTCTTTCTTCTTTTTCTTAATAACAAAAAAATATTTAAAAGAGCAAAGTATTTTCTCAATAATTTTTATTTTTTTAAGTCTGCTTTGTGTCATGCTGTCAATTTCTAGAACAAGTATGGTTGGATTATTTATTGGCTATAGTGTGATTTTATTTTATTCCTTTAAACAAGGAAATAAAATTGAGAGCATGAAGGGGGTATTGGGTTCTTTTTTTGCTGTATCTTTGTCTGTTTTTTTAATGTTTAAATTTTCTTCAGATTATTATTTGGAAAGGACAGTCGAGATTGGAAATGTTGCTAATCAGGGAGCAGAAGGCTCAGGTAATTTAAGCGGCCGCTTAAATGCGTGGATAAATCTTATTGACTATGTAACCCTTAATCCATTTGGGACTATCATTCCTCCTCAATTAGCCTTAGAAGAATCTCCAGATAGTCAGTTTATTTATTTCTTAACACAGGGCGGTATAATGCTCCTTATTGTTTTTTCAATCCTTTTGTTGAGTATACTATTTATTTTTAAAAAAACAAAATCAGAATATTTTTTAGCTGTTTTTATGTTTGTCTTAATAAGTTGTTTAACTTTTGTTTCATTTAACTCATTCGTAATATCTCTTTTTTGGTTAATGATTGGGCTATGTTTCAAGATGAAAGATAGTAGGTGTTAAATATGAAGTTTTTACATTGTGCTATAATGCTCTCTTATTCTTCTGGTATATACCAACAAATGTGTTGGGAGCAAAAAGCAGCTAATATACTAGGTAAAGATTTAACGGTTAAAATTTTCTGCCCTCAGAATACTTATCCTAATCATGAGGTGGTTTTTCCTAGCCGTATGTCTAAATCGACAGGCTTTATTAAGAAAGCTTATGCATGGTTTCAGATAAGAAAAGAGTTTTATAATTGGCTATTAAACGAAAGCTCTAATTATGATGTGATTCTTTTAAGATATAGTGTTCATGATCCCTTCTTATTAAATTTTCTAAATAAGATCAAAATACCAGTTTATTTAGTACATCATACTCTTGAATTACCAGAACTAAATAGTCTGGGCATTTTGGGAAAGTGTCGTGGGCAAGCTGATAGTTTGCTAGGAAGAGCTTGTATATCAAAAGCAGCTGGTATAATTGGTGTGACTCATGAGATTGTTGAATTTGAGCAAACACGCATTATAAAGAAAAAAGAAAAAACATTAGTTTATCCTAATGGTGTATTTCTAGAATCAAAACTTTTTAATGATAATAGATCAGATATTCCAGAAATTTTATTTGTGGCAAGTTACTTTTTCGAATGGCACGGATTGGATCTCCTATTAGTTAACTTGAAAAATACAGATGAAAAATTTATTCTTCATGTGGTTGGTAATGTAGAGCAAGCTGATAAAGAACTAGCTATAAACGATAATCGTGTTATTTTTCATGGTCAACTTAGTACAAAAGAAATTAATGATCTAGCACAAAAATGTTGGGTTGGTTTATCCTCTTTTGCTTTATATCGAAAAGGTATGCACGAGGCTTGTACACTAAAAGTTAGAGAATATCTTAGTTTAGGGCTTCCTGTATATTCTGGGCATAGGGATATTTTTCCTGAGGACTTTTCTTATTATAAGAATGGAGCTCCTGATTTTGACTCTATTTTAGAATTCAGTAAAGATGTAAGAGTTTCTTCTAGAGAGCATGTGTTTAATTGTTCTGAGAGTTTTATTAATAAAGTTAATTTGGTTGATGATTTAATTAATCAATTGGAAAGATTAAACTATTCCTGTGAATCTCATGACTAAGAAAATTGTTATTATTGGTACAATTGCATCAAGCTTTTATGGTTTTCGTGCAGATTTGATTAAATCTTTACGTTATAAAGGGTACGTGATCTATGCTTTTATTTCAGAGTATAAAGATACTGATTTAGAAAAAATAAGCTCTTTAGGCGCAATTCCTGTAACTTATGAATTAAATCGTGGAGGATTGAATCCTTTATTAGATTTAATAGCAACTTATAAGCTTTCCCATAAAATTCGTGAAATTAAACCCGATATCGTTTTCTCATACTTTAGTAAACCTGTTATTTTTGGAACTTTAGCTGCTAAATTGGCAGCAGTGCCTCGTCGAATTGGTATGTTAGAAGGTTTAGGATATACATTTACTGATCAGCCTAATGGAATATCCTCTAAGGCTAAGTTAATACGGAATATTCAGATCTTCTTATATAGAATCACATTTCCCTATTTAGATACGTTAATTTTTTTAAACCCTGATGATCCTATAGATTTAGTAAAAAAATATTCTTTAACAATAAAAAGTGTAAGTATCTTAGGTGGAATCGGATTAAATTTGAACGAATATCCTTATCGACCTGCTGCTACGATAAATGTACAAAAAATGCGATTCTTATTTATCGGTAGATTGCTGAAAGAAAAAGGTATACATGAATTTGTAGCAGCAGCAAAGCTTGTAAAAAAAGAATATCCAGATAGTCAATTCACTGTACTAGGGGCGATTGATAAGAGTAATTTAGGGGCCTTATCTGAGACTGAGTTACTAGATCTAATAGAAACGGGAATTATAGAATACCCTGGTCATGTTGATAACATTCAGGAATGGATTGCCAATAGTGATGTTTTTGTTCTGCCGTCTTATCGTGAGGGTGTCCCTAGAAGTACCCAGGAAGCAATGGCAATTGGTCGAGCAATTATCACTACAGATGTCCCAGGATGCAGGGAAACTGTCGTTAATGGTTTGAATGGTTTTATTGTTCCAAAGTGGAATGCTGAAGAATTGGCAAAAAAAATGATATATTTTTTAGAACATCCAGATCAGGTTAGAACTATGGGAGATGCTAGTTATAAGATTGCCATAGAAAAATTTGATGCCGATAAAGTCAACCACAAATTGCTTAATATTTTAGGTCTATAAATGCTTAAACGTTTACTTGATATTGTGATTGCATCAATTGCATTGGTAATTCTATCGCCTTTATACATTTTTGTAGCTTATAAAGTGAAAAAAAATCTAGGCTCCCCAGTTCTTTTCCGTCAGGTACGTCCAGGATTAAATGGGATACCTTTTGAAATGATTAAATTTAGGACGATGAAAGATGCAGTTGATATACAAGGGAATCCATTACCTGATCACGAACGTTTAACCCCTTTTGGAAAAATGTTACGTTCAACAAGTCTGGATGAAATGCCTGAGTTATGGAATGTCATCAAAGGTGATATGAGTATTGTAGGGCCTCGTCCATTACTCATGGAATATTTACCACTTTATAATAATGAACAAGCGAAACGACATAACGTTCGTCCTGGTATGACTGGTCATGCCCAAGTGAATGGGCGTAATGCAATTGGCTGGGATGAGAAATTCAAACTTGATACATGGTATGTTGAAAATCAATCAGTTTGGTTAGATTTCAAAATTATGTTTAAAACCGTCAAAAAAGTCATTGCTAAGGATGATATTAATGAAGCTGGCGAAGCAACGATGAGTAAATTTACAGGTACTAACAAGAAGGAAGTTGATAGATGAAAGAACTTATTGGTGTCTATGGTGCAAGCGGTTTTGGTAAAGAGGTTATGCCATTAGTTCGTGAAAAATTTCCAACATTAAATAAACATCAGTTTGTATTTATTGATGATGGACAAGCAGGCAGCTTTTTGAATGGTTATAATGTATTAAACTATTCAGACTTTATTGCAAATGCATCAACATATAAAGCTGTTACTATTGCGATTGCAAATAGCAAGGTGCGAGAAAAACTAGCCAATAGATTGACGCAGGATGGTATTCAACATTTAGCTATACAAGCAATCAATACAGTTATTTTAGATGAAGTTGAGGTAGGAGAAGGTAGTTTACTTTGCCCATTTACCTGTCTGACTTCAAATATTAAAATTGGAAAATTTTTCCATGCTAATATTTATAGCTATGTTGCTCATGACTGTGTGATTGGCGATTATGTGACTTTTGCACCAGGTGTAAAATGCAACGGAAATATTCATATTGAAGATCATGCCTATATTGGCACTGGTGCAGTCATTAAGCAAGGTACACCAGATAAACCTCTAGTGATTGGAAAAGGTGCGGTGGTCGGTATGGGCGCAGTCGTTACAAAGAGTATTCCAGCTGGTGTCACAGTGGTTGGAAATCCTGCACGAATTTTAGAGAAAAAATAGATTTTATCAGCAATATAAAGGGATGAGAGTATGTTAAACACAGCATTTGAACCATGGCCAAGCTTTACAGAGAAAGAAGCAGATGCAGTTAAAAATATATTGCTTTCGAATAAAGTAAATTATTGGACAGGACAAGAATGCCGTGAATTTGAAAAGGAATTTGCATCGTTTTCTGGTACAAAATATGCCGTTGCTCTAGCAAACGGGACTGTTGCACTTGATGTTGCATTGAAAGCATTACAAATTGGTGCTGGTGATGATGTGATTGTAACTTCACGTACTTTCTTAGCTTCGGCAAGTTCGATTGTTACAGCTGGAGCGAATCCAATTTTTGCTGATGTTGAGTTAGATTCACAAAATATTTCAAGACAAACGATAGAAGCTGTATTAACACCAAATACGAAGGCAATCATTTGTGTTCATTTGGCTGGTTGGATGTGTGATATGGATCCAATTATGCAATTAGCAGTTGAAAAGGGTCTATATGTTATTGAAGATTGTGCTCAAGCGCATGGTGCTAAATATAAAGGTAAGCCTGCGGGTTCTATCGGTCACATTGCTGCGTGGTCATTTTGCCAAGATAAAATTATGACTACAGGTGGCGAAGGTGGGATGGTTACCACTAACGATGAGAGCCTGTGGAAAAAAATGTGGTCTTATAAAGATCATGGCAAAAGCTACGATAGTGTCTACAATAAACAACATCCACCAGGATTCCGTTGGTTACACGATTCTTTTGGAACAAACTGGCGTATGATGGAAATGCAAGCCGTTATTGGTCGCATTCAACTCACTTATATGGCAGATTGGACGAAAAATAGGATTGAAAATGCAGATAAAATATTAAAAGCATTTGCTGATTCTATTTATTTTACTGTAAACCGACCAACAGATGATTATCTACATGCACAATATAAATGTTATGTGCAAGTCAATATAAATGCGTTACCAAGTGGTTGGTCTCGTGACCGAATCATGCAATTTATCAATGCAGAAGGCGTACCATGTTATAGTGGTTCATGTTCTGAAGTGTATTTAGAGCATGCTTTTGATAATACGAATTGGCGACCGAAAGAACGTTTGAAAAATGCTCAGCAGCTTGGTGAAACTAGTCTTATGTTTTTAGTACATCCAACACTGAGCGAAGATAATATTAAGAAAACAGTTGATGCGATTGAAAAACTAAAGAAAGTTTTTAGATCAGTGATGAGCGAATAGGCGATAAAGTTTAAAGCAGTTAATTATAAATTAGCTTTTTGCTTTATCGTTGTATTATTAAGGCAAGATCGTCATTTCAGCTTGTGGAAGAATTGCGTATAACGTGCGCATGCTTAATGGGATAATTAGAAGATTATTGTGAAGAAGATTATTTATCAGCTTGCATCAGCACCAAGGCTAGCAAAACAGGCTCTATTGATGTTTTTAGACTTAGTCGCATTTCCTGTGATTTTATGGTTGTGTTATGTCATTCGCTTATTTGATTTAGGAGCAGAAGTTGTACCTGGAGTTAACCACGGTGTAATTTTAATCACATTTTTTTCAATTATTAGCTTATTGTTGACAGGCGTTTATCATTTTATTGTTCGAACATTTGATGAAGTCTTCATTGTCAAACTGGCATTTGCTGTATGCAGTATGATGATAATACTGTATGGATTTAATGCATTTAGTCATGCATATATCCCGATGTCGATTCCATTTATGTTCGGCTTTATGATGTTTGCATGGATATGGTGTAGTCGAGCATTTATTCGTTTTATTGTGAAAGCGACCTTGCACACTCATGTTGGCTGTAAAAGGGTTGCAATCTATGGTGCAGGTGATGCTGGTCAGCAAATCGCAGCAGCTTTACATCGCTCAGATGACCATACGCCAGTTTTCTTTATTGATGATAAAGTTTCATTACAAGATCAAATTGTAGGTGGCTTAAAGGTTTATTCCACTGCGAAAGCACTACGGAATTTTAAAAAGTATAAGATAGATGAAATCTTACTTGCTTTACCTTCTGTGGGGCGTGTACGTAAAAGTGAAATTATTCAACAACTAGAACCAGCATTTGTGAAAGTCACAGAACTGCCAGGGCTAACTAAACTTGTTGATGGTGATATTCGAGTTTCAGATATCCGTGAGGTTGATATTATCGACCTTTTAGGACGAGATCCTGTTCCACCTATTGCTCATTTATTGGCTAAAAATATTCAGAATAAAATTGTTATGGTGACAGGTGCTGGCGGATCGATTGGTTCAGAGCTTTGTCGACAAATCATAAAAAATCAACCTAAAATGCTGGTTTTATATGAATTAACTGAATTTGCATTATATGATATTGATAAAGAGTTAAGGCAAACTGCCAGTTGCGACATTGTTCCCATTTTAGGGACTGTACAAGATCAACAAAAATTAGAACGTATCATCGAACAATATCATGTGCAGACAGTCTATCATGCCGCCGCTTATAAACATGTTCCATTGGTTGAGTGTAATCCAATTGCTGGATTAAAAAATAATGCAATTGGAACCGCAAATAGTTTAAATGCCGCTGTAAAAAAAGGCGTAGAAACCTTTGTATTGATTTCAACTGATAAAGCAGTTAGACCGACTAACGTCATGGGTGCATCGAAACGGATGGCTGAATTGTATTGCCAAGCCGTGGCTGAGACGAAACCAAATACGCAGATTAGCATTGTGCGTTTCGGAAATGTATTGGGTTCATCTGGGTCGGTTGTACCTTTATTTAGACAGCAGATTGCAAAAGGTGGTCCAATTACGGTGACTCATCCTGATGTAACGCGCTATTTTATGACGATTCCTGAAGCCTCTCAGTTAGTCATCCAAGCTGGGGCATTAGGTTCAGGTGGTGATGTGTTCTTACTCGATATGGGTGAACCTGTTCGAATTCAGGATTTAGCACGACAAATGATCGCTTTAAGTGGTTTAAAAGTTCGAGAAGCAAATACAATGGATGGTGATATTGAAATCGCTTATAGTGGTTTACGTCCGGGAGAAAAACTTTACGAGGAACTTCTCATCGATCAAGATAACACAGGTTATACAGAGCATACTCGTATTTTACGTTCTTTTGAAAAGCATTATCCGTTACAAGAGATTCAATTGGTATTCAGTAAAATCAATCAAATGACAGCAGTGGATCATGATGTAGATTGGGCTTTAAGTCAGTTAGAATATTATGTTGATGGCTATAAACGTAGCGGCGAAGTACGAGTTAATTAAGAGAGTATTGTATGATCAAAAAAGCAATTTTACCCGTCGCAGGTTTAGGCACCCGTTTTTTACCAGCAAGTAAATCTATTCCCAAAGAAATGGTTACGGTTGTCGATCGTCCCGCAATTGAATATGTGGTACGTGAGGCAGTTGAGGCAGGTATAGAACAAATTATTTTGGTCACTCATTCCTCAAAAGCTTCAATTGAAAATTATTTTGATCGTAATTTTGAGCTTGAAACAACTTTAGAACAAAAAAAGAAATTTGACCTGCTGAAAGAAATTACTGATATTTTACCGAAGCATGTCAGTGTGGTCAGTGTACGCCAACCACAACCCCTAGGACTAGGTCATGCGGTATTATGTGCGAAAGATATCGTGGGTGATGAAGCCTTTGCAGTGTTATTGCCTGATGTTTTAGTCAAAAATCAGGCTGCTGAGAATGATTTGTCTCTGATGATTCAACGATTTGATCAATCTCAGGCTGCACAGATTATGGTTGAGGCTGTGCCTGATCATTTGGTCGACCAGTATGGCATTGTAGATGTTGCTGTTTCTCCAAATGAAGGTGAAAGTATAGTCATGCAGGGTATTGTTGAGAAACCTGCAGTGGGGACTGCACCTTCAAATTTATCGGTGGTGGGACGTTATATTTTACCCGCTCAGATTATGGGGCTATTAGCAGATACACCCCGCGGGGCAGGGAATGAAATTCAACTCACGGATGCGATTGCCACATTGCAGCAATCAGAAACTGTGGAAGCCTACCGTATGAAGGGACAAACCTTTGATTGTGGTAGTAAGCTTGGATATTTAAAAGCTGTATTACACTATGGTATCGAGCATCCAAAATTGGGCGCAGAGTTTAAGGGCTTAATCCAAGAATTAGCCCTATAGTTTTAGGGCGTGTGGTTATGAAAGTTGCAATCTTTGGCAATACATTATATGCAGGCGTGATGTCTGCATTATTGTCTGAATCAGGGCATTTTGTATATTGGTGTTCCCACCTCAACCCAAATGAAAATGGTCAGCAATATTCTTTTCATGATGAAAATGTCAGTCGCTTACTTGAAAAACAGCTCAGTAGTGGATTTCTGATTTATCGTGATCTGGATAGTATTCCTTTAGACATTGATGCTTACTTATTTAGTTTTAATCAAACCCAAGAACAACAAGTTTTTCAACTGTTAGCATCACTAAAACAGCGTCCGATTATTCATCCAAAATTGATGATCAATGCATCTACCTTTGGCTTACATGGGACTGAGCATTTTCAACAAATCCTTTTTGAAGATCACTGGGTCTATTTACCAGATACCATCCAAGAGGGAAATGCGTTACAGAGTCTGACCCAAGCTAAGCAGCTGATAGTCGGATGTAGTCAAGCTAATGTTCAGACCAAAGTAAAAGAGTTACTTCGCCCTTTTTTCCCTTTGGCACAGCAATATCTATTTATGCCGATTTTAGATGCTGAGTTTACCAAACTCAGTATCTCAGGTATGTTGGCAACACGGATCAGCTATATCAATGATTTGGCCGTGGTTGCTGAGAAACTTGGGATTGATATTGCATCAGTACGTCAGGGTATGGCAGCGGATAACCGTATTGGTTCAGCTTACTTAGCCCCTGGTGCTGGTTTTGGCGGTGAAAATTTTTCTCATGATATTCTGACACTCTCTAATACAGTTGCAAATACAGGCGTTAAAAGCCAATTGCTTGCACAAGTATGGGAAATTAATGAGCAACAAAAAGAAATCTTGTTCCGTAAGTTTTGGAACTATTATCATGGGGATTTACAGGGAAAATCTGTTGCAATTTGGGGTGCTTCTTTTAAAGAAAATACCTCAAGTATTCAGCAATCACCTATTCACCAAATGCTTGCAGCACTCTGGGCGCAAGGGGTAACTGTTCATCTTCATGATCCACAAGCCTTGGATGAAATTAAGCAGATGTATGGACAACGTGACGATCTGATTCTTTGTGAAGATCAGTATGATGCGGTCAAAAATGTGCATGGTCTGTGTGTACTTACGGCTTGGAAACAATATTGGAGTCCAGCATTCAAACAGCTTGAACAGTTGATGGGACACCCTTTAATTCTGGATGGTCGCAATATTTATGATCCTGACTATGTTAAAGCACAAGGTTTTGCATATATAGGTGTGGGGCGTTAAAGATGATCAAGCAGATTCAGTCTTTTGCTGTAAAAGAGCAAGCTTCCGCCGTGGAGCACCTTTCATCTTTACAACAGCAATTTAAAAAGGTCCATCTAAATACATTATTTGCAGCAGATCCTGCACGCTTTAAACGTTTTTCGGTTGAGTATGACCAAATTGTTTTGGACTTCAGTAAGCATCGTATTGATCAAACGATTTTAAATAACTTAGTGGACTTAGCTCAGGCACAAGATTTAAAAGGCTGGATTAAAAAGCTCTTTTCATCTGAACCGATTAATTATACTGAACACCGCGCAGCAATGCATTGGGCTTTACGTTTACCACAATCGAGTCCAGACTTTTCTGATGTGAATCAGCTAGTGCAGCAGCAGTTGGAGCGAATGTATGCTTTAGTGGATAAAATCCACGCAGGGCAGTATCGTGGTGCGACGGGTGAGGTGATTCAAGATGTGGTGAATATTGGTGTGGGAGGCTCTGATCTCGGCCCGTTAATGGTGACACATGCACTTTCCGATTTTAAGGTTGCGACCACAAAACCTTTAGATGTGCATTTCGTTTCGACGATGGATGGCAGCCAGTTATCTGAGTTATTGCATCAACTCCGCCCTGAAACCACTTTATTTATTATCTCGTCAAAATCATTTGGCACCATTGATACGCTTTCCAATGCACAAACCGTGCGTCAATGGTTAGAAAAGGCATTGGGGAATAATGACAAGATTTTGCAAAATCATTTTATCGGGGTCTCGACTAAGCCTGACAAGATGACAGAATGGGGCATTGCTGCAGATAAACAGTTGTTGTTATGGGATTGGGTCGGTGGTCGTTATTCACTGTGGTCATGTATTGGTTTACCGATTGCGCTGACCATTGGGGTTGAGGGATTTAAGCAACTGTTAGCAGGGGCTTATGCGATTGACCAGCATTTTCAATCAGCACCCTTTCAGCAGAATATTCCTGTTTTGATGGGGTTATTAGGCGCGTGGAATAATAACTTTCTGGATATTCACACCCATGCGGTACTGCCTTATGATGGCCGACTTAAATATTTCGCGGCTTATTTGCAGCAGCTTGAAATGGAATCCAATGGCAAATCGATCCAACGCAACGGCGAAAAAATTGGTTCCGTGACCTGTCCAATTGTGTGGGGTGAGGTTGGACCTAACGCACAGCATGCATTCTATCAGCTGCTGCATCAAGGTACACATTTGGTTAGTTGTGACTTTATTGCGCCTGTGAAGCGTTATAATTCCAATCAATTCACTTATGCTGAAAGTGCTGAAGCTTTGGTAGAACAGCATCATTTGGCTTTATCCAACTGTTTGGCACAGTCGCGCCTGTTGGCCTTTGGGAATCAAGCATTGGCAGTAGATGAACTGGAAGGCTTACCCGCTTATAAACAATATGAAGGCAATCAACCTAGCTCCACTATTCTACTTAAAGAGCTGAATCCTTATAGCTTAGGAATGCTGATTGCGATGTATGAACATAAGGTTTTTGTACAGTCGGTGTTATGGAATATTAATCCCTTTGACCAATGGGGTGTTGAAAAAGGCAAAGAAATTGCCAATCAGCTGTTACCGATTTTAAACCGCGAGCAAGATGATCTATCGAGTTTTGATGCATCAACACAAGGTTTGTTGAAAATATTATTAGGAAAAATAGATGGCTAAAATTTTAGTCACAGGTGGTGCGGGTTATATTGGCTCCCATACCTGTTTGGAATTGCTTACTGCAGGTCACGAGGTTATCGTCTTCGATAACCTCTCAAATAGCTCTGAAGAGTCTTTGCGTCGAGTACAAGCATTAGCAAATAAAAGTTTGGTATTTGTGCAGGGTGATATTCGTCATCAGTTTGAACTAGATCAAGTTTTTCAGGATTATTCGATTGATGCTGTCATTCATTTTGCAGGTCTCAAAGCTGTGGGAGAGAGTCAGCAGATCCCTTTGGCTTATTTTGACAATAATATTACAGGCAGTGTTCAGTTGGTCAAGGCGATGGAGCGCGCAGGTGTATTTAGCTTGGTATTCAGCTCATCTGCAACGGTTTATGACGAAGCCAATCTTTCGCCTTTGAATGAAGATATGCCAACAGGAATGCCAAATAACAATTATGGTTATACCAAACTGATTGTTGAGCAAATACTGCAAAAACTGGCACAGGCAGACTCGCGTTGGTCGATTGCTTTACTTCGTTATTTTAACCCTGTTGGCGCGCATAAAAGCGGTCAGATTGGTGAAGACCCACAGGGAATTCCAAATAACTTAATGCCTTATGTCACACAAGTCGCAGTCGGTCGTCGTGAAAAATTGTCCATTTATGGTAATGATTATGACACCATCGATGGTACAGGGGTTCGTGATTATATACATGTAGTCGATTTAGCCAAAGCCCATTTATGTGCCTTAAATAATCGCTTATCTACACAAGGCTGCCGTGCTTGGAATATTGGTACGGGCAATGGCTCATCTGTATTACAAGTCAAAAATACCTTTGAGCAAATTAATGGTGTGCCTGTTGCGTTTGAATTTGCACCACGTCGTGCAGGTGATGTTGCCACTTCTTTTGCAGACAATACGCGTGCATTGAGCGAGCTCGGTTGGCAGCCACAATATACGTTGGAAGATATGCTGGCGGATAGCTGGAACTGGCAGAAGCAGAATCCCAACGGCTTTAACTGAATAGAACAGCAATTAAAAAAGGAGCAATATGCTCCTTTTTTATTGGGCTGAATTAACCCTGAATTAACCCAGTTAACTCATCCACATAAGTTTGCATTGGTTGTGGATTTTGATCGGCACGACTCTCAATATTCAAGCGAAGCAAAGGCTCAGTATTAGATGCCCGAACATTTAAACGCCATACACCAAAATCAAGACTCACGCCATCAGTACGGTCTACTTGTGGATTTTGGTCAGCATAATGATCAAAAATCTTTTGTACTGTTGTTTGAGTATCAGCCACTTTAAAATTGATTTCACCGCTACACGGGAATTTGGCAATCATGTTTTCAACCAGCGTTGAGAGTGATTGACCTGTTTCAGAGAGTAAGGCAATGGTCAGTAACCAAGGAATCATACCACTATCACAATAAGCGAAGTCACGGAAATAATGGTGTGCACTCATTTCGCCACCGTAAACAGCATTGTGTTCACGCATCACATCTTTAATAAAAGCATGTCCAGATTTTGATTGCACCGCGATACCTTGATATTGATCAACAATATCAAAGGTATTCCAGACCAGACGAGGATCATGCACAATCTTCTCACCTGATTGTTTGATCAAGAATGCTTGTGCCAATAAGCCAACAATATAATAGCCTTCTATGAATTGACCTTTCTCATCGAATAGGAAACAACGGTCAAAGTCACCATCCCAAGCAATGCCCATATCTGCATGGTGCGCAAGTACAGCATCACGGGTGCTGTCACGATTTTCAATTAAGATTGGATTTGGAATCCCATTTGGAAAATTGCCATCGGCTTCATGATGGATTTTGATAAATTCAACAGGAATATTGAGTTCTTGAAATTTTTGCTCAATCGCATCAATTACATGACCTGCTGCACCATTGCCTGCATTCACCACCAGCTTGAGGGGTTTAATTTTTTGTGGGTCGATATATGTTAATAAGTGATCGACAAATTCAGGCAAAATATTATAGTTTTCAGTTGAACCCTTTTGTTCTACTTCTACAAAATCACCAGACTCAGCCAATGCCTGAATGTCTTTTAAGCCTGTATCAGCACTGATTGGACGTGCATTTTCACGAACCAATTTCATACCATTATAATCCATTGGGTTGTGGCTTGCGGTTATCTCAATCCCACCTTGAACATCAAGATGAAAAGCGCCGAAATAGACTTCTTCAGTGCCTGTCATGCCTAAATCTAGAACATTGACACCCGCATCATTGAGACCACGAATGGTGGCTTGTTTTAAACCTTCGCTACTCAAACGGATATCACAACCAATCACAACTTTTTTAGGTTGGTAGATTTGTCCGTATGCACGACCGATTTTATAGGCGATTTCTTCGTTGAGTTCAGTGCCTAGTTTTCCGCGAATATCGTAGGCTTTAAAGCAAGTCAGTTGAGTCATGTTCAAAAGTGCTGTTTGTTGTTTATTCATGTGTTGCAGTATACAAAGACTCGCTAGGCTTGAACATTCATAGATACAGATTTAATCATTTAGTGATTTTTATTGGTTTTAGCTAGATGAGCAATCTTAAATTCAAAAGACTCTCATCATGTAAAAACAAAAAAGGTTGTTCCACGTGAAACAACCTTTTTTGATCCATAAAGTCTCCCTTTTAAAAGGGAGATGAGGAGCGATTATAGCTCCGCAAGGGAATTTTAAGCTGATTTCGCTAAAACTTCTGCGACTGCTTTTGCCACTTTATAAATATTATTCATATTTAGACCCGCAACGCAGATACGACCACTACGAACGAGGTAGATTGCATATTCTTCACGTAAGGTGTCAACTTGCTCACCTGTCAAACCTGTGTAGCTGAACATACCTTTTTGGTTTACAAGGTAGCTAAAGTCACGGTCAGGAAGGGCTTTAGTCAACTCATCTTTTAAGATGCTACGCATTTTGATAATACGCTCACGCATCTCTTTCACTTCGCCTTGCCATTGTTGGTTAAGATCAGTGTCATTTAACACTTGATCGACTAACCATGCACCCGTTGTTGGTGGGCTAGAGTAGATACGACGTACCGTTGCTTTTAACTGACCAAATGTGCATTTTGCTGCTTCAGCATCATCACATACGAAAGTTAAACCACCAACACGCTCACCATAAAGTGAGAAGATTTTAGAGAACGAGTTGCTGACGATGAAGTTTAAACCAGCTTGGTCTAAAGCACGAATTGCATAAGCATCTTGTTCCATGCTATCGCCAAAGCCTTGATAAGCGATATCAAGGAATGGAATCAAGTTATGCTCTTTTAATACCGCAATCACTTGATCCCACTGTGCTGGATTTAGATCCGCACCTGTCGGGTTGTGACAGCAAGGGTGTAACAATACGATGCTTTGCTCTGGCAGAGTTTTTAATGTCGACAGCATACCATCAAAATCAACGCCACGTGTTTCAGCATCGAAATATGGATAGTAGTTGCTCTTGATTCCAGCACCGTTGAAGATCGCAACATGGTTATCCCACGTTGGTTGGCTCACCCACACTTCTGAATTTGGGAAATAAGTTTTTAAGAAATCTGCACCGACTTTTAATGCACCTGAACCACCAAGCGTTTGAATGGTTGCAACACGACCTTGTTGAATAGCAGGGCTGTTTGCGCCAAACAATAGAGCTTGAATTGCGTCACGATAAGGCTTAAAACCTTCCATTGGAAGATAAAGTTTGGTTTTATCATTTTTAGGTGCAATACGTTTTTGCGCTTCGATAATGGTATCAAGCTGAGGAACGATACTGTCTTCGTTATAGTACAAACCAATACTTAGATTAACCTTTTCAGCGCGTGGATCAGCATTAAACTGTTCCATTAAAGAGAGAATTGGGTCGCCTGCATAAGGTGGGATATGTTGAAACATTAACAATGTCCTTTTATTCAACAAGGTGCATGGATGTGTCTTGCGGAGCATGACTCCAGATGCCCAATAATGTACCAATAAAGCGCTTATGAAGCACGCTGTTATTTACATTTCTGGTGCAGTATTTACTTACAAAAATTCGTAGAAAATCGATCGATTATAAGGATTGTCTACAATCAAGCTGTCATACCATGGTCGTAGCATACGTAATATAAATAATAGGAAAAATGCCTTGGATCAATTGAAATAAAGTACTTAAATTTTAGTAAAAATATGTTTTATATATAATTATTTTATATTTTTAGTGCCTTTTTCAGAACATTTTATTGTGAGTCAAGCGAATAGTATTGACTGGATCAGTCTATTTTATTGTCGACAATCCTATTGCATTTTTTCTTCTATCTCGTTATAAAATCATCAAAACTGTAGAGATTGTCGACAATATGCAAGATACCCTTGTTCCTCAAGCCATCAGCACGAGTCAGAGTATTACTTTGACGGAACACGTATTTAAGCAAATTCAATCGGCGATTGTATTAGGACAAATTCCTGCGGGCAGTAAGATTTCTGAACCTGAACTGGCGCGTATTTATGGGATCAGTCGAGGTCCATTGCGTGAAGCGATACATCGTCTTGAAGGACAGAAGTTAGTTGAGCGTACGGCACATGTGGGTGCGCGAGTTGTTTCTCTTTCTCTACAACAGTTTCAAGAGCTTTACCAAATTCGTGCTTCGCTTGAGGGTTTAGCCTGTAAATTAGCAGCTCAGCATATTGATAAAAAACAAATTTTAGCATTGCGTGATGTACTGCGAATGCATGCTGAAGATGAAAACTTTAAAGCAGGTAAGGGCTACTATCTGCAAGAAGGTCAAGACGATTTCCATTACTGCATTATCAAAAGCAGTGGCAATAAAACCCTCGAAAAAATGTTATGTGATGAGCTGTATCACCTCATCCGTATGTACCGAATTCAATTTTCAAATACCCCTGATCGACCAAGCAAAGCTTGGGATGAACATATCCGCATTTTAGATGCGATTGCAGAGGGTGATGGTGAACTAGCCGAAATGCTAATGCACCGTCACATCAATGCATCCTACAAAATTGTTGAGCAAACATTGCTGCAAACCCAAGGAGAACATCAACATGGCTAAATCTGCTGGTCAGCTATTCCGCGACGCGGTCGCAAATGAAAAACCATTACAAGTGGTCGGTGCGATTAACGCCAACCATGCGTTATTGGCAAAACGTGCAGGCTATAAAGCAATTTATTTGTCAGGTGGTGGTGTTGCCGCAGGTTCATTGGGTTTACCTGATTTGGGGATTAGTAACCTTGATGATGTCTTGACCGATGTGCGTCGTATCACGGATGTGTGCGACCTACCATTATTGGTTGATGTTGATACAGGTTTTGGTGCTTCAGCATTCAACATTGCACGTACCACTAAATCAATGATTAAGTTCGGTGCAGCAGCGATGCACATCGAAGATCAAGTGGGCGCAAAACGTTGTGGTCACCGTCCGAATAAAGCGATTGTTACGCAACAAGAAATGGTGGATCGTATTAAAGCGGCAGTCGATGCGCGTACTGATGAAAACTTTGTGATCATGGCACGTACTGATGCTTTAGCGGTTGAAGGCTTACAAGCAGCGATTGACCGTGCAGGGGCATACATTGAAGCAGGTGCGGATATGCTGTTCCCTGAAGCAATTACTGAATTGGCAATGTATAAGCAGTTTGCTGATCTGACCAAAGTTCCAGTATTAGCCAATATTACTGAATTTGGTTCTACACCATTATTTACGACTGAAGAATTGGCTTCTGCGGATGTTAGCATTGCGTTATATCCACTTTCAGCATTCCGTGCGATGAACAAAGCGGCTGAAAATGTGTATGAGACTCTGCGTAAAGAAGGCACACAGAAGAACGTTGTTGACACCATGCAAACTCGTCAAGAATTGTATGAGCGTATTAACTACCATGCGTTTGAACAGTATCTTGATGGAACTTTTGCGAAGAATAAATAATTTCCCCGTTCTTCACCTCTCCCTAGCCCTCTCCTCAGAGGAGAGGGAATAACATGAATCATAATTGATTGGATTTGTGTAATTCCTCCCCTTTTAGGGGAGGCTAGGAGGGGTCTTAAAAGTAAACAAATAAACACCATAAAAAGGACAATCTTATGAGCAGTAATGAAACACCAGTAGGCTTCAAACCAAAAAAATCAGTTGCACTCAGCGGACAAGTTGCAGGCAATACCGCACTTTGTACCGTAGGTCGTAGTGGTAATGACCTGCACTACCGTGGTTATGACATTCTTGACCTTGCAGTCGGTAGCGAATTTGAAGAAGTGGCTCACTTATTGGTACATGGCAAACTGCCAAACAAAGCTGAGTTGAAAGCCTATAAAGCAAAACTTAAAGCACTTCGAGGCTTACCAGCTGCATTAAAAACTGCACTTGAGCAGTTACCACCATCTGCACACCCAATGGATGTAATGCGTACAGGTGTGTCAGTTTTAGGTTGTTTAACGCCTGAACATGAAGACCACAATGAAGCAGGTGCAAAAGACATCGCTGACAAATTGATGGCAAGCTTGGGTTCAATGTTGTTGTATTGGTACCACTTCAGCAACAACGGTCGTCGTATCGAAGTTGAAACCAATGATGACTCAATCGCTGCGCATTTCCTTCATTTACTTCATGGCGAAGCGCCATCTGAAGAATGGATTCAAGCAATGCATACATCACTTATTTTGTATGCTGAGCACGAATTCAACGCATCAACATTTACATCACGCGTTGTAGCAGGTACAGGTTCTGACATGTACTCAGCAATCACTGGCGGTATTGGTGCGCTTCGCGGACCAAAACATGGTGGTGCGAACGAAGTTGCATTCGTGATTCAACAACGTTATGACAACGCTGATGAAGCAGAAGCAGACATCCGTAGCCGTGTAGAGAAAAAAGAAGTGATCATTGGCTTTGGTCACCCTGTTTATACCATCTCTGATCCACGTAACGAAGTGATCAAGAAAGTGGCGTATGACCTTGCTGAAGCGCAAGAGAATAACAAAATGTACCTCATCGCAGAACGCTTAGAAGCGGTGATGAAAGAAGTGAAAAACATGTTCCCGAACCTCGATTGGTTTAGTGCGGTGAGCTATCACTTAATGGGCGTGCCAACGGCAATGTTCACGCCATTATTCGTAATCGCTCGTACAGCGGGTTGGTCAGCACACGTGATCGAACAACGTCAAGACGGTAAGATCATTCGCCCAAGCGCAAACTACACTGGTCCTGAAAACCTAGAATTCAAACCATTGGCGGAGCGTGGCTAATGTCAAATCAATACCGTAAACCGCTGCCAAATGATAATGGCAATACCCAGCTCGAATACTATGACGTGCGTCAAGCCGTTGAAGATATTCAGCCAGGCGCATACGCAACCTTGCCATACACCTCGAAAGTGTTAGCTGAACAGCTTGTACGTAAAGCTGATGCAGAAAATTTAACTGCCTATTTAACCCAATTGATCGAACGCCGTCAGGACTTGGATTTTCCTTGGTATCCTGCGCGCGTGGTGTGTCATGACATCTTGGGTCAAACTGCGTTGGTTGACCTTGCGGGCTTACGTGATGCAATCGCTGAAAAAGGTGGCGATCCATCTAAAGTCAATCCAGTCGTTCCAACGCAGTTGATCGTGGATCACTCTTTGGCGGTGGAATTCGGTGGTTTTGACCCTGATGCATTTGAGAAAAATCGTGCAATCGAAGATCGTCGTAACGAAGACCGTTTCCACTTTATTGAGTGGACGAAAACTGCTTTTAAAAATGTTGACGTGATTCCTGCGGGCAACGGCATCATGCATCAAATCAACTTGGAGAAAATGTCTCCAGTGATTCAAAATCGTGATGGCTTGGCTTTTCCTGATACCTGTGTTGGTACAGATTCACACACACCACATACCGATGCACTTGGTGTCATTTCAATTGGCGTGGGTGGCTTAGAAGCTGAAAATGTCATGTTGGGTCGTGCATCGTGGATGCGCCTACCTGACATTATTGGTGTTGAATTTGTGGGTCAGCGTCAAGCAGGCATTACTGCAACCGATATCGTCTTGGCATTAACTGAGTTCTTGCGTAAAGAGCGTGTAGTGGGTGCATATTTAGAGTTCTTCGGTGAAGGCGCTGACAGCATGTCTGTGGGCGACCGTGCCACCATCTCGAATATGACCCCAGAATATGGCGCAACTGCGGCAATGTTCTACATCGACCAAAATACCATTGATTATTTACGCCTAACAGGTCGTGAAGATGCACAAGTGGCATTGGTTGAGCAATATGCAAAAGAAATCGGTCTTTGGGCATCGGATATGACCAAAGCGCAGTATCCACGGGTACTTCGTTTCGATCTTTCAACAGTCACTCGTAACATTGCAGGTCCATCAAACCCACATGCACGTGTCTCTACTGCTGACTTGAAAGCCAAAGGTATTGCAGGGAATTTGGATGTTGCGAAAGCACAAGAAGCAGAAGGTTTAATTCCTGATGGTGCTGTGATTATTGCGGCGATTACCTCGTGTACCAATACATCAAACCCACGTAATACCGTGGCGGCTGGTCTATTGGCACGTAAAGCCAATGAATTGGGCTTGGTACGTAAACCTTGGGTGAAATCATCATTTGCACCAGGCTCTAAAGCAGCGGCTTTATACCTAGAAGAAGCAGGCGTATTGGGTGATTTAGAAAAACTTGGCTTTGGTATCGTAGCGTATGCATGTACTACTTGTAATGGTATGTCAGGTGCACTTGATCCAGTGATTCAACAAGAAATCATTGATCGTGACCTATATGCAACAGCGGTACTTTCGGGTAACCGTAACTTTGATGGTCGTATCCATCCATACGCAAAACAAGCGTTTTTGGCATCTCCGCCACTGGTGGTGGCGTATGCGATTGCAGGAACGATTCGTTTTGACATCGAAACAGATTCGCTCGGAAATGACAAAGATGGTAATCCAATTTACCTGAAAGATATCTGGCCTTCGGATGCAGAAATTGATGCGCTTGTGAAAGAAGCAGTGAAGCCTGAACAGTTCCGTAAAATTTACATTCCAATGTTCGATTTGGGTGTGAATGAAGAAGCGGCAAGCCCACTGTATGATTGGCGTCCAATGAGTACCTATATTCGCCGTCCGCCGTATTGGGAAGGCGCGTTGGCTGCACCACGTACTTTAGCCAATATGCGTCCACTTGCAATTTTGGGTGACAACATCACTACCGATCACTTGTCGCCATCGAATGCGATTGTGTTAGACAGTGCTTCAGGTGAATATTTGGCGAAAATGGGCGTGCCTGAGGAAGACTTTAACTCATATGCAACCCATCGTGGCGACCATCTCACCACACAACGTGCAACCTTTGCCAACCCGAAATTGTTTAATGAAATGGTGGTTCGTTCAGACGGCACCATTAAACAAGGTTCAAAAGCGCGTGTAGAGCCTGAAGGCGAAGTGATGCGTATGTGGGAAGCGATTGAAACCTACATGAACCGTAAGCAACCGTTGATCATCGTGGCGGGTGCGGATTACGGTCAAGGTTCAAGCCGTGACTGGGCAGCGAAAGGTGTACGTCTTGCAGGGGTTGAAGCAATCGTGGCTGAAGGCTTTGAGCGTATTCACCGTACTAACCTTGTAGGTATGGGCGTGTTACCGCTTGAGTTTAAATCAGGTGTGAACCGTAAAACGTTAAAGTTAGATGGTACTGAGCTATACAGCGTGATTGGTAATATCTCACCGCGTTCGACTTTAACTTTAGTGATTGAACGTGCGACAGCGGATGGTAAAGAAGAAATTCTTGAAGTGCCTGTGACTTGCCGTTTAGATACAGAAGAAGAAGTGTCTGTATATGAAGCGGGCGGTGTACTTCAGCGTTTTGCACAAGACTTTTTAGAAGGTCAAGTAGCTTAGATTACTGGGTTTGTGGTTCTTATGAAAAAGCTCTATCGCTATGATAGGGCTTTTTTCTTGGTGATTAAAAAGCTAAAAATTAGATTATTTTAATGATGATGGAGGCTAAATTTATTTTTTTGAAATGAAAATACTATAGATTATACTGAACAGTATATTTTAACTCCCTAAGATGATACAAAAATGCTTTCTAAACAAAAAATAATACTCCCATTACTTTGTACTGTTTTTCTTACAGCATGTGGTGGCGGTGGAAGCGGTAATTCAAATAATTCCACTGGAAAACCAGAGACAAAACCAGAGACAAAACCAGAGACAAAACCAGAGACAAAACCAGAGACAAAAGTTGAGTATATTACATTAAAAGGTAATGCTCGTGCATATGGCAATGTTTTGGATAATATTAGACTGAACGTCACTGCTAAATGTGAGAATGGCACTGGTTTTAAAACAGATGTTGTAAGTGATCTCCATGGATCATGGTCTGGTGAGGTAGATCGTAAACAGCTCCCATGTAAGTTAAAAGTCGTTTCAGTAAAAGACACACACTACTCTTATATATTTGATAAAGACGTCTTTGTTAATGTTAACCCTATTACAACCTTAGTCGTTGCTTTGGCATCTCAGCAAAAATCTGAAGATTGGTTTAATTCTAAATATATTTTTACTCCAATGGATTTAAACAAAGCGAATGAAGCAATAAAACAAGAATTAATTAAGAAGGGCTATGTTCTTGACAAAGATTTGAATCTGATAACAAATGATGTGGGGAGTAACGCTTCTTATTATACTGTATTAGAAAAGTTAGAAGAATCGATTCATGGTGCGACAGGTTTTAAGGGCTACTCTGATTTAGTTGATTTAATTGCTAAAGGTCAAGTTGATGCAATTCCACTAATACCAGAGGATTATGCACGTTTAAAAATTAATTATCAGGCTTGTGCTGGAGAGCAGTATCAAGGGAGTACAAAAATATTAACACATTGTTCTTCAAGCTTATTACCTGATTTTAAGTCTAAAAAATTAAGACAAAAAGATAAGCAGGTTTGTGAAATTCAAAAGACAGGAGATCTGCTTTCAATTAAAAGTGGTCAAGCCAATTATCAAGTTAAAATAAATCAGCAAGAAAATGACAAAATTACAGATGGTTATCCAGTTATGAATACCTTATTACTTGCCGAAGGAAATCAGCGAGTAGAAATTCTTTTCCAATATGATTTACTTGTTATGGCGGCTGCATATCACGTAGATAGTAAAGGAAGTCAGAGTGATCTTATTTCTTGTGATGGCATATATACACGATAATGAGATCTTGTCGAAGGGGGAGATAAAGCCTCTCAAAGAGTATAAATGATAATTTTAACCTTTCCGACACTACCATTTGTCAGAAAGGTCAATAAATAATCAAAACTATCACGCTATAGTATATGTACCATTTCTAAAATCTATGGAGAACAAAGATGGTTACTGCTGGCGAAAAACCTGGAACTGGCTTCTATTTTTGTGTTCAATGCGGACACCGCACCTATTTAGAAATTGGTACTGATCGTTTACCTCCGTGTACCAAATGCCTTGGCAATCAATTCAACAGTAAGAATGCCTAAGCCGCAAACACCAAACAGTTACCCACTGTTTTGATGAAAGCCCTGTCACTCGATAGGGCTTTTTTGTTACTTTAAAATATGAAATAACAAGATAGCTATATCCAACAAAAATAAGGAAAACCCAGATGGAAACAATTTTAGGACTTTGTATCGGCGTAGGATTAAGCGCAGCCTGTGGTTTTCGTGTCTTTGTTCCTTTATTGGTGATGAGCATTGCAACTTTGTTGGGTTGGTATGAACCTGCTAAAGGCTTTGAATGGTTAGCCATTCCATCTGTATGCGCTGCACTTGGATTTGCAACCCTCTGTGAAATCTCAGCTTACTATGTGCCGTGGGTCGATAATCTCTTGGATACCATTGCTACACCTGCTGCTGTAGTGGCAGGCACACTCAGTACGATGGCAGTCAGTAGTGGAGAAATGTCACAATTTGCCACTTGGGCAGCCGCATTGATCGTGGGGGGCGGAACAGCAGGCGTAGTGCAAATGAGTACCGTAGCGGCACGTGGCATTTCAACCGCAACCACTGGTGGACTGGGCAATTTTGTGGTGGCAACAGGTGAATTGCTTGGTTCAATTGTCTTGTCGATCTTGGCATTTGTGATGCCTGTAGTGATGACGGTATTGGTGATTATTCTCGTGATTGTGGTTGTACGTTGGATTCACTCAAAACGCCAACAAAAAATCAGCCATTCCTTATAAATGTAATGACACCAATAACAACCTGAATGATGAATTAAAGATGATGATAAGAACGCAATACATAGCCCTAATCTTGGCTTGCTCAAGCCTATTTATACTTCCACAAACAACGTTTGCTCAAGAACAACCGACTGCAGAAGAACTTAAATTACGTAAAGATAAAGACATTTATAAAGCCTATATCCCAGCGACATATCATTTATTTGAAGCGATTGAGGGTGATTTAAATAAAGATGGCTTGAAAGATGTCGTGCTAATCGTCAAAGCAACTAATCCTAAAGCCTTTGTCGATGATGAATATCGAGGGCGTTTAGACCGAAACCGCCGTGGCATGATTGTTTTACTCAATGAAAAAGGCAAATACAAACCTATTGTTCGCCACTTAGATTGTTTTAGTTCAGAAAATGAAGATGGTGGTGTGTATTTCGCACCTGAACTATGGTTAGAGATCAAAAACAATGTATTGGATGTGCATTATGCCCATGGATGATATGGCGATTGGCATTATCTGTTTAGGTTAGAAGGAAATGACTTACGTCTTATTGGTTATGATGAATCCAATAATCATGGGCCCTATATTGAAAGTAAAACCAGTATTAACTTTTTAACAGGCAAAAAAGTTATTCGTAAAAATTTAAGTGCAGATGAAGACGCTGATCCGAAGTTTGAAGAAACATGGAGCAGTTTTAATCAAGCACCGATCTATTTATCCAAAGTGAAAGACTTGAGTGATTTGAGCTTTTAAAAATTGATCACTATCGAAAAAGTAAGCAGAACAGAGTAAATTACACCCACTTTTTAAGATGACGTTCAAGCTTATGGCTTTTACTTGGATTCTATTTACGATCATGGCTGCGTTTATGCAGGCGTGGCGCAACGCATTTCAGAAACAGCTCAGTACCACAGTCGATGCTTATGGTACGACATTGGCTCGATTTATCTTTGCTCCGATTTTTGCCTTTAGCTATTTAGCATTTCTCTATCTACATCAACCTGTCACTGCTCAAGTCCATTTTTCCAATATATTCTGGCTTTACGTGGTGATTGCAGGAATCAGCCAAATTTTTGCGACAGCGTTGATGGTGAAATTATTTCAACAAAAGAACTATGCGATTGGCATTGGACTGGCTAAAAGCGAAGCGATTTTGGCTGCTCTTATCGCCGTTTTATTCTTGCAAGAACGTTTGACCACTTGGGGTTGGGTCGGGGTAATGATTGGTGCGGTTGCAGTTTTTTTACTGAGTAAAGGTCGGCATAGTACGCAACTTTCATTCAATACCTTAATGATTGGTTTAGGCAGTGGTTTATGTTTTGCCATTACTTCACTTCTGGTACGTGAAGCCAGCTTAGAGTTGAGCATGTTGCCGTTTTTGCATCGTGCAGGATGGGTGTTATGCAGTTTGATTAGTTTTCAGTGCATTGTGCTATTACTCTACTTGGGTATTTTTAGTCGTCAAACGCTGTATAACATGTGGCAACGTCTTGGGCTGACGTTTCGGGTGAGTGTTTGCAGTTTTTTAGCATCTGTGGGGTGGTTTAGTGCCATGAGTATGCAAACGGTGGCGATTGTCAAAACACTGGGTCAGGTTGAGATTTTATTTAGTTTACTGATCTCAGCATTTTTCTTTAAAGAAAAGCTCGCTAAAACAGATCATTTAGGATTATGGCTGGTAATTGTGGCAGCTATTATGGTCATCTGGGCATAAATTTAGGTTTTAAATGAAAAAATACACATCTAAATTGGAATATATTGAAATTTAAATGAGCTATTTTTTATTGAAATGGAAAATAATTCTGATTGTAATATGAGATATGCAAAATTATTTCATTAGTGGCGAAAAATACCAGTTTTTAGGAAAACAATCCCGCACTGATTTGCCTAAACTATGTCTCAAGGGTGTGAAAGGGATCGAAAAGAGTAGCATGCACCGATGCTTATAAAGCAAGTGTGTACAAACCCAAAAGGTCTCGATTCGGCTTAGGACGCTATAGATCAAAAGTCTATAGGCAAAGGTTATGGCTTACAAAGTCATAGGTGTTGAAGTAAACAACATGTTTTCCCTTGATACCCTAAAAAATTTAATATAAACAGAATGTGACCAATCAGATATAAATAATAAAAACCCGATCAATGAATTTAAATATAAGTGTGAAATAGGTCTTAGAATATTTATTTTTTGAATATAAACTTCTGTTTTTATAATAAAAAACAAAATGATATAATTGAAACTAGAAAATTGATCATATTGGAAGAGGTCATAAAAATAATGAAAGAATTCGATCTTAAAATACGTTATCCGCATCAAACTAATCGAAATGAAGCTGATCATTTGGGTGCTTTTGATTTAGAAACGATCGTTGCTCGTTTCGATGAGATGGGATGGCGTCAGCAATTGGTTCGTCAGTTACAGCTAGATGGTGCAAGTACCAGCTTTATTGTACGAGATGATTACACTGAACAAACTTTACGCATCACAATAGATGCCTTTTCACAAACACAGCAGCTTGAATTTAAATTAGAAAGTGATATTCCTGTGTTTATTCCTAAAAAAGATTTATTCGGATTGGTGACACGTAAGAGTAAAGACACGATTTCTTTTAATCATTTAACGTTGAGTCGTGCGAAAGAATATTTGATTACTTTTTTAAATCGAGACATCACAACTTTAGAGCAGCTTTATAAAGACAGTTTAAATAAAGCGATAAAAACAGCATCATAAAAATATACGAGTTAATGTCGCAACAATAATAATCAAAACAGGCAACGGCATTAACTCTAGACATCTTCAATAACATTTCAATAAAACGAGTTCTTTGTTCAGGATTTCATCTCAAAATTCGTTTTTGGCTAAGAACTCGCTATAATTGCCGTGCTTTATTCAATTTGTTTATTTCCCATGCCCTTAAATGACAATTTTATCTATATGCCACCACAAGATCCGCTTGAGATCATGTATGAAGATGAAGACTTGGTGGTGGTGAATAAGCCTGCTGGTTTATTGTCGGTGATGGGGCGCTTGCCAGAACATCAAGATAGTGCCTATTTGCGTGTGTTAGACCAGCATCCAACTGCAAAAGTGACGCATCGTTTAGATATGGCAACGTCGGGGTTGTTGATGTTCGCCAAGCATCGTGATGCAGAGGTGGCAGTGAGTAAAATGTTCCAAGCACGAACTGTAAAAAAGTACTATGTTGCTTTGGTGCAGGGGCAGATTCAGCAAGACGGCAGTGTGGAAGTGCCCTTGATTACAGATTGGGAAAATCGTCCTCGTCAGATGGTGCATTTTGAATTGGGAAAGCCTGCCAAAACGCTATTCCAATCAATTGAGTATGATGTGATAACAGATCAAAGTAGAGTGCGTTTAGAACCAGTGACAGGTCGCTCACATCAGCTTCGTGTGCATATGATGCACATTGGTCATCCGATTATGGGAGATAAGTTGTATCATCCTGAACCAGCCCAATTTGATTTAAAACGTATGGCACTACATGCAGCTTATCTTGCATTTAAGCACCCTTTGAAAATGCATGCACTTGAAATTCATTCAGAAGTTACATTTTAATAAAAACAATCTATGAAAAAACATAGGTATTTGATCCAATAGCAATAATTGATAAGATTGGCAGAGTAATCACAAACTGAATGAGAGGTAGTTTGATGCGATGTAGACTTAAATTGTGCGTGAATTTTGCTCTAAATAATCTCGAGGTGTCTAAAAACTGACATAAAAATAGGTTAATCTATAGCCAATAATGAAGTCAAAACATAACAAAGGATATTGATATGACTCGCGACTATGAGCAATTTCCAGAAAATGATAATGGTAATGTCTTATGGCAGATGGTTGAAGATGGTAATGACTTGAGTGAGCCACACGAGGTCGAATTTTCAATTGTGTTTGAAAAACAAGAGCAAGTTGAAAAATGTGCACTCCATTTGTTGCACCAAGAACAAAAGATCTCACTTTATCAAGAAGAGTTGCACTCAGATGGCTCAGATATGTGGGTGTTGAATATCCATATTAATATGATGCTTGAATACGATGATATTGCTGATTTAGAAGAGTGGATGACACGTATTGCACAAGAGTTTGATGGTGAATATGACGGTTGGGGTTGTATGAGCTATATTTATGATGATGAAGCTGAATAACTTTAATATTGAAACCTTCAGCCTGTACTAAGCAGGCTGAAGATTGTTGAGTTAGAATTTAAACTGTGCTGAAACTGAAGCATTGATCGGTTCGCCAGGTTGAATCCATAGATCACTATAACTAGAAAGATAATAGGTTTTATCCAATAGATTATTGAGATTGAACTGATAGCGTAAGCGATCTGAAGGGGCGTAATACGCATTTAAATTGACCAAAGTATAGCTCGGCAAATTAAAACCATTGTCTAAATTATGTCCACTACGTTGCCCAACATAACTGATGTTTGCGCCTACACCTGCTTTCGTTGAGCCTTGTTGTAAAAACTCATAATTGCTCGTCATCGAAGCTTGGTGCTGAGGAATATTACTGAGTCGAGAGCCCTCGGCTAAGTCTTGGTCTTTTTCAATCTTGGCATCGGTGTAGCTATAATTGGCATTGAATGACCATTGATCATTGAACTGACGATTAAAATCGAACTCGATGCCTTGGCTACTCACTTCTCCTGCAGCCGTTTGAAAATTTGCATCAATTGGGTCTGTGGTCAGGACATTCTGTTTTTGCATTTTAAATAATGCAACACTGGCTAAACTTTGGTCATCGATTTGATATTTACTCCCGATCTCATAGCTTCGTCCTTTTTCAGGGGCAAAATTTTCTCCATTACGGTTCATGCCACTATTCATGGCAAATGAATGACCATAGTTTGTATAAAATGCCCATTGATCTGATACTTTGAAATTAATCCCAACACGTGGACTGGCTTGGTGCAAGGTTTGACTATGCTGAGCTTGAGTTCGATGATTTTCAAAATTCTGCTCAACCTGATCGAAACGTGAACCGAGCAACACACTCCATTGATCATTGAAAAAGATCTGATCTTGCAGATTGAGGGCGAAATAGCGTTGGCGTTCATCTGTATCCGTAAAGGGGGCGAGACTTGGAAGATATTGCGCATAAATCGGATGGTAAATGTTGATGGTATTTGGATTGCTTACGCTGTGATTACGACGTTGTTGGTACTGGCGATAATCCAGTTGCCCAATTTCACTGGACACTAAAAGCTCATGCCTTGCCCATGAATGTTCTAATTTGCCTAGTAGTTCAGTTTGCAACAGTAGGTCTTCACTTTGATAATTACGATAGCGACGCTGACGCTCTAACGTTTGTCCATCGGCTTGTATACGGCGTGGTTCGGTAGAGAAGCCAACTAGTTGCGCGTCTTTATAACTGAGTGCGCTGTTTAGTGTCCACGTATCATTGAAGGTGTGATTTAGACGAAATTGATAGAAATGATCTTTCACTCGCATGTCACCATCATTTGGTTCACCTGTGAATGTTTTGGGGTTCATCACAAATTTTTTCTGAAAGGTGCTGACACCACGATCAAAAGTACCCAGTTGTTGAGTCAATTCACTATCAAAATCAAGTTGAGTTTGATCTGAAATTTTCCATGTCAGTTGGGGTGAAAAAAACCAGCGTTCACTACTCACATTTTCTCGAAAGCTTTGGTTGTCCTCATGGGCGATGGCGAAACGGTAAGCAAGTTCATCATTGATGGGAGCGGTGTGTTCGATACTGATGCGGTATTTTTCAAGGCTGTTTGCACGTAAATTCACTTCATTTTCGCTTTGCCATTGTGGTTTTTTGCTATTCAGATTGAGTAATCCCCCTGTTTCTCCACGACCGTATAGAGCTGCCATTGGGCCTTTTAAGAAATCAAGGGATTCGATATTGACCATATCTTTAGGTGCGCTAATGCCACGATTGACACTTAAACCATTGCGGATCATGGCTGCTCCCCAATTGGGATCTGTGCTAAATCCTCGTACTGAGTAGTTATCCCAAAAACCTCCACCTAAGCTATTTTGGTGAAAGACCCCACTGACCAGTGTTAATGCATCATCAATCCGTTGTACATCCTGTTGTTCGAGTTGCTGTTTCGACAGGAATGAACGGCTAAAGGGGACATCGACTACATCATGAGAGAACTTCGTGGTTGCAGGACTGGTTTCATGACTGGGTTGTGTCGCATCTGCTTGAATATGGATGGTAGCAAGTACAGCGCTTTTATCTTCTGCCCACGCCGCAGTGGAAATAAAACCAAGCCCCAAACATGAGCATAATCCGAGTTTGTATTGCATAAATGATCAGCCAAATAAAGACAAAATAGATTTAATGTAATAGTATAACATTACATTAATTTGTTTATTTTTACTATGCGAGTCGAAAAAAATACGCAACGTTTACAGTCGATAGATGCATTACGTGGTTTGGTTATTCTGATTATGTTGCTCGATCATGTGAGGGAAACCTTTTATCTGCATAAGCAGGTCAGTGACCCGATGGACATCGTCATGACCGAACCTGCATTGTTTGGAAGTCGCTTATTGGCACATCTTTGTGCACCAGTTTTTGTGCTGCTAACGGGTATTTCAGCATTTTTGTTTTATTCAAAGACGCAAAGCGTGCAGCAAACGCGAACTTTTTTATTCAAACGTGGTTTATTTCTGATTGGGCTTGAGCTGACGTTGGTTAATTTTGCTTGGACTGCAACTTTTCCACCTGAGGTCATTTATTTGCAAGTCATTTGGGCAATTGGCCTGAGCATGTTGGCTTTGGCAGCATGTATTAGCCTGCCTTTACCGATAATTGTGCTGAGTGCATGTGCAATTATTTTTGGGCATAACTTACTGGACTCGGTTCATTTTGCCGAAGGAAGTTGGATGCAGACACTTTGGCTGATCTTACATGAACGTGGTTGGATGGAGTTTGCTGGGATCAAATTGCGAAGTTCTTATCCTGTTTTACCGTGGATCGGTGTGATTTTGTTAGGTTTTGCTTTGGGACATTTTTTCAGTCAAAAATATACGGCAAAACAAAGAAATACCTACTTGGTTTCAATGGGTGTGTTCAGTATTGGTTTGTTTGTTGTACTACGTTTGATCAATATCTATGGTGACCAGCCTTGGCAGCACTTTGACACATTCTCATTAAGTCTCATGAGCTTTTTTAATTTGACCAAATACCCACCGTCATTGCTTTTTATTTTATGGAATGTTGGTATTGGGCTGATTATTTTGGTGCTGTTTGAGCGTTGGCAGCAACAACGATGGTTTAGACCACTGGTTGTATTTGGTTCTGTGCCAATGTTCTTCTATCTCTTGCATTTATATGTCTTGAAACTGTTGTATGTGCTTGCAGTGAGTATCTGGGGTCTCAATCATGGACACTATTTTTCTGTCGACCATGTTTGGATGATGTGGCTGATGAGTATTGCACTGTCTTTTGCACTTTATCCTGTAGTGCAATGGTTCTCAAATTTTAAGCATCAAAATAAACAGATTTCGATCTTAAAATATTTTTAGCTCTTCTGACTTTAGCTCTAAAGTACGCTCTGAACCGTGCGTACTTTATTTGCTGACATCAAGGTATAAGCCTTCTTTGACTTCCTCCATCACCACATAGCTATGTGACGAGGCCGAAGCAGGCAGCTTTTTCAGTAGATCCCCCAATAAACGTCGATAAGCACTCATTTCTTTCAGTCTAGCTTTGACTAAATAATCAAACTCACCTGAGATCAGATGGCATTCTAGCACCTCAGGAATATCAACTAGATCACGTGCAACCTGATCAAAAACATCGCCAGATTTGGCTGAAAGTTTAATTTCTAAAAATACCAAAAGACTGCGGTCAACATGGGCAGGATTGAGTCGCGCGTAATAACCCATAATGATCCCTTCACGCTCTAAGCGTTTAACACGTTCTGAACACGGGGTGGTGGACAAATTGACACGTAAAGCCAGCTCACTAATCGCAATCCGACCTTCACGCTGCAGAATATCTAAAATCAGGCGATCAATACGGTCTAATTTACGCATAGATTATTCCCTTCTATTTTAATTTTTTCACGACGAAAACATGAAATTACCTAGATTATAAGCCTAAAAATAGTGAAAAAAACTGTTGATGCAAAAATATACTAGTTAAATAAACTAGTGTGCGTGAGGGATTGTTATGCGCGTCATCGTCTTAGGAAGTGGTGTTATTGGTGTGGCAAGTGCTTATTACCTTGCGCAACAAGGGGCTCAAGTGACTGTGCTTGATCGTCAATCAGGTCCTGCCAAAGAAACCAGCTTTGGTAATGCAGGGCAAATTTCCCCAGGATATTCGACACCGTGGGCAGCGCCAGGAATTCCTTTTAAAGCAGTTAAATGGATGTTCCAACATCATGCACCACTAGCGATTAATATTGATGGCAGTATGTGGCAGTTACAGTGGATGGCTCAAATGCTGAAAAACTGTAATCCACAAAGCTATGCAGTGAACAAAGAGCGCATGATGCGTGTTGCTGAATATAGCCGTGACTGTCTGCGTGATCTAAGAACAAAAACCGGCATTAATTACGAAAATCGTTCTAGAGGTACGTTGCAAGTATTCCGTAATGACGCTCAGCTAGAGGCGGTGCAACGTGATATTCAAGTACTCAAAGAATGTGGTGTGGATTTCGATTTACTTAATGCACAAGAGTTAGCACGCGTAGAACCTGCTTTAGCACATACCGATAAGTTAGTGGGTGGTTTACATTTGCCAAATGATGAGACAGGTGATTGTTATTTATTCACCAATGCCTTGGCAAAACTGGCACAAGATTTGGGTGTGGAGTTTAAGTTTGATCAGAATGTTGAAAACTTAATTGTTGAAGGCGATGAAATCAAAGGCGTCATGGTCAATGGAGCAGTTTTAACAGCCGACCGTTTTGTTCTTGCTTTTGGTAGTTATTCTCGTGACTTCCTCAAACCATTGGCGCTCAATTTGCCTGTATATCCAGTGAAGGGCTATTCATTAACAATTCCAATTGTTGATCCTGCACTTGCACCACAATCCACCGTTTTAGATGAAACTTACAAAGTTGCGATTACACGTTTTGATCAACGTATTCGTGTTGGTGGTATGGCGGAATTGAGTGGTTTTAATCTGGGCTTGAATGAAGACCGTCGTGCCACTTTAGAAATGGTGACTCAAGATTTATTCCCTGGCGGTGATTTACAGCAAGCTTCGTTCTGGACGGGCTTACGTCCAATGACACCTGATAGTACCCCGATTATCGGTGCGACCCAGTATAAGAATTTATTCTTGAATACTGGACATGGCACTTTAGGTTGGACGATGGCATGTGGTTCAGGAAAATTAATTAGTGATCTGGTGATGAATCATCGCACAGATATTAGTACGGATGGTTTGTCCATTCAGCGCTATTCACACGCAGCATAATTACAGCGTACAAGGAAGTTTATTATGCCTCGCCCAATTACTGCGGTCATCCATACTCAGGCTTTGCGTCAAAACCTCGAGGTCTTGAGAGCAAGTGTTCCAGATAGCAAGGTGTTTGCTGTAGTCAAAGCCAATGCTTACGGACATGGTATTGAACGTGTTTATGAATCATTTAAAACAGCAGATGGTTTTGCTTTACTGGATATTGAAGAAGCAAAACGCCTACGTGCACTCGGTTGGACAGGGCCTATTCTATTGCTCGAAGGGATTTTCTCTCCTCAAGATTTATTTGATTGTGTCCAGTATCAACTCAGTTTTACCATTCACAATGAGCAACAAGTTGAATGGGTACAGCAGCATATTTACCCCGCACAGTTTGATATTTTCTTAAAAATGAACAGTGGTATGAACCGATTAGGTTTCAAGCCACAACAATACCGCAAAGTCTGGCAGCATCTGCAACGCCTTAATCATGTTGCTAAAATCACGCATATGACCCATTTCTCTGATGCAGATGGGGAGCGTTTTGATCAAGCTGGCGTGGATTATCAACTCACAGAATTTGAAAGCACCATTCAAGATTTACCTGGGGAAAGATCGGTGAGCAATAGTGCCGCCATCCTCAGATATTCATCTCAACTACACTCCGATTATGTCCGTGGCGGCATCATGCTGTATGGAAGCTCTCCCGATTATCCTCAGCATAGTATTCAAGATTGGGGGCTTGCGCCGACCATGAGTTTGCGAAGTGAACTGATTGCAATCCAACAGTTAAATGCCAATGAAAGTGTGGGCTATGGCTCGAATTTTGTCGCTGCGCATGCGATGACCATTGGCATTGTGGCATGTGGTTATGCAGATGGTTATCAGCGTATTTCTCCTACAGGCACCCCTGTTTTAGTCAATGGAATTCGTACTCGAACTATTGGACGAGTCAGTATGGATATGTTGGCAGTTTATTTAACGCCAGTACCGAATGCTGAGATTGGCAGTGAAGTTGTACTTTGGGGAACCTCCAAAACAGGACAAATTCTATCTATCGATGATGTTGCAGCAGCCTCAGGCACAGTTGGCTATGAACTCATGTGTGGTGTAACTGCACGAGTTCCATTTATCACTCAAGACTAAGGAAGTCATCATGTCACATTCAGATATCCAGAAAATCAATAGCACCGAAGTGATGAGTGCTGTCACCGTCTTTAATCAAGTGGTGTATTTATCAGGACAAGTCCCTAAAAACCCCGATTTAGATATTGAGGGGCAAACGAGAGATATTCTTGCAACGATTGAACAGTTACTTGCTTTAGCAAATAGTGATAAATCGCGATTACTTTCGGTTCAGCTTTTTCTGAAAGACCTTGCTGATTTTCCAAAGGTTAATGCGATTTATGTGGATTGGTTAAAAGACAGTGTTGCACCATCGCGTGCCACCATTCAAGCCGATTTGGTCAATCCAAAATGGCTGATTGAAATTGCAGTGATTGCAGCACAAAAATAAAGCGATCAGCTTTATTTTTGTTTAAACATGATTAAAAACAAGAAAAGTAACGTATTTGCAATCACTCAAACGGTTTCAGATATGTATTTTCGAGTAATCAAAATGAATTCGTTCTTTAAAAAAGACCGCGAGATAAGCACATAAATTAGCGACGGATTCATTTTAGGAAGTAGTAAAAAGGAACTTTTATTATGACGGTGATTCAAAATCAGTCAGAAGGCGAACAAGCGCCTCAAGACTTACAACGAAAACTTTCCAATCGCCATTTGCAATTGATTGCTATTGGTGGCGCGATTGGGACTGGACTGTTCATGGGTTCAGGCAAAACCATCTCCCTTGCAGGTCCATCAATCCTGTTTATTTACATGATTATTGGTGGCATGTTCTTTTTCCTGATGCGTGCATTAGGAGAGTTATTACTTGCAAACTTACAGTACAAATCATTCGTTGATATGGCGCATGATCTAATTGGTCCATGGGCAGGTTATTACTTGGGTTGGACCTATTGGCTCGGTTGGGTTTTGGTCGGGATAGCAGACTTGGCTGCGGTGATTAACTATCTGGGCTTTTGGCTGCCCGAAGGTATGACCTTTACACCAGTCGGACAAGCGATGATTAGTGCAGGCTGCGTATTATTCGTTTTGGCATTGAATTTACTTACCGTCAAATTGTTTGGTGAAGTTGAGTTCTGGTTCGCACTGATTAAAATTTTAGCAATTATGGGATTAATTGCGGTGGGTGGTTATATGATTTTCAGTCATTTTACCGCACCGCATGGCACAGTTGCCTCATTCAGCAATATTTGGTCGCATGGGGGCATGTTCCCGAAAGGTGTCGATGGTTTCTTGGCAGGTTTCCAAATTGCAGTTTTTGCCTTTGTTGGTATCGAGTTGATTGGAACGACTGCTGCTGAAACTAAAGATCCACATAAGAACTTACCCAAAGCAATTAATGCGATTCCCATTCGTATCATCCTATTCTATGTATTGGCGTTGTTGGTCGTGATGTCTGTGACGCCATGGGATCATATTCGTGCGGATAAAAGTCCGTTTGTTGAATTATTCTTAAATGCAGGAATTGTGACTTCTGCGATTATCATGAATCTTGTGGTGTTATCTTCGGTGATGTCATCCATGAATAGTGGTGTGTTCTCAACAAGTCGGATGTTATTTGGTTTATCGAAAGATGGTCAGGCGCCTAATGCTTTTGGTCGCTTATCAAAAAGTGCTGTTCCAGCCAATGGTTTAATCTTCTCTTGTGTATTCATCATGGGAGGCGCGGTACTACAATACTTTGTGCCAAACACGATTGAAGCATTTACCTTAGCAAGCTCTTTATGCGTGATTCTATTTATCAGTGTATGGAGTCTGATTATGGTGTGCTATATCCGCTATCGTAAGTTACGCCCAGAATTACATGCTCAATCGACCTTTAAAATGCCGGGTGGGGTATTCATGTCTTACGTCGTGATCGCCTTCCTGATGTTTACTTTAGTGATTTTGGCCCTTGAACCCGATACATTGAAAGCCTTGTATGTCAGTCCCGTTTGGATTGTGATTTTAAGTGTGACCTATCGTGTGCTGTATAAACCAAGAATGCGCCGATTACAGGAAAAGTCTGCTGCTTAGTTTGAGATGTTGGCTTAAATAACAACATAGGTGTTTCTATGCAAATGGAAACACCTTTTTTATTGTCGTCATGGATGATTGCTTAAATCTCGGCAAGAAAAAAGCCCTAATCTTTCGACTAGGGCTTTTTAAATTTGGAGCGGGAAACGAGACTCGAACTCGCGACCCCAACCTTGGAAATAGTCACCGAGATTTACTCCATTAAATCACCTCAATTATAAGCATATGATTTAATTAGTAGTATATGTTTTGGTGGAGTAAAATTTTTAGCAATTTAGATCATTTAATGTGGTTTTGGTCACTTTATTTTAGATGTTTTAGTTCATAAAAGTTACCTATGTTTTGATGCTGATTTTCATGAGAAATAATAACAATATATAACTTAATATAATGAATCTTGATCCTCATGAAAATTTTTTATATTCAATTCAATAAATGAATATTATGTGCAATCCTATTTTGGATCATGTGGAGAGTCTCTGCTTGAATTTGTCCAGGTAATAGATCATGAGAGATATCACTGAATCGGATTGCAACCTTACAAATCGAGCCAATAATTTCATCGACTTCTTGGGCAGAAAGTTCCGCTTCCTGAGTACCAAGTTTTACAAGAGCTTGTCGAGGAATATCCAGTGCCTCACCCATGATATCCATTTGATGATATCCCCCTGGCCCTTCACAGAAAGTAACATCATAGGCAGGGGCGAGTTTCCATTGCCCATTTTGGGACATTAGAAATGAAAAGTTTTTGCAATGATCATCTCGATTATTGAAGACTACATTGAAAACAGCTCGCTTGAATGCAATTGCTTTTTCGCGAACATCATTGGTGCAAAAGTGTGTAGCGCGAAGAAAATTACTGTAGTCTAAACTCCCTGGTGATTTAAAATCAGCTCCGGTGAAGGCCGCTAAACTTTGCATAGGGATACGCATGCCATCGTGGCGGTCAAATCTTTTTGATGCAAATGCGGTTAATCCATTCGGAAGAGTAAAATATTGAGTATCAGGGGTGTCAATATGACAATGACGCAAACATTCTGCATAAACAGCTTCAATTGCACAAACTTCAGGATGCTCTTGCTGAGCGGGAAATTTGATCAACCATGCTTCATGTTGATGTGAGCTAACTGTTGAGAATTCGTTGGTAACAGGATCACGGTAGACGAGCGCTTTTGGCCTTGCACCTTGTGGAGATCCACCCATAATTAATAAATGCTGTAAAAATTCTGCACCTTCTCCTTTGAGAACTTCCTGAACTTCTTGAGCGAGTTTAATCAGTGGAATATTTTCAGTTAATGCTAACTCAGGTGCTGAAGGTTCAAAGGATAATGCCCCCATTGCATGTGTATTAATATACCTGAGTCGTTCTAATGGCCCAATCCGTGCTGGATTGAGTCCATTTTTTTTAAATAAGCGATCCATAAGAAGCATGCCCCAACCATCGGGCAAGGCATCATATATAGGACCTGGCAATCCCATTTGATGTGTAGGAAAGTTCGTTCTTAATGAGTCACCTTTTAATGGAAGTAGGTAAGAGGAAAGTTCTAAACCTTTACTGATCGCTTCTGCACTGTATTCAAAGGCGATTAATGGCCGACCTGTGATTGCGGTTGAGGAGACCAGTGTACCCCAAAGCCAATATTCACCCCATCCATTGTAGTAAACATTAAGTTTTTTGAGCATGGACTTATTTCCTTTTGATACGTTGGCGAGCCGTATTGCTCTCATAGCGGAGAATGTCATTTACACTGTTTAAATGAGGTTTGAAGAGTTCCTCTAATTCTTTTAATCGGCCCAATACCATGGCAACGCGTACTAAATTTTCAAATGAAACATTTCGACCAGCTTCCAGATTAGATACTGTATTCACACTAATACCAGCACGTGTAGCGACGTCTGCCTGAGTCATTTCCAGATAAAGTCGTTCTTTGCGAAGCCTTTCACATAATAAAGTAACAACCTCTTCAGGTTTTTTGAATTTTAAATCCATAATATTGTGTCTTATGTTTATATATATGTATTAAACCACAAAATAATGGAGTTATGAACTGTGCTCGTTGATCGGTAATGAGGTGCTTTATGGGCTGATTAGATCCTATTAGATTAAAGAAGTCTAATTAGATATTTAAAATCTAACAGAGCCTAACAACTTGCTTTAAGCTCAATCAGTTTCGCCTGTTGTCGCGAAGAACCTGTATTTGCTATCAGGTTAATCTGGAATATCTGGCACAAGTGGTTTGGAGCAACGAGGTTGATGGGCAGGGGGCTGTCTTTGCTGATACCTTAGGCAGCTTAGAAGTATCTACGCCAGCCAATAGAAAAAACATCAAAGTTCACTACCAGATAGCGAGTTATAATTTACATTTGGGTAAGTTGGGGGATGCTTCAAATTATAAATCTTTGTGCAATAAAGCCCTACTGTTCTGAAATGACAGCTTTGTCCGTTATAATTGTATAAATATTTTTAGTCTCTAGTAATTATGTCCTCATTGATCAATTTTCTATCTCGCTTTAGTACTGCAACTATTCAGCGTAGTCTTAGCTATGCTAAACACATTGATAGGGAAACGATTGAGTTCTTTGAGGAAAAAGATGGTATCACCATGTATGCCCAAATTGAAGGGACAGATTATTATGATACTGCGATTACCTATAATCCCCAAAAAGACCGTTTAATCGATGACGACTGCACTTGTCCGGTTGGATATAACTGTAAACATGCTGCTGCTTTAGCGCGGTTATTCTTTCAAGAATATCGTCAGGAATTTCAACAGCGTTATGCTGAATCTCAATCTCCGCAAGGAATCGCAAAACGCCAATGGGGGGATGATCAGGCGCAGCGCTGGTTGAATGATTTTAAACGGTATTTACAACAGACTGAACCTGAGCAATCTGTCAAAACAAACAATTATTTAATTTACCTGCTAGATCAGTCTGTCAGCTTAAAGAAATTGACAGTTGATGTTCAGAAGGCCAGACGCAATAAAAACGGCTCAATTGCAGGGGAAAGTTATTATACCCAATATGAAAATATCACCAGAAAGCATCTGACTTTACCTGAACAAAAACGACAATTATTTAACCAGATTTATTATTGCGCCAAAATAAACAGCGACGATCGCTTTTATCAAAGCAATCTTGATATCTCCGGCATTTTATTGGAGCATTTCAAATCTTTTATTCAAAGTGGCGATGTGTACTGGAAAAAAAAGAGCCATGCTGCACTTCAATGGTCAGAACAAGGCTATCACATCGAACTGATCTGGCAACAAGGTGTAGACAAACAGACAGAGCATTTAAACATTGAATTGGTTAATGGTGATATTCGACTCGATTTAAAATCAAATCCACATATTCAGATTCTCGCGAGCCATCCACCATGTTATGTGGATATTCAACAGAACACGGTGGGCCAGTTATATGGTGAATATACGGCAAATCTTCTGTACCATTTTTTACAGATGCCTGATCTTCCAACTATGCTCTTGCCAGAGTTTGAGAGACTGACTCATCAATATTCAGATGTGAAAAATCTGCCTCAACCCGAGTCTATTCAGCATATTGATGTCATTAAGGGTAGTCCCCAGCCAATTTTACGCTTCGGTGTTTTAGATAAATTTGATTGGAAATGGGAAGAGTCTGTTTGTGCTGAAATTGAATTCTCCTATGCAGGTGGGCGAATTAAAGCAGGTACATCAGGTGACAGTTTTATTGGTGAACAGCATGGTAAAATGGTGCGACAGCTTCGGGACTTAGTTCAGGAACAACAGTCAATCCAGCGTTTACAGCTATTGGTCGAATCACTGAAGTGGGTGAAAGATTTTAGTTATGACCAGCAATTAAAATTGGATAAACAACGTCTTGATTCTATGGTTTTTGCTTTCTATGGAGACTGGATCAAACAGCTGATGCCCATCAATCAAATTGAGCTGATGGGCTGGCAGATAGAGCATCTGGAGAACAGCCCTTTTAATGTGCAATATGTTGAAAATTTAAATATTTCTATCACTGAATCTGAAGGTCAGCAGGACTGGTTCAATATCGGTGCGACGGTTCAAGACAGTGCAGGCAATTCTTATAATTTGCTTGATGCGCTCGTAGCTTTGGTGCGAGTAAATCCTGATTTACTTGATCCGCGGACTTTTATTCATCTGCATGACAGTCAAATTTTCACCGTGAAAACTGCAGTTGATCAACCTGATTTGGCCTTATCCGTTAGGGATATTAAGCCGGTATTGTTGCATCTGCAGAGCATTTTACAGCAAGAAGAGCGCAGTATTGATCGCTATGATGCGAGTCAATTATTAGAATTGCAGCATAATCTTGGGATGACATGGCAGGTCAGTGATCGTCTGCAACAATTTGTACAGAAATTCAAACAAGGCTATCAGCAACAACTGCCGACACCACAAGGTTTTCAGGGGGAATTGCGTCCATACCAGCAGCAGGGTTTAGGCTGGTTACAGTTTTTAAGGGAAACCCAGCATGGCGGGATTCTGGCAGATGATATGGGCTTGGGGAAAACAGCACAAACTTTAGCCCATTTACTCATGGAAAAACAGGCTGGATATTTGCATGACAGTCCTGCCCTAATTGTTGCACCCACATCGCTGATGCATAACTGGTTCAAAGAAGCAGAGAAATTTACCCCTGAACTCAAGGTATTGCTGCTACAGGGGGCCGACCGCCATCAGTATTTTGAGCAGATTCCGCACTATGACATTGTGTTAACCACCTATCCGCTTCTGGCGAGAGATGAAGAACAACTAAAGCAATATGAATATCATCAACTCATTTTGGATGAGGCGCAGAATATCAAAAATCCGCGTGCCAAAGCTGCACAGGTAGTAAGGCAATTAAAAGCACGACATCGTTTGTGTCTAACAGGTACCCCGATGGAAAATCATTTGGGTGAGCTGTGGGCACTATTTTATTTCCTGATGCCAGGATTCTTATATTCACAAGAAATTTTTAATAAAAAATACCGTCATCCGATTGAAAAACGCGGTGATCAGCAGTTAAGACAAAAGCTGGTCAACCGGATTAAGACCTTCATTTTACGTCGCTTGAAAACTGACGTAGTCAAAGAGTTGCCAGAAAAAACCACGATTGAAGTCAATATTGATATGAATGACCAGCAATCTAAGTTATATGAGGCTGTTCGCGCCACGATGCAGGCAAGCATTCAGAAAATTGTGGCAGAAAAAGGCTTTAAACGTAGTCAAATTCAAATTTTAGATGCCTTACTGAAGCTACGTCAGGTGTGCTGCCATCCTAGCTTACTAAAGCTGGATTCAGTGAAAACCGCGCAGGCACATTCTGCCAAACTTGAACAGTTGATGGATATGGTCGTTCCAATGGTGGAAGAGGGGCGAAAAATTCTTATCTTCTCTCAGTTTACCTCAATGTTGGAACTGATTGAGCAACAGCTCCATCATGTAGAAATTGGCTATGTGAAGCTGACTGGGCAGACCAAAAAGCGAGATGAAGTCATTACAGCATTTCAGTCTGGACAAGTGTCGGTATTTTTAATCAGTCTGAAAGCAGGAGGGGTCGGTCTGAATCTAACTGCCGCAGATACAGTCATTCACTATGATCCATGGTGGAACCCTGCTGCTGAAGATCAAGCTTCAGATCGTGCATGGCGAATTGGACAGGACAAGTCGGTATTTGTGTATAAGCTGATTACCAATAAAAGCATAGAAGAAAAAATTCTTGTCTTACAGCAAAATAAAGCAAAACTGGCACACTCTATTCTAAGTACAGATCATGAAGGCGAAGTGAAACTGACGGAAAATGACGTGATGAACTTGTTTGAAAAATTTTAGTCTTGTTACTGGTTGCCCTAATCATCTGTAAGTATCAGAAAGTCTGGATGAAATTTTTCCCAATGTGCTCTTAATTTTTCTTTATGAGCGGAAGTTATAGGTAAGTCTAGTAATAGCGCTGGCCATAATGGTCGAGCATTATCCATAATATCGTGAAGTTGCTTCTCGATGATACGCCATGGAACGCCTACTTTTTCTGCCCATTGCTTAAAATGCTTTATCTCAGCTAGATACCAATCTTTATTTTTGGCAAGATTTAATGCGAAATGATGCTCATTTTCAATATATACACTAGTCATTAATATATCGTATGCGGGTGATAATCTTGGTGCACTTTTATCTTAATAAATTATATTCCAGTTCTTTAAATGTGCATCTCCATTGGCGAGTAAAATATTTATGAGTAAACGGCTAGCAAATTGCTGAATATCAATAATTTTTTATCTGAAAATTGATAAATGATCTTTCCTATCTGCTCATAATTTGTGGTGCTATATTTCTGATGTGGATATGCGCTGAAGATCTGAGCAAAATCTTCGATGTGAATAAGCTCTGTAGTATCAGCAGTACTCTCTCTATCAAATCTTTTGATTGCGAAAGCATATTGCTCTTGGGGTAAATTTAATGGTGGAAGGTCTTGTAAAATTGCCATATCCACTAAGCGAATCTCAGGGACATCTATTCCGACCGTTTTGGCAAGGGGCATCATAGAATATTCATTTAGCGCAACAAAAGCATGTCTGGAAGAAGGAGTTTTGATAATCCAGTCCCCGAGTAGAGTCGTTTCCGTTGCCACATTGTTTGTTGTGAGCTGAACTGCTCGTATTTGATATGAAGTTTGCGCCATTGGCGACGATATTCAGGTTAATGTTTCTTACGCTTCCGTTCGCCTTCACCTAAAAATTTTAACCCTGTAGAGTCGACGAGTACGTGTAACCCATCACGACTTTTCTGATAGCTTATCGCAATATCAATATGCTGTTGTCGTCTACAGAGGGTGGAGTAATCTGGTGCTGTCCAATTCAAACCACAGCGTTTAATCAGGCTTTGAGCAAAGCCAGTGACCATACGTAAAGAAAGATGGAATAGAGATTTGATCATTAAACAGTATTGAATCGCTGTATCGGAATAAGTTTGATTTCGTCCGTATTTGCCTTGTGGCTGTGCATACCATTGGGTCTTAGGATCAAACCAGATTGAAATATTTCCTCGCTTGATTAAAGCTTGGTTATACGAGGACCAATTGGTTGTACGGTAGATTTTAGGTGCAGACTTCTTCATCTAGAAATTATATTGTTGATGAAGACTTCAAGAATAGCTTTGTGCAACAAAGCCACGTACTTGTATAAAAAACACGTTATCTAAAAATTCTTAGGGCTTCTTATAAAGCTAAAATATATAGGTTTTAGAAAAAATATTATTAATAATCAAAAAGAAAAAACCCTAATCTTTCGATTAGGGTTTTTTTGAATCTGGAGCGGGAAAGGAGACTCGAACTCCCGACCCCAACCTTGGCAAGGTTATGCTCTACCAACTGAGCTATTCCCGCTTATTGAGCAGTTTTTACTAAAACTTACACTAAAAAATTTGAGCGGGAAAGGAGACTCGAACTCCCGACCCCAACCTTGGCAAGGTTATGCTCTACCAACTGAGCTATTCCCGCATGCCGTGTATAATACATTATGCAAAAATAGGGTCAATAATTTTATGCAAAGAAAATGATTAATTGCATAAAATAAAAGCATTTCTGCGCTTTTAAAAAGCGGAAAGGCAAAATTTTGTACAAAATTTTCTCTAGAGGTCGGGTCATGTATACTAATGGGCTATCTCAATCTGACCTTAATAGAGTGACTGATGAACTTAGAACAACAGTTGATTGAACGTTTGCAAACTTTAACACCTACCCATCTTGAGGTTATCAATGAGTCGGCAGGGCATGGTGGTTATTTTCCTGGTAAAGAATCACACTTTAAAGTGATTGTGGTGAGTGATGAATTTCAGGGCTTACGTTTGGTACAGCGTCATCAAAAAATCTATGCTGTTGCGACTGAGTTAATGAATCCTGGGAAAATCCATGCTTTAGCGATTCATGCTTATGTGGCAAGTGAATGGCAAGGGCAAGCGCCAGCCAGTCCTGAATGCGCGCATGCACCTAAAAGTTAAGGATTGATCATGGACGCACATTTAGTCACCAAAATTATTCATATGTCCGCAGTGAGCTTGTTGATCATTGCTTTTGTTCTTCGTGCAGCGAGTTTATTTATCGGTGTACAAAATCAACAACCCAATCCAAAAGGTTTTAAAGGTCTCGTCGGTTTACAACATTTGTCGCTGACCCTGATTATTTTGACAGGGGCTATTTTAGTCGTGATGAAGAACTTTGACGTAGCACCTTGGTTTTATGCCAAAGTGATTTTGTTTTTTGTCTTGTGGTCATCTTTGATCAAAACCTATAAAAAAGACAGCAGTGTGTTATTGCAACAGCGCCGTGCTGGTTTGTTGATCGGTACAGTGGCATTAGTTGGTATTATTGGCTTAGTCATCATTAAACCTGTTTTTGCGTAATTGTTTGACATTGTTTTAGTAATTGTTTTGGCACTAAGTTAAACTGCGTGCAGTTTACAAAAATCTTGTAGAGGGAAATCATGTTAACTCGTGTGGTGTTTAACCAAAAAGGTGGTGTAGGGAAATCAAGTATTACAGTCAACTTAGCTGCAATTAGTGCTAAGCAAGGTTTAAGAACTTTGGTGATTGATCTTGATCCACAAGCAAATTCAAGCCAGTACCTTTTAGGTGAAGATGCAACATATTCTGCTGACAAAGCAGCATTAGAGCCAAACATTGAAAATTTCTTTGATGATATTTTAGGCAGCACGCAGCAGAAGGGATTAATTAGCAATGCCATCGGCTCGATCCTAAAAGCACCACGAGGCAAAGGTTTAGAGAGTTATGTTCATCGGACATCTTTTGAAAATCTAGATGTGATTCCTGCCAGCCCAAGCCTTGGCGCGCTAGAACATGCTTTAGAAAGCAAACATAAAATCTATAAATTGCGTGATTCGATTCAGTCACTCAGTGCACGTTATGATCGTATTTTCATTGATACACCGCCCGCATTTAATTTCTTTACCTTGTCGGCATTAATTTCCGCAGATCGTGTCTTGATTCCATTTGACTGTGATGTGTTTTCGAAACGTGCGTTACAAACTTTGATTGAAAATGTACTCGAAACCCAAGATGATCATAATGATCGCTTAGAGATTGAGGGAATCGTCGTGAATCAATTCCAATCTCAGGCAAAATTACCGCGTGAAGTGGTTCAACAATTAAAAGATGAAGGTTTACCTGTTTTAGCAAGCATGTTACCGCCATCCGTGTTGATGAAAGAATCACATCAAAAGAATTTACCCTTGATTCACTTGGCATCAGAACATAAGTTGACCTTAGCTTACGTCACTTTATTTGGTGAGATTGAATCAAAAAAATAAGAGAATCTTATGAAACGCTTATATTGGATGCCTGTGTTAGCACTCAGTATGTTATTAGGTGCTTGCGCATCAACGGTTAAGCCGTCTTATGTTTCACCAACTCAGTACCAAGCTTTAAACTGCCAACAGTTGCAAGCTGAATATAATCGTGTTCAACAATACATCGATAATGGTGTGCAGACACCTAAGCGTACTGGGGTGGGTGTCGGTGTTGGGCTTGGTGGTGGTTGGGCAAGAGGCGGTGGCTGGGGAATTTCACCAACAATCTCATTAAATATGGGGCAGTCAATGAATACCAAGAACACCGAGCTCGCTAACTTATTAGGTCAGCAGGATGCAATTGTGCAAGCCGCACAGTTCAAAGGTTGTGCAATTGTGGTCAAGCCACGTTCAAAGTCATAAGTTGAAATTTATTTATCACTGTAATTTATTACAGTGATAAATAACTAAATTTTAGCAAAATGTTTCAATATAAAAATATATAAAACAATATCTTAGTAATCTTTATATTCATTTCTTTAATTTTTATAGCCTAATTTTCTCCCCTAAATTTGTTTTTTTGCTTCAAATTCGTTTAAGGTGGCGACCTACATAGTGGTTCGGTATCTTTATGATTGACAGTTGGTTTTTTGTTTTGGCGATGTTGGCAGTGTTACTTATTCCAGGTCCAACCAATGCATTGCTCGCCAGTGCAACTCATCAACAAGGGGCTTTTAAGACGATAATCTTCATTCCAATTGAATGGTTGGGATATGTATATGGCATAAGTTTGTGGGCATTATTTATTCATCTTTTTGAGCCGATTTGGCCAGCTTTAGATCTGATTTTACATACGGTGAGTTTAGCATTGGTACTTTGGATGGCATTTCATCTTTGGAAAAGTGCGCATTTGCAAAAATATGATCAACGCCATCAGAAGATACGTAAGACAAAATTATTTAGCGCGACCTTAAAAAATCCAAAAACAGTGCTTTTAGCGGCAGGTATTTTTCCTGTTGAAACGTGGAATTCGATTGAAAATGCAGTGCTAGTTTTTGCGATTTTTAGTGTGATCTTAATCCCTGTAAGTATTTTTTGGATGTACTTCGGACGAGCACTTCTGGTTGGGAGTTTTAATGGAATTAAAGCCGACCATTTATATAAAGGGTCGGCAATGTTATTACTGATCTGTATGTTGCCAATGATTTTTCGATTATTTTAATTTATTGAGCTTTACGCTCATTTAGTTTTTGCCGAACAAAACCAATAACGCCCGGCAAGATACTGATGATAATAATGCCAAAAATTAAATGGGTGAAATTATCTTTAACGATTGGCATATTACCAAAAATATAACCTAAAGTAATAAATGATGCGATCCAACAAAAAGCACCAATTACGTTATAGGTGAGGAAAAATTTATAATTCATACTGCCTGCACCTGCGACAAATGGTGCAAAGGTACGTGCAAACGGAACAAAGCGGGCAAAAATAATAGTTTTACCGCCATGACGTTGGAAGAACTGCTGTGTTTTGAGTAAATGTTGTTGATTGATAAATCGTGAATTCATTTCGAATACACGCGGGCCGATATAACGCCCAATGTGGTAATTTACGGTATCACCTAATACTGCGGCAATAAATAATAAAATACCGAGCACCCACGGATCCATCGCACCAGTTGATGCTGCTAGTGCACCCGCAGCAAATAATAAGCTATCTCCAGGTAAAAAAGGCATCACTACGAGGCCTGTTTCAACAAAGATAATTAAAAATAAAATGGCATAAATCCATACGCCATAATTGGTAATGAATTCTAAAAGGTGTTCATCAACGTGCAGAATAAAATCAATAAGTTCCATGAAGCTGTTAACAGTATAAATTTGAGCTAAATCCTAGCAGTGCAACTATAGAATGTCAGTATAAAAACCAATTTAATTGGTAACATTGATTGAGTAGCGACATGATTAATTTTGATCTGGAATAACAATGTTTGTTGCAAATATAGAACGATGCATTAATTAATATAATGTTTATTGCAAAATAAAACACACATAAACTGTTTCTATATTAAAAAACAACTAGTGTGGAATCAATTATGTTTAATCCAAATGTTATCGTAAAAAATATCGTAACGCAGTCAGGTGTAGAAAATATCGTTACGCTTGTTGCTCGTATCCTAATGGCCTATATTTTTATCATTGCAGGATGGGGCAAGCTCAGTGCTTATGGCGCTACAGCGGGTTATATGGAATCGATGGGTGTGCCTGCTGGATTGTTACCTTTGACCATTTTGGTTGAGTTTGGTGGTGGACTTGCGCTGTTATTTGGTTTTCAAGCCCGTTTAGCTGCATTTGGTTTAGGTATCTTTAGCATTATTACCGCATTCATTTTCCACGGTGCAGATGATCAAATGCAACAAATCAACTTTATGAAAAACTTAGCTATGTCTGGTGGTTTATTTTATTTAATGTTGCATGGTGCTGGTCGTTTGAGCTTAGATCATCTGATTGAGAAATAATGAGCCATTTAAAACGATCTCTACGTCAATGAGTGGGGATCGGTTTTTATACAGATAAAGTTAATGCTTAATTACAAACAGAAGCCGAAGCAAGGGCTTATCTCTGTTTAGATAATAATAAAGACAAGAACTGGAGGAGATATTCAATGAAACAAATCTTGATGCCTTGTGGAATAGCAATTTTAATTGGTTTATCAACATCAACTTGGGCAGGAAAAGATGATCATGTGCTTGTGCAAGAAGCAGCGAAAAATAATGTAAGTGTCGCTCAGGCTACGAAATTGGCAGATGAAACAGGTGTTACTTTAACAGGTCAAATTACGAAACATTTGCGAAGTGATCATTACGAATTTAAAGATCGGAGTGGCACGATTGGCATCGAAATTGATGATGATATTTGGCGTAAAGCAGGCTTGAAAGTAGGTGATCATGTTCGGCTAGTGGGAGAGGTGGATACCCACCGCTATAAACCCACTGACATTGAAGTGATCAAAATTGAAAAGTAGATGCACTAGTCATAAAAAAACAAGGAAGCTGAAGCTTCCTTGTTTGATTTTGATGGTATTGCTTTAGAGCATAAAGTGAATTTGCATTTCCCCAACAAGGAAACCTAGTACTGCGCCAACAATGATCAATGACCATTCATCTTCTTTAAATGCAGGGCGGAGCATGCCTTCAAATTCTTCAGGACTTAATTTTTGCATTCGTTCGACTAAGGTCGTGCGAACATCCATGGCATCTTCGGCATAAGACTCTACATAGCGCATCGTTTCTGGGAGTTGTTTTAAAATACGCTCAGCAACTTCTGCTTTCAGATTTTGATATTTTTCACCACCAATCGCATAAACAACCAATGGACGAACAATACCTGCCTGTAAATCAATTTCTTGTTTGACATGGCGGCTGACGAGTTCGATCACTTTATCTGAATTGGTTCCAGAAAAAAGTTCTTCCATCATATTGCGTGATGTAAGCAGTTGCTTGGAAATTAAGGCTGCATAATCGGCTGCAACTTCATTTTGACGTTTGATGAATAAACCTTGCCACGTATAACCCAATACCTTTTTGGGATACAGTGGTCTAAACATCATTTGTAAAGCCATCCAGTCACTGAAAAAGCCAACAAATCCACCAAACATTGGCAGCATCCAAGGATATTTTCCTTGAGTGACTACCCAACACAACATTTGCACCACACCAATAGCGAAGCCAAAGACAAAACCGACGTTACTAAAGAATTTAAACTCTTGTTTGCCAACTTTTTTGAAAATTTCGTTGAGAAGACGCTTATCTTTGAGGAGATTGCTAATCACCATGTGTTTGATGTCAAAGTATTTGATGACATCTTTTTGCACTTCGCCCATGATATGTTCAACAATCTCAGGGGCTTTGGCTTGAACTCGCTTAATTAATTTCTTTCGTGCGAACTCAGGCATACCTTCCCATAAACCCGGTTGATATTGTTGTGCAACTTCACGGGTAATGTCTTCAGCGGCAGCCATTAGTGGTTTTTCAATTTCTTGAGCAATCCTTTTCGGATCTAGTCTGGCAAAAATTTCTTGGGGTTGAATTAACTTTGAGGTCATTAACTCAACGGCTATGGTCGCCATTTTTTCAGCTTTGCGAGGGACGATGCCTTGCCATCCGATTGGAAGACCAAATAATCTTAGTCCCTTAAATTCAAGTGGTGCAAACATCATTTGAATGGCAATAACTTTGGTTACATAGCCAATAAAGCCACTAATAAACGGGATTGAAATATATAACCAGAAATTCTGTTGAAAATCCGCAATCATTTCTTGAAACATTATTTTATTGGTCCTTCAAGTCCTAATTGTTGCTCGTTATAGGGCAAGCCATAGATGATAGTGAAATATTTTACAATATTGACTGAGCCAATATCTTTTAGGCTTTTAGTTACCTTTTTATTTTCCTCTTTCCAAGGATAGTGCAGTCGCACAAAAAGGAAACGATGATGCCGACAGCATACCTTTCCGTGGTCATGCATCTTTTCGGCTCATCATCTTAGCACCAAATTTTATTTTTTGTTGATCAGAATCGCCAAGAAGAGTTGATTTAACACTCTTTTTAGGCATCATTTTATGAAATTTTAGTTTAAATATCAGTCATGATTGGTGATAAAAGTTAAAAAATAAGATAGATGATGAATTGCGATGCGCCAAAGCGTGAAAAATGTTAGAATATGGCGCTTAATTCATTTGCCTTTCTGATTAGCCATGACGACCAATACTCAAATTACTGAAGATCGCATCCTTATTCTGGATTTCGGCTCTCAATATAGCCAGCTGATTGCACGTCGTGTGCGTGAAGCAGGTGTCTACTCTGAAATGTATGCATACGATATGTCTGAAGAAGATATTCGTGCATTTAATCCGAATGGGATTATTTTGTCAGGTGGCCCTGAAAGCGTACATGAAGAAGGTAGTCCACGCGCACCGCAGTTGGTATTTGAATTAGGCGTACCTGTTTTAGGTATTTGCTATGGTTTACAAACCATGTCTGAACAGCTTGGTGGTAAAGTAGAACCAGGTACAGTACATGAATTTGGTTATGCTGCTGTTGATGTATTGGTTCGTGATCAATTGTTGGGTGATCTCAATGATGGTGACGACAAGCTTAATGTTTGGATGAGTCATGGCGATAAAGTCAGTGTGATTCCAGAAGGTTTCTCTGTTACTGCAAGTACACCAAGCTGTCCATTTGCTGCGGTAAGTGATGAAACACGCCGTTTCTATGGTGTTCAATTCCATCCTGAAGTGACACATACAGCGAAAGGTGCAGAGTTATTATCGAACTTTGTGCATGGGATTTGCGGATGTCGCAATCTTTGGAATTCTGAAAACATCATCGACTTACGTGTTGAACAATTACGTGAGCAAATTGGCGATCAAAAAGTTCTATTAGGTCTTTCTGGTGGTGTTGATTCTTCTGTTGTTGCTGCACTTTTACACCGTGCGATTGGCGATCAGTTGACTTGCGTATTTGTAGACAATGGTTTACTTCGTTTAAACGAAGGTGAACAAGTGATGGACATGTTTGCAAAAAACATGGGCATCCGTGTGATTCGTGCTGATGCTGAACAGCGTTTCTTAACTGCGTTAGCGGGTGAAGTTGATCCTGAGAAGAAACGTAAAATTATTGGTCGTGAATTCATCGAAGTTTTTGCTGAAGAAGCACGTAAACTTGATGGCGTAAATTTCCTTGCTCAAGGTACGATTTACCCAGATGTGATCGAATCTGCTGCCACTAAAAATGGTAAAGCACATGTGATTAAATCACACCATAACGTCGGTGGTTTACCAGAAGATTTAGCTTTTGAATTGGTTGAGCCGATTCGTGATTTGTTTAAAGATGAAGTACGCCGTTTAGGAACGACACTCGGTCTTCCATTCGAAATGCTTTATCGTCATCCATTCCCAGGTCCAGGTTTGGGCGTGCGTATTTTGGGTGAAGTGAAAAAGGAATATGCGGATATTCTACGTCTTGCTGATGACATCTTTATGCAAGAGCTTCGTGCAAGCGGTTGGTATGATAAAACTGCGCAAGCATTTGCAGTATTCCAACCTGTAAAATCGGTGGGTGTTGTTGGTGATGGTCGCCGTTATGCATGGGTGATTGCGCTTCGTGCGGTTGAAACGGTTGACTTTATGACAGCGCGTTTCGCTCATTTACCGTATGACTTAGTTGATAAAATCTCAACCCGTATCATGAATGAAATCAAAGATGTTTCACGTGTGGTGTATGATGTGTCATCTAAGCCACCAGCAACGATTGAATGGGAGTAAAACTGGGGTTTCAAACAGCAACGCTGCTTGCCAAATTTACGCCAAGAGCTGTGCCCGCGGCAGTAGGATTTCAAGAAACGAAGCCTAGTGCCAGTTTTATGCCATGAATGAGTTTTAAAATGAAACTTTAAAAATGATGCGTAAGGTGTTCTTGGCAGTGCCCTAGAAAATTACTCTTAAAAGAGCGCTTAGGCGCTCTTTTTCTTTTATACTGTTTTAAAAATTAGTATTTTATTTTGGGTTTATATGTATACACATTATGATTTGATGCTGCCTTTGCTCCGTATTATGCAATCACATGATGTGACTTATAGTTTAAAAGAAGCTTATGAAATACTACTTCAAGAATTAAAATGTTCAGAAGAAGATCGAAATGAAACAATGGAAGATGGGCGAAATGTTATATTTTATCGTTTGCAATGGGCCAAGACTTATTTAAAGAAAGCTGGATTAATTGATTATCCTAAACGAGCGCATTTTAATCTGTCTAATTTAGGGAAAAGTTTGGATCTAAGTAAAATTAAAAAAATAGATGCTCAATATCTATCTCAATTTGATACTTTTAGTGAATTTAGAAAAATAAATACAAAAGATAGAAAAGAACAAAGAAATGAAAGCACGCAAAAAGATGATGAAGACTCTGAAGAGTTAACACCCCCAGAAATTATTTCTCAGCAAGCTAAAATATTAAATGATGATTTGAAAATTGAGCTATTAAATTTAATTAAAGGCAATTCTCCGCAGTTTTTTGAAAGATTAGTTGTAGATTTGCTTGTTGCTATGGGTTATGGGGGTTCACATCAAGATGCTGCACAAGCAATAGGTAAAACAAGTGATGGTGGTATTGATGGAATCATCAGTGAAGATCGTTTGGGTTTAGACAAAATTTATATTCAAGCAAAGCGCTGGGAAGATACCGTTGGTCGCCCAAATATACAACAGTTCAAAGGTGCATTAGCCGATCAGGTTGCTAAGAAAGGTGTATTTATTACGACCTCAAGTTTTAGCAAAGAAGCAGTCGAATCTGCAAAAAAATCTGGAATTGTCTTAATTGATGGAGAAAAGCTAACTTCTTTAATGATCGAGTTCGGTTTAGGTGTGCAAGTTGAGCGAAGTTTTTATATTTATAAAATAGATCAAGATCGGTTTGATGAAGATAGTTTTTAAGAGCGCTCAGTCGCTCTTTTTTATTACTTAACTTTATAAAATTTCTCTATAAAAAATTAATAAATCATTAAATATCAAAATTATAAAATTTAAAAAGATATCTTAACTTGCCATAAGAATAATTAAGATATATCTTATTTATCATAAATTAAGCAGTATGAGAAAAATAAAGATGAGACATCAATCAGATCATCGTGAAAATGAACATGATACACACCATCGAGAGCATCCCCGTACAGGGCGCCGTGGACGTTTATTTGAATCAGGGCGTATGAAACTGTTAGTTCTGCATTTAATTCAGCAAAATCCTAAACATGGCTATGAAATTATTAAAGAAATTAGTGATTTAGTCGGTGATGGCTATACACCAAGTGCAGGAACAATTTATCCAACACTGACTAGCTTAGAAGAAATGAACTGTATTTCTTTACTGGATGCCGAACGTAAGCAATACCAAGTCACTGAATATGGCGAGACTTATCTAAAAGATCAGCAGGAAATGCTGACCGCTTTGTTGGAAAAACTACGGATTCGACGTGAAATTCATAACAACAATCAACTGATAGAGATCCATCGAGCAATGGAAAATCTAAAAACAGCATTACGATTAAAACTCAGTATTGCTGATCTACAGCAAGAACAAATTTATCAAATTGCTGAAAAGATTGATCAAGCCGCAATTGCGATTGGACGTTTATAAGTTGGGGGCGAAGGATGTTAGCGCTACAGCAGAAAATTAAACAGGCAGGATTACGAGTGACGCATCCACGCATGGCAGTTTTATCTTTACTGGCACAACAGACGGATGATCTCACCGTGAAACAAATTTACCAACGTCTAAATCTACAAAAGCAGCAGTTAAGTTTGGCAACCGTCTATCGCGTGGTGAGTGATCTTGTCTTGGCAGGTTTATTGGTGAGTTATCAATTCCATCGTGCGGAAACGAAATTTAATCTTCCAAGGGTTTCTAAAAATCAATTGCTACAAATTCACTGTGCAGATTTAACCACAGCAAAACAAGCACGATTTTTACAGTCCTTAGAAGCCGTATTTACTCAATTTCAAATTGATTTGATGCAGATCGAAATCAAAGAGAATGTTTAATTAAAAATTCATTGGAGCAAATGATGAAACAACATCAATACCATGTCACGGCAGAGCATTTAAAAGATGCGAAAGGACAAGTCTCAACTTATACCGAGAAATTAGAGTTTTATACAGGGAATCATGACGATATTTTTGAGATCGTTGAACGTTTGAAAAAAGCTGAGTTGTTCGATGATCAAACTACAAAATCTTTTGCAGTGGGGCTAAAACTTTTTAGTGAAGTGATGCTGGAAAATAAAGATCATCCACTATTCGAAGAATTCTTGCCGCAGTTCGGTCAATTTATGAAGAATCTAAAGCAACATGTAAAGAAACAGGTTGAATGAGTGTGGGGGCAAATGGCATGCAACAAACAAAGAAGACTTTCTTTACTAAATTACCTGCAAAATATGCTGCTTGGATTATGCCTTTATTGCTATCAGGGCTGATGAGCGCAACATTATCATTGGTGAACTTACTAATGAATGTTGGGCTAATAGATGGATTCGCAACGAAGTGGCTGTCAATATGGCTGTTTTCATGGTTGATTGCTTATTCTGTAGTTTTGATTTTTCTACCTTTGGTCAGACGTTTGACAGGCTTAATTGTGGAGATGCCATCACATTGATTGATCCTGTTCATGCATTGTGAAAAATAAATGCAAGATTGTCTCATTGATAGCACTCTGCGTATTACCAAAAGACTATATTGAATGATGATTGTATTGTTAAGATCACTAAAACAACTCATTGCAATAGCATAGGTAAAAGAGAGCGATATCATGAGCAATAATAACGATTACGATATTTCTAACTCCAAAGATTGTGAAACTTATATCAATCAGTTTATTCAAGAATTTACGATTAGATCAGCGGAAATTGGTAAGGGTACAGTCATTAAGCGAGCCTTACCGAGTCGTCAGAAGCGTTTGGTGGGGGCGTGGTGTTTCCTTGATCATGCAGGGCCTGTGAGTTTCCCTGCGGGAGATGGTTTAGATGTTGGGCCACACCCACATATTGGTTTGCAGACATTTACATGGATGATTGAAGGCACCATGATACATACTGATAGTCTGGGTTCAAAACAACTGATTCGTCCAAAGCAAGTGAATTTAATGACGGCAGGTCATGGAATTTCTCATACTGAAGTTGCACCTGAGACTGAAACTAAAATGCATGCGGCACAACTTTGGATTGCTTTGCCTGATGACAAGCGCAATATGGAGCCAAAGTTTGAACACTATCCAGAACTACCGATCGTAAATAAAGATCAGGTTGAATTTACAGTTTTGGTAGGGGATTTCTTAGAGACAGTTTCTCCAGTTCAGGTACATACACCTTTGGTTGGTGTGGACTTAACTGCACAAGCGAATACCAAAACCCGTATTCCACTCAATCCAAACTTTGAATATGCCTTTATGGCACTTGAAGGCATCGCTCAGGTAAATGGGCATGAACTCAATGCCGATAATATGGTGGTGTTGGAAACGGGGCTGACTGAAATCGAAGTTGAGCTGACAGAAGGTCATCGTGTGTTACTCATCGGGGGTGAACCGTTTGAGTCGCCAATTTTGCTGTGGTGGAACTTCGTTGGACGTACCATGCAAGATTTACAGCAAGCACGAGAAGATTGGGTCAATCATGATCCCCGTTTTGGTGAAATTCCTGATTATCAAGGTAAGCGTCTCGAAGCACCTGTATTACCTGAGCAAATGAGGGCATCGAAATGAGTATTATCGCAAGTGCAAAAGTTCTAACTTTACCTGAACCGTGGAAAGGGGAAGTAACGAGTGGAACACACCAATTTCTAACCGATAAACCCGAATCTTTTGGAGGGCATGATACAGGGCCAGCGCCCTATGATTTTCTGACTGCAAGTTTAGCATCATGCACCATGATTACCTTACGCATGTATGCACAGCATAAGCAAATTGATTTGGGTGAATTTACGGTTGAGGTGGACTTTCACACCAATCGTGAACAACAGGAACGAATCGAGCGTCGAGTAATATTTAAACAACCGATTTCACAAGACTTACAAGAAAAATTTCTCAATGTATGTAGCAAAACACCAGTTACTAAAACTTTGTTACGCAGTTTAGACATACAGACCGTGATTGTTTAAGACTAAAGTGCTATTGTGCTTGGGCGAAACATAATTCTAAGTGTAACTGTGAGAGGGATTAGAACCGCAGTTACACAGTAAAAAAGCAGGCACAAAAATGATTACCTTACATTACCTACAATGCTCACGTTCATTCCGTATCCTGTGGGCATTAGAAGAACTTGGTGTGGATTACCAAGTTGAGTATTATCAAAGGTCACCTAGTTATGCAGCCCCTGAAAGCCTTAAACAAATTCATCCTTTAGGAAAAGCACCAATTCTGGTTGATGATGAAGAGGTTATTGTAGAATCTGCTGTTATTTTGGATTATTTGCAACAGCAGTATGATGGGCAGCAAAAATTTAAACCAGAACAAGCAAAAGACCAGCGGCAATATTCCTATTGGATGCACTATGCAGAAGGCTCTCTTATGCCATTGTTGGTGATGACTCTCGTCATCAATAATGTAAGCAAGCATGTTCCGTGGGTTATTCGCCCTGTTGCTGAAAAAATTACCAATGGTATAAAAGCTGGTTTTGTTCGTCCTCGTGTAAAAGAACATATTCTCTATCTTGAACAGTATTTGGCAGAACATGATTATTTCGCGGGAGACTTTTCTTTTGCAGATATTCAAATGGCATTTCCACTGATTGCAATCCAAAAACGTTTACATGGTAAATATCCGAATATTCAAGCCTTTGTCCAACGTGTTCAGCAGCGTTCAGCATTTCAGCACGCTGAGCAAAAAAGTTTGCATTCGCAGTGTGCATAAATTTTCAAACATGAAAAAAGGGAGAACAACCGGTTCTCCCTTTTTTCATTCATGAAGATTTTTATCGTTTAATTACAATTGAATCAATACCACTGTGTTGCAAGGTTTGTTGAGCAGCAAGTGCTGCATCTTGGCTATCATAAGGACCAGAGAAAACACGATACCATGTTTGCCCATTCTCAACGGTTTTTATGATATCGGCAGATAAACCATTCAAAATAATTTCCGCACGACGTGCATCAGCGCTATCTGGATCTGGATAGCTACGTACTTGTAAGATATAACTGGCTTGAACTGGTGCGGTTGGTTCAGCCGATGTGATGGTTGTTGGGTCTGCTGTGGTTGTTTCAGGTTTTGGTGATTCGATAATCACAACATTACCTTCTTGTTTTGTTTCAGGGACAGCTTGTTCAGGAATTGGCGTGACTTGTTGTTGGGGTAACAAATCATAGAAACGATAGTCCTTATTGGTGTCTTCTTCGTAATGTTCAGAAGTGACTTGATTCTTTGCGGGGACGGGTTGCCACGGCTGCCATAGCATTAACATGACGCCTGCACAAAGGATCGCAAGAATTGCGACAAGCATTCCTAACCACTTGGGAACAAGTGGTTTTTTGGGCTTGTTTGGTCGTTCAGATACACCACGTTGCGTTTTTCCAAACACCTGAAATTCCTCTTGATCCTAATTAGGTTATTTGTAACTTGAAACTGCTTAAAAACAAAGCATTATGTTTAAAATAATGCTTTGTTTGTTTTGCGATCTGGGTAATGTTGCAAGAGCGTTGCTTTGCTGATTACATTTCTACGCGGGCATAGTCCTTGTCTTGCGACAATGTGCAAAGCGTTGCTTTGCTAGTTACATTGTCTCAGGTGCAGATACACCGAGTAATTCTAAGCCATTATGTAAAACTTGCTGTACGTTGATTGAAAGTAATAAACGTGCTTGTGTAAGTGTCACATCATCGCCAAGGACTTTATGTTCGTTGTACCAACCGTGGAATAAGGCTGCTAACTCTTTCAGATAGTTGCCAATTTGATGTGGTTCATACGCATTTGCTGCACGTACTAAAATATCTGGATAAGCGGCAAGTTTCGCTAAAATTTCAGTTTCAGCATCAAGCTCTAAACGATTTGCATGTTCACGTGCCGAAACAGCATCAAAACTGAGATGTGTAGATGCTGCTTTTTCTAACATACGGCAAATACGGGCGTGTGCATATTGAATGTAGTACACGGCATTATCTTTGCTTTGTGAAACTGCAAGGTCTAAGTCAAAGTCGATGTGTTGTTCAGATTTACGCATCACATAATAGAAACGTGCTGCGTCATTACCGACTTCTTTACGTAGGTCACGTAAAGTCACGAACTGACCCGAACGAGATGACATTTGCACCATCTCGCCACCACGCCATAAGCTCACGAACTGAACCAAAAGCACGGTCAATTTCTTCGAGTCATAACCCATTGCATCAATGGCTGCTTTCACACGTGAGATATAGCCGTGGTGGTCTGAACCCCAAATATCAATCAGGTCGGTATAGCCACGTTGTAACTTATTTAAGTGGTAAGCAATGTCAGATGCAAAATAAGTGGTTTGACCATTACGACGTTTGACTACACGGTCTTTCTCATCGCCAAATTCAGTTGATTTAAACCAAATATTGCCATCTTTTTCATAGAGAAAGCCACGTTGATCAAGCGTCGCAAGTGCTTCATCAATTTTTTCGGTTAGCGAAGCTTCGCTGAACCATTCATCAAAAGTCACGCCAAAGTCAGCAAGGTCATCTTTGATATCATCCAAAATGGCATGTAAAGCCGCTTGGTGAAATACACGATAACCCGCACCTAACTGTTGTTGTGAATTGGCAATTAAGCCATCAATGTGTTTTTCTTTATCACCAGACAAAATAACTTTATTGCCTTCAGCATCGAGTTCTTCGGCATATTGAACGTCTTCAGGCACATCTTTATAAATGTCAGCAACTGGACGAACATGCGCATCTGCATCTTTATCAATAATGCTTTGTGCGATTTCTTTGACGTAGTCGCCTTGATACGCATTTTTAGGGAAAACCAGTGTTTGTCCCGTGAGTTCTAAATAACGTAAATACGTTGATGTTGCCAAAATATCCATTTGGCGACCTGCATCATTGACATAGTATTCACGGTCAACTTGTGCACCTGTTGCTTCTAAAAGGTTAGCAACAGTCATGCCGTAAGCTGCACCACGACCATGTCCCACATGCAGACTAGATGTTGGGTTTGCAGAAACAAATTCGACTTGGATTTTTTTAGCTGCATTGGCTTGGCTGCGTCCATATTGGTCTTTTTGTGCTTGAATTTGATCAAGTACTGCGAAGCGTTGGTCTGCATTTAAAAAGAAGTTAATAAAACCAGGGCCTGCGATTTCTGCCTTTGTAATGTCAGCGACTTCAGGCAGTGCTGCTAAGATTTTTTCAGCTAGATCACGTGGTTTCATACCAGCAGCTTTAGAGCCGATCATGGCAATATTGGATGCAAAGTCACCGTGACTTCGGTCTTTGGTACGGGTTAAATGGCTCGTGTTTGTCCAATCTGAAGGAAGTACCCCTTGTTGTTGAAGGGATTGTACCGCATGATCAAGAGCTGCTTGTATTGCCGTATTCATAGTTACCGAAATAAATGTCGCGGAAAAACGTCAAATATAGCAAATTTTGAGGGCTTAATGGGAGAGTGATTGAAGTGGAATTAACATATTCACATAAATCTTTTCAGACTTTTATTTTTCAGTGTGGTGATGGGGATGCTATATCGACGATAGATATAGCATTTTTCTCTTTAAGCTTGTAAAACCTGTTCGAGTAATTCATCACTTGGTGCGAAATAATATGCCCCATCAATCGCAGTAGTGAAATGCAATAAACGGTCATGAATACCATCACCTGTGGTACCAAACATTCGTTTTAACATGGCATCAATAATGCTCAAATTATTGGTATAGGCAACAAAAAATAGACCTTGTTCACCTTTACCATCACCATAAGGCAAACTGTGACGCAAGATTTCCATTTCTTCGCCATCCTCATCTTCTACTACAGTACGAGCGACATGCGAATTTTGGGGTTTGATGTCATCATCAAGTTCAATAGATTCAAGTTTGGTACGTCCAAAAACATGTTCTTGAGCATCGACTTTGAGTTGTTGCCATTTTGCTAAATCATGAATATAGCGTTGTGCAAAAATAAAGCTGCCATCTGCAAAAGCGCCAGCTGTTTCTGCAAGGAGGGCAGCTTCAGCACGGTCATCTGGAAATTGAGGATTTTCTGTACCATCAATAAAGCCTGTCATATCGCGACCATCAAAGAAACGGAAACACGCGCGTTCATCTAAAACATCAACTTTGTTTTGAATGCCACTGAAGAATGCTTGACTGATGGCAAAGCAAATATCGGCACGAGCGCTGGCGATATGAATAAACACATCGGCGGGTACGACAGGCATATTAAACGCCCCTTGTTGAGGGTCGAGTTGTTTAAACCCCTCAGGCGTTTGTGAATAAAGTCTCGACCAAAGCTCAGGGCCAAATGCAATCGCAGTTTTAATCTGATCATTTGGGTGTTGAGTGATAAGACGATCACGAGTTGAAAGCAGAGCTTCAATCTGCTGCTTGAGTTCCGAAATACTTAAATCTTTTAAACGCAAAACAATAAAACGAGCATGGTCGGATGGTAATGGAAGAATGACGGATTGAGCAGTCATGAAGCTCTCCTTGGTTCGTTATTTTTAAATGATACAAAGATATGATTTTGCCCGATGTGAGCAGTGCTTAATAGCTTACTTTTGACGATTTTTACGATATTGATAATCGTTAAATAATAGTCGACATAGCATCCAAGCATTGGATGCTAAGATTGGAAACATTTAATTGGTTTTAAAATTTGGTATGAATTTTTGTACTGCAAAAATAACTGCGAAGCAAAGCGCCATACATAAAACGATACTCAGACCTGTGGCAATATTTAACGCCGCACTAGACCATAAGCCAACCGTCACACCCAATTGAGCCAGTATAAATGCCCAAATCACCATTTGTTTAGGTGAATGTGCAAGTAAGCGTGCGCTTAGTGCAGGAATCACCAGTAATGCACCCATAAGGAGTGAGCCGACAGCGCGGAGCGCAAGTACAGTAAATAAAGCCAGTAATAGCATGAAAATTAAACGTTGCCAGTTGGCACTGACTCCTTCGCTCATGGCAATATCAGGGTCAATCGCAATTTGGATTTGCGCTGACCATGAGCGATAAAGCACAGCTAGAGAACTCACAATGACCACGGCAAACATGGGTAAATCAGCCCACTCGATACTGAGTAGATCACCGAACAAATAGCTCAATAATTCGGGACGTAAACTCGGAATATGCTGAATCAAGAGCAAGCCTGAGCAGAGTAAGGTTGCTGAGCTTAGAGCGAGGAGGGCATCATTGGGTAGGCGAGAATCATGCAGCACCCATAAAATTGCTACCAATAATGCAGCTAAACTGGCTACACCTAACCAAAAAGGTAAATGCAATAAACCTGCAATCGCGACACCCAGTAAAGTTCCGTGGGCCATGGTGTCGGCAAAAAAAGACATTCTGCGCCAAAGCATCAGGCAGCCGAGTGGTGCTGTCAGGAATACCAGTAGCGACCCCATAATCCAAGCAGGTAATAGTAGTTGTAACCATTCCATCATTGCTTAGACCTTTGGTTCGGGGTGAATATGTGGGCGTGGATCATGAGAACAGGGTTCGGCATGGTCACTATGCCCACAATGATTGTGATGATGCTGATAGAACATCCGTTGCGTACCAAAAATCGCTTGGTATTCAGGATGCTGCTGAATGCTTTCAGGTAAACCACTACAGCAAATGTGCTTATTGAGACAGACCACCCGATGCGTACCTTGCATCACCCATTGCAAATCATGTGAGACCATTAACACTGCGCAACCATAACGTTCAGGTAAGCTGCGGACATAGTCGTAGAGTTCAGCTTCGGATTGAATATCCAAACCTTGCATTGGCTCATCAAGCACTAAAATATCAGGTTGACGTAGTAAAGCACGTGCCAGTAAAACCCGTTGTCGTTCACCGCCTGACAGTTGTTGTACTTTGGAGGACAGTAGTTTTTGAATCCCTGTATCACGACTAATTTCTTCACGTAAATCAGCAGTGCAAATTTCTAAATCAAGTAAGTCTTGAACACGTAAGGGAAGACTGGCTGAAGGGTTGAATTTTTGAGGGACGTAAGCCAGTTTTAATTTCTTGGAAAAGTGAACTTTTCCTTTATTGGGTGACATGATGCCGAGTAAGACTTTAATTAACGTCGACTTACCTGCACCATTTGGCCCTATGAGCGTTACAATTTCTTTTGCTTGTAATGCAAAATCAATATTTCTCAAAATATCCCGCTCATCACGTCGAACAGAAATATTCTCCAATTGAATAAGTGGAGTGCTTACTGACGTGTGTTGCACTGATGACATTTTCCAGAAATTTCAATGATGCTGTGCTGTGCAAAAAATTGATCAGAAGCAGCAAGTTGATCAACCTGTTGAATCAAGCCTTGTGCTGAAGCCTCTTTCACTGAATGACATTCAGTACAAATCAGAAAGGCAGCTTGGTGTCCTTCACGTGGATGACAACACGGAATATAAGCATTGATAGAGGTTAATCTATGAATTAAGCCTTTTTCTAGTAAAAAGTCTAAAGTACGATAAACCGTAGGTGGGGCAGCAGGGCGGTCTGCTTGTCCTTTAATTTTAGCCAATAAATCATAAGCCCCCATCGGTGCAGAAGCATTTAGAATGAGTTCAAGCACTTCTTTACGCAAAGGGGTTAGGCGAGCGCCAACCGCAGCACATAAACTTTCTGCTTCAGCAAGTCGAGCTTTAATATCGTGATGACCGTGGACACCATGTAAAGCATTGTCATGTTCATGAGAACAAGAACCCATAAGTTGACCCCATTATTTTTGTAGAATCTATTGATTGTTCATAAGCCGTAGCTTTTATTGACGTTTCAATAGACTCGCTATCATAACATGCAATTCAGGATAACGAGCTATATATAAGTTAAGCGCGTGGCGGATAGAGTAATGAATCTTAAAATAGCCATAGGCATTTTTTAACTTTTGTTATATTATAACGTGTTCTGCTGAATTGAGTACTGTTGAGATGTTACGCCTTTTTGTTTTTGTTTTCTTTTCGATGTTAAGTACATGGGGATGGACTCAAAGTTTGGTGGTCTCAACACATCCGATTTATTTAATTGCTAAAGAGATTACAGCAGGTGTGGAAGAGCCTATTCTGTTACTTGGTGATCAAAGCGGACATGATGTACAACTCACACCTGCACATCGTAAGGCAATTCAAGACGCTTCATTGGTGTTATGGTTAGGTAAAGTGCATGAAGCACCTTTAGAAAAGTTACTTAATAAAAATCCTAAAGCAATTGCACTTTTAGATTCAGGTATTTTGACGATCTTGCCACAAAGAAGTTTACGTGGTGCTGCATTAGCAAACACTGTAGATAGCCATGTGTGGTTAGAGCCAAATAATGCAGTGCGAATCGCTTTCTTTATTGCAACTTTACGTTCACAACAATATCCAGAAAATAAAGCCAAGTACATGGCAAATGCGAAAGAGTTTTCGCAACAAATGCTACAGGCTTCACAGCAATATGAAAGCTCGAATAAAGCCAAACCTTATTGGTCGTATCATGATGCTTATCAATACTTAGAGCGAGCGCTCAATTTAAAATTTGCAGGTGCTTTAACAGATGATCCGCATATTGCACCTACTGTTACCCAAATTAAATTCTTAAAAGATAATCGACCTAAAACACAAATGTGTCTATTGGCTGAAGTGTCAGCAAGTCGTAGTCAATATCAAAAGTTGAATCCAGTAGAGTTTCAAGCTGTAGATGAAAGTATGCGTGGTGAAGAGGATTTTGTTACTGCATGGAAAAAATTGGCTTCAAAAACCGATAAATGCATATTAAGTACGCAAAAATGATGAAAAAAATAAAAATGAGTTGACTCTATCGTCAGGAAATATGCTAACGAAAAAAACCGACTTAGGTCGAGAAAAGATTGCATGTTCAGGGGTGTAACTCTATAATGCCTGCGATTCGAAACGATCATCAATAAAACTTGTCAAGCAGTTATGTTGTGAGTGGATAAAAAATGAGCCAAACTAGTCGCATGATTGACCGACGATTAGCAAAAGCTTTGGTCTTCTTACAAGCGTGTATGATTCCAGTTGCAGCTTTGCTTGCGTGGATGATGAAAGACACAACTGCTGCTTTGAGTGCTGCACTTGGGGCTTTGGTCTGTTGGTTAGCACATTGTTATTTTGCTTGGCAGTCGTTTAGAACGGCAGGCGCAAGAGCATCAAAACAAGTCATGCTCAATATGTATCGAGGAATGCTCGGCAAGTTTGCAATTGTGATTGTGGGTTTTATTTTAATTTTAAGCAATGTTAAGCCACTGTCACCGGTTGCATTGTTTGGTGGATTTATACTTGTTCAGGCAATGACGTGGGTTGCACCTTTTTGGGCATCACGATTACAGAAACGAGTGTAAGACACATTTTGAGATTTTTGGAAGTGGAAACGAGATCGTTGCAGTTCGCATGATTTGTTTCGCTTCTTTTTAATGATTGACATTGACCAGGTGTGATTTATGGCTGCTGAAGAACATGCCCTGACTTCGACCGAGTATATCAAGCATCACTTGACGAATATGACCTATGGCAAAATGCCTGATGGTTCATGGAAGTTAGCTGAGACTGCTGAAGAAGCTCATTCGATGGGGTTCACTGCAATTCACTTGGATTCAATGGGTTGGTCTATCGGACTTGGTGTGATTTTCTGTTTGTTGTTCTGGACAGTTGCGAAAGCTGCAAATGTAGGCGTTCCAACTAAGTTTCAATCAGCAATTGAAATGATCATTGAGTTTGTAGACTCAAGTGTCCGTGATACTTTTCATGGCAAATCACGCTTAATTGCTCCACTTTCATTGACGATTTTCGTGTGGATTTTCCTCATGAACGCAATGGACTTGATCCCTGTTGACTTTATTCCTTATTTGGCTCAACAGATTGGTGCAGGCGTGTTTGGTATGGACCCTCACCACGTTTACTTTAAGGTTGTTCCATCTACTGACCCGAACATTACTCTTGGTATGTCGTTGTCTGTATTTGTTTTAATTTTGTTTTACAGTATCCGTGAAAAAGGGATCGGCGGTTTCGTCGGTGAATTGGCACTTAACCCATTTAACCCAAGTAACCCAGTTGCAAAAGCGTTATTGATTCCAGTGAACTTAATTTTGGAATTAGTAACTTTCCTTGCTCGACCAGTTTCGTTGGCTCTACGACTGTTTGGTAACATGTATGCGGGTGAGTTGATTTTCATCCTGATTGCATTATTGCCACTCTGGATTCAATGGGCACTTTCAGTGCCTTGGGCGATCTTCCACATTCTTGTAATCACGCTGCAAGCATTTATCTTTATGATGCTGACCATCGTTTACTTGAGCATGGCAAGCGAAAAGCATTAATGGTATTGCCTAATTATCAATCGATGGTTAGGCTTAAATTTTAGTTTAATTTGGTAATAACCTAACCTCTGAGGAATTTTTCATGGAACTCACTTTAGGTCTAGTTGCAATTGCATCTGCTATCTTGATCGCTTTTGGTGCTTTAGGTACTGCGATTGGTTTCGGTCTTTTAGGCGGCCGTTTTCTAGAAGCTGTTGCTCGTCAACCAGAATTGGCTCCACAACTTCAAACTCGTATGTTCTTAATTGCAGGTCTTCTTGATGCTGTGCCTATGATCGGTGTTGGTATTGGCTTGTTCTTCATCTTCGCTAATCCATTTGTAGGTTAATAGCTTAATTCCTAAATCCACATATTGAGGAATAGCGAAATGAATATCAACCTCACATTGATTGGCCAAGCGATTGCTTTTGGGGCATTTGTCTGCTTCTGCATGAAGTTTGTTTGGCCACCACTAATCAATGCGATTAGTGAGCGTCAGCGTAAAATTGCTGATGGCTTAAATGCTGCTGAAAAAGCAAAAGCTGACCTTGCTGATGCGCAAGCACAAGTTAAGGCAGAATTAGACGCAGCAAAAGCACAAGCGGCTCAATTGATCGAACAAGCGAACCGTCGTGCAGCACAATTGGTAGAAGAAGCGCGTACCCAAGCATCTGCTGAAGGTGAGCGTATTCGTCAACAGGCGAAAGAAACTGTTGATCAAGACATCAATGCTGCTCGCGAAGAATTACGTCAACAAGTTGCTGCTTTGGCAGTTGCTGGCGCAGAAAAAATTCTGAACCAACAAGTTGACGCAGAAGCTCATAATGCCATGCTGACTCAGCTGGCTGCTAAACTTTAAGCGAGGCGAAATATGGCTGAACTCTTGACGTTGGCACGCCCATACGCTAAGGCAGCATTTGCTTATGCATCTGAGCAAAATGCAACTGACTCTTGGTCAAATGCATTACAACTGCTCAGTGCTGCGGTGCAAGATGAAGCATTTTCCGCTTATTTAAATCGCCCTGAGTTGACTCCTGCGGAGCAGGTAAGTCTTTTTGCGAAAGTTTTAGGTGAAGATCAATCACAAGCTGTGTCGAACTTTTTGACATTACTTGCAGATAATGATCGTTTAGTTTTATTGCCTGAAATTGCAGCAGAATACGAATTACTTAAATCGCAGAACAACAACACTTTGGAAGTAGAGATTGAATCTGCTTTTCCATTAGATGCGACACAAGAGCATATTTTAGCTCATGCGCTTGAAAAACGTTTTAACAGAACTGTTCATGTGACTGTTAGCGTTAATCCAGCGTTGATCGCAGGTGTTGTGATTCATGCAGGCGACCAAGTGATAGATGACTCTGCGCTTAACAAGCTTGAAAAAATGCGGACTCGTCTTCTTGCGTAATAGCAAAAAGACTGAACTTAAAAAAGATTGAGGAATAGCGCAATGCAACAACTGAATCCATCCGAGATCAGTGCGCTCATTAAACAGCGTATCGGCGATCTGGACACCAGCGCGACCGCGAAGAATGAAGGTACCATCGTCATGGTATCTGACGGTATCGTGCGTATTCACGGTCTTGCGGATGCAATGTACGGTGAAATGATCGAATTCGACGGCGGCTTATTTGGTATGGCACTGAACCTAGAACAGGATTCAGTGGGTGCCGTTGTTTTAGGTAACTACCTAAGCCTGCAAGAAGGTCAAAAAGCTCGTTGTACAGGTCGTGTATTAGAAGTTCCGGTTGGTCCAGAACTTCTAGGCCGTGTCGTAGATGCTTTAGGTAATCCAATTGATGGTAAAGGCCCAATTGATGCGAAATTAACTGATGCTGTTGAAAAAGTAGCACCAGGTGTAATTTGGCGTCAGTCTGTCGACGAACCTGTTCAAACTGGTTATAAATCAGTTGATACCATGATCCCTGTAGGTCGTGGTCAGCGTGAGTTGATTATTGGTGACCGTCAAACTGGTAAAACAGCAATGGCGATCGATGCGATCATCGCTCAGAAAAACTCTGGCATTAAATGTGTATACGTTGCGATTGGTCAAAAACAATCAACAATTGCAAACGTGGTACGCAAGCTAGAAGAAACTGGCGCTATGGCGTATACAACTGTTGTCGCAGCTGCGGCCGCTGATCCTGCAGCAATGCAGTATTTGGCTCCGTACTCTGGTTGTACAATGGGTGAATACTTCCGTGATCGTGGTGAAGATGCGTTAATTATTTATGATGATTTGTCTAAGCAAGCTGTTGCTTACCGTCAAATTTCATTGTTATTACGTCGTCCACCAGGTCGTGAAGCGTATCCAGGTGACGTATTCTATCTTCACTCGCGTCTTCTTGAACGTGCTTCGCGCGTTTCAGCTGATTACGTTGAGAAATTCACTAACGGTGCAGTAACTGGTCAAACTGGTTCTTTAACTGCATTACCGATTATTGAAACTCAAGCGGGTGACGTATCTGCATTCGTACCAACCAACGTAATTTCGATTACTGACGGTCAGATCTTCTTAGAAACATCATTATTCAACGCAGGTATTCGTCCTGCTGTGAACGCGGGTATCTCTGTATCGCGTGTTGGTGGTTCTGCTCAAACTAAGATCATCAAAAAATTGTCTGGTGGTATCCGTACTGCTTTAGCACAATACCGTGAATTGGCTGCGTTTGCTCAGTTCGCTTCTGATCTTGATGAAGCAACTCGTAAGCAACTTGAGCATGGTCAACGTGTAACTGAGTTAATGAAGCAAAAACAATATGCTCCTTACTCAATTGCTGACCAAGCTGTTTCTGTTTATGCATCTAACGAAGGCTATATGGCTGACGTAGAAGTGAAGAAAATCGTAGACTTTGATACTGCGTTAATTTCTTACTTCCGTTCTGAATATGCTGCGTTAATGCAACAGATCGATGAAACTGGTGATTATAACAAAGACATCGAAGCAGCAATCAAATCAGGTATTGAGAGCTTCAAAGCGACTCAAACTTACTAAGTTTACCTTTAGTTAAGTTTGGTTCACGGATCAACCTTCGAAAGCTCGAAAGGGCTTTCGAATACTAGGTTAAGCGTATGGCAAATTTAAAAGAAATTCGCGCCAAAGTAGCTAGTATCAAGAGCACGCAAAAGATTACTCGCGCGATGCAAATGGTAGCTGCTTCTAAAATGCGTCGTGCGCAAGAGCGCATGGCTCAGGGCCGTCCGTATGCCGATAATATGCGCCGTGTAATTGCTCACTTAGTTCAAGCAAACCCTGAATACAAACACCGTTATATGGTTGACCGCCCAGTTAAGCGTGTTGGCTATATCGTAGTGTCTTCAGATCGTGGCTTGGCGGGTGGCTTGAACATTAACTTGTTCAAGAAAGTTGTGCAGCATGTCAAAGCACAACAACAGCAGTCAATTGAAGTTGAATTTGCTTTGATTGGTCAAAAAGCGGTTTCGTTTTTTAAGAATTACGGCGGTAAAGTGCTTGGTGCAACGACCCAACTTGGCGATGCGCCGAGTTTGGAACAGTTAACTGGCTCTGTACAAGTAATGCTTGATGCATTTGATAAAGGCGAATTAGATCGTATCTATCTCGTATCAAATGGTTTCGTCAATGCAATGACTCAACAGCCTAAAGTAGAACAACTTGTTCCTTTAGCACCAGCGCAAGCAGGCGATGATCTCAACCGTACTTATGGTTGGGACTATATCTACGAACCAGAAGCAGAAGAATTGTTAAATGGTTTGTTGGTTCGCTATATCGAGTCTATGGTTTATCAAGGTGTGATTGAAAACGTTGCATGTGAGCAATCTGCTCGTATGGTCGCGATGAAAGCAGCGACGGACAACGCAGGACAATTGATTAAAGACCTACAACTCATTTACAACAAGCTGCGTCAAGCCGCGATTACTCAGGAAATTTCCGAGATCGTTGGCGGTGCCGCTGCCGTTTAACATTATTAAGTTTGAATTGAGGAGACAGCAATGAGTAGCGGTCGTATCATTCAGATCATCGGCGCGGTTATCGACGTCGAGTTTGAGCGCAATAGCGTTCCTAAGATCTATGACGCTCTCCAAGTTGACGGTACTGAAACTACATTAGAAGTTCAGCAACAGCTTGGCGATGGTGTTGTTCGTACCATCGCAATGGGTTCTACAGAAGGTCTTAAACGTGGTCTTAATGTAACCAGTACAAATGCACCGATTTCTGTTCCAGTTGGCCCAGCTACGCTTGGTCGTATCATGGACGTTTTAGGTCGCCCTATTGATGAAGCAGGTCCTGTAGCGACTGAAGCGCGTTTGCCAATTCACCGTCAAGCGCCTTCTTATGCTGAACAAGCAGCTTCTACTGATCTTTTAGAAACAGGTATTAAAGTCATCGACTTACTTTGCCCGTTTGCGAAAGGTGGTAAAGTTGGTTTATTCGGTGGTGCGGGTGTTGGTAAAACCGTTAACATGATGGAGTTGATCAACAACATCGCGAAAGCACACTCAGGTTTATCTGTGTTTGCTGGTGTTGGTGAGCGTACTCGTGAAGGTAACGACTTCTATCACGAAATGAAAGATTCTAACGTTCTTGACAAAGTAGCAATGGTCTACGGTCAGATGAACGAGCCACCAGGTAACCGTTTACGCGTAGCGTTAACTGGTTTGACTATGGCTGAATACTTCCGTGATGAAAAAGACGAAAATGGTAAAGGTCGTGACGTATTATTATTCGTCGACAACATCTACCGTTATACACTTGCAGGTACTGAAGTATCAGCATTGTTAGGTCGTATGCCATCTGCGGTAGGTTACCAACCGACACTTGCAGAAGAAATGGGTGTTCTTCAAGAGCGTATTACGTCTACTAAGTCTGGTTCGATCACATCGATCCAAGCTGTATACGTACCTGCGGATGACTTGACTGACCCATCGCCTGCGACTACATTTGCTCACTTAGATGCAACAGTAGTATTGAGCCGTGACATCGCATCTTCTGGTATTTACCCAGCGATCGATCCACTTGACTCAACTTCACGTCAGTTAGACCCATTGGTTGTTGGTACTGAGCATTATGAAATTGCACGTTCTGTACAGAACGTATTGCAGCGTTATAAAGAGCTTAAAGACATCATCGCAATCTTGGGTATGGATGAGTTAGCAGAAGAAGATAAATTGGTTGTTTACCGTGCGCGTAAAATCCAACGTTTCTTCTCTCAACCATTCCACGTAGCTGAAGTGTTTACTGGTGCTCCTGGTAAATTAGTACCACTTAAAGAAACGATTCGTGGCTTTAAAGGTCTATTAGCTGGTGAATACGATCACATCCCAGAACAAGCGTTCTATATGGTTGGTGGTATTGACGAAGTGATTGCTAAAGCTGAGAAACTCTAATTTAAGGAGATCATCTCATGGCGACTATGCAATGTGATGTCGTAAGTGTTAAAGAGTCTATTTACTCTGGACAAGTTACGATGTTAATCGCAAAAGGTGCGGGTGGTGAGCTAGGTATTTTACCAGGGCATGCGCCACTTGTAACTTTACTCCAACCGGGACCGATCCGTGTTCAGTTGGAAAATGGTACAGAAGAAATCGTGTATGTATCAGGCGGTGTGTTAGAAGTTCAACCTCATGTTGTTACGGTGCTTGCAGATACTGCAATCCGTGCTGACAACTTAGATGAAGCTGCAATTATGGAAGCTCGTAAACAAGCTGAACAATTGTTAGCAAATCAAAAGAGTGATTTGGATTCGGCTGCTGCTCTTGCTGCGCTTGCAGAAACTGCGGCTCAGCTTGAAACCATCCGTAAAATCAAGAATCGCGCAATGTAATTGCAGATTTAAGATTGAGAAAGCCACCGAAAGGTGGCTTTTTTAATGCAAAAAATTTTGATTTACTCTTTAACTAATTAAATTTTTTATATAAATTACATGCCGCATTATATAAACATATGAGAAACATCATAATGAAAATTTTACTTCCAATGATTCTTACTTTTGCATTTGTAGGCTGTGCTTCAGTTCCACAAGCAAATCCACAATTGTCTCAACAAGCAAAAAAATTAGAAGCACCTTCAGCAGGAAATGCTGCAATTTATGTCTATCGTTCCAATAGTCCTTTTGGAGCTGCATTAAAGAAAGATGTATGGATTGATGGTGAGTGCTTAGGTGAAACTGCGCGTGGGACGTTTTTCTTTAAAGAAGTGGCAGGTGATAAGGAACATACAGTTTCTACTGAATCTGAATTTTCTCCGAATCATTTAGTACTTAAAACAGAAGTGGGTAAGAAATATTTTGTTCAGCAGTCGATTAAGCTTGGAGCTTTTGTTGGTGGAGCAAACGTAGCACAAGTTGATGATGAGACAGGTAAAAAAGCAATTAGTGAATATCAGCTAGCACAGTCTGGTAAGTGTAGTAAACAAACTATTAGCTTAGATTCAAAGTAATCATAGAGCCGCCGAAAGGTGGCTTTTTTATTGATAAATTTGAGAAAACAATAATGAAATACGAAAATTATTATTATATTGACGGTCATGTTGAAATTGAGGAGAACTTAGGTACTGCGCGATTATTAAAACCTTATCGGATGTTACCATATTGGAATGAGAAAGAGCTGTCTATTGTATATATACATGATAATGGATTGGTTGATGAAGGATGTCCTTGTTTTAATATTGCAGTATCTATTGAGCAATTGAAGAAACTTTTTAAGAAATCTGATCCTAGACAGTATCGTGGACAACCGATCCCTCTAAATTCTTGAAATATTTCTGTTCAAAGGCTTCTGGACTTAACCAGCCATTTGCAGAATGCCTTCTGATTCGATTGTAGTAAACTTCAATATACTCAAACAAGATAGCATTTGCCTCTTTTCTCGTAGAAAATACACTGCCATGTACTACATGCCCCTTCAGGGTATGGAAGAAGCTTTCGGTCACTGCATTGTCCCAACAGTTTCCTCGTCTAGACATGCTTTGAATACAGTTATTCGTCAATAATAGCGCCCTAAAATCACGACTACAGTACTGACTACCTTGATCCGAATGCACCATGACACCCGTTGGATAACCCTGACGAGCCATTGCATAATTAAACGCATCACACACCAATTGGCGGTCTATTCGATGGCTGGTTTGCCAACCCACAATACGACGGCTGAATAGATCTAGCATCACACATAAATACAGCCAGCCTTCTTTAGTTCGGATATAGGTAATATCCGTTGTCCAAACTTTATTAGGCTGAGTAACTGTAAATTGGCGATCCAACAAATTTGATGCTGTAGACAAACGATGGTTTGAATCAGTCGTATGCTTGTATTTACGTGCAATCCTACTACGTAAACCAAGCTTTTTTAGCATCCTTCCAACGGTACGTTCGCTCATGCGATAACCTAAATCACGCATGTCATGTACCAATGACGGTGCACCCAAGCGCGCATGATGCTGCCAATATACAACTTTTAAATCATTGTATTTCTGCGCTGTATTGGTCTGGCGTTTTCGCCAGGCATAATAGCCTGAAGTGCTGACATCTAGGCATTTACAGACAGAAGACACAGTGACTTCATTTATATCCATATCTTGAATTACCGTGTACTTTTCTTGGCATGATCTGTCAGAAAGTACACATGCGCTTTTTTTAAGATGTCATTGGCTTCCTTGAGCTGTTTGACTTCTTTTTCTAATTCCAAGATCCGCTGTTGTTCAGGAGAAAGTTGACGTTTGCTTGAACCTACTGGATTGGCTTCACGAATCCATTTATCTAAGGTTGAATAACCCACACCTAATTTATGGGCGATTGCAGCTATAGGCTCGTGGGAGTTTGAAAGTGCATGATCAATTGCTTGCTGTTTAAATTCCGGACTAAAACGTTTAGCCATTTCTTGGATCTCCAAAGATTGAAGTTACGTTATCTTTAGAGGGACATGCTGTCCATTATTTTGGCTAGGATCAATCAAAGAATCAGGTTGTAATAAAGCAAACAGGTGAATATTTGGGAGAGGTTCAATTAGTTCATGGCTATTCGGCAGTTAGTACAGGAGAGAGTTATGATCGTTCTATCGATATGTATAAGATAAGAGTTAAACGTAAAAATACAGAAGAAACGTGGTTTTTTATTGAGGGCACAACAAGATTAGTAGAAGAAAAAGATACTCGTGATAAAGACCTTCAACTCAAAAAAAAGCAAATTCAAGAGTTTGGTCACTTAAAGTTTTTTATTTGGTTCTATGTGCGAGATACTCGAATTAAGGATATATTTAAGGACAAAGATTGTCGAAAGATTTATGAGGATTGGGTTACTAGTTTAAATCCAGAATAGAAACTCATCAATCTGATAGAAGAAATAGGTTTGGGAAGCGTATGTTAGCAAGTAATGTCTTAAAGTTGCGTTTAGATCGCATTGAGCAACAAGGGCATCATTTATCAGTTAGAAATCAACTGAAGCTTGTTACATTCGCTCAGCCAGAATTAACAGCAGGCTTTTATTCCCACTGCTTCAGCTGACTTTACCCAAAACATGGCATTTTCAGCATCATACAACTGATGAGATTGTATGTTCATTACGCTTGATCGAGCTAATTATTCGTACTTTTATTCCTAAATATAAGCAACATGCTCATCGTTTTGCATGGTTTGAACGGTGTCTAGCATTTCGTTTGCAGTATGCAAATCAACCGTATAAAAGAGCGGATACTCAGGCGTTATTGGAACAACAAGGGCATCAGATACTTTGGCTTCCTGCATACAGTCCTGATTTAAATCCTATAGAAAAGATGTGGGCATGGGTTAAACGCAAGCGTAAAGAGTGGTTGGTTGATTCAATTGATCAATTATTTCGGTTATTTTTCAACAAATGTATGAATAATTAAACAGTTTTACTATAGCTATTTTCTGGTGGAGTCTGATCGCAAGTTGTAAATAAAAACGATGCTGCCAAAAATGTTATGGATGAGAGAGTGGCTTTGATAGATAAGTTTTCCATCATGGCAAAAAGATACTAGCCTATGAGAAGCGAGCACTATAATGATAAAAATGAAGAAAAAATGATTGTTGCAATTCACCAACATTTTAATGAAAGAACGTCATGGAAAGACTTATTTGAAGGTTAAGCCCAAATATTTTGTGTTGTATTTGGACTTAGATCATTTGCTTTAGATGTTCATATCAGCAAGCCAAAGGAAATATCCACCATAACTATTGAATTTGAATTCGCCACCAATAGTTTTTCCTTGCTCAGTAAGCTGGTGTTTACCTTTATCATTTAAGATCAAAAAGCCTTTATGTACGAATTGCTCTAAAAGCTCATTCGTTTTGATTTTATGTTTTGCGGCTAATTTTGATGTCGTTAGCTTACTGAGATCTTCTTGTTCATTATTTTCTTGAACAATTTCAACTTCTTTAACTTCATCTAATGAAATACGAACTTCATCACTTATACGGATAATCCGTTGAGCTTCTTCATAAGCATCTTTAAATACGGATTCATCCTGATCTTTTGTAATTAGGATACCCATTTCATTGTTATTTACTTGGCTAAATTCATAAAGATTTAAACTTGAAATAATACAGGTCGACTCATTGATATAACATTTTGCATGTAAATTCTTACAGAAGCTAACTCTAATATACTCGAGTTTTTGCATCCATTTGATTTCATCTGGATGTAAATCACTTTTACCATAAATAATACGAATATCTATTTTTAAGCGATTTTTATCCTCTAAAAGTTCTTTAATACGATCATTAAGCTTTAGGAATGGGCTGATTAAAATTAATCTTTCTTTAGCATTCTTAATTAATTCTTCTAGATAAAAATTAGTTGCGCTTGTATTCAGAAACCTTGACATAGAACTCCAGTTTTATTTTAAATATCATGAATTAAACTAAAATTATAATAGTTATTTAAAAGAAAAGAATAGATAAACTATTCTTTTCTATAAACTTATAAAAATTATTTGGCTAGTTCAGCTTCAATCGCAGTCACGATACGTTCATCATCTGCGGTGATATCAGGGGCAAAGCGTGCCACAATTTCACCATTCTTATTGACTAAGAATTTTTCAAAATTCCACAAGACTTCAGGTGGATTGTTTGGTGTTAAGCCATAATCAACGAGGTCTTTCCACCAAGGCCCTTCACCAAGACGTTCTGGGATCGTTTGTGTGAGTGTTTGATATAAAGGATGTTTGTCTTCACCTGCAACAGAGATTTTTGCAAATAAAGGGAAATGTACATCATAGTTGAGTGAACAAAATTGTTCGATTTCATCATTTGTGCCTGGCTCCTGCTCTAAGAAATTATTCGCAGGGAAGCCTAAAATCTCCAAGCCTTGATCTTTTTTCGCTTGGTAAAGTTTTTCTAAACCTTCGTACTGTGGTGTTAAACCACATTTTGAGGCAACGTTAACAATCAGTAAAACCTTACCTTGGTATTGATCAAGATCAACCTCTTGACCTTTAATATCTTTCACTGGAATGTGATAAACCGATTGGCTCATTGGTTACGTCCTAATTTGTTGTTGTGAAAATACTTGTTTGTTTTAACTGCTAATTTAGTGGAGTGCAATGCTCTTGAGATGAATCCATACAAATTATGCGTAAAAGTAGGCATGACCTTTATATTGAGGCATTTTTAAGTTGGATTGGGGTTTGTCCCGTATAGCGTTTGAAGAATTCAATAAAACTAGAGCTATGATGATAACCTAAAACGTATGCCAGTTGTTTAATGGTCATCCCTTGACGAATTTGATTGATCGCAAAGATGATTTTGGCTCGATTCCGCCATTCAGATAATGAAAGTTGTAATTCTTGTTGGCTTAATCGCAATACGTGACGCTCGCTTACAGCAACGTTATACAACACTTGTTGTAGGCTCAAATTGAATAAATCAGGATCTGCAAGTTGCTCTAAGATTGGCGCGAGGATGGGATGGGCACTTTGAGGTAAATAATGAGAGTGTGCTGGTGCTTGTTTTAATTGATCAAATAAGACTTGCAATAGGTGTTCAAGATACGCAGGTGATGAGTTCTTTTTTTGTTGCGCTAAGATTTGAACGACCAAAGCACGAAAAAATGGCTCAATACTGAAGCAGCGGCACGTATCCCCTAAAAAATCTCCGTATCTAGGATGTAGGCGAATACAAATATAATGAATTTCATGTGCAACGGGGAGCGATTGGTGTTCAGTGCGTGGAGGTAACCAAAGTCCATAAATGGGTGGTGATAGATAATATTTTCCTTCAATATCAAATTCTAAAGTGCCATTTAAACTAAAATTAAAATCACCCCAAAGTGAAGAATGAGGGCTGACAATATCATCTTTTTGGTAGAGAAACTCATGTACTTCTATGCCATTTAAAAGAGGGAATTGCTCAATATCATCAGGTTTCATTTAGGGATCTCATTGAGTTTTCAAAACTGATTTGAGGAGTATTCAAGCCTTTTACTAAAGTGAAAAGATGGATACAGACGAAGGTAATAAAGCTGATTACAGCATAAATTAAGATATTTTTATTGAAATGATCAAGCGTATAAGTCTCAATTTGTAAATTTGGATCTGCGTTTAGAGTTGATGTCGACATAGCGGTATAAATGTCTGAAATACGATATTTCAATTATTTTAGACATCTTTCAGAATATTCCTAATCTAGAAATATTGTGAGATGGCTGATGACTCAGTTAAGTAGATACCAAAAATGGGCATTTGTACTGCCATTGATAGCAGTCTTAATTTGGTCGTTAAATATTGCAGTGACTCGTTATGTTGCGGACTATATTTCACCCGTCAGTATTAGTTTTTATCGCTGGTTTGTTGCCTTTCTCATTTTGACACCATTTATGTTGCCTAAAGTATGGAAACAGCGAGCTTTGATTCGCCCATATATTCCTAAATTAGCAGTTCTGAGCGCTTTTGGAATGGTGTTGTATCAAGGGCTTTCTTATACAGCAGCACATTATACCACTGCAACAAATATGGGTATTGTAAATGCCTTTGTTCCAGTTTTTACCATTTTTATCTCTTATATTATTTTAAAAGATAAACCAAATCGATTTGCAATCTTTGGCAGTTTCTTATCATTTTGCGGCCTACTTTATGTGATGAGCCAAGGGCATTTCTCTCGCTTATTTGATCAAGGAGGCCATTGGGGAGATGCTGTCATGGTCTTGGCTGTAGGCTTTTATGCATTTTATGGCGTCTTTCTAAAAAAATGGCAAGTACAATTGCCATTGATGACCAGTCTCTATACCCAAATCGCCTTTGCATTGCTATACCATCTTCCATTTCTACTTTGGTTGGGCTTAGATGCAATTAATGTAAATAATGCAGCAAGTGTATTGTATGCAGGCGTGTTTCCATCGCTGATTGCACCTTTATTATGGATGGTTGCTGTTCAATCCATTGGTCCAAACCGTACTAGTATTTTTATGAATTTGATGCCTGTATTTACTGCAATTATTGCAAGTGTATGGCTATCTGAGCATTGGACGATCTACCATACCTTAGGCGGTGTGACGATTTTGGTCGGTATCATTTTAGCGCAAAAGAAAACGGAGAAAGCACCTGTAGAATGGATTGAAAGCTCCACTTAAATATGAAATGATGGTATAAAATTGTTTGAAATAGCGACAAACACATCAAAATTTTTATTTAATGAAGATTCTTTCTATATGATTTTCAAATATATTTTAGATATTTATCAAGTTTGTGATCAAAAAAATTTCAATAAAAATAGAAATATAATTTTATTGAAATTTTAAAACTGACAAAAATGGTACGCTTTTCACATTTTTTGTTAGAGAAATAATATATTTGTATAAATCAAATGATTGATCCATAATAGCTTTCAGAGTAGCTAGATTCATTTTTAATGATGAATATACTCAACCAATTTGCAGACCCTCTGGATGTGATTATACACATCCTTTTTATGCTCAGTTATCCCTATATAACTGAGCTTTTTTTTGTCCGCTATTTACATAATCAAGCGCGAATGATTTCACCAGTTAAAGCGTTGAGAATTCGACTAGGTTCTTGGCTAAGTCCTAAATCACCCTCTAAATAATTCAGGGATGGACCAAAATAACCTTGAGCTTGTTCTAAATTTTGTGCTGGATTTAGTCCCGCGGGATTGGCACTGGTCGATACAATAAAGCCGCCAAAAGCATTACAGAGTTCGACGCACAAAGGATGCGTGGTTACACGTACAGCAACCAATGGATGTTGACCTTTAATCCAAGTAGGAATGTGCTCATCAGCGGGGAGTAACCACGTAGTTGCTCTTTCAGTTGCTACACGATCCGTCCAACTATCAATCACTTGCTTACGTATCTTTGGGGCTAAGCTTCGTAACAAATGCTCAACTTGCCCTAAGTGACCTGCTAATAAAATGACTCCTTTTTCAATTGGGCGATGTTTTAGCTCAAGAATGTTTTGAAAAGCTTGTTGATTGAATGGATCGCAGCCTAAGCCCCAAACTGCTTCTGTTGGATAAGCAAGAACTTGTCCTTGCTTCAAAAGCTGTGCTGCTTCCGAAATTGATGAGGTAATCATGGGATTATATTTAGCGACAAAGATAGGTTATTTTAATGAATTGGACGACAACGTAAATAGCGACCGCCCTGTTGTATACAGAAACCGAGTAATTCTAATTCCATTAATTGGGCTGTGAGTTCTGCAATCGGAATTGGATGACGTTGAGAAAGTTCATCCAAGTCTTGTCCAACCCAGTCAAGACTTTGATAAAGAGCAATCAAATGTGTTGGTAAGCTTGGCGTGATGGTTACAGGTTCTTCGGAAATTTGTTGTTGTACTTGCCATTGTGTAGGTAAAGCTAAGTCTTCAATGACTTGTTCAGGATGATCGACCAAGGTTGCACCTTCACGAATTAATTGATGACAGCCTTGATGATGCTCACTATAAATGTGCCCTGGAATAGCAAATACCATTTTTCCTTGATTTGCTGCCTCATTTGCAGTTATGAGTGAGCCACTCTTTAATGCCGCTTCTACAACCACCACACCAAGACTTAAACCACTAACAATACGATTACGACGTGGAAAATGCTGTTGCAAAGGCATTGTCGTCGGGAGAAACTCGGTGACAATCGCACCTGATTGAGTAATCTGTTGTGCAAGTTTGATGTTCTGCGAAGGATAAACTGTATCTAAGCCTGTTCCTGTCACAGCGATTGTTCGATGATGGGCTAAGCCACCACGATGGGCTGCTTCATCAATTCCATGCGCTAAACCACTGCTGATGTAAAATCCTTTTTCACTTAAATAATAAGCAAAATCATAGGCAACCTGTCTCCCGTGAGGACTCGGTTTACGACTGCCAACCATGGAAATTTGGGGTTGTAATAATGCTTGAGCTTGACCTTGACCAAATAAAATTGGAGGATGATCTGAATAAGGTAAAAGTTGAGTAGGGTAGTCGATATCTTCAGGGGTTAAAATAAAATCAGTATGCTGACAAATCAATTGAACCATGTGGTCAAATTGCTGTTTCCCATGTGGGGTTTGGAATTCTTCTAGACGTTTTAAATGATTTTTGTGTAAACCGAGCTGTTGCCATTCAGAAAGGCGATGTGTTTGGACTGCTTCCGTACAACTACCGAAATAGTTTCGAATTTTTTGAAAACTAGAAAGGGAGTGTTGAACCAAGTACCACACCAACACAGTATGATAATGATGGGGCGATAGCTGATTCAACATTTCTAATTAGAGCTTAGTTATCAAGACGAGGTGGCTTGATATTTGAACCAAGTTTAATTGGTAATTCGCTCTCTAATACATAAGCGTAACTGATGCGGTCAAAACTCTTGAAGATCATGATGCTACCAACATATTGCCCTGGTAATTTCACATTTTCTTTGGTTTTTGGATCACGTACAGTTTCGCCATCTTGGTAAGCACTAAAGACTTGTCCGATTTCAATCCCATCCGTTGTACCACGATCAACGGTGACAACACCATTTTTTGCTGCTGTACCCAGAGATCCCATCACGCGGATGACTTTACCACCATCTTTCACCTGATTTGGTTCAGTTGGATAGAATAAAGTAGGTAACATCGCATCTTGTTCAAGCATGATGCGGTCGCCACGACGTACTTCACCATTATAACTATCAGTTAATTCAAAGGTGGTAATGTCTTTTTCATTGGTAATCGCAACACCAGAAGCGACTTGCGTGAGCTCAACACCTAGATTCTGTTTCTTCCCTTTTTCATCAAGCACGATATACGGTTCGCCTTCACGGTATACGCCATAACGTTGACCATTTTCGATACCTTGACCACGAACATAAATGTTCTGACCTTTACCAGCCAACACACGATTATCTGCTGTACCCAATACATATGGGGTATTTGCAATCGCATTCGCTGGAAGAATAGAGGTACGTTCTAACCATTGTTGAATATGTGCCAGTGGAATTACAGGAACACTATTATTGAGCGCCTCAATACGAACTTTTGGACGTAAAGTAGATCCACTGCCAGAGTAACGGCGAATGATACCATCACAACCATCGCCTTCATCTTTACCAATGAGTGGCTTACCGTTCAAACTACAAAGTAGTAAGCGATCACTAGGATAAATCCAATGTGGATTCTTGACATGTTTATTGCTTGCCCAAATTTCAGGCCAGCGCCAAGGCTTGCTTAAAAATTTGCCTGAAATATCCCAAAGCGTATCCCCTTTTTTCACCACATAGACATGTGGTGCACCCGCTTTTACGGATGGTGGGTTTGCATTAGGGCTTGCCGCATGAGTAAGGTTTATGCTCATGCCTAATCCTGCACAAATTGCAGCAGCAATCAGTTGTTTTTTTAACCCCAAGGCATGAAATGATGGTATGCCGTTTAAAACCTTTTTCATTATCATAATTCCTAAAAATTATGTGTGTAGTTGCGTTATAATAACGACCTTACACACAATTTTTTGATCAAGCATTCCCTTCAGTTGGTTTTCTGATCAATGGCATAAATGAGGAACGGTATGGCCTTATTACCTATTTTAAGTTTTCCTGATCCCCGTCTTCGAACCATTGCTAAGCCAGTCGAAGAAGTCACTGATGATATTCGTCAGCTTGCAGCAGATATGTTTGAAACCATGTACGAGGCACCGGGTATAGGTTTAGCGGCATCTCAGGTTGATCATCATATTCAGCTTATTGTTATGGACATCTCTGAAGAGAAAAACCAACCGATGGTGTTCATTAACCCCAAAGTCACTCCACTGACCGTAGAGACGCAGCCGTACGAAGAAGGCTGTCTCTCTGTGCCTCAAATATACGATAAAGTTGCGCGTCCGTCACGTGTAAAAATCGAGGCAATTAACCTTGAAGGTCAACCATTTGAATTAGAAGCTGACGAACTTCTCGCAGTTTGTATCCAACATGAAATGGATCACTTAAATGGAAAACTGTTTGTAGACTATTTATCACCATTAAAACGTCAACGTGCACGTGAGAAAGTTGAGAAAATTGTGCGTCAACGCGATAAAGAAAAAGTTGCGGTTAAACGTTAAGAAATTATATTAGGTCTGTTTAAATGCCTTTATTGCTTCGTAGTGGTTTAATGCTTGCATTCACCGCAGTCTGTTTACAGATTGCGGTGTTTTTGCAGCCACTGCTCCCGAAGCAATATCAGATTGCACCTGTCTGTGAAACGATTACCCAAGCGTTATTGTTGCCTAAATTAAAATCTGAACAGCAGTCTGTATCGCACAATATGCATCATCATTCACATCAGCTTGAACAACATCAAAGCTTGATGTCGAAACATGACCATCACGATCCAAATCACCAGTGTCAATACTGTACGGTGTATGCCAATTTGGTATTACCGCCTGAATTCGGCGTGAAAGAGGTTTTAGTTCGAATCCAAATCCGTTTAGTCGCGTATCAACAGGCATTTAAGCATGTTTATTTTGCACTGCAACGGCTGTTTTTATTGCCTCAAGGGCGAGCCCCGCCACTCTTTGCATAAATTAAAACGTCAATTTTATTAGGGTTTTCAAAACTCTAGCCTAGTTTTACTTATGTTTTAAGAGAGACCAATCATGGCTCAAACTAAATTTTTATTACAGCCGCTGACGGTTGCGATCTTGGCTGCTTCAAATACCACACTCTTGTGGGCAAATACGGACATTCAGTCAGAACAACGTACACCTGTTGTCTTAGCACCGATTGTTGTTACGGCACAACAACCAAATGATGCAAATGGTTTGATTGTGCATAGTGATCCTAAACAGCCGATTCAGCCTGTTCCTGCTTCGGATGGTGCTGCATATTTGAAAACTATTCCTGGTTTTAGCAGTATAGGCAGTGGGGGAACGAATGGTGATATCAGCTTTAGAGGAATGTTTGGTTCACGAATTAAAGTATTGAATGACGGTTCTGAGGAACTGGGTGCATGTCCAGCGCGTATGGATAATCCAACCTCATATATTTCGCCTGAGAGTTTTGATCGTATTACCGTGATTAAAGGACCTCAAACCGTTCGCTATCCAACACCAGGTTCTGCAGCAACAGTTTTATTTGAAAGAGATCCAGTGAAATTCGATCAAAATCAAAACTATAAAGGTCAAGCGAGTGTGGTTGCAGGCTCATACGGTCGATTAGATCATAATGTAGATGCGGCGATTGGCAATGACACTGCTTATGCACGTATTAATGCGAACCGTTCTGTCGCCAATGACTATCAAGATGGTGATGGTAAGGATGTTCATTCAAATTGGGAGCGTTGGGGTGCTGATCTTGCCTTAGGATGGACACCAACTGAAAACACGTGGATTGAATTGCAGGGTGGAAAAGGCGATGGTGAGTCGGCTTATGCGGGGCGTTCACTTGATGGATCGCAATTTAAACGTGAAAGTCTCGGACTACATCTAGAACAACGCAATATTAGTGAGGTGATTAAAAAAATCGAAGCACAAGTCGATTATAGTTTTAATGATCACATTATGGATAATTTCAGTTTGAGAGATGTGCCAGCAGATGGTATGCCTATGGCAATGGACGTCACTCGCCGTACGCTTAATGCAAGAGCAGCGATCACGACAGAGTGGGATAAAATCAGTCTCATTTCAGGACTTGATTCTCAGCACAATAAACAAGCGGGCAATATGTACATGCGTGGTGATTTGCCGCCAGCAATGGATGAGACACTCAGTTTTCAAAGTTATGGTGCATTTACTGAAGCAACCATTCCTGTAAATGATAATAATAAAGTGATTACAGGCGCTCGTATTGACCATGTGGAAATTGAAAATCTAGCGAGCAATAAATCGCGTAAGAATACTGTACCTAGTGGTTTTATTCGCCTAGAAAATCTCATGCCGCAACATGATTTGAAAAGCTATATTGGTTTAGGCTATGTAGAGCGTACGCCTGATTTCTGGGAAATTTATCGGACAGTATTACCATCGACAAACATGGGTATGGATGACATGAATGGTCATGGCGGTCATGGCGGTCATGGCAATATGCCAATGCCGAGTGCAACCAGAACAATGGATGACTTGGAATATCTAGACAATGAAAAAACGCTCCAACTTGATTTGGGTTATCAACTTGATCATGGGAAATACAATAGCTGGGCATCTGCTTATGTTGGTGTGATTAAAGACTTTATGTTGATCAGCTATGATGATCCTGATAATGAGATGCTTACCCCGAAAATTCGTAATGTAGATGCCACGATTGCAGGTGCAGAATTAGGTGTAGGCTATAAATTTACAGATCAAATCCAAACCGATGTGAGTGCAATGTATGCGTGGGGAGAAAATACCACGGACAATAAGCCATTACCGCAAATTGCACCTTTGGAAGCACGCTTGAACTTGCGTTATGTCGCTGATAATTATTCTTTAGGTATCTTATGGCGCGTTGTTGCGAAACAAGATCGTATTAGCAAGAACGAAGGAAATATAGTTGGCTATGATATGGGGGAAAGTAAGGCTTTTAACACGCTGTCTTTAAATGGTGCCTATAAACTAACTCAAAATGTTGAGTTATCGGTCGGGATAGATAACATCCTTGATGAGACCTATGCTGAACACTTAAATAAAGGTGGCGCTGCAACAGGTTTTTATCCTGCTGATACTCAATATAACAATATTGGTCGAAACTATTGGACTCGAATCAGTATGAAATTCTAAGCTATAAAAAAACAAGGTGGGTTTTCCACCTTGTTTTTATTTTTAAGTTAAGCCAAACAGTCTTGCTTAGGCATCAAACTATCGCAATACAATGGATTTAATGCACACTGCAAATCATCAATTTGTTCTTGAGTTACATAGTTTTTTGCGATGAGATATTCTGCGACGCGATCATCACGTAAACTTAAGAAAGCAGCGTCATACACACCTAAATCTACAAATAAAGCCGCTGTTTCCAAGCTATTGAAATGATCTAAAAATACATCGTTTTCATGCATCAAAAAAATGTGTGTCAGTTCTGCATTGGCATCTACGTTTAAACGCTGTGCTAATTGCTCTGGGCGAGTTTTAATAAATAATAAATCTGATAGTTCATCGAACTGACTTTTATCCAGTTGATTTTCGCCATCTTTGACATGACCTAACCATGCTTTAAAGACCAACACGGCACCACCACGAAGTAGCATACTCCACATTTGATGACGTGTTTCATGATCTAAATGAGCGGATTCTGTTTCTAATACATCCAAGAATTTTTGTTCTTGCAACGCTAGTTTTTCAAATAGTCCTAGACCTTGTGGCTGATAAGCTGATGGTGCAAATACATCAAAATTCAGCTCATGGAATACATTGAGGGCAAGGGGGACGGCTGCTTGATAAAGTGTATTCAATGCTTTTAGATGAGTATCATCTAAGTTGCTCTGTACAAAAATATCCTGCCAGTTGAGCTCTGGTAATAATGCATTTGCACTGTATTGGCGATAAAACTGTAACTCGTTATGTTCTGAAGTGGCTTGATTGCTATTCATGATCATGTCCTTTATGGCGATTGTGTTAGAAACCTAAAACAGCAAAGACATAGGTTCCTATCATTTTGATCAATTTATGCGTTATTCAGAAAACAACTAGAATACGACTAAAGTTGTAGATGTGGTTTTTGTGGTAGTATTCATTAATAAAAACAATATCTTAATTAATTGTAAGTAAGTGTACAAACGTTCACTAGTGTAAGTGAACGTTTTTGCCATAGCCAATAAGCTTTTGAGCACTTTGGTCAATTTTTTGTCATTTCAGCACTCTTTTTTTGATGGTTTTTGCCTATGTTTCAAAATATTTTGCCATTTAGCTCATCGGCATAATTTTTAAACCAGAAAGCCAAGCACGTAATCCCGCTGGTTTGAGCGGTTTTTTCAATAGAATAATATTTTGCTGTTTCAAATATTGAGGCAACTCAGGATCAGAATCTGCTGTAATTAATGCAACTGGAATATGTGCAGGGCGATATTGTTCAATAAAATCTAATCCCCGTTGATCATGATTTAAATGCTGATCGATTAACCACACTTGAATATCTTCTTGTTCAATTATTTTTAGTGCTTCCGATGGCTCAGTTGCTGTAAAAATTTGATAGCCCCATTTGCTTAATAAAGTCTGCATACCTTGTAAAATAGTTTCATCATTGTCTAAACAAAGCACTTTATATGCAGTATGTTGCAGTGCGGTCACATGCGCTGTAGTCACTTGAATTTTTGGTGCTTCGGCTAGCGGTACTTCGATCATAAAGCAAGAACCTTTGCCTAATTCTGAATAGACATGCACTGGGAAATCGAGCAGGCTCGTCATACGTTGAACAATCGCAAGACCAAGACCAAGTCCTTGTTCACCCCAAGGTGAGGTATGCCCGCAACGCTCAAATTCTTGGAATAATTTCACCCGTTGTTGTTCATTGATGCCAGGTCCTGTATCCCAAACACCGATTCGAATATGGTTTGGTCTTTGTGCAGAACGTAATACACCAATAACGACACGACCTTGTGCTGTATAACGCAATGCATTACTAACGAAATTCTGAATAATTCGTCGCATCCATTGTGGATCGGTATCAACCCAGAATTGAGTATCGTGTACAGACAGTTGAATATTACGCTGCGCTGCAATTGATTTAAATTGCAATTCAAGATCATTTAAGAGGTCATGTAATGAATAGGCTTGGCGTTTGGGTTGGATGGTTCCACCTTCTAAACGGGCAATATCGAGTAGGGCAGAGAGCATGCTTTCAGCACCATACAGTGCGCGATCAAGTTGTTGTAAGGTCTGTTGGTCTTCAGTTGAGCTGACACTCTGTTCTAATGCTGTACTGAACAAACGTGCTGCATGCATCGGTTGCAGTAAATCGTGACTGGCCGCTGCCAAAAATCGACTTTTAGATTGATTGGCTTTATCGGCTTGTTCACGGGCAAGTTGCTGTTCAGTTAGTGCATTTGCAAGCTGTTGAGTTCGATCACTCACTCTTTCTTCAAGAATCGCTTCATTCTCGCGGAACGCAGTAATATCGGCGAAGGTTGTGACGAATCCTCCACCCTCAATAGGATTACCGCGCATTTGAATGACCAAGCCATCTTTACGAATACGTTCAAATTCATGGGCGCTACCGACTTTCATCCAGTGAATTCGTTTACGGACATGTTCTTCAACTGAACCGGGTCCACATTCTCCACGTTCTGCGTTATATCGAATTAAATCTGCAATTGGACAACCGACATAAACAAGGTCTTTAGGATAATCAAATAAGGTAAGATATTGATTGTTCCATGCAACCAAACACATATTTTTATCAACAACACTCACCCCTTGAGTCATGTGGTCGATCATGGTCATCAAAAGGTTTTGGTTAAAGCGTTGCCATTGTGAAGCTTGATCGAGAATATTCGCGACTTGCCCCAGTGCTAATCCATTATTGATCATGGCAGTGGTGAGCAAAGTACGTGCTGATGCAGCACCAATAATGCCTGCCAAGTATTGTTCAGTGAAGCGCCACCACATGCCATTTGCAACATGATTTTCATTGAGTACGACATGATTTTGTTCACAAAATTGCTGGAACGCTTGTGTTGTAGGGCGATCACCTGTAATACGTTTAGCCAAAGCCAATAGATCGCCAACTTTGAGCCGCGCTGCATTTTGCGGTAAATCGGTTAAATCAAGGTTTGTCTGGGTAGAGGGTAAAGGTTTGCTTTCATAGTAGAAAAAGCTTTCAGCCTGAATCTGTTCCGCAACACTTGGGCGATACAAACGAGAACCCCAAATATAGCAAATAATATTCAGTCCCAAAGACCACATGACACCATGGGTCAATGGTGCAAAAGATTCAAAACCAAGTAAAGCTTCTGGACGTAAGCTATTAATATCGAAAGGCCCAAACAATAATAAATGTTGTGCGAACGCTTGATATTGTTCTGGGAGGCTACGCAACAAAGTAGGAAATAATAGTGTGTAGCTCCACATGATGAAGCCTATGATCAGACCGACATAGACACCTTGACGGCTTGCACCACGCCAATATAAACCACCGATGAGGGCTGGCGAAAATTGCGCAACTGCGCTAAAAGCCAATAGGCCAAATACTGATAATTGATTAATGTCATTAAAAAAGTGGAAGAATAAAAAACCCAGTAACATCACACTGATAATACTAATTCTTCGAGTCAGTTTGAGTACTTTGGGTAATTGTTGGTCGTGTCGAGAGATAATCTTAAAGTGCCATAAAGCAGGCATAATTAAATCATTACTGAGCATGATAGAAAGTGCGACTGAGGCAACCAGTAACATACCTGTTGAAGCAGAGAAACCACCTAAAAAAGCGAGTAATGCCAACCAATCTTGTTGATAGCTGAGTGGTAAGGCCAATACCGCAATATCAGGTGTACCTAATGTATCAGGAAGGGAGTGTAAGGCCCAACTGGCGATAGGAATAATCGCCATGATGGTCAAAATCAAATACGCTGCAAACCAACGTCTTGCGCCACGAATATGTTTTTCATCACGCAATTCGACTACGGCAACATGAAACTGTCGCGGTAAACAGATCATAGCTAGCGCAGCGAGTAAGGTTTGTACCCAGAAGGTTTCAGGAACCCCTAATTGTTGCAAATCTTGAAAATGTTGAGTGATATCATTGCTGACTTGTTTGATATTTTCGGGGGATTGGAATAAGAAAAAAACTGCAACACTGAGTAACGCAAACAGTTTCACAAAAGATTCAAAAGCGACTGCAAGCATTAAGCCGCCGTGTTGTTCGGTATGTGCAATATGCCGAGTGCCAAAAATCATAGCCAAAATCGCAAGTACTGCTGTAAGTAATAACACACTATTTGTGGTGGTATGAACATGTGCATTCTGTTCGAGTACAACGGAGGCACTCAATGCAATCGCTCTTAATTGCAAAGCGAGATAAGGGATAATTGCAATCACTGCAAGAATGGTGACTAGTGCCGCTAAGCTGCCACTTTTGCCATAGCGAGCAGCAACGAAATCGGCAATTGACGAAATCGCATGATGCTGTCGAATCCGACCCAAACGTTTCCAAATATCGTAACCAAACCAAATAAATAGCAACGGACCTAGATAGATCGGGAGGAAAATAATACCTTCACGGACTGCTGCACCTGTTGCGCCGTAAAATGTCCAAGATGAACAATATACGCCTAAAGTTAAGCTGAACATCAACATACGACCACGTGTGCTTAAGCGACTGGCATGTTTTTCTCCAAAAAAAGCACAGCCAAATAACAGCACGATATATAGGGCAAGTACCCCAATAATAAGCCAATTGTTCATATTGCTCACGTGATCAAACTCCATTTTCTATCATACCCGAAGCATCAAAAGGGTTATGAGCAGAGATTTGTATTTAGAGACCAAAGTCTAAGTTACGAGTCAAGCATAATCTTGTTAATTTAAATAATGAAAAATCCCTAGTAAAAAGGGGTCCACGGCTGGACACAAAAATAAGGAGTTAATGATGGATGACTCACAGGTAGAACGCATTCTACACAATCCAAAGTTTCAAGAAATGGTCAGCAAAAAACGTACATTAAGTTGGACATTAACAGCAATCATGTTGTTTATCTATGTCGGATTTATGCTTTTAGTTGGCTATAACAAAGAGTTCCTAGCAAGTTCTTTTAGTGGTGGTGTAACAACATGGGGCATGCCCCTCGGTTTAGGCATTATCGTACTGTCATTTTTATTGTGTGGTGTCTATTCATACATCGCCAATAATACACTTGATCAGTTGAATGAAGAGGCTCTCAAGGAAGTTGAGGCAATCACACATGAAAAAGGGATGCACTGAGATGAAAGGGACGTCATTCAAAGCGAAACTGTTCGCGCTTGCAAGCCTATGTTGTTCTCACGTTGCATTTGCTAGCCCTGATTTAGGTGCAGCAGAGCAACAGGCAACAAACTGGCATGCAATCATCATGTTCACCATTTTTGTTGGTTTCACTTTGTTTATTACTAAGTGGGCAGCAAAACAAACCACGAATACAGCTGATTTCTATACCGCAGGTGGTGGAATTAGTGGCTTCCAAAATGGTTTAGCGATTGCAGGTGACTATATGTCAGCCGCATCGTTCCTCGGTATTTCAGCACTTGTGTTCAGTTCAGGCTTTGATGGTTTGCTCTATTCACTTGGTTTCATGGTCGGTTGGCCAATCGTACTTTTCCTTGTTGCTGAACGTTTACGTAACTTAGGTAAATATAATCTTTCTGATGTAGTTTCTTTCCGTTTGGAAGAAAAACCAGTTCGTACCTTAGCTGCATTAAGTTCTTTAGTTGTGGTTGCATTTTATCTGATTGCTCAAATGGTAGGAGCAGGTCAGTTAATCAAATTACTTTTTGGTTTGAACTATAATATTGCGGTTGTAATCGTCGGTTTGTTGATGATGGCATACGTAATTTTTGGTGGTATGTTAGCAACCACTTGGGTACAAATCATTAAAGCCGTAATGTTACTCAGTGGTGCAACATTCATGGCATTCATGGTGATGAAAGCTGTTGGCTTTAGTTTTTCAAACATGTTCAATCAAGCGATTGGTGTGTATAGCCAATCTCACAGCATTAGCTGGGATGAAGCTGCAAAAATCATGGGGCCTGGTAAATTGGCTGCAAACCCGATTGATGCTTTATCACTTGGTCTTGCATTAATGTTTGGTACTGCGGGCTTACCACATATCTTAATGCGTTTCTTTACGGTTAAAGATGCTAAAGAAGCACGTAAATCAGTTGTTGTTGCAACAGGCTTTATTGGTTACTTCTATCTATTAACTTTCATCATTGGTTTCGGTGCGATCTTATTCGTTTCAAACAACCCTCAATTCCTTGATGTTGCGAAAGCAGCGGTAACAGGTAAATTAGAGTTGGTTGGTGGTAACAACATGGCTGCGGTTCACTTAAGTGATGCAGTCGGTGGTGACTTGTTCATGGGCTTCATCTCAGCGGTTGCATTCGCAACGATTCTCGCTGTAGTTGCAGGCTTAACACTTTCAGGCGCATCTGCGATTTCACATGACTTATATGCAAACGTATTCAAAAAAGGTCAAACAACGCCTCAATCTGAATTACGTATGTCAAAAATTGCGACTTTAGGTTTAGCAATCTTTGCCATGATTCTAGGGATTTTGTTCGAAAAACAAAACGTTGCGTTCATGGTTGGTTTAGCATTCTCTGTTGCATGTTGTGCAAACTTCCCAGTACTTGTATTGTCTATGTTCTGGAAAGGTTTAACGACACGCGGTGCGGTGATCGGTGGTGTTGTTGGTCTAGTGACTGCTGTAACCCTAATCATTCTGTCTAAAGCGGTTTGGGTTGACACCTTGAAACTTTCAGATACTCCAGTGAATCCATTCAATGGCCCTGCAATTTTCGCGATGCCATTATCTTTCCTTTGCTGCTGGTTCTTCTCAGTAACTGATAAAACTGCACGTGCAGAGAAAGAGCGTAAAGCGTTCGATGCTCAGTTTGTTCGTTCACAAACAGGTATTGGTATCTCTGGTGCATCTGATCACTAAATAGATCGAATCCTAAAAATTACAGCCCTCAATTTTGAGGGCTTTTTCTATTATTGATGCATACTGGCCAGTTGTTGAGCTTGATTATGATAGAGTGACAAACCGATTCGTTGCAAATGCCGCCCTTTTTCTTCAAGCAGTTGATTTAATTTTGGAATATGTTTCGCACCTGTATAAAGTGCTAGATTTCGACCAATTAAATAATAAGCAAACCATGAGGCTGACTGAGGTGCTAAACCCAATTTCTGCATTTTCTTGCGACCAATAAAGAACTGGGTAATTTCGAGGTGTTGCTTATAGGCTAGTTTTTGCTGAAAAGAGCGTAAGTAACGATATTTCCGTTCAAAGGGTTCTTTGGAAAGACTAGAGCCAAGAGAAATACTGCTCTCATCAGATTGAGGATGTGAAAACTGCATCCAGTACATGAGCTTCCATCCATCAGCTTCATTATCCACTAACCATTTTTCTTCAACGCCCATCAACCAACCCGCATATTTCCAAAAATGTAAAAAACTATCAACTTCTTGTGCGCTAGGAAAAATTCCCAATGCCCTTATACCAATCAATACCACGCCACTAAAGGCAATATTGGTCATGGCCTGATCATATTGGTTAATAGGTAGCCCCCAAGTCTCGGCATCCCATTTCTCCGATTTTTGTAATTGATGGCGTACCAGTGAGTGAATAAAACGCACAAAGATCGTGGAGGTAAAGCCTTTACTAAAACGTTCAAACCCATCTTGTTCGGTGATATCGACCCACCATTTAGTTGTTTCGGCTAAACGTGTACCTGCCTGTTTTTTTAATGCGCCTGTCAGGACCAAGGGTTGGTTAAAACCAGGGTACAAATAACCTGTCATTAGAGATAAATCTCGTAGGATCAGTCCGTTATTGATGCCTAGGCGATAGGTAAATTTAAGTGCTTGATCGACTTTGGCTTGCTCATACCAATCAGGTTTTTGTCCCACCAATTGAAAGAAGCAGTTGAGTTCAGGAATTTCAAGCGGCAGCTTATCTAAACCTTCATACAGCGCCGTTTCAAAATATTTTCGATGCTGTTTGGGATTTTGAAGTATCCAAAGTAGCAGTTGATCCATGGGTGCATCACCACTTTGCAAGGCTGTGTTCAAGGCGAGATATTCTTGATAATTCGGTTGAATTTGTTGATGCGTCATATAACCAAGAATTTTGGTTTTAATATTCGATTGAATCATGTCTTCAAACGCTGCTAAGCGTTTAGGTTTAACGATGCTTTGCATTGTAGAAAGCCTTTGATTGTTATTTAATCAAAGCTTAATATGAATAAATATTCGTATTCAATTCGCGTTTTAATAAAGGCTGAACATGAGAAAAAGACCCCAGCAGCAACGTGCAAAAATGATCGTCGAAAGTATTCTGGAGGGAACGCAAAAATGTATTTCTGAATATGGTGTATTACAATTAACTACACCTAAAATTTCTGAAAAATCAGGGGTAAGTGTCGGGTCAATTTATCAATACTTTGAAAATAAAGAACAGATTGTTGCTGAACTATTGTTACGTAAAAGCGAAAATTTAGGGCAAGCACTAAAGCAGTTAGTGATGCTCCAACAACAAACAGCTATTCAAGACATCATCACATTAAGTATCACTTTTGGTTTTGAATCATTGAAATCAGATCATGGTTTTTTTATCGAAATCTTAAAAAATTGGCATACCTATAGTGATTCAGAAGCGGCACAAGTATTGGAGCAGCATTTCTTGGAAGTGGGGATGTACTTATTTGGACGTTACTACCCCCATTGGGATTTTGAGACTTTAAAACACAAGTCTTTTGTGATTATTAACAGTACTTTATTTACCATGATGCGTTATGCCAGTAAAAATACCTTTTTAATTGAAGAACAACGTTTGCAACAAGAACTCTCTAAAATGATTGTTGCCTTTTTAGATACGGTGTGATGCCATTAACTTAATGAAAATCATAACAATCACAAGGAAAACAACATGCAAAGCTTAAAACAATTTTGGGGTGGTTTTCGTTTATTACCTTCTGCGTGGTTGTTGTTGGTGCAATTGGCATTATTAGTTATGGCGATGTTGACTTATGGAGATAGTGAATATCGTGCTTTAACTTGGTCACTAGGTGTTTTAGCTCTCTTAATTATCGCCAAGGTCATTCGCCAAACACCAGTATTTACATTTTGGGGCTTAATCTTTGTCAGTGGCGCTTTTCTATTTTCAATTTTAATTTTTATTGGCTATGACAATTCGACAATCCAAATTATCGCTTATAGTTTTGAAGCATTAGCGTATTTTTATGCGGCTTATGGATTATTACGCTATATGTTTGCAGATCGTTATCTCACCAAAGATGAATTATTTGCTGCAGGTGCAGTTTTTACTCTCATCGCTTGGGCATTCGCCTTTTTATATAGTATTTGCCAGTTGCTTTTACCCAATAGTTTTCAAAACCCAAATCAGCCACAAGATTTACAAGTTTGGCTCGATTTATTATTTCTGAGTTTTAGTCTGCAATCAGCAACGGGTTTATCTGATTTGATGCCAATTAGCCCAGCCGCTAGAGTATTAACCATGCTACAAATGTTTGGTGGGGTGATGTATCTCGCTGTCGTAGTTTCTCGATTAATTGCATTGCAATATATTGCCCATTTACCTAAGCAATCGAGCGATAAAGAATAAATACAGTTACAGCATTACAACTGCTTTATTTTTCACATTTTTTATAATTTATATCGAGTTTTTGCAAAATTTAAACTCGCTTTTGTTCACATTGTGAATGTCTTATTTGACCCTTAGGGTCTGTCGTTATCATTAAAAAAATATGGGGGAATTATGCCTTCCAAGCCATCTTCGCAGTTTGCGAATGTGAATCCAAACGTGTTTTTAAGCACGGTGATTATCATTGCGATTTTTATCGCAATTGTCATTATCGCACCCAGTTCATTTGAACTTCTCACCCAACAGTTAAAGCAATGGATTACAGATTCTTTTAGTTGGTTTTATGTTTTATCTGTTGCTGTTTTTCTGATTCTACTGATTTATATTGCCTGTTCTGCCAGTGGGAAAATTAAGTTAGGACCCGATCATAGCCAACCTGAATATAGCAATGGTTCGTGGTTTGCCATGCTGTTTACCGCAGGTATGGGCATCGGTTTGATGTTCTTCGGTGTTGCAGAACCTGTGATGCATTATGTCAGCCCACCGAGTGGAGATTCTGAAAGTATTGCATCTGCGCAACAAGCCTTAAGGATTACCTTTTTCCATTGGGGCTTACATGCATGGGCAATTTACGCCATGGTTGGATTGGCTTTAGCCTATTTTGCTTATCGCCATAATTTACCGTTAAAAACCCGTTCAGCATTATATCCCATTATTGGTAAGAAAATTTATGGTCCTTGGGGGGATGGGATTGATACCTTTGCGACCATTGGTACGGTTTTCGGGGTTGCGACCTCTTTAGGTTTTGGTGTGACGCAAATCAATTCAGGTCTGCATTATCTATTTGGGGTTGAGCAAAGCAGCAATGTTCAGGTGATCCTGATTATTTTTGTCAGTGTTTTAGCATCTTTATCTGTTTTTTTAGGACTTGATAAAGGTGTAAAACGTCTCTCAGAACTGAATTTAATCTTGGCTTTAGTATTGCTCGCCTTTGTATTTATTGCGGGCCCAAGTATCTACTTGCTGCAAACGACGATTCAAAATACAGGATCGTATATTTCGAATTTATTTAGCATGACTTTCAACCTATATGCCTATCAACCTAATGGCTGGATTGGCGGTTGGACGATTCTTTATTGGGCATGGTGGATTTCATGGTCGCCGTTTGTGGGTATGTTTATTGCGCGCGTGTCACGAGGTCGAACCATCCGTGAGTTTATTGTGGGTGTGTTACTGATTCCAACAGGTTTCACCATTATCTGGATGGGGTTTTTAGGAAATGCAGCACTGTTTAGCATTATGCAAGAGCATAATGTTGCCTTAATTCAAGCAGTACAGCACGATTCATCAGTCGCTTTATTTGAGTTTTTAAATCATTTGCCATTTTCGGGTGTGATGAGTTTGCTGGCAACCGTATTGGTGATGCTCTTTTTCGTAACATCTGCGGATTCGGGTGCTTTGGTTACCGATTATCTCACAGCTAAGACTGAAAACTCTCCAACATGGCAAAGACTATTTTGGACCGTATTGATGGCAGCCTTGGCCATTATCCTGCTATTGGTTGGTGGTCTGTCTGCATTGCAATCCTCTATTATTATGAGTGCATTGCCATTTACATTGGTCATGTTATTTATGAGTTGGGGTTTGCTCAAAGCCTTAAAATTGGATGTCACCAAAATGAAGGCCATTCAAGAGGCGCGTATTACGCCACGTGCCATCAATAATCCACGCAGTTGGCAGCAGCGTTTAGGTTTAATCATGCATTATCCGCATACTGAAACTGAAGTTCAGCACTATATCGACACACAAGTTCGTATGGCTTTTGAAAGTATTCAGCGTGAATTCAAACGCCGTCACTTGGAAGTGGGGATTCGTGAAATCGAAAATGGTCTGCAACTGCATGTCGATCATCATCATGAAATTAACTTCACTTATAAAGTGATCTCACATTCTACTGTTCCACCAAGCTTCATGTTGGGACGAGCAGAGGAAGATGAGACCAATTACTTCCAAGCAGAAGTCTTTTTAAGAGAGGGTGGACAAAACTATGATGTAATGGATTGGACGCAAGAAGATTTAATCCAAGACATTATTGATCAATATGAACGTCATCTATACTTCTTGAATATTGTGAGAGGGAGTACTCCTTAAGAGAAAGTACTTATTGCAATACTGAAAACAACGGTTTTGAGCGATCAAAGCCGTTGTTTTTATTCTGGGTGGTGAAATTTCAAACATCAATCGAATAAGAGACAGATTTTTGCATGGAGTAAGGTGGTTAAAATAAAAGCCAAATATAAAAATAAAGCTGCTTTATTGCTGATAATAAAAACAGATTTTTAATAAAATATTTAAATTTCAGTTAGTTAGTTTATTTAAATTCACTTTTAAGATAATTAATAAATTTTAAATTATATAAATCAGTGAATTAGGTAAGTTAAAGTTTAAAAAAAAAACAACCGAATCATTTAATTTTTAAAAGGTGTTGCGTTGGTAGTGAAATGCTGTAGAATGCACATCCATCGGCGGTGATGCAGATAAAAACTTGTTGAGAAACAAGGATTTGGCTAGAAAGGTTAGATTCTTGGGTTGATTGGTAGGTTTAAAAAATATCGAAATTACCTGTTGACTTTAGTTTAGATTAGAGTAACATAGCCGACCTAGCTTGATGATGACGAATCATCGAGAAGATCATTAAGAGAATAGAAGAACAACTTGTGTGGATTTTTACTGGTTGATCGATCGAAAATATTTCATTGATTGAATGGTAGAAATTTCTCGAAGTTTATTTGAGCGAATTTTTAGTCAGAAAATTGATGAGCCAAGATTTGTAGCCATAAGCTACTAATGATTTTAAACTGAAGAGTTTGATCATGGCTCAGATTGAACGCTGGCGGCAGGCTTAACACATGCAAGTCGAGCGGAGATGAGGTGCTTGCACCTTATCTTAGCGGCGGACGGGTGAGTAATGCTTAGGAATCTGCCATTTAGTGGGGGACAACATTCCGAAAGGAATGCTAATACCGCATACGTCCTACGGGAGAAAGCAGGGGATCTTCGGACCTTGCGCTAAATGATGAGCCTAAGTCGGATTAGCTAGTTGGTGGGGTAAAGGCCTACCAAGGCGACGATCTGTAGCGGGTCTGAGAGGATGATCCGCCACACTGGGACTGAGACACGGCCCAGACTCCTACGGGAGGCAGCAGTGGGGAATATTGGACAATGGGCGGAAGCCTGATCCAGCCATGCCGCGTGTGTGAAGAAGGCCTTTTGGTTGTAAAGCACTTTAAGCGAGGAGGAGGCTACTAGTATTAATACTACTGGATAGTGGACGTTACTCGCAGAATAAGCACCGGCTAACTCTGTGCCAGCAGCCGCGGTAATACAGAGGGTGCGAGCGTTAATCGGATTTACTGGGCGTAAAGCGTGCGTAGGCGGCTGATTAAGTCGGATGTGAAATCCCTGAGCTTAACTTAGGAATTGCATTCGATACTGGTCAGCTAGAGTATGGGAGAGGATGGTAGAATTCCAGGTGTAGCGGTGAAATGCGTAGAGATCTGGAGGAATACCGATGGCGAAGGCAGCCATCTGGCCTAATACTGACGCTGAGGTACGAAAGCATGGGGAGCAAACAGGATTAGATACCCTGGTAGTCCATGCCGTAAACGATGTCTACTAGCCGTTGGGGCCTTTGAGGCTTTAGTGGCGCAGCTAACGCGATAAGTAGACCGCCTGGGGAGTACGGTCGCAAGACTAAAACTCAAATGAATTGACGGGGGCCCGCACAAGCGGTGGAGCATGTGGTTTAATTCGATGCAACGCGAAGAACCTTACCTGGCCTTGACATACTAGAAACTTTCCAGAGATGGATTGGTGCCTTAGGGAATCTAGATACAGGTGCTGCATGGCTGTCGTCAGCTCGTGTCGTGAGATGTTGGGTTAAGTCCCGCAACGAGCGCAACCCTTTTCCTTATTTGCCAGCGAGTAATGTCGGGAACTTTAAGGATACTGCCAGTGACAAACTGGAGGAAGGCGGGGACGACGTCAAGTCATCATGGCCCTTACGGCCAGGGCTACACACGTGCTACAATGGTCGGTACAAAGGGTTGCTACCTAGCGATAGGATGCTAATCTCAAAAAGCCGATCGTAGTCCGGATTGGAGTCTGCAACTCGACTCCATGAAGTCGGAATCGCTAGTAATCGCGGATCAGAATGCCGCGGTGAATACGTTCCCGGGCCTTGTACACACCGCCCGTCACACCATGGGAGTTTGTTGCACCAGAAGTAGGTAGTCTAACCGCAAGGAGGACGCTTACCACGGTGTGGCCGATGACTGGGGTGAAGTCGTAACAAGGTAGCCGTAGGGGAACCTGCGGCTGGATCACCTCCTTAACGAAAGATTGACGATCGGTAAGAATCCACAACAAGTTGTTCTTCGAAGATGTATCTGAGGGTCTGTAGCTCAGTTGGTTAGAGCACACGCTTGATAAGCGTGGGGTCACAAGTTCAAGTCTTGTCAGACCCACCAAATCTGAAAGATATATCGTTCATTAAGTGATAAGCTGGGGACTTAGCTTAGTTGGTAGAGCGCCTGCTTTGCACGCAGGAGGTCAGGAGTTCGACTCTCCTAGTCTCCACCATGTACTTTACAGAGTACAAGCTAAGAAGATTATAGAGTTTAGTGAATACAGTCTAATTTGACTGGTTTATTAATCTCTGTGATTTATCACAGTTTACTGCAAGCTGACGAGGCTGTAGTTAATCATTAACAGATTAGAATTTGAGTCTGAAATAAATTGTTCAAACTCGATTAAATAGGAAGATAACAAGTAATTGTTAAATTAATATTTAATCTGAGAACTAGCAAAAACACTGAATCAAGCGTTTTGGTATATGAATTTAGATTGAAGCTGTATGGTGATTAAGTTCACAGACAACGAATAGTAGCAATTAAGTTTGCAACGCTAACACTGACTTGTATGTGTTAACGACTGTTTGGGGTTGTATAGTCAAGTAATTAAGTGCATGTGGTGGATGCCTTGGCAGTCAGAGGCGATGAAAGACGTAATAGCCTGCGATAAGCTCCGGGGAGGCGGCAAATATCCTTTGATCCGGAGATTTCTGAATGGGGGAACCCACCCGCTATAAGGCGGGTATCATAAGCTGAATACATAGGCTTATGAAGCGAACGAGGGGAAGTGAAACATCTCAGTACCCTTAGGAAAAGAAATCAATTGAGATTCCCTTAGTAGCGGCGAGCGAACGGGGAGCAGCCCATTAAGTTGTGTGTGTTCTAGTGGAACGCTCTGGGAAGTGCGAACGTAGAGGGTGATATTCCCGTACACGAAAGGGCACACACAATGATGACGAGTAGGGCGAGGCACGTGAAACCTTGTCTGAATATGGGGGGACCATCCTCCAAGGCTAAATACTCCTGACTGACCGATAGTGAACCAGTACCGTGAGGGAAAGGCGAAAAGAACCCCTGTGAGGGGAGTGAAATAGATCCTGAAACCGCATGCATACAAGCAGTGGGAGCCGACTTGTTCGGTGACTGCGTACCTTTTGTATAATGGGTCAGCGACTTATATTCAGTAGCGAGGTTAACCGTATAGGGGAGCCGTAGAGAAATCGAGTCTTAATAGGGCGTTTAGTTGCTGGGTATAGACCCGAAACCAGGCGATCTATCCATGAGCAGGTTGAAGGTTGGGTAACACTAACTGGAGGACCGAACCCACTGTCGTTGAAAAGCCAGGGGATGACTTGTGGATAGGGGTGAAAGGCTAATCAAGCCTGGTGATAGCTGGTTCTCCCCGAAAGCTATTTAGGTAGCGCCTCGGACGAATACCATTGGGGGTAGAGCACTGTTTCGGCTAGGGGGTCATCCCGACTTACCAAACCGATGCAAACTCCGAATACCAATGAGTACTATCCGGGAGACAGACTGCGGGTGCTAACGTCCGTAGTCAAGAGGAAAACAATCCAGACCGCCAGCTAAGGCCCCAAAATCATAGTTAAGTGGGAAACGATGTGGGAAGGCATAGACAGCTAGGAGGTTGGCTTAGAAGCAGCCACCCTTTAAAGAAAGCGTAATAGCTCACTAGTCGAGTCGGCCTGCGCGGAAGATGTAACGGGGCTAAAACTATGTGCCGAAGCTGCGGATTTGACAATAGTCAAGTGGTAGGGGAGCGTTCTGTAAGCCGATGAAGGTGTATTGAGAAGTATGCTGGAGGTATCAGAAGTGCGAATGCTGACGTGAGTAACGACAAAACGGGTGAAAAACCCGTTCGCTGAAAGACCAAGGGTTCCAGTCCAACGTTAATCGGGGCTGGGTGAGTCGACCCCTAAGGCGAGGCCGAGAGGCGTAGTCGATGGGAAATTGGTTAATATTCCAATACTTCTGTGTAATGCGATGAGAGGACGGAGAAGGTTAAGTCAGCCTGGCGTTGGTTGTCCAGGTGGAAGGTTGTAGGCATGTATCTTAGGCAAATCCGGGGTACTCTATGCTGAGAACTGATAGCAAGCTGTACTTGTACAGTGAAGTGGCTGATACCATGCTTCCAGGAAAAGTCTCTAAGCTTCAGTTACACAGGAATCGTACCCGAAACCGACACAGGTGGTCAGGTCGAGTAGACCAAAGCGCTTGAGAGAACTCTGCTGAAGGAACTAGGCAAAATGGTACCGTAACTTCGGGAGAAGGTACGCTGCTGACGGTGATGGGACTTGCTCCCTGAGCTATTGGCAGCCACAGAAACCAGGCCGCTGCAACTGTTTATTAAAAACATAGCACTCTGCAAACACGAAAGTGGACGTATAGGGTGTGATGCCTGCCCGGTGCTGGAAGGTTAATTGATGGGGTTAGCGTAAGCGAAGCTCTTGATCGAAGCCCCAGTAAACGGCGGCCGTAACTATAACGGTCCTAAGGTAGCGAAATTCCTTGTCGGGTAAGTTCCGACCTGCACGAATGGCATAATGATGGCGGCGCTGTCTCCAGCAGAGGCTCAGTGAAATCGAAATCGCTGTGAAGATGCAGTGTACCCGCGGCTAGACGGAAAGACCCCGTGAACCTTTACTGCAGCTTGACATTGAACTTTGACCTTACTTGTGTAGGATAGGTGGGAGGCTTTGAAGTTGGAACGCTAGTTCCAATGGAGCCGTCCTTGAAATACCACCCTGGTAATGTTGAGGTTCTAACTCTGCCCCGTAATCCGGGGCGAGGACCATGTCTGGTGGGTAGTTTGACTGGGGCGGTCTCCTCCTAAAGAGTAACGGAGGAGTACGAAGGTGCGCTCAGCGTGGTCGGAAATCACGCGTAGAGTATAAAGGCAAAAGCGCGCTTAACTGCGAGACCCACAAGTCGAGCAGGTACGAAAGTAGGTCTTAGTGATCCGGTGGTTCTGTATGGAAGGGCCATCGCTCAACGGATAAAAGGTACTCTGGGGATAACAGGCTGATACCGCCCAAGAGTTCATATCGACGGCGGTGTTTGGCACCTCGATGTCGGCTCATCTCATCCTGGGGCTGAAGCAGGTCCCAAGGGTATGGCTGTTCGCCATTTAAAGAGGTACGCGAGCTGGGTTTAGAACGTCGTGAGACAGTTCGGTCCCTATCTACCGTGGGCGCTGGAAATTTGAGAGGATCTGCTCCTAGTACGAGAGGACCAGAGTGGACGAACCTCTGGTGTACCGGTTGTGACGCCAGTCGCATCGCCGGGTAGCTATGTTCGGAAGGGATAACCGCTGAAAGCATCTAAGCGGGAAGCCTACCTCAAGATAAGATTTCCCTAGGAATTTATTCCTCTAAAGAGCCGTTCGAGACTAGGACGTTGATAGGTTGGGTGTGGAAGCACGGTGACGTGTGAAGCTGACCAATACTAATTGCTCGTGAGGCTTGACTATACAACACCCAAACAGTTGTTGTATTCAAGATAAATTCAATACATAACTTGATTTAGTGTGAAAACTAGTTAAAATGCTGAACACAAAGTTAGACTCAATATCTAATCCGTTAATAACTCATTTGGAAAAAGCCTTGGCATAGATAAGACCAAAGCAAGTATCCATAAACAGTTTGCTGGCGACAATAGCAAGAGTGAACCACCTGATCCCTTCCCGAACTCAGAAGTGAAACCTCTTAGCGCTGATGGTAGTGTGGCGTTTGCCATGTGAGAGTAAGTCATCGCCAGCTTTTAAATTATAAACACCCCTAACCTAACGGTTAGGGGTGTTTTTTATGTTACATTTATTTTAATTATATGATTGTTGTTGATTAAGAAGATGTTATGGATGGAATCTCATTAGAAAAAATTAAATCAAATTTTAAACAAGTAGAAAATATACTATCTAATTCTACCCGTGTACACATTGATCGAGTTGAATATAGGACTTTCGATGAAGGGATGTGTGATGCTGTCTATTTTATTTGTAAAAAATCACAAGGTTTAAATCCATTAGAAGCATTTATAACACTGGTTATTCATGAACTTCATTTTTATGAAGAATGGGATATTCTTGAAACAACTACAACAGATTTAAAAAATATTTTTGATATTTGGTTATTACCTATATTAGAGAAAGCTAATTTTAAAAAACTAACTGAACTGGAAGTACAAGAACAAACACAATGGATAGTGTATTCTATCCAAAAATTAATAAAGAAAAATCAGAATGCGAAAAATCTAAAATACTCTGATCGTTGGGGAATTTATCATAACGATGTGGAGGTTACTCCAGTTGAAAGTTTTACTTTACCTATTTCTTCAGATATAAAATTAGCATTAGGATTAACAGCAGATTGGAATGAGGTAGAGATATTTTATGAAACTTCCGATGAGTATGTGTTTTTCTCATGGTTTACGGGTGCATAATCGGCGAAGAAAACTATAAATATGGGAAAAACTTTTCATAAATCTTAACGTTTTCTACTTTCCTCCTTGGCTGACAAGCCTATAATGCTTAAGAAGCATTCCAAATCTAATAAGGAAATAACATGTCGACCGATCAACAATTTCCAACGCCTGCCAACCTTGGTATCGCAGTTTATGCAAACAATGCAGAAGCGATAGGCAATACACCTTTAGTTCGTATCAATCGTTTGATTAAATCAGATGCTACAGTATTGGCAAAAGTGGAAAGCCGTAATCCTGCATTTTCAGTAAAATGCCGTATTGGTGCAGCGTTGATTGCGGATGCGGAAAAACGTGGTGTACTTAAAACAGGTATGCATATTGTGGAACCGACTAGCGGTAATACAGGGATTGCTTTAGCATTTGTTGCAGCAGCAAAAGGTTATCCTATTACTTTAACTATGCCAGCAAGTATGAGCTTAGAGCGTAGAAAAGTACTGAAAGCTTTAGGCGCAAATCTTGTTCTGACCGAGCCAGCAAAAGGTATGAAAGGTGCAGTTGATGAGGCTGTCCGTTTAGCGACTGAAAATCCAGAGATTTATTTCCTACCACAACAATTTGAGAATCCAGCCAATCCTCAAATTCATGTCGATACGACTGGTCCTGAAATCTGGCAGGCAACCAATGGTCAAGTGGACATTCTTGTGGCGGGTGTCGGTACAGGTGGTACGATTACGGGTATTTCACGCTATTTTGAGCAAGTCCAGAATAAACCTCTTTATTCAGTTGCGGTTGAACCAGCAGAATCTCCAATTATCACTCAAACTAAAAATGGTGAAAGCATCACACCTGCACCGCATAAAATTCAGGGGATTGGTGCGAATTTTATTCCTAAAAACTTAGACCTAGACTTGGTCGATGAAGTGTTGCCAGTGAATAGTGCGGATGCGATTGAGTGGGCAAGAAAATGTGCAACGCAAGAAGGAATTTTAGTGGGTATTTCAAGCGGTGCAGCATTGGCGGCGGCAGCAAAAATTGCTGAACGTCCTGAAAATGCAGGCAAAACGATTGTTGTAATTTTACCTGATAGCGGTGAACGTTATTTGTCTTCAGTGTTATTTGAAGGTTTGTTTGACGAAGCGTAATTTCATTATTCAGCCAATAAAAACCATGCCTAAGAGCATGGTTTTTTATTTACTCTTTATTTTATAGGGCTTTTTTTAAGATTTTTTCATGACGTTTTACTGAACGAGCATACTTTTTACCTTTATGGCGTGTCCAAAAACTCCGTTCATAACCTGATGGCCCAACATTATAATACGCTACGGCTTTTGACCAACTGCCAGCTGATTTATAATAGGTCGATAGGATATATGCACCGCAATTAATATTAGTATTTTCATCATAAAGATTGCCAGGACAAGACTGGCGCCAATGAGTCGAAACTATTTGAGTTAAACCGATCGCACCTGTAGGGGAGCGTGCTGAACTATTATAATTTGATTCTTGGCGAATGAGCGCAGCGAGTAAAGTTGGTGATACGTCATAACGCTCTGCGTTTTGCACGATCATTGGGGATAAGCGATTTGCTGTATTTGGAGAAACAGAATAGGCATTTTGTATTCCTGATGACAATTGATTAGAGCGATTGGCAAATGATCCACTTAAACTACTGCAAGCTGTCATATTGATTGCAATCACGATCAAACTTATTTGAAGAATCAGCCTTTTTAATTTTTTTATAGATCGTTGTTGATCAGTGTGAATGGAGATGAGTTGCAAAATAATGAACCGTTAGCGTTAAGTTAAATGGATGGTATTAACAGCACATAGATGAGTCAATAACAGTTATTTTATGATATGTGAATATGATAATTGATTAATAAAAAAGCCCCGACATCCTGTCGAGGCTTTCTCATATTTGGTTTCTTGCCGTTAACTCCTGTCAACGACCACATCCTGTGTTTCTTGTTGTTCTGAATGAGACATCCTGTCTCTCTATGATTTATATATTAGACATTTAAGGTATTGCTGTATATTCGTCAATCACCGCAAGCGGTGTACGTTTTTGCGTACAAAATTTTATTACATGGAGAGGTGACTTCTACTCGCTACTTTGTAGTGATGTGATATATCACGGTTTTGGGTTGTCATCTTTTCGCCATAAATACTTCATTTTATTGCAGTAAAAACGTCATCAAGGCTTGTTTAAATTTATTCTAATTTTTACCAAACGTATAAAATTATGAACAAGACAATTTTAGTGATGCTTTTCTGTTGTACCGCTTTGGGTCTGACCGCTTGTAATGATGATAATCAAGAGCAAACTACATCGACAGACACCGTGACAGAACCAACACTTATTTCTTTTGCCAAACTTCCTGTAGCAACCTATGCGGCAGGACCTGATTCTGGTAAAGCAGTGAGTGGTGCGAATGGCATCTATCCACCTTTTAAAGGACAACCTGTGCAAGGCTTCTCTGCCGCTTTAAAAAATGATGATGGCAGCTATATGGCGATGGCGGATAATGGTTTTGGTACACAAGATAACTCGGCTGATTTCTTACTTCGGATTTATAAATTAAAACCTGACTTTAAAACCAAAGCGAAAGGTACAGGACAGGTCACTGTACAAAGCTTTATTCAGTTACGCGATCCAAATAAGTTAATTCCTTTTGAGATTATCAATGGTAATACCTCGGAACGTTTATTGACGGGAGCGGATTTTGATCCTGAATCGATGCAACGCGCGGCAGATGGAACGTATTGGATTGGGGATGAGTTTGGTCCGTATCTGTTACATTTCTCAGCAGAGGGAATATTGTTAGATGCACCTATTCCGCTCCCAAATCCATTGAATTCAACACAAGAATTGCGTTCACCACAAAACCAGTTCAATAAAGCCAAGATCAATTATGTTGAACCTTTAGTCCAACGAAGTGGTGGTTTTGAAGGTATGGCGATTTCACCTGATGGTAAATATTTATATCCATTGCTTGAAAAACCCTTGGTGAATGATTCGACGGGGAAATTGTTGATTTCTCAGTTCGATCTCCAGAAAAAAGCCTATACGGGACTGTACTATTGGTTTGTGCTTGATAGTAAAGCGACCAATATTGGAGATTTTCAACTTTTTAATGACAAAGAAGGCATCATCATTGAACGTGATGCAAGTCAAAATAATTTAGGCGGTTATAAGAAGTTGATTCGTGTGAAATTTAACGAACCGAAACAAGCGGTTGCACGTGAAGATCTCGTCGATTTAATCAAAATATCTAATCCTAATGCTCTTTTTGGTACAGTACGAGAAGGAGATATTGGTACAGGTTCTGTATTTGCTTTCCCATTTGAAACCATTGAAGATGTGATTATTGAAAATGGTACAACGTTGACTGTATTGAATGACAATAACTTCCCTGGATCATCAGGACGTAATTCGAAGCAAGCTGATGATAATGAAATCATTCAGATTCGTTTGCCGAAAGCGTTATTTTAAGTTGACGGTAAAAATAGCCGAAATGATCATTCCGCATTTTGGCTGAAAGCGTATACTGATCAGGCATAAGGAGTCCGAATGTCTGAGTCAGTGCTACGCCCAACCCATATTGAATATGGTTCGAAATCGTTTACTGCGATTTTATGGTCTTTGTTCTTTGCTGGTTTTGCATCCTTTTCATCGTTGTATTGTGTACAACCGATGATGCCAATTTTTGCAAAATTCTTTCAGGTCACGCCGACGCATAGTAGTTTTCCATTATCTTTTTCAACCGTTGCTTTGGCGATAGGACTGCTGTTTACAGGCTTTATTTCTGATCGCTTTGGGCGTAAATCAATTATGGTTTGTGCCTTATTCCTCGTTTCGATTTTATTGTTAATCAGTGCCTCATTTCCAGTTTGGGAAATTTTTCTTAGCACCCGTATTTTTATTGGTTTAGCCGTGAGTGGTGTGGCTGCTGTTGCAATGACTTATATCGGCGAAGAAATTGCGCAGAAAGATATCGGTTTTGCGATGGGATTGTATATCTCTGGCACAGCGATTGGCGGCATGGGTGGACGTTTAATTGCAGGGGTATTGGTTGACTTTATTTCTTGGCAATCTGCAACCTATATCATTGGTTTTCTAAATTTTATTATTGCCTGTTTATTTTATTTATTGTTGCCCAAATCAGAGCATTTCAAACCATATCCGTTCCGATTTTCCCGTTTTAAAGCAGCGTTTGAGCAAAATTTAAAAGACTCGAAACTACGAATTTTATTTGCCCAAGGCTTTATTTTAATGGGCTGTCTAGTCACAGTTTTTAACTATATTAGTTATCACTTATTAGAAGCGCCATTTCATTTATCACAAACTTGGATTGGTTTGATTTCGATTGCTTATCTTGCTGGAATTTATAGTTCACCGAAAGCTGCGCAATGGGGGTATCAACATGGTCGAGCAAAAGTGCTGCCTTTTTTATTATTTAGCATGATGGTTGGCCTGTTCATTACGCTTATTCCTTCGCTTTGGGCAATTTTACTGGGATTGACGATTTTCACTTTTTCATTTTTTGCGGCACATTCAACTGCAAGTAGTTGGGTCTCAGTGCAAGCTGTGCAATATCGGGCAGTTGCTTCTTCGCTGTATTTATTTTGCTATTACATCGGCTCAAGTTTGCTTGGGAGTAGTGGTGGTTTGGTCTGGGAGCATTTTGGATGGATTGGAATTAATTTGAGTGTCGGAGTGGTCTTAGTGATTGGTTTTGCGCTCGCGATACACTTAATGAAAAAACGAAACTAAAACGACAAATAAAGTCGCATAAACTTGATAAAAGTCCTGAAAATTTAGTAATTTAAATAAGCACCTATTTGGGTGTAGAGATAATATTAAAATTGGGGGAGATAAGATGGAATTACATAGTCGAGTTTATTATAAACATCCTGACTCAACAATCATGGGACAATTAGAGGTCCTATTTACGACACATCATGGAGATGAAGAAAAGTTCATTCAGACAGCTTTACTCATTAATCCGCAAGCGGATGAGATTACTCAAGAGCTAGTTGATTTGATTGATTCGATTGAACATGATCTTGCGCCAGAAACATTACACTATATTGATGGGTTTGCTGTACTCGATTTTACCCATGGCTCAAATGGTGATGAAAACATTGAAAATATTTTATTATTTTTAAAAGGATTATTACCTGATATTCATGCTCAAGCTTGGGGCTGTGGTGATGATGATCCATGGGAGTTTTGGTTCAAATTTGATGGCGATGAGCTTATCCGTGAAGATGATGAACCATTGAATGATCCTGATGAAGATGAAGAAATTAAAGCTTCTATTTATACATGGTGGCATCAAGATTTACCTTCTGGAATTAAAGAAGGCTTCTTGAACGAAGAAGAGTAATTATCAACATCTTATGATGCTATTTCCTCCATAAGTTACAAATACTTTTGGGGAAATGCTTCTGTTTGTTTTTTAACCTATAAAAATGAATTGAATTCATGTTAAAATGATCGGCTTTCATCTTTGATGCTATCCCAGCATTTCAGCTAGCCGAGATTCGCAAGCCATGTCTACTGCCTATACCATGCAGACCGCGCCCAAAGCGTTGTTTGATTACGACAAATATTGGGCGTCGTGTTTTGAACCCGCACCATTTTTGCCGATGTCACGAGAAGAGATGGATCAACTCGGCTGGGATGCGTGTGACTTTATTTTGGTCTGTGGTGATGCCTATATTGACCATCCGTCTTTTGTTTCGGGTGTAATTGGGCGTGTACTTGAGGCACAAGGTTTCCGTGTCGGGATCATTGCACAGCCAGACTGGACCAATGCAGAGAGCTTTCGTGTTCTAGGCAAGCCAACCATTGCATGGGGTGTGACTGCAGGGAACATGGATTCAATGATCAACCGTTATACGGCAGATCGTAAAATTCGTTCCGATGATGCCTATTCGCCAAACAATGAAGCAAATAAGCGCCCAGACCGTGCAGCAACAGTTTACTGTCAGCGTTGCCGTGAAGCTTTTCCTGACGTTCCGGTCTTACTCGGTGGTATTGAAGGCAGCTTGCGCCGTATTGCACATTATGATTATTGGTCTGACAAAGTTCGCCGCTCTATTTTGATGGACTCAAAAGCTGATCTATTGATGTATGGTAATGGCGAGCGTGCGATTATCGATGTGATGCATCGTTTAGCCAAAGGTGAGAAAATCCACGAGATTACTGATGTTCGTGGTACAGCATTTATTATTAATAAGCATAATAAAGCATCTAAAGCGAAATTCGTTGAAATTGCCAGTAATGACGTGGATACCATTGGACGTGTTGATCCAATTATTAATCCTTATGTTATGACTGAAGATATTGATGGCTGTGAAGTTGAAAAAGAAAAAGGTAACTCATTAGCGCAGTATCAAAACTTCCAAAAAGAAATCGTTGCCAATCCAATCGTGCGTGAAGGCGACCAACTCGATCCAGATACACAGATTGTGCAGTTAAAGCCTGCACCATCAAAAGCGATTAAACATAAATTACCTCCACGTGAATTGGCCGTGATTCGTTTACCTTCTTTTGAAGCAGTGGCCGACGATCATGTGTTGTATGCCCATGCCAACCGTATCTTGCATCTTGAAACCAATCCGGGCAATGCACGTGCCTTGGTTCAGCGTCATGGTGAGCGGGACGTCTGGATCAACCCACCACCAATTCCTCTGACCACTGAGGAAATGGACTATGTGTTTGATTTACCCTATGCACGTTTACCGCATCCTTCTTATGGAAATGCACGTTTCCCAGCCTTTGATATGATCAAATTCTCGGTCAATATCATGCGTGGTTGTTTTGGTGGATGTACCTTCTGTTCAATTACTGAACATGAGGGTCGTATTATTCAAAACCGTTCTGAAGATTCGATTTTGCGTGAAATCGAAAAAATTCGTGATACGGCACCTCAATTTACAGGCATTATTTCGGACTTAGGTGGCCCAACTGCAAACATGTATCGTTTGCACTGTAATGATCCTGAGATTGAAAAGAACTGTCGTAAGCCATCTTGTGTCTATCCAGGTGTTTGTCAAAACCTACACACCGATCATGCGCCTCTTGTTCAGCTTTATCGTAAAGCGCGTGAAATCAAAGGGGTGAAGAAGATTTTGATTGGTTCTGGTCTACGTTATGACCTTGCGGTATTGAACCCTGAATATGTGAAAGAACTGGTACAGCATCATGTCGGTGGCTATTTAAAAATTGCACCTGAACATACCGAACAAGGTCCATTGTCGAAGATGATGAAACCGGGAATTGGTACGTATGATCGTTTTAAACAAATGTTTGAGCGTTTCAGTAAGGAAGCAGGGAAGGAACAATATTTAATTCCTTACTTTATTGCGGCGCATCCAGGTACGACCGACTATGACATGATGAACTTGGCGATTTGGTTGAAAAAGAATGGTTTCCGTGCCGATCAGGTACAAACCTTCTACCCATCACCAATGGCAACCGCAACGACAATGTACTATACAGGTAAGAATCCACTCTCTAAAGTGGCACGTTATACTGAAAATGTTGATATCGTGAAAGGTGAAAAGCGCCGTCGTCTGCATAAAGCATTCTTGCGTTACCATGATCCAAATAACTGGCCTTTGTTACGTGAAGCACTGAAAGAGATGGGGCGTTCTGATTTAATTGGTAATTCGAAGCAGCATCTGATCCCAACCTATCAGCCACAAGGTACAGCTGAAGGTGAATATAAATCGGCACGTAAAAAGAACTCAACTGTTGCAGGTGATTCAGCGAAACGTGGTCAAGCGCAATCTCAGCCACAATCAGGTCAGAAACGTCCACAAAAAGGGCAGATTTTAACGCAACATACAGGTTTACCGCCACGTGAAACAGGTGACAAAAAACCATTCTCAGGAAAAGCAAAACCTAAAGTGAAACCAAAGCGTTAAATGGATAAACAGAAGGCATCAATCATGATGCCTTCTTTTTTATACATAAATGGTAGGGGAGTCACAATCTGGTTATAAAAGTACAATTTATCGAAACATATACTGACAATATCCGCTTGAATATTTGCCTACTGATGATTATAAATATAGATGCAGGATGCTTTTACGACTTTGGTCGACGAGGGAAACGCGATTAAAAAAATTTAAGTTACACTGCTAAAATGACTTTAACTATCGTTATTACTGATTAAAAAAATGGCTCAAAGCCAAAATGATTATAAAAAATCTAAAGGGATTCGTTAGAAATGTATTATTTCATAACAATAGTTGGATTGCTGTTGATTACAGCACTTGTGTTTCGACGCCTACATCCTAATCGGCGTCAAGATAGTCCATTAAAACGCCGTGGTATTCTCAATATTTCTGAGCAAATTACTTTGATGCGTTTACAAGCTGTATTACCTCGTCATACGATTTTGGCGCATGTTTCTTTTGATGCGCTATTAACAACAAAATTTGCGCATACGCGCCGTAAATATCAAGGTTTAGTTGCTGATTTTGTCGTACTCGATCAGCAACACCAAGTGCTTGCAATTATTGAGATTGCAGACGAGTCATATGTGAATCGTCTACATCAAAAGCATTATCAAGACAGCTTATTAGAATTAGCGGGTTATCGAGTATTGCGCTATAGCAGTATTCCAACGGAGCAGGAGTTACGTGAGAACTTAGTTCCTGATCTATTTGAACCGATCATGCCTGTTTCAATTACAGCAACCACAATGCCGCAAACGGAACGGGTTATGAAATATAATGTTCTAGCAGCAAAATCATCTTAATTGATTATGGACGTACTGCTGTTACGGTCATTTCGACTAAAACATCTGGTGTATACAGTTTAGATTCTACGCAGGTACGTGCTGGGGGATGACCTTCAGCAATCCATGCATCCCAAACCGCATTCATTGCTGCATAATCTTGTTCAATGTCTTTTAGAAAAATAAGTACAGATAAAATATGCGTTTTGTCTGTACCTGCTTCTGCGAGTAAACGATCGATATTATCTAAAGTTTGTTGTGTTTGTGCAGTAACATCGACACTGGTATCATCTGCTAGTTGACCTGCTAAATGAACTAAATTTCCTGAAATTGCGACTTCGCAATAACGTGAAGTGACATGCAGTCTTTGCACAGTCATAAAGAATTACCTAATTAAAATGGATAACTAGAATTGTACTTGATGACATTTTGTCGCTGTGTAATTTTGTTTAAACCAAACTCAATAAGTTTCTATTTCCATTAAATTACGCTGTTGAAAAAACAAAATACAATGTTGTTGTGGACAAATAATCATATTACCGAGGTTAAGAAATTGGATTTTGGCTTGGCGTAGCCGATTTAGACAAGTTGCAATAGAACTGTGCATTGGGCAGAGTTGTTTTATTTGGCTTAATGCTGAATAAGTAGTTTGGTACATCATTTTATTCCTATCAATATGATTCAGTGCTTGGGCGAGATGAGAATTTCGCCCAATTCGATTTATATGGTTTGTTGTTCTGATTGATACCAATTGACATGACGAGTAATAAACATCACGCAGGCGATAAGAATGAAGGAAAGAATAGAACCAAATAAAAAGGTTTTACCGCTAGATTGCAGAAGTAGATACATCATGCCGTATAGCGTACTCAGCAAAAGCCCAAATAGTAATGCTGCTTTATAACCTTGAACAACAAAGTACAAATACCATGTAATTAAACTGATACAGGCAATTGCAGCGACTAGATAAGCCCATGCAAACGCATAATATTCACTGATTGAAAGTAATAATACAAAGAACACGCCTTGAGCCATAGCGACTAACGCATATTGGATAGGGTGAATTTTAAGGCTTTTTAAAACCTCGAATAAGAAGAAGCACCCAAAGGTAATAATAATGATCATGATGCCATATTTAATCGCGCGATCAGTTTGGGTATAGATATTTACAGGTTCTATAAATTGAGTAGAAATCCCTGAGATATTCGATAATGTGGTTGTAGCATAGGATGTTACGCTATCAGCAGCACGTGCTGCTTCGAGTGCCGCCATTGCAGCGCCTGAATTATTTAACACATCATAAATGCACTGGCTGTTTTCACACTTCGAAACACTGTCTAAATTACGCTTACCTAAAGCGATATTTTTCCAATCAGCTGAAAATTCTTGTTTTTTGCTGGACTTCTTAAACGGTAGACTTTGCCCATCATATTTGATATCAGCCCAATTGCCTGTGGCGTGATAGGTCATTTCATAACTGGTGGGAAGAAATGTAAATTTATTCAGTCCTTCTAGCTTAAATTGCAGATTGAATTTAAACCCTTGTTGAAATTTTTGGACTAACTCAGGATATTGTTTTGCGGTGATATGCATCAGATCAAAGCCTTGTTGACCTTGGCTTTGTTCAGCAAAGTCGAATTTATAGGCTTTACCATCAATATTAAACATGGGTTTGGCATTTAACCCACGTGCATCCTGAATCGGGAAAATAATTTCAGCCTGATCCCAGAGATAGTTACGTTGAGATTCATTGCTGACCGCTTTAAATACCCCTTTACCAGACATTGTATTTTGATAGCTGATGGCTTTATACATGTTCCGTTTATAAGTGCTGTCTGATACGTCAAATTGTGCTGTCCAGTCTGCTGTTTCTGCTCCTAAAGTAACAAAAACGGTTTGAGTACAATCATAAGTCTTCTTTTCTTCATTGGTACATTTGGTTTGCATTTGATAAGGAAGTTTTAAATAAGGTGCAATGACTTGCTGTGGTCGGATTTGTTCATTGGCAATATCTTTGATGACTTGTTGTTGATAGCTTTGGCGTTCAGTCACCAAGTTGGAAATAAAGAAAAGACCAATATAAAAGACCAAAATCAGAAACAGAATTGCTCCTATTTTGAGGTTAATAAAATTACGGCGCATGGTGGAATCCATTGTCATTGTGATATGACAAGTATCCTGAATTGAGATGCGCTTCGGATGAGTTCCGCTTGAAGCTTATGTGAAGTTTGTATGAAGTGTTAGTGTGACCAGTACGCCAGAACTATGATTTCCTAAGAAATCGAGAGCATTTTTTGAGATATTTTGAATGCTAATTTTACCTTGATGTTGCTGAATAATTTGCTGCACGATGCTAAGACCAATTCCTGTACTTCGTTGTTGGTTGTGCGGACGTGGTAGTGAAAAATAAGTCTCAAAAACACGCTTTAGGGCGTATTCAGGAATCGCTTCAGCCTCATTAAACAAGAAAATTTCAGTACTGTTTATAACGCTATGCTCTTTCACTTGAACTGCAATCAAGCCTTGTTCAGGGCAGAAATCTCTTGCATTATCCAATAGATTGTTGAGGGCTTGTTTTAGCCAAAATGGGTCAGCATAGATTGAACAATGTTCAGGAATATCAAGCCTTAGCTGTATTCGTTTACGCTGTAATGCACTTTGTTGTTGCTGAAAACATTGTTGAATCAGCGTGCTTAGATCGAGCATTTGAAATTCTAAAACATGCTGATTTTTTTCGAGTCGTGTCAGTAATAGCATACGTTCGATTAAGGATTGTAGACGCTGACTTTGTTGCACAATATGTGTTGCAAATTGCTGTTGATCTTCTAAGGGTAGATCATCCTGTAATAATTCTGCACTGGCTTGAATCGCAGTCAGTGGGCTTTTTAGCTCATGAGTGAGTGTATTGACATAGTTTTCAACATAGGCACGATCTTCCAACTTTTCCCGCATGTCACTGAGGGCTTGGGTTACTTGATTCAGCTCTTTGGCTGAATAGAAAAACGGTGCTTGATTCACAGGCGCGAGTGCTTGGGCATAGCGTCGTACTCGGTCGATACTATGTTTAAGCCAATAAGCCACCATACTGGCAAGTAATAAGCTGAGCGCTGCAATCCACAAGGCTTGATGAATGAGTTGTTGTTCGGCACGTTCAATATAAGGTTGTACGGATTGATTTGGTTTCCCGATACTCACCACACCGAGCAATTGTTGTTTATAGATAATGGGTGCAGCAATGTGCATGACGCTGCTACTTCGATCATTGGGATTGGTTGCAGTAGAGCGTGCGCCGTATTTGCCACGTAGCGTTAGGTAAACATCATTCCATTTAGAATAATCTTGCCCAACGGCTTGTCCTTCGGAATCGTAGATGACAATACCCTGTTGATTAGTAATATATAGTTGTTGGTTAATTTGATCTTTTTTATGTTGCCAAATCGTGGCATCGAGCTGACGTGATAATGCTGCCTGAATTTTTTGATCAAATTCAGGCGTGTTGACCTGTTGCTGATGCACATCTTCGGCGATCAATTGCGCAATAATATTGGCATTTTCAGCCAGTGTATCTTCAACCACTTGCCGTACATTGGGTTTGACTTGTTGAGTGAGGGTATAAGCAATAAAGCTGAGACTCAGTACCACCACCAAGCTAAAGAAAAACCAAATGCGGATAAAGATGGACATAATAAAAGTGGAGTTTTAATTGTTGTGTTTGAGTTTAATACTAATCGAACTAATTAGTGTGGGTAAATTGAAAAATGGGCTAGAAAATATTAAGATTCATCATCATAATTTTTTAAAAATGATAAATTTAAGGAAATAATTTTGAATAAGATAATCTTAATTTTTAGTTTGTTATGTACTACAAGCTGCTTTGCAATAAATCCTGATCAAGAATATATGATGTTCTTAAAAAAATATGAAGAACTCTCTAATTTGAATGATGCTAAAGAAATGGATATGTATGCTGATGATGCAAAAATTACGATGAAAGGAATTGCATCTGATGGTATAGAACGTTCGATGAGTATGTCAGGTAAGAAAGCAAAAGAATTCTATTTAGAAAATATGGAAATAATTAAAAAAATAGGGTCTCAAATAAAATTTAGTAATGTAACCGTAGTTAGAGGTCAGAACTCTACAAAAATAAAAGCTTCAAGGTATGGTAATGAAAAATGCTATACTGATAATGACTATTATATGGTAGTAACTAAAAAGGAAGATAAAAAGCTTTATATCACAGAAGAATATTTGACAATACCACAAGAAAACCTATGTAAAGAAGGGATCAAAGATGATTTGGCTCTTCAATTATCTTTATATGCAAATTTTATGCAGAAAAATCTTCCAATGCAGGTTGATAGAGAAACGAATTTAGAAAAAATTACTGCTCAAGATAAAGAGCTGATATTTGTTTTTCGATTTATTCATTTTACAGCAAATGATTTTTCAAAAGAGCAATGGGAAATTAATGGAGTCCCACAACTTATTCAAAATATCTGTAAAGATATACCTATGAAAGAGCGATTGGATAAGGGCGCACAGCTTAATTTTAAAGTTTATTATTCAGATTATACTCCTATTACTGATATTAAAATGACGAAGCAGGATTGTAGTATTTAATTAACTTTGAATTAAACTATACCCAAACCCTCGATGTGTCCGAATAGGATCATCAGGGGTAATCTGTTTAAGCTTTTGCCTTAAACTTTTGATATGTGTATCTACCGTCCTTTCTAAACTATGCTCAGGATGTTCCCAAATATGATCCATGAGTTGTTGACGGCTAAACACTTGTTCTGGATGCTGAATTAGTAAAAACAACAAACGATATTCATAACGTGTCAGTTGCAGCATTTGCCCATGATATTGAATTTGTAGAGATTGTGGATTACATATCCAAGTGGCAGAGTGTAGCGTAATTTCTGTTTGAATGATTGGTGGTTGTGGTGGAATATTTTGCGTTTGTACTTCCATTCTGCGCCATATCGCTTTGATTCGTGCCACAATTTCACGTGCGCTAAAAGGCTTGGTGCAATAATCATCAGCCCCGATTTCTAAACCGACCACACGATCAATTTCATCATCGCGAGCAGTTAAAAATAATAAAGGTGTTTGATATTTTTGACGCAGTTGTTTGCAGACTTCGAAACCATTGAGATCAGGTAAACCCACATCTAAAATAATAAAATCAAAGGATTGTTGCGCAAGTAATTCGAGTGCTTGCATTCCTGTATTTGCCCAACTGACACTCCAACCTTCACGTTCAAGCGCATAACGAAGGGGCAGCACAATCGCAGCTTCATCTTCAATACAGAGAATTTGTTTTTGATTCATAATGATCAGTAATCAATATTTTCTAATTTTATGTTGTTAGTTTAACTGAAGTCAGGAAAGAGGAAAGCCGTATTCAGAATTTTTATAAAAGACAAATAAGAAAAGGACACCTGAAGTGCCCTGTAATATTCGGATTTGATCGTCACGCCAACCACAGGAGCAAATGCTAAAAGCGAGGATTTCTTTAGCAAAGGCAAGTAACAAGGATAAAGTTACTGCGCCGCTTAGAGTACTGAAAACCGAATAAAAAGCAAACATAAATTTTAGTCTGAATCGTGCTTTTGTGTAAAAAAACGACACTACCATAAAGAAAGCTGTGATTCTTGCTGCAAGGGTTGTAATTGATAGACGCCTACGCCGACTAAACGGAATTGAAACGTAGGGTCAATATGCATTTCATTCAGTAGTTGAAAGATGACTTGTGCTAAGTCTTGTTCAGATTGTAGCGCTTGTTTGAAGCTTTTACTGTGCTGTAAGACCTGAAAATTTTTTAATTTTAGTTTGACGCTCACACCGCGAGCCGTGAGTTGTTTCTTATTCAAACTTCGCCATACTTGTTCAGCTAGGGGCTGCCATGTGTGACGACATTGCTCAAGTGTGTAATCATCGTCAAAGGTAATCTCTTTTGAAATTTGTTGGCGTTCTCGCTCGGCTTTGACGGGACGATGATCAATCCCTTGAGCATATAAATATAGTTGTTTGCCGTATTTTCCAAAATGATGAATCAGGACATTTTCTTCGATCTTTTGTAGATCACCGAGCGTATGTAAATTCAACTGATTCAATTTTTCGTGTGTGACTTTACCGACTCCTGGAATTTTATTGAGGGCTAAATCCTGAATAAAATTGAGTACCTGATGGGGCTTAATCACAAATAAACCGTTGGGTTTGTTCCAATCAGAGGCAATCTTTGCCAAAAATTTATTGGGTGCTACACCAGCGGATGCAGTGAGTCCTGTCACCGCAAAAATATCAGCGCGAATTTCTGCCGCGACTTCAGTCGCACTAGGAATATTCTTTAAATTTTCAGTGACATCCAAATAAGCTTCATCTAAAGATAAGGGCTCAATCAGGGGGGTATATTGTTGGAAAATTTGATGAATTTGTGCTGAGACTTCACGATATTTTTCAAAATTAGGCTCAATCACCATAACTTGTGGGCAGAGCTTTTTAGCTTGCCCCATCGACATGGCAGAGCGTAGACCAAAGACACGAGCGGGGTACGATGCTGCTGCAATCACCGCACGCGGATGATGAGATGAAATCACCACAGGTAAGCCGTTGAGATCAGGGCGTTCTATGAGTTCAACCGATGCATAAAAGGCATCCATATCAATATGGATGATTTTGCGCAGCTCATTTGGCATCTACGATGCCTTGTTGTTTTAAAAAGATTCGCCACTGTTTTGGCGATTCTGCATAGACATTCAGATCAACAGGTTTTGGAATACCCTCTATCTTTCCACTTTGGCTATGCTGCCAAAATAGCCATTGTCGTCCATCTTTGAGTTCAGGTTTACCTTCATAATCCCTCACCCATAATGGGGTATTGCTAAAATTACCCATCAAGACAATGTGATAAAAAGTCTTGGAAATATAAAAGATAGGTTGTTTGCCATAATGTTTATGGAGTTGATCATTCATGATCTGAATTTCTTTGAGTAACTGTTCTTTGGTATAGGTATTAATGCAATTACTGTCATATTCAAGATCAATTACAGGCGGTAAGGCATCTGCTTTCTTTGGCACAGTAGCGATAAAATTTTCAGCCTGAACGGTGCCATCACGGCAGAGACGGTAGAAGTGATAAGCTCCAACATGTAAGCCTTGTTCACGTGCTTTAAGCCAGTTTTGCTGAAAGTTACGATCCTTAAAATCACCGCCTTCAGTGGCTTTGAGATACACGAATTGATATTGCATCGGAGAGATTTTTTTCCAGTTAATCTCACCTTGATGATGTGAAACATCAAATCCACGGATTGAATAGTCTTGGGCTACGGCTTTTTGTTGATAGAACACACCGAAATAACTCACAAGCCCAAGCATCACTGTTAAAGCAATACTAGTCAGTGCTGGATAATACTGAGAGAGTGGATACTTTGGTATTTTCTTTGCCATAATGAGGTTTTGTACTATGCAATATCGAGTTGAGTGCTAGATTTACAGTATGGATCATACATTGATTGTACTCGGTTTAGCTTTTAGATTGATCATCTGATGGCTCAATTGTTCCACAAATTTACATGATGTATTGAGAGTAATCCTAGACATTCTCTTATGGAGACTCATCCGTAGTTTCTTTCGGGATCTGCCAAAAGATGATTGCAGTAATGATGTTCATACAACCCAGTGTAATCAAGGTGGCATGGAAAGCGGTCGTGATTGATGTTGTTGGAAAATGCTGACTGAATAGATTAATCAATGTGCCTGCCATTGCGACACCAATACTCATAGACAGCATCATAATCATTGATAAAAAGCTATTACCACTACTTGCATCGTGTTGTGGCAAATCTTTCAGAGTCAGGGTATTCATGCCCACAAATTGTAGTGAGTTCAACGTACCAAAGAGAAACAGATGCAAGACTTTCAGCCAAAGTGGCGTTATTGCGGTCATTAACGAGAAACTGGCGATACACAGTCCGACTAAAACGGTATTGGTGAGTAGAAAACGACGATACCCCACACGTTGAATCAATGGGCGAATAATGGGCTTGGAAAATAATGAACCGAGTACCATCGGAATCATCATTAGTCCTGTAATGAAAGCTTCAAAGCCAAAGGCGACTTGTAACATCAAAGGTAAAATAAAAGGAATAGCATTGCTGCCCAAACGTGCGAAGAAATTACCTAATACACCGATCGAGAAGATTTTGTAACGGAATAAACGTCCATGAAATAGCGCATTTTGATGGGTATGCGCATGATAGGCATAGCTAACTGTGGCAATTATACCAATCAACAATAAGCTGATACTCACAAGATTTGAATATTGTGATGCAGCAATATTTTCAATCCCTAAAGATAGCCCCACCATTGCTATCATGAGTAAAATAAAACCGCTTAAATCGAATGCTTTGACCGTTGGCTCTTTCTGATTCGGCATGATTTTCAATGTCATGATCATACCGAGAATACCCATCGGAAGATTAATCAGAAAAATCCAATGCCATGTTGCGACTTCAACTAACCAACCGCCTAATGTAGGGCCCATCAGTGGACCGATTAGCCCTGCCAAACTCATGAGACTCATGGCTGAAAGAAATTGGGAGCGTGGAATTAGCTTTAATAAGGCCAAACGGCCTACAGGCATCAGTAATGCACCACCGATGCCTTGAATCACACGGAAAAACAGGAGTTGTTCTAGATTTTGAGACAAGCCGCATCCCAATGAGGCCAAGCTGAAAATCACCATAGAGCTGAGATAAATATTACGAATCCCAAAACGATCGGCTAACCAACCACTCAACGGGATACAGGCGGCTACGGATAATACATAAGCGACAATTACGCTGTGCATTTGTAATGGATTTTCATGAAGCTGAACAGCCATCGCTGGAATTGCCGTGTTGACGATGGTGGTGTCTAGGGCTTGCATGAAAAAGCCAATCGAAACGAGGAGTACCAATAGGCGAAATTCAGGTTGTACCGTTTGATGAGTGGTCGTTGTCATAGCCGTGGCAAATGAGAATTCAGTTTTAGTTTAAAGTAACTGTATTTGAAATAAAGACAAAAATTGTCAAATAGTGGTCATGGAACTGACATTAAAGTGTCATTGAGTTCAAAGATTAGAGTACTTCGTTATATTGATGTGCACCGAGATAAATTCGTTTTTCAATTGCTGTAGTTAAGAAAGGATTGCTATTTTGAATGCACACTTTTAATGACTATAAAATCTTGTTTAATGATCTCGATTGCACGCTTTACGATTGCTGCACTCCTTGCTTGAAGTCCAACCACGCGGCTTAGACTGAGTCCAGATAAAATGTATTTTTGCCCATAACTAAAACATCATCAAATGATGATGTCATATGGAAAGGCTTACGTTTATTTGTTATTGTATGAAATAGAACAAGATACAGGATAACCATCATTAAAATGACTTGCATCTAAATTAAAAAGATAACCATAGCGGATGATATGCTGAGCCGTTGCGGAAGAACTATTTTTTCCATATTTATTAATTCTACTTGCCAACTCATTAATCACAGTCGGTACACGGTGATCTATATTTCGCCAAACATCTTTGCAGGCATTAAAAGCATCAGTTTTTGATTGTTCATAACTTTGATTATCTCGTATTTCAACAAGAAAATTACTCCAATTTTCTGAGTCTATATTTCTCGTAATTTTAATACTATACCAGTTCTCATAGGTCTTAAATTTACTATCAGAAGGGATATGCTTAGATAAAAGTCTTAGCTCTGTCGCATTGCTGTTATAGCTTGCTTGCGCATTTGGAAAACTGCTAATGACAACTTGAACAAGTTGAAGGAAATCAAGCTGGGCTGGTGGGTCAGATTTAGCATGGTGCTTTTTTACATAAGGAATGATGGTGGCTTTTGATGGCTCAACACTAGGCTCATCTTGTTTATTACAAGCTGCTAATAATATCACGCTTAATAATAATAGTTTTTTCATTTTATCCTTCAAATAACCAGAGTATGGTATTTAACAATACTAGTTACGAATAAAATTGGGGGGTTAGGACGTGAAAGAGGGTTGTTACGGAGTCATTTAAGCAAATCGAGGATAAAGTATCATGCCGATGATTGAAGCGATACTCCGTCTCTTTAAGATGCAAATAAAACATCTGCTTGTCAATTCCATTAAACTTGCTGAGCCATTTTTTCGCATAGCCCGAAAAGGATTCTATACCGTTAATATGACGTTCTCTACAGGCAAATTCAATGCCACTGTGATTTACTTTGAAGCTGTCAAAGATCCATAAAAATTAGTCGTGGCTAATAAGTTAGGTGGTTCAACCACAGTTTGCCCAGTCAATACACAATAGGCGGACATTAAAGAGAGCGGATCAGACTGATCCGTTTCAACAAAATTTAGAGTTAAATCACAAATTGTTTTGGTGTTTTTAGGTTTTGAACAACGTTGAAAATTTCATCTAGACTTTGACAAATAATCACTTTGGCACGATGTTGCGGAGGTAAAAAACCTTCTTCTACCGCATGATCCAGTTGTGCAATCAGTGCATCATAGAAATGATTAACGTTATAAATGATGATCGGTTTTTGGTGCTGATTGAGTTGTCCCCAAGTCGCTATTTCTAAAATCTCTTCAAAAGTACCTAAACCACCAGGTAAAGCAATAAAAGCACTGGCACGTTCAGCCATTAAAGCTTTACGCTCATGCATGGTTTGGACGACATGCAACTCCGTTAATTTATTGTGCGCAATTTCGTAGTCCAACATAAATTCAGGAATCACACCGACAACTTCACCGCTATGTTCCAATACAGTATCTGCAACTTGTCCCATTAAACCAATACTGGCACCGCCATAGACGATTCCAAAACCTTGGTTGGCAATATGTTGTGCTAATTCAATCGCTTTCTCACGATAAATGGGTTTGTTGCCTGTACGAGAACCGCAATATAAAGCAATCAGAGATTGAGTGGTTTTTCTGGGAGTAGAAGAAATGGTTTTTTTATCTGTCATTCTAAATACGCTATTCATTTGGTTTATTTTCACCTTATCATTTTCATTGTGCTTGTCTAGGTTAAATGACTTTTATGACAGTTTTATGCACACTTTACGTACAAAACAATATCATGAATTTTAGAAAAAATTTGAAAACAACAAGCACATAAAAAAGATGAATTTCACTGCAATCTTGCCTATACTGAAAATCCTTTTATTAATTTATGTACCTCTATGAGTAGTGGTTGTTGTCGCTCCGCTTTGTTCTTATTTCCTAAAAAAAATGTTTTGGCTATTTGTGCCGACCTTTTAAAATTTCAACTACATAACGATATTGCTGATTTTGCAGAGGAGTCACATCAATGATTTTTGAATGGATGTCTGATCCTGCTGCATGGGTTGGTTTAGCCACATTGGTGGTGCTTGAAATCGTACTAGGCATTGATAACCTAGTATTTATTGCAATCTTGGCAGAAAAACTACCACCAGAACAACGTAATGCTGCTCGTAGAGTTGGTTTGATTCTCGCCTTAATCATGCGTCTAGGATTGCTTGCTGCCATTGCATGGGTTGTGACTCTAACTGAACCACTGTTCCATATTTTTGACCATGCCTTTTCTGGTCGTGACCTGATTTTGCTGTTTGGTGGTGCGTTCTTACTCTTCAAAGGTACGATGGAGTTACATGAACGAATCGAGGGTCATCAAACACTGAAAGAAGAAAATCCTGTACATGCGACTTTTTGGATGGTGATTGTTCAGATTGTCGTTTTAGATGCCGTCTTTTCTTTAGACAGTGTGATTACTGCAGTTGGTATGGTGAAGCATCAAAGTGTCATGATGCTGGCAATGATTATTGCTGTTGGTATTATGCTTTGGGCATCCAAACCGCTGATGGATTTTGTGAATAAGCATCCAACGGTCGTGATTCTGTGTCTTGGTTTCCTGATGATGATCGGTTTCTCATTAGTGGTTGAGGGCTTTGGTTTCCATATCCCGAAAGGTTACTTGTACGCTGCGATTGGTTTCTCTGTCTTAGTCGAAATCGTGAATCAGACCATGCGCCGTAATCAAGAGAAATTGGTGACGACGACTGATTTACGTTATCGCACAGCTTCTGCAGTATTACGTATGTTGGGCAGTAAAGGTAATGGTAGTGAAGGCCAAAATAAAGAAGCCGAAGATGTTTTAGCGACTCAAGCCTATGCCAAAGAAGTGTTTGACGAAGATAATGGCGTCTATCACAGCGTATTGGTACAGGGTGTTTTAGGCTTATCTGAACGTCCTGTGAAATCTGTGATGACACCACGTCCTGAATTAGAATGGTTAGATTTAGACGCTGACCCAGCCGAATTGAAAGAACGTTTAATGGCAATGACCCATTCGCGGTTGATTATTGCGCGTGGTGAATTAGACAATATTGAAGGTGTTGTTTTAACGCATAAAGTGTTGAATGAATATATCGAAACAGGTGCAATTGATTTCAGTAAACACTTACGTGAGCCTGTGATTGTGCATGAAAATGCACAAGTATTAATGGTGATGGAGCAGTTACGTCAGGCTCCATTACAAATCGCAATCGTTTTAAATGAATATGGTTCTATCGAGGGAATTGCAACGCCGATTGATGTACTGGAAGCGATTGCTGGTGAATTCCCTGATGAAGACGAATTAGAAGCTGTGGCTGCCAGTTTGGATGATGGTTCAATGTTATTAGAAGGTTCAACGGACATTCGCCATGTATCACTGTTATTAGGTAAAGATCTGGTTGATGAAAGTGAAGAATATTCAACTTTATCTGGTTATGTGTTATTCCATTTAGGTCGTTTACCTGAAAATGGGGAAACGGTTGAAGCTGATGGCTATCGCTTTGAAGTTGTTACAATGGATGGGCACAAAATTGAAAAAGTGCGTATTATTGCCAAAGAAAAGTTAGCCGATACATAATTAAGTTTGTTTTAAATAGCCTTTGAGTTTTACGATCGTGATTACGGTCGTTTTGCTCAAGGCTATTTTTATTTGAGTATTGAAATGACATTGACAGAGAATTGCCCATGTGGAAGTGGGCTATATGTAACATGTTGCCAACCTTTGCATTTGAAACAACAATTTGCTCAAAATGCAGAGCAATTAATGCGTTCGCGTTACAGTGCTTTTGCTTTACAACAGATTGATTATATTTTGGAAACCACCGCTTTGGGGCAGCAAGCCGCTTTGGATCGAGATGCGATTGCAGATTGGAGTCAATCCAATCAGTGGCTAAAATTAGAAGTCGTGCAGCACCAGCCAAAACTGGATAAAACCCATGCCTTGGTAGAATTCAAGGCCCATTACTATGATGGAAAACAGCAACACGTTCATCATGAAATCTCTCATTTTGTTTTGCATCAGCAGCACTGGTATTTTCTTGATCCAACCTTAGATCTGCAAATCACCATGAAACAACCTTGTATTTGCGGTTCAGGGAAAAAATTTAAACAATGTTGTGCGCAATTCATCTAAGTTTGCCTTAAAATAGCGCACACTTTGATGCCTGATTTAGGGATGTCGGCAGATGTTGCTCACCGTGATTTATATAATTGCCATCACTGCGGAAGCGATGACAGGGGCGTTATCAGCAGGTCGCCGTAGTATGGATTGGTTCGGTGTGACACTGATTGCCTGTGTAACCGCATTGGGTGGTGGTTCAGTTCGAGATGTTTTATTAGGACATTATCCTTTAACTTGGGTGAAGCATCCTGAGTATTTGGTTCTGACGTGTTGTGCTGCATTTGTCACGATTATTATTGCCAAATGGATGAAACATTTACGTAGCGTGTTTCTATTGCTTGATGCTATGGGCTTAATTGGTTTTACCATCATCGGCTGTCAAATTGCATTGTCGATGGGTCATGGTTTTGTAGTTTCTGCGGTGGCAGGCGTGTTAACAGGGGTATCGGGCGGTATTTTGCGTGATATTTTGTGTAACGATGTACCTTTAGTGTTCCGCCGTGAGTTGTACGCTAGTATTTCTTTTGTTGCAGTGATCTGTTATTGGGTCTGTTTAGAGATTGGATTGCAGCACGATCTTACCGTGATTTTCACCTTAGTATTTGGTTTTACTTTACGTGTAATTGCCATTTATTTTGGTTTAGAAATGCCGAAATTTATTTATAAAGAAGATGATGCCGAATCTGCTTCTTCAACAGATGAGCATTGATTAATAAATAACAAACAGAGTAGAGGATTTTGGATTGAAATATCTACATATCCTTTACTACATATAAATTAACCATTACTTGAATCTTAAATTAAAAATGAATCTCTTATCTGTACAAGAAATGGCTCCTGAGGTCATGGAGTTCGATGTGGCTCAACAAATAAAGATAGGTCTTGATTATTGTCTTGGACGCAATGACAGGGTTAAAAATCTTTTATTAGGTAGAAACTGGTTGTGGATTGCAGCAACTTATAATAGATCACTTGTTGCTGAATATAATTGGGCTTCAACTTGGATGGAGCAACCCGAATATAACGAAAGTGAAGTTATCTATATTGAAGATCTTGAGCTAATTGCTGAGCAAGGCAATGCAGCCGCTTTGTATCTGTTTGGAGTTTATCATTCTGGTTCAAATGAAGATAAGCAGGTCGATATTGATCTTGCATTGAAATATTATGAGAAAGCCGCACAGCAGCAATTCTATCCTGCTATTAATAATCTTGCAGATAAATATGAAAATGGCACTGGTGTTGCAAAGAATGTAAAAATAGCCTTTGAGTTTTATTCTGCGGCAGCCGATCAAGGAATTGCAGCATCTCAGTTTAGTTTGGGTCTTTTTTACTTAAAGGGACTTTATGTCGAAAAAGATGAGGAATTAGCTAGAGACTGGTTAAAAAAGGCGGAGAAAAATGGCTGGTTTCCCGCATCAGAAATTCTATTGAATATGTTGCATTAAGCTTAACAAGACACCATTTGACGTTTAAACAACAACAAGGGCTTGTCACAAGGCATTCATCCACATAGCATACAAAACATTGACGATAACAATGATTTTGGATGACTTGCTGAAATGACCAGCCTTGCACATCATGCAACCGAAAACCGCTCCGTAGCCGAATTCACAGAACAAGCTTACTTAAATTATGCCATGTACGTGATTATGGATCGTGCACTGCCGCATATCAGCGATGGTTTAAAACCTGTACAACGTCGTATTGTCTATGCCATGAGTGAGCTGGGTTTAAAATCGACAGGTAAGCCGAAGAAGTCAGCCCGTACTGTTGGTGATGTACTTGGTAAATATCATCCGCATGGTGACTTAGCTTGTTATGAAGCGATGGTGTTGATGGCACAGCCATTCAGCTACCGTTATCCATTGATTGAAGGTCAAGGCAACTGGGGTTCACCTGATGACCCTAAGTCATTTGCTGCAATGCGTTATACCGAAGCCAAATTGTCTGCTTATAGTGAATTATTACTGAGTGAGCTTGGACAAGGGACAAGTGAATGGCAAGATAACTTTGATGGTTCGATGAAAGAACCGATTACTTTGCCTGCAAGGATTCCCAATATCCTACTGAACGGTACGACGGGCATTGCAGTGGGGATGGCAACTGATATTCCACCGCATAACTTACGTGAAGTGGTCAAAGGTACGATTGCACTGATTCGTAACCCTGAAACCACAGATGAAAAATTAGCAGAATATATTCCAGCCCCCGATTTACCGACCAAAGCTGAAATTATTACTCCACCAGAAGAATTACTGAAAATCCAAACTACAGGGCGTGGTAGCTATCGTGCGCGTGCAGTGTATACGGTCGAAAAAAATGAGATTGTGATTACTGAACTACCTTATCAAGTTTCAGGTTCAAAAGTCGTCACGCAAATTGCGGATCAGATGATTGCGAAAAAGTTACCTTTGGTGGCAGATATTCGTGATGAATCAGATCATAAAAATCCAACACGCTTAGTCATTGTATTACGTTCTAATCGTGTAGATGCTGAAACTGTGATGAGCCATTTATTTGCAACCACTGATTTAGAATCAAGCTATCGTGTCAATCTAAACATGATTGGTGCAGATGGTCGTCCGCAAGTCAAATCGATTCGCCGTATTTTGTTGGAATGGATTGAGATCCGTAAGCAAACCGTAACACGTCGTTTGCAATATCATTTAAACAAAATTGAAAAACGTTTGCATATTTTGGCAGGCCTTTTAATTGCTTATTTAGATATTGATACTGTAATTCGGATTATTCGTGAAGAAGATCAGCCAAAACCTGTTTTGATACAGCACTTTGCGATAGATGATATTCAGGCTGAAGCGATTTTGGAGCTCAAGCTTCGTCATTTGGCTAAACTTGAAGAAATGGAAATCCGCCGTGAACAAGAAGAACTGGAAGCAAAAGCTGCCATTATTCGCGAGCAACTTGCAAATCCTGAATCATTGAAGAATTTAATTATTGGTGAGTTAAAAGAAGACGCGAAAAAGTTTGGCGATGATCGCCGTTCACCGATTGTTACTCGTGCAGATGCGGTACAAATCAAAGAACAAGATTTAATGCCTGCGGAAACGGTAACTGTGGTCTTATCAGAAGCAGGTTGGGTGAGAGCTGCCAAAGGTGGTGATGTTGATGCAGCAAATCTAAATTTCCGTGCAGGTGATCAATATTTGAGTCATGCAGTCGGAAAAACCAATCAACGTGTCTACTTTTTAGATGAAACAGGGCGGAGTTATGCGCTGCCGATTAGTAGTCTCCCTTCGGCACGTGGCTTAGGCGAGCCATTGAGTTCGAAACTTGCACCAGCTAGCGGCGTGTCATTTATTCAAGTATTTGTTGATGAAGACAGTAATGAGTTACTTGCTGTCAGTTCAAATGGATATGGATTTAAAACGCAAGCGGCGCAGTTAGATACGAATGCTAAAGCAGGTAAAGCCTTTTTGACAGTCGCAGATCAGGCAACAGCTTTACCTTTATTGCCAATTCAACAAGCCACACATGTTGCAATTCTGAGTTCATCAGGGCGGTTATTGATTATTGATTTAGCTGAATTACCGATTCTAAATAAAGGAAAAGGTAACAAGTTGATACAACTTGATGAAAAAGAGCAAATTTTATCCATGACAACACTTAGTTTAGATGAAATAATCCAAGTCGCTGCAGGACAACAACACCTTAAACTGAAAGGGGATGATCTCCAAAAATATATAGGAAAAAGAGCAACAAAGGGGCAACTTTTACCACGGGGATATCAAAAAGCAAATAGACTCCTCATTCAGAGATAAGGCTAGTATTCTGTGATAAAAATACGTTATATATGACAAGGTATTCATATTATTTGAATAGATTGACAGGGCAATTTCAAAAGTTAAAAAAAAGTTTTGTCATGGAAAGTAACGTCGTTACATTTTTAAGGATTACTACTCGGAGATAATGGCATTATGGAAAAGATTTGGTTTGCAGAATACCAAAAGACAGGAATTCCAGAAACAGTTGCGCTGCCTGCTGAAAACACCTCACTTGTTGATATTTTTGAACGCAATTTCCAAAAATTTGGTTCACGTGATGCCTTTATCTTCATGGATAAAGTTTTAACGTACAATGAATTAGAAGTCGCTAGTCGTAAGTTTGCGACTTATTTACAAGGCCTTGGTTTGGCTAAAGGGACACGCGTTGCGGTGATGATGCCGAACGTATTTCAATATCCAGTAGTTGCTCTCGGCGTATTCCGTGCAGGCTTAGTATTGGTCAATGTAAACCCGCTTTATACTTCACGTGAGCTTGAGCATCAGTTAAATGACTCAGGTGCAGAAGCTCTTGTAATCATCGAAAACTTTGCTAGTGTTTATCAAAGTATTATTGGTAAAACACCAGTGAAGCATGTTGTGGTTGCTTCTGTCGGTGACATGCTCGGTACACTGAAAGGTACGATTGTAAACTTCGTTTTACGCAAAGTACGTAAACAAATTCCAGCATGGAATATTCCTGGCCACGTTAAATTTAATGCAGCGCTAGGTAAAGCGAATCCAAGCAATTATAAACGTCCAAGTTTGACCTTAAGCGATACTGCTGTACTGCAATATACAGGTGGTACGACAGGTGTTTCTAAAGGTGCTGAGTTGACACACCGTAACTTGGTTTCTAACCTATTACAATGTGATGGTATTTTCTCAAGTAAGTTTGGCACAGGTGACGGTTCTAAAGATGATCGTATCGTGTGTGCGTTACCGCTTTATCATATCTTTGCATTCATGGTGTGCGCGCTTTACGGTATGTATAAAGGTCAAGCCAATATTTTGATTCCGAACCCACGTGACCTACCAGCAGTCGTTGGTGAATTACGTAAATATCAACCTTCTTTCTTCCCAGCAGTAAACACCTTGTTTAATGCCTTAGTGAATAACGAAGAATTCAAACAGCTTGACCATAGCAAATTGAAGATGGCAATGGGTGGTGGTATGGCTGTATTGCCATCTACGGCTGCTGCTTGGCAGAAAGTAACAGGTACGATCATTATCGAAGGTTATGGTTTATCTGAAACATCGCCAGTGGCGACAGCAAACCCGCCTGCAACAACAGAGTTTAGTGGTACGATTGGTATCCCATTACCATTAACTGAAGTTGCTTTACTTGATGATGATGGTAATGAAGTGGCACTTGGTGAGCAGGGTGAAATTTCGATTCGTGGCCCACAGGTAATGAAAGGCTATTGGAATCGTCCTGATGAAACTGAGAAAGTCATGACCAAAGACGGTTTCTTCCGTACGGGTGATGTTGGTGTCATGGATTCACGCGGTTATTTCAAAATTGTAGACCGTAAAAAAGATATGATCTTGGTTTCAGGCTTTAATGTTTACCCAAGTGAAATTGAAGAAGTGATTGCGAAGCATCCAAAAGTATTGGAAGTTGCTGCGATTGGTGTGCCAGATGAAAAATCAGGTGAAGTGCCTAAACTATTCATCGTGAAAAAAGATCCTTCATTAACAACTGAAGAAATTATTGCTTATGCAAAACAAAACTTAACAGGCTATAAATGCCCACGTTATGTTGAGTTTATGGATGATCTACCAAAATCTAACGTAGGTAAGATCTTACGTAAAGATTTACGTAAACCAGCTTAATAATTCCACTTAGCCTCCGTTTAAAAGGGAGCTATTGGAAATAAAAAAACGCCACAATAGTGGCGTTTTTTTATTTGGGCTTATCGAGTATTATTTGATTTCATCAACCAACGATCAATATAAGGCCGTCCAATCCCAACAATGCCGACAAATACAAGCATGGTCGCAAGTTGAAAACGTAACCGAATTGGGTCAATTCCATTAAAGCTGAAGTAATTGTCCGCAAAAACGTAGAGAACAACTATCGTTAGCCAATGCCAAAGAGTGAGCCTTTTAATTCCAACTGCATAAAATGCAAGTGTGAGAATCGCGAAAGTCCCCAAAGTTGATTGCCAATTGAGGTTTGCACAAATCACACTGAGTAGAAATGCCATAATAGGCAACACCACTTTGAGTACGCGGTCAACTAAAAGCTGATGCTGTCGTTGTTGAGCAAGAACATCAAACAATTTGTTTTGATCTTGAGCTGGCATAACATGACCTTGAGATTGAATCAAAGAAAACTACTTTTAAAACTAGCAGAATATATAAAAGCAGTGCTTGTTGAACAAGCACAAATGAAAGTTCAATAAATTTTAAGTTATGATAGCATGATCACAAGAACTTCAAATGATGGATATCAGCATGCAAGGTATTAGCGGCATTATATTGATTATTATCGTTGCATGTTTATTGCCCTATGTTTTTACCTTAATTGCAAAAGCAAAAGGTGGCTTCCAAGCAAAGGATAATCAGAATCCGCGTGAATTTTTGGCGAAAACGACAGGTTTAGCTGCCAGAGCCAATGCAGTACAACAGAATAGTTTTGAGAGCCTACCTTTATTTATCGCTGCAATTTTGATGGCTGAATATATGGTTGTGCCTGAAAAATTTATTCTGAGCTTAGGCTGGGCGTATATCGTATTTCGCGTCATTTATGGAATATGCTATTTGGCAAATCTTGCTACTTTACGTTCGATTATTTGGTTTTTTTCAATATTTTGTCCAATTTTACTGTTTGTGATTACGATTAAACTGACCTAAATCGATATTGAGTATAAAATTCATTAACGCTCAGCATATCTAGCATCATTTTTATGGTATTCACGCTATAATCTGTTGGATTTACATCTAAGTTCACAAGATAAACGAGTGTTGATATGAGTTATAGCAATATTCCTGCGGGTAAAGACGCACCAAATGACATCTATGTCATCATTGAGATTCCTGCAAATGCAGCGCCAATCAAATACGAAATCGATAAAGATTCTGATGCGTTATTTGTAGACCGTTTTATGGGTACAGCCATGTTTTACCCAGCAAACTATGGTTATGTGCCAAATACATTGTCAGAAGATGGCGACCCATTAGATGTATTGGTTGTAACGCCACATCCTGTTGCTGCGGGTTCTGTGATTCGTTGCCGTCCAGTGGGCAAACTGAACATGGAAGATGATGGTGGTATTGATGCGAAACTCATCGCTGTGCCACATGAGAAGTTATCTCCTCTCTATAAAGATGTGAAAGAATATACAGATCTTCCACCTTTATTGATTAGCCAAGTTGAGCACTTCTTTGCTCACTATAAAGATTTAGAGCCTGGTAAATGGGTAAAAATCAGCGGGTGGGAAGGTGCTGACGTTGCAAAAGCTGAAGTGTTGAAAGCAATCGAAGCTGCTAAAAAATAATTTTTGCAAGATAAGGCCAGATTTTATCACCCTAAAATCAGGCTCATAAAAAAACCGCCATTCAATTGAGTGGCGGTTTTTTATGAATTGATCTAAAGTGAATTAGAACAGTTTCACAGGAATATCAAGGAACAAACGCCATTCATTGGTTGAGCCAATGACATTGCTGACATATTGACCAGAAACATTATTATAGGTATCACTTGAACGTAAGTAAGAATAGCGAACACGTAGGCTTGCATCTTTCAATGCACCTGTTTGAACTGTATATTTGACTTGGTTAAAGAACTCATGTTCTTCGGCTTGGTCAATGATTTTTGAGCGATCTGTTATTTTAGCGATATCAATATCCCAACCATAAACAAATGCAGTTGTCCAGTTTAGACCAGGTAAACCGTGATTTTTGAAGTTGTAGTTATATTGTAGCCCGACAGATTTTTCATCATTACCATTAAAGTCACCTAAATAGGAATTAGGGACATAGATACTTTGTAAACCATCAGCATTATAGCCATAGTCATACCCAGTATTACCTGTGTTATCTTGATAAGAAAGCATGACATTATGTACATCTTTGCCATAGCCCACTGAAACAGCCCAAATCGAGTTTTTACGGTTTGCTAGATCATCTGTGGTATGTGAATCAGTGAGCGCATCTTTATCCCATTTTGTATGATAACCCATGGCATCAAGTGTTAAGGTACTCTTGTCTTTTAAGCCTTGGGTAAAGTTTACATTAGCATAATGACGTTCTAACTTATCTTGAACATCTAAGCCATAATACGATGAATTGAGTTGATCATTAAATTTATATTTAGCACCCCAAACTACTGCACGATCAAGCCCTTGACCTGTCACATCTTTATCGGTACTAATTTGGTTTGACATTTGGTTTTTTGTGAATTTACCTGCAACCATATTTAGATTTGGAATTTCATTACTTTCAACGAAAACACCTGTGTAATACTCAGGTACTAAACGGGCTTGATTACTTGCCATGACAGGAAGTGTTGACACCTGTGTACCATAAGTCACGGTTGTGTTGGAAATACGTGCTTTCACATTAGCACCACCACGAGCCCAATGATCATAAGCAAATCCACGATCATCTACAGGAATCATTTGATTACCCGTATTATTATTCGCACCAAGCTTGAAAGATGCATCACCTACTAGGCCAACACCAAAGCCAACAACACCCTTTGTAAAGCCTGATTGAAGATTAAAAATGGCAGTTTGCGCTGTTGAGCTTGTATCATTTGTTAAACCGTCTTTTTTATCACGATTTAAAAAGCCTGTGCGGAACAATACTGAACCATTTGCATCCTCAACAAAACCTTTAGCTTCGCTTTGTTCGCTTGCATATGTTGAGGAGATCAATGCGGCATTAATCAAAACCGCTAATGTTAGTTTCTTTGCCTTTGGCATAGGTAGCCTCATAATAAATAAGATCAATTTCGGTCAGAATCGAAATTTTGACCAATTGTATAAGTTATACATAAAAAAGATAGATTTTTATTAAAATATTTTAATTAAATTTACACAAAATTAGGATAAGATTTTTTGTTTTTATTATTGTATAAAAAATAGATAAATTAAAATTAAATAATTGTTTTTTAATTAAAAAATATAGTATTATTCCTGTAATTAAAATTGATTATTTTTTGATATTTTCTTTTTAAAATATGTGATTATATTGATATTTTCTTTTTAAATTTAATGATTTATTTTGTAATTGATTAAAAAATGATTGAGTTGATTTGCAAAAAATAACATCCCGATGAGTGGTAAGATTTTTGTATCAAAAAGCGCTCGTTTTTTAGAAGTTGCACTTATGTTGTGCGAATTTTCCTCGCTTTTTAAGCCAAAACTGTAAATGTTTAACAATGATCGATTGTTGAGCAGTGTTGTTGCATTATTTTTGTGCGGTTTAATTACTAATCTTATTTTTTGCTTAAAAATGGATCAAAAAATCCAGTTTAAAACGCTTAAATAGCCCTTTTTTATTCTCTTTATATATTTCATGACAAAGATATGACATCAAACCTAGGTTTTATAGTGCTTTAAAGAAGTTGGCATAGCATTTGCTATTCACATAATGATGCAACTTAAAACATAAATTCAGTCGAATATCCATCATGGGGGAGATCAATATGATGAAATTTGCATGTAAGGCGATCGCGTTAAGTATTTTTGCTGTGACTTCGACTTTTGCTATGGCAGAAGATAAACCTTCATTATATGGGATTACTGCATCGGGCAATGTTTCAGCTGTAACAGATTATCGTTTTCGTGGTGTGACACAATCTTCGAATAATCCTGCGATTCAAGGTGGATTTACATTTTCACATACGTCGGGTGCATATTTAGCACTTTGGGGTTCAAGTGTTGACTTTAGTATTCCTGGTGTTTCAACTGAAACTGATGCTACATTAGGTTTTACTAATAGTTTTGCTTTAACAGATAAAATTAAACCAATCTATGATGTAGGTGTAATTCATTATGGATATATAGGTTCCAAATCTAATGCTGTGAATAAATATAATGATAAGAAAGGTTTAGCTTTTACAGAAGTATTTGGTAAGTTAACTTTCCCTGAAACATTATTAGCAGGCGATGCTCTAAGTGTAGGTGTGAATTATTCACCTGATTACTGGGGGAGAACTGATGATTTTTGGTATTTTAACTTAGGTTACTCAGCGCCAATTGCAAGCACTGGTTTAACAGGTTTAGCTTCAGTAGGGTACAATAAATTAAAAAATAAAGATTCTTTAAGTATTGTTGCTGGTGGTCCTGGAAAAGATGATAATTATATCGACTACAAAGTTGGTGTAAATTATAACTTCTTAGGTATCCTCGCTGAAGTTGATGTTGTTGGAACAAATGTAAGTACTTCAGATATGAGTGATAATGACAAAAAACCTTATGACACAGGTGTTTTATTTAGTTTGACTAAAACATTCTAATTTAAAAAACACTTATAAACCTTTAAAAAGCCAGCGTATATGCTGGCTTTTTTTATTTATTTTTAGAAAAGAAAAGCGAAAACATTATATTCAGAATAGGTGCTAATTATGTGCGCCTCTATATTTAAAGATGCATTTTATTATCGCACTCTTATCGTGGGAGATTGATTGATTAATAGAATAATAAAATAATTTTTTTTAAAATGATTATAATCAAATGTTTATACTTAATTTTAGCTTAGTTCTTACTTTTGGCACAGCATTTGCAAATTTCATCATGATGCAATTTAGAACATAAATCAGTTGAATATCTAAATCATGGGGGAAATCAATATGATGAAATTTGCATGCAAAGCTACAGTTCTATCGATGGTATTTACAACATCAACTTTAAGTTTGGCTGAAGAAACAAAGCTACCATTTCCAGGAACGATTACAGGCAATGTAAACGTAGTATCTAGTTATAATCTACGTGGTATGACAAATTCACCTGAAAGTGATACACCTGCAGTACAAGGTGGACTTGATTACACGCATGATAGTGGATTGTATTTGGGATATTGGTTTTCGACCTTAACTGCTGCATATGCAGATTTAAATACCTCACCGACTTATGTAAACGAAGATAAGAAGTCATTTGAAAATGATTTATATGCTGGTTATAAAGGTAAGATTACAGATGATCTTGGTTATCAAATTGGCGGTACGGTTTATTACTATTATCCAGGTTGGGAATCAACAGGATATGAAACCATTATCGGCTTAAGTTATAAAGATTTGAGTATTACAGCCCAAACGTTATTAAATAATGTCACTTTTGGAAATAAAGGTGATACTTATTTCCTAGCAACCTACGCACCAAAATTAGCTGGTGGCTTTACGGGTAAAGCTCAATTAGCAGCCTATTATTATGGTGATGATGATGAGTATTTAGCTTACCAAGCTAAAGCAGGAGATGTCACCAAAACTGATTTTGCTTTCCGTCACGCAACTCTTGGATTGTCACATCCTTTAGGAAATACTGGTGCAACTTGGAGCCTAGATTATATCTTTGGTGGCTATACTCGTGATGAAACAAAGCAAAAAAATAAAGTTGTTTTGGGTTTAGGTTACGCTTTTTAAAGACATTTTATTTAATAAAAAGTTGAGCAATATCTCACCCTTTTTATATTGGGTTGATTATTTGGAGAAAGTAAACCTTTCTCCAAAATCATTTTCAATACTTGTTAAATTGTATTCTTTGCCATTTTCTATTTTTCGATAACCCCTTAGAAATACATCTGTTCCTACACCCCAGCATCTTTTCTTATCACTCACCATCACTGCTCCTTGAGAGTATACTTGTTGGACGGGACCATCAAATATGAATCCATGTGGAATATATAGTGCTTTGTGAACTTCTTGCTTGGTTACTTCCATAAAAAATGGATTATTTTCATCAATAATTTTAGTATCCCTTAATACACTGGATGCACGTTTATTATAAAAATCAATAATGTTCAATTCTTGTTTGGCGTATGCTAAAAGCGTCTTAATACTTTGTAAGTTCAGATTTTTATTTTGTCCTAAAAGAGCATGATATTTTTCGAGTAATAACGATGCTTGTGATGAAGTAATGTCATTAATAATAATACAGTCTTCACCATTACCGAGAGCTGCTTGCCATGCAGAGTCAACCCCATTATAAAAAACAATACCTCTCCCTTGCTTAATTTGTTGACCTGAGTAACGACTTTGCGATGGAAAAATCAGTGCTTCGCCGCCATGTAATAAGGCAGGAACAAAAACAATAAAACGTTTCGTACGATTGACGACTTTTATTCCATGTTCAATGTCGCTAGGTTTTAGTTTTAATAAAGGCAATTTTTGATTCATGTAATTTTCTATCTAGCCTCGATAAGACAAGGCTTCTGTTAAATGGGTTGTTAAAATGATATCGCTTTCGGCCAAGTCGGCGATGGTTCGTGCAACACGAAGTACACGATGATAGGCGCGTGCTGAGAGATTAAGTCGCTGTTGAGCCATTTCGATGATTTTGGCTGAATTTTCATCTAATTGAGCATATTGTTCTAGCAAATTTGGAGAAAGTGCCTGATTCAAACATTGCTGTCTTAACATTTGTTTATCATAAGCTTTCATCACGCGTTGCCGCACAATTGTAGAACTTTCTGTCGGACTTTGATCTTGTAGTTCTTTGGTCTGCAAAGGTGGCACATCAATATGTAAATCAATACGATCTAGTAATGGACCTGAGATACGATTTTGATAGCGTTGAATATTTTCTGCTGAGCACTGGCAGCGACTATCTTGGTTAAATGCGTAACCACAAGGACATGGATTCATTGCTGCAATAAATTGAAAATTCGCTGGGAATGTCATTTGTCTTGCCGCACGGGAGATGACGATCTCTTTCGACTCTAGCGGTTGTCTGAGAACCTCCAAAACTTTGCGGTCAAATTCAGGTAATTCGTCTAAAAATAATACGCCTAAATGTGCAAGTGTAATTTCGCCTGGTTTAGGTTGTGAACCGCCTCCAACTAATGCAATCGCTGACGCAGTATGGTGTGGTGCGCGGAAGGGGCGTTGTCCAAAAGTATGTTGAGCGTTTGCAACCGAATAAATACTTGCGACTTCTAAATTTTCTTGGGCATTGAGTGGTGGCAAAATAGAAGGTAGCCGAGAAGCCAGTAATGTTTTACCTGTACCAGGTGGACCTTTAAAAAGTAAAGAATGTCCGCCCGCTGCTGCTATTTCTAGTGCACGACGAGGACGTAATTGACCTTTGACATCTGCAAGATCAAATTGATACTGAGTAGTGTTTAAATTTTCTTGTTTGGGTGCAGTTGATAAATGAGAAGTGCCCAAAAAGTGTGCACATACATCTTGTAAATGATTGGCAGCATAAACTTCAAACTGCGGAAGTTGATTGGCTTCTTCTAGATTATTAGTAGGAACCAATAAGCGGTGTTGGGCTTGTTGGCAAGCCATCGCAATTGGCAATATTCCAGTAACAGGGCGTAAATGTCCATCTAATGCAAGTTCACCAATAAATTCAAAGCCGTCAGTACAATTTTCAGGAAGTTGACCTGAAGCAATTAAAATTCCTAGTGCGATCGGTAAATCTAGGCGGGAGCCATCTTTAGGAAGATCTGCAGGTGCTAAATTAATCGTTAAACGTTTGGTTGGAAACAAGAAACCACTGTTGATAATTGCTGATCGAACACGATCTTTACTTTCCCGTACAGCGGCTTCTGCTAAACCTACAATGGTTAAGGAGGGGAGTCCTGAACTGATATGAACTTCAACTTCGATTTGAGGGGCATGTAAACCTAATAAACCCCTCGTGTAAATTTTTGCGAAAGACATTTTATTATTGTTCCATCATGGTGCTTTATTTTTAATCATTTTTGTTGATTTGTGCGCTAAACTGGTGCTTATTTTTGATCTTGCACCATTTTTTCTAGAGTGCTCATTTGCTGTTGTAACGCAGCGAGGCGTTGGTTTGCCAAATTTAGCGCTATTTTCTGGCGCTCCAGCTCTTGTTTAGAGACTAAATCTAATTTTTCGACGCTTTCATTGAGCAAAGCACGTAAATTTTTTTCTAAATCTTTTTTAGGTTGATCAACTTGTTCAAGAATGGCTTGTAAAAGAGTTTCAATCATGAAGCACTCAATAGGTTATATGTATTTGTAGGCAAGTGTACCATTGCTTGTAGTAATCCCATAGCCCTGTTCAACGCATTGATGTCACCGATATCTAAATTCAGTTAAACAGGAGCAAATGAAACTTATTTTCGATTGAATATCTACATCTTGACGTCCAAATAGGTTATAAAGAAAGCTCTTGCTGATGGTTTGAAAATCCCCAACCTTTAAATATTGGCATGAAAATTGAACATAAAACCTTACTGGTGAAAATAAGCCGAAGGAAAACACACATGAAGCTTGTAACTGCAATTGTAAAACCATTCAAACTCGATGATGTGCGTGAAGCACTCTCTGATATTGGTGTTCAAGGGATTACCGTAACTGAAGTAAAAGGTTTTGGTCGTCAAAAAGGTCATACTGAACTGTATCGTGGTGCAGAGTATGTCGTTGATTTTTTACCGAAAGTAAAGATTGAAATTGCGATTAGCGATGAAATGGTCGATGCGGTTATTGAATCTATCACTCGTGTCGCAAGCACTGGAAAAATTGGTGACGGTAAAATCTTTGTCACGAATTTGGAACAAGTCATCCGTATTCGTACTGGTGAAACTGGACCAGATGCTGTCTAAATTGGCACAAAGTTTGCTGAGTTAGAACTAAGAGAAATAGCTCACAAAATAAGGTTGGGGGACACGAATGAAAAAAATGCTTATGGCGCTCAGTCTATCTGGCGCACTCTTAGGTGGTTCAGCGATGGTTTGGGCAGAAGATGCTGCATCAACACCCGTTGCGGAACAAACTGTAGCAGCGTCTGATACGGCGGCTGCATCAACTGTGACTGTCGCAGCAGAAGCTCTAGCTCCTGTAGAAGCTGCTCCAGCTCCTGCACCAGTTGCAAAAGTTGATACAGGCGATACAGCTTGGATTCTCGTTTCAACAGCACTGGTTCTGTTGATGACTATTCCTGGTTTGGCTCTATTCTATGGTGGTATGGTTCGTAAGAAAAACGTACTGAGCACCATGATGTTTAGCCTTTCTGCGGCGATTTTAGTCAGCTTGATTTGGGTCATTGCGGGTTATTCACTTGCATTCTCTGGGTCAGGTGCTTACGTTGGTGATTTTGCGAAGGTCATGTTAAATGGCATACCGTTTGATGCCATAGTTCCAAATACGACTATTCCAGAAAACCTTTTTGTTATTTTCCAAATGACTTTTGCGATTATCACTGTTGCAATTATTAGCGGCTCGATTGCTGATCGTATGAAATATTCAGCATTCATGGCGTTTATTGCGATTTGGATCGTCTTGGTTTATGCACCAATTACTCACTGGGTTTGGGCGACAGATGGTTGGTTACTCAAAGCAGGTGCGTTAGATTTCGCGGGTGGCACGGTTGTCCATATCAATGCGGGTGTTGCAGGTTTGGTTGCTGCATATATGCTTGGTAAACGTGCTGGTCTAGGTCGCGAATCAATGGCGCCGCACAACCTTACTCTGACTGTGATTGGCGCAAGCTTAATTTGGGTAGGTTGGTTTGGCTTTAACGGTGGTAGTGCTTTAGGTGCTGGTGCTCGTGCAAGTATGGCAATTCTTGTAACTCAAGTTGCTGCTGCTGCCGCTGCATTCTCTTGGTTGATTGTTGAACGTCTCGTTCGTGGTAAGGCTTCAGTACTTGGTGGTGCATCAGGTGCGGTTGCTGGTTTGGTTGTGATTACTCCTGCTGCTGGTTTCGTTGGTGTGGGTGGTGCATTAATCATGGGCTTAATCGGTGGTGTAGTGTGCTTCTGGGGTATTACAGCACTTAAACGTCTCCTTAAAGCAGATGATGCATTGGATGCTTTCGGTCTACACGCAGTTGGTGGTATCGTTGGTGCGGTTCTTACGGGTGTGTTCTACAGTAATGAAATCATTAAAGCTGCTAACGTTGCGCTTGCTCCAACATTTGCAGGTCAATTATGGGTGCAAGTTGAAGGTGTACTCGCAACGATGGTATATAGCGCAGTAGTGACTTTCATTATCCTTAAAGTGATTGATCTTGTGATTGGTATCCGCGTAAGTGCTGATGATGAGCGCATGGGTCTTGACCTTAGCCAACATGGCGAACGTATCGAATAATTCATTATTCTTTGAAGTTTAAAAAACAGCCGAATAAGGCTGTTTTTTTATGCCTTTCGTGTGCTAGTTCTGCAATTGCAGAAACTTTGCTACACTTAAGCAAAGTGAGTAAATAATCGCACAATTATGCATTGTCCATTTTGTAACGCTGCTGATAGTAAAGTCATCGACTCTCGCCTTGCGGCTGAGGGTTGTCAAATCCGTCGTCGTCGAGAATGCACGATTTGTTGTGAAAGGTTTACCACCTTTGAAAGTTATGAAATGGTAATGCCGCGGGTCATTAAATCTGATTCAAAAAGCGAACCATTTGACGAAGCAAAATTGCGCCGCTCATTGATGCATGCTTTACAGAAACGCCCAGTAACCCAAGAGCAAATTGAAACGGTTTTAAGTGATATACAATCACAAATTCGACGTTTAGGTGAGCGAGATGTAAAGTCTAGAACAATTGGTGAGATTGTAATGCAGGCTTTATTCGCACTTGATCATGTAGCCTATGTTCGTTTTGCCTCTGTTTATCAAGATTTCCAAGATGTTGAAGCATTTCGTCGTCAGATTGAGCAAATGCAACAACGTGAAAATGAAGCATAAGTTAGAGAAATCATGTCTGAGTTCACGCAAAATCATTTATCCCAAGATCAATATTGGATGCAGCAAGCAATTGAGTTGGCTCGACTAGGGCAATATTCAACCAAGCCGAATCCTAATGTGGGTTGCGTTATTGTCAAAGATGGGCAGTTGATTGGAGAGGGCTATCACCCTAAAGCGGGTCAACCTCACGCAGAAGTTTTTGCACTTCGCCAAGCGGGCGAACATGCTAAAGGTGCGACAGCTTACGTGACTTTGGAACCATGCGCACATTATGGTAGAACGCCGCCTTGTGCAGAAGCATTGGTTAAAGCTCAGGTGAAGAAAGTCGTGGTCGCTTGTTTTGACCCCAACCCATTAGTCGCGGGAAAAGGCGTTCAAATTTTACAAGCAGCGGGTATTGAAGTTGAAACAGGAATTTGTGTAGAAACTGCAAAAACGCTCAATTTGGGCTTTTTAAAAGCGATGTCTACGGGTTCGCCGTATGTGCGTTTGAAAATTGCATCAAGTTTAGATGGACGTACTGCAATGGCTTCAGGAGAATCAAAATGGATTACTGGAGCAATCGCTAGACAAGATGTACAACATTGGCGTGCAATTTCGGGTGCTGTGATTACTGGTATTCAAACCGTTTTAGCGGATGATTGTGAGCTGAATGTACGTGCATTGGACGGTATTGAGCTAAGTACCGTGGTTCAGCCGAAGCGTATTGTATTGGATCGCCAAGGACAGTTACCACTTTCAGCTAAGATTTTGAAAAATCCTGAAACAGTGATGGTGATGACACCATTTCGTCAAGAACTTGCTGATTTAGGCGTGATACAATTGGCGCCGCAACCCTTAAGTCACTTATTGCAGACCTTAACTCAACAGCATCAAATTTATGATGTGTTGGTTGAAGCAGGCGCAACTTTATCAACGGCTTTTTTACAGCAGGGTTTAGTTGATGAAATGATCAGTTATGTTGCACCGACTTTACTTGGTCAATCTGCTCGTGCAATGTTTAATGCTGAATTTAGTACAATAGCAGAACAATTGCGTTTTGATTTAGTCGATGTAACCCAACTTGGGCAAGATATTCGCCTAAGATTGCTCCCTATCCAAGAGATGATATGAATCCAGAACCATCGGTTTATCACAAGCGTCGTCATGCAGCACGTACGACTGACGAATATCTTTTTCATCAGCTAGTACCTTATTTAGGCAATAAGCGTCGACTGCTTCATCTCATTTTGGAAGCACTTGAGATTACGGGCACACTGAATAGTAAAAAAAAGAATCCACCGATTTTTGCTGATTTCTTTGCAGGGAGTGGCGTGGTCTCACGTTTAGCACGTCAAAACGGCTATCGTGTCATTGCAAATGACTGGGAACCGTATAGCCATGCATTGAACAATGCGATTTTAGCCTGTGTTGATGCACCCGCATTTAAAGAGTTAGGTGGCTATCAAAAAGCGATCGACTATTTGAATCGATTGCCAGAAGTCAAAGGCTGGGTGACACATAATCTTTGTCCACGTAATGATGATGTGTATGATCCTGCTCGTGATCGTTTGTTTTTCAAACGCCGCAATGGGATGCGTATTGATGCAATTCGTCAACAGATCGCAACTTGGCAAGCACAAGGTGCAATCAATGATGTGGAAATGAGTGCTCTATTGGCACCACTTTTATATTCGGCAAGTTTTGTGAGTAATACCAGTGGTGTATTTAAGAGCTTTCATCAGGGTTGGGGCGGTCGAACTCAAACAGCGCTAGAAAGAATCGAGTCATTAATATGGCTTACACCGAGCCGTTTCTGTGAGATTGGTGATCCCAAACGTCCTGCGGCGGAAATGTGGTGTGTCGATGCACAGCATTTAGCCAATCAAATGAGTGGTTTTGAAGTCGATGTTGCCTATCTTGATCCACCTTATAATCAGCATGCCTACAGCAGTAACTACCATGTTTTAAATGCTCTGACTTTATGGGATCAAGTGGATTTACCATCACCTGATACCAAAGGCTTTAAGAGTGGAATTGATCGAGCATGGCGTAAAGAACGCCCAAGTCCTTATAACTCTTCTAAGTATGCGAAAGAAGCTTATGAAAAGTTATTGGAAACCATTAATGCTCGCTATATTTTGACTAGTTATTCGACTGATGGAAATATTGAGCCTAAAGATTTGCTTACTGCTAATTTAAAGCGCGGTAAAGTGACTTTGTTAACTCAAGATGTACCGCGTTATCGAGTGAGTAAACAGCGTCAATCAGAACGTGCACGTGTTCTTGAGTTTATTGTGATTACGGATACCCATGCGAAGTCTGGCCCTCCATTACGACAACTTTTAGGGCAGTTATATCATTTTGCTGAGTTGGGTGGTGTTGATACGACAGGCAATAGTACTCAGCTTGCACTTTGGTAAATTCAAGTAGACACCATTTTTGGATAAAGTGGTGTCTATTCACAATTTTCTATTTTTTTCACTTTCTTGCTAATACATATAATTTTATAAAATAAATGATTGTTTTTACATGAATTGTCATTGAATTTAAATAAGTCTTTCTGAATAATCATTTACCTTTAAATTAATTAAAAACAATTACTTATATATTTTGTTGTGTGACTTAATCTTTTTTATTTACAAAAAATATTTTACTATTTGGTTGAAAAACTATCAGGAGAATATTGATCATTTTCGAAAATGAATATATTTTGCCGAGCTTTATTTCAGGTCATGCCTATACGCAGCACTGACCAAGAGAGGTTGTGATGAGTCGCTCGGAACCCAGCTTGTTGGGACAATGTATAGCTGAATTTTTTGCTACCGCAGTTTTTTTATCTTTTGGTATTGGTGTTGTGGCTGCGCTTAAACTTGCAGGAGCAAGTTTAGGGTTGTGGGAAATCAGTCTTGTATGGGGCTTGGCTGTAGCATTGGCTGTTTATTTATCGGCAGGTATTTCTGGAGCTCATCTCAATCCTGCCGTTACGATCGCATTAGCGCTGTTTGCTGGTTTCGATAAACGTAAAGTTCCTTTCTATATTATTTCTCAAGTTTCTGGTGCTGCTTTAGGCGCACTATTGGTCTATGGTTTGTATAGCAATCTATTTATGGATTATGAGCAAACACACCATATGGTACGGGGGAGTGTAGAGAGTTTGGAGTTGGCTGGAATTTTCTCAACCTATCCACATCATTTATTGTCTATTGGACAGGCGTTTATGGTGGAAATGTTTATCACTATGTTATTGCTTTGGCTCATCATGGCGATTGGTGATGATCATAATGGTTTGCCACGTGGTGCTTTAGCACCAATTTTGGTGGGTTTATTAGTTGCTGTCATTGGCGCTTCTTTTGGTCCATTAACAGGCTTTGCGATGAATCCTGCACGTGATTTTGGTCCAAAAGTTGTGGCCTATTTTTCGGGCTGGGGTTCAATTGCTTTTACTGGCGGTCGTGATATTCCTTATTTTATTGTGCCTATCTTTGCGCCGATTGTTGGCGCTTGCTTAGGTGTATTAGGCTATAAATTATTTTTTAGCCATTTCTTGTTAAATAATACGGTTGAGCTTAAACAGACAGCCAATAAACGTGTCTCTGAAATGCAGTAATTTAAGATTGAAAATAATCAAAGGGTGATCAATGGATCGCCTTTTTTATTGCAGGTATTTGAACTTGGAGTCCCTTGTTATCTCTAGGGCTTTGCTTTAAGGTATTCGATTCACTATGGCATATATTGCATAAGATTAGGTTAGAACTCCCATGTTTACAGGCATTATTGAAAGTTTAGGTAAGGTTGAGAGCTTACAAAGTGTAGGCGGTGATGTACGTCTACGTATTCAAACTGATTTGGATATGTCTGATGTGCATTTAGGTGATTCAATTGCCACCAATGGAATTTGTCTCACAGTGATCGAGTGGGGAAGCAATTGGTATGCTGCAGATGTGTCTCGTGAAAGCTTAAATCGAACGACTTTAGGTCAATGGAAAGTGGGTCAATCCGTCAATGTCGAAAAAGCAATGTTGCCAACAACTCGTTTTGGTGGGCATATTGTGAGTGGGCATGTCGATGGTCTTGGAGAAATTACAGTCGTTCGACAAGACGCACGTTCATTATATTTTGAAGTAACAGCACCTGTTGAGTTAGCAAAATATTTAGCTGAAAAAGGTTCTGTAACTGTCGATGGAATTAGTCTGACTATTAACCATCTACGTGGCAATATTCTAAGTTTGAATCTCATCCCTCATACTGCTGAGCGTACCAATATTGGCACATGGCAAGTTGGTACAAAAGTTAATTTAGAGGTTGATGTGCTGGCACGTTATATCGAGCGCTTATTGTTGGGTGATAGAGCAGCGGAACAAAAAACTGAGTCAAACATCAGTATGGCATTTTTAGCTGAGAATGGTTTCTTAAAATAAAAAATGAAACATAAAAAGGCCCAGTTCAAACTGGGCTTTTTTATTATTTTTCATCTGAGAACTTACTATTTTTCAGAATGTAATCAATTTCATCTTGGGCAAGTGCATGTAGTTTTGCTCGGAATACGGTTACGGCTTGTTCTATCAAGCTTTCCGCTTCTAGTTCTAAGCGAACACGCACACTTTCGAGTTCAGACAAGATTTGTTGGTCATCAATTCGAACACGTTGAGCCTGCGCATAATCAATGCTTGGCTGTTCAGGATTCGCTTGATAACGCTCAGTTTGTTGTGCAATTTCTTGATCAATGTGCTGTCGAAGGGCAACAAGATTTTCTGTTTGTTGTTCGAACTGATTTAACTCATCTGCTTGCAGTTGCGCGGCATAAGCAGCTTGGGCAGCACGTTTTTCTTCCAAGGCTTTTTCCAAAGCCAATTGTTTACGGATACGTGCTTGTTCAATCAACTCAGCTTTTAGATTGGCATAGGCTTGATCAATGCGTTGTTGAGAGCGTAGCTGAGCTTTTTCTTCGAGTTGTATCCATGTTTGGATTTGTGTTTGTGGTAGCAGTAGATCACAGATACGAGCTAAATCTTCCTGATAGGTCTGACGTACCGCTTCAGGTGTATTTAACCAACGCTTTTTAAAATCCTGTCCTACATTTAATGCCACACGACACTCCTTACATGATGCTATTGTTTACAGACTTATAATTTAAATGTGCGTGGCTCAATGCCTAAACGACGATACATCTTAAATTTCTCTCGCCCGATCTGTTTTGCAGTTTCATTATTTTCAATAATTTCGATAATGTGGCGAAAATCTTGAGTTTGTTCAAGTGCATGATTGTTAAAATTAAACACAATCCAATCCTTGGATGGCGGTAATTCAGCTGAAATACACACGGGACTATTCAACTGATCAATTCCATGAGGAATAAAGCTACTTGGATCAAAACTCCATAGCTTGTCATCCAACTCATTTTGTAAATTTGAATCAACACAATACCACCAAATCTGTGGGTGCTGATTCAAAATTTTTCGACATAAACGGCAAGCACTTTCGACTTGCCGTTCTATGCTATTTTCAAACAGATAAAAACTAACTTGTGTCATGTGTTAGTTATTCGATTCTGTGCGATTAGCTAAAAACTGCATAAGTAATGGTACTGGGCGTCCTGTTGCACCTTTAGCTGCACCAGATAACCATGCTGTACCAGCCACATCAAGATGCGCCCAACGATAATCACGCGTGAAACGCTCAAGGAAACATGCTGCGGTAATTGCACCGCCGTAAGGGCCACCAATATTGGCAATATCGGCAAAAGGTGAATCAAGTAATTCTTGATATTCTTCCATCACAGGCATACGCCATACACGGTCAAGCGATTGCTCACCTGCTTGTTGTAGCTCTTGTACAAGTTCATCATCTGGAGAGAATAGCCCACTGACGACTTTGCCTAGCGCAACAACACATGCACCTGTAAGTGTCGCAATATCAATCACAAGCGCAGGATTAAAACGTTTGATATAAGTGAGGGTGTCACATAGAACCAAACGACCTTCTGCATCCGTATTCAAAATTTCTACAGTTTGACCGCTCATGCTAGTCACAATATCACCCGGACGAGTTGCATGGCCGGAAGGCATATTTTCTGCCGCAGCAATTGCGCCAACCACATGGATTGGCAGGCGAGCTTCACAAAGTGCTTGCATAGTACCTAACACTGAAGCAGCACCACACATATCGAATTTCATTTCATCCATGCCTAAGCCTGGTTTTAATGAAATACCGCCTGTATCAAAAGTAACACCTTTACCGACCAATACGACAGGTGCTTGATCAATTTGGGTGTTGTATTCAAGGGTAATAATCCGACCAGGACGATCAGAACCTTTGCTGACAGCAAGAAAAGCATTCATTCCCAAATCAGCCATTTGCTGTTCATTCAGGATGGTGACTTTTAATAGGTCAGGGTATTGTGCTGCAAGAGCAATCGCCTGATCTGCAAGATATTCAGGAAAACAGATATTGCCGGGACGATTGCCTAAATCACGTGCATAGTTCTGTCCAGATTGTACAGCGTGAATTAAATTTAATTGAGCATCATCAAGTGCAGTTTTATCTGCAACCAGATTAATGGTTTCTAAGATGAACTCATTTTTTTTTGATTTAAACTCATCATAAGCATAGGCAGCTTGGGTTAAACTTAAGGCAAATAAATAATGTAAATCAGTTGGTAATGCGCTGAGATCTACAGTGATTTGTCTAAATTTATTTTGTGATGATTTGATAATCGTTTGTGCGAGTTTTGCTAATTTTGTCGCTTTCAATTCTGCACTTTTGCCTAAACCGAGTAAATGTGCATTGGCTTGCACAGAGATATTGGTAATCAGTGCAATATTTTCATTAAAACCAGCTTTGAATTGTGTGGCATTCAGAACATCTTCTAGATGGTTGATTTGATAACTATTTAAGTTCTGTTGTAATTGTTCTGAATCAACCAAAATCCACAAAGATTCACTAGACGACTGTGTTGGGAATGCGGTATGAAGGGTAAATTTCATTGTTTGTATAGAACCTAAGCAGCGAAAAAGAAAGATAAGTCCATTAAACACTTTCGGATATGAGGTTGCAATCCGCAACAAGCGATAGGTTTTATATTTTTAACATTCGGGTAAACTAGCACTACCCCTCGATTGGTCTATTTTTGGAAGCATTACTTTGATTATTCGGCGTTATCTCGTCAAACAAGTGGTCTCCACCTCTTTGGTTGTGACTGCTTTGCTCACTTTAATTATTATGGGTGGGCAGTTAATCAAGATTTTTGGGCGAGCTGCACAGGGTCGTTTAGACGCTAGTGTGTTGCTGAGTATCATTGCTTATCGTTTGCCAGAGTTTCTGACCTTAATTTTGCCACTAGGCTTCTTTATTGGACTCATGTTGGTTTTTGGTCGTCTATATGTTGACCATGAGATGGCGGTTTTAAATGGCAGTGGTGTTAGCCGTAATCAATTAGCCAAACTTTTATTGCCGATGACCTTTGTGTTCTTGTTTGTTCAGGCGATATTGATGTTTTGGGGTTCATCATCGGGGATACGTGCTTACGAAAGTTTAATGCAAACACAAGCAGTGCGAGCAGGTTTTGATTTGGTCCGACCTAAGGAATTTATTTCTTCAGGTCCTTATACCATTTACGCAGGTTCATTGTCTGAAGACCGTAAAAATTTAAAAGATATTTTTTATTATCAAAAAGCAGACCGTGAAGATAAACCTGATGTGATGATTTTAGCCAAAGAAGCGACACGTGTTGAAATGGCAAATGATACCGCCAATGTTGTTGATTTGGTTCAAGGTCGTCGTTACGAAATTTATCCAAACCAGCCACGCTATACCCAAGCAGAATTTCAATCTTATCGTTTACGTTTAGAGAATGATAAAGACGTTAAGTTTGAAAGCGATGATGTTGAAGCTTTATCGATGTCTAAGCTATGGGAACGACGTGATGACCCTGTTATTCGCAGCGAGCTTGGTTGGCGTATCTTTGGTCCATTTGTGATTATTGTTGGATTGATGCTTGCGGTTGCGTTATCTGAAGTAAGTCCACGTCAAGGTCGATATTATCGTCTTATTCCATCTATATTTATTTTTGCTAGCCTTATTGTATTAATGATCGCAATTCAGACACGAATTAGTAAAGGTGAGTTAGATATCTGGGCTTATCCTGTCGCATTAATGATTTATGCCATTGCGGCGGCAATTTTTGCACGGAAACAAAAGTTAGCACCAAAACTTAAGAAAAGTATTCAGCGAGTGGGGTTGTAATGTTAGCACGTCGAATAGTCGCCAAACATGTGACAAAAACCACTGTCCTCGCGATGCTAGGTACAACACTTGTGTTGTCTTTTTTACAAGTATTATTCACTTATTTGGGTGAATTGGGTTCACTCAAGCCAACTTATACTGCGTGGCAAGCATTTCTTTATGTGATGTGGGGCGCACCTCGTTATTTATATGAGATTTTACCTGTGGCAGCACTTATTGGTTCTGTTTTAGGTTTAGGTGCTCTTGCTTCGAATAGTGAACTGATCGTCATGCGTTCGGTTGGTATCAGCCTGTGGCGTATAGTGGGTTGGGTGATGCGCTCAGCTTTACTTTTAATTTTATTGTCTTTTGTATTGAGTGAATGGGTGATTCCTTATACCAATGAAAAAGCACAAAGCATTAAAAAACAACGTAGTGTAGCGGCTCTAGGTGAGGTAAAAGGTTATTGGTCACGTGAAGGCCAACGTTTTATCTATATTGATTATGCGAATTCCCAAGGTCAATTGCGCAATATTCAAGCGATTGATTTTGATCAGAACTATCGATTGCAGTCCTTTGTCACTGCTGAAAAAGGCCAATTTTTAAAAGATGGTCAGTGGACTTTAGAGAAATCACATCAGGTTGATTTACTTGCTCAAGGCAATGCGATTAAAACGGATCACGAGCAACAAGCGTTAGGATTGGCTTTACAACCTAAATATGTACATATGGTGACTTTGGACCCAGACGATTTATCTCCAAGTCAATTGATTAGTTTTATGCAGTATTTATCAGAATATAGCCAAGTTCCAAAGACCTATGAGTTAGCCTTTTGGAAAAAAGTCACGTCTCCATTTGCACTGATTACGTTGGTTCTTATTGCCTGTTCATTTATTTTTGGTCCATTGCGTCAACAGTCGATGGGTTTTCGCTTGGTTATCGCACTTTTCACTGGGTTAGGGTTCTTCTATTTACAAGACTTTTTAGGTTATGCAAGCTTGGTTTATGCACCGTCACCTGCTTGGTTTGTACTGTTACCCGTTGTGCTGATGTTTATGGTTGGTAGTTACTTATTGTATCGAGCAAGGTAGAAAATTAGATTTCTATGCACATTAAAATTATATCTGGTGGACAAACCGGAGTTGATAGAGGTGCTTTAGATGCCGCATTAGATTTAGGGGTGCCGTGTGGTGGTTGGTGTCCCGAGGATCGAATGGCAGAAGATGGAAAGATTCCAGACAAGTATCCTTTAATTATTTTAGCAGAGAGTGGCTATCGAAAGCGGACTAAACAGAATGTTCGAGATAGTGATGCAACGGTCATTATCTATTTCGATTATATTTATCCCAAAGGTGGTACAGAGCTTACGTTATTAGAATGTATCAAGCAGTCCAAAGCATATTTGCTTATTGATGGAAATGAGGTTCCGATTGAGCGAGCCGCAGAGCGGATCTATTTATTTTGTCATCAGAATAATATTACTACTTTAAATGTCGCAGGTCCCAAAGGGGCGAGTTTGCCTCAGGCACATAGTTATACCCAACACGTCATCACGCAGATGCTCAATAAAATAATTAATCAATATCAGCCCCAAACTTGAATATAAAGATGATTCCCGATGCTTTTGATTGATGAAAGCCATCAGTAACGCCATAGAGAATTACAGTAAATTTGGGTAAAATACGCCGATCAAATGATAGACAAACAGAGAGTCCATTATGACGGATGCAAATGCTGGCAAAATTCCTCACGTTCTTGTAATTATGGATGGTGTAGGACATCGTGAAGCAGTTGAAGATAATGCATATTTAGCAGCAAAAACACCAAATCTGACTGCGATGAAAGCAAAGCATCCAAATAGTTTGATTTCAGGTTCTGGCGAAGATGTAGGCCTACCTGATGGACAAATGGGCAACTCTGAAGTTGGTCATATGAACTTAGGTGCAGGTCGTGTTTTATATCAGGACTTTACACGGATTACTAAAGATATTCGCACAGGTGCTTTTTTTGAGCATGAAGTGTTAGTTGATGCGGTTGAAAAAGCCAAAGCAGAGAATGGTGCCGTTCATGTCATGGGGTTGTTATCACAAGGTGGTGTGCATTCGCATGAAGATCATATTGTGGCGATGTGTGAGTTGGCATTAAAACGTGGTGCAACCGTATATCTACACGCTTTCCTTGATGGTCGTGATACCCCTCCACGTAGCGCAAAGCCTTCATTAGAAAAATTCGATGCTTTATTTGCCCAGTATCCAAATCAAGGTCGTATCGTTTCGATGATTGGCCGTTATTTTGCAATGGATCGTGATAACCGCTGGAATCGTGTTGAACTCGCTTATCGTTTAATGACAGAAGGTGAGGCGGCACGTGTTGTAAATTCAGCAGTTGAGGGCTTGGAGCAAGCCTATGCAGCAGAAGAAAATGATGAGTTTGTTCAAGCAACACGTATTGGTGAAATTGCCAAAATCCAAGATGGCGATAGTGTGGTTTTCATGAACTTCCGTGCTGATCGTGCGCGTGAAATCACCCGTGCCTTTGTTGAGAAAGATTTTACTGGGTTCACGCGTAAAGTCGTTCCAAGTTTATCTAAATTTGTGATGTTAACACGCTATCAGGCAAGTATTGATGCACCAGTTGCATACATGCCAGAAGAGCTTAAAAATTCCATTGGTGAATATTTATCTGGTTTGGGCAAAACCCAATTGCGTATTGCTGAAACAGAGAAATATGCACATGTGACATTCTTCTTCAGCGGTGGTCGTGAAGATGAATATCTAGGAGAGAAACGTATTTTGATTCCTTCTCCGAATGTCGCAACCTATGATCTAAAACCAGAAATGAGTGCTTATGAAGTCACCGATGAATTAGTAAATGCTATTAATTCGGGTGAGTTTGACCTCCTAGTTGTCAATTACGCCAATGGTGATATGGTCGGACATACTGGCGTATTTGATGCAGCTGTGAAAGCAGTTGAAACCGTTGATACGTGTTTAGGTCGTGTCTATGAAGCAGTAATGGCAAACAAAGGTCATATGTTAATTACAGCTGATCATGGTAATGTAGAGCAAATGCAAGACTACGACAGTGGACAAGTTCATACACAACATACCACTGAATTGGTGCCATTTATTTATGTGGGCCCAACTCAAGCAACGATTGCAGAGGGTGGTGTATTGGCTGATGTGGCACCAACATTACTTCATTTGATGAATATTCCTGTACCTTCCGATATGCAAGGCAAGAATTTAATTACTTTAAAATAAGGTGAACTTATGACCCAACACAACAACATTTATCGAGGGTTCTTTGCGAGTTTGTTGATGTGTTGGGGATCGCATACGTTATCTGCACCTATTACACATGCCTCAGGATGGGGGGAAGAGACTACAAGTCGGAATGCTGAAGTGCCACTTGAATCTATTCAGCAATTTGTACAGATTTATGGGATTGTGAAAGATAACTACGTTGATAAAAAAACAGACGATGCACTCTTTCAGCAAGCAATCAAAGGGTTGGTGAGTGGTTTAGATCGTTATTCTCGTTATTTATCGGCTGAAGAATACCGCCAGCTTATTCAATACACTGAAGGTGATCTTGCTTCTGTTGATTTCAATTTAAATTACGATGCTCATACTCGTTTATGGCAAATTCAAGACCTAAAATCAGGATCTGATTCTAGTAAGTTGGGATTGCGTAATGGGCAGGTCATACTCAAAGTCGATAATCAAGAATTAAAGAGTTTAAATCAGGATCAAGTGCAAGGTCTGCTTTATGGCTCGATAGGCAGTACCGTACAAATACAACCAGAAAATAATAATAGTACGGTGATTTTGGTTCGAAATAAAAAAGTTGAGACAGATATTGAACCTGTTTTACTACATAATCAGGTACTTGTGCTGAAAATTAGGGTTTTTCAACAAGATACAGCCAATGAGATTAAACGTTTAATTGAAGAATATAGTTCAACTAAACTAAAAGCGGTGGTTATTGATCTACGCAATAATCCAGGTGGTTTGTTGTCTTCGGCTGTTGAATCGACAGACTTATTCCTAAATCAAGGATTGATTGTAACGACAAAGAGTCGTTCAGAAGGAGATCAACAATTTCAGGCTTTACCCTCGAATGAGTTTCAAAATATTAAGCTTGGAATTTTAATTAATCACCGTTCAGCCTCGGCAGCTGAAGTATTCACCGCAGCATTAAAAGAACATAAACGTGCGTGGGTTGTAGGTGAAAATAGCTATGGAAAAGGTGTAGTACAAAAATTATTTCCATTACCGAGTGGTGCTGCACTGCAAATGACGGTGTCACATTACTACACGCCGAATGGGAATATGATTGAAGGGCAAGGAATTCAACCGAATCAAACTTATCCGTTGTTACCTGAAATGAAAGAAGATAGTTATTTGGAACATGTCACAGATTTGGTTATAAAAAGTAAAATTTAGTCAAAAATAAAGCCCCTATTTAGGGGCTTTATTGTTAACGCTTATTCATCATCTTCGGTATCTAAACCAAACTTCTTCAAACGATAGCGTAAAGAACGGAAGGTCATTCCTAATTTTTTAGCCGCTAAAGTTCGATTCCAATGGGTTAAATTCAGTGCATTGAGAAGAATTTCTTTTTCAATATTTTCTAAATAGAGCTCCAGTCCTTCAGGTGGTAGCTTTTTAGAACCCATAGGGCTAGTGCTTATCGCATGATCATTTTCATCTTGTGTTGAAAATGAGACTATTGGCGTTGCAATAGGGCTACGTAGAGGAGCTGTTTGAAGATGGGCTAGATCAATAGTTTCATCATCACTGAGCGTAATTGCACGTTCAATAATGTTGCGAAGTTCACGAACATTACCTGGGAAATATTGCTGTAATAAGAACTGTTCTGCGCGAGAAGAGAGGGTTTTAACCGATACTTCCCATTCTTGGCTGATCTTTTGAATAAAGTGGCTTGCAAGTAGTAAAATATCTTGTCCACGTTCGCGTAATGGTGGAAGCACAATATCCATTACATGTATACGGAAAAATAAATCTTGTCTGAAGCGACCTTGTTGTACTAGTAATTCGAGATCTTGATGACTTGCGCTGATGACACGGAAATCAACATCAATTTCTTGATCTGAGCCAACAGGGCGAATTTTCTTTTCTTGTACAGCACGAAGCAGTTTTACCTGCATACTTAAGGGTAATTCAGCGATCTCATCTAAGAATAAACTACCCCCATGTGCGGAAAGAATGAGACCTTGTTTGTCTTGGGTTGCGCCTGTGAAGCTGCCTTTTTTATGACCAAATAATTCACTTTCCATTAACTCTGTTGGAATAGCACCACAGTTGATCGCAATAAAAGGTCCTTCGCTACGATTACTCAGACGATGAACTAAATTGGCAACAACTTCTTTTCCTGTCCCTGATTCACCGGTAATAAAGACAGGGGCTTGAGATCGAGCAATTTTCTTTAAAGCAATTCGTAATTGTTGAATAGGCGTAGAACGACCAATCAGAAGTTTATTTTCTAGTGCACTCTCAGCAGCTTCTTGTTCAGGCTGTGGTCGATTCAATGCTTTTTGAATCAATTGATCTAGGTGAGTTTGATTGACAGGTTTACTGACAAAATCAAAAGCACCTGCTTTTAATGCAGCAATTGCAATATCCATATTGCCATACGCTGTTAATACTGCAATCGGTGTGTTGGGATAGTTTTGTGTGACATGTTTAACCAAGTCCAGACCGTTGCCATCTGGGAGATTCAAATCTGTTAAACAAGCATCGTACTGAAACTCGGTAAAGAATTTTTTTGCTTGCTCTACGCGATAGGCAAGATGAGTTTTAATGCCCATTCGTGCGAGCGTCATTTGCATTAAAAGACATAAGTCTTCTTCATCGTCTACGAGTAAGACGAGAGGTTGTTTAATTGCCATTTCCCCGAAAAACCTAATCTAATCAATGAATTTTTGAGCATTCAATCCTGAAACATGCTCCTTGTTGTCGCTCTACGTAAGTGAGCTTTGCATGATTTGCCTCACAAAAAGTATGAGACAAATACAATCCTAAACCAGTTCCTTTAATTTCGGTACTAAAAAATGGTTTGAATAGCTGAGAAATATCTCGTTTTGCGACCCCTGTACCAAAATCAATCACATCAATACATGTTCTGCCATCTTTTAAGTCTACATTCACTTCAATAAATTGAGCATCAGCTGCATTGTGCCGCAGGGCATTTCGAATCAGATTAATTAAAACTTGACGTAATTGTTTCTCATCAAAAAGAATATTAATTCGTTCTGCAAGATTGAGTTTAATCATATGTTTCGCATCGACTAGATCTTCATTCAATAGGCTTTCAAAAAAATCAGCAAGTTGAATGACTTGTGGCTCAGTTGGTTTGTTGCGTGCCATGCCTAATGTGTCTTGTACAATATTATCAATACGTCTAGCTTGTTTGCTGATCATACGACAGAGCATTTCTTGTTGATGACTATCACTTTCTTTAAATAATTCATTGGCCTGCACAATCGCCGCTAAAGGGTTGCGAATTTCATGTGCAATACTTGCAGAGAGTTGACCAAGCGCGGCCAGTTTTAATTGTTGAACTTGTTGCGTGAGTTTTTGTGCATCTTTCAAGATAAGTAAAATTAATGATTGTTCGGGGACGATTAGGTGTTTAACACGGATATTGATCGTATAAGGACTTTGTTGTGATTCAAAACTAAATTCTTCACCATCTTCTAAATCACTAAATTTAATCAGTTCAAATAAATCAGGTTGCCACTTGAGCAGAGGGGTTTTTTCTGGAGAAACAGGGATTTGAATGCCTAATAATGTGTTGGCTGCTGGGTTACTCAACACAATATGGTTGCTATGATCCAATACCAAATAGCCATCTTCGATTTGCTCCAAAATATAGCGGTTAATATTTTGCAGCTGATGAATTTCAATAGACTGATGAAAAGTGAGTGTTTCTAAAATCTTAAATCTTTGAACGGCAATACGACCAATTGCATGTACTACAAAAAATAAGAAAGCAAGTAATGCGCTATTACCTAAGTTATTTAAATTATTGTAATCAAAGAAATTGCCAAGAAAACGTTGATAAACCACCATAATAACGGCAAAAAGCGTCACAATCAGTGAAAGATGAGCATTTAATAGAATTGCAGATGAGAAAATAATAATCACATACAGCAAACTGAGTTGTAAGTTGGGTCCTCCCGCAGAGAAGGTAATGATACTCAAGCAGGCAATATCCACAATAAAGACGAAAATGAGTTGTTTCGTAACATGTAATGGAATGAGCTTGAGTATGAAGAGTTGAAAAATGTTGATACAGATATAGCAGACTAACGTATAGAAATATAAAAAAGGGTAATCGTAGTTGGTGGAAAGCTGTTCCGCAGTGAGTAAGTAAATAAGAATTAGACTGATTGAAATAATCAGTCGATATCCACTATACCAAATTCCGAGCCGATAAACGGTTTGGGACACTGATGACGCAATTTTTCCCAACATAAGCGATCACTTAATATGATTAAGGTTTAATGAGTCCATAACGAATGGCGAGATGGGTTAATTTTACATCACTATCAATTGCTAGTTTTTCGAAAATGCGGTAGCGATAAGTATTTACAGTTTTAACGCTAACAAATAATTTGTCGGCGATTTCTTGAGCACTAATACAATTAACCACCATCATTGCGACTTGCATTTCACGCTCAGAAAGTGCGTCAAAAGGGGATTGTTGTGTATCTGAAAGATAAGAACTCGCAAGCTGTTCGGCAATATCTGCACTGAAATATTTACCACCTTGCATCACTTTATTGATTGCACGTACCATTTCTGAAATAGGCGCACCTTTTGTGATATAGCCTTTTGCCCCTGCTTTTAATAACAACGATGGGTAGGGTTCTTCCGCTAAACCACTAACAGCAATCACTTTAGTCTCAGGTGCTGTTTGTAAAAGACGACGTGTTGTTTCTACGCCACCAATTCCCGGCATATTGACATCTAATAATACAACTTGAGGATGCTTTAATCGAACTAAAGCAATCGCTTCTTCTCCAGATTCAGCTTGTCCAATGACTTCTACATCTGGATGGTCTTCCAGCATACGACAAATGCCTGTACGTACGAGTTCATGATCATCAACAACGAGAACAGTGATCAAGAAGACCTCCTTTTTTTAAAAAAACGATTTTTTTGTTACATAAAGAAAAATGAGCTTGCAATCAAACGACAAAATTAGCAATCCTATTCTCCATGTTTAGAGAATAGTTGTACACAATTGTGTCTATAAAAGCTTTACCCGATTTGTTCAAATGTAAGGCATAATGTTATTAAGCGCAAATGTGCAGCGTCCCGAGTTGAGTATTGTGTCGTGAGAAATTCTAAAAAATCTATCATGCATGCCTTGAGCATGTCTATTTTGTTGGCGCTTAGTTCAACAAGTTATGCTGAGCTGGTTGTAAATAACAATCCAGTCTCTACAAATGCGAATAGTTCTTCAGCTTCGTTAAATTGGTCTGCAAGTGATGCAAGCCAATTGATGGAAGATGATGATTCATTAGAGATCAGCCCGCAAGGTTCAACTTCGGTTACGACCACCTTACGAAGTGGTGGTTCTGCAAGTATTAGTTCATCTACAACGCCACAAAAAAGCATACAGATTCGAGATACCTCTCATTTCGGTAGCCAACCCGCTGTAAATGCACGTGCAGCCTTGGTGATGGATGCACAAACGGGCGAAGTACTGTTTAGTAAAAACAGTAATATGTCTGTACCAATTGCCTCAATTACCAAATTGATGACGGCTGTGATTACCGCAGATGCACGGCTGAATATGTCAGAAGAAATTACGCTACAGCAAATTGACTTTGCGGGTGCAGGTGGAAAGAATTCAAGCTCGACCTTGAACGTCGGCGATACCATGAATCGTGCGGAACTGTTGTTATTCGCTTTGATGAAATCGGAAAATCCTGCAGCGGCAGCATTAGCACGCACTTACCCAGGTGGTCGTCCTGCTTTTATTGCAGCAATGAATGCTAAAGCTAAAAAACTTGGTATGGCATCTACGCATTATGCAGAATCAACAGGTTTAGACCCGCACAATGTATCATCTGCACGAGATTTAGGGATTTTGGTGAGTGAAGCTTCGCAGTATGGCTTGATTCGTCAATTTTCTACTACGCCAACTTATGATTTTAATTTAGGTTATCGTGTACTTAAGTCAAATAATACCAATGCCTTGGTACGTAATGGTGGTTGGAATATTAATCTATCTAAAACAGGATATATCGGTGAGGCAGGACGTTGTGTAGTGATGCATACCACAGTGAATTCTCGTCCAGCTGTTGTCGTATTGCTCGGAGCTTCAACTTCTCAGGCACGTACCAATGATGCAACCAACCTATTAACTTGGCTGAGTACTTTACCGAGAAGAATTTAATTGCTTATGAACGTAAAGCTCCTCAACTGAGGAGCTTTTTTATATAATGGAACGACATTTTATGACGTGAGAAATGCTTTATCACTTCTATTTTGAGCAATTTTTGTTAAATTATCATTCTTAATATTTAAAAATCACACACTGAAATTGGGAAATTAAAATGAAAAAATATGTTATTCGTGAAAAAAGCTTTGGTTATAACGATGAGTTTTTTTATGTAATTGGACATCGTATGAGCAATGTGTTTGATGATAAACAGCAAGCCGAAGTGGTCTATAAACAACTTGAAATTAAAGCTGCACGTAACTTTTTTTTATATGAAGTTGAATCATTAGTTGATGCAGATGAGGCATTATTAAAACAATTAGATGATTTTGTCTTTTCACGTTGTGGTGAACATATTTATCAGGAGGGAGAGGTTTCTCGAGAAACCTTGCCTGAAAGCTTAAATGATGAAGATACTTTTGAGTTTATTCAGCTTGCTAACATGCAAAGTTATCAATTAATTCATTTTGATCAAGACATTAAGTTCTATGGTTTATGGTCAGTGAAAAAACAAGCATGGGTGGAAGAGCATGATGAGTTTTTTGCAGGTTTAGTGTATGCAGATCAACCTGAACAATTAAAAACGAATGTCGGAACTATTTTTGCAGATTACGATTATGATGATATTGAATTGAAAGGTTCATTCGAAGATTTATCGGAACAACCTGTATTATTACAAGCCTTAATAAAAAATAATAAAGCGTTAAAATATAACAATAAAAGTCAAACATTAATTATTATGCAAGGCTGGGAAGAGGAGGGGTTGTATGCGGTTAATCCTTTATTAAAACAGCCTTTATTTGAAATCAAAGAAATTAGTTTAGATGAAATTCAGACGATTGAAAAAGAATTGGCGGAGCAATATGGCTATGATGAAGAATAAGTTTGTACTTTAGTCAATAAAAAAACCAGTTGCGGGCAACTGGTTTTTTATATTGTAAAAATTTATGCTTACATATTTGAAAGAATTGAATCTTTCACTTGAGCCATTGTTGCATCAATTGACAGCATCACGGCATCAGCGCATTGCTTGATTGCAGTATCTGGATCTTTTAAGCCATTACCTGTTACTGTGCATACAATTACAGAACCTTCAGCAATTTTACCCGCTTTAATATCGCGAATTGCACCGCCAATAGACGCTGCTGAAGCAGGTTCTACAAACACACCTTCATACATAGAAAGTAAGCGTTGTGCTTCAAGAATTTCGCTATCTTGAAGTTCATCAAACCAACCTTTTGAATCGCGTACGACTGCTTTTGCATGGTTCCAGCTTTGTGGGTTACCAATACGAATTGCCGTTGCGATCGTTTCTGGACTTTCGACTGGAGCACCACGTAAGAATGGCGCTGCGCCAGAAGCTTGATAACCGACCATCGTCGGTAAACCTTCTGGTTTAGGACCTGTGAATTGATCTGTTGCAGCATCATAGATAACAGATTCAAACTGATCAGCAGGTTGATTTGCAACTGCTTCGGTATAACCCATCCAGTGAGCCGTGATATTACCTGCATTACCAACTGGTAAGCAGTGATAGTCAGGTGCACGACCCAATGCCTCTACGATTTCATAAGCAATCGTTTTTTGGCCTTGCAAACGGTAAGGGTTGATTGAGTTTACGATCGTCACAGGTGCTTGATCTGCAACTTCTTTTACGAGGCGCATACCATCATCAAAGTTACCGCGAATTTGCATGGTGATCGCACCATACATCATCGCTTGCGCCATTTTACCCATTGCAATTTTGCCTTCTGGGATTAATACGAACGCTTTAATACCTGCACGTGCTGCATATGCTGCTGCTGCTGCTGAAGTATTTCCAGTAGATGCACAGATAATCGCTTTTGAACCTTCTTCAACAGCTTTTGTTACAGCCATCGTCATACCACGGTCTTTAAATGAACCTGTTGGGTTAAGACCTTCGTATTTCACATAGATTTCAACGTCTTTGCCAATAATACGCGGAATGTTCTCAAGTTTAATAAGAGGAGTATTTCCTTCTCCTAGAGAAATTGCACGTGTAGTTGCAGACACAGGTAAACGGTCACGATAACGATCTACAAGACCAGTATAACGATTGGCATTCGACATGATGGTGTTCCAATATGAGGTAGAGAGAAAATCCCTCCCAACCTCCCTTTTCCAAAGGGAGGAGTTCCCCCTCTTTTATAAAGAGGGGGGAGGGGAGATTTAAACTGATTAACTATCGAGCGATTCTAAACGAATTCTTACGATTTCGCCACGAATAGCTGGTAATGCTTGAATTTGAGCAAGTGCTTCATCCATTTTTGATTCAACAATTGGATCTGTTAAAATCACGATAGGAATCAAATCTTTCAAGCGAGATTGCTGCATGATCGCATCAATACTGATACCAGCACGGCTGAGAATGGTGGTTACATCAGCGAGTACACCCGTTTGGTCTTCAGCATTTAAACGGATGTAATATCCAGTCGTCATTTCTTCACGACTGAGAATTGGCATGTTTGTTAGTGCTTCAAATGCCAACTGTGGAATCGTTCCTGCACCATCTTCGGTATAAGAAATATCACGTACGATATCAATCACATCAGCAACAACTGCAGAAGCCGTTGGTCCAGCACCTGCACCAGCACCATAGTAAAGCGTTGGGCCTACGGCATGTGCTTGTACCAATACTGCATTTTTAACGCCGTTCACATTCGCAATCAGTTGTTCTGCTGGAATTAGTGTAGGATGAACACGTAACTCAATACCATTACTTGCACGACGTGCAATACCTAAATGTTTGATACGAAAGCCAAGCTCTTCAGCATATTTCACATCTTGTGCGGTAATTTTGCTAATGCCTTCTGTGTAGACCTTATCAAATTGTAATGGGATACCAAAAGCACATGACGCCAAGATAGTGAGTTTGTGCGCAGCATCAATCCCTTCTACATCAAAAGTTGGATCTGCTTCAGCATAACCGAGTTCTTGAGCTTCTTTGAGGACATCATCAAAGGCACGACCTTTTTCGCGCATTTCAGTCAGAATGAAGTTACCTGTACCATTGATGATACCTGCAAGCCATTGAATATGATTCGCAGCTAGACCTTCACGAATGACTTTAATAATTGGAATACCACCAGCAACCGCTGCTTCATAGGCGATTTGCACAGCATTATCTTCTGCTGCTTTGAACAGCTCATTACCATGTTCAGCAAGTAAAGCTTTATTCGCGGTGACAACTTGCTTGCCATGCTTAATCGCTTCCATGATGATTTCATAGGCAGGATGAATACCACCCATCACTTCGACTACGACATCAACATCAGGTTGACGTACGATGTTCATGAGATCATCACTTTGTTTGATCCCTTCGAGTTGTAAATCTGGACGTGGACGGCGTGTGCCTACATGTGTAATTTGAATTTCGCGACCGGTACGGCGTTTAATTTCAGCAGCATTTTCTTGTAATAATTTAAGGGCTCCACCACCTACAGTACCAAGACCGAGTATCGCCAGACGAACTGGTTTCACGTCACACTCCATTTTATTCAATCATTTTAATGAAGCTTGATCATAGCTAAAAAAGTGCGCAGACACTAGGGCTAAGATCATCTTTAATCTGTCGCCCGAGTCGTGGTGAGACGGTGTAGAGAATGTTTTATTTTTCTAGGCGGTTAATGATTTCATCTGGAGTCATGTACCCACCTAAATACACACCTTCAACATTATAAATTGCAGGTGTGCCATTCACGCCCATATTTAAGCCTAATTGATATTGATCACGAACTGGATTTTTACATTCTGCTGATGCAACTGGTAAGCCTTGCGCAGCTTGATCGAATGCAGCTTTACGATCTTGACTACACCAAATCGCTTGCATGGTTGGCATAAATTGCTCTCCGCGTGGCCATGCGATGTAACGGACTTCAATGCCTTTTGCATTAATTTCAGCAAGATGCTCATGCAGTTTATGGCAATAAGGACAGCTTGAATCAGTGAATACATAAATGACGTGTTTCGCTTTACCCCCTTGTGCTGGGTAAACGATAAGGTCCTCAGTTTTAAGGGTAGCTAAGTGCTTTTTATTTTCACCCGCTTGTAAGCTTTCACTCACATTACGTAATTGTTTTTCTCCAAGATGAATGACATCGCCCTGAATAATATATTGCCCATCACTGGTCGCATAAACCGATCCCATACCTTCTAGGCTGACCCAAAATAAATTTGGAACCTCAGTTTTTTTAATGGCAAGAATTTTGGCGTTGATATTGGCGGTTTTAAAATTTTTTTCTAAAGTAGAAACCAGACGTTGTTGCGTATTACGTTCATTTAACGTTGATGCTTCACCAGTAGCTGGCGCACTCGCTGTCAGAGCATCAGGCTTTTGTGCTGAATTTTCTTTTGAACAAGCACTGATCAAGAGTGTTGAAGTTAATGCACATGCAATAAACAACTGAGACCGAGTAAACAACATAAACAACCTTTCATACTGTATTTATAAGTTTGACCAAGCATACCAAAAATTTAAATTGAGTTCGTTAAATCTTGCTGATGCCATGTGAATGAAATCATGTTGATTGATAAAAGGTAGTTTTATCCTCTTGGATGGTATTTGTTATGTAGTTCTTGCATCCGATGCTGAGCAACATGCGTGTAAATTTGAGTAGTTGATAAATCACTATGACCAAGTAACATTTGCACAACACGTAAATCAGCACCATGATTGAGTAAATGTGTTGCAAACGCGTGTCGTAAGGTATGCGGGGATAGTTCAGCGATAATATTCGCTTGTAGTGCATAACGTTTAATCGCATACCAAAAATTTTGCCGACTCATGATGCCGCCATGTTGCGTCAAAAATAAATAATCCGTACTACTTTTATAGAGTTGTGGACGTGATTCAGTTAAATATTTTTCGATCCAGTCGCAAGCATGTTGTCCAAGTGGGACAAGCCGTTCTTTATTGCCTTTACCCGTAACCCGTAAAAAACCTTGTTTTAGATTAATCAGTTCTAAACGTAAATTCAGTAACTCTGTCACACGTAAGCCACAGGCATATAACACTTCGAACATCGCACGATCGCGTAGACCTAGCGCAGTATTGATGTCAGGTGCATTGATCAAAGCCTCAACATCTTGTTCTGATAAATCTTTGGGTAAAGCACGTCCAATTTTAGGAGAACGATGGTTTGCAACGGGATTATCATCTCTGAGTTTCTGTTCTCTCAGAAATTTATAAAATTGACGTAAAGCAGACAAGCAGCGTGCAATGGAGCGTGGGCTTTTGCCTGCTTTAGTGAGTGCAATTAATACATCAGCAATATCATCACTCGACCATTGCGTTAATGTCACATTTGGATGTAACTCAGCACATTGAATAAGATCTGATAGATAGGCATTACGTGTATGTGGACTCACGGTTTGCGCCACTAAATAATCACGGAAACCGTGTAAAAAACTGAGATGTTCTGGAATTGTGACTGCAGTTGGTATACGAGGTTTTTTATTTAACATAATCAGAAAAGTCCTTCATTCAACTGCACTGTAAAAGAAAAATGAATTGTTGTCGATCTGTCACAGAAGCGAATGCCATTGAGATTGTTTTTGGTAATTATTCTCATTTGTCTGTATACTCTAGGAGAAAAGAGTTTAGGGTTAGAAGCGGTGCGATTGTCAGCATTAAAAGTCAAGCAAACGGCGATGATTACTAAAGTGAATCGCTTAGTAGATGATGCCGAACAGCCAGACCTTGTGGCTATTCGTTTAGAGAGTTTAGGCTTTGTGCCTGGTACACAAGTACAGGTGATTACCAAAGGTATTTTTGGTGGTGACCCGATTCTAATCCAGATTGGTTTTACTCGTTTTGCATTGCGTAAAGCTGAAGCCGATAAAATTGAAATTCAACGTGAAGGAGCGCCTGCATGAGTGATGCGTTACGTGTTGCCCTTGTGGGAAATCCAAACTGTGGTAAGACCTCTTTATTTAATCATCTGACAGGAACACGTCAGAAAGTTGCCAATTATGCAGGCGTTACGGTTGAGCGTAAGGTTGGGCATTTTCAACTCCCTTCTGGAAAAGCTGTACGTGTGCTGGATTTGCCAGGCACTTATAGTTTACAGGCAACAAGCCCTGACGAAGAAATTACCCGTGATGTGTGTCAAGGCAAGATTGCTGAAGAAGGGCAGCAAGATGCATTTTTATGTGTCATTGATGCGACTAATTTAAAGCTTCATCTCGGATTGGTGCTAGAAATTATTGAGTTAGGTCGTCCCATCCTTGTTGTGTTAAACATGATGGATGAAGCACGTCGTCGTGGAATTCAAATCAATACTCAAAAATTATCAGAGCGATTGGGCGTTCCCGTGGTCGAGACAGTCGCTGTGCGTAACTCAGGTATTGAGAACTTACTGCACGCATTAGATCAACAAAAATATACAGTGCCGCATACCGAACTCAGCGGATTAACGGGCGAGCATCATCAGAAAATTCAAGTTATTTTTAAAGATGTCGTTCACTTTGTTGATCAGGAAGATAAGCGTACTGATTTTCTCGACAAAATATTTTTGCATCCTGTATTGGGCTTATTAAGCCTTGCTGTGATGATGTTTATTGTGTTCCAAGCTGTATTTGCTTGGGCAGCTCCATTTATGGATGGGATTGAAAGTCTTTTTGGATGGTTAGGTACGACACTTGGTGCCCATATTTCACAGCCTTTACTCCATAGTTTAGTTGTTGACGGGATTATTGCGGGTGCAGGTGGCGTTGTTGTGTTCTTGCCCCAAATTTTGATTCTGTTCTTCTTTATTTTAGTGTTGGAAGAGTCTGGGTATTTACCACGCGCAGCTTTTTTGCTCGACAAATTAATGTTTAAAGCAGGCCTCAGTGGTCGTGCGTTTATTCCGTTACTTTCAAGCTTTGCGTGTGCAGTGCCGGGCATTATGGCAACACGTAGTATTAGTGATCCGCGTGATCGTTTTACCACGATTATGGTTGCACCATTAATGACTTGTTCAGCACGATTACCCGTCTATGCTTTATTGATTGCTGCTTTCATTCCAAGTCAAATGGTATGGGGGATTTTTAATCTACAAGGCTTGGTACTCTTTGGCTTATATATGTCAGGGATCGTAAGTGCATTGTGTGTTTCGATTGTGATGAAATTTCTACAAAAAGATAAATCACAACATGCGCTATTACTTGAGTTACCAAGTTATCGTATTCCAGATTTAAAGAGCGTTGGGATTGGTTTACTTGATCGTGCCAAAATCTTTTTAAAACGTGTGGGTGGGATTATTTTTGCTCTTTCGATTTTACTTTGGTTCTTATGTACTTTCCCACAAGCCCCAGAGGGTGCGACACAACCTGCAATTGATTATAGTTTTGCGGGGATGTTAGGTCACTTGATACAACCAATTTTTGCCCCAATTGGTTTCAACTGGCAGATTTGTATTGCATTGATTCCAGCAATGGCAGCACGTGAAGTAGTCGTTGCAGCATTAGGTACAGTCTATGCTTTATCTGGCGCTGATGATGATGCAGTGGCACAAGGCTTATCACATCTGATCAGTATGGATGGTACAGGTTGGTCGCTGGCAACGGGTTTATCTTTATTGGTTTGGTTTATTTATGCGCCACATTGTTTGGCAACCTTAGCAACGGTACGCCGTGAGACGGGTTCATGGAAACATGTCGCAGTGATGACGACTTATTTATTTGGCTTAGCGTATTTAATGTCTTTCTTTACTTACCAAATTGCATCACGCATTTGGGGTTAAGCAAGCAATCTCACCGTGAGTTGCCATAACGGTAGCTCATCCCTTTAAAACGGGAGCTAATGATTGGAGAGTGGTTTATGTTTGAATACTTGATTATTGCTGTATTGGTGCTGTGGAGCGCGCTTGTTGTCTTTAAAAAAGTGTTCCCTAAAACCGCAAGTTCGAGCTTTCTTGCCTTATCGAATCTCTGTCAGCGTTTGGGTTGGCACCGTTTGGCAATGTGGTTAAAGCCTAAAATCGTGGTGGGTTGTGGCGGAGGTTGCGGCTGTACTGTCGATGATAATAATGAACCCAAGAAACAAGAAACTATTCAAGCGGTCAAATGGCGTTAAAAGATAATGAGTGCTCATATTCTAGGGTATGGGCAATTTTTTAATGACCTAAGAATTAAAATAAAGAGTCATCGAATGAATCAACTAGAAAATATAGAAACAAAAGTATTAAGCCTTAAACATAAGTTAATTTTGTTCGGTTTCATCGTATTGCTGAATATTTTTGCTATTCTAAATTGGTCGTAAACTCATCATTTAAAAGCAATTTTATCCAAATAGCCGTAAAACCTCGCCCTTCAGGGCGGGGATATAAGGCTGCAATCCGCTAGTCCCCCTTGTGAGGGTGAGGAACGATTAAAGTTCCGCAAGAGGATTGCTAATGCGGTGTCTGTGTTAACACGTCAACTGGTGTCGTATTAGTGTGTTTTAGATTGATGATTTAGTACAATAATTGCTAAAATAACGTTATGAAAACACTTAAATTACGTATAAAAGACAAACATTGCAAGATGCTAGACCAACTAGCATCCGAAGTTAATTTTGTCTGGAACTATGTCAATGATTTGTGTTTCAAGCACCTACAGCGTAAACAACAATTCTTTTCAGCATACGATATTGCTCAATACACCAAAGGCACATCAAAAGAATGTAACTTGCATAGCCAAACCATACAGGCAGTGACAGAAGAACTCATCACAAGGCGTAAGCAGTTTAAAAAAGCTAAATTAAAATGGCGTGTCAGCAATAAGAAATCAGCAAGACGCTCACTTGGTTGGATACCTTTCAAAAAAGTTGCTGTGAAGTATGCTGATGGTTATGTTCAATATGGCAAGCATCAATTCAAACTATGGGATAGTTACGGACTATCAAAATACAATGTCAAAACAGGCTCATTTGTAGAAGATAGTCGTGGACGTTGGTATGTATGTCTTGTGGTTGATGCCGTCAAAACAGAAAAAACCACTGCTAAAACCTCAATAGGCATAGATTTAGGCTTAAAAGATTTAGCCACTTGTTCAGATGGCGTAAAACTTAAAGCTCCTAAAATCTATCGACAATATGAACAAAAACTAGGAATTGCACAGCGTGCAAGAAATAAAAAGCGTGTCAAAGCAATCCACGCCAAGATTAAAAATATACGTCAAAATATGCTGCATCAATTCAGCCATAAACTAGTCAATGAACATGCAGCCATCTTCGTTGGCAATGTGAATGCCAAAGCACTAGCACAGACAAAATTAGCCAAGTCTGTATTAGATGCGAGTTGGACAACACTAAGAACCATGCTCAAGTATAAATGCGAGAACGCAGGGGTATGGTTTGAAGAAGTCAATGAAGCCTATACCACCCAAACTTGTTCGTGCTGTGGCTCACGCTCCAGTAGTCCGAAAGGTAGAGTAGGACTTGGAATAAGAGAATGGCAGTGCATGGAGTGCGGTACACTCCATGATCGAGATATAAACTCGGCACTGAATATTCTTGCGCTCGGACATGAGCGTCTCGGAGGAGGAATCCCCGTTCTTTAGGTCGGGGAGGATGTCAAGGTTAAGACCTGAGATTATTCATTTTCAGCTACGAAATGCCACAGCCAAGAAAATTGATGGGATAATGTATGTTGCGATCATCTTATGGGTATTTTCTTATTTTATCCCTGATTAATTGGGAATGGTGAGCATTTTAGTCACAGCCCTACAGAGAACCATTGTTGTTGTCACTGCGTTATCTTTCTTCATTCAGAATGACTAAATCTCACGAAACGTATTTTTATCTCAAAATTTTGCGCTATACGGTTCATATTGCAAACATCTGTTGAATGTGAACAATTCTCTATACACGATATAGATTCACTTTTACGCACTGACACAAAAAAGCCTGAATAAAACGAAAACTGAAAAAGCATTTAAAACAGTAAAGTGCTAACATTTTTGCCATTCTGTAATCTGCAAAAAATGGGGCAAAAATGTTAATACAACGTGGTGGATTAAAAGTTGTGGCTGGTTTGGGAATTTCGGGTGTTTCAGCAGTCAACTTCCTACATGAACAAGGCTACCAAGTTGCAGTAACGGATTCTCGGGAAACACCGCCAGGGCATGATCAAATCCCTACAGGTGTGCGTACCAGTTTTGGGAAATTAGATACAGAACTTTTATTACAAGCAGAAGAAATTATTCTTAGTCCAGGGCTTGCACCTCAGTTGCCTGAAATTCAACAGGCGATAGAAAAAGGTATTCCAGTTGTTGGTGATATTCAACTGCTACGCCGTGCTACAGAAGTCCCCATTGTCGCGATTACAGGCTCAAATGCAAAAAGCACCGTCACCACTCTCATTGGGCTGATGGCGCAGGATGCAGGTAAAAAAGTGGCGGTTGGAGGCAATCTTGGACGTCCAGCATTGGATTTACTCAAAGATCAGCCTGAGTTGATTGTTTTAGAGCTATCGAGCTTTCAGTTGGAAACAACTTCACATTTAAATGCAGAAGTGGCTGTTTTGTTGAATATGAGTGAAGATCATTTGGATCGTCACGGTGATATGTTTGGCTATCACAAAGCCAAACATCGAATTTTCCAAGGTGTAAAAAAGGTTGTTTATAATCGTGATGACAATTTGAGTCGTCCGCTTGTACCTGATGTTACACCAATGCAAAGTTTTGGTTTAAATGCACCTGATTTAAATCAATATGGTGTGTTGCGTGATGCAGATGGCACGATGTGGTTAGCGCGTGGCAGAGAGCGTTTGATTCAAACTTCTGAAATGTACATTCAAGGCATGCATAACGTTGCCAATGCGCTTGCATGTTTGGCACTCGGTGAGGCGATTGGTTTAGCAACGGCATCTATGTTAGAAACACTTAAACACTTTAAAGGTTTAGAGCATCGCTGTGAATACGTCAAAACAGTTGCAGGGGTACGTTATTACAATGATTCTAAAGGAACCAATGTCGGTGCGACTCTTGCTGCAATTGATGGTCTAGGTGCTGCTATTGAAGTAAAAAAAGGCAAACTAGCCTTGATTCTAGGAGGTCAAGGCAAAGGACAGGATTTCAAACCATTACGAGATGCGATTCAAAAATATGTAAAATCAGCGATTCTGATTGGTGAAGATGCTGCTGTAATTGAACAAGCAATTCAAGGTACAACCTTGATTCAACATGCAGCAAGTTTAAAAGAAGCCGTTGCACTCGCTCAGAATGGCACACAAGCTGAAGATGTGGTTTTATTATCACCTGCCTGTGCGAGCTTTGATATGTTTAAAAGCTATAATGATCGCGGACAGCAATTTGTGGCATGTGTACATGCCCTGAATGAAAATAAAAATTAGGAACAGATTTATGGCTGATTTAGCCCAAAATACGGTACAAAAGATTTCGCAATTATTGAATCGGTTGCCCAAGCTTCCCGCAGAAATGACAGCACGTAATATTCTCATTTTTTGCGTCATTTCTTTGCTGTGTTTCGGTTCGGTCATGGTGGCATCCGCATCGATGCCATATGCCGAATATATTCATGAGAACCCATTTTATTTCTTGGTTCGTCATGGTATTTCGATTGTTGTTGCCTCCATCGTTGCATTTTTAACTTATAGAGTTTCTTTGAATTTATGGTTCAAGAATGCTTTTCCTTTATGGCTAGTAACGATGGTCTTGTTGTTGGCTGTACTGGTTGTTGGCTCAGAAGTGAATGGTGCTCACCGTTGGATTAAGGTTGGTGGTTTTACATTGCAGCCAACAGAGATTGCTAAAATTGTGATGGCAATTTTTACCGCAGATTATGTGGTTCGCCGTGCTAAAGAAGTTCGAACGCATTGGAAAGGTTTATTGCGTTTGAGTGGAGTAATGGCATTAACGGTTGGATTTATTGTCGCAGAACCAGACTTAGGGGCAACAGTTGTAATTGTACTCATGATGGTTGGTGTGTTTTTCTTGGCAGGCGCACCCGCAACACAATTCCTAATTATGTTAGGAGCAATTCTTGCAGGGATTACAGCACTTATTTTATTTGAGCCTTTCCGTTTTCAACGATTAATTTCTTTTACAAACCCTTGGGCAGACCCATTAGGAGTCGGTTATCAGTTATCAAATGCTTTGATGGCATTTGGACGTGGAGAGTGGACTGGAACAGGCTTAGGTCATAGTGTGCAAAAACTTTCCTATCTTCCTGAAGCACATACGGACTTTATGTTGGCTGTCCTTGGTGAAGAGTTTGGTTTTGTTGGTGTGACCTTGGTGATGGTTCTGTCCTTTACTATGCTGGCATGCTGTATTCGAATAGGACATCGTGCTTTGCAACATAATTACTTGCGTGCAGGCTATTTGGCATACGGTATCAGTATTATTTTTCTCATGCAGATTTTGGTAAATGCGGGGATGAATATGGGCTTAATGCCAACCAAAGGTCTGACTTTACCCTTCATTAGTTATGGGGGAACATCTTTAATGATGTGTGCTGCAATGATTAGTCTAATCCTGAAAATTGATGCATCAACGCAAGAACTCAATCCAGTTAAAGAAGAATCAAATTTCTAATCGTATCGAAAATAAAAAGCTCTACTTTAAGTAGGGCTTTTTTATGGCTTATAAGAAAGTACCTGTGAGATGGATGCCTCTAGGAATTAAATTGATATCCCATTGTTGAACAGCTTGTTGCAGCATGATACGTGGCTGGTCAAGTTCAACCAACGGTTGCCCTAAAGCTAAAATGGCTTGCTGTAATAGGTTTGATGCTTTGCTGATATCTAGTGCTTGTGCCAGATTTTGTTTAGACAGTTTTTGCCCTTGATCATTCATTGCAAGCGGTAAATGCATATAGCTGAGACTGGGATAATTGAGTAAAGAACCCAACCAGATTTGTCGAGCGGTGTTATCCAATAGATCTGCGCCACGTACCACATGAGTAATGCCCTGTAGATCGTCATCTACGACCACAGCCAATTGATAGCTCATAATGCCATCACGGCGCTTAAGTACGAAATCACCTAGATCATGTTTTAAGTTGGAAGATTGCTGACCTTGTAAGCGATCCTCAAAACAAATCAATTGATCAGCAACTTTCAAGCGAATAGCTTGATCATTGAAATCCAGATGTAAATCGCGGCAAGTACCAACATAAATATGATTTGAACCGAGCATTTTACGGGTACATTGACAGGCATAGATCGCATCTAAGTGTTTTAACTGCTCAAGAACTTGTGCATAAATATCTAAACGATCTTTTTGGCAAATAATTTCTGCATCGGGTTCAAACTGAAAGGCATCAATACAAGATCGGATGTGGTTTTCACTATTGGGATAGATACGAGGAATATCGGTATCTTCAATTCGAACTAGCCATTTGCCGTGGTTGGCTTTGGCATCACAGTAACTTGCGACTGCGGTGAGTAGGGAGCCAAAATGCAATGGGCCAGTTGGAGAGGGGGCAAATCGTCCGATGTAAGGCATAAAGATTTTATGGTTGTGTATTTCAATCCTTCTCCAGTCCCTCCTATAAAGGAGGGGAAATACTCGAATATCATAAATCTTTCAATTCGTAGTATTCCTCCCTTTTCAAAGGGAGGTTGGGAGGGATTATTAACCGTTATTTTGCTTTTCTTTGATTTCAGCCAAAGTCTTGCAATCGATACATAAAGTCGCTGTTGGACGTGCTTCTAAACGGCGCAAGCCAATTTCGATACCACATGTTTCACAGAAACCGTAATCTTCGTTTTGAATTGTTTCAAGTGATTGTTCGATTTTGCGAATGAGTTTGCGTTCACGGTCACGTGTGCGTAATTCAATCGCAAACTCTTCCTCTTGCGTTGCTCGGTCGTTGACATCAGGAAGTGCGCTTGATTCATCTTGCATTGTGTTCAATGTACGATCAACTTCAGACATTAACTCAGCTTTCCATGCATTCAAAATTTGGCGGAAATGCTCAAGTTGTCCTTCAGACATATATTCTTCATTTTTCTTCGGCTGATAAGGTGCAATTCCAAATAAGCTTGCAGTTGTACCACCTTCTGAAGCTTTTGATTTGGTTTTACGTACGCGTTTCACAGCCGATTTTTGATCGTCGATCACTTCTGTCTGTTCGTCCAAGACTTGATTTTGGTTGTCATTCGCCATATAGGGCATTCCTCATCTTACACGTACTATCTATACGCAAAAAATATGGTGATATGCAAGTGTTTTTATAGAAACCTAAGATGGTTTTTTCCATCAAGGGTCGACATCATATAGAGTTTTTCAGCAAGATGGTAGTCATTCCCGTCCAGATTTTGTGAGAAAACGATAATGTATTTTGTAATCAAAAGTTTAGTCATATCCCAAGACTTCAGAGCTATTCATTCGCTGTGAAGTTGATAAACGATAGACCTGAGTTTCGATTTCTCCATTTGCTTTAAGCTTAATAAAGCGGTAACCCGGATGTTCTTCATCAAGTGCAAACTTATCACTTTTAGGTTTGAACTGTATGCAGGTTGATGGCGTTGATAAAAATTGAATATCTTGCCATGTGTTAATAGAATCTTGGTGGACATGACCACAGATAATGGCTTTGATATTTGAAAAAGGTCGAATCGTTTCGAGTAAATCAGATGAGTTCTTTAGTTTATGTTGATCAATCCAAGCAGATTCCATCGCAAAAGGATGGTGATGGCAGGCAATCATAATATGGCGATCATGATGTTTTTTTAATAATTCTGTTAATTGTTCAAGGCCAGCCACTGCAATTTTGCCATCAATTCTTGTTGGCTGTGCGCTATTAAGTAAAATAATGCACCAATCGCCAATTTCTACCACAGTAGGTTGATGTGGATCTGCTCCATGAAAAGGGAAGTGAGATACATCATCATGATTGCCAGGCGTCTGAAAAAAGGGAATACCTATACTCTGCATATGCTTAAGATAGCGATCATAAGTCACAGTTGTTGGGTTTTGTGCTAAATCCCCAGTATGTACAATCATATCGATCTGCGGATGTTGTTGGCGCATCAAGTCAATTACTGCATGAAAGCTTTGTTCAGGGTGCATCCCGACAAACTCTAAATGCGGATACTCCAATAGATGAGTATCAGTAATTTGTATAATCACAAAATCTTTTTGTGATAATTTTGAGACTTGAAAAGTCACCGTCTTACCCCTTTCAGATTTATTGTCGTTGTATATGTTGACTAAGCCATTGTAATGCCATGATGACAGGGGCATTCTTCAAGCGATTATTTTTGAATAACATCGTGATTTCAGCGTAATCAAACAAATGGAGTTGAATATCTTCTCCTTCATCTGGAACGCCAAAGATGCCCCCACTGCTTGGTAAATCAACTTCTGCAGCATATAAATGAAAAAACTCAGCGCATGCGCCAGCAGAAGGATAAAAACTAAATAAATGCTGCAATTCATTAATTTCGCAGCCTGATTCTTCTAGACTTTCACGACGAATACAGGTTTCTGGAGATTCATTTCCATCCAGTACACCAGCAATAATCTCAAGTTGCCATGCTGACTCGGAGTCATTTAATGCACCAACACGAAATTGTTCAATCAGTGCGAAACGTTGTTGCTGATTGTTATAAAGTAAAACGCCAGCAGCTTCTGGACGATGTATAAGTTCACGCTGAATAATTGGTGAATATTCAGATCGATGAAATAGTCGGTGCGTAAGATTCACTTTCTCAACTTGAATGAATCCTCGGAATAAAAACTCTCGAGATTCTATCGTAACGTCGGATGCTGAATAGCTGGCGTGGTCAAGAATATTCATCTTCAATCAGGATGAGATTGTACATATCTCATCCTAACCGAGAATGATTCGTGGGCAAATCTTTTTTTAGTCGATTTACAGTTTGTGGTACAGTTTTTGACCATGTTCCTGATAAGCGGTTTTCATCGCATTGAGACCTGCTTCAACATCTGTTTCAGCATCATTTGATTGTTTGGCATTGTGCTGATTTTGGGCATAATCCCGCACATTCTGCGTGATTTTCATCGAGCAAAATTTTGGTCCGCACATAGAACAGAAATGTGCAGATTTGTGTGCTTCTTTGGGTAAAGTCTCATCGTGCATGCTACGTGCTGTATCAGGGTCTAAGCTGAGGTTGAACTGGTCATCCCATCGGAATTCGAAACGTGCTTTCGACAATGCATTATCACGAACTTGAGCACCCGGATGACCTTTGGCTAAGTCTGCTGCATGTGCTGCAATCTTATAAGTGATAATGCCATCCTTAACATCTTTCTTATTTGGTAAACCTAAGTGCTCTTTCGGTGTGACATAACAGAGCATTGCTGTGCCATACCATCCAATCATTGCAGCACCAATTGCAGAAGTAATATGATCATAACCTGGTGCGATATCCGTGGTGAGTGGGCCAAGTGTGTAGAATGGTGCTTCTTTACATACTTCAAGTTGTAGATCCATATTTTCTTTAATCATATGCATAGGCACATGACCGGGACCTTCAATCATGACCTGTACATCATGTTCCCAAGCACGATGTGTGAGTTCACCTAAGGTTTTAAGCTCGCTAAATTGAGCCTCATCATTGGCATCTTGAATACAACCCGGACGTAAACCATCACCTAAGCTAAATGAAATGTCATAGGCTTTCATGATTTCACAGATTTCATCGAAATGCGTATACAAGAAGTTTTCTTGATGATGCGCAAGACACCACTGCGCCATGATTGAACCGCCGCGAGATACGATTCCTGTTAAGCGGTTTGCGGTCATTGGGACATAGCGTAGTAATACACCTGCATGAATGGTGAAATAATCAACGCCTTGTTCAGCTTGCTCAATCAAAGTGTCTTTAAAGATTTCCCAAGTGAGATCTTCGGCAACGCCATCTACTTTTTCCAAAGCTTGGTAAATAGGCACAGTACCAATTGGTACAGGCGAGTTACGGATAATCCATTCACGGGTTTCATGGATATTTTTACCTGTTGATAAGTCCATGATGGTGTCAGCGCCCCAACGGGTTGCCCATGTCATCTTAGCGACTTCTTCATCAATTGAAGAACCAAGTGCAGAGTTACCAATATTGGCATTAATTTTAACCAAGAAATTACGACCAATAATCATTGGTTCAATTTCAGGATGATTAATGTTGGCAGGAATAATCGCACGACCTGCGGCAACTTCTTGACGCACAAATTCAGGTGTGATTTCTCTTAAATTCTGAGCACCAAAGTTTTGTCCTGCATGCTGACGCATGTCTACGCCGTCACCTTGGCGTTGATTTTCACGAATTGCAATATATTCCATTTCAGGCGTAATTATGCCCTGTTTCGCATAATGCATTTGCGTAACATTTTTCCCTGCCTTAGCTCGACGAGGGTTTTGAATATGAGCAAAACGAATGTCAGCCGTACGAATATCTTTTAAGCGGGCTTGACCAAAATCAGAACTTAAACTTGAGAGTACATCGGTATCATCACGTTCTTCAATCCAAGTTTGGCGGACAGAAGGTAAACCTTGATTTAAATCAATTTGTACATCAGGATCGGTATAAACACCTGATGTGTCATAAACCATAACAGGTGGGTTGTATTCACCCCCTAAACCTGTCGGTGTTTCTGTCAAGCTAATTTCACGAAATGGAACTTGGATATCGGGGCGAGAACCTTCAACATAAACTTTGCGTGAAGCAGGTAAAATACGGGTTAAATCTTTAGCATCTTGCTCATGTTGAGCGGAAATATCAGCAGAGGGAAGATTCGTTAATTGGTTCATGGCATGATCCTTATGTATTACATTAACGAATCAAGCACGAGCAAAAACGATAGCGAATTTATCTCTTTGATAAATAAAGGCGAGGCTTTTGTTGGGCTTGATTCCTACGCAGGTGTTAACCTGATCAGGTTCAACGGTACTCATCTTTAAATCTTGCGATTAAGATAATCTCAGCAGTTAATTAACTGCGCTCCGTCAAGCTATATATTTAGACTAACAGATTTTTAGATTTTTGTTTTATCAATTCACACCAATCGACTTTTGACTCAGCTGTGTTATTGTCATAAAAGTTTCATCATTGCTGTGTTTTAATCACCAATCATTTTCCCATGTGTCTAGTGGAGGCATACTGTGAGTCCAAGCAATCCTGTCTTAAGTCACCATATTTCTTCACAATTTAATGAAGACTTACAAGATGTACATACTAAATTTATGACCATGGGTGGTTTGGTAGAGCAACAGGTTGCGAATGCAATTCATGCTTTATTAGACACGGATGAAAATTTGGCGATTGATGTGCAATTTAAAGATAACGTTGTTAATCAATATGAGCGTGATATTGATGAAGGCTTAACTTTAATTTTAGCTCGTCGTCATCCAGCTGCAATTGATTTACGTATGGTAATCGCCATGAGTAAAGCCAATACCGATTTAGAGCGTATCGGTGATGAGGCAGCAAAGATTGCTCGCATTGCTCAGAATTTATGTGAAGAAGGTCAGTCACCACGCGGTTATATGGAAACACGCCATATTGGTAACCAAGTACGAGTGATGATTCACGATGCTTTGGATGCTTTCGCGCGTTTAGATGTTGATCAGGCTTTAAAAGTGGTGATGGCGGATGTAGACATTGATCGTGAATATCAGTCGGCAACGCGCACTTTAATGACCTATATGATTGAAGATCCACGCCATATTTCACGTGTGATTAATGTAATGTGGGTGCTACGTTCGTTAGAGCGAATTGGCGATCATGCCCGTAATATTTCAGAGCAAGTGATTTATATGGCAAAAGGTATGGATGTACGTCATACCAGTATTGAAGAAATTGAACAAAAAGTGAATCAAAAATAATCACCAAATAAAGATTTAAAGCTGCTACATAATGAGCAGCTTTTTTTATCCCGATACGTTGCATAAAGTCATCGGAAATGAAGTAATCATTAGGTAAATTTCAAGAGTAGTCATCCAATAACTTCTCAAAATCCTAAGATATTTTTATTGTAGGATAGGCGTAATTTGAACAATGTTGATGAGGCAATGTATTGTCCCAATATAATCGCGAATATAAATTTATATCATACAAATAAAAAAATCCCAGACTTCGGGGGAAAGTCTGGGAGAGAAATATCATGTGTTGCCTGAGACATCTAACTATCTCTTTGTGTTTCTGTTATTCAATATAAGCGGAGAGTGTCGATCTGTCATGTAGACAACTGTGTATACTCTGTAATCCTTTATTGCTTATGTAAATGTCACGTAAAAAGAGAGCTATATTCAGCTCTCTTTTATTCAGTAGTGTTAGTTGAAATGATTTACTTTTGTTCCGTCCAACCTTCTGCTTTTTCAACACTTTCGTCATTGTTGAAGAACTTCTCACGTTGCTCTTCAAGAAACTTCTTCGCATCGGGTTCGAATACATTGAGTCGTTTTTCATTAATAAGCGTGGTTTGGTGTTTTAACCATTCTTGCCAAGCCTGTTTTGAAACGGTTTCAAAGAACTCTTGACCTTTTGCACCTGGGAATGGCGCAAAGTCTAAACCGTCAAGCTCTTGTTTATATTTGCGGCAAAATACTTGTCTAGTCATGATTTATCCTTAAGCGTACAACTGTTCTAGGCGAGTGTGTGCACGAGTAATAGCTGCTTCAACTTGTTTTGGTGATGTCCCGCCGATATGATCACGCGCATTTACAGAAGCTTCTAAAGTTAAGGCTTTATCAAATACATCTGCTTCGATCAAATCAGAGAATTGTTGAAGCTGTTCCAGTGTCAATTCAGATAAATCTTTTTCTTCAGCCACACCAAGCGCAACTGCTTTACCTACAATTTCATGTGCATCACGGAAAGCAACACCTTTCTTCACAAGGTAATCAGCAAGGTCAGTTGCTGTAGAGAAACCACGAAGTGCTGCTTCACGCATAATTTCAATGTTTGGAACGAGTGCAGGCACCATGTCTGCAAAAGCCATTAAGCAACCACGAACGGTATCAATTGCATCAAATAAAGGTTCTTTATCTTCTTGGTTATCTTTGTTATATGCCAATGGTTGACCTTTCATTAGGGTCAATAAACTAATCAAATCACCAAACACGCGACCTGATTTACCACGCACAAGTTCAGGTACATCTGGATTTTTCTTCTGCGGCATAATTGAGGAGCCTGTGCAGAAACGGTCTGGGATGTTCACAAATTTGAATTGTGCCGAAGTCCATAAAATCAGTTCTTCAGACATGCGTGATAAATGCATCATGATTAATGATGCAGCAGCGTTAAATTCAATGGCAAAGTCACGATCGGAAACAGCATCAAGTGAGTTTTCAGAAACTGCTTCAAAACCCAATAATTCTGCTGTATATGCGCGATCAATCGGGTAGGTTGTTCCTGCTAAGGCTGCTGAACCGAGTGGCATGCGATTAACACGCTTGCGACAATCTTGAAGGCGTTCAGTATCACGAACCAACATCTCAAACCAAGCCAATAGGTGATGACCAAATGTTACTGGCTGAGCTGTTTGTAAATGAGTAAAACCTGGCATAATCGTATGCGTATTTTGACTTGCCAGACTGAGTAGGCCTTTTTGTAGGCGTAGTAATAAACCTAAAATGTCATCAATTTCATCACGTAAATATAAACGGATGTCAGTTGCAACTTGGTCATTACGGCTGCGGCCTGTATGTAATTTTTTACCTGTGATGCCGATACGTTGAGTCAAGCGAGACTCAATATTCATGTGTACATCTTCTAAATCAATACGCCATTCGAAATTACCCGCTTCGATTTCGGCTTTGATTGTATTCAAACCTTGGATAATATCATCACGTTCAGCTTCAGTCAGTACACCAACTTTAGCAAGCATGGTTGCATGTGCAATCGAACCTGCAATATCTTGTTTATAAAAACGTTGGTCAAATTGCACAGATGCGGTAAATTCTGCAACAAATGCATCTGTTGCTTCAGAGAAGCGACCGCCCCACATTCCAGAGGTTTGATTAGGGCTTGCTGAAGAAGAGGATTGAGAAGATGTGGTCATGGCGGCTCAGTAAAATAAAAAAGAGTATAGCAAATCCAAACGTAGTTGCTGAAATTCGACGCAAGAAGTTATCGAAAACACGTCAAATGAGTCCAGCAGGGTCCTATTTTTTTACGAAAATAAGGCAATCGCAACACTTATTGGAATTAATTGTAGCAAGTAATGTTTTGGCAATGGTACTCGCACTTGCAGAAGCCCGTTCTTGGCAAGCAGTGGAAAGTATCCGAGTTTTTCAATACATGCTTTTTATTAACTGGATAATTTTATCGTTTTCTGCTTTTGTTGACTATTTTCAAGAGTTTTTTGCCAAATTTAGTCAGAAAATGGCGTTAATTTTAGGTTTTATTTTTCTTCAACTTATTGTTTTACTTACGACTTGTGTCATTAATATAATTCAATATTGGGGTTCATCAACCAATGAGTTTTCTGAAGATATCTTATTTCAAGGTGTAAGTCTGCATTTGGGGTATGGCATCTTGCTTGGTGCTTTCTGTTTGCGTTATCTCTATATGCGAGAGCAATGGATGAATCAGCAATATAGTGAGCTGAATGCGCGGATTCAAGCCATGCAAGCACGTATTCATCCTCATTTCTTGTTTAATAGTTTAAATAGTGTCGTGAGTTTGATTTCAATTGATCCTGACAAAGCAGAAAACATGTTGATTAGTCTGTCACGTTTATTTCGAGCCAGTTTCCAAGAGCTAAAGTTGGTTAATTTGGCTGAAGAAATTGATTTATGCCAGCAATATTTAAGTATAGAAAAGATGCGCTTAGGTGACCGTTTACAGGTAGAATGGAATATACAAGCAACACCTATAGAATTAAAACGGGTCACAATCCCATTATTAACATTGCAACCTTTGCTAGAGAATAGTATTTTTCATGGGGTAGAAAAAGTTTTGCAACCCTCAACCATTAGTGTATTGGTTGAAATATTGCAAAATCAAGTCAGTATAGTCATTACTAACCCTTATTCTCACGATACAATAAAATCGAGACAAGGGAATGGTATTGCAATAGAAAATGTGAAGCAACGTCTAAAAGCCTATTACGGACAGACAGTGAAGTTTCAGGTTTATGGGGGAGTATCGTTATATACCACGGTGGTAAGTTATCACTATCGAGTAAAATAATAAGTTAAGTTAACCATAAAAATGACGGATGAAGTTAACGGTGACAAGGAGGAGAGGATGAAAGTTCTGATTGCTGATGATGAACCTCTCGCAGTAGAGCGTTTGTCACGTTTAGTGACCCAAATGGGTCATGAAGTGATTGCGACGGCGCATCATGGGCAGGATGTGTTAAACCATATAGAAAATGATTCGCCCGATGTTGTTCTATTAGATATTCAAATGCCTGGAATGAACGGATTGGAGTGCGCTGAGCAGATCAGTCATCTTCACCCTCGTCCAGCTATTATTTTTTGTACAGCATATGATCAACACGCATTGGAAGCGTTTAAGTTTCAAGCACAGGGATATTTGCTCAAGCCTATTGCACAACAAGATTTACAACAGGTGTTCAATAGTCTGACGCAACTTACACAAGCACAAATGACTGGTTTACAACAACAAGACGATATGTACGATACTAAAACTCAACGCCATCAAATTGCTGCGAAAACTTATCGCGGGGTCGAACTTATTCCAATCGAGAATATTTACTATTTTCTAGCAGATCAGAAATACGTCACTGTTCGTCATCGGAATGGCAGTGTATTAATTGATGAAACTTTGAAAGATCTAGAATCTGAGTTTTCAGATCGTTTCATTCGAATTCATCGTAATGCTTTAGTTTCTCTTGATTATTTAGAAGGATTGGAACTGATTGCGGCGGGTCAGTATCAGGTTAGATTGCGTGAGTTGGATGAGCGCTTATCTGTGAGTCGCCGTCATTTACCAAGCTTAAGAGAATGTATGCATCAATTATAAAATATTGAGCTTAAGTCAGATGAAAAATCAGTTTTTGCTTGCAATTTTAGGTGAGCAAGTTAAGTTTGAAACAATTGTTTTGATCCATGCTTAACTTGAATTTATGAAAACCTTAAAAATTGCGACTCGACAAAGCCCACTTGCACTTTGGCAGGCGGAGCATATTCGCTCCCGTTTAAACGTGCTTTATCCAGATTTAACGGTTGAGTTGCTTAAGTTTGTGACGCAGGGTGATAAAATTCTAGATACACCTTTGGCAAAAATTGGTGGTAAGGGATTATTCGTTAAAGAACTGGAAGCTGCTTTGTTAGATGGTCGCGCTGATTTGGCGGTCCATTCAATGAAAGACGTGCCAATGCACTTACCAGAAGGTTTAACGCTCGCTGTCACTTGTGAGCGAGAAGACCCACTTGATGCCTTTGTTTCGAATCATTACCAAAGTTTTGATGAGTTACCTCAAGGTGCCAAAGTAGGTACATCTAGTTTGCGTCGCAAATGCCAGATTTTACAAATACGTCCTGATTTAGAGATTATTGACTTACGTGGCAATGTGGGGACACGTTTATCAAAACTTGATGATGGTCTATATGATGCCATTATTTTAGCCAGTGCAGGTCTAAAGCGTTTAGGTTTAGCGGATCGAATTCGTCATTGTTTAGCGCCTGTTTTAAGTTTACCTGCTGTTGGTCAGGGTGCATTGGGCTTAGAGTGCCGTGCAGATGATGTGGAATTATTAAAAATTATCCAACCATTACAGCATGAAGAAACCTCAATTTGTGTGCGTGCAGAACGTGCGTTTAATGCCTATCTAGAAGGTGGTTGTCAAGTTCCAATCGCAGGATATGCAACTTTAGCCAATGATCAGCTCAGCATAGAAGGTCGTGTGGGAAGTGTTGATGGGAAAATCTTACTAAAACAACAATTGGTTGGAACTTCAGAAGATGCTGAACAATTAGGTGAACAACTTGCACAATGCTTATTGGAGCAAGGTGCAGGTGAATTGTTAAAAGCGCTTTATTAATGCTTTTTATTAATACGCGCCCTGAAGACCGTGCTGTGAACTTAACGCAAGCATTGTTGGAAGTGGGTCATCAGGTTATCAATCTGCCATTATTGGAACTTGTTGCTGAACCTTTTTCGTTGAATTTACGTGAACTGTATCAGCAACTTGAGCAGGTGCAAGTTATTGTTGTGGTCAGCCCGACCGCCGTTGATGTCGGTATGCAATATTTACAACAACAAAAGATATCCTTAGATCAACTCAAGCATGTGCAATGGATCGCAGTGGGGCAAGCAACGGCCCAAGCACTCGCAAAATTTAATGTAGACAGTCACATCCCCGAGGTTGAAAATTCAGAAGGTATGCTAGATCTCCCGATATTAAATCAACACGTGCATTTGGATAAAGTTGCTTTTTGGCGTGGTCTTGGGGGGCGGCAGTTTATGATGCAACGGTTGCAACAGCAAGGTGTCGAGATTCTTAATTTTGTTCTTTATCGTCGCCAATGCCCAATACAAAGTGTTACGCTTTTTCCAAAAATTTTAAAAAAAATAATGCCAAGTCAACCTGTTATGGTGTTGATTAGTAGTGAGGCGAGTTGGAATAATTGGCAGCAGCTTTGTGGTCAAAATAATATAGATGTGAAATGGATATATTTGGCGCTAGGTGAACGTTTAGCGCAGCTACTCAAAAATGCACGATTGCAAACACATCAAGAGATTAACATTATTCAGCTTGATAATTTATCTACATCAGAGATTATTCAACGTATCGGTGCTTGGCAAGGGCGTATATGAGAAAGATTGTTTACCTGATTTTATTACTAAGTTTATTATGGTTAGCCAAACTTAGTTATGACGTAGCACAATATTCTCAGATCGTTCCTCAACTCCAGCAACAGCTTACACAGCAGCAGCAACGTTATTCTTTGCTGAATGATCAATTTGTCGCTGTGCAGCGACAATTGCAAGATGCTCATTTATCTGACCCTTCAGAAGCTTCGAGCTTACCCAGTATGGTCACGGGTGTTGCTCCTGTTATATTAATCAAACAGCAATTAGAGTTAGTTCAATTCGCAATAGATCAACAACAGTTCATTTATGCGATTGATCAATTAAATCAAGTACAGCAGCATATTGTTCAATATACGGTTTCTCCTGCTTTACAGCATAGTCTGATGAAAGCGATCGAACAGGATAAACAAGCTATTCAACATTATGTGCTTATCCAAACCCAACAGCAGCAACAGATTGATACTTTATTGCAGCAGTTGGATCAAAAGCTTTTACAAGAAGTGCATAACCCAACTATTAAAATGCAAAAAGCTGAAGCTTCTTCATGGTGGTCTTGGTTCAAATTTGAAAAGGTGCAACGTACACAGCCTGATTTAATCAATCGTCATCTCATTTTAAAGGAAGCCCAGTTACGGTTACTGCTTGCTTCGCAGGCTTTACATCAAGGGCAGGCATCTGAGTATCGCAAATCCGTTCAAGAGGTAATTCGATTATTATCAATATTACCTGATCAAAACAGTCAAACGATCAAGCAAAAATTAGAAAAGCTGTTAAATCTTTCAGTTATTCCGACACCTAAATTAATGACCCTTGGTTTACTGGGGTAATGTAATTATGAAACAATTGGTGCTCATTTATTTACTTGTAAGCCTATTATTTTTTGCTATGTTTGCCATGCTGAGCTATGGCTACGGTAATGGCTATGTGTATATTTACTGGCGCGATTGGCAGTTCCAAAGCAGTTTATGGGGCTTAATCGCACTTTTTATTGTGATTAGTTTATTTGCACAGTTGTTATGGTTTGTGAGTCGCAGATATTTTGCGCGAGAACAGCGTAAGAAAGAAAATATTTTACAATTTAAAGATCTACATCCATATGAACAGCTCGGTATAGTCTGGCTGCTTGATGCGGCAAAAGAACAGCAAGAATTTATTGAGCGTGTTTTTACTCAATCAGGCTTACTGAGTAATATTGTTGATGCGCAATTTGATTATAAAAATGGTGACTATCAACTCGCTTTGCAGAAACTAGAGAAATCAGCACCGATGGCCTTTGAGCTTGCAGAACTACAGCGGATCGATATTTTCTTAGAACAACATGAAACAGAAAAAGCATTAACCCATTTAGAATTCCTTGCACAGCATCAACTTTCACCTTGGTTGGCTGAGATTGAAACTGCTTACCAACAACGTATTACTGTTTTGTGGGGCAAACTTGCCTTACAACAGCCTTGGTTATTTTTACAATCAATTCAGCATGGTTTATTAAGTGCAGAACATCGCGATCTTTGGTTGCAACAATTACTCATACAGTTTGATCAAGCATCTGTGGATGACTTAGCTGCACTGCAACAGCGATATATTGCTCTAGAGAATGAAATTCAAGCACGACCATATAGTAGTAAGGTTTTGTGGTTGAAATTATTAGCACGTATGCCAGAAATGGGATTGCAGCATGAGGATCTTGCATTGCATTTATTGCAAGAAAATTTCGATCCAGAGGTTTTTTATCTTTGGTTCCAACAGCAACTACTGAAGCAAATTCCCGATTATAGCTATGTTGAGCAACGTATTATTCAGCTAGAACAGCGTTACACGAGTGTTCCAATGTTGACCTTTGCAAAATGGCATATTTATGTTGCAACTCAACGTTCAGAAGAAGCTGAGCAATTATTAACTTTATATCCTGATAATATATTAATGAGCTATTTGCGGATTAAATCAACGCTTGGAGATAATCTGGATTTAATCAGACAGTTGAATTTAATCTTTGAAAATGATGTTAATTTTTTAAACTTTAAGATATGAGTGGAATATGAAAGAACTGTCTGTCTACCCTGTTGTATATCGACAAACAATTGCTTGGGGAGATATGGATGCTTTTGGGCATGTAAATAATGTGCAGTATTATCGTTATATTGAAAGTGCACGAATTGCTTATTTAATGGCATTAAATATTTTTGATCAAGATATAGTGACGGTGGTAGCCTCTAGTCAATGTAAATATTTAAAGCCAGTATTTTATCCTGATTTGCTGCATATTGGTGCACGTATTGAAGAGCTCAGAAATAGTGCTTTTCGAATGCATTATAGTTTATGGAGTGAAACACAAAACCAAATCGTTGCAACAGGAGAGGCGGTGATGGTTTGTCTTGATAAATTAACGTCCAATAAACAAGCTATTCCTGAATTGATTAAACAAAATATTATTGCTATTGAACAAAGTGTTGGAAATAATCTTGCATTAAAATAATTTTTATAAAGACTATTATGTCTATATTGATTCATTAAAGGCTTGGTTTTATATAATTGGCTTGCTTATTTAAGGATTGATTTAAAAATAAGATAAGCTTTTTATATGAAACTTATTGTCATAAAACCATCAAAAATTAAGAAAAAATTAATATTGATAAGATTTGGTAAGAACTGTTTTTTATAATCGAATTGAAATTAAATAGAGCCTGATTGATCAAATAATGCTGATATTTTTTGTTTTATTGTAAATATAAGATGATTTATGGTTATATTGTGATTAATTTGACTAATTTAATATTGATTATTTAATTGTATATAAATTAATATAGAATTGAATCTTTGAATTCATTTTTTATTTTGAGTGATATATTTCTTTTTGAGTTGGAGTGGTTCTCATGAAACCAGATATTAGTGATTTATCTGTGGAAGATTTAAAACGTTTACAGGTAGAAGCAGAAGCTTTAATTTTAAGTAAAAAAGATCAAGCAATTGAAGATGCTTATAATCAAATTATTGCGATTGCTGAAGCCGTTGGTTTTAGCGTTGAAGAATTATTAGAGTTAGGTGAGCAAAAGCGTAAGAAAACAACGCGCAAAGCAGTAGAACCACGCTACCGTAATAAAAATAATACAGAAGAAACTTGGACTGGTCGTGGTAAACAGCCACGTTGGTTAGTTGCTGAATTAGAAAAAGGCGCAAAACTTGAAGATTTTCTAATCTAAACAAGTTTTAGTCGTCATCGTTTTGTCATACGATGATTCTATGCTTCATTAAAGCCAAGCTTAAAAAGCTTGGTTTTTTTATATGAGAGAATTGGCGATGTTGAAAAAGTATGCATAATGTCATTCAGGGGCGAGTGTCTCTAAAAGGATGATATTTTGCATTTGGTAAGGGTGGAATGAAGAAAAATACCAAACAATGGAAGTGGTGGGTTTTTGCCATTTTTGCATTTTTAATTTTTATTATTTTACAAATTCCAGCAACATGGTTAATTGCGAAATTTTCTAAAGATAATCAAATCTTACATAATGTTAGCGGCAATATTTGGCAGGGACAAGCGGATTGGCAAAAAGGTCAGTTACGTGGTTCTGTGCATTGGAAAACCCGTCCTTTAGATTTATTAATGTTGCGTCTTGGTGCAAATCTCGATATTCACAGCGGGAATACCCAATTTAATGGCATTTTTGGTTACGGTTTAGGTCAAAAGATTTTGATCAAAGATTTGCAAGGTGAAATTGCACCAGAGACTTTAAAGTATTTTGCCAATTGGCAGTGGCCTGAGAATTCAATTCAACTTAAAGATGTACAATTTAATTATCAAAAAGAAAAAGGCTTTACTTCAACTCAAGGTAAATTGCACTGGGGTGGTGGTGAGTTGAATTATACCTTTGGTCAACGCCAAGATCGTATGAATATGCCTTCATTAACTGCAGAAATGAAAGATGAAAATGGACAATTGCAAATAGATGTTCGGGATCAGCAAAGTCAGAAAATGGCGAATCTAAGTTTAGACCCGAATCTTATGCTCGATGTTCAATTGACACAGCGGATGTTATTAAATGTACCATCTTATCAAGGTAAAGCGGGACTCGACACTTATGTGATTAGTTCTCGCCAACCATTGTTGCAAGGTGGTTTTTAATGAAAACAATAGCACAAAAACTACAACAGTTTCGTTGGCAGCAATTCGATAAAACAAGTGCTTTTATCCTAGCCTTACTAATTTTATGGTTGTGCTGGAAGTTAGCTTCTTTATTTTGGTGGGTGGTGGCTCCACCTCAGCCGATGCAGTTTGATCGTGTTGCATTAGGTTCACAACAGGCGCAAGTTCCTAATATTAGTTCTTTTGCACTATTTAATGAACCTGCTGCCACGACAGCACAAGATAATGTCAATGTGGAGTTGCAGGGCGTACTGTTGGGTTATCCAAGCTATTTGTCATCGGCGGTTATTAAGTTAAACGATACTGCTGAACGTTATCGTGTTGGTGAAACCATCGGTTCAACTTCCTATCAACTGGCGGAAGTGTATTGGGACCATGTCATTCTGAAGCAGGGTAATGGTGCAACACGAGAAGTTAAATTTAAGGGTTTAGATAATGGTTTATACCAGCCAATTACCCCTGTATTAAACCCTCAAGCTGCAACACCTCAAACACCTGCGCCTGCTCAAAACTCATCGCAATCTGCACTAGGACAAGCGATCCAACAAATGCAGGAAAATCGTGAGCAGTATTTAAAAAATATGGGAGTGAGTGGTGGTTCAGACGGTTACGAAATCTCAGATCGAACACCAACGAATTTAAAAAATACCTTGGGTTTGCGGTCTGGTGATCGTATTCTATCGATCAACGGTCAGACAGTCGGGCAGGGTCTTAGCGAAGTGCAATTATTAGAGCAAGTACGTCGTGAAGGACATGCCAAAATAGAAATAAAACGTGGTGATCAAGTGATGACCATACAACAAAGTTTTTAGTGATAACACGTCATCACATTAGTTAGGAATAAGTGCAGGTTATGGCTTTCTTGAATCATCAACGTCCACTTTGGGCACTACTTGCTGCCGCACCTTTGGTTGCGACCATCAGTACCAATGTGCAAGCACAAACATGGAAGATTAATCTACGTGATGCGGATTTAACGGCATTTATTAATGAAGTCGCTGATATTACGGGTAAGAACTTTGCAGTTGATCCTCGTGTGCGCGGGAACGTTACTGTTATTTCCAATAAACCTCTCAATAAAGATGAGGTGTATGACCTATTTTTAGGTGTATTGAATGTTAATGGTGTAGTTGCACTTCCATCAGGTAATACGGTCAAGTTAGTCCCCGATAGCAATGCTAAAAACTCAGGGATTCCTTACGATGCACGAAGTCGTGCAGGTGGTGATCAAATTGTTACTCGCGTCATTTGGTTACAAAATACGAATCCAAATGATTTGATTCCTGCGTTACGACCATTGATGCCGCAATTTGCACATTTGGCTGCTGTTGCTGGCACCAATGCTTTGATTGTTTCAGATCGTGCCACGAATATTTATCAACTTGAAAATATTATCCGTAATTTGGATGGTACAGGGCAAAATGATATTGAAGCGATCAGTTTACAATCAAGTCAGGCTGAAGAAGTTATTGGTTTGCTCGAAACCATGAGTGCAACAGGTGCCTCTAAAGATTTTATTGGTTCGCGTGTGCGAATTATTGCAGATAATCGAACCAATCGTATTTTAATTAAGGGTGATCCTGATTCACGCAAACGTTTACGCCAGATGATTGAAATGCTCGATGTTCCATCGGCAGATCGCTTGGGTGGTTTGAAAGTATTCCGTTTGAAATATGCGAGTGCCAAGAACTTAGCTGAAATTCTACAAGGTTTAGTCACAGGGCAGTCAGTTTCGTCCTCATCAAATTCTAGTGCTAGTAAATCAAACTCAATTAGCAATCTAGTTTCAAATAATCAAAATTCGGGTTCATCGACGGGAACTTCAACCTCTTCAATTTCCACACCGTCAATTAATCTTAACAATAACAGTAATAATAGCCAAAATAGTGGTGTTACAAGCTTTAATAGTGCTGGTGTGAGTATTATTGCAGATAGCACTCAAAATGCTTTGGTTGTTAAAGCTGATCCGCAATTGATGCGTGAAATTGAGGCAGCCATTCAGCAGTTAGATACTCGACGTCAGCAAGTCTTGATCGAGGCTGCTATTATTGAAATTGTAGGTAGTGATGCTGATCAACTTGGTGTGCAATGGGCATTAGGTGATCTCAATAGCGGCGTTGGATTAATTAACTTTTCGAATGTTGGCTCTAGTATTTCTAAGCTCGCAGCAGGTTATTTAACAGGTGGGGCGGCTGGTGTTGGTTCCGCACTTGGTACAGGTTCATCCATTATCTTGGGTGAATACAAGGAAGGTGCGAATGGCTCGCGTAAATTGTATGGTGCTCTCATTCAAGCGCTAAAAGAAAATAAAAAATCAAATTTATTGTCTACACCATCTATCGTGACAATGGATAATGAAGAAGCGTATATCGTAGTGGGGCAGAATGTTCCATTTGTGACCGGCTCGGTTGCGACGAATGGAAACAGTACGGTGAATCCTTACACAACCGTTGAACGTAAAGATGTGGGTGTTACTTTAAAGGTGATCCCTCATATTGGTGAAGGTGGTTCTGTTCGACTTGAAGTGGAGCAAGAAGTTTCAAACGTTGAAAATAGTAAGGGTCAGGCTACTGATTTGGTGACAAGTAAACGAGCGATTAAAACTTCAGTCCTCGCAGATCATGGGCAAACTGTCGTGTTAGGTGGCTTGGTTACCGATCAGACTGATGTTAGTCGTCAAAGTTTGCCTGTTCTTGGGGATATTCCTTATCTTGGTCGTTTGTTCCGTTCAGATAGTCGTGGCAATCAAAAACGTAATTTACTTGTATTTATCCATCCAACCATAGTGGGTGATGCTGAGGATGTGCAACGTATATCTCAACAACGTTACAACCAGCTATACAGCCTCCAATTGTCTATGGATAAAAATGGTAATTTTGCAAAATTACCTGAAAATGTTGCGGATATTTATCGCCCACAACCTGCTGTAAGTAGCTCACCATACCAAAAAGTTCCAACAACAACGCAAAAAGAGGCTGTGGTTATCACAAAGCCTGTCGTTGTGGTCGAGCCTCAAATACAAAGAAAAACGGTGCAGCTTCCAGCCAAAGCAACTGAACGCAGTAAAAATACAGTGACAACCACGACGATTCGTCCTGCGTCTTCACAGTAGATGCACAGAAGCGCTTATGTCACAATGTTATGATTGAAAGAAATTATGATAAGGATAAACATCTATGACTTGGAAATTACAAGCCATTACAGGTGAATTTACAGGGCAAGAGATTAGTGTTGAGCGTGATATGTTGGTGGGGCGACATCAGGATGCAGATATTTTATTGCAATCTGCGGATATTTCGCGTCGTCACGCAGCACTGCTACTCAAAGGAGAGCAGTTGTGGGTGCAAGATTTAAATTCTTCAAACGGTACGTTTATTAATGATACCCGTGTTGAACAAGAAGCTGCTTTAAATGATGGCGATATTTTACAATTCGCGAGTTTTGTATTTTTAGTTTTGGCAATTGTGCCAACACTTACAGAGCTACCAGAAATTGAAGTTGAGCCAGTAACGGCAACGAAGCACGATGCGGGCATGCCAACGCTTGCAGAGCGAGCTTCGGAAACTTCGATTAATCGAGATGGTATGCCGCAACAGGTTGGCATTCCAAAACCGGCACCAATTCCTGAAGGTATTGATGTTCAGGCTGCTGCTGAACAGCAACCGATCGCGATTGAAGAACCTATTTCTCGTGTCCAACAAGAAATTGAACAGCAAAAAAATGCATCGATTGGTTTAATTTCAATTGTTGTGCTCATCATTTTAGCTGTGATTGCTTGGTTATTCTTTAAATAATTATATTAAGCTTCTACAATCAAGGCATGCTCACATGGGCGTGCCTTTTTATTTCTTGAGTCGAAATCTATGTCTGTTGCTCAGTTACAACAACGAAATTTAATTTTATTTGATCTGGATGGGACACTTGTGGATTCGGCAGCTGATTTATATCGAGCAATGAATCTAAGTTTGGAAAAGCTGGCATTACCATTCGTAACAGAGGTGCAAATTCGAGCTTGGGTAGGCAAGGGTGCGGCTAAACTATGTGAGACTGTTTTGGAGCATTTGTTTGGGCAGATTGATGCCCAGCAGCAGAAGCAGTTGCTTGATACTTTCGTTGAGATTTATGAACAAGAATTATGTGTAAACACCAAAGTGTATGAAGGTGTTTTACCATTTTTGGATTACTGCCAAGAGCATAATATTACGATGGCTTGCGTAACTAATAAACCAGAGCATTTAGCGCAAGGTATCCTCAATATTTTGCAGTTAAGTCCATATTTTAAGATGGTGGTTGGTGGTGATAGTTTAGCTGAACGTAAACCCCATCCATTGCCTTTACTACACTGTATGCAGCAGCAAAATATTATAGCCTCACAAACTTTGATGATTGGTGATTCAAGTAATGATGTGGAAGCCGCCAGACGTGCAGGTATTGATTGTATTGTGGTCAGCTATGGCTATAATCATGGGGAAAGTATCTATGACTGTCAGCCACAGCAAGTGGTCGATAGTTTGGCAGAATTGATAGAAGATGATTTAGTCAGGAGACAAGCATGAAGTTTGTTATGGTTTTTCGATGGCGGGCTTGAAAAGGCACTACAGAAAAAACGCGCAGAAATTAAAACCATAGAGAAGATTCATGACGACCTTAGTACAATTTGAGCAATTAAAATCAGCAGGCTATAACACTATTCCTGTGTATCGCCAACGTTTAGCCGATACAGAAACCCCACTTTCTGTTTTTGCACGTTTTAAAGAACAAAAACAAGCTTATCTCTTTGAGTCCGTCGAAGGGGGCGAGAATTGGGCGCGCTATTCAATGATTGGTTTAGGGGAATCGATTGTTTTTTCCTGTAATGCAGGTGTATTAACCATTCAGCAAGCTGATGGTTCGCTTCGTCAGCAAGACTGTGCTGATCCGTTTCAATATATCCGCGATTTTCAAAGTCAATTTAAAGTACCAACTCAAGCTGAATTGCCTGAGTTACCAAGTTTTACTGGTGGCTTGGTTGGGTATCTGGGGTATGACGCGGTACGTTATATTGAACCAAAACTTAAAAACGTTCCCTCAGCTGATCCTGTGACCTTGCCAGATCTTTGGTTAATGTTGTCTCAAACCGTGATTGTGTTTGATAATTTAAAGGATACTTTGTTTTTAATTCATCATGCAGATTCGAGTGAGCCTGATGCCTATAATAAGGCTCAGCAGAAGCTGGATCAACTTGAGCAGTTGCTCGCTACGCCTGTCAGCTTACAAGCGAAACCTCATACTGCACCATATTTCGAATCCATTACGGGTAAAGAAAAGTTTTTAGAAACCGTTGAGAAAGTAAAAGAGTATATCCGTGCAGGCGATGTGATGCAGGTTGTGCCTGGTCAACGTATGGTATCTGACTTTGATGGTGAGGCTTTACAAGTTTATCGTGCATTGCGCCATCTCAATCCATCGCCGTATTTGTTTCTAGTGCAAGGACAAACCCTGACGGATCAAAAGCCATTTCATATTGTGGGTTCTTCGCCAGAAATTCTTTCACGCTTAGAAAATGGTATTGCAACAGTACGTCCTTTGGCTGGAACACGACCACGTGGTAAAACTAAGGAAGAAGATCTTGCCTTGGAGCAAGATTTACTCGCAGATGAAAAAGAGATTGCTGAACATTTAATGCTGATTGATCTTGGGCGTAACGATGTTGGGCGAGTTTCTAAAATTGGTAAAGTACAAGTGACTGATCGTATGGTGATTGAGCGTTATTCTCATGTTATGCATATCGTGTCTAATGTGCAGGGTGAAGTACGTGATGATGTGGATGCCTTAGATGTGTTTAAAGCAACCTTTCCTGCTGGAACACTTTCAGGTGCACCAAAAATCCGTGCTATGGAAATTATTGATGAAGTAGAGCCAGTTAAGCGAGGTGTATTTGGTGGTGCTGTAGGTTATTTAGGCTGGCATGGTGAAATGGACATGTCGATTGCGATTCGTACCTGTGTGATTCGTGATAAAAAGGTCTATGTACAGGCTGGGGCAGGCTTAGTTGCAGACTCAAATCCTGAATCAGAGTGGAATGAAACCCAAATAAAAGCTCGCGCAGTGATCAAAGCGGTTGAATTATCATCAAACGGATTGATTTTATGAGTTTTTAACGGTTTTTTTGAAAAAACCACTTGCATCGATTCAGAGTTTTGCTAAACTGCACACCGTTCCGATACGAAACGTACGAAACACTAAGAAAGAGCCGGCATAGCTCAGTTGGTAGAGCAACTGACTTGTAATCAGTAGGTCCACAGTTCGAATCCGTGTGCCGGCACCATCTTAAAAGTGTGGTAGTATAGAGTAAGGAACAGCACTGTGTAAGTGTGATATGGTGAGATTCCCGAGCGGCCAAAGGGGGCAGACTGTAACTCTGCTACGAAAGTTTCGAAGGTTCGAATCCTTCTCTCACCACCATCTAACTTCGATTGAAGTGGTAAGTACCAACATGCGGGAGTAACTCAGTTGGTAGAGTGGCAGCCTTCCAAGCTGCATGTCGCGAGTTCGATCCTCGTCTCCCGCTCCATCGAAGATGTCGCTCTTATAGCTCAGTGGTAGAGCACTCCCTTGGTAAGGGAGAGGTCTCGAGTTCAAATCTCGATAAGAGCTCCAGATATACAGCTTAGTAGAATTTCTACAAAATTTTTAAAGAAGCAGGCTATTATAGTCTGCTTTTCAAGTATTGGGTGTCTAGTTTTTTAGGCGAATGTCGATAAAGAAAGTTTTTCAGGGTTGTTTTTCTCTAAACTGGTGTCGACGTAAACGAGGAAAATCAAATGGCTAAGGCTAAGTTTGAACGTAATAAACCACACGTAAACGTGGGTACAATTGGTCACGTTGACCATGGTAAAACAACTTTAACTGCTGCGATTGCAACTATTTGTGCAAAAACTTACGGCGGTGAAGCGAAAGATTACTCACAAATCGACTCAGCTCCTGAAGAAAAAGCACGTGGTATTACAATTAATACTTCACACGTAGAATACGATTCTCCAATCCGTCACTACGCTCACGTAGACTGTCCTGGTCACGCCGATTATGTTAAAAACATGATTACTGGTGCTGCTCAGATGGATGGCGCGATCCTTGTATGTGCTGCGACTGATGGTCCAATGCCACAAACTCGTGAACACATCCTTCTTTCACGTCAGGTTGGTGTACCATTTATTCTTGTATTCCTTAACAAGTGTGACCTTGTTGATGATGAAGAATTACTTGAATTAGTAGAAATGGAAGTTCGTGAACTTCTTTCTACTTATGACTTCCCTGGTGATGACACTCCAATCATCCGTGGTTCAGCGCTTCAAGCATTAAACGGTAATGACGGTCCTTACGGTGAAGCATCAGTTCTTGCACTTGTTGAAGCGCTTGACTCTTACATCCCAGAACCAGAACGTGCAATCGACAAAGCATTCTTAATGCCAATCGAAGACGTATTCTCTATTTCTGGCCGTGGTACTGTTGTAACAGGTCGTGTTGAGTCTGGTATCGTTAAAGTTGGCGAAACAGTTGAAATCGTTGGTATCCGTGACACAGTTGTAACGACTGTAACTGGCGTAGAAATGTTCCGTAAACTTCTTGACGAAGGTCGTGCGGGCGAGAACTGTGGTGTTCTTCTACGTGGTACTAAGCGTGAAGACGTACAACGTGGTCAAGTACTTGCTAAACCAGGTACAATCAAGCCGCACACTAAATTCGATGCAGAAGTATACGTGCTTTCTAAAGAAGAAGGTGGTCGTCATACTCCATTCCTTAACGGTTACCGTCCACAGTTCTACTTCCGTACAACTGACGTAACTGGCGCAATCAAGTTACAAGAAGGCGTAGAAATGGTAATGCCTGGTGACAACGTTGAAATGTCAGTAGAGTTAATCCACCCGATCGCAATGGACCCAGGTCTACGTTTTGCGATCCGTGAAGGTGGTCGTACTGTAGGTGCTGGTGTTGTTGCTAAAGTAACTGCATAAGCCCAATATTGTATACATTCAAATCGGAAGCTTCGGCTTTCGATTTGCTTCATAGGCTAGTAGTTCAATTGGTAGAGCGTCGGTCTCCAAAACCGAATGTTGGGGGTTCGAGTCCCTCCTGGCCTGCCACTTTTTTTAAATAAAAAAGCTTAATTCTGGCTAAGTTGTCATATAATAATTCGCGAATTCTACGACGAGTAAAAAAATGTCGAATGATAAATCGCGTGACGCATTAAGCGACGCGCCAATCCCTCAAAGAAATAATGCTGCAGAAGTTATAAATGCAAGTTCTCCGCTTGATATTGTCTTGTGGTTAATTGCAATTGTTTTGTTAGTTGGTTCAGCATTGGTAAATCAACATTTACCAGCCTATTGGGCACCTGCAAATGATATTTGGGTGCGCGTTGGGGTAATTTTGGCTTGTGTCGTCGTCGCTTTAGGTTTATTATACGCCACCCATCAAGGCAAAGGCTTTGTGCGTTTGTTGCAAGATGCGCGAATTGAACTGCGTCGAGTGACTTGGCCAACAAAACAAGAGACGATCACGACATCGTGGCAGGTGCTTTTGGTTGTGGTTGTTGCATCATTGGTTTTATGGTGTTTCGATTACGGGTTAGGTTGGTTTATTAAGTTAATTATCGGGTAAGAGTGCGATGAAACGTTGGTATATTATTCATGCCTATTCAGGTTTTGAAAAACAAGTGATGCGTTCACTTAATGACCGAATCCAGCGCAGCACTGTTGCTGATAGTTTTGGTGAAGTCCTTGTTCCTACTGAAGAAGTAGTGGAAATGAAGGATGGTAAGAAGCGTAAGTCTGAGCGTAAATTCTTTCCTGGCTATGTATTAGTCGAAATGGAAATGAATGATGATACTTGGCACATCGTTAAAGAGTGTCCAAAGGTTCTAGGTTTTATTGGTGGTACACCAGAAAAACCAGCGCCAATTTCTCAACGTGAAGCTGATGCAATTCTTGCACGTGTACGTAATACAGGTGAAGCACCTCGTCCTAAGACAATGTTTGAGCCTGGTGAAGAATTACTCGTAGTTGATGGTCCGTTCACTGACTTTAAAGGGGTCGTGGAGGAAGTGCAATACGAAAAGTCACGTTTAACGTTGACGATTAATGTATTTAATCGACCAACGCAAGTTGAACTCGAATTTCGACAAGTCGAAAAAACGATTTAATTTGAGTTGGTTGGTAAGCGCCCGATTTGATCGGGCATTGTTGTTCTAACACTTCGGTGTTGTTTAATTTTTTGGGGAGCCTAGCGGCGACTGTACCCAGAGGTAATTTTCAATGGCTAAGAAGATTGACGGCTATATCAAGCTGCAAGTTCCAGCTGGTAAAGCAAATCCATCTCCACCAATTGGTCCTGCTTTAGGTCAACGTGGTGTAAACATCATGGCATTCTGTAAAGAATTCAATGCTGCTACACAAAAACTTGAAGTTGGCTTGCCAATTCCTGTCGTGATCACTGTGTACAACGATAAGTCGTTCACATTCATCATGAAAACTCCACCTGCATCTATTCTTCTTAAGAAAGCTGCTGGTATTCAAAAGGGTTCTTCTGTACCTAACAAAACTAAAGTTGGTAAGTTGACTCGTGCTCAATTAGAAGAAATTGCGACTACTAAAGAACCAGATTTAACTGGTGCTGATTTAGACGCTCGTGTGCGTACCATTGCTGGTTCTGCACGTTCTATGGGCTTGGAAGTGGAGCTATAAGACATGGCAAAGTTAACTAAACGTCAAAAAGCCATTGCTGCTGCTGTAGAAGCAAACAAAGTTTATACTTTGGAAGAAGCAGTACAAGTTCTTAACAGCCTTCCAGCTGCGAAGTTCAAAGAATCATTAGACATCTCTGTAAACCTTGGTGTTGATCCACGTAAATCTGATCAGGTTGTTCGTGGTGCGACGACTTTACCTGCGGGTACTGGTAAAACTGTACGTGTTGCAGTATTTGCTCAAGGTGCTGCTGCTGAAGCTGCGAAAGCTGCTGGTGCTGATGTTGTTGGATTTGATGATCTTGCTGAAAGCATTCAAGGTGGAAACCTTGATTTTGACGTCGTAATTGCTGCTCCTGATGCAATGCGCGTTGTTGGTAAGTTAGGTACAATTCTTGGTCCACGTGGCTTAATGCCAAACCCTAAAGTGGGTACAGTGACTCCAGATGTTGCTAATGCAGTTAAAAATGCTAAATCTGGTCAGGCACGTTACCGTGTAGACAAGGGTGGTATCATCCATGCTGCAATCGGTCAACTTGGCTTTAGCGAAGAAGCTGTGCGTCAAAACGTTGAAACTTTAATTGCAGATTTAAAACGTTTAAAACCTGCAACGTCTAAAGGTGTATACGTTAAGAAGATCACTTTGAGCTCAACTATGGGTCCTGGTTTGATCGTTGACGTAAACAACGTTTCTAAGTAATTAGAAAGAATTTTGAAGTCTTAGATTTTTTCATTGGAAAAATCTAAGCAAACTTTGAATTGATAAATGAATGTTTATCAGCGTCAAAGACCTCAGGCGAGGCAGTTCTTAGGGTTTGCTTCTTAAAATACCAGTCTGAGTAGACGCGGTGGTGTGATTTGTTGCTCCTCCGCGTGTAAGTCGAAAGACTTACGAATTGGGAGTGTACCTGTGTAGGTACATAAATCACCGTTAGGAGGTTTTACGATGGCTCTTCTTATCGAAGACAAAAAACAGATCGTTGCTGAAGTAACTGAAGTTGCTTCTACAGCGTTCGCTGCCGTTGTTGCTGACTACCAAGGTTTAACGGTTGAGCAATTAACTGCTCTTCGTGTTGAAGCTCGTAAACTAGGTGTTGCTACACGTGTTGTACGTAATACTTTAGCTAAACGTGCTCTTCAAGATACGCAATTCTCTATCTTGAATGACAATCTTGTTGGTCCAACAATCTTAGCATTCTCAACTTCTGAAGACGATATGGGTGCAGCTGCACGCTTGTTCGAAGAATTTGCTAAAACTAACAAAGCATTTGAATTAAAAGCTGCTGCATTTGACGGCAAACTTTATCAAGGTGAAGAAGTTAGTATTATTGCGAACCTTCCGAACCACGAAAAAGCGCTTACTATGCTTGCCTCTGTTCTTCAAGCTCCTATTTCGAAATTGGGTCGTTTACTTACAGCGCTCCAAGAGAAAAACGAGTCAGAAGCTGCTTAAGCTTAAATCTACTTTCACACCATTCAATATCCATTTGGAGTTATTCTCATGGCTTTAACAAACGAACAAATCTTAGACGCAGTTGCTGAATTAAAAGTTATCGAACTTGTTGACTTAATCAAAGCATTTGAAGAGCGTTTCAACGTATCTGCTGCTGCTGTAGCTGTAGCTGCTGGTCCTGCTGCTGCTGCTGTTGAAGAACAAACTGAATTCAACGTTGAGTTGACTTCTTTCGGTGCTAACAAAGTTGCTGTAATTAAAGCAGTTCGTGAAGCTACTGGCCTTGGTCTTAAAGAAGCTAAAGATCTTGTTGAAGGCGCTCCTGCAGTTCTTAAAGAAGGCGTTTCTAAAGAAGACGGCGAAGAACTTAAGAAGAAGCTTGAAGAAGCTGGTGCTACAGTTACACTTAAGTAATGCTGTAGGGAGTCGATTTTTTCAAAATCGGCTCCAAAAAATGGCTGATGGCTCTTGGGTCATCAGCCTTTTTGCGTTACAATAATCGGCTCGTTTTTTGATAGTTTTACGTTTATTGTGCGTATTATTTAAACAAAATTCATGAAATCAAACGCTTACCAATATTTTTTTGCTTATAAAAATATTGTTAAGCGTTTTAATACCACTAAAAATTGCAGCATTTGTAAACAGTGGTGGCCATATCGGCCTGCGTAATTCCTTCTAGACCCGTTCTGCAGGCGGGTTTAGTTTACTTTCCGAGGACTCCAGATGGCATACTCATATACCGAAAAGAAACGGATCCGTAAGAATTTTGGTAAATTGCCCCACGTAATGGAAGCACCGTACTTACTGTCGATTCAGGTCGATTCGTACCGTACATTCTTACAAGGCGGTAAAACTCCAAAAAATCGCGAAGATATCGGTCTCCAAGCCGCATTTCGTTCAGTTTTTCCTATTGAAAGTTATTCTGGCAATGCTGCTTTAGAATTTGTTGAGTATAGTCTTGGTAAGCCTGAGTTTGACGTACGTGAATGTATTTTACGTGGTTCAACTTATGCAGCACCAATGCGCGTAAAAATTCGTTTGATCATTAAAGATCGTGAAACGAAATCAATTAAAGACGTGCGTGAACAAGAAGTATACATGGGTGAAATGCCGCTCATGACTGATAACGGTACTTTCGTTATCAACGGTACTGAGCGTGTCATCGTATCTCAATTACACCGTTCACCAGGTGTATTCTTTGACCATGACAAGGGTAAAACCCACTCAAGTGGTAAAGTGTTGTATTCAGCACGTATTATTCCTTACCGTGGTTCATGGCTAGATTTTGAATTTGATGCTAAAGATTTAGTATTCGTACGTATTGACCGTCGTCGTAAGCTGCTTGCAACGGTGATTCTACGTGCCTTGAATTACAGCAATGAACAAATCTTGAATTTGTTCTATGAAAAAGTACCTGTATATCTTGATATGGGTAGCTATCAAATTGATCTTGTTCCAGATCGCTTACGTGGTGAAATGGCACAATTTGATATCTTAGACAATGATGGTAAAGCGATCGTTGAACAAGGTAAACGTATTAATGCACGTCACGTACGTCAAATGGAAGCTGCGAACTTAGCTAAGCTTTCTGTACCTGATGAATATTTATATGAGCGTATTACGGCTGAAGATATCACACTGAAAAGTGGTGATGTGATTCCTGCGAATACCGTTCTTAGCCATGACATCATGGTGAAGATCGCTGAAGGTGGTGTTAAACAGTTTAACATCCTGTTCACGAACGACATCGATCGTGGTCCTTTCGTTGCAGATACATTGCGTGCGGATACAACAACAGGTCGTGAAGAAGCACTTGTTGAAATCTATAAAGTAATGCGTCCAGGCGAGCCGCCAACGAAAGAAGCTGCTGAAAACTTATTCAACAACTTATTCTTCTCTTCTGAGCGTTATGACCTTTCTCCAGTAGGTCGTATGAAGTTCAACCGTCGTTTGGGTCGTCCTTACGAAGTGGGTACAGACCAGAAGTCACGTGAAGTTGAAGGTATTCTGTCACACGACGATATTATTGATGTATTACGTACATTAGTAGAAATTCGTAACGGTAAAGGTGAAGTCGACGATATCGATCACTTGGGTAACCGTCGTGTACGTTCTGTTGGTGAAATGACAGAAAACCAATTCCGTGTTGGTTTAGTTCGTGTTGAACGTGCTGTGAAAGAGCGTTTAAGCCAAGCAGAAACAGATAACTTGTCTCCGCAAGATTTAATCAACGCGAAACCAGTTGCTGCCGCAATCAAAGAATTCTTTGGTTCAAGCCAATTGTCTCAGTTCATGGACCAAAACAATCCATTGTCTGAAATTACACACAAACGTCGTGTATCTGCGCTTGGTCCTGGTGGTTTGACACGTGAACGCGCGGGCTTCGAAGTACGTGACGTACATCAAACTCACTATGGTCGTGTTTGTCCAATTGAAACGCCTGAAGGTCCAAACATTGGTTTGATCAACTCGCTTTCTGTCTATGCAAAAGCGAATGACTTCGGTTTCTTGGAAACACCATATCGTAAAGTTGTTGATGGTCGTGTGACTGATGAAGTTGAATACTTATCTGCAATTGAAGAAGTAGGGACTGTTATTGCACAGGCCGATTCTGCAGTGGATAAAGATGGTACTTTAACTGAAGAAATGGTTTCTGTACGTCATCAAGGTGACTTCGTTCGTATGTCGCCTGAGCGCGTAACGCATATGGACGTTTCTGCTCAACAGGTTGTATCTGTAGCAGCATCATTGATTCCATTCCTTGAACACGATGATGCGAACCGTGCATTGATGGGTTCAAACATGCAACGTCAGGCTGTTCCTACCTTGCGTGCTGACAAGCCGCTTGTTGGTACAGGTATGGAAGCAAACGTAGCACGTGACTCTGGTGTGTGTGTGATCGCTGACCGTGGTGGTGCGATTGAATATGTTGATGCATCTCGTATCGTTATTCGTGTCAACGAAGATGAAATGATCGCGGGTGAAGCGGGTGTAGATATCTATAACCTGATCAAATATACACGTTCAAACCAAAATACATGTATCAACCAAAACGTTATCGTAAACTTGGGTGACAAAGTTGCTCGTGGCGATATCTTGGCTGACGGTCCATCGACTGACATGGGTGAACTTGCGCTTGGTCAAAACATGCGCGTCGCGTTCATGACATGGAACGGTTATAACTACGAAGACTCGATCTTACTTTCTGAGCGTGTTCTTCAAGAAGACCGTTTAACGTCAATTCACATTCAAGAATTGTCATGTGTAGCACGTGATACTAAGTTAGGCGCAGAAGAAATTACTGCCGATATTCCTAACGTTGGTGAAGCTGCACTGTCTAAATTGGATGAGTCAGGTATTGTTTATATCGGTGCTGAAGTGACTGCAGGTGACATCCTTGTTGGTAAGGTAACACCTAAAGGTGAAACTCAGTTAACACCTGAAGAAAAATTACTTCGCGCAATCTTTGGTGAAAAAGCGGCTGACGTAAAAGACTCGTCTTTACGTGTTCCGTCTGGTACCAAAGGTACGGTGATTGACGTTCAAGTCTTCACACGTGATGGTTTAGAAAAAGATGAACGTGCTCAAGCAATTGAGAAAGCTCAGCTTGACGCATACCGTAAAGACTTGAAAGAAGAATACAAAATCTTCGAAGAAGCAGCACGTGAACGTATTGTTCGTTTGTTGAAAGGTCAAGAATCTAACGGTGGTGGTTCAACTAAACGCGGTGATAAACTTTCTGAAGACGTATTGTCTGGTTTAGAGCTTGTTGATTTACTTGAAATCCAGCCAAATGATGAAGCAATTGCTGAGCGTTTAACTCAAATTCAAGTGTTCTTGAAAGAGAAGAGTTACGAGATTGACGAGAAGTTTGCTGAGAAGAAGCGTAAACTTTCTACAGGTGATGAGTTAACAACTGGCGTATTGAAAGTTGTTAAGGTTTACCTTGCAGTTAAACGTCGTATCCAGCCTGGTGATAAGATGGCGGGTCGTCACGGTAACAAGGGTGTTGTATCAAACATCTTGCCAGTTGAAGACATGCCACATGATGCCAATGGTGTACCAGTCGACATCGTATTGAACCCACTAGGTGTACCGTCACGTATGAACGTGGGTCAGATTCTTGAGACTCACTTGGGTATGGCGGCGAAAGGTCTTGGCGATAAGATCGAAAAAATGTTGAAAGAACAACGTACAGTGATTGAACTGCGTGAATTCTTAGACAAGATTTATAACAAGGTTGGTGGTGAGCAGGAAGAGCTTGATAGCTTGACTGACGCAGAAATCTTGGCGCTTTCAGGTAACTTGCGTGCTGGTGTTCCATTAGCAACTCCAGTATTTGATGGTGCTGAAGAAAGCCAGATCAAAGACTTACTTGAATTGGCAGACATTTCTCGTACAGGTCAAACAGTATTGTTTGATGGTCGTACAGGTGAACAGTTTGACCGTCCTGTAACTGTAGGTTACATGTACATGCTCAAATTGAACCACTTGGTTGATGACAAGATGCATGCGCGTTCAACGGGTTCTTACTCACTTGTGACTCAACAGCCGCTTGGTGGTAAAGCACAATTCGGTGGTCAGCGTTTCGGTGAGATGGAAGTATGGGCACTTGAAGCATACGGTGCTGCATATACGCTCCAAGAAATGCTTACAGTGAAGTCGGATGACGTCGAAGGTCGTACACGCATCTATAAGAATATTGTAGATGGAAACCATTATATGGATCCGGGTATGCCTGAATCGTTCAACGTATTGACCAAAGAGATCCGTTCTTTAGGTATCAACATTGAACTGAAAAATGGTGACTAATTAGTTCCATTTAATCCCCCCAATCCCCTTTGAGAAAGGGGGAGCTCCCACTTTAAAAGAGTAGGAGCTTCCCTCCTTAGAAAAAGGAGGGATTGAGGGAGGATTGTTCAGTAAAAACAATATTTGTGACCCAGTCGGGTGAGCGTAGCTCCTCGACACACGGAGAAAAAAATTGAAAGACTTGCTCGATATCATGCGTAAGAAAACGGATTCAGAAGGTCATGCACCTGTTGAATTTGACCGTATCCGTATTGGTCTTGCGTCACCAGAGATGATTAAGTCATGGTCTCACGGTGAAGTTAAAAAGCCTGAAACCATTAACTACCGTACTTTTAAACCTGAACGTGACGGTTTGTTCTGTGCCAAAATTTTTGGTCCAGTAAAAGATTATGAATGCTTGTGTGGTAAATACAAGCGTATGAAATATAAAGGCGTCATTTGTGAAAAATGTGGCGTTGAAGTAACAACTGCAAAAGTTCGTCGTGAGCGTATGGGTCATATTGACCTTGCTTCTCCAGTTGCACACATCTGGTTCTTGAAATCATTACCGAGCCGTATCGGTTTACTACTTGATATGACATTACGTGATATCGAGCGAGTATTGTATTTCGAATCTTATGTTGTTACTGATCCTGGTATGACTCCGTTTGAAAAGTATCAACTTTTAACAGACGAAGAATACTACAATGCACTTGAAGAACACGGTGATGAATTCACTGCGAAAATGGGTGCAGAAGCAGTTCAGGATTTATTAAAAGATATCGATCTTGAAGCTGAGATTGCGCGTTTACGTGAAGAAATTCCACAAACAACGTCTGAGACGAAACTTAAAAAAGCGTCTAAACGTTTGAAATTGATGGAAGCATTCAAAGACTCGAACAATAAGCCTGAATGGATGGTGATGAACGTACTGCCAGTACTTCCACCAGACTTACGTCCGCTTGTACCACTTGAAGGTGGTCGTTTCGCGACTTCAGACTTGAACGATTTATATCGTCGTGTGATTAACCGTAACAACCGTTTGAAGCGTCTTCTTGACCTTGCTGCGCCAGACATCATCGTACGTAACGAAAAACGTATGTTACAAGAGTCTGTTGATGCGTTGCTTGATAACGGTCGTCGTGGTCGTGCGATTACAGGTTCGAACAAACGTCCATTGAAATCTTTGGCAGATATGATCAAAGGTAAACAAGGTCGTTTCCGTCAAAACTTACTTGGTAAGCGTGTTGACTATTCTGGTCGTTCGGTAATTACCGTAGGTCCTACTTTACGTCTTCACCAATGTGGTCTTCCGAAGAAGATGGCACTTGAACTCTTCAAGCCATTTATTTTCGCGAAACTACAAGCATCTGGCCAGGCAACAACCATTAAAGCTGCGAAGAAAATGGTTGAGCGTGAAACCCCAGAAGTTTGGGACGTTCTTGCTTCTGTAATTCGTCAACATCCAGTCATGTTGAACCGTGCACCAACACTTCACCGTTTAGGTCTTCAAGCATTTGAACCTATTCTGATTGAAGGTAAAGCGATCCGTCTTCACCCACTCGTATGTGCTGCGTTTAACGCCGACTTCGATGGTGACCAAATGGCGGTACACGTTCCATTGACACTTGAAGCACAGTTAGAAGCGCGTGCGTTGATGATGTCAACCAACAACATCTTGTCACCTGCAAACGGTGAGCCAATCATCGTTCCTTCTCAGGACGTTGTCTTGGGTCTTTACTACATCACACGTGATGCGGTAAATGCCAAAGGTGAAGGCATGGTGTTTGCGGATACACACGAAGTTAACCGTGCGTTGGCAACGGGTAAAGTTGCGATCCATGCGCGTGTAAAAGTACGTGTACACCAAACTGTTATTGATGAAAACGGTAACCATGAAAAGCAAACCATCATTGTTGATACAACACCAGGTCGTTGCTTGTTATGGGAAGTTGTTCCACAAGGTTTAAGCTTTGAATCGATCAACCTTGAGATGACCAAGAAAAACATCTCGAAGTTAATCAACTCTTGCTACCGTAAACTTGGTTTGAAAGATACCGTTATCTTCGCTGACCAATTGATGTATTTGGGCTTCCGTCAAGCGACGCGTTCAGGTGTATCAGTCGGTATGGAAGATATGTTGATTCCACCAAATAAGCACACCATTATCGACAAAGCTGAAACTGAAGTTCGTGAAATCGAACAACAGTTTGAACAAGGCTTCGTTACTGCGGGTGAGCGCTATAACAAAGTGGTCGATATTTGGGCTCGTACCAATGACCAAGTTGCGAAAGCGATGATGGACAACTTGTCTTATACCCTTGTGAAAAACAAACAAGGTGAAGACGAGAAACAGAAGTCATTCAACTCAATTTATATGATGTCTGACTCGGGTGCCCGTGGTAGTGCAGCGCAGATTCGTCAGCTTGCTGGTATGCGTGGTTTGATGGCGAAGCCAGATGGCTCGATCATTGAGACCCCAATTAAAGCAAACTTCCGTGAAGGTTTGACAGTACTTCAGTACTTCATCTCAACACACGGTGCGCGTAAAGGTTTGGCCGATACCGCATTGAAAACTGCGAACTCTGGTTACTTGACTCGTCGTCTTGTAGACGTAGCACAAGATTTAGTTATTACTGAATCTGATTGTGGTACAGCGGGTGGCTTAGTGATGACACCATTCATTCAAGGTGGTGACGTGATCGAGCCATTACGCGATCGCGTATTGGGTCGTGTAACTGCTGAAGATGTACGTCGTGCATCTGATGATGAAGTTGTACTTCCACGTGGTACGTTAATTGACGAGAAAATTGCTGCTGAGCTTGAAGAAGCGGGTGTCGATGAAGTTAAAGTACGTTCAGTAATTGCATGTGAATCGACATTCGGTGTATGTGCGCGTTGTTATGGTCGTGACCTTGCACGTGGTCACTTGGTGAACCCAGGTGAATCAGTGGGTGTAATGGCTGCACAATCAATTGGTGAGCCAGGTACACAGTTAACGATGCGTACCTTCCACGTGGGTGGTGCTGCAAGCCGAACTTCTGCTGCAAACAGTGTTCAAGTACGTAACAAAGGTACTGTACGTTTCCATAACGTGAAAACTGTACAACATGCCAAAGGTCACTTAGTGTCAGTTTCACGTTCAGGTGAAATCGGTATTGCGGATGATTTAGGTCGTGAGCGTGAGCGCTATAAACTTCCTTACGGTGCAAGCATCTTGTTGAAAGATGGTGAAGCTGTAGAAGCTGGCGGTATCGTGGCGACTTGGGATCCACATACACATCCACTTGTTACCGAAGTTGCTGGTAAAGCGCGTTTCAGCCAGATCGCTGATGGCGTAACTGCAACCTCTAAAACTGATGATGCAACAGGTATGACTACTGTTGAAATCTTGCCTGTAACAGCTCGTCCTGCTTCTGGTAAAGATTTACGTCCTGCAATTGTGTTGGATACAACAGATGGTGGCGAACAATTCTACTTCTTACCACAAAATACGATCGTAACCGTTCGTGATGGCGCAACGATTGGTGTCGGTGATGTACTTGGTCGTGTACCACAAGAAACTTCACGTACCCGTGATATTACCGGTGGTCTTCCACGCGTAGCTGACTTATTTGAAGCACGTAAACCGAAAGAACACGCGATTCTTGCAGAAGTATCAGGTGTTGTAAGCTTTGGTAAAGAGACTAAAGGTAAGAACCGCTTAGTGATTAGCCCTGATGATGGTTCTGAGATCTACGAAGAATTGATTCCAAAATGGCGTACCATTAACGTGTTCGAAGGTGAACATGTGAACCGTGGTGAAACCATTTCTGATGGTCCACAAAACCCACATGACATCTTGCGTTTGAAAGGTGAAGTAGCATTAACTAACTACATCGTGAACGAAGTTCAAGACGTTTACCGTCTCCAAGGTGTAAAAATCAACGATAAGCACATTGAAGTTGTTGTACGTCAAATGTTGCGTAAAGTTGATATCACTGATGGCGGTGATACAAGCTTCATCAAAGGCGAGCAAGTGGATTACATCCGCGTTGTTCAAGAGAACCAAGCTGTCTTGGCTCAGAACAAGTTCCCAGCGAAGTTTGAACGTCAATTGATGGGTATCACCAAAGCGTCGCTTTCTACTGACTCATTCATCTCTGCTGCATCGTTCCAGGAAACAACACGCGTGTTAACTGAAGCTGCTGTAACAGGTAAAGAAGATGATTTACGCGGCTTGAAAGAAAACGTTGTTGTAGGTCGTCTGATCCCAGCAGGTACGGGTCTTGCGTATCATTTAGAACGTCGTCGTCAAGAATCTGAAGCTGCTGAATTTGAACTTCACAATGATTTCAGTGAAGTTGATCAAGCATTTAGTCAAGCATTAAACTCAGATCAGTTCTAAGTCTTAACGAATTAAAAAAGGCACCTTAGGGTGCCTTTTTTATGTTTGAAAATAGCAAAATGATTGTATTTAGAAAACGAAACTAAGTTTTCATAGGTATAAATTAGTGGGATTCTATAAAGTGATTCACTTGTTGTGTATATTTATTATCTTCTCCCAAAGATCTATTTATTTCACGATGTGAAAGTGGGAGTGATAATAATTGTGCGGATGTCCCAAGTTTTTGTACTTGCTGAATAAATTGTTGAGCCTGTATACAGGGTTGATCAGGGCGAGTGGTTGAGCAAACAGCGAGAAATGCAGGTAAACTTTGATGTAGTTGTAAGATCGGAGATAGGGCTTTCCAGTTCTCAGGTTGTTGACCAAAGGCTCGATCATAAAATCGAGCATGCCGATTTTGCATGATCTTTTCGATATCGTAAGCAGCACTATCTAAGGCAATGGTTGCTCGCCAAGGTTGCGGTTGTGGAGTTAACCACGAGGGCCGTACAGTAACCAAGCTAACTAAATGTGCACCAGCAGAATGTCCTACCAAAATAAGCCGTTTTGAGTTTGCATGCCAATCATTTGCATGTTTTTGAATATAGAGTAAAGCGTTTGATATATCTTGAGTCTGTTGCTGTACGGTTGCATTTGGAACTAATCGGTAATTAACGGAGATCAAAAGCCACCCTTGTTTACACCAATAATCGACTTTATTTTTCACTACAGCAGCATTATTTTTATCACCGATACTCCAAGCACCACCATGCACCATAACGATGATTGGAGCTAGATTATTATCGGTGTGTGGTTTAGATGGGAAATAGATATCCATCATTTGTTGGGAATCATGACCGTAAGCAATATTTTTAAGTGATTCTACTTTTGCTAATGTTTGGAACTTGAAAAAATTTGCCTGAGTTGCTGAATTCAAACTCATCAAGATCAACATGGATAGCATAAATCTTGTCATTTTTTCGCCCCTGTTAAATTGTATTTCTACATTGAGTCACACATTTTGTTTTCATGCTGATTAGATTGGAACTTTGACTTCGTTTTTAATAACCTAATTCAATCAACAGTGTAGTACTGTATTGATCAAATATTCTTCCATTTAGTTTATTTTATTACAAAAAGAAAAGAATGCACTTAGAGCAATTACATAATCTGATTATTTTCTAACAAAAATCAGATTATGCTTAGACTATAAAATTGAGGAGTTTTGGATATGAAAAAAACAATTGGTTTAATTTCAACATTAGTATTATCTACTTTAATGTTTACAGGCTGCCAAAACATGAGCGCATCTGATCAGCGTATTGGTGCAGCAGCATTGGGTGGTGCAGTTGGTGGTGGTGTTGGTAATCATGTAGGTGGTGGCTTAGGAGCGGGTGTAGGTGCAGCAGCAGGTGCTGGTGTAGGTGCAAATGCCAAGGGTGGTAGTAGTAATTCAACCACAAGTAGTGCAATTGGTGCAGGTATTGGTTCTGTAATTGGTAAGTCTATTTTTGGTGGCGATACTGGTGCAGCGATTGGTGGTGCAATCGGTGGTGGCGCAGGAGCTGCAATCCAAGAAAAGAAAAAGTAATATGAATTAAAGTTTTAATAAATGCCTGCTATGATTTGCAGGCATTTTATATTTAGGTTCATCCCAAAGAACTTGCTTTGGGCTTCTTCCGGCGTATATATAAAATTTTTTCAACCTCTGCAATTCGTGTTCCTGCATCATCTAAAATATTGAGCGTGTAATGACGTAAAACAGGTTCATAATTTTCTGATAATCGTTTGATTTCATCAATTTCATTTTTACTCAGTTTAATGTCGGCAACGACCTCACTACGACCAGGTGACAGGAAATTAATAGAAGCACTTTTATCCCAAACAATATATTTATGCCCTAAATGATGCATGAGAATCAGCATATAAAAGGGATCAACCATCGAATATAAACTGCCCCCAAAATGTGTCCCGACAATATTACGATTTTTTCTAGTCAGTGGCATTTTGACACGAATGAAGTAACGATCAAGATCAAATGTTTCGATTGCAATGCCTGCACCACGGTAAGGGGAGTAATGATTCAGCATAAATTTAGAAATCGCTGGAATGGTTCGAATTTTTTTTAAAAAATCTTTCATGGTCAATTTTTTTTCTTGCAACTCTATTCATACTCCATAAGTATCATTTTTAGTGCATCGCTGGCAATGGCTGTTTTATAACCAAGCCGATAGAAAACAAAATGGGAAAGAATTATGCAAGCACAAGTAAAAACAGTAACCACTTCTGACCAACAAAGCCTCTGTGTCAAAACATGGGGTGATGAAAAGAAAACACCATTAGTGTTAGTACATGGATATCCAGATAATCAGGAAGTATGGGAGCCGATTATTGAGCAATTGGTTGATGACTATTATGTCGTTACTTACGATGTTCGTGGTGCAGGTTTGTCATCAATTCCAAAGCGTATTAAAGACTATCGATTACCGCGTTTATCTTTGGATTTGCAAGAAGTCGTTGATGAAGTGTTACCCAACCGCAATTTCCATATGGCAGCGCATGACTGGGGTTCTTTACAGTCTTGGGAATCAGCAACTGAACCTAAGTTAAAAGGCCGTTTACTATCTTATACAACAATCTCAGGTCCTTGCTTGGATCATGCTTCTTTATATTTGCGTGAAAAGTTTAAATCTGCACCAAGTAATGTACTGAAAATGCTGACTAAATCTTGGTATATTGGTGCTTTCCATTTGCCATTAGTTGCTCCAACCGTATGGACTTTCTTTAGTCCAGAAAAGTGGGGGAAGATTTTAAGTGGCTTAGAGAAAAAACAAAACTTGCCATTAAATGCAAATATTGTGTCAGATGGTAAATACGGTATTAATCTGTATCGTGCTAACTTTATTCCTTCACTGACTCAACCACGCCAACGCTATGCTCAATGTCCTGTACAGGCAATTGTATTAAAACGCGATGCATTTGTTAGCCCAGAGTACATTACAGAATCGATGCCAAAATGGGTTGAAAACTTTGAATATGTTGAACTTGATGCCAATCACTGGGCGGTTCTAAGTCAGCCAACCAAAATTGCTGAACTAATCCGTCATTTTGTAAAACGCCAGACTGTTTAAGGCTTTAGCGGATTAATCAAAATAAAAATCACTTAAAACAGATTGCAATTTGGCGACATTTTCAGCTTCTATACAATGAATCTGCTAGAATGTCGCCTTTCTTTTTGCTCCTAAATTTTGTCCATGAATGCTGTCGTAATTGCGATTGCCGTGATGTTTATTTTATCACTGGCACGCGTTTCTGTTGTTCTCACTTTGGTCATATCAGCCATTATTGGTGGTTTGGTTGCTGGACTGAGCCTTTCTCAAACTGTAGAAGCTTTTAATGCAGGATTGGGAGATGGTGCTGAAGTTGCTTTGGCTTATGCTGTTCTAGGTGCTTTTGCCTTAGCATTATCTAAATCTGGTTTACCAGATTTACTTGCACATAAATTGATTGGTTTATTAGGAATGGAAGCCAGTAAAAATCAAGAAAAAAAAGTGAAATATCTTTTATTAACGATTTTACTCATCGCTGCAATTTTTTCTCAAAATCTAATCCCAGTTCATATCGCTTTTATTCCTGTATTGGTTCCGCCATTGTTAAAAGTGATGAATCACCTCAAGCTTGATCGACGTGCGGCAGCATGTGTACTGACGTTGGGTTTAGTTGGAACATATATATTCTTACCTGTGGGCTTTGGTGCCATTTTCCTTGAACAAATTTTGATGGGAAATATCAATAAGATTGGGGCTGCATATGGTTTGCATGTAGAACGTGGCATGATGCCTATGGGCATGGCGATACCTGTTTTGGGTATGGTTTTAGGTACTTTAGTCGCTGTGTTTATTAGTTATCGTAAGCCGCGTGAATATGTTGATCGATCAATTTCACCTGTTACAAGCATTGATTTGGATAAACCACTACGAGCAACAACACAAGCTGAATATGACCTCAAGGTGGATGCTGAAGAGTTGAAGCATGAAGCTGAAAATGTACCTTATATTTCCAAAAAAACCATGCTCATGGCTTTACTTGCAATCGGTTTAACTTTAGTCGCACAGTTGTATTCAGGTTCGATGATTTTAGGTGGTCTTGTTGGTTTTGCTGTGTTATCCGCTTCTGGCATCTTTAAATGGCAAGAAGCCGATGATGTGTTTGTGCAAGGGATGCGGATGATGGCCTTAGTTGGTTTTATCATGATTTCTGCGGCAGGTTTTGCTTCAGTCATGACGCATACAGGCGACATTGCTCATCTAGTGAATGGAGTTGTACATATTATTGGTGATAATCATGCTTTAGCTGCGTTCTTGATGCTATTTATTGGCCTGTTTGTCACGATCGGTATTGGTTCATCTTTCTCAAGTGTGCCTGTGTTGGCAGTGATTTATGTGCCACTCTGCGTACAATTTGGATTCTCACCTTTAGCAACAATTGCATTGATTGGCACTGCTGCTGCATTAGGTGATGCAGGTTCGCCTGCTTCAGATTCAACATTAGGACCTACAGCAGGACTAGGTGTAGATGGTCAACATGATCACATTTGGGATACTGTAGTGCCAACATTTATACATTTTAATATCCCGCTACTTATTTTTGGCTGGATCGCAGCAATGGTTTTATAATAAAAAGGCTCAATATGAGCCTTTTTTGTTGAGTATAAAAAATATCAAGAAGTGACATTTTTTGTCTGTTTTTTAATCTAATTTTATAATATATTCTAAATAGAAATTTATATGTAATTTAATTTTTAAATTAATCTTAATTTTATTTTTTCAAAAACTTCAGCTAAATTTTAAACAATAAATCTTGATAAAAATACTAGGTTTTATAATGATTTAAGTTGATTGAATTGGTCTGAATTATTTTATATTACATATTTTAACAAATATATTTTTTTATTATTCAATATATTACAAAATCAATCAAAAAGGTTGGAATTAATATGTATTGCATAATGTAAAAACACGTGTTTATTATGTTGAACAAGAACATAATTTTTTAAAAGAGGTTGTTTAAATGCTAAAAAATGTATTAGTTGTTGCATTATTGGGGTTATCATCAACTGCGTTTGCAGGTGGTTTTCAGGTTAAGGTCGGTGGTAGTGTTATTGCGCCAACAGATGAAACAAAAATTGCGGGTGTAGGTACCTTAAAAGGTGACAATGAGTTTGCTTTTACACCTTCAGTAGAATATTTCTTTGGTGATACGCCATTTTCAGCAGAGCTATTACTTGCAACACCTATTGCACATGATGTTTTGCTAAATGGTGAGAAAGTAGCGAAAATTAAGCATTTACCACCAACAATAACATTCAAATATAATTTGAAGAATTCAACAGGTTTTACACCTTATATCGGTGTTGGTGGCTCAGCATTTCTTGCTTGGGATGAACAAACAACAGGTGGATTGACTGGTAAAGATTTATCAGTCAAAGAAGATTTTGGTTTTGCAGGTCAAATTGGTTTTAATTTTAAACCTGCTGATGCAAAGAACTGGGGTGTTTTCTTTGACGCGCGTTACGCACAATTAAGCCCAGAAGTTAAAATTAATGGAACTAAGCTGACGGATTTAGATATTAATCCTATGGTCTATACCTTGGGTTATAGCTATAAGTTCTAAGGCGATTTAGATTTAAAGAAACCTCACAAATCGTGAGGTTTTTTATTTTGCAATCGTAATATAAAACAGATACAAGCCTGAAACAGAGCGTGCGGTAAGCTAAGAACTAGTTTTTAATAAGTTGTGATCGGTGATGAAAAAATTATTAAGCTCAGCATTATTTCTTATGCCATTACTCATTTTATCTCAAACCCATGCCGCTAGTTTCCCATGCAAAGCTGCAAAATTAAAATCGGAACAACAGATTTGTAACGATCTTGGTTTAAATGATGCAGATGTAAAACTGGCAACAACTTACCAGATTATTTTGCACGCACTCCCTATGGGAGGACGTGATGCAGAAAAAGATAAGCAATTCCAATGGTTGAAACAGCGTAATTCATGTGCAGCAAATACTCCCTGTCTTCGTCGTGCTTATGCGCAAAGACAACAGCGATTGGATCAACTTCTACAAACACGTATATTGAGCCAAGGACCATTCTAATTGTTCTTTTGTGCATTTTTTAACTGAAAAAATAAAACACAAGGATTGAAATATTCAAGATATGCACCATTCATAAATCATTCCAAATATATAAACCTCAAGATAAGGAGTGATTTATGAGTGAACAAGTCGCACAAAATTATAGTTTCCAAGCTGAAGTTGCTCAGTTATTACATTTGGTGACACATTCGCTGTATTCCAACCCAGAAATTTTCTTACGTGAACTGATTTCAAATGCTTCGGATGCTTGCGATAAGTTACGTTTTGAAGGGATTAATCACCCTGAATATTATGAAAATGATGCCGACTTGCATGTTCGTGTGAGCTTGGATAAAGAGAATAAAACACTCACGATTTCGGACAATGGTATTGGTTTAAGCCAGCAAGAGGCGATAGAGAATCTTGGTACGATTGCAAAATCGGGCACTAAAGATTTTATGTCAAAGTTAAGTGGTGATCAGAAAGCCGACGCACAGTTAATTGGTCAATTTGGGGTGGGTTTTTATTCTGGATTTATTGTAGCCGATAAAATTACGGTTGAATCACGCCGCGCTGGCTTAGAGACTGCTGAAGGTGTACGTTGGATCAGTGGCGGTACAGGTGAGTTCGAAGTTCAAACGATTGAGAAAGCAACCCGTGGTACCGATATCATCTTGCATTTACGTGATGATGCACTCGACTATTTAGAGTCGTGGAAAGTTAAACAAATCATTAATAAATATTCTGACCACATCAGTTTGCCAATCGAAATGCAAAAAGAAGTGTGGCAAGAGGAAGAAGTCGCTGAAGGTGAAGAACCGAAAGGCGGTCAAATGGTGAAGACGGATGAATGGGAAGCGATTAACTCAGCAAGTGCGTTATGGACACGTAATAAGAGTGAAATCACTGATGAGCAATACATCGAGTTTTATAAAAACCTGAGCCACGATTTTGCAGAGCCTTTGGCATGGGCGCATAACCGCGTGGAAGGTAGCACTGAATATACGCAATTATTGTATATCCCAAGTCAAGCCAAACAAGATCTGTTTACACGTGAAGCAAAAGCGGGCATCAAATTGTATGTGAAGCGTGTATTCATTTTGGATGAAGCAGACAACCTCATTCCAAACTATTTACGTTTTGTACAAGGCGTGGTCGATAGTGCTGATTTACCATTAAATGTCAGTCGTGAATTACTTCAAGAAAGCCGTGATGTAAAAACCATTCGTGAAGGTAATGCACGTCGTGTATTGACCTTACTGGATGGCTTGGCAAAATCGGAAGATGAAAAAGACCAAGAGAAATTCAAAGCTTTCTATACTGAATTTGGTTCGGTGTTAAAAGAAGGTTTAGGCGAAGATACGGGTAATCGTGAGCGTATCTTGAAATTATTGCGTTATGCAACTTCTAGCAATGATGAAATCTCGACTTCATTTGCCGACTATAAAGCACGTATGAAAGAAGGGCAGAAAGCGATTTACTATGTGACTGCTGATAATCTTACAGCCGCGAAAAATTCGCCACAACTTGAAGTATTCAAGAAAAAAGGTATTGAAGTATTGCTCATGGCAGATCGTGTTGATGAGTGGGCAATGAATTTTGTCTTTGAGTTTGATGGTACGCCACTACAAAACGTATCTAAAGGCGCTGTTGATCTTGGTGACTTGCAGGATGCTGAAGAGAAAAAGGCTTTAGAACAAGCGGCTGAGCAGTTCAAGCCTGTGGTGGACCGCTTAACGACATCGTTAAAAGACAAAACCAAAGAAGTGCGTGTTACGACGCGTTTAGTTGATTCACCAGCATGTTTGGTAACGAGTGAGGGTGAACTTTCTCCGCAACTGATCCGTATGCTGAAACAAGCAGGACAGGCTGTGCCAGAAATCAAGCCGACTTTAGAGATCAATCCAGAACATCCATTGGTGAAAAAATTAGAAAGCTCTGCACAGTTTGATGATCTTGCGAATGTGATCTTTGATCAGGCGGTAATTGCTGAAGGTGGCTTACCAGAAGATCCAGCAGCCTATGTAAAACGTATCAACAGCTTGTTATTACAATAAGTGATTTGACCTAAAAACCTCTGCTTCGGCAGAGGTTTTTTATATCTATGGATAACATTTAAGTTATCCACAGTTGTGTTGGTCTTTTGATCAAAACTGTGCTTCAAACTTCATTTGATAGTTGAAAGAATATCCTTGTTCACTCGTTGGCATGTTTACATAATTAATGTCATTTTGCATAAAGACCCAATTATGCCAAATTGGTCTTTTCCAAGAAAAATATGGCCCCCACTCATTCACACGAAGCGCCTTGTTTTCATAATCACCTGTACTCAAAATTCCATAGGTGAGATTGTTTTGAGATAATAGATTTAATTTCTGAAAAGTGCGATTACTCCATACATATTCTGAGTCTTGAGTTTTAGAAAAGTTAAATTGCGTGGAAATTTGTGCTTGTTGCTGAAATTTTTGGGTTAAATCTAAGTAGGTTTCCGCATAGTTTTTACTGCTTGAACCGTAACGAAAGATTTGAGTTGTATTGAGCCGTAGCCCTGAATGCAAGATCCAGTTTTTCTTTGCTAGAAATTGGACATAAATATCTGTATCTGAATTTGATCCTAAATCTAGATCATTATGAAAGGGCAATAGATTAGAAATGGTTGACCAACTTGCGCTGAGTGGATTCGGCGTGGGAATTGTTTTGTGGGCATTGTGCTTGGTATTTTTGCCTAGTTTTTTAGGCGGTTGAGTTTGTTGAGCACGTTGCCATAAAGTGTCATGACCAAAAACCTGCATAAGTTCATCGGCAAGTTGTTGATCATTGCTGACTGCATAAGTTTCATCTGTAATCATAGCCGTACATTTTAAAATATGATGTACTTGCGAATGTGGCTGTAAAAAAGATTGATGAGCAAGATGCGTATGATGTCTATTGATTGGGATCAAAAAAGGAAAAAAGGGGAGCAGTAGGTAAGCTAAATATAGATTTCCTATAATCAAAACATACACAAGTATGGCGTATCGATGATTCATGCATAAAAGAAAAATTAAAGAATCAAATAATAATAATCAAAGCTTAATTAATTATTTATTTTATAAGATTGTTTAAAAGTGAAAATGCTCAATCTAAATTTAAATTGAGCATTCAGATCATTTAAATGAATTTAGAATAGGGTTTCAAGACGAACGAAAGTACTAACGAAATGACTGCGATCTGAACGATGATCATTGAAATAGTTGAGATCACCTTGTACATAGAACCACTCACGCCATAAAGGTTGTCTCCAAGAAACAAAAGGCCCCCAACTATTTAGACGTAAGTCATTATTGTTGTAATAGCCACCTGTATAGAGACCGTAATTAAAATTGTTATGCGCAAAGAATTTGTGTTGGCGGAAAATTCGATTGTCCCATAACAAATCATCATCTTGCTTGTCAGCGTAAGTTAAACTGAATTGATTTGAAAGAAAAGGTTGGTTGGGTCGAGCATGTATCAATTCTAAATTTGTACGCAAATAGTTCTCACTTTGACTACCATATCGATAGATTTGTTCAGCATTAAAGTGGAAATCATTGTGCAAATCCCAATGCTTCTCAGCTCTTAGACGTAAGTAAACATCATCACCAGAACGAATACCAATATCTGCATCTGTTTCAAATGGTAGTTTTTTGGAAAAATTAGACCAACGTAATGCAAGAGAACCATTGCTGTCACGTGTTTGTTTAGAATCAAGTTTTTTATTTGGATCTTGATTTGGTTGTGTATTGGTATTGGCAATATTATTTTTAAATTCGTCATCTAGAGAATCATCACCAAAAACTAAGCTAAGTTTTTTTTCTAAAGTTGGAAGTTTGATTTTTCCTCGAATACGAGGTTTAACTTCATAGTTATCATATTCATTCCAATAATTGTCCAACATAAAACGAATCGTTGCTGAAGCTGGTTTTTCAGGGTCGACATCACCAAACCAGTCATCAATCTTAACCGAGGTTCGATCAGCCCAGTTGCGAATATCACGCTGTTTACGATCAACCCATGTTTTATTCTCAGTTTCAGCGGTTGGAGGAACAATAGATTGATCAGATTGTTCAGGAAGAACGGTGGGGCTCGCATCTACCCATTTAGGAATATAGTCTAAGAAGTTTTCTTGATTTGATGTTTCCGCTTTGGGAATATTATTCTCAGTTTGTTCAACCAGTTTAGTTGCTGCACTAACAGTTGTTGATAAACCGAATGGAAGTGCAATGAGCGTATATAAAATATATGATGGTACCGTTTGATTTAAAGTCGTCATAGTTAAAACTTATATATTTTTCTTCATTTAATTCTTGATTATTCAAGCAATAAAATCAAGCTAAAGACACAAAAAACAGCAATTTAACAATGCTTTTGAAAATTTGAATGAGTATTTATGAAAGTCCACCATGAAACTTGCAATAAGCAATCACAAGTTTGATGGTGGATTAGATGTATCTTAAAAATGGATATTTAGGTCGCTGAAACATCTGCATTTTCGAGTGCTTGATAGAGATCATGAACTGAAATTGGTTGAGGGAGACGGCTAATCACTTGACGTATTAATTGCCATGTATAGCCGTCTGCACGATCTAACAATAGATACGGATAAGCTTGATCTTCGCTCGATAATTTTACCCGTTCTGCGCCGTGTAGCACTCTGATTTTTTGACGCTCTTTGAGTAGGATGACTGGCGTCAGAAAAGTCGCTGCTGTTTCTTCAAAAGGAATAAACTTTTGCGTGTTAATAAAGGCAGCAGGAATATAAGGGTAAGATCGCTCATTACGCTGCCAAACTTGACTACCATTCATGATACATTCATTAAATAGTGTTTCATGTTGGTGGTAGTGTTGTTTAAAAATAACCCAGTCTGTTTGATGAATCGAGCTTGTTTGAGTATGACGTTGGTCTGTATAAGCTTGTAAGATTGTTGCAGCATATTCGACACTATGAGTACCAATAAGTACGACATAATGTGAAAACTGTCCTTGAGCATAAAGCTGTTCAGCAACAAAGATTTGAGCTGTTTCCCAAACAGGTTGAACGTCATTCTCAGCTTTTAAATATAACCAATCAATTTTAATATTTTGATCAATCTCATCGTGTAGCTCTACACGATATAAAGATGGAAATGTTTTAGGATCGATACGCTCTAAGCGACATACGAGTCCATCTAAATTAAAATCTTTTAGCGCAACAGGTTTAGCTTTATTTAGATTTGCAACAGGACGCACATTTTGTCTAAAACTTGGTTTAGGCTTTGCGGCCGTTGAAATACTTGGTGTTGGAGTATTGGGTACAGATTGAATTCTTTCCTGAATAATTGCTTCGAGTTGTGCTTCAAAATTCGCAGTTTCTTCTCTCATAGCAGATAATCTGTCCTTGTGAATTGTCTGATTTGAATCTAATGATAAATTTGTTGAACTTTGATGAATTGGCTCTAAAACAGGAATAAGGCTTTTGAGTTCATCATCTGTTTTTATATAATCACTTGTGCTCGTTTGAATCCATTCAAGTGCTTGTCGAGTAGATGTAAACCAAGGGCTCTTTATAAAAGACAATGCAGGGCGAATAACCCAAATTTGCCAATGCTGTGACTGACGTAAAGCTGCCCATCCCATGTCGCCTGATGCAAATAAAGCATGTTCAACACGCCCCATAAATTTAAATGTTCCGCGATAAGTGAGTGCATACCCAAAGCTTTCTAATTCTTCAGCCGGAAATTCTTCTTGTTGAATAAATTCTTTAAATGGAGTGAGTTGTTCTTGAAACAATGGATCGTCACAAGAAGAACAAATATCCTTAATACGTTGCTTTGATTTTGCAATCTCAAAAAGTGAGTTTTTATCGTTGTTTAGCCCAACAATCAGATGTTTGAGCTCATCAACCAATAATGCTTTCTCTAATACGTCCATTGATAGTTTCCTTAGAGATAGGCTTGAGCCTGTTTTAAATAATAAATAAGTACAATATTCACAGCATCATCTAACAGTTTGTATTCAGGTGTATTCGTCAAATTATGCTGTCTAGCCAAAGCTACAAGTTGCTCAATGCATATTTGTTCGGGTTGAATCTGACCATTTATTAGGGCTTGTAACTCTTGAATTTTCATAACAAAAGAATGTCACTTTATGACGATTATAGAAGAAAACTATGCAAAATCTATAGACTGCAAGTTAGTAAAAAATCTCATTTAGGTATTCCAAATAGAGATTTTGATCATGTTTTGGCTTTCAAAATATCAACACCGTAAAACAATAAATCGGATAAATAGATAGTTATGCGAAAACATATCTATAAATATATCATCAATATGTGACTCAAGTCGCATATTGTTGAGTTAAAAGTTGATCAATAAAGATGGTTACTTTGTTACAGGATTTTCTGCTCAGATAAGCGGTATTCTTTTTGGGATAATAGGTGAGGGCATAAGAATTGTGGTTTTTGAAAATGTCCTGAACAAGCTCCAAATTAATCTTGAAGCTTGTGATTTAGTAAAAATAGTTAGGGATGAATGTCACACTGATCATCGTTACATTGAGCTGCATTGGTTTGCTCGATTTCTTGTGTAGATGCTGATTGAGCTTGTTGTAATGCTTGTAAGAAAATCTCACGCGGTTGTGCACCTGAAAGTGCTAGTTTTTGATCAAAGACAAAAAAAGGCACGCCAGTAACATTCAATTGCTCACGTGCAATTTTTTCATCGTGACGCACAAAATCTGCCAACTCATCTGAATCCAGCACATACTCAACCTCAGCATGGTCTAGACCAATCCGTGAAGCGATTTCTTCAACCACTTCACGTTCACCAATTGCAAGACCTTCAGTCATATAAGCATGAAAAAAGGCTTCTTTTGCTTCGTTACCTAAGCCTTTACTTTGAGCAAGATGAATGATCCGATGAGCATTAAAACTATTGCCTGAATTGGCTTTTTGCCATTGGAAGTCGATGCCTTCAACTGCTGCCATAGCAGCGACATTACGTTCCATTTCTTCCATTTCAGCAAAGCTACGCCCATATTTCTTTGCTAAGCGCTCCGTATTTGAAGTCTCGTGTTTAGCTGGAGCATCTGGATCGAGTTCAAAGCTATGCCAATGAATATCAAGCTCAATTCCTGCTTGTTCAGCAATATGTTCAAGACGCTTTTTCCCAATATAACAAAAAGGGCAAACCACATCTGACCAAATATCTACGCGCATGGTATATCTCTACAATTTTAGTTGGTTTGATAATAGGGGCGTAAGTACGAAATTTAAAGCGATGAAAATGTAATGCTCCGTTACGAGAAATGAAATAAAAATCAATTAACAGCCTATGTTTGATTGATTAAACTTAAATTCAGAACATAAAAAATATAATTAAGATTGGAGGCTGTATGCGCCGTTTTCTATTATTCCTTGCAGTCATTGTAATTTGTATAAGTACTTTCTTTTTCTATCAATATCGTGTGCAGCAAAAAGCAGCCAATACTGAACAAATGTTTGAAATTGTTATGGCTGAAAAAATGCGTGAGCTCTATGACCAAGCGCAAGATTGGTCAAAACCTGTGCAACTGAATGTACATGATGATCGTTTGTCAGGTGATTATAAGTTGATGTCCGAGTTTCTACTTAGTTATTGGATGCAAAATGTTGAAGCGCGAAATCATTATTTAAGGCAACTCAAAGCAGCAAATTGGGATACTTTTTTAGATGTAGAGCGTTTGGATCAAGATCGTCAGCAAGCTTATAAAGAAACAGAACAAATGCTTCGCGAGGTTCGGAAAATATCGGCTGAATATGAACGAAAACGGCAACAAATACAGACCGATTCACTTAAACAAGCAAAAAGTTTGGCTATTCATAATGAAATGAGAAAATCCTTACAAGTTAAATTAGAACATAACCTTAAAGTAGATAAAGCACATGATATTTTCCCGATTGAACAGAAAATTATAGAAAAAGCACAGGCAATGTTCGATATGTTGAGAACCTACCCATGGCAGAAACAAGACAAAATGATTCTTTTTCAAGAAACAATACAAGTGAAAAAGTTTAATGCACTTTATCAAGATGTGCTCAGATTAAATCAGAAGATAGATAAAATTAAGCAAAACAATGTTGAAGTATTAGATGAAGAATTGTAGTTCGATCAAGCAATGATTCAGCCTGTGAATCATTGCTTGATTGTAACATCAACTTTAGTCGAAAATCTTTTCCGCTGCTTGGAACGGTAAACTCACCACATCAATCGCTACAGCAAAAGGCAGTAAAACCAGTTTTTCTAAAGGATTCATACCTGATTTTGATTTATAACTTTCTTCTTTATTGGTATAGATAGAGACTTGGTAAGGCTTACTTAATGCTTTTAATGAGGTGAGATTATTTGCAGCAGGGTATACGACACCAGCAAGCTTAATATCAAAACAGAACCGCTGTGCATACATACGCTCATCGCTTGAGGATGAACATTCTTTTGCGCCATTTTCAATAAAGAACTCTAGATCTTTTTTGCTTAAATCTTCTTTAAGTTTTATATAGGAAAGTGGCAATGTACCTGAAAAATTACCATCATTCTTTTCAGAATAAAAACTCAAGTCCCGTGTTATTTGGATATTTTTAGCATCAAGTTTACTGATCAAGCTCACAAATTGAGAACCACCTTGAGTCAAAATATAGCTGTTTTTTTTCCCTGCAATCACGATACTGTCTTTGGGTAAATTTGACGATGTTTGCGCAGGTCGCCCAAAAGCAACCACATTGTCTTCAACTAAAGTGACACGTTCTGTTCGAGTATAGGTTTTGTTGTCTTTGTTAATCAGTGTTTTGGTTGCGCATCCCGTTAAACATAATGCTGTAATTGATATCGCTGTAGTCATTTTAATTAGAGTTGAAAACATCCAGTTCTCCTAATGATTTAAGTTTAAAATTTAAAAAAATAATTGATATTCATACAATATTTAAAAGACCATAATGAAAAATCTAAGTAGAAGCGAGGACTTTTCTCTTAAGTATGGCGATCTTTACAAAGATTAAACATGATCGCTAATACGGATAAATTTGATTTCTCGTTTAAAATTTTGGTGAAATTTACCGTTTATCAGAGTGATACAGAATTCAATATTACTTTGTTGTAGGCTTAAGCTTATAGTTATTTTTATTCAATATTTAAGGTGAATGATTTTTGGAGCAAGTGATGAACTTTCTAAAACGATCAGCGCTGATGATGGCATTTACTTTGGTTGGATTTTCAGCAGTACATGCCGAAGAGGTTGCAACTTTACCAACCATTCGTATTATGGCTGAATCTGAATTACGTGAAGAAGTCGTAGGACCTACTCCATTTCAAGAAGATAAAAAGGTACGTCAAGCACTTCAGCATCGTATTTATAAAACCCATACTGATATGCAGAATGCAGGAATTCCTGAGAATATTAGTGCAGTTGAATTTGAACCAAAGGTGCAGTCAGGCTTATCTCAAGTTTCACCTGGGTTACAAGAGTATATTCTAGCGGTGGCTTCAGGTTTTCAATCATCTGATCCAACTAATGGTGTATTTAAAATATTAGAGCCACTTAATATAAATCGCAACAATATTGATGGCATTCGTGATGGTTCGATTAAAGTCAATTTGAATGATATTTTGCTATTACAGCAGCAAATTCAAAATGGTTTAAAAGATTTTAGACAACCATAGCTTATATCATTGATTAAGATAAAAATCCCCGCATATCTAGTGGGGATTTTTTCTATTATTGTTTTAGGTAACGCTCAAAAATTGCAGAGAAATCATAGTTCTCAATTTGTTTACGACGTTCAGTAAACTTATTTTCAACTTGAATGGTGGTCTGAGAAATAATATCAGGGAGGTTTAACAACACTTGTTCTGGTAATTCACGCAGAGAAAACATGTTATTCACAGCTTGTTGAGTGATGACTAGCGAATTTATTTGACGTTCAATTTCTTTGCATGCTTCCCCAATACTAAATAGAGCTTTATATAAATCTCGTACCTTTTCGATTTGTGATTTTTCAATATCAATTGAATAACTTGCACCACCAAGTTGGAATTTGATTTCGACGTCCCGATCAATTGTACCTGCTGTTTCTAGAAGCACCCGACTAATCTGATAGTGTTTATATGGATAGCGATTCAACGTCCGTTTTTTGCTGACCGCACTTGTACCATCTAGATGAATGAAAGCGGTATTGGTAAAGCAGTATTCGTCGGTTTTTGCTTTGATCAAAAAGAAAATTTTTTCATTGTCTTCATGGAAAATATAGTCATCAATATCCGTCTTATCATAATCTCTAGGTTCAATAATCTTACCGATATCACTGGTTCCCATTAGATCAGCTGCCATATTTTTAAACATTGTTAGAACCTTATCGTTTTTGGAACTGTGATCATAATTTGTCATATATTGTTTTGTCTAGAAAATACTTTTAATTAAGTAGTTTAGATTTTTTTGGTTTTAAGATTATTTCTCTACATGATTTTTATGATGTGGTAAAGAGTGGTTTACTCTGAAATTTATTTTTTAGGAGTAGATTCTAAAAGATGATATTCTTTATTGAGTTCATTATGCTTCTTTATATGCATTTGAATTTTAGACCAGTGAGGCTTGATTTGTCTTTTTATAGCAGGTTCATTCATAATGGATGCTGCTCTTAGGGCATAGCTAATATAATTTCTTTTCCCAATAAATGAAAACCGCCTGTAGATATGTTTTTTATGCCTTTCTAACGGTTCTTCACCTCTTTTAATTCTCGAATTATTGATCTTTAATAATTTCTTATTAGTCATTCGAATGGCTTTTGAGGCTTTGTATTGATATTGGATTAAACCAGCATCACGTAGTAGAATTTTTTTACCATTATAAGTAAAGCCGAGATATTGAAGTGGCTCTCTACTCATATGTGGTTTATCATAAACATGTAAACCATTTTTAAAATAAACTAACTTAGTTTTTTCGGGATGAATTTGAACCTTTAATTTGCTAATCATTTTTTTTGTTTCTAAGTGGATTTTCATGCCTAGGTCTAAGTCACATAATATTAGAATATCATCACAATATCTGTAATATGATGCATTAAGTTTTGATAGATAACTGTTAATATTTTTATCAAAATCAAACATGTAGATGTTTGATAGGAATGCGCTTATAGCAGAACCTTGAGGAATTCCTTTAGTTTTATCTTCTTTGATAATTAATTTATTTTTCCTAATTTTATTTCTAAAATCATGGCTAGAGCATAATTTTTTTAAATCTCTATGATTTTTATTAATGGATAACTCTAAAATGCTATAAACATCTTTTTTATTTACATAAGAAAATTTTGTGATTGATTTATAAACTTGATAATGGTCTTTAGGTAAATAATCGGTTTCTAATATTCTAAGCCAAGCTTCTTTTAAGATTTGATGATCAAGTTCATCGAAAAATTTTTTAATATCAAAACATAAAGCGACGCAGTCTCTTCTTTCCCTTATTTCATCAAAAATTTTTTTGGCAAAATGAATGTTATTTGGTGAATTTGGTAGTTTTCTAAAAGCCAAAATATTTTCTGATAGATTAGACTCTTGAATTAATTTTTCATAATTTGGTGTAAGCAATGCCGCATAATAAGCATATATATGACCATCTATATGAGAAGAATATTTGATAGGTCTAATTTTTTGGGGACATTTAACAATAGCATATCTATCTTTCTGACCTTTTATCTTAATAATTTTGGTCTTATCTTTTTTGATTTTTCTTGATGTAAGTTCAAAATGTATAAATGGGTGGAAAGCATGCTTTTCAATATTTTTAGGATTAGTTACATAGTCATAAACTTTTTTAGGCTGCATTGGGTAATCAAAATGCAAATATTTTCTCTGCCGATTATGAAAGAAATCTATATCTATATTTGTCATTATTAGAAAACTCAAGAAAAGGTTGACGATAATCCTCGTAAAAACGTTCTATCCTATGAATAGAATTTCTTGAGCATACCTAAGTACCCAATATTACGTACCCTCTAGAAGAAACCTTCTACATCGTCTTTAGATCACGAAAGGATTATACTATGAGAAGCATTGATTACATTCTGTGGAGTTCAATATACATTGGCTGTACTTTATTCCAAACAATATGCAACGTTTCACCAGAAATGTTAGATATCGTTCTAACATTGTGTGGAGCAACACTTGACAACAGATTACCTTCCCTATGTACTTTTACATAGGCAATTTAAATATATTTAAAGTTTGTGGATATTGCAATATTCGATTGATAATAAAAATCCCCGCAAAATGCGGGGATTTTCTTTTTATCTCAGTGTCGATTAAACACGTTCGATAATAGTCGCGATACCTTGACCAAGACCGATACACATGGTCGCAAGACCGATTTGCGTATCTTGTTGTTCCATCACGTTCAACAATGTTGTTGTGATACGCGCACCAGAACAACCCAATGGATGACCTAATGCAATCGCACCACCATTCAAGTTGATGATGTCTTGTTTCTCATAAACGCCTAAGCCTTTCATTACTGATAAGCCTTGTGCAGCAAATGCTTCGTTTAATTCGATAGTTTGGATATCCGCCATCGTTAAACCAGCACGTTTAAGCGCTTTTTGAGTTGCTGGAACAGGGCCGTAACCCATGATTGCAGCATCACAACCTGCAATCGCCATAGAGCGAATCACAGCACGAGGTTTTAAACCTAAAGATGCAGCACGTTCAGCTGACATCAACAACATTGCAGATGCACCGTCAGAAAGAGCAGAAGAAGTTGCTGCTGTTACTGAACCACCTTTAGGATCGAAAACAGGTTTCAATGCTTTGAATGCTTCAAGGTTTGCATCAGCACGAATTACTTCGTCGATGTCACACAAGATTTTGAAGCCATTTGCATCATGACCTTCAACACCCACGATTTCATTTTTGAAACGACCTTCTTGAGTTGCAGCCCAAGCACGACGGTGAGATTCAACACCAAACGCATCTTGTTCTTCACGAGAGATACCATTCATACGACCTAACATTTCAGCAGTTAAGCCCATCATGTTCGATGCTTTTGCATAGTGTTTAGATGCTTCTGGGTTAAGGTCGATGCCGTGCATCATACCTACGTGGCCCATGTGCTCAACACCACCAATGATGAAGATATCACCTTGGTTAGTTGCAATCTGTGCAGCAGCCGTATGGATTGCTTGCATAGAAGAACCACAAAGACGGTTTACTGTTTGACCGCCAGCAGTTTTTGGAATGTCAGCCAATAAACCAATATTACGAGCAATGTTCATACCTTGCTCTAAAGTTTGGTTTACACAGCCCCAAATGATGTCTTCAACTTCATTGGTATCAAACTGGTTACGAGCAACAAGTGCACGTACCAATTCAGCAGATAAACTGTCGGCACGAACATTGCGGAACATACCGTTACGTGATTTGCCCATTGCTGAACGAACGCCATCAACAATTACAACGTCACGTGGATTTAAAGTAGCCATTCACGTTGCTCCTTAACCGTAGAATTTTTTGTTGTTAGCAGCCATGTCACGCAACATTTGTGGCGCTTCATAAGCCTTACCTAAGTGTGCATATTTGTCGCAAAGCGCAACGTATTCAGCAACACCTGTTTGGTCGATGTAACGGCATGGACCACCACGGAATGGAGGGAAACCTACACCCATGATCATCGCCATATCTGCTTCAGAAGCAGTTGCAACGATGTTGTCTTCTAAGCAACGAACTGTTTCGTTACAGAAAGCAAGCATCATACGGTCAATGATTTCTTGGTTGTCAAACTCGCGTTTTTCACCAGTCACGAAAGGCGCAATGATTTCGTAAGCTGTTGGATCAACAGTTTTCGCTTTCTTACCTTTCTTATCTAACACGTATTTGTAGAAACCAACGTCATTCTTTTGACCAAGACGTTTTGCTTCGTACATCGCTTCGATAGAACCTTTGTAGTCTGGCTTCATACGGTCAGGGAAACCTTCAGCCATTACTTCTGCGCCATGAACACCTGTATCGATACCAACAACGTCGATCAAGTATGCAGGACCCATTGGCCAGCCGAATTTCGCCATGACATTATCCACTTGTTGGAAATCCGCGCCATCTTTTACAAGAAGGTCGAATGCACCAAAGTAAGGGAACAATACACGGTTAACTAAGAAACCAGGGCAGTCGTTAACAACGATAGGTGTTTTACCCATTTTCTGAGCAAGAACAACAGTAGTTGCAATCGCTTCATCAGATGTCTTCTCACCACGGATCACTTCTACCAATGGCATCATGTGTACTGGATTAAAGAAGTGCATACCAACAAAGTTTTCAGGACGTTGTAATGCTTTCGCCAAACGCGTAATTGAAATCGTAGACGTGTTAGAAGCAATAATCGTGTTTTCACGAACATTCTTCTCAGTGTCTGCAAGTACCATTTCTTTTACTTTTGGATTTTCAGTCACTGCTTCGATCACGATATCCACTTCTTTAAACTCATCGTAGCTTAAAGTTGGACGGATGCGAGCAAGTGTTTCACCCATTTGCGCAGGTTTCATTTTTTTGCGTTCAACTTGCTTGGTCAGTAAGCCATTCGCTTCTTTCATACCAAGTGCAAGTTGTGGGTTACCAATGTCTTTCATGATGATTGGTGTGCCTTTGCTTGCCGTTTGGTAAGCAATACCACCACCCATGATACCCGCACCTAATACAGCTGCTTGGTTAACAGGGTGAGCACCTTTCTCATATTTCTTCGCAGTTTTCTTCACAACTTGGTCATTGATGAATAAACCAATCAATGCGCCTGCTTGAGGAGTAATCGCTGCTTTAGCAAAACCTTGAGCTTCAGCTTTTAACGCGTCATTACGTGTAAGGCTTGCACCTGCTTGTAATGAGTCAAGTAACAATTTTGGCGCAGGGTATTGTGCAGGGTTTGCTTTTGCAAGTACCGCACCTTTTGCTGTATTGAACGCCATCATTTGTTCAAGTGGGTTCAATTTAATTGCGTCTAATTTTTCTTGACGTTTTGCTTTCCAATTCAAACGACCAGCAATGGCTTGTTTAACCAAATCAATCGCAGCTTCTTGAAGTTTGTCAGCAGCAACAACCGCATCTACAGCACCATCTTTTAGTGCAGCAGCTGGTTTTTTCGGGTTCGCCATTGCCATCCATTCAACAGCATTGTCGATACCAATTACACGGCTTAAACGTACGCTACCACCAAAACCAGGATAGATACCGAGTTTGATTTCTGGTAAGCCAACTTGTGCTTGCTCAGACATGACACGGTAGTCACACACTAAGCACATTTCAAAACCACCACCAAGCGCTGTACCGTTAATAGCAACAACTTTAGGGATGTCTAAATCTTCAAAGCTATTGAAGACGTCATGTACAGGCATAAGCCAATCAACAATTGCTTGTTCACCAGCAGCGAAGTTGTCGCCAAATTCAGTAATATCTGCACCAACGATAAATGTTGATTTACCAGAGGTAACAACTAAGCCTTTAATGTCGTTATTGGCTTTAACCGCAGCAATTGCTGCTTGGAAGTCTTCGATGGTTGCACGGTTAAATTTATTAACCGACTCACCTTGTAAGTCAAAGCGGAATTCTGCAATTCCGTCCGCAAGCATTTGGACGGTAATGGCATTGCCAGCGTGGATCATGCCTGATCTCCCTTGTTGTGGAGGATTCTGAGTTGATGTCATAAAGCGTGTATGCGTTAGCGCACACAAAATGCTTCGCTAATCTTACGATAACTATATCCAAAAAGGACATAACAAGTTGTATCAAGCCGTGACGCTAGGGTCATCTATTCTTTTAAAGAATTTATTTCTAAGGCTTGTATAAAAATAGAAAGCTATTTTTTCCTTTAAAAACAGTGAAAAGTTGATTGATTTTAGTCATGTGATTATCGGTTTTAAACGTAAAAAGTGTATTAAGCAAGCCATAAATCATTTTTAAATTCATATTTTTTTTATTAGCATATTTAATCTAATATTTAAGTTAAGTTGATAAAGTTATGGCTTATTTATTGCTTTATTATAGATATAGAGAAAGCAATGTTTTATTGTTAACTCTTTGTTGAAAAAGGATTTTGAAAGATTTTTTTTGTTTTTAAAATGAGACATGATTTGATTTTGTGACAAAAAATGTTAGTTATAGCTATTTTTAGGGTTTATGTGAAAACGAATAGAAAAATAATTATTTGTTGATGATGTGGTTGAGAAGCTGAATAAAAAAACAAACCTGTTTAGGAAAGGCTGGGTAAAGGATGAAACCAACAGACCAAACATTGATGAAACAAATGCATATTTCGATTGAAGAAATTGAATATCGACGATCTTTGCTTAGTTTAAGTCATCAAGAATTACAGCAGTTGGTTGACTTAGGGGAACAAATCGATCTTGAGTATCTACTTGACCAAGTTGTGATTACCTTTTATCAACAGCAAACCTCGATTTCTGAGATAGCTTCACTGATTGGTGATATAGACACTTTATCACGGTTACAACATGCACAACGCCAATACTTGATAGAACTTTTTTCAGGTAATTATGATGCCAATTATGTCAATAATCGATTGAGAATCGGTTTAGTGCATAAACGAATTGGTGTCGAACCCAAATTATATTTATCCGCTGTCTATCATCTCAAAACCATGCTGATATCGATGATTCAACAACAATTAGGCGATACAGAGAATTTTCATCAAATACGTTCTACTTTAGAAAAGTTATTTATGTTTGATATTTCGCTGGTTGTAGAAACTTATGTATGGAGTTTAGTCAGTGAGTTGAAGGCATCTAAAGAAAAAATTGAGCAATATGCGTCTGTGTTAGAAGATCGTGCTCAGCAAATGGAAGCTTTATCTCAAACTGATCCGCTCACAGGACTATTAAATGTGAGACATTTAAATCGTATTTTAAATTCGACAATTTATGCGGCTGAACGAAGTTTAGAACCCGTTACAGTCGTATTTATTGATATCAATGATTTTAAAATAATTAATGATAATTTTGGGCATTCTAAAGGTGATCAAATCTTAAAGATTGTAGCGGATGCGATTCGATTCGTTGCACGTTTGGATGATCATTGTTTTAGATGTGGTGGAGATGAGTTCTGTATTGTATTTCCGCGTTGTACTGAAGCACAGGCACTCGAAAGTTTCGTTCCGAGATTACTACAGTATGTTTATCAAATTGAGCCGAATATTACTTTGAGTATCGGTGCAAAACAAACAGATCATGTTGATGGCTACTTAGATGCATCTACTTTGATTCATGAAGCTGATGCAAAAATGTATTTGGTCAAAAAACAGCAAAAAATAAAAAAATAACAATTTTCATTGAAAGATTTGTTTTTATATATACATGATATTTATTGTTTATTTTTTCTAATTAATTAAGTAGAACAAATTGCTGAACCAAAATTGGCTAGAAATTAAAAAAGACGATGATAAAATTCCGAGATTCATTTTTTTGGTCGATTTTTTCAATGGTTAAATGGATCATTTTAGCGATTTTCATTATTTCAGCTTTGTACATTCAGCGACGCGGTAAAGTAAAGCATTCGTTTTATCGTCAATTTTTTGATCACTCAACGATTCTTGCACCTATAAATTTTTTAATGTACATGTTTTCTAAAGTACCGAATCAACCTTATATTGATACTCAGTATTTTAAAGATTTAAAAGTTTTAGATGAAAATTGGGAAATGATTCGAGACGAAGCCAAAGCTTTATATGACAAAGGTGGGATTAAAGCTTCAAGTAGTTATGACGATCTCGGTTTCAACTCTTTCTTTAAAACAGGTTGGAAACGTTTCTATTTGAAATGGTACGACTCTGCGCATCCATCTGCCGCTGAACTTTGCCCAAAAACAACTGCATTATTAAAAACCCTTCCAACAATTAAAGCTGCGATGTTTACTGAGTTAGCACCAGATAGCCGTTTAGTTCGCCATCGTGATCCTTATGCGGGTTCATTGCGTTACCATTTAGGTCTTATTACACCAAATGATGATCGCTGTTTTATTGATGTCGATGGTCAGCGTTATTCGTGGCGTGATGGTGAAAGTGTAGTGTTTGATGAAACCTATATCCATTATGCGGAAAACACCACTGACCAGAATCGTATTATCTTTTTCGCTGATGTAGAACGCCCATTAAAAACCCGTTTTATAGAAAAGTTTAATCATTGGTTTGGTAAAAGTGTCATGACGGCAGCCAGTTCACCCAATGAAGCGGGTGATCAAACTGGTGGGTTGAATAAGCTTTTTGGATATATTTATCAGTTTCGTTTAAAAGCCAAAGCCTTAAAAGCAAGCAATCGTGGTTTATATTATTTTTTGAAATGGTTCATCATGTTAGGGCTATTTTTCTTAATTTTTATTCGGCCTTATGTATTTTAAATCTGAATGAGATCAACGCCCGAAAGGGCGTTTTTTGATAGCGATGATTTGGTTGTTTATTTGTTTATTAATGTTGGCAAAAACAAGTTCAGTTGAGTACTCAAGATTATATTGAGTCATATCCAACTCAAAATCTGTCACATGTAAGTATAGGAAGCAGTATTATCCGCCAAGATATTTGGCAAAATGCAGCTTGGACTGCATTTACACCTAATACTGAGTTTAATTTAGCAGATACACGCATTCGTCATCAGTCTCGTGAATATTGGGGTTTTTACCATACAACTAGAGAAGTTAATCCAATCGCTCCAACAAATGAACTAGCCTATGATTTCTTTAATGAGTCTGCATTTAAGAGCGCTGATCAAGTATTGAGTCGAGTTTTTAAATAATTGGTGTTATTTGAGTTGTTGAATTGATGAATTTTGGCTCAATTGACTTGAAATTGATTTATGCAGACTACATCATCGAAAGCATTACTGATGATGAAAGTCTGCTGTGAATCCAAACGCGCGTGAACACATTGAAAAAATATTGATTCATATGACTCAATTGCCTGGTGTTTATAAAATGCTCGGCAAAGATGGAGAGTTACTGTATGTCGGAAAAGCCAAAAACTTAAAGAATCGTGTATCCAGCTATTTTGTTAAAACGATTGATCATCCTAAGACACAGGCTTTAGTGGCGCGAATTTATGACATCGAAAGTTTAGTTGTTCGTTCTGAAACAGAAGCATTATTACTTGAACAAAATCTGATTAAATTACATCGTCCGCCATACAATATTATGTTGCGTGACGATAAGTCGTATGTCTATATCTTCGTTTCAGCAGATAAACCTTACCCACGTATTGCTAGTGGCCGTGGCAAAGGTAAACATCAAGTTGGCAAGTTTTTTGGTCCATATCCAAGTGCTTATAGTGCTAGAGATACACTACTTGTATTACAAAAATTATTTAATGTCCGCCAATGTGAAAACAGTTATTTTTCACAACGTAAACGCCCTTGTTTACAGTATCAGATTAAACGTTGTACAGCGCCTTGTGTCGGTCTGATTAGCCCTCAGGACTATAAGGAAGATGTGGATAATTCAATTCGTTTTTTACAGGGTGATACCAAAGAACTCAATCAAGAGCTGATTGGAAAAATGGAACAGGCTGCGGAAGCTCTTGAGTTTGAAAAAGCCGTATTTTATCGTGATCGTCTTGCGTTATTGCGCGAGGTTCAAGCACAACAAGCAGTATTTAAGATCAAAGGCGAAGCCGATATTTTGGCGATTGCCTATCAAGCGGGTGTGACCTGTGTGCAAATCATGTATGTGCGTAATGGGCGGATGCTGGGTGGTAAAAGTTATTTTCCAGATATGTTGGGAGATGATTTGGCGCAAATGCTGAATGATTTTATGGCGAATTTCTATTTCCAAGTGGCGGATGAAGTGCCATCAGAATTGATTGTAAATGTAGATATTCCCGACCAAAAACAATTAGAAAAAGCATTACAACAAACCTTCAATAAGAAAGTTCAAATCAAACATAAAGTGCGAGAAACTCGGGCTGAATGGCTAGAGTTGGCGCAAATGAATGTGCAACATGCGATTAAAGGTAAACTGAGTAATCATTTGGAATTGAACGAGCGTTTTCATCAACTTGAACAAGTGGTTGGAAGACCTATTGATCGGATTGAATGCTTTGATATCAGTCATACCATGGGTGAAGCACCGATTGCTTCTTGTGTAGTCTTTGATCAGGGCGGTGCAAGAAAGCGAGATTATCGTCAGTTTGCGATTCAGGATATTACGGGCGGTGATGATTATGCGGCGATGCGCCAAGCATTGATACGCCGTTATAAAAAAAATATGTTACCTGATCTACTCTTGATTGATGGTGGTAAAGGGCAGTTGCATATGGCGATGGAGGTTATGCAAGAATTAGCGCTTGATGCTTTTATGATTGGTGTCTCTAAAGGTGAGGGACGTAAACCGGGGTTAGAAACGCTACATTTTACCGATGGGACTAAGATTCAATTACCCGAAGACCATAAAGCTTTACACCTCATCCAACAAGTGCGAGATGAAGCGCATCGTTTCGCCATTACCAAACATCGAGCTAAGCGTGATAAACGCCGTAGTAGTTCTGTTTTAGAGGCTATTCCTGGGCTAGGGCCAAAACGCCGTCGTGATCTACTCACTCATTTTGGTGGTATACAAGGGGTTTTAAAAGCGTCAGAAAAAGAGTTGATGCTTGTACCGGGTTTGGGTGAAGTCATGGCGAGAACGATTTATAAAATTTTGCATGAATAATTTGACTGATTGGCTCAATCTCTCAATGACTGATGCGTCAATGATCATTCACAAACAGAGAAAAACATTTAAAGATAAGATGGTTTGACGATTAAGGAAAGATAATGTCATTGCTTCCGCTGTATCAACAGGTTGAACATCAAGAGTGGATTGATATTCCCTCAGGATGGTTACAAGGTCGCACCGTATTTGGCGGTTTAGTTGCAGGATTATTAATCCAAAAGGCGCAGAGCGTGGTTCATGATACAACAAAGCAATTATTGAGTTGTAATGTGACCTTTGTTGGTCCTGTGCAAGAGGGGCAGGCTAAACTCACGGCGGAGGTGTTGCGAGAGGGTAAATCGGTTACAACCTTAGAAGTGCGGTTATGGCAAGCAGATACTGTACAAAGTATTTTAATAGCAAGTTTTGGTTCGCAGCGTGAATCTCGGATTCATGTGCAAAATCTACCGCAAATTCCTGATTATCCACTGCCAGCACAGTTGGAAAAAACGGCTTATATTGAAGGTTTAATGCCACAATGTTTGCAACAGTTTGAACTATGTTGGGCTGAAGGTAATTATCCAATGGCTGGCAGCAAAGTACCTGACTTTGGCGGATGGTGTCGTTTTATTCCTCAGTTGCATCCAAATCGCGAAATGAAATTGGCCGATCTATTTGGATTGATGGATGTGTGGCCACCGGGTGTGTTACCAATGTTTAAAACCCCTGCACCAGCAAGCTCATTAACATGGCAAATTACTTATTTGCAGCCGATTGCTCATCAAGTACAGGATTGGTTCAAATACAAAGTAGTGACTGAATATGCTGAACATGGTTATTCAACCGAGTATGCCTATCTTTGGGATGATGAAAATCGACTGATTGCGGTACTTCGACAAACAGTTGCCGTTTTTGCCTAGTCGACACTGCCGTGCATTTCGTATAAAGTTGTTTACACATGGATACAATCTCGGCACATCCTTTGTGCGACATGCATATTTGATGCGAACAACATGGTGGTGTTTATGAGCACAGGGCGAATCCTGAACATTCCTAATATTTTAACTTTGGCGCGTATCGCCCTCATTCCTGTATTTTTGGCAATAGCCTATTGGCCACCTGCAATTGGAATTGCTGAGCATCATGGGGGAATGATGCGACATCTGATATTGACTGCAATCTTTGTTCTTGCAGCAGTGACAGATTGGTTCGATGGTTATTTAGCTCGGACTTTGAATCAGACTTCTGCTTTCGGGCGTTTCCTTGATCCAGTCGCCGATAAGCTTATGGTTGCAGCCGCATTAATTGTATTGGTGCAATGGCAACCGACGATCTCAATGGCTTTTGCTGCAATTGTGATTATTTCGCGTGAAATTACCGTTTCGGCATTGCGTGAATGGATGGCTGAATTGGGTGCACGTACTAGCGTTGCAGTTTCTACGGTAGGAAAGTACAAAACAGCATTTCAAATGATTGCGATTAGTGTGTTCTTATTAAACTGGAAACCACTCGAAATCTGGGCATATGCTTTACTCTATACCGCCGTTATTTTGACTTTATGGTCGATGTTTATTTATATGAAAGCTGCTTGGCCATATTTAAAACAGCCTTAAAATGATTTGCCATCACTATTTTATTTAAATTTAATAAAAATCTAGATAATCAAAGCATTCACTATAAAATTTGTGAAATATAGTGAATGTTAAAAATGATAACGTAGGAACACGGTTACATGTCATCTTTATTATATTTATCAAATCAAGAGTTGTATCTATTACAAAATCAAAAAACACAGACTATAGATTGTCATGCGGTCAGTCAGTACAAGAAAAATTTACAAGAAATTAAGCAGCGCAAACAATGGAAAACCACTGGTACTGGCGCGCAATTTATGGGGTTGACCCGTCAAGATGATCCAAATGAATTAGCCTATGTATTTCCAGTTGATGCGGTATTGACTGATAATCATCAGATGATTTATGCGGCGCGACTACAAGATGGTTGTGCAATTTATATGAAATCATTAACTGAGTTACAACAGCCAGAAGCTTTAGTTCTTAGAAACAATGAATTTATTGTTCATCATCTTGATTATGCAGCGCAAAAACAAAGATTAATTTTATCTGCAAGTAAAGGTTATGCTTATGAAAGGCATCTTTGTGTTTTGGGGTTAGATTCGAATCGCATCCAATATATTACAGAAGGTGACTGTCAAGACGAACATCCAAGTTTTGATCCTCAAGATCCTGATATTGTTTATTATGATAGCTGTGGTTTTGCCTATGATCATCAAGGTAATGTCAGTGTGGGACCGAAAGAGATTTGTCGCTTGAATCTAAGAACAGGTGAACTAGAAACAATTATTGCTGATCCGAAGTTTGATTTTTATAAACCAAAAATTGATACGGCGGGGCAGCTTTATTTCCTTAAGCGTCCATATAAAAATCAGCATCACAGCGGCAATTCACTCAAAGATATTATATTTGCGCCGTTCAAAATTATTCGTGCTGTGATTGGTTGGTTAGACTTTTTTACGCAACGTTATACTGGCGAATCGCTTAAGTCGACTTCAGGTGCAAATCCTGCTAAGACTAAACAAAAATCTGAAGAAGAATTATTTGTTGAAGGTAATTTGATTAAAGCTCAGAAAACTTTGCAACAAAATCAAAGTGCAGGTGAAAAATTTGCGGGTGTGATCCCTCGTAATTGGGAACTGATTCAATATGCAACGAATGGGGAGCAGAAAGTTCTGAAAAGAGGGGTGTTAGGCTATGCCCTGAATCAGGATGGTTCGCTTTATTATTCAAATGGTAAATATTTGGTTGCAATGTCGACTGATCAGACTGAACAGATGTTGGTTGAAGCAAAGTTAATCAATAAAATTATGTGTTAACTCAATAAATTTATTCTAACTCATTGTTTATAAATTATTTTAATTAAGAGTTTTGGATGGCGCTTAAGAAAAAAGCCCATACAAAGATGAGCTTAGTTCTCTGAGGAAATACACGCTCTTTGGGAAAGCATGCTGAAGAACATAATCATAATATGAGAATATATTGCTATTTACAACGGATAAAAATGTAAATATTTTTTAAAATTCTCAATTCAGTTTGACTGATTTTCGGAAAGTGTTGCAAATTTATGCTCAATTTGCGCTGCATTATTTTGCAAGATCTCGATCAGTTTTTGAATATTCAAGAAATCAAAACGATTTTTTGATGCTACTAGCGTGAGTGCAATCGGCGCTTCTTTAGTAGAAAAGCGAATCGGCACGGAAAGGCCACATACCATTGGATCAATCTCACCCTGCGATAAATAAAAGCCTTGTTTTTTAATTTTCCGCATTTGCTGCATAAATTCATCGAGGCTATGGGCAAAGCCTACCTGAGCAAGTTCCTGAGTAAACTGATGATAATAAGCTTGAATATGCTGCTTCGAGAGATGAGCAATCACAATTTTGGGTGAAGCACCTACATAAACAGGGCGTGGACAACCTCTTCCGTAAGAAATAAGTTCTGCTTCTTTAAAGGTTTCATGGTGTAAATCAATACAATAATCATGGTTTAAATAGGTTAATAAACAACAGAGTTCAGTACGATCTACGATATCACGCATAAAAGGAATACTGATCTGAACCAATGGATCTGTACTATGAGAAATATAATCAAGAACGGCAATTTTAGACCCTAAAGTGTAGTCTCCTGATGTACCACTAATGCGTTTTAAAATATCTGTTGAAACAAGTTCTTTAAGATAACGATAGGCTGTGGGTTTTGACAGACCAAGCTCATCACAAATGATATCGACATTGATAATCGGACGTGAAACTGAAAATAAATCCAGCACGGTGAGAATTTTACCAAAACTCGAAATTGCCATGATCCGTTGTCTACTCCTTAAAAATAACGTGAAAATCGAACTTTTATTGCTTTATAACAGAAAAGCCCGAGATCGTGTATGGACTTTTAGGTCGGAATATTTTTGCTCAATCAATTAGGCATTGAATTGAGAAAAGATATGGTTTTTATTGAAAATATTTTAAATTAAAATGAAAAATTATCAAATAGTGATAATTTATGTTGACTAATTTGCTTTGTTTTGAAAAAATTATAGATGTAGTGTCTTTATTGGATAATGAAATTAGTTAAATTATCTCCATTTGCTCTAGACACTATGCCTTGTTCCCCATAATCAGCTTTTTCTTGTCAACTGATTTAATACTCCAAATCGGTCTAACTTCGTGCCACATTGTTATGTGTCATTAGATCAGGCTGACTTAGAATTGAGACATATTCATGTTACTTAAACAGCTGTTAGCTTTCAGACCGAGCCGACTTGATCTTATTTTTGCTTGTAAAACCTTTGTAGCAGGCATGCTGGCGCTGTTTATTTCTTTTGAATTAGATTTGATTAATCCGATGTGGTCGATTGGAACGGTCATGATTATTGCCAATCCTTATTCGGGAATGGTGTCTTCGAAATGTGTGTATCGTTTGATTGGGACTGTAGCAGGGGCAGTCATAGCACTGTTATTGACCCCACATTTTATTAATACGCCGTGGCTATTTACGGTTATTTTATCTCTCTGGGTGGGCTTTGCTTTATATGTGTCATTACTAGACCGCACGCCGCGTAGCTACGTATTTATGTTGGCAGGATATTCAACTGCCATGATTGTTTACAATGCAATTACCTATATCGATACCTACAATATTTTTGATATCGCTGTTGCACGTGTACTTGAAATCTCTGTTGGGGTGGTCTCTTCCGCCGTTGTTTCGGCAACTTTTTTTCCAGTTCATGTTGGCGCAATGATTAAGCAACGTGTCAATAAAACGTTAAACGATCTAGAAGCAACCTTTGAAAAATTGATTGCAGTTCAAGAAACACCTGAAAATTACACGCAATTTTTATCTGTGATTACTCGTGATGCCTCTGATATTCATGCCTTAGCTGTACATTTGGCTTATGAGAAAGGTGAGTTGAAAGGCATGACCAAACCTTTACAAGAAATGCTACATCAAGTGTCATTGGTGGTTGCGAATTTGGTTGCATTGTCTCAACGTGTGAAACAACTCGAACATTTGCACTTGGTTAATCTTGTTTCGCATTTGGATATGATTCGTCAGCATACTTTGACATTTTTAAAACAAGAGAAAAGTTTAGTACCTGCTGATTTACAGACTTTGCCAATTGGATTTGAAGAGGATTTCGCTGAGCTGATTTCTAAAGTAACGTCTGAACAGAAAGTTGTATTGGCTGCATTAAAGATGGATGTTCGTCATTTTATAGCCAATATCTTGGCAGTAAAACTACTTTGGCAACAAATTCAACAAGGCAATAAAGAGATTCCAATAGAAATTACAGCCATTACGACGAAATATCCAAGTTTACATCGTGATCATGGTATTGCGATACGAGGTGGAATTAGTGCGGTACTGATTACTTTTATTGTCACTGCAGCTTGGATTCTGTCAGGTTGGAAAGCGGGTTTTATGATGGCGCAAATGGGTGCAATTACGGCGTGTATCTTAACGGCTTTGGATAACCCAGTACCTGTGCTGCGGATTTTTATTTGGGGCAGTATTGTATCCGCAGGCTTAGTATTCTTATATGCATTTGGTATTTTTCCGCATGTGACTCATTTTTGGCAATTGGCTTTGGTGCTATTCCCTGTGTTTTTAGTGGCTGTCAGCATGATGGCAAATCAAATGTTAATGCCTGTAGGAATGGTACTTGGGATTAACACCATGATGGGACTGAATCTGCATAATAAATACAGCATGGATGCTGTTTCTTATTTAGATAGTTCATTTGCAATGGTTCTGGGCGTATTGGTTTCACTCATTGTGATTGATTTAGTTCGAGCTGTTTCACCTGATACCAGTGCAACGCGAATTTTAACTTTACATTATCAGGCGATGCGTCAGGCATTAAATCTATCTTATGGTAGTGAGTTCAAAATTCATCTACGCAGTATGTTGGACCGAGTTGGAGTATTGAATACCAAAATGGTTCAAAATCCTGAAGTTAAGATCTCGATTCAGAATGCTCTGATTGAAAGTAGTTCAATTATTGACTTAGTCCGATTGCAAGAAATCAGCCAAAAACTCCCCCAATTGGTCAGTTTGAAAAATGAAGTCAATGTACTGCAACAGCAACTGACAGAATATTTTCAAATGCAGGAGAAACAACTTTCTCTAAACCATTTTCCAATTCGAATTGTACAGCAGATTGATCTATTACAGCGGATTACAGTGCAAATTGAAGATGAGCAACTCGCTCAAAGAATGTTGATTTCTCTGAATAATATTCGTGAAAGCATAGGGCACGTCTCAACACAAAAGATGGATTCAGAAATATATGATTTAGGTGTATTGCATGGGTGAGATTAACGTTTATGGAATCTATATTCCAATTCTTTTGGTGCAAGCCATCATCGCCTACGTGCTTTTTAAGCTGATGAGTCCACTGATCGATCGTTTAGTTATGAGAGGTTGGGTTGTACTACCGAACATTTTCAACTTGTGTTTGTACTTGGGATTGTTGCTGTGTATGCATTGGTTATGTCTTTATTTACAAGGTACAAGCCTTTAAGTAGCTCTCTCCGAAATTTAATGATTTAAAAATATGTGGTAAAGGTGATGAACATGAATGCATTTGATGTACGAAAAGTCATACGTCCAATTGTATTAGTACTTTCGGTTTTGATTGCGATATATGCAGTCGTGCATTTATGGAATTACTACAATGCTGCACCGTGGACACGTGATGGTCGTGTGCGTGGTGATGTGATTCAAGTGGCTTCGGATGTGAATGGATTAGTAACTGAGGTTCTGGTACAGGACAATCAAACGGTAAAGAAAGGACAAGTTCTTTTCAAGATTGATGTTGAACGTCAAGCGCTTGATGTTGAACAAGCTAAATCTGATTTAGCAAAAGCCAATGCTGGTTTGGCTCAGGCGCGTGCAAACTTAGTCGGTTCAAAGGCAAATTTGGTCAAGACTGAAGCTAATATGAAATTGGCTGAGAAGAATGCAGCACGTTATGCCAGTTTGATGGATGGTGCAATCTCTAAGCAAGAGCAAGATCAGGTTTTTGCTACACGCGATCAGGCGATTGCGGAAAAAGAGCAGCTAGCAGCGAGTATTGAACAGGCCGAGGCTGCTATTCAACAACAGCAAGCTTTGATCGACGTGGCGAATAGCAATTTACATTTAGCTCAGCTCAATATGAGTCGTTCGGCAGTCGTTGCACCTGCGGATGGGACCTTAGCTAACTTTGATTTACGTGTTGGGAATTATGTTAAAGTTGGGCAAGCGGTTGCTGCGCTGCTAGATCGTCGTCAGCTTTATGTCGTGGGCTATTTTGAAGAAACCAAATTGAATCGTATTCATGTCGGTGATGCTGCAACGGTACAGTTGATGGGGGATCGCCAGTTAATTCGTGGTCATGTTCAAGGTATTGCAACAGGGATCGAAGATCGTGAGCGTTCTGGTAGTTCTAATCTATTGGCAAATGTAAACCCTACTTTTAGTTGGGTACGTTTAGCGCAACGTGTGCCTGTAAAAATTGTTTTAGATGAACAACCTCAGAATCCATTGGCTTTTGTTTCAGGGCGAACTGCAACCGTGAGAATTATTGAGAAATAATCAGGCATAGTCTGAGCTGATTTATTTTTTAAGAATTGCATTCTAAATTTTATTCAAATGGTTTGGGTTATAGACGTGCTAAAGCAGTTATTTTGAGCATTTGGATCTGATTTTATCACGGTACATCAGTGTGCTATACCGTGATAAAGCGCTTAAATATAAATGATTAAGGTGTTATTCCATTAGGATCACGATACCAGCTTTGAATGAGTAGTGCAGCTGCGAAACTATCAGCCGATAATCGTTTTGCTTGGCCTTTGTTTTGATAAGACTCAAGTTCTTCTCTCGCTTCGCGTGTAGTCAAGCGCTCATCCACCATCCACGTTGCAATATTGGTTTGATGACGCAAACGTCGTGCAAATTTTCGTGCGCGAGCGGAGAGTTCAGATTCACTATCATCCATATTTAATGGCAAACCGACTAAAAAAAGATTGGGTTGCCATTCTTTGACGAGTTTTAATAGCTGGTTCCAGTCAGGGATACCATCTTTCATGACGAATAATGGCAAAGGATTAGCACTCTCAATAGTTGATTGACCAATTGCGATCCCCATTTTTTGAGTACCAAAATCAAAGGCCATAATAGATTGCGAAGTTTTAAAATCAGGCATGACCAATCTCTGAAGCAAACCATGTACGGTCTACCCCCATTTTTTTGTATGCCGCATCCCAACGATCGCCGTAAGGTAGATTAAAGATTAAATCCATATCTGAGTCACAAATCAGCCAGTCACCACGTGCCATTTCTTCTTCAAGCTGATTTTTGCCCCAGCTGGCATAGCCTAGGGCAATTTGGTAACGACCGACACCTTCGTTATGTGCAATTGCATCCAAAATATCTTTACTGGTGGTAATGCAAACATTTTCACCGACTGCGATTGATGAATGCCAAGTAGGTTGACCTGTATGTAGGACAAAACCTGCTTCTGGGCGTAATGGTCCACCTTGCAACACGGCATGAGGTTGTACATTATCTGCATCAATCTCTAAATCATTCAATAATTCTTTGATCTGTAACTCAGAAGGGCGATTGATAATAATGCCTTGTGCACCATCTTCATCATGGCGTGCCACATAGATAACAGTATTGGCAAAGAAGTCATCTGTTATGTCTGGTGGAGCGATGAGACAACGGTGAGTTAGATATTGTTTCGTCACCTAGGCGATTCTCCATCAAAAATATTATGCTGATCTATCTATATAGGTTCTTCTTATCAACATACAAGAGTTAATCGGATTTCGCCAATCTTTTTCTCACATTTTGTTATGCGTTTTAAGCGGATTGAAATTTTAGTTGACGCAGTTGTTTGGCATGTTGCAAGGTGGTTTCGCTAATCTCAACGCCGCCAGACATACGTGCTAGTTCTAGAATACGTTGTTCTTCATTTAACTCAATAATAGTACTGCTTGCTGGATCTGTTTGTTGTTTTTTGACCAATAGGTGTTGGTCAGATTGTGCAGCAACTTGAGCTTGGTGGGTGATACAGAGTAGTTGTACATGCTGAGCTAGATCGGCGAGTAAACGACCAACCACTTCGGCCGTACCGCCACTAATTCCGACATCAATTTCATCAAAGACCAAAACTTCGGATTCTGTTTTTTCGGCATTCATCACTTGCATGACCAGTGCAATACGAGAGAGTTCACCGCCAGAAGCAACGCGAGCCAGCGGTTGTGCAGGAATCCCTTTATTGGCAGTGAAAAGAAGCTGAATAAAGCTGAGGCCTTCGGCATTTGCTTCCATTGGCTCGAATTTAAATTCAAAATATGCTTCTGGTAGAGCAAGCGGCTTCACTTGTTCAGTCAATTGCTTCGCCAATGGAACTGCGGCTGCACGACGAATATGATCTAGATGTTCAGCTTTTTGCATAAAAATTTGATAAGAAATTTCTACTTGTTCCGCTAAGGTTGCAGGATCTTCTAATAGATGTAATTGCTCTAATTCCTGTTGCCAAGTTTCATATTCTTGTTTGAGTAATTCAGGTTGGGTACGGTGTTTGCGCGCGAGACGATGGAAAATTTCTAAGGTTGTATTGAGCTGTTCCATTCTTTCAGGATCAAAGCTTTGGCGATCAATAAATTGGCGTAAACTCGCGGTTGCATCTTCAATCTCACTTTGCGCATTGAGTAACGAATTATAAATATTTGATAACTGTTCACTGCGTCCTGCATGAGACTCTAAACGACGAATGATTGAAGCAACTTCTTGAGTGATATTTTGTTCCGCCTCATCCAAGACATTTAGACTGTAACTACAGTCTTGCATAATATGTTCATGATGGCTGAGACGATCAAACTCTTGTTCCATCTCTCGATAATCCGTTTGGACAATCTCTTCAAGTTCTTCAATTTGAGATTCTAAATTTTGTATTTTTTGAATACGTGTGGCTTGCGCATCTAAAGCGGCTTGATGTTGGCGAATGTTTTTTTGCCATGTGCTATACGCTTCACGTACTGCATCTGCTGGTTCGGCAAAATTATGATAACGATCTAACCAGTGCTTCGGATAAGGGGGCTCAAGTAATTGCTGTTGGCTATGCTGGCTATAAAGTTGTACCAGTAAGCGTCCAATTTCTTTTAACTCAGACAAGCTACTTGGGCGCCCATTGATCCATGCTTTGCTTCGACCTGTCGCAAATATGACACGTCTTAAATGAATCTCACCAGAATCATCATCTAGTTCATGTTCTGTAAGCCATTTTGCTTCCGCACTTTCAGCTTGATAACTAAACACAGCAGTGACGTCTGCTTTATCTGCACCATAACGGACATAGTTGGTATCGGTACGTTCACCCAAGCATGCAGACAGTGCATCTAACAATAACGATTTTCCTGCACCAGTTTCCCCAGTCAAAACATTGAAACCTTGTTCAATATCTAAAGCTAAATGGTCTGCAAGTGCAAAATTAATTAAAGTTAAATGGGTGAGCATATATGCATCCAGTGCACGTAATCTTTTGCTTAAAGATAGAGAAATTTTGCTAATCGAACAAGAGGAGCAGCGTTGTGTTGATGAAATCATGTTTTATTTTTGGAGCTGTTTTGAATAATTTAGTGATGTAAAGCTTATCTATCAATTTATAAGATTTTTTCTATTGTAGTTTAGATCGGATGCTTTGATCTAAAAGCGCTTGTGAGTTGAACATTACTTTAGTAGAAAGGCATAAAAATTGCTGTTAAAGCATGATAAAAATGGATTGATTAGTGACGCAGGCACAATTAAACTACGTCCATCATAACCTAATATAAATGCTGCATTATTTGGAGAGTAGGCATGAGTTCAGTGCAGTTTGATCATGTTACGGTCATTAAAAAGTCAAATGTATATTTTGGTGGGGCATGTATCAGCCATACTGTACAATTTGAAGATGGTACTAAAAAGACATTAGGTGTGATTTTACCTACTGAACAGGCATTAACTTTTGAAACACATGTGCCAGAACGTATGGAAATCATTTCTGGTGAATGTCGTGTAAAAATCGCAGATAGTACAGAAAGTGAGTTATTCCGCGCAGGTCAGTCTTTTTATGTCCCAGGAAATAGTGTTTTCCACATCGAGACTGATGAAGTACTTGATTATGTATGTCATTTAGAAGGTTAACTGATCGCTTCTTAAATCGGGTACACTATACCTAAAGAGAATCCTGTAAATTCATTTTGCAGGATTTTTTTATTAAATTCCCTTGTGGAGCTATTCGCTCCTCACCTGTAAAGCTACTTTGCAGGATTTTTATTTTTCAAAATCTCCCTTTATAGATCGGGAATACTGCAAGAGGTCGTTCATGGCAAAACCTGAATATTATTATGGCGTTCATTCGGTTGAGTCATTATTGGAGTTAGAGCCTGAACGCGTTTTGACTTTATTTACCTTAAAAGGTCGTGATGACCAGCGATTACAAAAGATTTTGCAACTCGCAGAACCTTTTGGTATTAGCGTCCAAAAGGCGAGTCGGGATAGCTTGGAAAAGCTTGCAGGCTTACCTTTTCACCAAGGTGTAGTGGCTGCAGTTCGACCACATCCAACCTTAAATGAAAAAGATTTAGACGAATTGATGCAGCAGTCACCGGACGCTTTGTTACTGGCATTAGATCAAGTGACTGATCCGCATAATCTCGGTGCATGTATTCGTACTGCAGCTGCGATGGGTGTTCAGGCGGTGATTGTGCCACGTGATCGTTCAGCTAGTTTAACCCCGACGGCACGTAAAGTTGCAGCAGGTGGGGCGGAAAAAGTTAAGTTCATTCAAGTGACTAACTTAGCTCGAACCTTAGCTCATTTAAAAGAGACCACACATACACGTGTTGTTGGCACAATGCTAGATGAAAAAGCATTGCCAATTCAGCAATGTGACTTTAAGGGTGCAGTTGTCATTGTTATGGGTGCGGAAGACACAGGTTTAAGACCGATTACTCAGTCTCAATGTGATCACACGGTATATATTCCGATGTCTGGTGATTTACAAAGTCTAAATGTGAGTGTCGCAACTGGTATGGCACTTTATGAAGCATGTCGCCAGCGTAGTGTTGTATAATTCATGCAAGTATTGCCAATGTAATCTTAAATGACTGCTCGTACACAAGGTTATCTATTTGTTTTAATTACAATGTGTATTTGGGGGGGATTTACCATTTTCTCCCGTTTAAATTTACATTGGCATGTGAGTGCATGGGATTTGGTGGCAATGCGTTTTGCGATAGCCTTTCTTATTTTAATGCCTGTGCTCATTTATAAAAAAGATTTAGCTTTTTTATGGCATCCACGTCCAGTCATTTTAGCCTTAACAGGTGGTTTAGCCTATTGTCTAACCGTTTATACGGCTTTTTTGCAAGCACCAGCAGCTCATGCTGCAATTTTCTTAAATGGCTGTATTCCTCTATGTACGGCGGTTGCTGCTTATTTATTGTTTAAACAGCCTTTTGATAAACATACTTGGTTAAGTCTTAGCATCATGTTAAGTGCGCTTGTATTAATGAGCTATCTGATGCTGCATGATCAAGCGGCCGCTTTTGGCTTAGGCGATTTACTTTTTTTTATCAGTGCTGTTTGGTGGGGAGTTTTTACAGTATTGCTTAAACAATGGAAATTATCGGCTTGGCATTCCATGGCAAGCGTGGCAATTTGGTCGGCGATTATTTATTTACCTGTCTATATTTTATTTGTTCCAAAACATTTTCAAGAAGCAGAACCCATTCATTTAGTCATTCAAGGTTTATTTCATGGTGTATTGGTCGTAATTATTGCAACTTTGACCTATGTTGCTGCGATTGAGCGTTTAGGTGCATTTAAAACGGGTAGTATTGTTACTTTGGCACCTTTTATTGCCGCTGTGATTGCTGTTCCACTGCTTGATGAGCCTTTAAATACAGCGATTGCTTGTGGTTTAGTAGGAATGGGTATTGGTGCATTACAGCCATGGCGCTGGTTTAAAAAAGACACGCTGAGTGAACGACTCGCGCAACAGAAGCAGGATTAAAATGCCTGTTCAGCAGTTTGTAGATATTTTAGATGTAATGGTTTTAGTTGTTGATGAAGGTGCTCAAGTAAACCATCATTCATAACAATATCATTTGCGAGTAATTGCTTTTGGGTGCGAGGCATTTGTACCGCGATAATTTTGCGGATTTGTTCTTCATTTTGTCCATCTCTTTGACTTGCACGTTGTAGTTGTGTTTGTTCATTTGCATCGATGAGTAGGGTATGATGCACAAGTTCATGTTGATTGGTTTCAAAGAGAAGAGGTGAAACTAAAATGACATAAGGGCTTTCTGCTTGTTGTAATTGTTGAATAATGGATTGGCGTATAGCAGGGTGAGTGATCTTTTCGAGTGTTTCTCGCGCTTCTGGAAACTGGAATATGTGTTCACGAAGTGCACGTCGATTCAGATTGCCATCTTCTAATAATACCCAGTCTCCAAAAGAAAGTTGAATTTCTTTCAAAGCAGGTTGACCCGGCTCAACCACCTCACGAGCTACAATATCTGCATCGACTACAACAATTCCTTGGGATTCAAACCATTGTGTCGCGGCGGATTTGCCACTACCAATGCCACCAGTAATGCCCAAGATAAAACTCATATTATCCACCTAGATATATTTTCATAATTTGATTTCCCCATAAAAATGCAATCCAGCCAGCAATTGCAATATAAGGACCAAATGCAAATGGTTGGTTTTCACCACGCATTTTTATCAAAATAATTCCAATAATTGCACCAACAACTGAAGAGAGTAGCACAATTAGGGGGAGCATCAATGGTCCCATCCAAGCACCTAAAGCTGCAAGTAGTTTAAAATCACCATAGCCCATACCTTCCTTGCCTGTGACGAGTTTAAAGATATAGTAAACAATCCATAAGCATAGAAAGCCAATCAAATAGCCCCAAATCGCTGAACCAGCAGAAGTATAAATAGTGAAACTATTGATTCCCAAGCCTAGTGCGGCAAGTGGTAAGGTAAAGCGATCGGGTAATAGCTGTGTGTCGAAATCAATAAACGTTAATGTGATTAAGACCCAAGTGAGTATTAAGCCAAATAACATTTGTACGGTCGCACCAAATATAGCAACTACTATTAATGAGCAAATCATTGTTAATAGTTCAATAAGTGGATAGCGAATACTAATTGGATTTTGGCAAGCACCACATTTGCCACGAAGCATTAACCAACTCATTACAGGAATATTTTGATACCAGTGAATAGCAGATTTACATTTTGGACATGTAGATGGTGGGGTGCTTAAGGTTAATTTAGTTTCGTCTATTATAGGTTGTTCTGGGTGTAACAACATTTGGCATTCATGATGCCATTCTTGTTCCATCATCTTTGGTGTTCTATAGATGACGACATTTAAAAAACTACCAATGCATAAACTTAAAAGTCCAACTGCGACATATAACGCAGTTGGGTTGTCTATAAAGTAAGATAAAAATTGATGCATTACATTACTGATCCCATTTGGAAAATAGGAAGGTACATCGCGATAACTAGACCACCCACGAGTACACCTAATACCGCCATGATCAGTGGTTCCATCATTGATGTTAAGCCATCGACTGCATTATCCACTTCATTTTCAAAATGTGTTGCGACTTTATCTAACATCGTGTCCAATGCTCCAGATTCTTCACCAATTGCAACCATTTGAATCGCCATGGACGGGAATTTATTTGACACACGCATCGCAAATTGTAGCTGTTGACCTGTTGCAACATCCTCACGAATTTTCATCACAGCTTCTTCGTAAACAACATTATTCGTTGCACCAGCTGTAGATTCGAGAGCATCAATCAGTGGTACACCAGCGGCAAAAGTGGTTGCAAGTGTACGGCTATAACGAGCAATAATCGCTTTATAGACTAGATCACCAAAAATAGGTGCTTTGAGTGCCATTTTATCTAAAAAGTCTCTGAATTTTTTACTACGTTTTTTTGTTTCTAAGACGCAGGCAATTAATGTTGCAATTACTATAATTAAGATAAACCAGTATTTCTGTGTCCAATTGGACATGTTTACAACCATTTGAGTAAATGCTGGAAGATCTGCACCGAAGGAACTAAATAGGTCTTGAAACACTGGAACGACTTTAACCATTAAAATCACAGTTACAATCACGGCTACAATAAGAACACTAATTGGATATTTCATGGCTTTTTTAATTTTTTGTTTTAATAATTCGCTTTTTTCTTTATAGATCGCAACACGATCTAGCATAGTTTCCAATGCACCCGATTGCTCACCCGATTCAACTAATGAACAGAATAGATTATCAAAATGTTGTGGATATTTTTTTAGCGCGCCAGCAAATGTATTGCCACCTTCAACTTCCCCTTTAATTCCTAGTACAACTTCACGCATAGAGGGATTTTCTAAACCCTCGGCGACGATCTCAAAGCCTTGTACTAAGGGTACGCCTGCTTTCATCATGGTTGCTAATTGACGAGTAAAAATCGTAATATCTAATGTTGATACTTTTTTCTTCATTAAACCTTCGAGAATATTTTTGCGTTTTTCTCGAATATTTTTAATGGTAATTCCTTGTTTTCGTAACGTGACTTTGGCTAAAGCCATGTTACGTGCTGGAACTTCCCCTTTGATTTTAGCCCCTTTACGATCTATTCCTTCATAGGCAAAAGTAGGCATCATTTGCGCTTTTTTAACTGCCATGATTATTAATCCTTATTATTAATTTTATTCACTTGTTACTCGGTTAATTTCCTGCAATGAGGTAATTCCTTGCATTACTTTTTTCAAACCAGAACGCCGGAGATTATTAAACCCTGCTTGTTCTGATGCTGCTGCAATTTGCAGTGCATTTCCATCTTCCATGATAATTTTAGAGATTGCGGGGGTGACCTTCATGACTTCATAAATACCTACTCGCCCTTTATACCCTTCACGGCATTCAGGACATCCAATAGGCTGAAATATTTGTAAATCTGGATTGGCTAAATCTTGTTCAGTAAATCCTAGTTCAATGAGACTCTGCTTAGGTACATTAAGAGGTATTTTACATTGTGAGCATAAACGTCGTGCTAAACGTTGTGCGATAACAAGATTAACTGATGTTGCGATATTAAACGAAGGTACACCCATGTTGCGTAAACGAGTTAAAGTTTCTGGCGCACTGTTGGTATGCAGTGTTGACATCACCATATGACCTGTTTGCGCTGCTTTAATTGCAATTTCGGCTGTTTCCAAATCACGAATCTCACCGACCATAATTACATCCGGGTCTTGGCGTAAGAAAGCCTTTAATGCAGCAGAGAAAGTTAATCCCGTCTTTGGATTCACGTTGACCTGATTAATGCCTTCCAAGTTAATTTCAACAGGGTCTTCTGCTGTTGAAATATTGGTATCTTCAGTGTTTAGAATATTTAGACCAGTATATAGCGATACGGTTTTACCAGAACCTGTTGGACCTGTAATCAATAGCATTCCTTGAGGCTTTTCAAGTGCTTCAATGAATAATGCTTTCTGATCATCTTCATAACCTAATGCTTCAATCCCGAGCATAGCACTTGATGGATCCAAAATACGTAGTACTAATTTTTCTCCAAATAAAGTAGGTAAAGAGTTAACACGGAAATCAATTGCTTTGGTTTTTGATAACTTGAGTTTAATACGACCATCTTGAGGCATTCGTTTTTCTGAAATATCCATTTGGGACATAACTTTTAAACGAGAAGCCAAGCGATTTGCCATTTGTAATGGTGGGGTAGCAATTTGGCGTAGAACGCCATCTACACGATAACGCACACGATACGTTTTTTCGTAAGGTTCAAAATGTAAATCTGATGCGCCCATGCGAATTGCATCAATTAAAAGCTTATTAATATATTTAACAATAGGCGATTCATCACCTTGAGATGAATTATCGTCATTTTCTTGAGGAGAATCTTGATTAACATCGATATCTAAATCGAAGTCTTCACTGTCACCAAAATCGAAACTACCTGAATCACCGAAATGTTGTTCGATTAACTTTTCAAGTTTCGTATGCTCAACAATAATTGGTTCAATATTAAGTTTCGTATTGAACCTAATTGCATCTAATGCATCAATATTAGTTGGGTTGCTCGTAGCAACATACAAAATTTGTCCACGTTGTATTAACGGAACAACACGATGTTTTTGTATGAGTTTATTGTCGGTTAATTCTCGAGGTAATAATCCAACATCGTAAACCGCCAAATCAAAAAGTGGTTCGCCAAATTCTACGGAGATGCTTTCTGCAATGGTAAGTGGAGAAAGACGATGTTGTTCAATCAAATGAGCAACAATATCTTGTTTGGCTTTCTTGGCTGCATCAATTGCATTCTGCATATTTGCAGCAGTCATATGACCATCTTCAACTAAACGTCGAATGAACCCCGAAAACTTTGGAGACGTATGTAATCCTGACATCTGTCCGCCTTACTGACAATATGGTTATAATAGCTATCCTCAAAATTATACTTTTGTTACGTAAAAATACCACTATAGAAAGTGTTGTTTTTTACTTGGTTCATATTGAAAAACTTGAACTGATCGATTTTTTTACAAATTAATTTCAGATTCAGTGAGTAGCGTTCGCTAGAAATAAAGCAAACTATTGTAAGAAATCGACATATACATGTAAAAAAAGTTGATGGTTTTTTGGATCTATTTTCTTTTGGTTGAAACTTAAACTGAAAAGAAAAACTGAATTTTATAAAAATACGTGTAAAATATGCAGCATTTTTTATAAATTAGTCGTAGGTGGGCGAAGTATGTCGAATTCGGCGATTACCCCTTGGGTTATTGGCAATTGGAAAATGAATCCAATGCATGCGAATGCTTTCCAATTAATAGAAGAATTTAAGCAGTTACTACAACAGGACAATATTTCTCCTGAGCAATGTCATATTGGTGTAGCGCCAATAACGATTGCGTTGATTGGTGTTCACGCTCAGCTAAAAGATGCAACCAGAGCTGTTTATACTGTGGCTCAGGATCTTTCTCGTGTGGCAGGTACTGGTGCTTACACAGGTGAGGTGAGTGCGGAACTGTTAAAAGATAGTCAGATTGAATATGTATTGATTGGACATTCTGAGCGCCGTGAATTATTTGGTGACAACGTCAATATTTTAAAAGCAAAACTGCAAAATGCATTAAATGCAGGTTTAACCGTGATCTATTGCGTTGGCGAAAGTTTAGAGCAGCGTGAGCAAGGCGCTGCTGAGCAAGTGGTATTACAACAAATTTGTGATATTGCATCGGTCGTTAAAGCTGAACAATGGCAAAATATTGTGATAGCGTATGAACCGATTTGGGCGATTGGAACAGGGAAGACAGCTTCACCTGCGGATGCTCAAGCAATGCATGCAAAAATACGTGAAGGCTTAAAACAAATTACATCATTCGGTACAAACATGGCTATATTGTATGGTGGTAGTGTCAAAGCCGACAATGCTGTTGAGTTGGCTGCATGTCCTGATATTAATGGCGCTTTGGTTGGAGGTGCATCACTCAATGCACAATCTTTTTATCAAATTGCAAAAGCATTTGCTCAAAGCAAATAATAGGAAGTAGAAATGTATAGTTTTATACTCGTTGTACATATCATTTTAGCAATTATGATTATTGGATTGGTTTTAGTGCAACAAGGTAAGGGTGCTGAAGCAGGAGCGTCGTTTGGTGGCGGTGGTGCTGCTACGGTATTTGGTGCTTCTGGAGCGGGTAACTTTTTAACACGCTTAACCGCGATTTTTACAGCCTTGTTTTTTGCTACGAGTTTAACTTTGGCTGTTTTTGCAAAAAAACAAACAGCGGATGCGTATAGCTTAAAATCCGCTCAAACCACGACCTCTGCACCAGTAACATCGCCTGAAACTTCATCAAACGCACCTAAAACAACTCAATAAGTTGAATTAGTGCTTTCCTTTTTATATTTAAAGGAATAGAATGCGTCCCACAAAGCTGCGGTGGTGGTGGAATTGGTAGACACGCTACCTTGAGGTGGTAGTGCTTTAGGGCGTGGGGGTTCAAGTCCCCCCTTCCGCACCAAGCTTAATAACCAGTAAGTTTGGTGTATGCAGTGTATATGTTGTTGCGGGATGGAGCAGTCTGGTAGCTCGTCGGGCTCATAACCCGAAGGTCGTTGGTTCAAATCCAGCTCCCGCTACCATTTGATTAAGGTGCAACTTAATCAAGCAGGTGTGAAGAAAACTTAAATTGACTTTTTTTCATATTTGTATATAATTTTTGCACGTTGTTGCGGGATGGAGCAGTCTGGTAGCTCGTCGGGCTCATAACCCGAAGGTCGTTGGTTCAAATCCAGCTCCCGCTACCAAGTTTCTAAAAGAGGCTCACGATAAGGTGGGCCTTTTTGCACAGTGGACTTCGGTTTTCTGTGTAATGTAGGGGCGATTTACGCCCTTTTTTATTGGTTGTTTAGCTATCGTGTAGTGTTCGACATCAATTGGTCAAATAGTCGTGCTTCACTATACGGTTAAGATTGATTGGCTCGCATGAGAGCGACGAGAGTAAATGAAATTATCAAATAAATCTCAAGCATTGCATGATCTAATCGCGCCAGCAGTAGCTGCGTGTGGTGTAGATCTATGGGGGATTGAATTCCTACCTCAAGGTAAACGTTCTTTATTACGTATTTATATTGATAAAGTAGTTGATGAGAATGTTGAACCTATCTTAAATGAAGATGGCGAAGTTGAACAAGGGCGTGGTATTGGCGTTCAAGATTGTGTTTTAGTGACACAACAAGTGGGTGCAATGCTTGATGTTCATGACCCAATTTCAGGTGAATATGCTTTAGAAGTTTCTTCACCAGGCTGGGATCGTCCATTTTTTCAACTCAATCAATTGCCTGCTTATGTTGGGCAACAAGTGGCTTTACGATTAATTGCTGCCGTCGAAAATCGTCGTAAGTTTCAAGCGAAATTACTTTCTGTAGACTTAGAAAATGAAATCATTCAAGTTGAAGTGGAAGCTAAACATGTGCTTGAAATTGATAGTAATAATATTGATAAAGCAAATTTAATCTATCAAGACTAATATTAACTTAATTTTATAAGAAATCGGTAGGTGACTTATGGGCCGCGAAATTCTTACCGTTGCAGAAACGGTTAGTAATGAAAAAGGTGTTAGTCGTGAGGCGATCTTCCAAGCATTAGAGCAAGCACTTGTTGCAGCAACGAAGAAAAAGTTTTACGAAGGAACCCATTCAGAAGAAGCACAGCTTCGTATTGAGATTGATCGTAAAACAGGTGATTATCGCACTTTTCGTCAGTGGACAGTTGTGGCGGATGAAGATCATGAAATGCCAGCTTGCCAAGATGCAATCTCAGATGTTGATCCATCAAAATGGTCAATCGGTGATGTGCGTGAGCTAGAAGTTGAGTCAATTGAGTTTGGTCGTATTGCTGCTCAAATTGCGAAACAAGTCATTGTACAAAAGATTCGTGAAGCTGAGCGTGCTTTGGTTGCCGATGCCTATGAATCTAAAGTGGGTGAGTTGATTTACGGCGAAGTCAAAAAACAAACCAAAGATGGTTTCATCATTGATCTAGGTGATAACGCTGAAGCTTACTTGGCGCGTGAAGAAACCATTCACAAAGAAATTTTGCGTCCTAAGCAACGTATCAATGCCATTTTATACAGCGTAAACCGCGAAGGTCGTGGCGCGCAATTATTATTATCTCGTGCTCGTCCTGAGATGTTAATTGCATTGATGAAAAAAGAAATTCCAGAAATTTCTGAAGAAATCATCGAAATTAAAGCAGCTGCTCGTCAACCGGGTGTTCGTGCTAAAATTGCAGTGAAAACCAATGACCATCGTATTGACCCTGTAGGTGCATGTATTGGTATGCGTGGTACACGTATTCAAGCAGTACAACAAGAGTTGAATGGTGAGCGTATTGATGTCGTGGTGTGGTCAGATGATCCAGCACAATATATTGCAAGCGCATTAGAGCCAGCTGATGTATCAGGTATTGTACTAGATGAAGATGCACGTAGTGCAGATATTATCTTCGCAACGAATGATCAGTTAGCACGTGCAATTGGCTCGCAAGGGCAAAATGTTCGTTTAGCATCGGAATTGACGGGTTATAAACTCGACATGATGTTAGAAGAAGAGTATCGTGCTCGTCAGCAAAATGAAGCACAACAGTATTTAGATATGTTTGTTACACGTCTCGATATTGAAGAAGATTTAGCAATGGCATTGGTGGAAATGGGCTTTACTTCATTAGAAGAGATTGCTTATGTTCCAGCTGAAACATTTGATGAAATTGAACTAGATGCGGATTTAGTTGAATTGCTTCAAAGCCGTGCTAAAGAAGCTGCTTTAACTGATGCACTGAAACAGCAAGAAAATATTCAAGAGCCAAGCGCAGAACTTCTCGGTATGGATGGTATGACCACTGAGATTGCTTATGCATTGGCGGCGCGTGGTGTGGTTACAATTGATGATTTGGCTGATCAAGCGACTGATGATATTTCGGATATCGAAGGTTTAGGTCATGACAAAGCAGGTCAATTGATCATGAAAGCACGTGAATCATGGTTTAACTAGGAGATAATAGATGACGGACAAGTCGATTCAAGAGTTAGCGCTCAGCGTAGAACGTCCTGTAGAGAAACTCCTAGAGCAGGTTCGCGAAGCAGGTCTACCACAGCGTAAAGCAGATGACATTATTACCGCTGAACAGCAAAATACTTTGGTCAATCATTTGAAAAAAGTACATGGTCAGGACAGTGGTAACACAGGAAAAATTGCGTTGAAACGTAAAACAACCAGTACTGCTAAAGTAACAAGTACTTCGGGTAAAGCAAAAAACATTAATGTTGAAGTTCGCAAGAAACAAGTTTTTGCTAAACCGAATCCAGAATTACTTGCAGCAGAAGCGAAAGCACGTGCAGAAGCAGATGCTAAAGTACGCGCAGAGCAAAATGCACGTGATTTAGCTGTTCAAAATGCACGTAATGTAGCTGAACAAAAAGCCAATGCAACGTTAGAAGCAATGCGTGCAGCACATACTTCTGAGAGTGCTTCACAAGCTCCTGCAAAAACCGCAGTTGTGGTAAAGAAACGGGGTAGCGACAAGGTAATTAAAGCACCTGTTGTCAAGCCAACAGAAACCCCTGAACAGAAAAAAGCACGTGAAGCACAAGCAGCTCAGTTGAAAGCAACTGAAGAAGCAGTGCGTCGTAAAGCAGCTGAAGAAGCGCAACAGCGTACACTTGAGCAAATGCGTCAGATGGCATCAAAATATTCAAGTGATGATGCAACGACAACGATTCGTGTTATTGATGATTCGCCTTTGGCTGCGGGTCTCGTTGGTCAGGCATACGAAGATTCTTTCAATAAAGAAGACCGTGAAATCAAACGTGGGGGCGCAACTGCAAATCCTCGTGCTGGTAAGAAAGGTGGTCGTGGTGGCGATGCTCAGTCTGAGCAAAGCTTCAGTAAGAGCCATAATAAGCGCGGCTTGAAAACCAGTCAGGCAAACAAGCATGGTTTTGAAAAACCTGTTAAAAAACAGGTTTATGATGTTGAAATTGGTGAAAAAATTGTAGTTGCCGATCTTGCACAAAAGATGGCGATTAAAGTTCGTGAAGTTATCAAAACACTTATGAAAATGGGTGAGTTGGTCACTCAAAACCAAGCAATTGACCAAGATACTGCGGTACTCGTTGTAGAAGAAATGGGTCATAACCCAGTATTAGTTTCTGATACACAAGCTGAAGATAATTTATTAGAAGCAGCTGAAGAAGCACGTGGTGAACAAACGACTCGTCCACCAGTAGTAACAATCATGGGTCACGTTGACCATGGTAAAACGTCATTGCTGGATCGTATTCGTCGCTCTAAAGTGGCAGCGGGTGAAGCGGGTGGTATTACACAGCATATCGGTGCTTATCACGTTGAGACTGAGAAAGGAATTATTACTTTCTTAGATACACCGGGCCATGCAGCGTTTACGTCTATGCGTGCACGTGGTGCAAAAGCAACGGATATCGTGGTTCTTGTTGTAGCTGCTGATGATGGTGTAATGCCACAGACTGCTGAAGCAATCGACCATGCACGTGCAGCGGGTACACCAATTATTGTTGCTATCAACAAAATGGATAAAGAATCTGCGGATGTCGATCGCGTATTAAACGAATTAGCACATAAAGAAATCGTACCTGAAGAATGGGGTGGTGATACACCTATCGCTAAAGTTTCAGCACATTCTGGTGCGGGTATTGATGAGTTACTTGATCTTATCTTGATCCAATCTGAACTGATGGAGCTTAAAGCTTCAGCAGAAGGTGCGGCGCAAGGTGTAGTAATTGAAGCACGTGTTGACAAAGGTCGTGGTGCGGTAACATCAATTCTTGTACAAAATGGTACATTGAACATTGGTGACTTGGTTCTTGCGGGTTCATCTTATGGTCGTGTACGTGCGATGGTTGATGAAAATGGTCAACGTATCACTTCAGCAGGTCCTTCAATTCCAGTTGAAATTTTAGGTTTACCTGATGCACCAATGGCAGGTGATGAAGTTCTTGTAGTGAATGATGAGAAGAAAGCACGTGAAGTTGCTGATGCTCGTTCTGACCGTGAGCGTCATAAGCGTCTAGAGCGTGCCAGTGCAATGCGTCTTGAAAACATCATGGCATCTATGGGTAAAAAAGATATTCCTTATGTGAATGTCGTACTCAAAACTGATGTGCGTGGTACTTTAGAAGCATTACATGTTGCGCTTGACGAACTTTCTACAGATGAAGTTAAAGTCCGCATCATTGGTTCTGGTGTTGGTGCAATCACTGAGTCAGATGTGACTTTAGCTGAATCTTCAGAAGCAGTATTATTAGGTTTCAACGTCCGTGCAGATAACACTGCTCGTCAAAAATCTGATCAAGATGGCATTGATATTCGTTATTACAGCGTCATCTATCATTTAATTGATGATGTAAAAGCTGCAATGAGCGGTAAGCTTGCACCTGAACATCGTGAAACGATCTTGGGTGTTGCAGAAGTGCGTGAAGTCTTCCACTCAAGTAAATTTGGTGCAGCAGCAGGCTGTATGGTACTTGAAGGTATGTTACACCGTAATAAACCAATTCGCGTATTACGTGATGACGTGGTTGTATTCCAAGGTGAACTTGAATCTCTTCGTCGTTATAAAGAAGTGGTTGAAGAAGTTCGTGCCGGTATGGAATGTGGTCTTGCGGTGAAAGGCTATAAAGACATCAAAGTCAAAGACAAGATCGAAGTCTATGATGTTCAATTGATTAAACGGAGTCTTTAATGGCGGGTAGCCAACGCTTAAAGCGGATGGCGGATTCAGTACAACGTGAGTTGTCTGAGCTGATCCGTCAAGAGCTTAAAGATCCTCGCTTAGGTGGTCTAGTGACCATCTCTGCGGTGAAAGTCAGTGCAGACATGGGTTATGCTGAAGTTTATGTCACTGTGATGGGACGTGAACTTGGTGATGAGCAAAGTGAAGTCGCAAATAAAGAAACTTTAGATGTATTGAATAAAGCTTCTGGTTTCTTGCGTCATGAGTTGAGCCATCGTATCAAGACACGTATTACGCCAAGATTGCGTTTCCATTACGATAAAACCAATGCCTATGGTAACTATATGTTTGGTCTGATCGCGGAAGCTGTGAAGGATCTGCCTGAACAAGGGCAAGACGATAAAGAATAAGTTTTAAAAGAAAGCCACCCTCGGGTGGCTTTCTTTTGTGCTATAGATCATTGTGATTGATATGATTTTTTCTATTAAAATTATATCTTTCAGCTAGTTAATTAGTTTAGGCTTTCTGAAACTTAAAAACACATTGAGCTCAATAAAAAGACCAACTTAAAGTTGATCTTTCTTTTCTGCATTACGACGATAACGTTGCCATGGTAGCGGACGATTTAAAGCTTCTGGAACATCACCACTGGTTGAACGCAAACGTAAATGAATTGCAGCTTGTGCCATCAAATTTGCAGATACTGGGGCAGTAATAAATGCAAATAAAGTAATCAATAATTCAGCAAAACCGAAATGACCTTGAGTCGCTCCAAATATCATAGCCGCAATTAAAAAGCTCCCTAAGCCTAGCGTACTTGATTTAGTCGGTGCATGTAGGCGCATAAATAAGTCGGGTAAGCGAATCATTCCGATTGAACCTACGAGCATAAAAAATGCACCAAAGATCAAAAAGAACGAAATGATAATCTCAAAAATTATTTGCATAACCTCTCTCCTTAATCAATCACATGTCCAGTGGTAAAATAGCGAGCCAGTGCAACAGTTGAAACGAAACCGAGCATCGCCACCAATAAAGCACCTTCAAATACATTGGTACTTGCCCAATAGATACCTAACACCACAATTAGGCATATTGCATTAAGAAAAAGAGTATCGAGTGCTAACAAGCGATCAACAACAGATGGTCCAATGATCATGCGGATGAGACAAAGAAACATGGAGATCGTGATTGCCACTAAACTAATCGCAAGTGCATAAGGTAAAATGGTCATTTCGCTGCTCCTTCTGCAATCTTTACATCAAAGATTTCGAGCAAAGGTAGCTCATAACGATTTTTGATGTCTTGAATATCTAATTCAGCATTATCGGTACTGAGTGCATGAACTAAAATATCTCCTCGCTCTTGATCAATCCCTGCGGATACCGTACCTGGCGTCGTTGTAATGATCATTGCGAGTAGAGTATTTACTTGCTCATGCTCAGTTTCTAGAGGGACGCGATACCATTTTGGATGCAACTCATCCATTGGCCCAAGTACCATTTTAGCTACACGAAAGTTTGAAATCACAATATCCCATAACACCACAAAAAAAAGTTTGATTGCAGGAAACCAATGAATATGTGGTGTACGTGCAATAAAAGAGCTTACCAAACGTGAAACAAAGATACCTAATAGAATTGCAATAAAAATATCTGTGATGTCTAAACTATGTGACAGCATGAGCCAAGTCACGAAAATTAAAAATGACACAAAGGGGTGGGGAAACCAACGATCAAGCAAAGCACGTTTTTGCATTAGTGTTCCTCCATCGGTTTTAATTGTGTAGCATTTGGAATAGTTGGATTTGATAAAGTTTGCTCTGCAATTTGACGTTGTTTATATTCCGAAATATGCTCGCCTTGTAGCGTCGGTTTTGAGATAACATCTGGAATTAATACCGCATTATGATCCTCAACCTCACCACCATATTTAGTTTCAGGCAAATACGCTGCATCAAATGGCTGCACGCTAATGGCACGACCTTGACTATCATGTTTTAGAATCGCTTGTTGATAAAGCGCATGATTTTGAATTTGTTGTGCAGTTGAAGTTGTATAACTCTGAATTGGTGCTGCAAATACAACATAACTTATCAAAGCAGTCAGTAATACATAGATTGCTTTGTCATTCCGATTAGGTGCTGTATCAGGTAGTGATTGATAAGCGATATATGCTGATTCTTTAGGATTTTCTTCGGGTTGGCTAGCACGCCAAAAAAGGATAAAACCAACACGTGTGAATGCGATAATGCTGAGTAAGCTAACAATCAGAATAACAGCAATAATCCAACCTTGATAAGGCGCTTCAGCGGTAGCCTGTAAGATAAAAACTTTACCTAAGAAACCACTGAAAGGGGGTAGACCTGCCATCATGAGTGCAATGGTAAAATAAGTAAAAGCAGCCGCTTTTTCCTGTTTGATTTTAGGTGCAACTTTTAAGTGGTCTTTGAAAGAACCACGTTGTGAGGTCATCCAACCACAGAATAAATAGAATGCAGCGGCAACCAGCGTACTATGTACTAAATAATACAATGCTGCTGACCATGCTTGGGTATTAAACATGGCAATAGCGATGAGTAATGTTCCAATCGATGACAACACCATAAAGCCAACAAAACGGCGTAAGCGTTCAGCAGCAATTGCGCCGATTACACCATATAATGAAGTAATCAAACCAATCATTAATAAGCAGTTTTTGAAAATACTCTGTGCCATTGCATCATCAAAAACAGTACCATTGACACGTAGAATGGCATAAATACCAACTTTGGTCATAATAGTAAAAATTGCAGCAACGGGTGTGCTTGCAACAGCATAGGTTTTTGGTAGCCAAAAGCCGACAGGTAGCATTGCTGCTTTGATTCCAAATACTACAAACAGTAACAAGCCACCCGCGATAGCAAGTTTATGTTGATCGCTGTCTAGGGTTGGGATAAGGCGACCCACATCAGCCATATTTAAACTACCAACACTGCTGTAGATCATCCCTAAACCAATCAAAAATAGCGCTGATGCGAGTAAGTTAATCGTGACGTAATGTATGCCTAGCTGGAAACGCGGTCGCCCTTGACCATGTAATAGCAATACATAAGATGCCATTAACAGGATTTCAAAAAACACGAATAAGTTAAATAAGTCACCTGTCAGGAATGCACCCGTTATACCCATTAATAAAAAATGGAACATGGTGTGGAAATAGCGCCCACGTGTGTCCCAGTTATCACTTGCATACCAAATGACAGGCACTGCAAGTGCATAAGTGAGCACCAACATGAATGCAGCGAGACGATCGAGAGCTAAAACAATTCCAAAAGGAGCAGACCATTCACCAAGTTGGTAAACGGTAACTTGACCTGTATTGGCGATCATCAAATAACTGATTGCTGTGATTAAGCCTAGAAGTGCAGAACCTAAACTAATGCCACGTCGCCAAGGTTGGCGCCAATCCTGTTTTAGAGAACCGGAACCAGGATTGCCTAATAAAAGTAATAAAAAACTCGTAAATGCTGGAATCAAAATACTTAAAATAGGAGTATGAGCATGCCAAAAATTATTGAAATCAAACATTATGGCTCATCCTCACGTGGGTCATAAGTTACCGTTGGTTCTTCTTTGGAGTCAACATGATCTGTTCCAGATTCATAGCGACTACGTAAAGCAAGCTGTACAATAAAAGCGGTTGTTGCAAAACCAATCACAATCGCAGTCAGTACCAACGCTTGCGGTAACGGATCTGTTACTTTAGTTGTTTCTGTAATGATTGCAGGTGCATTAATTTGAATACGACCGACTGCAAATAAAAATAAATTTACGGCATAACCGATCATGGCCAGACCGAGTACGACAGGAAAGGTTCTGGCACGTAAAATTAAATAGATGCCTGTTGCTGTTAGAAGACCAATTCCCGAAGCGAGCAAAAATTCAATACTAACCATTTTTATTTATCTCCACTTGGAACAGGTCCAGACATACTTGAGTGACGCGAATCACCTAAGACTGAAATTAGCAGCATTGTCGCGCCAACAACGGTCATATAAACCCCGAGATCAAATGAGACAGCCGAAGCTAAATGCATTTTCCCCAATAATGGTGGTTCTATATAAATATGTGCTGTTGTTAAGAATGGGCGTGTCCAAAACCAAGCTGCAATACCCGTTAAACCTGCAATTGCTAAACCTGAGCCAATCCAAATCTCATATAAGCGACCAGATTTTGCTTTAATCAATTGCTCAGCTTGATCTTGACCCAATACGATATATTGAATGATGAGTGCCATTGCCGTGATCAGACCTGCAATGAATCCACCCCCGGGATAGTTATGCCCACGCATAAAAATGTAGATACTGACGACAAGGGCAAGAGGAAGTACCCATGAGGCTGAAATACGTAACATCAATGGTGAAGGGTTAAAACGATAAGATAAACCTTGTGTCATGGTAGTGCCATGCGCACGCATACCATCCATGAGACACAGTGCTCCTATTGCTGCAATACCCAATACTGTAATTTCACCGAAGGTATCAAAACCACGGAAATCAACAAGAATGACATTGACGACGTTTGAACCACCGCCTAATGGGAGGGATTGTTGTAAGAAGAACCATGAGATTGAATTATGTTCTCGTGTTAGTATTAGCCATGTAATCCAACCAATACCGATACCACCTGCGATTGCTAAGCTTGCATCTCGCCAGCGGCGTGGACGACTCGATTCGTAAGGGGTTAACTGCGGTAATAACGATAAGCTCATCAACAATAAAACAGTAGTAACAACGTCAACTGTGATCTGAGTAAGTGCAAGATCTGGTGCAGATAGGGTGACAAACACCATGGTGACAACAAGTCCAACAGCACCACTAATTAAAACAGCTTTAATCCGTTCGTGGTGGAACCACAACATCATCCAACAGCCAGAGAATAATGTGAGCCATAAGACCACAGCAATCCATGGAGCATGGGTAAGCTCACGTGTGCCAGTTGTTAAACCCTGATTGAATAGGGGTAAACCCACCATGATGATGCTAAAGAAAACAATCCAAAGAAGATAACTTTGTAGAGAACCAGTTTCTGTCTTTTGTTTGATTTTTCGACTGGTAAGTAAGAGATGCTTCAGGAATGATTCAAATAAAAGTTTGCCTTGGAATTTACCTAAATAAGGGTCTAAGTCAATTTTACGTAAACGCTCATTTTTAATGAGGCTAAAGTAAAATAAACCACCACCCATCAATGCAATCAGACTCATGATTAAAGGTGCATTAATACCATGCCAAATCGCTAAGTGAACACCCTCAAATTCAGGTTGAGCCAAACTCGCACGCATTACACTATTCACGACTGTTCCAGCCAATAGTGCAGGCAGAATACCGACCAGAATACATAATGTCGCTAATATAATCGCTGGTAAGCGCATTCCGAGAGGTGGTTCGTGCGCATCTTTATTAGGAATGTGTTTACCAATCCCACCATCAAAGAACACACCATGTACCAAACGAATAGAATAAGTAACAGCAAAAATACCGGATAAAGTTGCTACGGTGGCTGCAATTATCATTACTGGGCCTGATAGGTTTGCCAGTAATTCCGTAAAGAACATCTCTTTGGAAATAAAGCCATTGGTCAGCGGTACACCAGCCATCGAAGCAGCGGTGATCATGGTTAGGGTACCTGTGAACGGAAGGAGTTGCCAGATACCACTGAGCTTACGTAAATCACGTGTTCCTGTTTCATGATCAATAATGCCTGCAATCATGAAAAGAGCAGCTTTGAATGTTGCATGATTAATGATATGAAAGATTGCTGCTGCAACAGCGAGTGGTGAACCAATGCCGAGTAAACAAACAATCAAACCTAAATGGCTGATGGTTGAATAAGCTAAAAGCCCTTTGAGATCTTCTTTGAATATGGCGAAACCTGCTGCCATACACAAGGTAAATAGACCAACAAAGGTCACAATGTTGTGGTACAGCGCAGCACCAATAAATAGAGGGGCTAAACGTGCTAATAAGAAAATGCCTGCTTTTACCATCGTTGCTGAATGTAGATAGGCTGAAACAGGGGTGGGAGCTGCCATTGCATTTGGCAACCAAAAGTGAAAAGGAAATTGCGCACTTTTGGTAAATGCACCTAATAAAATTAAAAGTAGCGTTGGAATAAATAACTGATGTTGTTGAATGGAGTCTTTCATTAACACCAATTGGTCAATCTGGTAAGTACCCGTGATTTGTCCTAAGAGGACAAAGCCCCCTAGCATCGCCAAACCGCCCATCCCTGTGATGGTGAGTGCCATACGTGCGCCACGTTGGGCGGCATCATATTGACTCCAATAGCCCACGAGCAAGAATGAAGAAATACTGGTCAGTTCCCAAAATACCAGTAAGATAATCAAATTGTTGGAGAGTGAAATTCCAAGCATAGCCGCCATGAATAGCATGAGCAACTGATACAGTTTACTGAGTGAGTTTTTGGGACTGAGATAATAATAGGCATAAATATAAATCAGTGTGCCGATCCCACTAATCAGTAAGCCGAATAATAATCCTAACGCATCAAGGCGAAAACTAAGATTGATGCCTAGTTGTGGAAGCCATTCCCAACTCTGTTGCAGGGCATTACCCTGTAAAACCGTTTCAGCTTGGCTAAGCAGTAAAATAAAACAACTCAGGCTAATGCCAATTGCTCCAATTGCCGTCATACCCCGTGAAATACGTTGCAATTGTGAGACAAGGGTTGTGCCAAGTATGAGTGGTAATAAAATAATAATCGGTAGCACACTGATATCCATGTCGATGATTTAGGTCGAGAGAGACCTAATGGTGGATTTTCTTCCAAGACTTAAGGCATTCAAAGAGAAAGCCAAATTTTCAAGTCTCGAAACCCAATCAAGTTAACGGAAAGGGCAAGTTGTATTGCACAACTTGAAAGTAAAAAATGAATTTTATTTTACTATAAAAAATCAACAAAAATCTGATGTTATTACATGAAAATAACAACATCTTTGTCGCTAAAACTTGTCTATCAATGTTTTTTGTTCGCTATTTAATTGAATATTTTCCATTCAATTATCTGTATACATAAGAGGGATAGAGATCTGGTCTTGGATCAAATGCTTGTCCCTACAATCTAGTGTTCAGGTATATAAGACCTATTCAAAAGAAAAAATTGATCTCTAGTTTATGAGGATTAATGATGCAATCAAGCTTAAACCCCAATATTAAAGTGATGTCTCTTGAGGGGTATCATCAATTTTAAGTAGATGAAGCAAATTACTCTTTTCTTGCTCATCAAGCGCTTGGATTTGATGAAAGAGTTCATCAACTTTACTGATCAAAGTTTCTGATTCTAATAAGTGTTGATTCTGCTGCAAGAGAATGCTTTCTGATTGACTTAACTCATTATAGAGTTGTGAAAGTTGTTGTTGAGATTTCTCAAGATTAATCTCATAAATTTCTTTATCACCTAACCTTAAGCATTGATATTCTAAAGCATGTTCTAATAATTCATCGCGATTGCCTGAAGCAATAATTTGCAGTCTTGGAAATGCTTGATGTAAACGCTCTAAAATTTCAGCACTCATATTTTGATCTAACTGATGCTCAATTTGATCAATTAATAATATGCCTTCACCTTCTAAACAAGGGTCGAAACAATGTGGATTAAGCAAGCATAAACGACGTGTAATATCACCTACCAATGCAATCCATGATTTAAGAGAGGCCGATAATTGCTGAAATGGAATGGTCTGATCTTTGTAACGCACCATTAATTGAAGCTTAGGGATATATTGAATATAGATATCATTCAATTCTGGAAAAATGGTATGTAAGCTTTTTTTCAGCGCATATAAATTAGGTGCTGAAAGTTGTTTAGGATGATTCATCAGTTCTTGTTGTAATTGCTGCAAAACCTCTGATTGATTCTGCTGACTGAAATCGTTGCCAATAATACGTCTGACAATGTGGGCAGAGTGAGCATTTTCAACATCACTAATTTCTCGTAGCCACTCAAAGAAACGCGCAAAAGTTGTGTATGGAATCGCCATTAAATCGTAGGCAGCAATATCTTGTAATGTTCCTGGTGCATTCTTACTTTGTAAATTGACTTCTTGCACAAAACGTTCAGCAGGATAGTAGGCAATGAACGGTAAACCAAATAACGGGTCTTGAAGACTGGTTTTTTGATACAACGACACCATTTGATCCAATTGTTGAGTTTCAACTTGGCTAATGCCCACGCCTTGACTGTTAAATGTTTTAAATAATTTCCAACTACAGTTCTGAGTGTCAGTCATTTGTGCAGAGCTACTTTCTGGTAGATGATGATTTAATTCGCTGCTCATTCTAACTTGGACTTGAACTTTGGCTTGTAAGCGTGTCAACAAAATATCTTGATCAGCAATCACAACACCAGCAGTGCGAATATCTTTATAACGTGCGGAGAACCACGTTAAGGCTTGATAGATATTTCTTAAAATTGTAGTTTTGCCTGTGGCTTGCTCACCTAAAATAAGCGTGATGGGACGTTTTGCAGGTTGAAATTCAATGGTTAAATCTCGAAACATCCCAACATGTTTAAATAGCACTGATTCAAGTTGCATAAGCTCCCCCTGAACATAAGCGCTTAACCTACGGACTGGCGAAGACTTGAGGGAGCGCCCCGTTTTAATTGTTGTATCAAATCGTAAAGATGATGAATATTTAAACTTACTTTAGCACGAGTACAGGCAACATAAAGTAATCTTAATTCCTCATCTGTAATTTTGTGTTCTAGTCCATTGATTTTAAATTGATAATCATCTTCGATATGCACACGATTCCATTCCAAGCCTTTGGCTTTATGTGCGGTGGAAATCACATAATCTGCTTGTTCAATGGGCGTGATTTTAGCAAGCGCTTTTTTGAGTGGCTCAGTACCGTGATCATCAACCAGTTTAACTAAGGGCTTAATATCACTACCATCATTGGTTTCACAATATTCATGCACATCATGCCAAGAGTTGAACCAAGCCAATTCGGGTACATCGGTAATACGTTTGCCTTGTTTGAGTAAACTGGCTGCATCAACAAAACGACTGAGTTTTTGGTGATCAGCTTGCAAACCGACTTTGTCACCATGTACTAAACCTGAGAGTAATAGTTCCATTGCTCTTGCATTGGTACGGCATAGAATTGCATCACGCATTTTGGTATGCGGTTTATTCACCACACTCGATTTAACATTTGGATTGCCAAGTAGCGGAACAGTTTCATTTAATGCACCCAGCAGACTATTGGCAACATCAGCAATTGCATCGCCAAAACGGAAAGAGGTGGTTAAGCGACTTTCATGTAATGGCATTTGTTGCATGGCATTGACCGCACCACGCCAAGCATAGATTTGTTGATGTGCATCACCGACATAAATCACTTGTGTGCTTTTTTGGCGTAGTAAAATGCCAAGCATCAATGGGTCAGCATCTTGTGCTTCATCAAACAGAACATAATCTGTTGGAATATTGGGTTCTGATAATGCCCAAAGTTTGAGGTAAATATCGTGACCAATGCCTGCTTGATGATTTTGATCAATCGACTCTAACCAACGGCGTTCAACTGCTGGATATAAGTGCTGTTGTAACGATTCAATATCATCTTGATGCAACCAGTTAGGTGCTTGGATATGACGAGGGGCAGGGTATTGTGAGCTGGTCGAGCAGAAATAGCTGACGGCATTGGCAACCAAACTCGCAAGACGACTTGGCATCAATACATATTTTTCGTAACGTCCACCCATTAAACGACGCAGCGTAATAGGCTCTAAACGATATTCTTTAGCGATAAAACTTGGGCTTAAGCGAGGTAGTCGTAATTTATCAGTCACGCCACGCGGTACGCTACGAAAGGCAAGAGAGTGAAAGGTACGACAATTTACATTGCCATGAAATTTACTCTGTGCTTCAGATGCAATGGCTTTGTTGAAAGCCAAATACATACCACGCCGTTCGGGCATGGCATCACTGATCATTTGTAAAGTCGTGGTTTTACCTGTGCCAGCATACGCAATCACTTTAAAGGACTGACCTAAACGAGCATTGTCTATCGCAATCGCTTGCTCATAGGTGGCTTTGGGTTTCTCGATATTCGACACAGGCAGGGGTTACGCTTCTTGGCTACGGTTGGCTTTTTCAACCAAACCAGAAAGACCTTGGCGACGAGCCAGTTCATCTAGAACTTCTTGTGGATCAAGGTCGAAGTAGCCGAGCATTACAATCGTGTGGAACCATAAATCTGCAACTTCATAAATCAGATCATGCTTATTTTCTAAAGAAGCATGTGCTGCATAATCTTTGGCTGCAATAATGCTTTCGATGCTTTCTTCGCCGACTTTTTCTAAAATTTTATTAATGCCTTTTTTGTATAGGCTGGCAACATAAGAATTATCTGCTTCAGCTTTTTTACGTTCTTGCATCAAACGCCCTAAGTGACTGAGTACGTCAACTTGTTCAGCTTGACCATGATCGTGTGCTTCGACTTTTGCAGATGCGCCGTAAATTGCAGTTGGATCTTTCAGTTGAGCATCTACAATCTCCCAACCTTGAGGGGTCAGTTTGCGATAGAAACAAGATTCACGACCTGTATGGCAAGCAATTCCACCATGCTGTTCAATTTGCAGAATAATCACATCAGCATCGCAATCTAAACGAATTTCATGCACTGTTTGGAAATGCCCTGATTCTTCGCCTTTGTGCCACAATTTTTGACGTGAACGTGAGTAATACAAAGCTTGATTTTTTTCAGCAGTCAGTTGTAAGGCTTCACGATTCATCCACGCAACCATTAACACTCGACCAGTTTGATGATGTTGTGCAATGGCAGGAACAAGACCATTGGAATCAAATTTAACTTCATCTAACCAGTTTGACATGAGTGAAAAATCCATTGAGCGGAAAGCCGTTAGTGTAGCGGTTGTGACTAGGGTTGGCTATGCTTGTTGGGTAAAAAATGCTTTAGGTGCTTGGTTGGATATAAGTACCCATGAGTTTTTTGTTTTCTATTTCGAGAAAGGGTAATGCAGAAGCAACAATGATCAGCATACCCCAAGGATAGCTTGACCAAAACCAAGCATCAACTAAAAAATAAGCGCCTGTGATATAAAGCCAAATGTTTAAAATTCGAGGCAAATATTTTTGATGGATCAATAGAAGAAATATAAAGGGCAAGCTGTCCCATAAAATCACCCACGGAAATAGAGGGCTGATCACCAATCGTCCTATCGTTGATTTAGGATTTATTTGCCATTCAATAAAGTGATGGTGAAAATTTAGAAAACAAAACAAGTTAAAAAGGCTAGGAAATAAAAACCAGCATCCTTTTCGAATCGCCTTGCCTTTATCCTGCCGATACAAAGCCCATAGAAAACTATATTTCATGTCTAACCCTATTTTTATTGATGAATTTTAATTTTTAAGTATTGAGATAGTTCGATATTTCAATCAAGTTCTGATCTGGATCACGTAAATAAATCGAAAGAATTTTTCCTATTGCCCCAGTTCTTTCGATAGGGCCTTCAATGATCTCAATGTTTAATGCGTGAAGATGTGCAATCACGTCCTTTAAAGGTGTTTCAGCAATAAAGCATAAATCCGCAGAACCTGCAGTCGGACGAAGTGCTTTAGGTTCAAACTCTTTGCCAACTTGATGCAAATTAATTTTTTGATGACCAAATTGAAGTACCTTACGATTTTCACCGAAAGTAATCACTTCAAAATTCAGAGCAGATTGATAAAACTGACAAGTTGTTTCAATACTAGCGACTGTCAGAACTAAATGATCTAAATAACTTATTTTCATTTTTAATTCAAATCCTATTTTTACGCTTAGTCATATTCAGGTAGTGATTGATTGTTTTGAATTAATGCATTTTGATTGTGTGGGTATGTCGCAATCTGTTGATAGCTCATATGTTGGAACATACCTGTTTTTAAACCTGAAATGGTAATCGCCATTTCTTTACGAAAATAGGGGATTTGATACATCCACGGAAAAGTGAGATCACGTAAGCCACCCGTCCACCAATGATCAGATTGATAAAGTGGAGTCAGTAAACGACTAAGGAATTGATAGAACTGAGTCGAGGAACGACGCTGTTGATGATAATGTTGCCATAACATTGACCAGTCAATTTGCTGATTTTTCTGAGCGGCGCGTAATGATTGGGAAAAAGCCCACGCATCTAAAAGTGCCATATTCGCACCTTGTCCCAATTGTGGACTCATGGCATGTGCAGCATCACCAATCACCCCGATTCGACCTTGTCCGTATCGAGACATCACCACATCACGATATTGAGCAGATAACCATTGCGGTTGATTGTGTTCATCCAATAAAAGTTGTTCTAGCCATTCAGCGACATCAGACCAACGATCTGATACTTGCTTTAACCAATCTTGTTTTGATTGTTCAGTTTTTAAGAATGATTGCAGTTGTGATGTTGGTAAACTCCAAAACACACTGGAAAGTCGTTGCTGAGGAGCAGTTGGGATAGCACCTGTTGGCAGAACGCCCATCATGATTTTAGAACGATCATAGAATTGATGCAGGATCTCAGGATTTAAATTTAGGCATTCAGGCACGATTGTCCATGCAGCTCCCCACGGATAAGCTTGATCAACTTTGACCCATGCTTTAGGGCGAAGTTGGCTGCGCGCGCCATTGGCAATTAGTACAGCATCGAAACAGTCATCAAAGTTGTGTTGTTGATCAGTGCCAAATAATCGAATTTCATGCGGCTGTTCTTCAATGCGTTCAATATGATGGCTCATTCGCCACGTGACATGACTTGAATATTCAGCGAGTTTTTGAGTGAGGATATAGCACAACGTAGAACGATGGATGCCGAGACCATAAAGGTTGTTGCCTGCCTGATGATAGTGGCTATTCACCAATAGACGTTTATTGGGAAGTTGTCCTTCTAAACCTGTGACTTTTGCCCCGAGTTTTAATGCCTGATCGAGTATGCCTAAATGTTCAAAAACAGCCAAACCCGCAGGTTGTAGTAACAAGCCTGCGCCAACAGGCGATAGTTCTTCAACCTTTTCAAAAATCGTGACCTGATGACCTTCTCGTGCGAGCAAAATAGCAGTCGCCAGTCCCGCTGTACCTGCACCGATAATGGCGAAATGTGGTGTTTTCATTATTTATTCTTTTTTAAGGATCTATAAATTTGTTTAGCTATGATCTTAATTGAATCACGGCAATTTCTGAAAATAAATCTTGCTTATAAAAAATCCCTTGTCAGTACAAGGGATTTAGAACTTATTTCATAATTCGCCAAAGTGCGATCAATGCACTCAATCCAATCAAGACCACTGAGACAAACCAAGGGCTGATGATGGCAATGGTCAGTAAAATCAACATGGTACTGCCAAACATCCAACTACGGCGTTGCTGTTGTTGCATTTGCAAACGCATTTGCTGAATTTCGCGGAGTTGTTTGTCCTGCCATGCGGATTGGTTTTTTAAACCATTTAAACTGTCGATCAGTAGGGTCGGTAAGTCTTGAGCGCCTAATAACAAGTCTGGGATTTGTTGCCCGAGTTCTTTGATATTTTTAACTGGGTTCATATTGGCTTTGACCCATTCGGTCAAAATCGGTTTTGCCAGTTTCCAAATATCAAGTTGTGGGTAAAGATCTGTGCCTAAGCCTTCAACATGTACCAAGGTTTTGAGTAACAACATCAATTGCGGTGGAATTTCTAAATGGAAACGACGCGCAATATCCATGACTTGAATTAAAATTCCTGCGAAATCCAGTTGATCCATTGGTTTTGAAACCATCGGCCCAACTGTGCGACGCATTTCACGCGACAAGGCATCTTGGTCAGTCCCCGGCGGAATCCAACCTGCTTGATGTACAATCTGAATCAATTGCATAAAGTTGCTGTTCATCACTGCAAGCAACATCCGTGCAATCGTCATTTGATCATGCTTAGACAATTCACCCATGATGGCACAGTCCAACGCAATAAAGCGTGGGTTGCTTGGGTTAATGGTTTCAACAAACACATTACCCGGATGCATGTCGGCATGGAAGAAATTGTCACGAAACACTTGGGTAAAGAAGATGGTTAAACCTTTTTCAGCCAAATCAGCACGATCCATACCCAAACGATCAAAGGTTGCGATATCTGAAATAGGCACACCTGTGATGCGTTCGGCTACCATGACATCTTTACTGTCCATATAGACTTCAGGCACGTACATCATGCTTGAGCCTGTAAAGTAATGACGCATACGGCGGGTATTATCCGCTTCTAGACTCAAATCAAGTTCATTCAAGATAATTTGACGATAGTCTTGAATAATTTCAGATAAATGCAGAGCACGAGCTGCTTCTAAACGATTTTCAAGCCAGTCACCGAGCCATGCCAAGATTTCAAAGTCTTGCAGAATTTGATTGCGAATATCAGGGCGAGTGACTTTAACTACCACTTCACGACCATCGTGTAAGGCAGCAGTATGGACTTGTGCAATCGATGCCGCAGCAAGGGGTTGCTCATCAAAGCGAGAGAATAATGTGGATACATCTGCTTTGAGCGATTCTTGGATGCGTTGTTTTGCCAATTGGGTGTCATAGGGTTTGACACGGTCTTGTAACAACACCAATTGTGATAATACTTCTGGTGGAATCAAATCACGACGAGTAGAAAGCAACTGACCTAGTTTAATCGCTAAGGGTCCCATATCCTCTAAAGCTTCTTTGAGCTTGAGCGGATTCTTTTTCTCACGGCTTGACCATGCCGCAGGGTGGGTTTTGATAATGTTTAGGGCATGGCGTGCTTTAACTGGTAATTCTTCCGCAGGGAACAAGGTGTCAAGGCGGTAGTGTGCTGCTATACGCCAGAGTTCGAGTAACCGTGTAACATGCGGAATCATATAAAATCTTACCTAGTCTTGAGAGGATTGTTTTTGTGGGTTGAAAGAAGCCTGTAATTGCTGAAACTTAGCTTCTAAGCGATCTAGCTCTTGATTGAGCTGGCGAGTTTCTCGATTCAGATCATCCATTTGCCAACGTGGAGCAAATAAACCACTATCTTCTTTAAGTGCATCTTCGACAAAGAACAAATGACTTTGCAACGAGCGTTTTATTTGTTGAGGTGCAAGCTGAATTCTGCCCAACTCATGTGCCAGTTGTGGACCAATCCAAGGGGATAAATGCGCCGCAAGATCAGGCTCGACCTGTTGCATAATTCTTTGAATGTCTTGCAAAAGATGATAATCACCCTGTAAAGGAATATTACCAATCTGATCCATATCACTCAACAGCAGCTTTATTAGCTCGACTACATTCGCAACTTTTAAAGTCGCAGTAGCATCGGTAATCTTATTTTGATTATCGAAAGGACGTTGTTCGAAAATTGAAGGCGTTTGAGCCTGTCCTGTGACAGTAGGTTCTAGGCGAACTTTATTTTCATCAAAAAAAACATCAACTGAGAGTTGTGGGCTATCAATCACAACACGTAATAATTGCCCTTGCAGTTGATTGAGTTGAATGCGTGTAATCGCATCCAAATCAATCACATGATGAATGATACGTTCGACTGCACCGAGTGCTAAAATCGACCACATATCTTAAGCCTTAAAGTTTGAATCCGCGGTGAACTGCAACAATACCACCAGTGAGGTTATGGTAGTCACAGCTTTGGAAGCCTGCATTTTCCATCATGCCTTTGAGGGTACGTTGGTCTGGATGCATACGAATAGATTCTGCAAGATATTTATAACTTTCAGAGTCATTTGCAACGAGTTTACCCATGATTGGTAATGCAGTGAATGAATAAAGATCGTAAAGCTTAGAGAATGGTTCGAACACAGGTTTAGAGAATTCGAGAACCAATAAACGACCACCTGGTTTAAGTACACGATACATGGCTTGTAGTGCGGCATCTTTATCGGTCACGTTACGTAAACCAAAACTGATGGTCACTAAATCAAAACTGTTATCGGCAAAGGGTTCTAAAGTTTCAGCATTGGCAAGTACGAAATCAACATTGGTACAGCCTGCATCAAGCAGACGATCACGACCTACATTTAACATAGATTCGTTAATATCTGACAGTACGACATGACCTTGTGGACCGACTTCACGGCTAAATACTTTTGCTAAGTCACCTGTACCACCCGCAATATCAAGTACATGTTGACCACGGCGAACACCTGACATATTAATCGCAAAACGTTTCCAAAGGCGGTGAATACCAAATGACATTAGGTCATTCATAATGTCGTATTTACTTGCAACTGAATGGAAAACTTCAGCAACTTTTTGTGCTTTATCATCGCTACTGACGGTTTGATAGCCAAAGTGAGTGGTTGCTCCAACATTTCCCGTGTTGGCACCACGTGGCAAATTATATTTCGGTACTGATGTATTCGGTGTTGATGTTGAACCTTGTTGTAACGATTGCTGTTGACCTTGAGGTGCTCCTTGAGGAAGTGGAGAACTGAGGAAAGGACTGACTTTGTCTGAACTTGGGTTTTGCTCAACTTCTGGGGTAGGCTGTTGGTTTTCGTTAGACATTGTTTTCTCCTAAACTTTCGCTCTAGCGGCACGAATCAGCAAGCATGATGACAGATTTTGTATTTTTTTACAGGGTTTAGCATATCATTGTTATGAATAATATACAGAAAGTCACACGCTCAAAAGCATTTTTAATTTTTGTTTTTGAATTCAATAATCCCTCCTAACACGAAGAGGGATGGCGATCAATTCAATTTAGTCACGAAATGGGTTTGGGTGACCAGCGTGCACTTTTTCTATGATTTCACGTTCTTTTGCCGTAAATGTTTTGATAAACGTTGCAGCAGACTTCATTGGTTTCATTGCTGCAAAACCTTCTTGGATAAACTCGTACATACGTTCAAATTGATATTTGGTTGCAATGCCTTTACACATTTTAAAAGCTGCATACATCATCGTAGAGCGCATATACTTATCTAATGTGAGACCAAGCTCGTCAAGTAATTGTAATTGTTCATAACGTGCATCGCCTTGATCGAGTTTGACTAAGGTCTGGCGCATGATTTCATCAGTTAGTGGTGTTTCTAAAGGATAATCTTTGAGTAGTTGTTCTGCGACTTGTTCATCAAGTTGAGTGGCAAGTACAGCAAGACTGACCGATTTTGTTCCTGTTTTAATTGCATTTTCAGGGAGTAAGCTTTCTGCTTTATGTGCATATTTCAACAGGCGTTCGATTTGTTGTGCAATTGCATCAAAATCAGGACCACCATACAAGCGATTGAGAAAATATTGTGCCATCAGTTGATTTTCAGGCAGAGCAAAAAATTCTTTATGGGTTTCTGCGATGCGTGCTTTCATCCACGCTTGTACTTCATGCAGACGTTGCTTAAGTGCTGGATTTTGGTGGTAATTCAGAGTTTGATATTGTAATAAAAGATGATCAAATGCAGCGAGTTTTGACATATTCGAACTCAAATAAAATAAAACCAGAAAATCATAGGCTGCATCATAACGAAGAACCATGACAGCATAAACTCTAAATGTCTAACAATCGGTCACTATGTTGATACACGGATTGAGTTCTACAGAAACTGTACAAGGGTTTTGCATGCAGTGAAATAGATTTCATTATACTTATTCTTAATAATGAGCCATTTAGAGCCGAATATGAGTGTACAACAACCAAAATTTGAATTGCGTGATGAAGATGCGTTGTCTTTAGATTTGATTGAAGCCCAATATGCCTTAAAAGATAGTCAAGATAAGAAAAATGCAAAAAGTGTTCTGATTTTGGTGAGTGGGATTGAACTGGCAGGGAAAGGTGAAGCGGTTAAACAATTAAGAGAATGGTTAGACCCACGCTATTTAAGAGTTAAAGCAGATGCACCACGGTTATTAACGACCTATCAAACCTTTTGGCAGTCTTATACGCGCTTTATTCCTGCCGAAGGTCAGATCGTGGTGATGTTTGGGAATTGGTACAGTGATTTGCTGTCAACCGCCATGCATGTGTCAAAACCATTAGATGAAACATTGTTTGATACTTATATCGAACAGATGCGTTCTTTTGAGCATGATTTACAACATAATAATGTGCATGTGGTCAAAGTCTGGTTTGATTTATCGTGGAAGTCTTTACAAAAACGCTTAGACCAAATCGATGCTTCGGAACAGCATTGGCATAAATTGCATGGCTTAGATTGGCGCAATAAAAAACAGTACGATACCTTACAAGGTTTAAGCCAAAGATTTACCGATGATTGGTTTGTGATTGATGGCGAAGATGAAGCCTTACGTGATCAATGCTTTGCCCAATACATATTACAAACCTTACAAGAGTTGCCTGACCATCAAACCAAAGTCACTGAAAAATGGCAGCAAGCACAGATTCCCACAGCACTGTTAGAACCCCAAAAGCAAAGCTTAGATAAAAAAGACTACAAAGAGGAATTGAACAAATTAACCAAAAAAGTGGCGGATGCTCTACGTTATGACGAGCGAAAAGTGATTGTTGCTTTTGAAGGGATGGATGCCGCAGGTAAAGGGGGAGCAATAAAAAGAATTGTTAAAAAATTAGATCCACGTGAATATGAAATTCATAGTATTGCTGCACCTGAACGTTATGAATTACGCCGTCCTTATCTATGGCGTTTTTGGAATAAGCTGAATGATGGTGGGAAAATCACCATCTTTGATCGTACATGGTATGGTCGTGTTCTAGTTGAACGTATAGAAGGTTTTGCTTCAGTTGTTGAATGGCAACGTGCTTATAACGAAATCAACCGTTTCGAGGAAAACTTGGTAGATAGCCAAACCGTGATTGTGAAAATTTGGCTGGCAATCAGTAAAGATGAACAAGAAATTCGATTTAAAGATCGTGAACAAACCCCACATAAGCGTTTTAAGATTACTGAAGAAGATTGGCGTAATCGTGATAAATGGGACGATTATTTAAAAGCTGCTGCAGATATGTTCGAACGAACCAACACAGATTATGCGCCTTGGTATGTAATCGCTACTGATGATAAAAATACAGCACGAATCGAAGTTTTAAAGGCGATTTTAAAACAACTCAAGGCGGATTAAACCGCCTTGTCGTCATCAAATATTATGATTAAGCCACAATAGTACTGCGACTTTTTTGTTGAATTCGTTTGGCAAGGTTATAGCAATCTTGAATATGTGCTTCAGTGATTTTACGCATCATGAAATAACCGAGGCTTGCAGCAACCAGTTGTCCACCTAAAGGAATAAACTTGGTCACTTGCTTGGTGGCAATTTTCGTGAAAAAACCATTAAAAGATTTTTTCATTGCTGTGCGCGCCACCACAAAACCTGAAAATTCGAAACCACGTTTGCGTAGTTCATCCCAATGCACTTTTTTAGTTTCAGGGTCGTAAACACTGATATGTTCAGGTGCTAAACCAAAACGCGCATTAATATAAGGAATAATCTGAGAGAGCATGCCCAAATCAACGACCACATCAAAAAATGGGATGGGTACAATCGCTGCGCCTGCAGACCAATATGCACGATTTTTGGTCAGTGCCAAACACTCTTCACGAATTTGCTCCAAGTTTAAGCTTGGATCAATCGAATCAGGAATTTTTTCAATTTTCATAAAGTTATACCTAAAGTTTATCCCTCGATAGTACATTCAATCGGATTGAGTGGTGAATTTCAAAACAATTTATTTATTTCCTTGTGTGTTTAACGTGACATAGTTATATGAAGTTGTATAGTGATAAATATGTACGTTTTTGTGCAATACAATAAGCATTCCTGATGAGGTCATATTCGTAGATGGGTATTCATGTTATTCAAAGTCAACGCCTTGAAGTGTTATTACAAGGTGTGATGGCATCAATCACCCAACCGAGTTCTTCTCCATTTCAGGTATTTAAAACTCAGCATTTTATTGTCCCTAGCCCCGCACAAGAACAATGGTTGACGCAGAAAATTGCCGAACAACAAGGCATGACCGCCAACTATCAATTTCATCAACGCATTCGTGGTTTTCAGTGGTATGCCTATCAGCAAGTATTAGAAAATAAAGAACAAGTGCGTAAAGCCAATATTCCTCGCTTGATTTTAAAATGGCGCATTCATCAAGCTTTACAGCCTTTTATTCAACCCGAACAGAATAGCCTTGCACAAGAACACCCTTTATATTCGATTGTGCAACGGATTTATGCTAGTGCTGATCAGTTGCAGCAAGGTACTGAAAAAAAACTTAAAAAACAAAGTATGTTGTATTGGGTGGCGGAGCAGGTTTCACAACTGTTTAATAACTACATGATTTATCGTGGTCATTGTCAACGCGGCTGCCAAAGCAATTGTACCTGTGTGGGGAATTGGCTATCGACTTGGGGACAGAATAAAGCCTTAAATATCGAACAATTGATTGCGCCCACGGATCAACAAACTTCAGCCTTTAGCTTGCAACAAACTGAACAGTTGGAAGCTTGGCAGCGTTGGTTGTGGCAAAACTACTTTCATGATGACTTTGTTGAAATACAAAGCATTGATGCTGATTTTTGGCAGCTTCTAGAGAATCAGCAGACACGTCAGAAAGCGTTGACACAACTGCCAAGTCAGGTGATTGTATTTACGATTTTAGATTTACCGCCGAGCCAACTGCAATTTTTACGTCGTTTGGGGCAATATCTGGATGTGGTAATTTTGCACTATAACCCATCACAAGAATATTGGGCTGACAGTGTCGATCCACTCTGGAAGAAGCGTTATGACTTGGGTGTAAAAGAGCGCTATATTGCCAAACATCCCAACGCCAGCGATGCAGACATTGCTGCTTTCTTTGACAGTTTCAGTTTGGGCTTTAATGCCTTAAATCGTGAGTCTCGACATCCATTGCTGACCCGTTTGGGCAAGCAGGCACGTGACCACTTTTCGCTGTTGTCACAACTGGCAACTGGAGATGAAGGTAAATGGGTTGATGCCTTTGTAGAGCAGTTTCCTGAAACGCTACTGGGTAAAATTCAATCCGATATCTTCTATTTGGCGGAGCCACAGTTGCAGCAATATGAGCTTGCGGCAGAAGATGAATCCATTCAAATCCATGTTTGCCACTCCAGCATACGACAACTCGAAGTCTTAAAAGAGCAGTTGGTGCATTGGCTATCTCAGGCGGATGCTCAGCCACGTCGTCCAAATGACGTATTGATCTTGGCTCCGAACTTAGCTGAACTAGAGCCTTTGATCCGTAGTGTGTTCCCAGCAGTTGCCAATGAACATGAGATATTTTTACCTGTTAAAATTGCTGGCGTTGCGCAATTAGATGCCTTAAACGCATGGCGTGCTGTACTCGGACGTTTGCAACTGACACAAGGGCGATTTAATCAAGATGATTTTGCGGATTGGCTCAATCTTTCCGCGACGCAACAACGTTATGGCTTGGATTATACACAGGTACAACGGATTCTGAGTTTACTCGATGATGCTGGCTTTAAGCGTGGTTTAGACGAACAACACTTAAAGCAAAGTTTGAGTGACGATGATCAAGACTATCGTTATAGTTTTAAATTTGCTTTGGACCGTTTGGCTTTAGGAATTGCTGTGCCTGCCCATGTAATGGTGCAGGATATGCTTAGTTATGCCTTGGTGCAGCCAAGTGATTTTGAACTGATAGGTATTCTGATTCAGATCTATCAAGATTTAGCAGCGCGACGAGATTGGCTGGTGGCACATGAGCAAGGACAGCGTTTGCCTGTTGAGGTATGGTTGCAACGGATCAAACAGGATGTACAAGAGTTTGAACAAGCCGATGTGGTGGCATTAAAAGCAATCCGTGAAATTATTCAGAAGCAGGAGCGGATGCTGACTCTGGCCAGCTATTATGACGATGCAGAAATGCAGTTGCGCCAAATTACCTTACCTTTGCCTTATATTATTGAAGAAATTCAGCGCACATTGGAAAGTCAGTCTGCGCAAGTTGAACCGACAGGACAAATTACCTTTAGTCAGATTGGACAAATTCGCCCGATTCCTTATCGTTTGATCGTGATGTTGAACTTGGATACAGGTAAATTTCCAAATCGGGACAGTCATATTCCGTTTGACTTGATGGATGCACTACGTCAGCAATTAGGTGATCGCTCTCGTTTGGAAGATGATCAGGGAGCATTTTTAGATGCAGTCCTGCTGGCGCAAGAACAAGTTTGGTTGTTTTATAATGGCTTTGATCTTAATGATGGCGAAGTCAGAGAACCATCCAGTGTGTTGCAGGGCTTCCGCGAGCATTTGGCTTTGATTGTAAAACCGACTAGCGGCGAAGATAGTCTTCCTTTATCAGAAGTGGATTTAGCTGGATTGTATGCATTACAAATCCCGCCACAGCTTTATCCACTGTATCATTTACATCGGTTACAGCCTTTTGATCCACTCGGCTTTGTTTCGAATCGGCCTGTGCGCTTCCAAGACCAATGGTTTAAGGTCGCCTCACAGATTCAGCAGGTGAAGGGTGAGCGACAGGCGTGGGCCAATATCACCTATCCCGTTGAACAAAATGAAATGATTATTTTGGAGAGTCAGCAATGGATTCAGGATATTAGTTTCCCTGCACGGTTGTATTTAAAGACCTTGGGTGTGGAAAATTTAACTGCACAAGCATCGCTTGATCAAGCTGAACCGTTATTACTCGATGGTCTCGGTAAATATGCCATTCGGTATTTTTTACAGCAGCAGGATGAGTCGATATCACCGAGTATTTTGCAAGATCAGTTGCCCGTTGGCAAAGTTCAGCACAGTGCTTGGCAGCAAAGTCGCTTAGAGCAGCAACGCTTGTCGGAACGCTTGCAGCAGTATGCCCCAGCGCCGACTGAAACCACGCAACGGGTTTGGCGGGTCTCGAAACAATTACAAATCGCCTGTGTGACCCCGAAACAACTGAGCCAAGATTGGGTCAGTTTGGATGCTTCCAGTGCACGTGCCAAGCGCTTTGCCAAAGTCTGGCTGGAATACTTGCTTTGGTTGGTGGTATTGAATAGTGAGACTGTCACAACGAAGCGCCGAATTGTGGTGTTTAGCGATCAGACGGTGATTTGTGAAGGATTAAATTCACAACAGGCACAGCATTATTTAAATGCATGGTTACAGCTTTGGCACGATGCACAGCAGCAGCCTGTGGTTTTGCCTGCAGCCTTAGTATTAAAGCCACTAGAAAAGGGCAAACAATATGAATGGATTGAGCTGGATTCAACTCAGATGTTAACTGAAGACAGTCAAAAGCAAGTCTTGAAGGACTGGAATGATACGGGGGATTTCTCGGGTTTTGATATGACCCAGAATGAAGCTTGTAAATTGCACCGTGATTGGCAATTCATTTTGCAGGAACAAGATGCAACCGCTTTATTACAATATGCCTGTGATCATTATTCTTATGATTTGTATCAACCGATTTTTGAATTTTTACGGGTGGAGTAAGACATGAACTCAAAGTACCCAGTGTCTTATCAGCCGATTAGTGATATTCAATTTGAAGGGCTGCATTTAATCGAAGCCTCAGCAGGAACGGGGAAAACCTATACACTTTCTAGTTTGATGGTGCGGATTTTCTTAGAAAAATATCTACCCAATCAGGTGATTGCCACCACCTTTACCCGTGCTGCTGCAGCAGAACTGAAAACGCGTATCCGTTTGCGTCTGGTCGAAATCCTTGAGTTTTTAGAGCCTTTCCGTGATGTATTGGCACAAGATATTCAGGCCAAGGCATTACAAGAGTCTGATCCCTTAAAACAACAGGTCTTACAAAACTTTGCGCCACGAATTGCCTATGCCTGTGAACGGCTAAAATTGGTCATCGATCAATTGGATGAATTATTTGTTGGAACCTTGGACAGTTTTAGCCAAAAGCTATTGCGTGAGTTTGCCTTTGAAAGTGGCAAAATTGAACGCGCAGAAATTACTGAGGATGCCAAAAGCTACACCCGTCAATTGATTCATGATGTGTTGCGGGAATGGATTCAGACCCAACCCCAGCAAGTGATCAATGCGATGTATAGCGTGGGTGGACTGAAGAGTGTCGATCATTTTGTCGGGATGGTGGAAAGCTCGCTGAATTTTAGTTCGGCACAATTTAAACTGCCTGTCATGCCTGAAATTGAGTTGGATCAGTTGCAGCAGTGGCAACAGCAAGCGCAGCAGATTGACCTGAGCAGCTTGGCTGAATACTTTCAGTTAGAGGGCGCCTATTATGCACATATCAATGGTGCTTCTTTCCGTAACAATGCCTTTCATAAACTGTTTACAGAATCCTTGCCACCATTATTAACTGCACTCAACAGTCCTGAGAATATACAGATCTTTGATGCCTATTTTGCCGATGCACGTGATGCGGTATTTAAGTTTTTAGACAAACTCGAAGCACAAAAAATTTTTAAGAAATGTCCTGCGGAAATTGCCGAAGGCTTCTATCAACATCCATGCGTGCTGCAACTGCAAAAGCTGTTTCAAGCTGTACAGCAGACTCAGCAAGAATTTGAGCAGTTACAGGTCTATTTAAAAGCTTATTTGTGTGTTGAAGTCAAAAAGCGTTTGCCGCAAATGTTACAGCAAAAAGGGGAGACCACCTTTGCTCAGCAAATTAAGACGTTGTCTGAAGCTTTAAAAGGTGAGCAAGGACAATCTTTTGCGGTATTTGTACAGTCACGCTATCCATTGATTCTGGTGGATGAGTTTCAGGATAGCAACCAAGACCAAGACGATATGTTGGCCAGTATCTGGCGCCATCCGCAGCGTTACCAAAAAGGCTGCATGATTATGGTGGGCGACCGTAAGCAGGCGATTTATGGTTTCCGTGGCGGAGATATGTTGACCTTCCTGAATGCCTATCAGGATATTATGGCCAAACAGGGGCGTGAGTATAAGTTGGTACATAACCACCGTTCGGTGAAAGAGCTGGTTGAAGTGGTGGATGTGCTATTTCAGCGCCAGATCGATTTTGGTGAGCAGGTCAGCTATGACCCGATTCAATCGGGTTCACGTCCGCACCCTGCCTTGATTGAAAATGCCCAACCCAATCCAATGCCTTTACGCTGGTTGCATTTGCAAGAGGGCAATGAACAGGCCACACAAGTGGCGTGGCAGATTCAGCACTTACTCAATCAATCGTATTTAAAGCAATTGTACTTAGAAGGTGATGTCCCGACTGCGATTGATGAAGATGATATTGCTATTCTTTCGCGTAGCCATCGCCAACTGGATGAAGTGCAATATGTATTGGAACGTATGGGAATTCGGGTCAACCGACCGTCGAAACGTAGTGTGTTTGATTCCCCCATTGCACAGGATGTGGGGGCCTTATTGACGGCGTTGCTTCATCCTTATGACGAAGCCAAGCTCAAACGGGCTTTGCTCAGCCGTTTATTTGGCTTTGATCTGGCTCGACTGTTGGCCTTAGAACAAAGTGCAGCAGGCTTGAGTGATTATATTCAGCAGTTTGATGACATACGTGAAATGTGGCTGAATCAGGGCTTTTTATCCGCGTGGCAGCGCTGCTTAAATCAGTTTGGTCTTTGGCAGCAACTGGTGGCCACACAAAGTAAAGACAATGAGCGTGCCGTGGTGAATCTACGCCACCTCACTGATCTCTTGAGTCAGCACAGTGAACATGTACAAGGGATGCAAAACCTGTATCACTGGTATTTAAAACAATTAAATTCACCAAGTGATCGCGATTGGGAGCTTGAACACAAGCTGTCCAGTGAAGCGGGTGTGCAACTGATGACCATTCATCAGTCCAAAGGCTTAGAGTTTAAAATCGTCTTTTTACTGGGGGCGAATAAGGCCTTTACTGAAGTACAGAAAACACTGAATTTTTCTACCACTGAAATCCAGTTGCCTGAGACAGGCCAAATATGGACGCAACGGGTGGTAGCAGTGGCGGATAAAAATTTTTTACAGCAAACTGAGCTGGATCAACATCAGCAACGCGCTTTAGCGGAACAAAATCGTTTGTGGTATGTGGCACTGACGCGTGCCAGTCACCGTGTTTATGCCGTGTTTGAACCGGGAAAAGGCGATAAGAATAAGTTTTCAGGTTTGGCTTTTTGGAAGAATCAGGGCGATCACTTTCAACATCCCTATAGTGCCGATGCTGTGCTGATCTTAGCGCGACCACAAGCCTTACAGATGCAACAAACTCAACAACAGCGCGTACTGTTGGCCCAAGCATTGCCGACACAACGTTTTTATGCACGCGGAAAAACCAGTTTTAGCTATTTGGCACAACATTTAAAGCACAAAGCGACTCGGGCTGATCGCTTGGCTAATATCGATACCGATTTTGAGCAAGCAGAAGATGAGTTGAATCTTGCAGAATTGGAAAATAAAGCCACGTCCCAGCCGATTGCCTGGATTAAACAGTATTTCCCGAAAGGGACTTTGGCGGGCAATTTCTTACATGAGATTTTTGAGCAGATTGATTTTCAGCAACCCCACATGTGGGTAGAAGAAATTCGCCGTCGTTTTAAAAATACCTATCAAAGTTTATGGTCAGAGCTACTATTTCAATATCAACAGCATTTCTCTGAACAAGAAAATGCTGAGCAGCAACTCTATCAATGGATTGCTGATTGGCTTAGTAAAGTATTACACACGCCACTGAATCAGGGTTTTCAGTTAAAGCAATTAGTTGCAGGACAATATCTGTCGGAATGTCCATTTTATTTGGCGTTATCTGATCGAGTGCTGGCGATGCAGCGTGTACAGCAGCTATTTGAGGAATATGGCATCGAAATGCCTGAGTTACTTGAAGCTAAATCTGCCCGTTATTTAAATGGTTCAATCGATTTAGTCTACTTCGATGGACAGCGTTACCATATTGCCGATTATAAGAGTAATTATTTGGGGGCAGCGCAACTGGATTATCAGCCTGCTCAGATTGCAGAAAGTATGTCGCTGTCGAGCTATTGGTTACAAGCCGCTTTATATTTAGTGGCATTGCATCGTTATCTGTCAGTCAAATTGCAGGATTATGATATGCAACTGCATTTGGGTGGCGCATCTTATTTGTATTTGCGCGGCATGAATGGGCAGACGCAGCAGGGTTATTTTTACTGGAAACCTGAGGATGAGTTTATTTTACGCTTAGATGCGATTCTTGGATATTTCGCTGAGGATAAAGCAGGAAAAATAGTGTAGATAAAATAGATGATTTTAGATTAAACAAAAACTTATCATGTGGATAAGAGTGTTTATAACCTTGTGGACAAGCGTGTGGGTAAGTTTGAGGATAACTCTGTGGATAAGCTAATCAGTGGTCAGTCAGAACAAATGACTTGGTTGAATATGTGGAGTAACTACCTCACACAAGCACCCTTTTCTCAGTCTGCTCAAGCAGTTAACGCTGCGCATATTTTACAGCAATTGGTTGAAGCCAGCTTGCAAGGTGACAGTTGTATCGAAGTCGATACGACACAGCTTGAAGCATTGGGTGATTTGGCTGTTTCTAGCGAAATCGCAACCACACAGGTTGCCCCATGTGTCTATGATCAGCAGGGCTTGGCATTATACCGATATTGGTACTTAGAGCAACGCCTTGCACAGCAGATTTGTCGATTAAAGCGACAAACGATTCAGGTTGTTGATACCGAACATTATCAAGACTTACTCAGTGATGAACACCAGCAGGCTGCACTGAAAATGGTGTTGCAACAAGGTCTGAGCATTATTACCGGCGGGCCAGGGACAGGTAAAACCTATACTTTGGCACGTATTATTGCAGCCCTCAACCAGACCATACCTGATATTCGTATTGCCATGGCAGCACCGACAGGCAAAGCCGCACAGCGTATGCAGGAAGCATTACAAAACTCTTTTAATGATCCAAAATTATTGCAATCAGGGCTCATCACCGATGAGTTGCGTAATCAAACCACACAGACCTTGCACCGTTTACTGGGCATGGGCAATCGACAAATACCACGCTTTCATCTCAAACAACCTCTGCCATATGACGTGATTGTGGTGGATGAAGCCTCAATGCTGGATTTAAATTTGGCAACTCTGTTATTTGAAGCTGTTCCAGATCAATGCCGACTTATTTTGCTCGGTGATGCCAATCAGTTGGCTTCGGTTGATGTCGGCTCGGTTTTGGCTGATTTACAGCAAGTACAGGGATTGGCTGAAAACCGAGTCCAGCTACAGACTAGCCGCCGTTTTTCTGGTGAAGCCAAGATTGGGCAATTCGCACGATTTATTCAGGCACAGCAAACTGTAAGTAATCCCGATTTAGTCTTATCAAAACTAGAGATGGACATTGTTCCTGCTGCACCTTTGCAAACAATTTCCTTGAGTAAGGATATGCCAGACCTGATTCAGCTGGAATATTTACCCGAGCAACAGCAGGTTGATGTTGAGCCTTATCAGCAGAAGCTAATGGCAGGATTTCACGGCTATATCGAGGCTTTAAAACATTATATACAGGCAGATGAGTCTGCTGAGCAAATCCAGCATGTGGTTCAAGCCTTTGATGATTATCGAATCTTAACGGCAGTTCGACATGGGTCATTGGGGATTGAGCAACTGAATCGTTATGCGGGGCATTGGCTCAATCAGCAACTCAAACAAATCGCTGTTGGAGACTGGTATATCGGACGTCCTGTCATGATGACCTATAATGACTATCAGCTTGGAATTTCTAATGGTGATATCGGCATCTGTTTTAAGCATCGCACTCAGTCACAACAATTCGAAGTCTTTTTCCCGAGCTTAAATAAATGGATTGCAGCGCACCGACTCCCACGCAGTATGCAAACCGCTTTTGCTTTAACCATTCATAAATCACAAGGTTCGGAATTTACCCATACTGCGATTGTTTTAGATGCACATGCCGAGAAACTATTGAGTCAGGAATTGATTTATACCGCAGTGACACGTGCTAAAAAAGTAGTGAGTATTCTGGCTGATCGGAAGGCATTACAACAGTCATTGATTACTAGAACCGTTCGTCGTAGTGGTTTAGTGCAAAAGATCAATTTAGGGTGATTATGAACTTATTCTTTAAAATTCACTGTTTTGTAAGTAAAAGCTTACACGAATTCGAGATATTGTCGCTAGAGTGAAATAACTGTTTTTGAGATCATGTACACACAAAGAGCCTAGCAAGGAAAGCTAGGTAAATCGCACAAATATAATAATAAAGTCAATGAGACAGCGAACTTACAGTGAGGTAAGTGATAAAAGAGGAAACTTACAGCCGCTAAGCCTTGTAGTTTTGGGAGAGACTACAGGGCTTTTTTATTTTTAATCTTACTAATGTCATGATAATTATTGTATTTATTTTAATCAAAATGATTTTAATGAAGAATATCTACCTCTGACTGTGTGAAGCAAACATTAATTTTTCTATAAAAGCTTTGAACCAAAAGTTTAAATTAAAAATATGATTGTTTGACAATTTTCCTGTATTATTAAGTTAAATGTTATACAGACCTGTACGTTTTTGCTTACATAGAGATAAGAAAAATGCTATTTTTCTCCACAATTAGTTCTGACAGAATAGTCGGTATAAAGAAGATACACACTCAAAGCAAAAACATAAAAAGTGATGTGTAAAATACGTTCAGAGGGTCTGAAAGTAGCTTAATAAGAAACATAAAGAATAATAATAGAAAACTGAAAAGAACCTTGAATAACGCGCAAAAGCCCAAGTCTGACTTGGGCTCTTTTTTTGCTGCGATCAAATGAATTAGACGATGTCTGCTTCGTGTCGATCTGTTGCAAATAATGAACGACGTTGATTCTTTGGAATCTTAGGGCAGTTTGTTGAGATTTGATATAATGTTTTGGCAAGAGCAGGGAGGTGTGTCCCAACGACAGATTTTCCTGTGGTAAGCAACGATACACTAACATCACGCTCTGGATCTGCCCAACATAAAATATTAGAAAAACCAATGTGCCCAAAAGCCTGACCAGTCATTGGACCAAATAAACCGACTGGATTACTACCAAGCATTGGACCTAACGCATAACGCATTGGGGCGAGTAGAGTACGGTCTAGGCTTGTTCCTGATGTTGGTAGGGTTGAGCGAAATACAGTTTTTGCGCTCATGATTTCTTTACCCTGATATTCACCACCGCTGAGTAACATTTCAAAAAAGCGACCAACTTGTTCAGCACTGGTATAAATGTTTCCAGCAGGACAAATAGTATCCATGAAACGAGTATCATTGGTGACATCCACTGCAAGTTGTAAACCACCACCGAGTACATGATTAAGATAATGGTCTGTACCTAAGCTTGGGTGAATTCCTGTGGCATAGTTTAGTGCAACATTGTCTCGATATTCTGGTTTCAAACCATAGTTGAAATAATCTAGCCCCATTGGTTTTTCAATATTTTCAGCCAAAAACTCACGTACGCTTTGTCCAGTTACACGCTGAACGATTTCACCTAGGATATAACCAGCGGTAACAGCGTGATAAGCAAGATGTGTCCCTGATGGCGAAACAGGTTTAGCTGCGCAAAGTACTTTTAAGATTTCTTCTTGGTTAAATAAAAGTTCTGGTGTGACTTCTGTATCAATACGTGGAATCCCGCCACGGTGAGAAAGCAAATGGAAAATAGTCGCACGACGTTTACCATTGACCCCATATTCAGGAATATAGTAGCTAATCGGATCGAGCAGATTTAAATCACCGCGCTCATCCAACATATGGATCAGCATTGCTGTAACCATTTTTGATGCAGAGAATAAACATACAGGCGTATCAGGCGTACCAATTTTTGCATCCGCGGCTAAGCCATCTGGGGAGTTACCCTGTGCATAACCAATACTGCGGTTCAGTAAGATTTGTCCTTGACGTCGCAAACATAATGTAACGAGTGGATAGTTTCCTGTTTTATACAGGCATTCAACGCTATTCCAGATCTTTTGAATCTGTTTTTCAGTCATTCCACCCAATTCAGCTGCAACTTCATCTTTTGAGCGAATCACTTGATTTAAGTCATTTGGTACATAACAAGTATTGGTTGATAAAATTTTCACGATTCCCTCGCAATATTTTCGTTTTCTTTCGTCTCTGTCATAAATTGAAAACAGATATACGATAGTGTGCCTATTTTGTTCAATGCTGTCAGCTGCCGAAATGCCAGCAAAGTTAAAACATTTTTGCAATATGGTGATAGATCACTTAAAATAGGTGACTTGCTGTAGTGATGCACGGCAGTCAGTTGCTTGCAACTGATCATTATCATTTTATTTTTTAAGCATCTCGGAGAAATCGAATGGCTTTAACTAACGCAGATCGCGCAGAGATCATTGCTAAATTTGCTCGTGCAGAAAACGACACTGGTTCACCTGAAGTACAAGTTGCTTTATTGACTGCTCAAATCAATGATTTGCAAGGTCACTTTAAAGAACACAAACATGACCACCACAGCCGTCGTGGTTTGATTCGTATGGTTAACCAACGTCGTAAATTACTTGACTATTTAAATGGTAAAGATCATGGTCGTTATGTTGCTTTGATCGGCGCATTAGGTTTACGTCGTTAATTCGATTTTACTTTGTTTTCGCTATTTCGCATGTTGCAATGCTTTATCGCTGAAAAGAGAGTTTCACCTGATTTGGTTTAGGTGATTTTAGAAGGGGCGCTTGTTCGCTCCTTCTTTGTGTTTAACTTTTATGTAAAAATTTTGATCTAGTGCGATGGCTTCTAAGCTTTGTCATTTATCTACACATGAGTTGTAGTCTGAATGCCAAACCTTAGGGGTCTCACTAGAATAAAACTAGGAAAATATAATACATGTCAATGTTTAATATCGTTCGTAAAGAATTCCAATTTGGTCAGCACCAAGTTGTTTTAGAAACGGGTCGTGTTGCACGTCAAGCAAATACAGTTTTAATCACCATGGGTGGTGTAACTGTGCTTGTTGCGGTTGTTGCACAGCCAAAAGCAAAAGCGGGTCAAGACTTTTTCCCGTTAACTGTTAACTATCAAGAAAAACAATATGCGGCGGGTCGTATCCCTGGTGGTTATGGCAAGCGCGAAGGTCGTGCGTCTGAAGCTGAAACTTTAATTTCTCGTTTGATTGACCGTCCGATTCGTCCATTGTTCCCAGAAGGTTATTTCAACGAAATCCAAGTCACAGCAACAGTTGTTTCTTCTGACAAAACAATGGATGCTGATATTGCTGCGATGTTAGGTACATCTGCTGCATTGTCGATTGCGGGCACACCTTTCCGTGGTCCAATTGGTGGTGCACGTGTTGGTTTGATCAATGGTGAATATGTTCTTAACCCAACGTTAGAACAACTTGCACAATCTGATCTTGATCTTGTCGTTGCAGGTACAGAATCAGCAGTGTTAATGGTTGAATCTGAAGCGAAAGAACTTTCAGAAGACCAAATGTTAGGCGCAGTACTTTTCGGTCATGACGAAATGCAAATTGCTGTACAAGCAATCAAAGAATTTGCTGCTGCAGTTGGCGCGAAAGAATCTGAGTGGGTTGCTCCAACGCACAATGAAGAATTACGTGCTAAATTAAAAGAAGCATTTGAAGCAAAAATTTCAGAAGCGTATACGATTGCGGTAAAACAAGAACGTTATGCAGCTTTAGATGCACTTTATGCAGAAGCAAAAGCGCAATTCGTTCCTGAAGAAGATGTTGATGGCATCGCTGATGAAGTTGATTTCTTATTCGAAGATCTTAAATACCGTACCGTACGTGACAACATCTTGTCTGGTAAGCCACGTATTGATGGTCGTGACACCAAAACAGTTCGTGGTATCGACGTTCAAGTGGGTGTATTAGGTCGTGCTCATGGTTCAGCATTGTTTACACGTGGTGAAACACAAGCACTTGTAACTGCAACTTTAGGTAACACACGTGATGCATTGATGGTTGATACCTTAGCGGGTACGAAAACTGACAACTTCATGTTGCATTATAACTTCCCAGCTTACTCTGTAGGTGAAACGGGTCGTGAATCAGGTCCTAAGCGTCGCGAAATTGGACACGGTCGTTTAGCACGTCGTGGTGTACAAGCGGTTCTTCCACCTGTTGATCGTTTCCCTTACGTACTTCGTATCGTATCTGATATTACTGAATCAAACGGTTCATCTTCTATGGCGTCTGTTTGTGGTGCATCTCTTGCACTTATGGATGCAGGTGTTCCGCTTAAAGCACCAGTTGCAGGTATTGCAATGGGCTTAGTAAAAGAAGGTGAGCGTTTTGCAGTTCTTTCAGACATCTTAGGTGACGAAGACCACCTTGGTGATATGGACTTTAAAGTAGCAGGTTCTGCGAATGGTATTACTGCACTTCAAATGGACATCAAGATCGAAGGGATTACTGAAGAGATCATGGAAGTTGCATTAAACCAAGCTTTTGCTGGTCGTATGCATATCCTGAATGAAATGAATAAAGTCATTTCACGTGCGCGTGCAGAAATCAGTGCGAATGCGCCGACTTTCGAAGTGATTAACATCAATCCAGATAAGATTCGTGATGTGATTGGTAAAGGTGGTGCTACCATTCGTGCCATTACAGAAGAGACCAAAGCTGCGATTGATATCGAAGACAATGGTACAGTTCGTGTATTTGGTGAAACTAAAGCTGCTGCTCGTGCTGCGATTGCAAAAATCCAAGCACTGACTGCTGAAGTTGAGCCAGGCAAAATCTACGACGGTAAAGTGATTCGTATCGTTGAATTTGGTGCGTTCGTAAATATCATGCCTGGTACGGATGGTTTACTTCACATTTCACAAATCTCAAATGAGCGTATTGCGAATGTGACCGACGTGTTAAAAGAAGGTCAGGAACTAAAAGTACAAGTTGCTGATGTCGATAATCGTGGTCGTATTAAGTTGACAATGAAAGATATTGAGCAAGCTCAATAATAGCAATACTTTTGCTTAAAAAAAGCGCATTGTTTTTACAATGCGCTTTTTTATTAACTAGATGAAAACTATAAATATAAATTGGCGAAACAATAAACATAAAATTATTTTATATTAGACATTAGTCGAGTGCTTAAATTGTGAGGATTACAATTAACGTAGAATTCCCCAAATTTCCGCTCCTGCCTGTGTTTATAAGGTTTTAGATAGACAGTCGGAAGTCTATTTGTTATCCCAATATGAAGGAATATCGCACATGCACGTCGACCATGTAGCCGCAGGTCAAGATGACCAGCAGCCACCAAAGAAACCCAAGTTTTATCAAATTCTTTATGTACAAGTGATCTTCGCAATTGTTGCGGGGATACTATTAGGTCATTTCTTTCCTGAGTTTGGTGAAAGCTTAAAGCCGCTTGGTGAAGCTTTTATTAAAATGGTGAAAATGATTATTGCGCCTGTGATTTTCTTGACTGTCGTGACTGGTATTGCAGGGATGAAAAATCTTGGCAGTGTGGGTCGTGTTACAGGTAAGGCAATGATTTACTTCCTGACCTTTTCAACACTTGCGCTGATCATTGGTCTGATTGTTGGTAATGTGATTCAACCAGGTCATGGTTTAAATATTGATCCAAGTACATTACACAGTACTAAAGTTGATGAATATGCAGCTAAAGCACATGAATCAACTATTACAGGTTTCTTGATGAATATCATTCCAGATACATTGGTGAGTCCATTTGTATCAGGTCAAATTCTTCAAGTTTTGTTTGTCGCAGTCTTATTTGGTTTGGCACTTGCTAAATCAGGCGATTTAGGCCGTCCAATTACTGACTTCTTGCAACAATTAACCAATCCTGTATTCACTCTAGTGGGTATGTTAATGAAGTTTGCACCTATTGGTGCATTTGGTGCGATGGCATTTACCATTGGTGCTTATGGGATTAGTTCAATTGGGAACTTGATGTTATTAATCGCAACTTTCTACATCACCGCATTACTTTTTGTCATTGTTATCTTGGGTGCAGTCGCTCGTTATAACGGTTTTTCGATTATCGACCTGATCCGTTATATCAAAGATGAACTGTGGTTGGTTCTTGGTACAAGTTCATCAGAAGCAGCGCTCCCATCATTGATGGCGAAAATGGAAAAAGCAGGCTGTGAAAAATCGGTTGTGGGTTTAGTAATTCCGACAGGGTATTCATTCAACTTAGATGGTACTAATATTTACATGACATTAGCTGCATTATTCATTGCACAAGCATGTAATATTGAATTGACACTCACTCAACAAGTGACAATTTTATTGGTGGCTATGCTCAGTTCTAAAGGGGCTGCGGGGATTACGGGCGCAGGCTTTATTACTTTGGCAGCAACGCTTTCGGTTGTTCCTGCGATTCCAGTTGCGGGAATGGCATTGATCTTAGGTATTGATCGCTTTATGTCTGAATGCCGTGCTTTAACCAATTTAGTTGGTAATGCTTGCGCAACAATTGTTGTTGCAAAATGGGATAAGGCATTAGATAAAGAGCAACTCGACCAAGCCTTAAAACATGGCGTGGTAGTAAACAAAGAAGTTTAATACCGCCTAATTTGTAAAAGCCTCGATGCCTCGCATACGAGGCTTTTTCATGTCATTTGATTTTGATAATAGAATAAACATAGCTTTTTATTGTGCTTCATGGCAGCATTTCTATAGATTTTCAAACTTATCTCGACTCTATGCAGCTTTATTATTTTTATCGTCATAACAGTGAAAATACGATTTTTATTAGCGTGGAACAACAAACAGAACATACGCTTGAGTTTTTGTGGGTTGATAGTTTGAGACAGGATTTGGTTAATCATACCGATTCTTGGCAAAAAAATATTTATGAGCATACGGGTGTAGTGCTTAACGAATTTCATATGCGTGATTTGCTCAATATTGAACATCCTTGTGCTTTTGATACAGTTGAAGAATATGACCTATTAGTATTTCGGAAATTGATCAGTCCAGACGATCAAATTTATGAAAGTGACAATGCTTTAGAATCTCATGAAAGTATTTTTGGCCTAGCAACTACACCGATGAGTTTTATCCTAACACCGAATATTTTGGTGAGTGTGAGGGAGCAGGGAAATAAAGCAATCGAAAGCTATATTCAACGTATTCAAGTAATTATGGGGCGTCCGATTGCTGAACAAAATAAGCCGAGAAAATTAGCCAGTACACCTGCCGATTTATGTTTACGCTTATTGAACAGCATGATTGATGGCTATTTGAATTTACGTACGCCACTGACACGTCGTGTTGAATATTGGCAACAGCAACTTTTGCAGGGCAACCGCCGTTTTAAACAGTGGCATCAACTCTTTCATGAAGATATGGCATTCCAACAAATCGAAAATTTATGTGAGGAACAAATAGAGACCTTACAGGAGTTTCGAGATGAGTTAGTTGATAATTATCATCATGTGATGGGGGAGCATAAGCATAAGAATCAAGACATTCTCTTGGTTCGTCTCAATGATTTAATGAGCCATATAGAGCGTGTTCAAAAACATACCTTGCGTTTAAGAAATGCGATTCAATCGGCCATTGATTTACATTTTTCAGCTATTGCGAATCAAACCAATGAAAATATGCGTATTTTAGCAATTATTACGGCAATATTTGCCCCGTTGACCTTATTAACAGGGATTTATGGGATGAATTTTGAATTTATCCCAGGGTTAAAGTCACCTGTTGGTTTTTGGATTATGCTTGCAGTCATGCTAATGAGCACGGTGGTACTGTTGTACTATTTTTACCAGCAACATTTAGTAGGGCGTGGTGAACGGAGCGTAATTGATTTATTGGCACAACAGCATAAACAACGAAATGTAAATTTACTTTGGTTCTTAGACTATGAACCAATTAAGCAAACACTCAAAGAAGTAGAGAAAATGACTAAACTTAAATAAAGCGTTTAGTCATATATAAAGTTGCCTTAGTGAAAATGTTTGAGCTGTTTACGCAGTTGCTGTACTTCATCAATCAGATCCAACATCACCGCAACCGCTGATAAGCTAGCATCGAAGTCACGTTGTAAACGATAAGCTCGACGTGCTCGTGCTACATCTTCACCGATAAACTGATAACTTTGTGGATCGACTTGGATTTGTAAAATTTCATAATCAATCAGTTTTAAAACCCAATCCGTACTTTGACCACATGCTTCTGCAAAGTGTTCGAGATCAAGTGCCAATTGTTCATCAATAATTTCAACTTGGCAGTGACCGTCATATTGAATTTCTTTGTATTGAATAGTTGTCATGATCTTACTCCTTATGAGGCACGAGGTCTGAATGAAGCAAAGGCATCTGCAAACTGTTGATAAGCCTGTTGCTCTTGCTCACTGTGTGCTGGTGGTAAAACAATATTAATAATTAGATATAAATGCCCTGCGATTTTGTTTGGTATCCCTTTATCTTTGAGACGTAATTGTTGTCCATTCTTAGCATTTTTAGGTAAATTGACTTTGAGTTGCCCTGCGGGAGTATTGACTTCAATGCTTTGTCCTAGAGCTGCTTCCCACGGAGTTACATCAATAGTTTGATAGACATCAGCGCCTTCAATACGAATGCGGTCGGTATCTTTATATTGGATTTCAATATAAAGATCACCATTTTCACCGCCATTGATACCACTTTGTCCTTGACCATTTAAGCGAATTTGCTGACCTTCTTTCATTCCTTTTGGAATCTTAACCTGCAAGGTTTTTCGCTGGACTTCAGGCTCACCATAGACGTTATAAGTTGGAATTTGCAAGGTAATCTGTTGAGTTGAACCGTGATAGGCAATATCTAAATCGACTTGAATACTGGCATGTTGATCCTCACCCCGATAGCTGCGTTGTTGGCGTTGCGAACGTTGTTGTCCGCCACCAAAACCTGAGCCAAATCGACCAAATAAATCCTCAAAGCCACTAAAGTCAGCACCTTCACCTGAGCTTTGGCGATAGAACTGTGAGTCGTCAAACCCATTTGGATTGCCTTGTCCAAAATTAGAGAAACCTTGTGGATGATCTAAGATCTGATCGTATTCAGTTTTTTTTGTAGCGTCACTTAAGGTGTCATAGGCGACATTAATCGCCTGCATTTTTGCTTCCGCATCGGTTTCTTTGCTCACATCAGGATGATATTTACGTGCTAGTTTTCGATAAGCTTTTTTAATTTCATCTGCTGAGGCATCTCTTGAAACACCTAGCTCTTCATAATAATTTTTTGCCATGATCTTAAATATAATAATGAGATGTTTCTTTCATTATGAAACGAATCCAAGAGATTTCAATGGATTCGATTGTATAAGAGTTGTTTTGTTTAGCTAAAAGCTTAGAGTAAGTATCGGTACTTTCGGTTTTCTAAGATCACTTTAGATAAAGGTTTCAATCAGCCCATAGAGTGCAATCAACACGAGTAGAGCACCACACAGACCTAGAATCTTTGGATAGATTTTGCTTTGAGAGAGACGACTGAAGAACAGATAGACTAAAGACAAGGTTAAGAAGTCCAAAATAATCCATGTGACCGTAAGTAAGCTTAAACTGAAATTGATGTTCGGAGAGAGATGAATAAACTGTGGGAAAAAAGCCGAAAAGAAAATAATATCTTTTGGATTGGAAATTCCCACCAGAAAGCCTTTTTTAAAGCCTCCGCTTTGTGTGGATACGGTTTGAATGGCGGTTGGATGTGGTGCCTGAAGCACTTCTTTAATAATGCTATAGCCCAGATAGGCAATATAAAGGCAACCTAATATACGAATGGCTTTTAGGTAGTTCTCATCAATCGTGAGAAAGCCTTTGAGAATGAGTACAGAAATAAAAATTAGGATTAAAGAAGCGAAATTGGTACCAAAAATAGTTTCTAATGCTTTTCTATAACCGCCTTTCAGACCAGCACTCGCCACTAAGATCATTACGGGGCCGGGGGTAGCAATCAAGACAATAACGCTAATAATAAATAAGAAATATTCGAAGTAATTCATAAGTCAAAATTAAGGTCTATGTTATTGGGAGATTTGAAAATTGTTCTATCGGATAGACCTTAATACAAAATAAAAAAAGACGGAAGCCCGTCTTTTTTTATTTTACTTTTCAATTAACTTAAATGTTCACCAAATAAGCCTAAAGCTTCTTCTGCGCTAAACTCGTAACGTGTATTACAGAATTGGCAATCCATCTGGATTGGATTTTGTGCTTCTAGTGTTTCATGAACTGCATCCACACCAATTTGAATCAAAGCGTGGGCACAACGTTCCTTTGAACAGGTACAACCGAACTTTAACTGCTCAACTTCAGGTAAACGAACTTCTTCTTCGTTATACAAACGATAGAGAATTTCATTGGCTGAAAGATCCGTCAATTCCTCGGGTTTAAGGGTTTCAGTCAACATGGTCAAACGAGGCCACAAGTCTTCATCAACCAATTTTTGTTCTTCTTCGTTATTACGAGGGAGTAGTTGGATTAATAAACCACCTGAACGTTGACCATTAGTTGCCAATACAATATGTGTTGGAATCTGTGCAGACAAATCATAATATTGCGTTAAGCAACCTGCTAATGTCGGTTGATCAAATGGTACGATACCTTGGTAGCGTTCGCCGTGTTCAGGTTCAATATTGATGAACAGCACAGGGTTGGTCAGGGCAGCAAGCACGGTACGACTATCTTTACCTTCTGTGAAGCGCGGATCTTCTTCATAATCTGCGAGCGCACGAACTTCACCTAAGTGATTGCATTCAGCCATAGCCCATTTAAATGTTCCACTTGCTTGAATTTGTAAACTAATACGACCACGAATCTTGAGTGTACTTGCAAGTAAGGCGGTTGCACTCAGCATTTCACCCAAGAGACTTTGTACCGCAGGCATATATTCACGTTGCGCCAAAATGGTTTGTAGTGCTTCTTCCAAATGAACCACTTCACCACGAACAGGGCAGTCTTCGATAAAAAAGCGTTGGCGTAAATCAGACATATTTTTCTCCAGTGCTCCTTCGAGGGAGCGCAAAGCAACGCTTTGCTTTGTAACGCACTTCAGACTTTATAAAGAGGTGCATGGTTATGCAGTCAATAATGGTGTCAGTTTGCCAAAACTCAAGATGTTTCATTGAGTGATTTTGCATCACTTTGTGTGTTTTGATCATTGCTCGCACGATCTAAAATCAAAGTTTTTGTATTTGCAAATAAATACTCAAGCTCGGCAATAGCACTTGGATGATTTTTAATGATCTCTTGTTGATTAGAATTCCAATGTTGCTGGATAAGCCGTTCATCTTCTTGTTTAAAATGCATCATCAAATTTTGTGCTTCATTTTCGCAAAGACCTGTTTCAACTAAGGCTTGCTGTGCCATACTTAACGCAGATGCGTAGGTTTCACGCCAAATCTGTGAAATCCCTAAATCATGAAGTAATCGTGCATGATGACGATCTCGAGCACGAACCAAAATGGTTAACTCTGGATAATTTAAACGCAGATGTCGTGCTAGATTCATGCTGTCCTCGACATCATCAATCGCAATAATCAGTAACTTGCAGTATTCAATACCTGTAGCCCGTAGGTTTTCGATTTGTGTAACATCGGCATCAATAAAACGATGTCCATATTGTTCAATAAAATCAGCATCAGGTTGGTTGCTATCAATCACGTTAAAGTGTTTCCCTTGCGCATGTAAAGCACGTGCAATGACTTGCCCAAAACGGCCAAATCCAATAATGAGAATTGGATGTCGTGGGATATCAGCATTAGCCACAGCGACTTTATTTTTTTGCAGCATCGGTAAAATTTTCCGATGAAAAAGTGCGAAAAGTAAAGGTGTGAATAGCATCGAACCCAAGATAATGAGAAATGTCGGTGCTAATAATTCTGTACTCAGTAAATTTTCGCTTTCAGCCAGCTTGAGCAGAATAAAACTAAATTCACCACTTTGTGCCAAGTTGATTGCAAACAGCGTACTGAGCTTTGCATTGCGTTGTTGGTAATAGCTGATCGCACCTATCACAACTGCTTTAATTATGACCAGTGCAAAGATTAAACCTAGAATCAAGAGTGGAGATTGGCTTAAAGGTGTCAATGAAAGACCTAAGCCAATCGCCAGAAAAAACAAGCCTGTCGCCGCATCTTTAAAGGGTTCGACAATACGTTCCACCTCAACTTTAAATTCACTCTCAGCAAGTAAAAGTCCAGCTAAAAATGCAGCAATCAAAATATGAAGATTTAAAATATCCATAATCAGGATGACTGAAAGCAGGATGAATATGCTGAGTACAGGAATGAGATGAAGACTGTTTTTATGCGCCAAGAAACGAAATATAGGACGAACTAAATAACGATTGGCTAAAAATAGGCCTGAAATCGTAGCGATGAGCGCTGCAAAATAGGCGATTCCATGTCGAGTAGAGGCTGTGTCTTCTAGTAAAGGAAAGAGTGCAATCAGAATGACGGTAATAAAAGCCTGAAATTGTAAGGTGGCTAAAGTAGCTTGTTCTAATTTATGGTTGCTCTGTTGTTTTTGTTGGAGTCGTTGTTGTGGAAGAATCAACGCAGAGAGCGCTAAAGCACATCCGAGAATCAGACTGTGCAACACTTGATTAACCAGTAAGAAACATGCTCCAACTAGAAGGATCGTGATGATGAAGTATTGTAGGCCACTATTTTTTAAGATGCCTCTGCGTTCTCCCCACAGTTGTAGCGGGCGAAAAGCAAAGCCAATAAAGAACATCACGGCAATCATACCGAAATGCAGCAGTTGATTAATCAGTTTAGGATCTTCAATCAAACCAGAAACGCTTGAACTAAGCAAAATCCCTGCAATCAGATAACCTAAAACAGTGGTGGAGGCATAGCGTTTTGTCAAAGGAACAAAAATTAAAGCCGCAGCCAGTAAAAAAATAATCGGGAGCAGTAAAGACATTGAATGCCTCAATTTTTCTATTTTATCTAGACTAACTCAAATGAAGCGCCTGTAAAAATATGATCTGCAAAGATGATATTCGGAAACGCCCTTGGTCATTTGAATCAACGGACGTTTAGCTTTAACTAAACTCTTGTGGATCAACATCGATCGAGAGTCTGAGCAAATGCTGACGTGGTAAATGTACCACTTGTTGCCACCATTGACGTAAATAAAAGTGCAGCTTGGCGCGATCAGTTGATAAAATCACCATATGCGCGCGATAACGACCAGCTTTACGTTCCATCGGTGCGGGAATGGGTCCCCAAATATCCACGATATCACTTGCCATTACTTTCAATTGTTGTGCAATATCTGCTAAGAATTGTAGGCTATAATCTCTGTCTTTAGATTCAACCCGAACCAATACTGCATAACGATAAGGCGGTAACATCGCGATTTTGCGGTCAGCCAGCATCTGTTTGGCGACAGTGCGGTAGTCATGTTCAATCAATGTGGTCAGCATCGGATGATCTGGACGCAAACTTTGCAAATAAACACTGCCTTTATGCTCACCACGACCAGCACGGCCAGCGACCTGTACAATCAGCTGTGCGGTTCGCTCAGGTGCACGTGGATCAACACTGAGCAGTCCTGCATCAATATCTAAAATCGCAACAAGGGTAACATGCGGAAAATGATGACCTTTTGCCAGCATTTGTGTGCCCAACAAAATGCTCGGTTTATTTTGCTGAATGCGATCATAGATTTTTTGCCAGCTACCGACTCGACTGGTGCTGTCACGATCGACCCGAATCACTTCATGATGTGGGAACAGCTCCTGTAAATGTTCTTCAAGTTTTGCTGTTCCTGCCCCAATAGTTTTTAAGCTTTGTTTCTGACATGCAGGACAATGATCAGGCAGACGATTGATTGTGCCGCAATGATGACAATGCAAATAATGGTAGGGCTGTGAATGCAAAGTAAAATGCGCATCACAATGTGGACAGTTGGCTTGCCAACCACAGCTTTCACACATCAGGATCGGTGCATAACCACGTCGATTTAAAAAGATCAGTACCTGTTCTTTACGCTCTAAAGTATGTTTGATCTGTTCGATCAGGGTTTGGCTGAGACCATGCTTCTTTTTTGCGACTTTTAAATCCACCACATACATTTTCGGCAGTACCGCCACGCCCGCCCGTTGATTTAGTTCAAGCAAGTGCAACTTACCTGATTCCACCAAATGATAACTGTCGATACTTGGGGTGGCTGAACCGAGAATGACAGGACAGCCTTGCAAGTGACCACGATACAACGCCACATCACGGGTATGGTAACGGAAACCTTCTTGCTGCTTATACGAAAGATCATGTTCCTCATCTAGAATGATTAAGCCCAAATGCGGCAGTGGGGTATAGATTGCTGAACGTGTGCCAATAATAATGGAAGCTTTGCCCGTTTGTGCATGTTGCCATGCTTGTAAACGTTTTGAGTCATTTAAGCCTGAGTGCAGTAAAGCCACATCGCAATGAAACCGTGATTTAAAACGGGCGACCGTTTGTGGGGTTAGGCCAATTTCAGGTACCAGTACCAATATTTGTTTGCCTTGTTTTAGCACCTCATGCATGACTTGCAAATAGACTTCAGTTTTGCCACTACCAGTCAAACCATCGAGTAAAAATGCTTGATAGTGATGCTGTGCTTTGAGGATATGTTGAATGGCTTTCTTTTGATCTTTGTTTGGTGTCAAAGGCACTTGAGCCAGCTGCACAGGCGTTGGGGTGAAATCATGCGGTTCTAGACAACATTCAACCAAGCCCTTTTTTTCTAATGCCTTTAAAGTTGAGGTTTCTACACCACTGAGATTGAGCACATTCTCCGTAGAACCATGTGGATGAAGCTTTAAAACCTGATAGGCATCATATTGTTTTTGAGAGCGTTTTAATAAGGCATTTGGGTCATCGTATGGGATGATTTTCCATAAATGAAACAGAATGTCTAAGGCGCGCCCTTGTCTTAATAAAGTAGGCAGAGCGCTTTGCATCACCTCACCAATCGGGAATTGGTAATATTGTGCTGACCATGTCAACAAAGTTAAAACTTGTTGATCTAGAATTGATTCCTGATCGAGTAATTCTGTGATGGTCTTAAGTTTGAATTGCCCTGTGAATAGGTCATTAGGATCAACTTTTTCAGTAATGATTCCAATCAGATTTTGCCGTCCAAATGAAATCGCAACACGTGCGCCAACCTGTGCTTGATCGTATTGCTCAGCACTGACCGTATAGTCAAACGTGTCATACACATAAACGGGTATTGCAACTCGAATACGGTACAAAATAGCGTTAGAATTTTGGCTAGGCATATAGGCTTCATTCATGAGTAAAATGGCATGACTGCATGTCATGGAATTATGCTAAAGTGCAAAGTGTTATGTCGATGAATTTCTTGTGAAAGTATCAGGTTTCATTTCAAACACGGATGCAACTGTAACAACAACTATTTTGGGACAATTAGAACAGAACCATGCCTGCTTATCAATTTACCGCGCTTGATGCCTCTGGAAAGCAACATAAAGGTGTGCTGGAAGGGGATTCCGCACGCCAAATTCGTCAACAGTTACGCGATAAAGCATGGACACCCATTGCGGTTGATGCCGTTGAGCAAAAAGACAAACAGCAACAACGCTCATGGTTTAAAAAAAGCTTTAGCGCCTATGATCTTGCCCTGATGACCCGTCAGCTTTCAGTCTTGGTCGCTGCAGGAATTCCACTTGAAGAAGCACTGCGTGCAGTGAGTAAACAAAGTGAAAAATCACATGTCCAAAATTTATTAATCGCCGTACGATCCAAGGTTTTGGAAGGACACTCACTGGCGAAAAGTATGCAGCAGTCGGGGCGATTTCCTGAGCTGTATATTGCAACGGTTGCTGCGGGTGAGCGTTCAGGCCATCTTGATCTGATTCTAGATCAGCTTTCGGATTACACCGAAAATCGTTTTGCCATGCAAAAGAAAATTCAGGGTGCGATGATTTATCCGATCGTACTGATGTTGATGTCTTTCGGAATTGTCATGGGTCTAATGACCTATGTCGTGCCTGAAATTGTCAAGACTTTTGAGCAAAGTAAAGAAGCCTTGCCTTGGATTACCGTAGCGCTCATGAAAGCCAGTGCTTTTATTCGGCATACTTGGATTGCTATGCTGATTCTCGCTTTTATTGCGATCATTCTATTTACCCGCTTTCTAAGAACAACCGCAGGGCATTATGCCTTTGACCGATTAACACTCAGATTGCCACTATTTGGTAAACTTTCGCGTGGTATAAATGCGGCACGTTTTGCCAGCACCTTGTCGATTCTGACCCGTTCAGGTGTGCCTTTGGTTGAGGCTCTACGGATCGGTGCTGAAGTGAGTAATAACTGGGTAATTCGTGATGCGATTGAAGTGGCGATGGAGCGTGTAACAGAAGGTGGTAATTTGGCAACACAATTGGAGCGTTGCGGTTATTTTCCCCCAATGATGGTACAAATGATTCGAAGTGGTGAAGCTTCTGGTGAATTAGATCGAATGTTAGATCGAGCTTCAACCATGCAAGATCGTGAGGTGACGACCTTTATTTCTACATTACTGGCCTTACTTGAACCTTTGATGCTGATTTTTATGGCGGCAATTGTATTGGTGATTGTGATTGCAGTAATGTTGCCAATTATTAATATGAACAATATGATCTGATGAGTAAGATGTAAGAGATGAATATGAATAATTCAATAGATAAACAAAATGCTGGACGTAGCTTGAATGCTTCTACCCTTGCGGAATCTTGCAACTCAGAGTCCGAGTATAATCTTAATCCTGCCATTCGAAGCATAGCTTCTCGTCTTGCGACCCGACCGAGCGTTGCTCGGTTTAATCGGGTCTCAGGATTTACACTCATTGAAGTGATGGTTGTTATTGTAATTTTAGGTGTTTTGGCTGCATTAATCGTTCCGAACGTGATGGGACGTGGTGAAAAAGCCAAAGTTGATACGACGAGTATTACACTCAAAGGCGTTGCTGGCGCTTTAGATCAATATAAGCTCGATAATGGTCGTTACCCATCCATGCAAGATGGTGGTTTAGATGCTTTGGTCAACAAACCTGCGGCCGCTAAAAACTGGTTGCCAGGTGGTTATGTTAAAGGTGGTTATCCAAAAGATAGTTGGGAAAATGATTTACAGTATGTAATTCCAGGCCGTGAAGGTCGTTCATTTGATTTATATTCGTTTGGCGCGGATGGTAAAGAAGGTGGCGAAGGTAATGATGCGGATATTTATTATCAGCCATAATGTTTGAATAAAATATCACTTCACTTTTGAATTAAATAAATAGAAAGTGAAGTGATAATATTTCTTAATTAAATAAAATAGCATAACTATTTGAAAAATATAAAATGAATAAAATATTGAATATGTGAGAGTTATAATAAGAATTATTCCCATATTTGATAGTTACAACAAAAAGAAATTATGCAGAAAAATAGACTATTTCTTTAGATCAAAGCTTTGCATAATAAATTCAAGCCTTTGAAAAATAAGATGTGGAGAAATCAGATGAAAGCATTCTTTATGTTGGATGAACTCAATCAGTTTCATTGGGCAATGCTGAAATCTGTGTTGTTTATTTTAAGCCTATTACCGATGAGTGAAGGTGCTTTGTCCTTATGGCAAACGACTGAGGGTAGTAGCCAAATCATGATCGGCTTCTTTGCACTGAGTATGTTGAGCGCATGGTTTGTATTGTGTTTTTTAAGTGCCTTAAAAACCAGTGTCTGGGATAACCATGAGCTGATTTCTAAATATGAGCAGCTTGTATTTAAAGCCTATCGCTATATTCCGATGCTGTTTTTATCGAGTCTCGTGGCTTATTTATCGGTGCAATTGTCGATTAATTTCTAAGCCCAATATATGCAAAAAACGTAGACTAAGATCTACGTTTTTTGTCTCAAATTAAGTCGGTTGAACCAGTAGCATGGTTAATTTACGTACAATAGGTAATACTAATAGCAGCACAGGAAATGCAATCAACCAAGAAATCCCCCATGCTGACATCCACGTCGCAGAAGAAAATTGTTCAAAACCCATACTTCTGAGTGTACTAATACAAGACACAATAAAGGTCATAATAATCGATAAGAAGAAGGGTAAAACAATAGATGCGTAACGATTTGGAATCTTTTGAAAATTAAAAGAAGATTTTGAATTCTGCATTTTTTACTCCGTAAACCAACAAACGCCAGTGCCTTATCAAAGATAAAAATATCTTGATCAAATAGCTCCACGCTTTGTTGGAGATATGTTGGCACGTTGATTGACGTAAACGTTTACGGCTTTATGATCAGCAAAATTAATTTAGCATGAAGTCTATAACTTTAAAAGAAAAATGAGAATTTTATTAAATTTCTTCAATGATCTAAACCGTATGTAAATGGAATAAATGAAGTAGAATAATTTTACCAAGCTATATCAACCTGATGATTTGATTGGAAAATTGGCTGTTGCTGTGAATTTCCTGAAAAAACAAATTAGTCCGATTCAATCAAAGTGCTTGTTGACAGATTTTCATAAGACGGAAGGGGATGTTGTGCTTTGTGTCCCAGAGTTTGATGTTCCTCTGGGCACAAAGTTATTGTCATTTATCGACGGGATTTAAACGAAATATCAACTTTACGTGGGCGATAAATCCATCCCATTACTAACAATAATAGTGAGAAAATCAAGATTGGATAATCACTCAAACGATTATATAACGTTTGCCCTTGCATAGCAGGCAAATCACCACGTAATACAAATTCCTGATTTAAGGGGGCTTGTTTCACAATGTGCCCATTGTGATCAATAAATGCAGTTACACCCGTATTAGTCGCGCGAATAAACCAACGACCATTTTCTTTGGCACGCATTTGTACCATTTGTAAATGTTGCCAAGGACCTGCTGTACCTGTAAACCAAGCATCATTTGAAACAGTAATTAAAAAGTCACTATTCATCGCATTACGACGGGTCAGATTAGGATAAGCGACTTCATAACAAATGGCTGCTGCAAGCGCATGTCCTTTGATGGTTAGAGGCTTTTGATTGGATTCCCCACGTGAAAAACCACTCATACTGATATCATTTTGCATCGCAGGTAAAACCCATTTCAGCATTCCTGAAAGAGGAATATATTCGCCAAATGGAACAAGACGTTGTTTTTTATACAAGCCATGCGAATCACTGCCTGATGCCATAATACTGTTGTAATACAAGGGTTCACCCACTTGTTGAGACTTTGGCATATCCCAATAAGGGATTCCAGTCACCCAAGCGCTATCTGCCTTTTTTGCTTGAATATCCATTGCTTTTAAAAAGTCTGGAATATCCGTTTGAAATAAGGGAATAGATGATTCAGGCCAAACGATCAGATCACGCCCCCATTCTGCACGGGTTAAAGTGGCATAGATTTCTAAAGTTTTAATTTGATACTCAGTCAACCATTTCAGGTCTTGTGGAATATTCCCTTGAATCAGTGAAACACTCAGAGGTTTAGCTGCTTTAGGATGCACAAATTGAATCAACCCAGCACCCCATGCACCCACTATCAGTAGTGCAGAAGGAATAGCCCAGAACCAACGACGATTTAAAAACTCGACCAAGGCACAAGCCAAGACAATCACAACAAAAGAAACAGCATAGACACCAAATAAAGGGGCATAGCCATCGAGTAAGCGTTCAGTGAAAGCATAGCCTGCAAATAACCATGGAAAACCTGTGAATACCCAAGTTTTCGCCCACTCAAATAACACCCAAAGTGGGGCGAAGGTTAACGGTGTTTCTGGGAAAAAGCGACGGTACAGCCATGTTTGAAAAGCTGTAAATAAACCCATGGCTGCCGCCATAAATGCAATCATCAAAATGCTTAAAAATGCATTGGTATCACCATAAGTATGGATAGAGGTGTAGAGCCAGAACGCACCGACAAACCATAAACCAAAACCATAGGCCCAACCTAGCGCAAAAGCTTGGCGTGGGCTACGTTGACGTAATACAGCATATAACAGAGCTGGTGATAGAATCGCCAGCCACCAAAAATAATAAGGTGCTAAAGCTAAACTAAAGATTGCACCTGAAATGAGTGCAATCAAAAGGGGGAAAATAAAGGGTAACTGTTTTTGCGGTTGAGAAGTTTTTAACAGCTTTTCAAAATAGGCTCTCATTGACGTACAGCTCGAATCAGATGAATAGTGCGTGCATCTGCTTCAATAATGGTAAATTGCCAATCTCCAAGCTCAATGGTTTGACCTTGTAAATCGCTTACTAAACCAATCTCTTGCAGCAGTAAACCGCCCATAGTTTCAACTTCATCATCAGAAAAATCTGCATCTAAAATTGTGTTGAAATGTTCAATTGGTGTAAGTGCCTGCACAACCCATGTATTGGCTGTAGTTGGATCATTGTCAGGTACGATATATAGTGCTTCTTCATCGGCAATATCGTGTTCATCTTCAATTTCACCGACGATCTCTTCGAGAATGTCTTCAAGGGTGACTAGGCCAGAAGTTGAACCATATTCATCGATGACAATTGCAATATGTGTTTGTGTATTTTTTAACATACGCAAGACTTGATCTGAACGAGCACTTTCAGGCACGAAGACAGGTTGGCGCATCAGTGAATGAATATCAACTTTGACATTACGCTCGGTTAGGAAAGGTAAAAGGTCTTTCGCTAATAAAATACCGACCACATTATCGCTTTGATCTGCTGAAAATACAGGGAAGCGTGAATGTGCAGAATCAATCAGTACATCCAAAATATCTAACAGTTGATCATCTTCTTGTAAGCTGATAATCGCTGTGCGTGGCGTCATCACTTCTCGAATCTTTGTTGCTGGGAGATCAAGTACACCCTCAAGCATAGCAACGGTATCTGGCTCTAAAAAGCGGCGTGAGTCTTGAACTAACTTGAGTAATTCATCGCGGGTTTCAGGTGCAGTACCTAACCATTTTCTTAAGCCACGCATACCCCACGACGGACTGGATTCCTCGACCATGATCTTTCCTAAAGACTCTCTATATCAATTAGATGATTTTCATCATACCGAAGAAAAAGCGGATATGCATCAATAAAACGATGCGAAAAATGTACAGTTTTTCAAAAAGCTGTTGATAATTTTTATCGACTTACTTTATGTTAAAATGTGAATATTAAAATATATGAGTATGATGATGTCCGAACGACCTCAACTTCCCACTGTTCAACTTAATACTAGAGGTTTACGTTGTCCTGAGCCTGTAATGATGTTGCATCAAGCCATTCGCAAAGCCAAGTCGGGCGATATTGTTGAAGTCTTAGCTACAGATCCATCAACATCATGGGATATTCCAAAGTTCTGTATGCATCTTGGGCATGAGTTGGTATTAAAAGAAGAAAGTCTGGATGAAAACAGTAATACTGAATATCGATATTTAGTGCAGAAAGGGTAGTCTGGATATTGAATTAAATTTGAGGAAATGGTTCAGTGAAATTAAAACAGTTTGAAAAACACATGTGGGTTTTTGAAACTTTGATTGATAAGGATATAGAGCAGCAATTTGATGAAGCATTGGAGTACTTGTCTCAAGGCAGTTTACTTGCATCAGAGTTGACTCTAACTAGGCTACTTTCTGAGTATCCCCAACATATTGATGCTTGGGTTCATCTTGGGTTGGTTTATGAATATTCTAGTCGAAAAATGGAATCTTATCTCGCTTTGCGTGAGGCTCATCGTATTGGACTGGCAGCATTTCCCACTACATTTAACTGGGATAAAGATTTATTGGAATGGGGCTTTATTGAGAACCGCCCATTTTTAAGGGCTTGCTTTAATTTAGCTTTACACATGGCTGATACACCGATGGCTGTTGAAGCGGAGCAGATTTTTACAAGATTAGTGAAGATATCCCCAAATGATAATCAGGGAGCACGCTATCTGTTATTAAAACGCTTTCTTGAAACAGAGAATAAATTAAAATTGCAATGGCTGGATACCAAGTATCCAGAAGACCATAGCCCTGAATTTTTATATGGAAAAGTATTGTTTGCATTAATGCAGCAAGATATCGATAGAGCTAAAGCCACATTTTCTGAAGCAAAAGCCGCTTTTCCACTGGTTGCTCGAGAACTCAAGAAAAAACGTCATCCTAAACCTGCTGAATTTGAGGAGGGATATATCACTGTGGGTGGGAAAGATCAGGCATTTGTTTACTGGAGAGAGTTTGGTCATCTTTGGCAATATGGAAGCCCCACTTATGAGTTTTTATTGGCCAATATATAGTCATGCTATGAATAAGCTCTGACATTTTGGGACAGGGTGATATATTTATTATGCTTCCTTGATCAGGCTATTTTTAAGCAAATTTTCCAACTTGGCTATCTCAGTAATTTCACGCCATTGAATATTCTGATGTTTGAGTTGCTTAAACACCTTTCCTTTATATCCATAAAAAGAAAAAATTGCATTGATTTTAGCTTGAATGTTAAAAGTAACAAAGCCCCAATCTTTCAATCAGGGCTTTGAGTAATGACTATGTAATAGATTACATGTTTGGATACTAATTACATATTCGGGTAGTTCGGTCCGCCGCCGCCTTCAGGCGTTACCCACGTAATGTTTTGTGAAGGGTCTTTAATATCACAAGTCTTACAGTGTACGCAGTTTGCTGCGTTAATCTGGAAGCGCTTAGAACCATCATCATTTTCCATGATTTCATAAACACCAGCAGGGCAGTAGCGTTGAGCAGGCTCATCCCATTTCGGTAAGTTTACATTCACTGGCACTGATGGATCGGTTAGCTTTAAGTGAGCAGGCTGGTTTTCTTCATGTACTGTATTCGATACGAAGACTGAAGATAAACGGTCAAAGGTCAACTTACCATCTGGTTTTGGATAGTTTGGTTTGAACGTTGATGCATCTACAGTTTTAAGCGCAGCAAAGTCTTGTTTTAAATCGTGTAACGTAAATGGGACTTTAAGGATATTTTGATCGATAAAGTTAAATGCGCCACCAATCCAAGTACCAAACTTGTGCATTGCTGGACCAAAGTTACGTGCTTGATATAATTCTTCTTTTAACCAAGAATTATTGTACTTATCTGTATAAGCAGTTAACTCTTTAGCAAAATGATCGTCACCTTCAAGGACACGAGCAATTGCAAGATCACCACCTTTTTCTACGCCAGCAGCGATTGCTTCAAAAACAGCCTCACCACACAACATACCTGATTTCATTGCAGTGTGAGAGCCTTTGATTTTTGAAAAGTTCAAGAAACCAGCATCATCACCAATTAAGCAACCGCCTGGGAAAGTCAGTTTAGGTAAAGAGTTAAAGCCACCTTTTACAACTGCACGTGCGCCGTAAGAAATGCGTTTACCACCTTCAAGGAATTGCTTAATGGTTGGGTGAGTTTTCCAACGTTGCATTTCCATGAATGGATACATATTTGGATTTTCATAAGATAAATCCACAATCATACCCAAAGTCACTTGGTTGTTTTCAGCGTGGTATAACCACCAACCACCCGCAGAACCTGTTTCAGATAAAGGCCAACCCGCACCATGCATGACTAGACCTGGTTTGTGTTTCGCTGGGTCGATTTCCCAAAGTTCTTTAATACCAATACCGTAATGTTGCGGATCAGCATCTTTATCAAGATTATATTTTGCAATTAGGCGCTTACCGAGGTGACCACGGCAACCTTCAGCAAATAGCGTATATTTTGCATGGAGTTCATAACCAGGCGTGAAGTTATGTGTTGGCTCACCATTTTTGCCAATCCCCATATCACCTGTTTGAATCCCTTTCACAGTACCATCTTCATGGTAAAGCACTTCAGAAGCAGCAAAACCTGGGAAGATCGAAACTTCTAATTCTTCAGCTTTTTGACCTAACCAACGCACAACGTTACCGAGGGAAATGACATAGTTCCCTTCGTTGTGCATTGATTTTGGTACCATCCAATACGGCATTTTTTGTGCTTTCGTATCAGAAAGTAAGAAATAGGTTTCGTCGCCCGTTACAGGTACATTAAGTGGCGCACCTTCTTCTTTCCAGTTCGGGAACAATTCATTCATGGCACGTGGTTCAAGTACAGCACCAGAAAGGATATGCGCACCTACTTCAGAGCCTTTTTCAACAACACACACTGAAAGATCAGGTAGGTTGTTTTCAATCGCTAATTGACGAATTTTAATCGCAGCAGATAAACCCGCAGGCCCTGCGCCTACGATCACTACGTCAAACTCCATCGCTTCACGTTCGATGTGTTCCATGTAGGACTCCTCATATTTTTAAGGGTGGCAACCGTAATATTGCGATTCGGTGCTGCCATGAGTGTTCTGAATTGCCAAACACAAATGCTACTATTGTGCTTGCAAACGTTTGGGATAGTATAGTTTTAAACCTTGGGCTCGCCAATTGGCTGAGCGGTCATATTTTCTCGTCAGCAAGGCATAAACTATGATAAATGAAAATGATTCTTCACAAAACCCTTTAGAAAATCAGGGAAAAATCGTGTTTCCTGATGATAGAAACTTAATGAACATTTCACAATACTTAAAAGATGTACAGCAAAGTCACAAAAGGTCAATTCCACCTTTAGACCAATGGCATCCAAAGCATTGTGGCAAAATGGATTTGAAAGTAAAAGCCAATGGCGAATGGTGGCACGAAGGTCAATTGATCAAGCGGCAGGCGCTATTGGATTTGTTTACTAAAGTGCTTTGGAAAGAAGAGGGTAAATTTTATCTTAAAACACCTGTAGAGCAGATTGAAATTGAGGTGGAAGATGAGCCTTTATTAATCAATCATGTGGATCAAATTGAAATCGATGGAAAATCTTATTTGCAAGTCTCTACAAGCAATCAGGACGTCGTGATTGTGGATGAAACACACCCTATTTTTATGCGTGAATATGCAGGTGAATTACGCCCATATGTACATATACGTTTTGGTATCAATGCTTTAATCCAAAGACAAAGTTTTTATCATCTTGTGAACTATGGTTCTTTGTCTGAAAATGCTCAAGGTGAGGCTGTTTTAACGTTAAAAAGTGGTGATTTGATCTTGCATTTGAGCACCTGAGGTTTAAGCTTAAAAGATTAGATAAATTAGTGCTCACGTGTGTATGACAGCTGTTCAACCTATGCCTCTCTTATTGGATCCTATGCCACACGCATCTGCTGATGCGCCAATTGGGGTTTTTGATTCGGGTATTGGTGGATTATCGATTGCACAAGAAATTGCACAACATTTACCGAATGAACGCATTCTTTATTATGCAGATACAGCGCATGTTCCCTATGGTGCGCGTTCAGACCAAGAGATTCGCAAGCTTACTGCTCAAGCAATTGAGTGGTTGTATCGACAAGGTTGCAAAATTGCAGTTGTCGCTTGTAACACTGCTTCAGCTTTTAGTTTGGATTATTTGCGAGATTATTATGGTGAGCGTTTTCCAATCGTAGGTTTAGTTCCTGCGTTGAAGCCTGCTGTGATTCAAACCCAATCTAAAGTTGTAGCGGTGTTAGCAACACCAGCAACTTTTCGTGGTCAATTGATTAAAGATGTCATGCTCAAATTTGCTGAACCTGCTGGAGTGAAAGTTCTCGCTGTAACCAGTTTAAAACTTGTACCTTTTGTAGAGTCAGGCCAGCAAATGAGTCAAGGTTGTTTGAATGTATTGCAAGAGATTTTACAGCCTGTTGTTGCTCAAGGTGCGGACTTTTTAGTGTTGGGTTGTACCCATTATCCCTTCCTTAAAGATGCGATTCGTCAGGTTTTTGGTGAAAAGTTAAAGTTAATTGACTCTGGGCAAGCGGTTGCACGACAAACAGCATACATTTTGATAAAAAATAGGTTATTATGTGACAAAATAAGTCATAATATTACACGTATTGAATGTTATGTCAGTGGTAATAATGCGATTGAGTTATCATTAGTGCTCAAACATCTAGTACCAGAACAAATAACATGGACGATTCGCAATTTGGATGAAATTACTGCTTAAGTGCGTAAAATCTAATCATATTTGTGGTTTTATCTAGGTTATCTATTAATAAAATTTAAGCAAAATAGCTTAAAATTATTGATCAGTGAGTTGAGGCTTAGCCTATGCAAGATACCCGTTATCAAGTGTTTATTTCTACGTCTGGCAATGAAATGCAACCAGAGCGAGCAGTCTTGACTCAAACTTTGGTTGGGATGGGGTTCTTTTCGTGGGGCTTAGAACAGCGCACACCATTAAGTACCTCTATTGCTCGTCGTCAAATAGATGACTGTGATTACGTCGTAATCTTATTAGGTAGCCAGTATGGCGAACAATCCGTTTCAGGTGTGGGTTACATGCATTTGGAATATATTTACGCCATGACGAAGCAGAAACCCGTGATTGTATTCATGCATGAAGATCCTGAATCACGTGATGCTGTATTACATGATCATAAATTAGAATTAAGAGAAAAATTCAAAGAGTTTAGAAAACAGCTTCAACATGAAGTTGATCAAGTTTTTACTTATCGGACTTTGCGTGATTTAGAACTTGCGGTACGTTCGAATATGCCGCAAATGTTAGAACGTTATCCTGTGGTCGGTTGGGTGCGTCCGCAAAATACCCAAGTTTTACAAGATGAAATTGACAGTTTGCGTGCAAAAGTAAAACAACTTGAAACTGAAGTTGGAAGTCGAGAAGTCGATCCGATTGCAACTGTTCCAAAGGTATCAATGCATGAGATTTATTCATTTGAATATCGTATGCATGCTTATCAAGATGGTAATTTCAAAGAAGTTAAACCATTCCGTAAAATGACATGGGCACAATTACTGAATGTCTTAGGTGCCTCATTTGTAATTCCTACACCTGAAGAATATTTTTCTAAACGTATGAATGAATATTTAAATGAAACAGGTCTCGATGATGCACGTGTAGAAATGCCAAGAGCGCATGCTGTTTCTCGCGCGCAAATCAATATTCGTGCACTCCATGAAATTAAAACACAAATGCGTCAAAATGAATGGATCATTCCAACTGGCCGTGATGATCGTCAACGGATGTTATGGCAATTGACCTCAAAAGGGCAGAAGTTATTAGAAAGTAATATTTTGGATAGTAATCGGGTTTTTCAATTTAAGACTATGCATTAATTCAATTTAAAAAATAATCATAAAGCTGCTAAAGTAATTGAAGAAATTCAGCTATAGCGGAAGCGATCTATGTCAGCTACACCAAAACCAAAAGTGACTGTGGTTTTAGCAAATTTAGGTACGCCAGACGAAGCCACTGTGCCAGCAGTACGTCGATTTTTAAAACAATTTTTATCCGATACACGTGTAATTGAAATCCCGAAACCGATTTGGTGGATTATTTTACATTTATTTGTATTGACATTCCGTCCTAAAAGAGTGGCTGAAGCTTATGCTTCCGTATGGTCAAAAGATTCACCAATGCGAGAAATTGTGCTTGAGCAAACTGAATTGGTGAAGCGACGTTTACAATCGGAAAATCAGCATTTTGATTTGACGGTTGTTCCTGCTATGACCTATGGGCAACCCAGCATATATGGTGTTTTTGAGCAGCTTGAAAAAAACCCACAAGAGCACGTTATCCTTTTACCTTTATTTCCGCAGTATTCCGCAACATCAACAGCACCCCTTTATGATGCTTTTGCAAAATGGATTCCTAAACAACGCCATTTACCCGGTCTGACGTTAATCAAAGATTATTATCAACATCCCATGTTTATTCAGGCATTGGCGGATAGTGTTGTCGCTTATCAAGCCAAATATGGTAAACCTGAAAAATTATTGATGTCTTTTCATGGTATCCCGCAGCCGTATGCGGATAAAGGTGATCCCTACGCTGATCGTTGCCGTATGACAGCGAAACTCGTCGCTGAGGCATTGCACTTAAATGAGCATGAATGGGCTATTAGTTTCCAATCTCGCTTTGGTAAGCAGGAATGGGTTAAGCCATATACAGATGTGATTTTACAGCAATGGGGTGAGCAAAAAGTTAAATCAGTGCAAGTATTGAGTCCTGCATTTTCGGCGGATTGTTTAGAAACATTGGAAGAGTTGGCCATCCAGAATAAAGAACTGTTTCAACATGCGGGTGGTGGGGAATATGCTTATATTCCGGCTTTGAACAGCGATCAAGCGCATATTGATTTGCTTGCTAGTCTGGTTCAGGCTAATCTTGACGCTCTCACTCATACCTTAGCCCATCGTTAAATTGATGTTTTATTTCGCCAGAGGTTTTTTATGTTGCAAGTCAAAATTGTACCCGTTACTGCATTTGCCCAAAATTGTTCTATTCTTTGGGATAGTGAAAGTAAAGATGCTGTTTTGATTGACGCAGGTGGTGATGCCGCTGTACTCAAACAACAAGTAGAAGCACTCGGTTTAAATGTTAAAGCACTTTGGTTAACGCATGGGCATCTTGATCATGCAGGTGCGGTAGGTGAACTTGCTAAGACATGGAATATTCCAGTGATTGGGCCGCATAAAGAAGATCAGTTTTGGCTTGATATGATCCAAGAAGTCTCAGCACGCTATGGTTTCCCGATCCCACAACCTGTCAAAGTTGATCAGTGGTTAGAGGGGGGCGAAACGTTGAAACTGGGTGAAGATGAGTTTGAAGTCCGTTTTGCGCCAGGTCATACCCCAGGTCATGTGATGTTCTATAATGCCAAACATGGTTTGCTCTGGACCGGTGATGTATTGTTCAAAGGTTCGATTGGGCGTACTGATTTTCCAAAAGGTAATCATCAGCAATTACTGGATTCAATTCAACGTGAATGTTTTAGTTTGCCTGATGAAACTCAGTTTATTTCAGGTCATGGACCTATCAGTACTATTGGTTATGAAAAGCAATTTAACCCATTTGTTGCAAGCAAAGCAGGTTAGTCCTCATAATCATCTTCTTGGCGTTGTAAGCCTGCTTGAGGAGCATCTTGAGTCGGTAATTTATATTCATCACTTGCCCAAGCACCTAGGTCGATCAATTTACAACGCTCTGAGCAAAAAGGACGAAATTCATTAGCTTCCCAAGTGCTGGCTTCACCACAACGAGGACAGGGAAATGTACGTGGCATAGAAAATTCCTAAAACATAAAACAAATAGATTAGGCAAAAGTAAAGTGAGTTGTTAGACTTATGCCGATTTCTAGATAGTTTGATGAGATTATGTCGATTCGTCAATTTCAAGCACAACGTATGCAAGCCCCTCGTGATTTTATTGCCATTCCTAGTACACCGATTTGTGTCGAAATTGGTGCTGGAAAAGGCAAACATGCCTTGTTGTTTACGGGGCAAAATCCGCAAACCACGTTGTATGCGATTGAACGAACCAAAGAAAAATTTATGGCGATGCAAAAACAGCATCAACTAGAACCGCGTGAATATCTCAATCCGATTCATGCCGATGCTTTACCTTGGATTGTGCATGCCTTATATCCAGCTCAAGTGGAACAATTTTTTATTCTTTACCCAAATCCAGAGCCGCATAATCCTGCACAGCGTTGGCTGAATATGCCATTCTTTGAGTTCTTAGTATCTCGCCTTCAGCCCAATGGTACGCTTACGCTCGCAAGTAATATCCCTTCATATATTGATGAAGCGGAACAGCAGTTGCTTGAGCTGTGGAAATTACCGTATGAAAAACAAAAAATTGCAGCAGATTCTGCACGTACTCATTTTGAAATTAAGTACTTGGAACGTGGTGAGTTGTGCCAACAACTGATCATTCGAAAACCAGAAGGCTATACAACCCGTTTTGATGATTTCGCACCTTTGCAAGGGCAGAATATTCAAGAGAACCTTGATGTCTAAACGCATTGCGATTATTGGTGCAGGTCCAGCGGGCTTGATGGCTGCTGAAGTGTTGAGTCAATACAACTATCAAATTGATGTGTTTGAACAAAAGCCTTCGGCTGCCCGTAAGTTTCTTATGGCGGGAAAAACGGGTTTAAATATCTCACATGCTGAACCTGTAGAGACTTTTGTACAGCGCTATGATCGTGTGGATTGGTTGAGCCCTTGGGTGAAACAATGGGATGCTCAGTGGATTCAAAATTGGATGCAAGGTCTTGGGATCGATTCGTATGTCGGCAGTTCAGGACGCGTCTTCCCTGTAGAAATGAAAGCAGCGCCGTTACTTCGTGCTTGGTTAAAACGCTTGATTCAGAACGGTGTGAAATTTCATTATCGTCATCGTTGTGTGGATTTATCCAACAATCAACTCACGATAGAGAATCAGACTCAGCAATTTAGTGCAACTTATGATGCGATTGTGTTGGCCTGTGGAGCAGTGTCATGGTCACAATTAGGCAGTGATGGCGCTTGGCAGCAATGGCTTCCTTCCGATGAGATTGAACCATTTCAGGCTAGCAATGCTGGGGTTCTGAAACAATGGTCGTCGTTTATGCAAGATTGTTTTGGTCAGCCACTCAAACGAGTTGATGCGTGGGTTACATCTGAGCGAAAGACACATGGCGATATCATCATTACGCATTATGGTTTTGAGAGTGGTGTGATTTATAAGCTGGGGCGTGATTTAAGAACACAGCTGAGCCAAAAGAAAAACCTAAAACTTCACCTAGACTTACTTCCAGATCTCAGTATTGAACAATTAGAAAAGAAGTTACAAGCCAATAAGAAGCAGTCACTTACTAACCTTTGGCGTAAAGCAGGCTTGGATCAGGTCAAAATTAATCTGCTTCGGGAAATCGTTGATAAAAGCTTATGGTCAGATGCCAAGCAAATGGTGCAGCAGATCAAACATCTCAGTATTTCTTTAGATGGCTTCCGTCCAATCGAAGAAGCGATTAGCTGTGCGGGCGGGGTCAAGCAAGATATTTTATCTCCACAATTGCAATTGAAATCTAATCCTTATGTGTTTTGCTGTGGCGAAATGCTGGACTGGGATGCACCAACAGGTGGATATTTGCTGACGGCTTGTTTTGCCACAGGGCGAGCAGCAGGGCAAGGCGTACAACATTTTTTAAGCAGATAAATACGCTGTTTTGTACTTTGTTTGATATGTGAATAGTGTTAGTTTTGAGTAGTCAATAAATATAGGATGTATGATGATATGTCTGAACAATCGCCAGTATATCAAGGGAGTTGTTTATGTCAGGGCATCCGCTACGAAATTCAGGGTGAAATTGGTGAGATCGTTCAGTGCCATTGTCAGCGTTGCCGTAAAGCGAACGGGACTGCATTACAGATGATTTACCACAATATATCGAACGCCCATAAGTAGGTAGTGCAAGCATTATGATTTTTGAAACCTCTGAGTTAGATGCAAATCAGATCTATCGTTTGTTGGTTGGGGGAATTACGCCTAGACCCATCGCATGGATCAGTACCATTTCTGCTAGTGGCGTAGCCAATATAGCCCCTTATTCATTCTTTAACGTTGCGAGTTGTCATCCTCCCATCCTTTGGTATTCACAAGTCAATCCAAGAAATGGGCAAGATAAAGATACTTTGAGAAATTTAATCGAGACGCAACAATGTGCGATTCATATTGTAAATTCACAACTGCTTGAACAGATGAATTTATCTTGTGCTGTATTGCCTCCAGAGCAAAGTGAGTTTGATTTTGCTGAGATTGAGTCTGAACCAAGCCATGCGGTCGCAGCCTTGGCAGTAAAATATGCACCAGTGCGATATGAATGCGAATTAAGAGAAGTCATTCAACTCAGTAGCTTAGCATCTGGAGGTACAGTCGTATTGCTGGATGTCAAATCGATTTATGTTGATGATCGGTTATGGGATGGACAGATGATTGATCAACAGCAACTCGATAGTGTTGGGAAAATGGGTGGCGATTTTTATAGTTTAACGACAGATTTATCTAAATTAGTTAGACCCAACATTACAATAGAAAATGATGATAAAAAAGGAGGTTAAGTACCTCCTTTATCTTATTTTGCAGTCAGTGCTTTACCTTCAAACTTCACGCCATCCCAGCCATTTTGCATAAACTGACGGATATTTTGATGATCTGTTGCTTCAGGTGTCGCCAATACAGATGCATAATGTTCCGCAAATAAACTGAGCGTCTCCGCTTGATTTAAGCCTTCGATTTGCGCAAAGCTGAGTACTTTTGCGCTGCCTTGGTTTTCGGTTGCAGCATTTGATTGTGCGCCATTTTGAAAGGCTGTTGGCGTATGTTGATAACGCGCTTCAATAAATGCCAATACGTCTGCAAACTTTGCTGAACCATCTTTAAGTTGTGCCAATAAGCTTTGAGCCATTTCAAAATTCCATATTTGGTGAAGTAATGCCCGCATCATAACATTTAAATACAGCATCGTATTTGAACTGGACGTTGTAATCTTGGCATTTTATGCTCAAAGCGAGCATCAATCTTTTGAATAATAATGAATAGACACCGTTTAAGGTGGTCCTCACCATGGTCTACATTGCGATTTTTCGCACCGATATTAAGTTGTCGTTTTGTCTTGCAACTCCGTCGTATGGTGATGCGCATTCTTCCTTTTATGCGTTTACAAAGTCAGGTGAGCAATGTGGTTTATTTGTCTTGGTTGGTGGATGTTGAGCAAGTTCGCCAGCGTTATCCAGATCCTGTTATTTTATGGGAAAAGCAGGGCAAAACCATCTTTACTATTTTAACTTATCAGCACCAGCATTTTGGCTTTAATTTCCTTGGAAAACTACGCCAGCTAATGCCTTCACCTCGGCAGAGTAATTGGCGCTTTTATTTAGATGAATCAAAGCCCAAGACCGTAATCTTTGAACAAGTGATCGTTGATCAAGCTCTGTATGTGATCGGTGGTCGCCTCGCCAGTGATGTGATGCCTGCGCAATATGCGCCAAATTTTCAGCATCAACGAGATGGAAACGCGATTCATACTTGTATTCGCATGGATGAAGATTATTCTTTTAGCAGTGATATACACATCACCACGCAGAAACGTTTACCTGAGGCTTGGCAAAGCTTATTTTCCTCATGGGAGGAGGCCGTTCAATTTTTGGTGGATCAAGATCATGCGTGGGCTGAATGGATTGACCAACCGACTCGGATGTCGCAAGGGGATATCAACATGCCTGTGCAATTTCAACAAATTCAGGCTGCTGAGATCCATAAATTACAGGCTCCTCAATTGTTGCAACAATTTGATTTAGATGATGATGCCGCAGTTTTCACTTTTGTGATTCCTAAACTGGATTTTTATGTGGTGGGAGAAAAAGTATTGCCAGAATCTCAATAAATTGTGGATAACTTTGTGTTTATACACAGCAGTTGAGTTGTCGAAAAATTATGTTATTTTAGAGCAAAAGAGATGGCATTCCTCCTATTACAAACCGCCGTTTTGGCTAATGATGCCTACGTTACCTTGAACAGGGGGCGTAGGTTTGTGCGTGCTCTGTTCTCATTTTTGGAGTTCGCAGATGACAAATTTTCAGAAAAATATTTATCAATCTATGTTTAATGTCTGTTTATCTCCAACCTCAGGTTTGGAGTAAGTTATGTATTATCCATTACTTTCGATTGCTTTAGGTTCGGTACTCGGTGCATGGTTACGTTGGTTTTTGGGTTTAAAGCTGAATCCTATTTTTCCCAATATTCCTTTAGGAACGGTCACCGTCAACTTTGTTGGTGGCTTTATTATTGGTTTTGCAATTTCCTATTTTTCTCAAAGCTCTCTCAGCCCCAATTACAAACTGTTCGTGATCACGGGCTTTTGTGGTGCATTGACCACGTTCTCAACATTTTCGGCTGAGATTATTACCTTATTACAAAGTGGTAAATTGGGTTATGCCTGTGCTGCGATTTTGATTCATGTGCTTGGATCATTGCTGTTTACCATCTTAGGTATGAGCCTGCATCAATGGCTTAGTGCTACATAGATAGCCAAGGAGTGATGAAATGAATGGATTTTTAATTACTTTTTATACGACACAAAACCATAATGTTTAGGGAAAACCGATTAGCGAATGGCTGTTGGCAGTCGCAAGTCAAATGAATTTGCGTGGGGCGACAGTATTAGCGGGTTTGGAAGGTGTTGATTATCAGGGTTTATTTCATTCTGCTCGTTTCTTTGAATTAGCGGATCGACCTATACAAATTCAATTTGCAGTAAGCTCTGAACAGGCAATCGAATTATTGAGTTATCTGAATAATAAAAAGATTTCTTTATTCTATGTGAAAACACCGATTGAATTTGGCATGGTGGGTAAATCAACTGATCGCTAGGATGCATAGAATCTAGACATAAAAAAAGAAGTCTAAGCGGAGGAGATATAACCTTAGACTTCCAATATTAATAGCTTAATGAATGAAACTTAAAACAAGATTAACCTTTGCGATTAAAACGTGCAAAGCGTTTGTTAAAGCTGGCAACACGACCTTCATTACTTGCTTGGCGTACTTCACCTGTATAAAACGGATGCGATGCACTTGAAATATCTAGGGTAACGTATGGATAGACTTTTCCTTGATATTCTTTGCTTTGTTTGGTCTGTAGTGTGCTACCAATTAAAAAGTAGGCATCAGCATTGGTATCATGAAACAAGACTTGTTGATAAGCAGGATGGATATCTTTACGCATTTTAAATGACTCCTATTTTTAGGGTATGTTATAACATAACAATATATGGAGTCAATTCTAATGCTTTCAAGTGAGTGATCTATAAATTGTAGGTAAAATATTTCACCCCCTTTATTCAAAATAAAGGGGGTGGTTTTTAGTAATTTGGAACAAGCTCTTCAAATAAATCATTTAAGTTGTCGTGAACTTTAAGGTGAATCAAGTTCCAATAATGTCCTGAAATCGTACGGTTGACCATGAGCGTATCTGGAGAAGGTTTAAATACATCCCAATATTTCAGCGATTTTTTAACAAGTCGCATTCCATCGTGATGCGATGAATTTTCGGCAAAGTCATAATGCGTGCTTAATGGGCGCAATAGGATTTCAATCCATTGCGTATACAGTTCTGTTGGAAATTTCTGCTTTTCAGCAATCGAATGCAGTGCAACCAATAAATCCTCAACCTGAGCAATATCCTCTTGGCGAGCTGCATTGACCAATGCTTTAAAGTGTTGAATGATTTCAGGGGATAGTGTTTTGACGCTACCGTAATCATAAATAATCACACTGCCATCTTCACGGAAAGCGAAGTTGCCCGGATGAGGATCACAATGAAAACGCTTCAAGAAAAACATTTCTTGTCCCAAGGCACGAATCAAACGACGACCGATTTGATTACGGGTTTCAACTGACCATGTACTTGCGGTTTCAATCGAATCGCCTTGTTCAAGACTGAGCGTCAGTACGCGGCGAGACGAATAATCTTTATAGACGGTTGGTATGATGATTTGATCATCCAACTTCTCATGAAAAATTTTAAAAACCTCGAGGTTTTGTGCTTCGATTTCATAGTTCAATTCAGCAGAAAGGCTGTCCTGAATTTCTTGAAATAGTTGATCTTGTAGCTTCTTATCAATCTTAAGTACGCCCATTAAGCGCAATGCGAGGCGGACTTGCTTTAAGTCACTTTCACAGGCTTGGTCAACCCCTGGATATTGTACTTTCACCACAACTGCTTGCCCATTTGGAAGTACCGCACGATGTACTTGACCAATCGAAGCTGCTGCAAATGGTTCGGTTTCAAAAGAGCTAAAAATTTGGTTTAAGGGTTTGCCTAACTCTTTTTCTACTTGCTGTTGGATCGCAGCAAAAGGCATAGCAGGGGCTTGGCGTTGTAGTTTGGCAATTGCTTTGGCGACTTCAGGTGGAAAGATATCTTTATACTGTGAGGCAATTTGCCCGACTTTCATCACAGCACCTTTCATTTCACCCAATGTATCGGCAATTTGTAGACCGATGTCTTGGAACAATTGGCTGCGTGCTGCGTTTTTTTGTTCTTCATCTGCGGTGAGATTACGAATGGAGTTGGCAACGCTTTTACTGGCAATACTTGCGGTCATACCAGCCAGTTTAAAAAAACGTCTACTGGCAGAGCTTGCATGTTTTGCCATATTCGTTTGACCTCATTCGATTCAGTTTCAAAGTGATACCCTGATCATAGGCGACAAAACTTAAATTGCCTATAACAAATAATGTTAAGTGATGTAAGAATATAATCGGATATAGTTAAAATATTTAGCTCTAGGTCTATGAGATAAAATGCCAAAATCCATATGGAAATTACATTTAAATGCGACATCAGAACGTTCTGCTCAAAAGATCATACAGCAATGTATAGATGTATTTGAAAGAGTACCAATAAGCTTAAAGATTGAAAAATATAATAAAGGCGGTTACATGGCAACGTTGGAACTTGCACATGACGAAAACTATTCTTGGTCGGAACTTGTGTTGGAAATAATTGCACTTGGTCAACGCTTAGGGAGTGGTTGGAGTATCTATGGCAATATTAATGATGATCCAAGTGCCGTTTTAAGTAAAAGCATGGGTAATCATATCCGAGTAAGTGGCGTTGACTGGGCTGATTGGTTATTACTCAAAGATCAACTGTAAAGGTGATAATCATCTGCATAGGCGAACGCAGTTCGTCTGTACACATATGACGATGGTAGGGGAGAACTGTGTTCTCCCTCGACATTGCAAGCAGATCTTTCCTAAAGCTTAGCGTTAATCATTTGTCCTAAACGCTTATTATTTAAATATAAACGACCCATCAAGAATACACAGGCGATGCTTAAACCGATAATTAACCCAAGCCAAACGCCTGCAACGCCCCAAACTGTGTAACGTGCAAGATATAAACCAATTGGGAAAGCAATCACCCAATATGCCATTAAGGTAATCCACATCGGTGCTTGGGTGTCTTGCATACCCCGTAAACAGCCTGCGGCACTGACTTGCCATGCATCCATCAATTGATATGCCATCGCAAACCAGAGCAAGTACATGGCGACTGGGATAACGTGAATATCAGTCGTATAGATTGCCACGATATAGGGGCGCGCTACAGCAATCAGTGTCATGGTCAAAGCAGCAAAAACGGTTGCACTAATCAACCCCACTTTTTGAACTTGGCGCATCGCATACCAATTTTTCTCTCCATAATAAGTACCTACACGAATCGTGAGTGCAATGGCAAGAGATAATGGGATCATAAATAATTGTGAAGTCACAGAAATTGCAATCTGATGCGCCGCAATCGCATTTTCACCGAGTGGACTCAGGACAATCGCGCCTGTGCTGAAAATACTCACCTCAAAAAATACAGCTAGACCAATCGGTAGACCTAGCTTTAAGATGCGTTTCACCCATACAGGGTCAATTTTTTCCCATTGTGTGAAAATGGGCGCTTGTTGATAAGCCTTGGCTTTTGAAATATAAACCGCGAGTGTAATAAACATCAGCCATTGTAGGATTGCGGTTGCAAAACCACAGCCTGCACTGCCTAAGGCTGGAATAGGTCCAAAGCCATACATAAAAATAAAGTTCAGTGGAATCAATACCAATAATGCAATTAAGCTAATCACAGTCACAGGTCGTGGATGCCCTAAGGCTTCTGAATAACTGCGCAATGCTGCATACATCATCACCGCAGGCATACCAAAGCCAATCGCATGTAAGAACAGGCTTGCTTTCGGTAATAGGCTTTCAGGAACGCCAAATAAGGGTAAAAACATCGGCATAAATTGTAGAATCAACATCGATACGATACCGAGGATGACCGCAACCCATAAGGATTGATGTGCAATAGTCGGAATTTTCTCTGGTGTTCTTGCACCGCGTGCTTCAGCGACTAAAGGTGTTGTTGCGATCATGATTCCTGCAAATAACAACATAATTGGAATCCATAAACCAACACCGACAGCAATGGCTGCCAAATCAGCAGCAGAAAGATGACCTGCCATGATGGTATCAATAAGACCAAGCCCAGCTTGAGCAAATTGGGTGATCAAGATCGGAAACATTAAATGAAATAATTGCTTAAGTTCAAACCGCTTGGTTGTCGCGTGAGACACAAAAAATACTCTTATTGAATTGAGGGGGAATTAGCGTTGTAGAGTGAATATAACACCAATAAAAATGACAATACTGCCGACAAGACGTTGCCAATTGACAGGTGTTTTTTCTGTACCTAACCAGCCGAAATGGTCAAGTAACATTGAAATGGTCAATTGGCCGAAAATAACTAAGCCTGAAAAAGTCAATAATCCTAGTTTGGGTGCAGTATAAATGCTCATGCTGATGGCATAAACCCCAAGACAGCCACCAATCCACAGAAACCATGGAATTTGAGCCAGTTCCCCTAAGCTTGGTTTTGCTACGCTTTGAAAATAAACCATACATGCAAGCACAATTGTCCCTACCAAAAAAGAGAGTAAGGCAGCTTGAAGAGGTGAGTGCAAATGTTCTCTAAGTTGTGAATTAATTGCAGTTTGAAATGCCATTGCAATACCAACACCTAATGCAAGAGGAAGAATAAATAGCAATTGGCTGGTGATTTTGATCATTTTATCAATCTAATTGTTCTTCGTTGTTTCAGTCTAACCGAACAGTGAAGTGATGATAATAAGCGGATTGATAGAGTCATGTTAAAATAAAAGGGTTCTGTTGTTGAGCTTCCATTTTGAGTCATTTAAATCCAGCAAATATTCCACTTTCACTTTATATCCATATGCCTTGGTGTGTGCGTAAGTGCCCTTATTGTGACTTCAATTCACATGCTGTTCCTGATGGGGAATTGTCTGTGGATTTAGAGCAACAATATCTTGAGGCACTGGTGGCTGATTTTGAGACTCAAATTGAAATGGCGCAAGGTCGATCAATTCATAGCGTATTTATTGGTGGTGGAACACCGTCTTTAATTTCAGCACAAGGTTATCAGTGGTTATTTAGTCAATTAAAGGCGCGATTAGACTTTGAAGTAGATTGTGAAATCACATTGGAAGCCAATCCTGGAACGGTTGAACATGATCCATTTGCGGATTATCTTGCCGTTGGCATCAACCGTTTATCATTAGGTGTACAAAGTTTTGATCCTGAGCATTTACAGCGACTGGGTCGTATTCATACAGCGAATAATGCTTTAGATGCAATCCAACAAGCGCGTCAAGCAGGCTTTGAGCGCGTTAATGTTGATCTCATGCATGGTTTACCACAGCAAACGCAAGAACAGGCTTTAAATGACCTTAGATTAGCTGTAGAACAGGGTGCAACACATATTAGTTGGTATCAACTGACCATTGAGCCAAATACGGTGTTCTTTAGAACCCAACCCGTATTGCCACAAGATGAAGTTTTAGAACATATCCAAGAATTGGGTGAGGCTTATTTAAAAGCGAATGGTTATATCAATTACGAAGTCTCAGCATGGCGTAAAGAAAAACCCTCAGCACATAATTTGAATTATTGGAAATTTGGTGATTATTTAGCGATTGGTGCAGGTGCGCACGGTAAGGTAACACGCCCTGATGGTATTTATCGTTTTCAGAAAACCCGTTTGCCGAAAGATTATTTAGCCAAAGTGCCTGCTGATCATGTACAAATGAAACGTATTGATGCAGATGAATTGCCATTTGAATTTATGATGAATGCTTTACGTTTAAATGATGGGGTAGATGCGAAATTTTATACTCAACGCACAGGTCTTGATTTGCAAGATATCAATGAGACGCTGAATCAATTACGTGACAAAAAACTTTTGGTCGATGATGTAAATCGAATTGCTTGCACAGAGCAGGGACATATCTTTTTAAATTCGGTGTTGGAAAGTTTTTTATAATTTAGGTGCAAGATTGCTTTGAGCAAGGATGCTTAAAGTAATCTATTAGTTGTTGTCATCTTTTAGAAAGATAGTTCGCACAAAATAAAAAACCTCATCATTTATGATGAGGTTTTTTAGAATCTGGTGGGTCGTCCGCGACTCGAACGCGGGACCAACGGATTAAAAGTCCGCTGCTCTACCAACTGAGCTAACGACCCATAAGGGTTCAAAACATTAGATGGTGGGTCGTCCGCGACTCGAACGCGGGACCAACGGATTAAAAGTCCGCTGCTCTACCAACTGAGCTAACGACCCATCTCGTTTTGATGTTGCGTATTCTAGCAACTTATTCAGCTAACACAAGAGGAAATTTAAAAACATCTGCATGATTGTTTATAAAAAGCACGATTTCCTCTTGTTTAGCTAAAAAATAAACTAGAAACGGTACTGATAGCTTTGAATGTTATCAAAGATTTCAGTATTTACATCACTATAGCTGTTTGTACCTGGTAATAAAACCAATAAACGTTCAGATGTTTTGCTTGGGTTAAAGCTATCTTCTTTAAGTTTATTCTTTTGGTATTTAAATGTACCAGTGGTTTCAACTTTTGCTTGAATGCGTAAAAATACTGGAATTGCATAAGATGGTAAGCATTTTTTAAATACATTCACCATAGCGCTTAGATCAGCATCATTGAGTTCTGCGCCATCGACCAACGTGATTGCTGCCATACCTGCACGACCATTGGTATTTGGAATTTCAACACCATACACCACTGCCTCTACAATTTTGTCATATTCGCAGACCATGTTTTCAACTTCAGTTGTAGAAACGTTTTCACCTTTCCAACGGAAAGTATCGCCTAAACGGTCTACAAACTGCGCATGACGGAAGCCGATATCACGAACCAAGTCTCCAGTATTGAAGTATGAGTCGCCCTTGTTAAACACATCTTTTAAAATAACAGATTTGTTCTTCTCTGGGTCTGTATAGCCATCGAAGGGTGATCGGCTAGTGATCTTACCGACGAGTAAGCCGACTTCACCTGTTTTGACTTTTTTACAGTTGCCTTTCTTATCGCGAACCAACTCATTCTTTTCTTTATCGAATTCAACAATTGCATATGGAGTAGGAGAGAAGCCAACTGTATTGTCAAAGTTAAAGATATTACTAAAACCTACATTACCTTCACTTGATGCATAAAGTTCAAGTACTTCTTCTACACCAAATCGTTCTTTGAACTTACCCCAAATATTTGGACGCATCCCGTTACCAATCATTTTGGTGACACGGTGAGCGCGATCTTGTTCGGTGACTGGTGCATCAATTAAGTAACGGCAGAGTTCACCAACATAGCCAATTGCCGAAGCATTGAACTTTTGAACATCTTTCCAAAATGCACTGGTTGAGTATTTACGACGTACAGCAAGCGTTGCACTACCTGCAATTACACCACACCAGCACACCACCACACCTGTCGCATGATAGAGTGGAAGAGTCACATACATCACGTCATTTTTACCGAGGTTAAGGATATGTCCATACGTGCCGTAAGCTAGAGTCCAACGGCTGTGTGTGAAAATAACAGCTTTTGGTAGGCCCGTTGTACCAGAGGTATAAATATAAAATAAACCATCTTTACCCGTTACTGTACGTGTGGTAGATGGATTGAATTTAGGAAATTGATCAATTTGTTGTGCCAGATTGACATAACTTTTAGGTGCAATGCCTGCATTTTTTCGTGTTTCTAGATCAGCAAACCAGTGGAAACGATCTTGTGGCACTTTTAATTCTGGGCGAGCTTCATCAATCGCAGCACGGACTTCTTCACCTGCAATCACTGCAATTGGATTAACCAAATTAATGCTATGAGCGAGGACTTTACCGACTTGTGATGTGTTTACGAGTGCGATCGTGACACCAATTTTAGCTAAAGCAACAATCGTAGCAATCAGTTCAGGACGGTTTTCAACCATCACTGCAATTACATCACCTTTTTTAGCGCCAAGCGATAAATAGTAATGCGCAATTTGGTTTGCCCATTCATTCAGTGCTTGGTAGCTGTAGCTTTGATCTTCAAATAACAGAGCGATGCCTTGAGGGTTACGCTTGACTGCTTTTTCAAAGGCAATGCCTAAACCAGCAGGTGAAGTTGGCGTTCGTATATATGCTTGTTTAAGTCCATTGAGAATATGAGGTACTTTGGTGATGAAGTTTGGAAGTCTAGTAGCAACATCACTAAGGGTAATAATATCGGTCTGCGTAGTTTGGCTCATATCAATCCTGTTTTATTTTTCGATTAGTCCAAAAATGGCTATCTGTTAGAACACAACCATTAACATCATTGTTGTTAATGCTATTTTTACTGGTAAGTTCCTAGAGCAATCAACCTAATCTGACAAAATAACAAAAAAGCCTAGTCATCGAAATGACTAGGCTTTGCCTTATTGAGTGCAATTTAGCAAATTATTCATTGCCAGTTGTGCTCTTTTTAGGTGGTCTTCCACGAGGGCGACGAGGGCGGCTAGATTTTTCCTTTTCTGCCTTCGCTGCTTCATCCTCTAGTTCTGCTTCAGTCGGCTCAGCTTTTTCAACAGCTTGAACAGTTTCAGTCGATGTTACTGGCTCAGAAGCTTCAACTGGTGCGGCTTCTGCTGGAGTAACATCAGTACTGTCTAGTTCTAGTGGTTGTTGCGCTGGAGTGGATACTGTTTCATCTGCAATAATATTAACGACTGTTTCTGGCACTTCTTCTTTCGATTCGGTGCTTTCAACAGGTGCAGCAGTCGTATTTGCAGCGATATGAGCTTCCTTAGCTTGTTCAGCGGCAAGTTTAGCCAAGCGACGACGTTCGCGAGGATCATTTGCAACACGAGTAGCAGGTGCTTCAGGTGGAGTTAGTGCCAATACAGGTGCAGGTTCAACTTCTTCAGTTTGCTTTTGAGTTGGAAGTTCAGCATCACGGGTTACGGGACGTTTTTCTTCAGTAACAGCTTCAACCACTAAAGTGTTTGCATATTGCTCAGCAAACTTCTGTAATGCACGATTAAATGTTGTCACTAAGCCGAATTGCTCAATCAAAATAGTACAGTCTTCACCATATACATGACGAATCAGACTACTCATCGTGTACTGAGCTAACGTTGGAATTTGTGACGGTACAACTTTAGGCACAATGGCTTTAGGCGATGATTGCGAATCACGATGACGACGACGTGAACGTGGATCATTGCTAGCACGTTTTACAGGTGCTGGAGCAGCTTCAGTTGATGTCACTTCTTCAACTTCTGTAGCCACTTGTTCTGTTTGAACAGGTTCAAGGACTTCAGCTTGCTCTACAGCAACAGGTGCTGTTTCAGTTTTTGTAACTGGATTAGCCTGTTGTTGGTTTAATGCAACAATTTCACTCTGACCTTGATCAATATTTACGATCAATGCTGTGTTCATTGGTTCTGCGCGAGGTGCATCAATCACATCAACTTTAATTTGTTGAGGATTCACTACAGTTTCAGGTGTAACCGCAGCAGTTTCATTTAAAACACTTTGGTCACGATGACGGTTTGGTCGATTTGGACGCTGTTGGTTATTGCGATCACGACGTGGTAACGCGTTTGTATCATTACCATGTACAGCATCATGATGTTGCTGTTGGTTTTGATGTTCTTGTGGTTGTTGGCGTTTTTGCTGACGCTTTAACTCACGTTGCTCTTGGCGTGATGGTTGCTCTTGACGAGAAGAAGCTTGAACATTTTCTTCCTGCACTTGATTTTGTTGCTCATGTGCATGTGAATGATGTTCACGTTGTTCTTTATGCTTACGTTTCTTCGGATTTTGCGATTGATTTGGGCGATGAGATTTCTCATCCTTCTCAAATGATTCACGTGCTTCTTGTTTCACTGGTGATTGTGAAATATAAGCATTATTTGCAACGGGTGCGACTGCTTCAGTCGTTGTAACAGGTTTGACCTGACCAAATTGACCACGGCTTACCGCACCGTTATTAATCATTTGTTCAATTGATGCTGCTGCATTTTGTGCTGAACGTGATTGATCAGTGGTTTGCGCTTGCTTTTGAACAAATAAATTTTCTAACCAAGCACAAGGACTAGCTGACTTTTGTGCAACTGCTTGTTGTGTTTGTTTAGGTTGAGCTGCTTGCTGTTGTGCAGCTTTCTTTTGCTGCGCTGCGGCATTGTTTTGTGCAGGTGCAGCATGCGTGTGCTCTGCTTCTTCTAAATGCCATTCAGAAGACTCATAACCGAGTTGTTTTTCACTGTCACGGGTCGCTTCAGTACGTTCATAGCTTGAAGGCGCAAAGCCTGCTGGATTGTACTGAATTTCATAGTGTGGCGTTTCTAAATGTGGATGCGGCAAAATGGTGACACGCACATTGGAAGTTTGCTCCAGATATACAAGGCTGTGACGCTTTTCATTTAATAAGAATGCTGCGATTTCAACTGGAACTTCAACTTGAACTTCACCTTGACGCTCGCGTAAAGCAATTTCTTCGACCTTGCGCATAATCGAAAGTGACAATGAACGTAAGTCACGGACCATACCCGTGCCATGACAGCGTGGGCAAACGTAGCCAGTCGCTTCTTCTAAAGAAGGGCGTAAACGTTGACGGCTCATTTCCATGAGGCCAAAACGTGACAGTTGACCGAATTGGATACGTGCGCGGTCACTTTGCGTTGCTTCACGTAATTTCGCTTCAACCATACGTTGGTTACGGTCTTTGGTCATGTCAATAAAATCGATTACGACTAAACCGCCAATATCACGCAAACGAAGTTGACGTGCGATTTCTTCAGCTGCTTCCAAGTTGGTGTTTAAAGCAGTTTCTTCAACATCATGACCACGCGTTGATTTCGCCGAGTTAATATCGATTGAAACTAAAGCTTCAGTTTGGTCAATGACGATTGAACCACCAGACGGAAGTTTAACTTCACGTTCATAAGCGGTTTGAATTTGGCTTTCGATACCGAAGTGAGCAAATAGAGGCTCATTCAAGGTATAAGTTTTTAACTTATCAAGTTGGCGTGGCATGACTGCTTTTACGAAGTTATAGGCTTCGTTATAAGCTTGTTCACTATCAATCAGGATTTCTGCAACATCATCACGTAAGTAATCACGGATCGCACGTGTCACTACACCTGCTTCTTGGTGAACTAACATTGGTGATGGACCAGAACCTGCTGAACCTTGGATTTGAGCCCAAAGGTCAAGTAAATGTTGCAAATCAAGTTGCAATTCTTCTTGTGTACGACCAATACCCGCAGTACGAACAATGACGCTCATGCCACGAGGTACATTTAAAGAAGATAGAATTTCTTTGAGTTCTTCGCGCACAGAACCTGAAATCTGACGGCTAATACCGCCACCTTTCGGGTTGTTTGGCATAAGTACTAAATAACGCCCTGCAAGAGAAATAAAAGTAGAAAGCGCAGCACCTTTGTTACCGCGCTCTTCTTTTTCGACTTGAACCAATAATTCTGTGCCTTCAGTGATGAGTTCACGAATATTTGAAGTTTGACGAGGATCCGCTTTGAAATACGAGTTTGCAATTTCTCGCATAGATAAAAAGCCTTGACGCTGTGCGCCGTACTCAACGAAAACTGCTTCTAAAGAAGGTTCAACGCGAGTGACATGACCTTTATAAATATTTGATTTTTTTTGTTCACGAGTACGATTTTCTAAATCGAAATCGTAAAGACGATTACCAGTAATCAGTGCAACGCGAACTTCTTCGGCGTGGGTTGCATTAATCAACATACGTTTCATGGGTGTGACACCTAATAGTGATGCACACAAACAATCAGCCCGATACTTTTGAGCAAACATCAAATTGGCGCGATCAAGATTCAGAAGCAGCTTTGTACATGATGCTCTGAAACCACTGACTGTAAATATTCAGTTTGTGCTTTGATACGTTTATTTCGATGTCAGCAATAGTGCCTTAATCTTCAGTCTAATGATATTTCATCCATGTTTTGCATCTGTTAAATATCGTTAGACCCAGCATAATCAAAGTTCCTAGACGCTTCACTGGCGGGTGAGCGGTGCATTGGATGGTGACTTTCACTGTCATTAAGCATTGAAGTCGATCCATCTGGAAGTCTCGTGATACGGAATGATCATCGTATCTCTGCTTAGCAGTTCCAATGCATCAACGCTTTAGCCTGAATGCGACATCAGGGAGCAAATTGTCTGATGTGGATCAGTTTACGTTTAATAACCAACAAATTTGTTGGCAACATATTTTTTCTGAACAAACTGTATGTGCTGATGCACAATTAAACGCAACAGTTTGCCATTTTGCCGATATAATAAGCCTTCGGCGTCGGCATAATTCTTTAGGACCTATCCGAGTTATTGGTGAGTATCTCGTCGATTTAAAATTTTATCTAAATAAAATTTCTGATCTGATGCTCACTTACGGTGGTATCCGTGCGCTGAATATATCAAACCTTGCGGCATCTGCCTATGGGCTAAGTTTAGGTTTCTTGTGAAATAACTTAGCTAAATGATCAATTTTTAATCATATTTAGCAAATCTTGGATTAATCGAGCGTATGAATTCTACACAACAATGGCAAAGTGTCACTTGGTTTGACGTGGATGAGCATCAAGACGGGCAGCGAATAGATAATTTTTTATTTACCCGATTAAAAGGTGTACCGAAGAGTCGAATCTACCGTTTGATTCGTGAAGGACAAGTACGTGTAAACAAAAAAAGAATAAAAGCGGAAACACGTTTGAATATTGGCGATCAGATTCGTGTCGCACCAATTCGTTATGAACAAAAGGATGAAAGCGCGGCACCAGTGAGTGATGGCGTGGCGCAAAGCCTGCTTAGTCGTGTGGTTTACGAAGATGAAGGCTTATTGGTCGTGAATAAACCGTCTGGTATTGCCGTCCATGGTGGCAGTGGTGTGGCATATGGTTTAATCGAAGCCTTGCGTGCTGCGACAGGTAAAAAATATTTGGAACTGATCCATCGTATTGACCGAGATACTTCGGGCTTGGTTATGATCAGTAAGAAACGTAGTACCTTAAAACTGCTTCAGGATTTACTACGCGAGCATAAAATTCAAAAAACGTATGCGGCGATTGTCAAAGGACAAGTCAGTTTGGATCAGCAATTGATTGATGCGCCCTTATTGCGTTATGAGCTTGCCAATGGTGAACGTCGTGTCCGTGTGACCAAAGACGGTAAGCCGAGTAAGACTGACTGGAAAGTGGTTGAACGTTTTAAGACAGCGACTTTGGTGCATGCGTCACCGCTTTCGGGACGTACCCATCAAATCCGTGTACATGGTTTAAGTATTGGTCATCCTTTAGTTGGTGATGATAAATATGGACACAATACAGACTATAAAGGTCCTGAAGCACGTCGTTTATGCCTACATGCCATGCGCTTAGAAATACCAAACTATCCAGTGATTGAAGCGCCAATGCCAGAAGATATGCAACAAGTGATCAATGAATTGAGAAAGCAGAAATGAGTCAAAATATCGAATTGGTGATTTTTGATTGGGATGGCACTTTATTCGATTCGGTTGGACAAATCGTGGCGAGTTTGCAATATGCGGCGCAGCAGTTTGAGCAGCCTTTAACGAATGAAGCTGCAAAAAGTATCATTGGCTTAGGTTTACCTGAAGTGATGCAAATCTTATTTCCGCAGGTTCCAGATTTGCAGCAAGATATTTTGCAATGCTATGCAGATCATTATGTTGCAAACTCAAAAGGCGATGCATGGTTTAGTGGTGTGGCAGAGTTGTTGGCTGACTTAAAACAACAAGGGATCAAGCTTGCAGTTGCGACGGGTAAAAGTCGTAAAGGTTTAGATCGTGTATTAAGTCAAACCAATAGTCATCAGATTTTTGATATTACCCGTGCAGCTAGTGAGACCAAATCTAAACCTGATCCATTGATGTTGCAGGAGATTCTTGCTGAGTTGGATGTAGCCGTTGAATGCGCCATTATGGTGGGGGATACCAGTTACGATTTAGAGATGGCTCGAAATCTGAATATGCCACGTATTGGCGTCAGCTATGGGGTGCATAGTATTGAAACTTTGCAACAATACCAGCCTTTAACGATTGCTCATAATGTGCAGGATTTACATGCTTATTTGCAAAGTATATTGGAACGCGCAGTGATTACTGAAAGTTAAGCGATTCACATTATTTGCAAAGATAAGATGGTGAGAAAGCTGATTTTCTCATCATCAATAATAACAATAGGGATAGCATGAGTCGTTCTATTCGATTACTGAATTTATTACAACTCCTTCGACAATATCGTTATCCAGTCACCGCACAAGTTTTGGCTGAGCGTTTGCAGATTAGTCAGCGTAGCGTTTATCGTGATATAGACACTTTGCGTGAACAAGGCGTTCAAATTGATGCAGCGGCAGGATTGGGGTTTCAGCTTAAAGAAGATTTTTTGCTTCCTCCAATGACCTTGAATGAAAATGAAATTGAAGCCATGTTTTTAGCCCTATATTGGCTCAAAAGTATTCCTGACCAAGCTTTGAATGAAGCATCAATTTCAGTGTTAGCAAAATTAAATGCGGTATTACCTGAACATCGGCAAAGTTTATTACAGCAAACCACATTAAGAGCCTTTAACGTATGGCTACCTGTCAATCAAATATTGGTTGAGCAAGTCAGAGTATCGATTCGATCTCAAGTTAAAATTTTCTTTGATTATGTTGATGAACAGCAACGTACCAGTGCGAGAACCGTTTGGCCGTTTGCACTTGGGTATTTTAATGACAAGATTGTGCTCGCTGCTTGGTGTGAATTACGCAATGATTTTCGAAATTTTCGACTTGATCGTATGCAAAGTTTAAATTTAAGCCAAGAGCTCTATCCACAATTCAAACAACAACTTTTTCAACAATGGTGGACTCAGGAAGTATGCCGTTCGACTACTGACAAAAACTGACAATGTGAACGATTAAATTTTAATAACACCAATAAACAAGGAAATATGAAAAATGACACTTAAATTTTATACAAATACTCAGTCTCGCGGTATGGTTGTTGATTGGTTGCTCATTGAGCTGGGGGTTGCCTGTGAGCGAATAGAAGTGGCTTACCAGACAGAAATGAAGGCACCAGAATATTTAAAAATAAACCCTTTTGGAAAAGTTCCTGTTCTAGTCGATGGAAATATAGTGATTTATGAGCTTGGAGCAGTGTGTGCATATTTGACAGATAAGTTCGCGGATAAGGGCTTAGCACCAGCACTCAATGATCCTAAGCGAGGGTTGTACTATCGTTGGCTTATGTTTATTTCTGGACCTTGGGAAGCAGCATCGACCAACAAAATGTTGGGTGTAGAGATAAAATCTGATCAGAAAATGTTTGTGGGCTATGGTGATTATGAAGAAGCTTATCATGCCTTTATTCAGGGCTTAAATGAGGCTGATCCATATTTATGTGGGCAACAATTTACCACAGCAGATGTGATGGTTGCAGCAATGTTATTTTGGCAGTTGAAAATTGGTCAAATACAGACTCATCCCGTAATAGAACAATATTTAGAAAATGTAAAACAGCGTGAAAGTTATCAAAAATTTGTAGCGTTTTTTAGTGATCCAGCCTAAGTAGACAAATAAAAAGCCGATTTAAATCGGCTTTTTTCTTAGCTTGCATAAAGTGCTAACTGTTCTAGCTCGAAAACTTGTCTAATTTCTTCCAAAAATTGTTCTGCTGCTTGGCTTGGTGAGGTTCGATGGAAACTCATAAATACATCGAGACTCGGCAGAGGGTAGTTTAATGGGCGAACAACGATTTGATCCGTCGCAAGTGCTTGCATATAAGAAGGTAAAATCGCGCAACTCAAACCACTATGTACTGCTTGAATACATTCAGCGATCGTGTTGGTTTCGTGGACCGATTTAAATTTAATTTGATGCTGATCGCTGTATTTCAGAATCGTTTGAGCCAATGGTTGAGAAATTTTATGTGATAGAATGGTCAGTTCCAATCCATTCAGTTGTTCAATATTTAATGCATTAAACTCCACTAAAGGATGCTGTTTCGGCAAGATAAAAATTAACGGTTCTTTCAAAACCAATTGACTGGCAAAATATTCATTTTGAAAGTCTTGATTAATAAAAATAATGTCTAAATCACCTTTTTTTAATTCTGCGATTTGATCACTTTCTTTTAAGTTTAATGTGTTGATTTGCAGTTTAGGGGTTTTTATACGTAACCTAGGGAAAATGTAGGGAAAAATTCTAATTTCAGCAGAAGGTACAAATCCGATTCTTAGGCATTGTACTTTTGCTGCCGCAACTTGTCGCGCCATAGTAATGGCTTTGTCCGCTTGAGTTAAGGTTAAGCGTGCTTGTTCTAAAAAAACCAGACCTTCCTCAGTCAATTCAACTTTACGTTTGGTGCGATAAAATAATTGAACACCAATATCATCCTCTAAGTCTTTGATTTGTTGGCTTAAAGAGGGTTGAGCTGTATGTAACTTTAGTGCAGCCTTGCTGAAACTAAGCTCTTCTGCAACCGTAATGAAGTAGCGTAAATGACGTAATTCCATTAGACTGATCCAAATATGTCTTACTATTATTGTAAAGTATGGGTGTTAGAAAGTACTTCTCGATGTCCATTATATAATAGCTGTTTTTGTAAACAATATACTTTATCTTAAAATATAAAAAATGTATTAGAAAAATAAAAAAACTATATAAGCTAAATAGTGGAAAAGTTTGATATGTACCCTAAAATTGTATTGACTCGACTAGATAAAATCAGCATAACTAACAAGCTTATGTTAGGATCAAGTTCGATTGTTGAGAGGTGGTTAAACCCTCTAAAAAAATCATACAATTAGATTGATTTTAAAAGTTAGAGTAAGACTGCTCATTATCCCAATTCTATCGGAATTTTGTGCGATTTAATTCCAGCAAAGAAGAAGTACATGAAAGATAAGCCGACATTAACCTATCAATTGCCGACCAAATCTTGCTTGAGCCATACTTGGGGAAAACCTCCATTTCCGCATGAGTCTTCTGACCATTGTGGCATTGATCGCTTTTATAACTTGGAAAAACCGCTCACGCCTTTTGATCGTAAGGGTTTATTTAAATGGCTAGCGACACGAAAATCTTATACTTGGAATGTTGATCGTGCGCATGAAGCTAATTTGCGTAATCAAATGCTTGAGTTACCACAAAATAGACCACACGCAGATTTAAATAATTGGCAGATTTGGTTTGTAGGACATGCAACGGTTCTGATCCAAATAGGCCCTTACAACTTCTTAACCGATCCTGTTTGGTGTGACTATGTTAGTCCAAAGCAAGGTCAAGGCCCACAACGAGTTTGCCCGGCAGGGATCGCTTTAGAAAAGCTTCCAACGATTCATGCAGTATTATTAAGCCATAATCATTATGACCACATGGACTTGGCTACGTTGGAGTGGCTGCATCAGAAATTTAAAATGCCGATTTATACGGGTTTAGGTAATGGTTACTACTTAGCAAAACATTTACATGTGATTGAAATGGATTGGTGGCAAGAAATTCCTTTTCATGACGAAATCAAGATAGCCTATACCCCAGCACAACATGCTTCTGGACGTGGAGCACGGGATCAAAATAGAGCTTTGTGGGGTGGTTTTTCGCTTCTAGCAAAGACAGGACATTGCTTCTTTGCGGGTGATACAGGTTACGCAGGGCATTTCAAAAAAATTCATGAACGCTATGGTGATGCACGTATTGCATTATTACCCATAGGTGCTTATGAGCCACGAAAGTTAATGCGATATGTGCATATGAATCCACAAGATGCTTTTCACGCTCATTTAGATTTACATGCGCATCGTTCATTGGCCATTCATTTTCGTACTTTCCAACTTACTGATGAAGACCGCAATGCTCCTGAACATGAGTTACAACAAGCAATGAAATCCTCATCTAAATTAGTCAATCCATTTTATTGTATTCGTGAAGGACATTTCATTCGGGCTTAGTGTGAGTCTTTGCGTTGAGACACCAGATTGAAATCAGCGAAAGACTCCCTAATGCAATATTCATCACGACGGGATTAAATGCTTGGTAAATTTGATTTGGGTAAATGAATAGAATAAAAATAAATAACCCAACTAAACTCAAAATACTGAGCCAGTGCAAATATTGATGTCTTATAAACAGAAAGAGAATACCAAAAATGATCTCGCTAATCCCTGAAAGCGAGACTAACCATGGTATATACACATCAGGAATATGTAATTGTTGCCAAACGTATTGTTCACCCTCTACCTGAAAAATTAATTTAGGAATTAAACCTTGATAAATCCAAAGAAAGGCAATAATCAGCTGACAGAATTTTAAAATCTGTGCAATTGTAAGTTCAGCATTTCTCATCTTAAAACATCATCCAATAAGAAATGCTGTTTATCACTCGCTTGAATCACATAACAATCTTCAGTCTTACCAAAAAGTTGATAACGATTAAGGGCAATGCGTCGATAAGTAAAGTCACGTACAAATTTTGGAACAAACTTGCCATATCGTAATGTGTTGTAAGGAAAATCAAGGGATTCCATCACACGTAAGAAAGCTGTTGATTCAGTGAATAATTGTCCCTTCTCAAGTAAGAGCATGGTTTCAAAATGGTCAGTTGGGAAATGATACTTTTTTAAGATTTGTTGCCCCAAGTCTGATTGCACAGAAACCAGTTTGAATTGATAACGTGGATCATGCTTGATCATAAAATTTGCCCATGCTGAGCAAAGAACACACACGCCATCGAACAAGATAATATTATGGTTTTGAATCAGTTGATCTAATTGTTTTGACATGATTATTTTTCTTAAGAAATTGACTAAATTGTTACCCAAGTTCATAAAAAAAGCCATCTGAAGATGGCTTTTTATTTGGATCTTTTAGGGTTTAAAGAAAGCTTGGTAAGTGACGAGCAGGGTCAGTCTCACGGGCAGTTTGCGCATCAGCAACAGTCATACCGAGTGCTTTTGCAACACCTTCGCCATAAGCAGGGTGGCAAGCATAGCAATTGCGGATATGACGATACTTGATAAAGTCCAACGCGTCGCCCATCGCGCGTGCTGTATTGCCAAATAAGGCATCTTGCTGTTCAGGAGTCATTAACTCGAACAAGGCACGAGGTTGACTGAAGTAGTCATTATCATCTTCACGATAATCCCAGAAGTCTGCATCGCCATTGATTTTCAATGGTGGTTCTTTGTACTGCGGCTGTTCTTGCCATTGGCCGAAGCTGTTGGGTTCATAATGTGGTAAACCACCATAGTTGGCATCAATGCGACCTTGACCATCGCGGTGATTACTGTGAACAGGGCAGCGAGCAGCATTCACTGGAATTTGTTGATAGTTCACACCTAAACGGTAACGTTGCGCATCCGCATAGTTAAATAGACGTGCCTGTAACATACGGTCAGGTGAAACGCTAATACCTGGCACTAAGTTACTTGGTGCAAAAGCCGACTGTTCAACATCTAGGAAGAAGTTTTCAGAGTTGCGATTGAGTTCAAACTCACCAACTTCAATCAGTGGATAGTCGCCATGAGGCCAAACTTTAGTTAAATCGAATGGATGATATGGAACTTTCTCAGCATCTTGTTCTGGCATGACTTGTACGAAAAGCGTCCATTTTGGATAGTCTTGACGTTCGATGGCATCGAATAAATCGCGTTGATGGCTTTCACGGTCTTGACCCACCAATTCACCAGCTTCTGCATCAGTTAGGTTTTTAATTCCTTGTTGCGTTCTAAAGTGGAATTTCACCCAGAAACGTTCATTGGCTGCATTAATGAAGCTATAGGTATGACTACTAAAACCATGCATATGTCGGTAGCTAGCAGGGATACCGCGATCTGACATTACAATCGTGACTTGATGCAGTGCTTCTGGCAATAAAGTCCAGAAATCCCAGTTATTGGTGGCACTACGAAGGTTGGTTTTTGGGTCGCGTTTTACTGCTTTGTTGAGATCTGGGAATTTGCGTGGATCACGTAAGAAAAATACAGGGGTATTATTACCCACCATATCCCAGTTACCTTCTTCAGTATAAAATTTTAAGGCAAAACCACGGATATCTCGTTCAGCATCTGCTGCGCCACGTTCACCTGCAACCGTGGTAAAACGAGCAAACATTTCTGTTTTTTTGCCAATTTCGCTAAAGATTTTAGCGCGAGTATATTGAGTAATATCATGGGTAACTGTAAATGTACCGAAGGCACCAGAACCTTTAGCGTGCATACGACGCTCAGGAATCACTTCACGGACAAAGTTGGCAAGTTTTTCATTTAGCCATAAATCTTGGGCTAATAAAGGACCCCGAGCACCTGCTGTCATACTATTCTGATTATCCACCACGGGTGCGCCAAAATCAGTGGTTAAGTGGCTATAAGGACATTTTTTATCGTCTTGGCTCATGTTCTATCTCCATCAAGATGACCTGTGAGTTGGGTCATCCGAACTGTTTGACCGTTCAAAGATATGAATGTTTAACCGTATCAGCTACAAAATGGGTATCAAAAATGAAGATGCCTAAATTGATTTTTAATGATGAGGTTTACATCCTTTGTATTTTTACTCTAGGTTGATGAAAGTTTTTTTTCCAATGGATTAAAGTTGATGTCATAAATGCTTTATCCGATTGAAGCTGTTTAAAGCTTAAAGATCAACTGAGTTTTTGTAGATATGAAATTTGTTAAGAATAGATAAAAGATAATGGAAAAATAAAGACTTACTGGATTGCTAGGTTTTAACTAGAAGTAGGAAAAAAGCTGACATTCAGAAACAAGCTTTGATTAATTTCTTTCATTCAGAGACATCTTTGCCATGTTGGAGTTATGTAAAATCACCTAAAAATAGTCATTTGAGAATGCGTTTGTTTAATCTTTTTTGACGTGAATGAGCGGATTTAATACCTGTTTTTATATTCAATTTTGGTATCTAAAAACATAAACTCGGTTGGAGATATGTAAAACCCCATGATATTAAAATTTGCTATGTTATTTTGAGCTTAATTTTGCAGAGATTAAAACAAATGAAGAAATTAGTGCTCGGTTTAGGGCTATCTTTAACCGTCTTAGCAGGATGTACATCTATTATGCCGCAGTCAGATCAAACTAAAGCGGATGCAGCTCAATCACTCAGTGTTGAATTTGTGGGACAAGGTACTTATAACGTTGTGCAACAACAAGGTACGGTTCGTTTATATGCGGTTGAAAACCGTATGGCAGATGTTCCAGCGACCTTAATCACACAAAAGAAAATACAAGTATCTCAGGTGCCTTTTACAGTTGATTTGAATATTCCTGCAAATCATCGTCAAACTATTCAGCCATCAGTTCGAGATAATACAGAATTGAATTACTATATTACATGGGAACCTGATGTTAAAAATTTAACTGGTAAAGATCTGATTGCAATTGATTATGATCGTAAATTCCCAGCGGTTAGCCTGAATAAAACCAAACAACAGATCTTTTTACGACAGAATCAATAAATACTGAAAATAAAAAAGCGATCAACTGAGTAATGATCGCTTTTTTATTTTCTACAATCATGTTAACTGACTAAACGATTTGATTTGACCATATCTGCAAGGCCATGAGTTTTAAAGTAGTGTTCAAGCCAACTTTTGATGACCAGAGGGTTATTCATGTGTAAAACATCATCTAAGAGTTGTTTTGCATCACTCATTGGGACATGACAAATCGCTTTACGAACTCTTAATATATTGCTAGAACTCATGGAAAGTGTATTGAAACCCATCGCCATCAGTAAAATGGCAGATAATGGATCTCCTGCCATTTCACCACAGACACTGACTGGTTTTTGATAAATATGGCAATCTTCTACCAAACGGTTTAAAGCACGTAATACAGACGGATGAAAGTGCGAATATACGTTAGCAACATGAGGATTGTTACGATCAACAGCCAATAAATATTGGGTTAAGTCATTTGAGCCAACTGAAAAGAAGTCGACTAGCTCCGCAAACTCACCAATTTGTAAAAGTACACTCGGTACTTCAACCATGATCCCAATTTTAGGCTTAGTGATTTTGACTTGTTCTTCTTCTTGTACAGCTAACCAGTCTCGTTCCAATAGATACAAGACTTCCTCAACTTCACTGACACTTGTCACCATCGGTAACAAAATATGCAAATTATTCAAACCAATACTGGCTTTTAGCATCGCACGAATCTGCGCTGAGAAAATTTCAGGATGATCCAGAGTAAAGCGAAGACCACGCCAACCTAATGCCGAGTTTTCCTCTTCAATACTAAAATAAGGCAAATCTTTATCTGCACCGATATCGAGAGTTCGCATAATCACGGGCTTATTGGCAAAATGGCTCAACTGCTGACGATAGATGGCACGTTGTTCTTCTTCACCTGGGAAGCGTTCGCGTAGCATAAATGGAATTTCACTACGATATAAACCGACACCTTTTGCACCACGTTGCACCCCACGAACCACATCAATCATCAAACCTGTATTGACGAACAACGGAATAGAAACACCATCAGGTGTAATTGCATCCTTGGTTTCGTATTGCTTTAAATCTTTTGCGATTTGTTCTTCTTCTTTCTGGACTTCTTTATAACGTTGACGCAAACGACGTGGTGGATTAACAAAGATACGCCCTTGATAAGCATCGACAATCATTTCAATGTCATCAAGCGTGGTGATGGGTAACTCAGTCACACCGACAACAGTTGGAATACCTAACGCACGTGCAACGATCACCATATGTGAATTCGCTGCACCTTCAGAAGTCACAATCGCAGCGATTTTATCAACAGGAAGTTCAACTAAAGCCGCCGTGCTAATTTCCTCACCAATTAAAATACTGTCTGGGCTAAGTTCACGGTGGCTCGAATCATTTTCTTGTAAGCAGGCTAAAATACGGCGACCGAGGTCTTTGAGATCAGAGACGCGTTCACGTAAGTAATCATCTTCCATTTGTGCAAAAAGTGCTACATGCTTATCAATGACTTTACGAACCGCACCTTGTGCCCAACTACCTGCACGAATATGATCTTTGATTTCACTTGGCAATACATTTTCATCTAACATTCGTAAAAATACGCTAAATAATGCGCGTTCTTCTGACATCAATGAATCTTGCATTTTCTCATCTAGAGATTGGATATCTAAACGTACTGCTGCAATCGCTTGATCTAATAGGTCAAGTTCATCACTGATATCTTCAGCCTCACGATCAGGAATTGCAGCAAGATCGGCTGGGGGATAGAGCACGATGGCACGACCTAATGCAATCCCTCCAGCACCTGAAACCCCTTGGAATGTTTTGTAAGATGAACCACTGGTCGGTTTGCGGAAAACATCAATATTTCCGACCGCATGCGCATGGGCAATTACCCCTGAGAGTTGCGCACATAAGGTGACCAAAAATGATTCAGCCGCCTCACTAAAGTCTTGAGACTCTTTATTTTGAACAACTAAAACGCCCATCACTTTACGGCGATACATCACGGGTACGCCAAGAAATGAGTTAAATAGCTCTTCACCTGTTTCGGGCAAATAAGCAAAGCGTTCATGCTTAGGTGCGTTATCTAGGTTTACAATTTCTTCACGTTTACCGACTAAACCGACGAGGCCTTCACCAACACTCAAAGAAACGTGTCCAACAGCTTCAGGTTTTAAACCCTTTGAAGCCATGAGCACATAGCGTTTGTTTCGTTCATCCAATAAATAAATGGAGCATACATCTACATGCATCGCTTCAGCTACATGATTGACCATAATGTCCAAAGAATCATGCAAACTGACGGACGCATTAATTTCTTGCACAATGCGTCTAAGCGTGTCGAGTTGCATGTTTGACATGGATGTTTACTCCAATTTATAAATCGTTATCGGTCTAGTTATAACAGCTCTATAATCAAAAATCATTGCTTAAAGTGATGATTTGTTGACGATTAACGCTACGGTAATTGTAAACACAACTCCATCATGGCTCTGCGGTAAACATCTCTTTTGAAGTTCACTACTTGACCTAATGGATACCAGTAACTCACCCATTGCCATTCATCGAACTCGGGTGGGTCTGATAGATTTAACTGAATATGATGCGGCGATGCCGTTAATTTCAGTAAAAACCACTTTTGCTTTTGTCCAATACATACCGGATCAGAATCTGACCGAATGTACCGATGTGGCAAACGATAACGCAGCCAACTTTTAGTCTGCGCTACTATTTGGACGTGTTCGGGCAATAAACCGACTTCTTCTCTCAGTTCACGATAAAGTGCCTGTTCAGGGGTTTCTCCAAACTGGATCCCTCCTTGTGGAAATTGCCAAGCATTGTGACCAATGCGTTTTGCCCATAAAACTTGTCCGTCATCGTTTGCCAAAATGATCCCGACGTTGGGTCGGAAACCTTCTGAGTCGATCATTTGGCTACCTAAATTTTCTCTATATCGTTGACTTTGATCTCGGGGACAGTCACTCTTCACGTCCAACTCGAAAAAGGTCAAAGTAAAATGTTTAAAATTGCTATGATCTTAACGAATTTTTAGTCACTTACGGAAATAGATTTACGTTTTTTTTCTTTAATTTGCATTTAAATGAGCATTTATATGAAATTGGCTTTGTTTGATTTAGATCACACCCTGTTAAATACCGATTCTGACCACTCATGGGGTGAGTTTTTAGTGAATGAAGGTTTGGTTGATCCAGTTCATCATCGTCAAATGAATGATAAATTCTACGAGGACTATAAGGCAGGGCAGCTTGACCCGATTGCCTATAACGAATTTGTCTTTGAATTTTTGACCAAGCATGACAATACTTATTTAACTGAACTACATCAGTTGTTTATGCAAAAAGTGATTCGTCCCCAAATGCGCCCAAAAGGATTTGATGCAATCAAGAAGCATCAAGATTTAGGTCATGCGATTGTTGGGATTACTGCAACCAGTGATTTTATTACTGCACCGATTTTTCGTGAATTTGGGATTACAGAAATTATTGCCACCAATGCCGAAGTTCTTGATGGGAAGTATACGGGTAAGGTGACAGGTTTACCTTGTTATCAGAAAGGTAAGCTTGCTCGTTTAGATCAATGGTTACAGGGAAGAGCAGTTGATGAGTCTTGGGCGTATTCAGATTCGATTAATGATCGTTTCTTGCTTGAGTATGCAACCCATGCGATTGCGGTGAATCCAGACGATCGTTTAGAAAAATTAGCGCAAGAACAGAGTTGGGATATTCAAGACTGGTCGATCGTATCCGTATAATCTTTACTTTGCTCACATAGTACTTATGATGTTAGAAGAATAGGTATTATGTGAATCGGAAATATCGTGAATAATAAGAATTCAGAGCGTAGACGATATCGCCGCTCAGATTGGGGTGAACAGTTCCTTAGCCAAGGTTTTGATGCTTTGATTAGTGAATTGTTATTCTACTTGATTATCCTTTTATTTGGGGGGGCAATAGGTGGCATTATTTTTGCCTGCATAACGTTTGGATTTGGCGCATTATTTTTGGTTTTACCTTTTGTGATGCTGCTTTATTATGTTGTTAGGAAATTTGTGAAAAAATAAAAATGAATGATCATCCACAGAAGAACGAACCTAGCAAACAGCCAACATGTAGGCAGGTTTGCACAGCATTTTTTGGTGAATTGGTGGGACAACTTATCCTATTCGGCGCTTTTTTTCTCATCACCAATGTCTATTTTGCTTATGTTGTATTTGGTTTTGGCGCATTATTTTTGATTTTACCTTTTGCAATGCTGATTTATTATGCAGCAAAAAAGTATGTGCAAAAACAAAAGGCGCATGATAAAAATTATGAATTGAGTGAAAAATAAAAATTATTTATCTGATCCATTCAATTTATTGTTATAACACTACTGAATTTATGTCGGGGGTGTTATGAAAAAACAACAACTTAAACTGCCAAAACAACTATGGACAGAAGAGAGCATTGATCTTACCAGACACAGCTATCAAGGTAAGCTACTCACCAAAAGTGAAGGTTTTAAATTAGGCAAAACACAACGCAAAAAAATTCCGCGTGAGCAATTATCACAATTGTCAGAACGACCAAAAGATACAACGGCTTTAATGATTTATGATTGGAGCAATCAAGGGCGTTTAGAGCAGCTTAAGCCGATTCGTGCCAAGCGTATGAGTGTTTCACCCTTTACGTTCTATCGTGGTATGCCTTCTTTAATGTTGTTTGATCAAGCTTGGGAACAGCATAACTCAGGATTATTTCAACAGATCTGTGGGGATTGTCATTTAAGTAATTTTGGCGGTTTTGCTAGCCCTGAACGTAATCTGTTATTTGGAATTAATGATTTTGACGAAACTTTAGTTGCGCCATTTGAGTGGGATTTAAAACGTTTAGCGACCAGTTTTGTGATTGCAGCACGTGATATTGATCTTGCTGATAAAGTGGGTTTAAAAGCCATTAAAACCATGCTGAATAGTTATCGCCAACATCTACTGCAAAATACTGAATTATCACCGCTACAAGTTTGGTATGACAAGGTCGATGCCACGACATTACTAGAGAATACGGAATGCCGAAAGCTCAGAAAGAAAAGAGAGAAGCATCTTGATTCAGCACAAAAGAGAAATGCACATTCGGTTTTGCCAAAGTTAACTGAAAAAAATGAGGATACAGGTTTTAGGCATTTTATTGATGACAAACCACTTTTATGGCACCCTCAGACAAATGAACCTTTTGCCCACAATCTTGATCAATTCTTTTCATGTTATCGAGATTCATTGAAATTTGATCGACAAGTTTTACTTGATCGTTATCAACGTACAGACGTTGCACTCAAAGTGGTTGGGGTGGGGAGTGTTGGAACACGATCGGCGATTGCTTTATTTCAGGATGCAGATCGAGAGCCTTTGATCTTGCAAATGAAAGAAGCTAATCCTTCAATCTTGAGTCCTTTATTCCTTGAAAAAGTGAAACATGAAGGTGAGCGTGTCATACATGGTCAGCAGTTGATGCAAGCGGCAAGCGACATTTTCCTCGGTTTTTCTACCTTAGAAAAACATTTCCATGTGCGTCAGCTCCGTGATATGAAAATCTCAGTTGATTTAGCGGATATGGATGACGAATATTTTTATGAATATGCTGAAAGTTGTGGCTTAGCATTGGCGCATGCACATGCAAAATCTGGTAATGCCGATGTTTTGATGGGCTATCTAGGTGAAGGCAACAAGATTGTAGATGTTTTGCAAGAGTATGCCATGCGATATGCTGAGCGTAATTTGAATGATTATCAGCAATTTATGAACGAAATAGCAGATGGCAAGCTTCAAATCGCTGGGGATGAAGCACTTTAAAAATAAGTAGCCAGTTATAGATTTAACGAAATAATTCAAAAGGGTCGAAACATGTTTAAAAAAATGATGTCAAGTTTAGGTATTCAAGGGGTAACTGTAGAAACGCATTTGCATAATCCAACTTTACAAGCGGGTGGAACATTAGAAGGGGAAATTAGTTTTAAAGGCGGCTCATCTGATAAAGAAATCAATAGTTTGTATTTACAATTGATGACCATCGCCGAAGTTGAGTCAGGGGATCATGAATTTAATCAACCTTTGATTTTGGATCAGTGGTTAATCAGTTCAAATTTTTTATTAGCTGCACATCAATCCCATCATATTCCATTTACGATGCAAATCCCATATGAAACGCCTATCACTGAAGTTTCTTGTCGCCGTAATGGGACTCGCGTTTGGATCAATACACATATGGATGTTGATTGGGGACTAGATGCAACTGATCGTGATTATTTAAGTGTGTTACCCACACCAACCATGCAAGTGTTTTTACAAGCAATGCAACAATGTGGTTTTGTCTTATCGAGTGTCGATGTAGAAAAAGGACAACTCACGGCACGTAATTTTCGATCAACCATTGGTTGCTACCAAGAATTAGAGTTTGTTTCTTCACATCTGTTCAGCGGTTTTAATGAGGTCGAAGTGTCATTTGTTGCAGAAGCACATCAAATGCATGTGATGTTAGAAGTGGATCGAACTTTGCGTTCAGATCAGCTATTGACGATGACACTTCCAAATCAGCAATTAGATGTGAGTCAAGTGACGCAACAAATTCGCCGTTTGTTAAAAATAGGATAATCTATATCATCGATGCCTCCCATAATTATTGGGAGGTTTTAATGTCATATAACTGTCATCTTTTGTTCTTAAGATGACAGTATGAAAATAAAAATAAATCAGGAAGCACAGACTTCCAACAAGCTTGATGCATTACTCAAATTAGAACGCCAGCAACCGATGATAAAAACACGCTGGATGATCCTGCCGATTTTAGTCTTACTGCTCATGTATAGCTGGCAACAGCAGATCTTTAGCGCTTGGGTTTTACTCCCATTAATATGGACAATTATTGTTTTAAACCATGTTTTGATCGCCAAGACTCGAAGGAGTAAATTAGAGAAGATTGAGCAACTCAACATTGATCCAATATTTTGGAATAAATTCAAACAACAATATCCCGAACTGAGCTTAAAACAACGTCGACTGATTGAACTTGGATTTAAAGATTACTTGGCATTACATGTGATGCAAAAACAAGCCTATGCCATGCCATCACATGCAGTCGATGCTTTATGGCATGTGATGTTGCAATATCCGATCCAATATCAGCAATTATGTGAGCAAACCATAGGTCGAACGTTGAATCATAGCCCTTATGATGGAACAACGAGACCAGAAGAACAAGCAAAGCAATTATTTGAAGCTTGGAAATATAGCTGTATGTTACATGGATATAATCCAAGCAATACGATGCAATTGCCACGACTTTTTGCGGTTGATCAGGTGTTCGGTTGGGAAAATGGACAATCGTTTGAACTGGCGCAAATGACTAAAAATTTTGCAAAATATATGCAGGATCAATCATCATCTTCATCCAGTTGTGGCAGTAGCTGTAGCAGTTGTGGCGGAGGCGGTGACTAACTTAGCTTTAGCTAGCCTAGCCAAGTTGCATCATATTGATTAATTCTTCCGCTGCTTTAGATTGAATCCGTGCAGGATGCCACACCATACCCAGTTGACGTTGCATATCGAGATTCAGATCAAGTTGTTTTAAATCTTGGTTCACCAACGTTTTAGGTAATACCGACCAACCTAAACCAATAGAAACTAACATCCTGATTGATTCTAAAGGATTGTTGCTCATGCTGATTTTAGGTTTTAAGCTCTTTTTTTCAAACTCTGCTAATGTGATTTGACTGGTATAAGTGTGTGCTGCGGGTAAAAGGCTAGGATAAGCAATCAAATCTTCTAATTTAAGTTGTGATTGTTGTGCTAAAGGATGAAAAGGTGAGGCCACAAAAACCAAAGGATCATTCCAAATCGTCAAGTAGCTTAGTCGTTCATCTCCAATTGGAGGGAGTGTTAAAAAGGCCAGTTCGAGTTCACCTGCTAAAACTTGTTCATGCGCCTGTTCTGAGTCTACAAAATGCACATCTAAAGTGACTTGCGGAAAAGATTGCACAAAAGCTTTCAGTGGGTCTGCGAGATGATGCAATCCGATATGATGACTTGTCCCAATTTTTAAACGACCCTGTACCTGATTCTGCTCATGACTCAGCGTATGATGAATTTCACCTAATTCATTGAGCCATGTTCTCACTTTCGGTAATAAAGAATGTGCAGCATGGGTCGGTTGAATACCGCGTCCTGCGGATTCAAACAGTTTTACTCCAAAATATTCTTCAAGCGTATGAATTCGTTTGGTCACCGCAGGTTGAGTAATAAATAATTGTTCTGCTGCAATCGAAATTGATCCCGTTTCCATCACTTTTAAAAATGCTTCAAATGCAGCAAGATTCATACAGGCCTACTCAAATAACTTTAAAATATGTGCTCAGATATTGATGTTGAAAATTAGAAATAATTCCAAACTTTTTCATGGAAGAAAAAGGCAAAAGCTTGTACGGTTGGTTCAATTAAACTTAAGGTTGCGGCCATGATTAAATTTCCCGTAATCATATAGGCAACTATCATCGCAACACTAATATGCATGATGTAGTAACTCAAGGTTTTTTTTAAAGTCCGTCGATTGTTAATCACGAATTGCTGAATGTTTGCCATATCGCTCACCATTTCAAATCCTATTTAATTAAATAGTAATGATTATCATTTAAAAAGTAAAAAAGAAATTTCTACTCTCGATGATCGAACTTTTAGATAGATAAGCATTGATCTCTTTATTGAAAAAAATTGATGCATAAATGAATTAGGTATTCCAAAAAGTTTGATAACTAATAAAAATGATAAATTAGATTTATGTGAAAGCATTGCTATAATAAATTTAAGATTTAGTTACCCAGTCCTATGACAAGCACGTTGGAGAGCGACGACATGGCAGGCAAGACATTATATGACAAATTATGGGATGACCATTTAGTTAAGCAACGTGATGATGGTTCAAGCTTGATTTATATTGATCGTCATTTATTACATGAAGTGACTAGCCCTCAAGCATTTGAAGGCTTACAACTTGCTGATCGTCAGCCTTGGCGTTTAAGTGCCAATGTCGCAACACCTGACCATAACGTTCCAACTTCTAAAAAAGAGCGTGAGCAAGGCATTGCTGGAATCGAAGATGATACCTCTCGTATCCAAGTCCAAACTTTAGATGATAACTGTAAGACCTTTAATATCGTTGAATTTGGTATTAATGACATTCGTCAAGGTATCGCCCACGTGGTAGGACCAGAGCAAGGTTTAACTTTGCCGGGTATGACCGTGGTCTGTGGTGACTCACACACAGCTACACATGGCGCATTTGGTTGTTTAGCACACGGTATTGGCACGTCAGAAGTTGAGCATGTGTTAGCAACTCAATGTTTAGTACAGAAAAAATCGAAAAACATGCTTGTTCGTGTCGATGGTGTATTAGGCAAAGGCGTGACGTCGAAAGATGTTGTTTTAGCAATTATCGGCAAAATTGGAACGGCTGGTGGTACAGGCTATGCCATTGAATTTGGTGGTCAAGTGTTCCGTGATATGTCGATCGAAGGGCGTATGACCGTATGTAACATGGCAATCGAAGCGGGTGCGCGCGTAGGTATGGTTGCTGTTGATGACAAAACCATCGCTTATGTGAAAGATCGTAACTATGCGCCTAAAGGTGAGCAGTGGGATCAAGCCGTAGAATATTGGAATACCTTACACTCAGACGAAGATGCTGTATTTGATGCAGTCGTCGTATTGAATGGCGCTGAGATTGAGCCACAAGTGTCTTGGGGAACTTCTCCAGAAATGGTGATCCCTGTTTCGCAAGCAGTACCGACTTTAGAACAAGCAAAAGATGATGTTCAGCGTAATGACTGGACTCGTGCTTATCAATATATGGGTTTAACTGCTGGTCAAGCGTTGTCTGATATTCAATTAGATCGTGTCTTTATTGGTTCATGTACCAATTCTCGTATTGAAGATATTCGTGCTGCGGCAGATGTCGTGAAAGGGCGTAAAGTTGCATCTAGTATTAAACAGGCGATGATCGTTCCGGGTTCAGGTTTGGTGAAGCAACAAGCAGAACAAGAAGGCTTGGATCAAATTTTCTTAGATGCTGGTTTTGAATGGCGTGAACCAGGTTGTTCAATGTGCTTAGCAATGAACGCTGATAAATTACAACCAGGTGAACATTGTGCATCTACTTCGAATCGAAATTTTGAAGGTCGTCAGGGTAACGGTGGTCGTACACATTTGGTAAGCCCAGCAATGGCTGCAGCGGCTGCTATTGCAGGTCATTTTGTTGATGTACGTTCATTCTAAAGGAGCAAAATCATGAAAAAATACACTGTAGAACAAGGTATTGTTGCACCTTTAGATCGTGCAAATGTTGATACTGATTTAATCATTCCAAAACAGTTTTTGAAGTCAATTAAGCGCACAGGTTTTGGCGATAACTTATTTGATGAATTGCGTTATTTAGATGAAGGTTATTTGGGGCAGGACATTAATAAACGTCCTAAGAATCCAGATTTTGTTTTAAATAAACCGCGCTATCAAGGTTCAACAATTCTATTGGCACGCACGAATTTTGGTTGTGGCTCTAGCCGTGAACATGCGCCTTGGGCATTAAATGAATATGGTTTCCGTACAGTAATTGCACCAAGTTTTGCAGATATTTTCTTTAATAACTGCTTTAAAAATGGCATGTTGCCTGTGATTTTATCTGAAGAGATTGTTGATCAGTTATTCAAGGAATGTGCTGAAACAGAAGGTTATCAATTGACCATCGATTTAGAGGCACAGGAAGTACGCACGCCAACAGGTCAGGCATTTAAATTTGAAATTGATCCATTCCGTAAGCACTGCTTATTAAATGGTTTGGATGATATTGGCTTAACTTTGCAAGTGGCAGATGATATTCGCGCTTTTGAGGCCAAGGCAAAACAAGTACGTCCTTGGGTGTTTCAAGAGATAGAAGCTTAAGTTTTATTTATATCTCATCAATATAAATATAGCTTAATGTTTTAGTACATTTTAAATATAGCCATAGCGCGGACATGGAACTCTTGTTAACATGCAAGTAGATATATTCGCTTGCATGTTTGCATGATATAGGACTGGGCTTGAATAATGAAAAGAAGACTCCCTCGCAGTATTTTGCTGTGTTTAGGTGTTGGTATGACATTAACCGCATGTCAGAATTCTACGAATATGGTTGATCAGGTTCGTATTGCCCAAAATACAGTAGGCAATAAAGCAGAAAATGCAACTTTGTATTGTTCAGGCGTCGAAAATTGTGAGTTTGAACGAATCAATGATATTGCCGTGATCGATGCCAAATCGCACCGTATTAGCCAACAGGCGATGGAGCAAGGGATTGTACGATTGCATGGTTCAGTTTTTAGTAGAAAACAACAAGTCTACTTAAATGTACCAGCCAAACAATATGAAGTAGTCATTCGCTTTTATCCTATTTCACCAGACCGAGCTGAAACCTTCCATGTGATTCATGCGTTCAAGCCGCATCAAAGCTATACCTTTAAAATGTACCGAGACCGTGCATATCGTTCGGGTAGTTTATTAAATGTTTCTATACCTGAACCCTTATGTGTGGATTTGCAACAAGAACAGCATACGATTCGTCGATTCTGTCGCCCATATGATGTGAGCACAGGTTTGGGTGAATTTGTTGAGAAAAAGATTTAATCGGCTTGCAGTATGAACGCTGCATATATGAAACTGGAAGAATAAATGTCTAAACATATTTTAATTTTAGCAGGCGATGGTATCGGTCCTGAGATTGTTGGTGCAGCTGAGCAAGTACTAACTAAGGTGAATCAAAAATTTAATTTAGGTTTGACATGGGAACATGGTTTACTGGGTGGTGCAGCAATTGATGCACATGGTGAACCTTACCCAGCTGTCACTAGTGAACAGGCGAAAAAAGCCGATGCAATCTTGTTGGGTGCGGTTGGTGGTCCTAAGTGGGATACCATTGAACGTTCAATCCGTCCAGAACGTGGTTTGCTTAAAATTCGTAGCGAATTGAATTTATTCGCAAATTTACGTCCTGCGATTCTTTATCCACAATTGGCTGATGCTTCAAGTTTGAAGCCAGAAATCGTTGCTGGTTTGGATATCCTCATTGTTCGTGAATTAACAGGGGGGATCTATTTTGGCCAACCACGTGGTATTCGCGAATTAGAAAATGGCGAAAAACAAGGTTATAACACTGATGTTTATTCAGAAAGTGAAATCAAGCGTATCGCCAAAGTTGCATTTGAGCTAGCAGGCTTGCGCGGTGGCAAAGTATGCTCGGTTGATAAAGCCAATGTATTGGAAGTGACTGAATTGTGGAAGCAAACGGTTACTGATTTACAGCAAGCACAATATTCAAATATTCAACTCTCACATATGTATGTTGACAATGCTGCGATGCAGTTAGTGCGTGCACCAAAGCAGTTTGATGTGATCGTCACAGGTAATTTATTTGGTGATATCTTATCGGATGAAGCAGCAATGTTGACAGGTTCGATCGGCATGTTGCCTTCTGCATCTTTAGATGAAAATGGCAAAGGCATGTATGAGCCATGTCATGGTTCTGCACCAGATATTGCTGGTCAAAATGTTGCTAATCCATTGGCAACTATTCTTTCAGTTGCGATGATGTTACGTTATACCTTCCGTGAAGAAGCTGCAGCAAAAGCAATTGAAGATGCTGTAGGTCAAGTATTAGATCAAGGTTTGCGTACAGCAGATATTATGTCTGAAGGCATGACAAAAGTTGGTACAGATGCTATGGGTGAAGCCGTAGTTTCAGCACTTAACTAAGTGTTATAGCCAATTAAAAACGCAGCTTGGGCTGCGTTTTTTTATAACTTAATGTATATAAGCGAACTAACAAGCCTTGCTTTCATAGCGAATAGAGCGAGCAATTTGTTGTTGGTCTAGCTCAAAAATGATGTGACATTTTAAATTGAGATCATAAGTACTATCTGTATTGCCAGCACTTTGAATTGGTATATTTTGAACACTAAGTTCAGCCGATTGAGCAATAGGAATTGGGTGAATGACAGTGTAAATCAGCTGATTGCTTTGTTTGATTGGTTGGGCGATAGTCTGAAAACCTAGAGGTTTTAAATCGAACTGCTGTTGGATTATGGTTGCAGATTGCCCAATAAAAAGTTGTAAATAATCAGGTAGGCTGGTTCGATTTTGGTATGCTGTGGTACATGCTTATAAAGATAATATGATTATAAATAACAAATACTTAAATTTTCATTTTGATCAGTCCTTATCCTCTCATCTATTTTTATTCAATCCTTAAATTATGTTGGTGTCGAGTTCATTTGTGTGAATTGATAAAAATATACAAACTAGTCTATTTTTAGGCAATATTCAATTGAGTTCAAATGTGCTTAGATAGATAGCATATTAAGCGATTGAGAAAACTTGATGCACAAATTTATATTTGGACTGATGTGTGGCGCTTTAGCAACATTCAGTCATGCAGATAATTGTGATAAGGCACGCAATACGTATGATGATATTTATTGCACGAATAAAATTTATGCGAGTGCTGATGCTGATTTAAATAAAAATTACCAGCAATTACGTCACCAACTCGATGAGACACAACAAAAGATTCTTAAAAAGTCTCAGCTCGCATGGATTCATCATCGAGATGCAGAATGTACTGATGATCAAAAAAATAGCGTAAGCGTGCAATGTAGACTTACGACGACACAAGAGCGTAATCATTGGTTAGAGGAAAGATTGCGTGAGTGTCAAACGGTAGGGTGTAAAACAACACGTTTGAGTGAGTAATAAGAATCAAGCATAAAAAAAGCCACAAACAAAATGTGGCTTTTTTGCATTCACGAATCTCTTAGCGCGCGCGATAAGTGATACGACCCTTTGTTAAGTCATAAGGTGTCATTTCTACTTTTACACTGTCGCCCGTCAAAATACGGATATAGTGTTTGCGCATTTTACCAGAAATGTGAGCAATAACTTCGTGACCGTTTTCTAAACGTACACGGAACATCGTATTAGGAAGCGTTTCGGTGACAACGCCTTCGAACTCAATGAGTTCCTCTTTATTGGCCATAGCCTACCTGATGATCAAATTGGAAAGGGGCAAATTATAGTCAATTTATTTGAATTTTACAAGGTGAAGCGTATGTAAACCTTTTAGATCTTTATTCATAAAAACTGTCGGACAATTGACAATTTTTTTTAACAAAAGAAGCAGAATATTGTTGTCAGTTTGGTCAATCAACGTTAATCTAAAATTGTTGTTATTGTTACAAGAACGTATCTACAGGGAAGGGCACTGAGTGGGTCAGTTAACAGATGCATCAGTTGTATTGCGCTTTGGTTATCAGGCAATTCGTAAAGCAGGATTGCCAACTGAAGAGATTCTAACAAAAGCAGGGGTAGCGCTAAATCAAATTGATACCAATGCCAGAACGCCATTAAGTGCGCAAAATGCATTTTGGATTGCTGCACAGGAAGTCAGCAATGATCCTGATATTGGATTGCATTTAGGTGAGCATTTACCACTCTATCGTGGTCAGGTGATTGAGCATCTATTTATTAGTAGTGAAACATTTGGTGAGGGTCTAAAACGAGCTTTAGCTTATCAGCGTCTGATCAGTGATGCTTTTGATGCAAAACTCGTAGTTGAAGATGGTCGTTGTTATCTCACCAACGGTGAACAGTTTTGGTCAGATAATTTAGTCAATCGCCATTTCTCTGAATGTGCTATGTCAGGCATCCTACGTTTCTTTAAATTTATTACTGAAGGTCAGTTTCAGCCAATTTACATCGACTTTAATTTTAGTGATGGTGCTGATGATGATGAATATTTCCGAGTATATGGTTGTCCTGTTAGTTTAGGACAAAAAGCGACACGTCTTTATTTTGATGTGGCAGTGCTTGATTACCCCTTGTGGCAAGCTGAACCAGAACTATTACAATTACATGAACAACTAGCGATTGAGAAACTACAAGAGCTTGCGCGGTATGATTTGGTTGGTGAAGTTCGCCGCGCGATTGGTTCAACTTTAGAAAGTGGTGAAACTACGTTAGAAACAGTTGCAGCTCAATTAAGCATCACGCCACGCCGCTTAAGAACACAGCTTAGCGAGGCGAATACGAGCTTCCAGCAAATCCTTTCAGATTATCGTTGTCGTCTAGCGAAGAAATTATTGGCGAATACCAATGAAAGTGTAGAAAGAATTGTGTATTTAACGGGTTTTTCTGAACCAAGTACGTTCTATCGTGCATTTAAGCGTTGGACGAATGAAACCCCTGTCGAATATCGTAAGCGTAAACAGCGCTAATTTTTCTAAGAAAAAAGCCTTATCTCCCGATAAGGCTTTTTTTATTCAGGCAGATTTAACCATTGGGGACCTAAAGGTAGCTGTGGTAAATCAAACTCATCAGGATAATAGGACTGAATAAAATATAAACCATCAGGTGGGGCGGTAATGCCTGCAGCGGTACGGTCTTCTGCGGCAAACATGGTATCGATATGATCAATATCGTACATACCTTGCCCAATCTCAAGCAGGCATCCCATGATATTCCGTACCATATGATGTAAAAATCCATCGGCTTGAATATCTAATACTAAATAGCGTCCATGTTCAAATAGACGACAGTGTTTTACATGACGTATGGGTTGGTTGGATTGACATGCAGCAGCTCGGAAAGTCTCAAAGTTATGCGTTCCCTCAAATTTGGATGCAGCGACAATCATCTTCGGTACATCTAATTTTTGATAAAGATGAGTGACTTGTTTATACAATAGTGCAGGACGGGTGGGTGCGTTATAGACGACATAGCGATAACGTCGAGCAATCGCTTTGAACCGTGCATGGAAATTCTCATCCATGCGTTTAATCCATTGAATTGAAATATCTTTTGGAAGTTGACTATTGGCACCACGAATCCAACCTTGTTCTGGGCGAATGGCTTCGGTGTCGAAGTGAGCCACCATATTGGTTGCATGCACACCCGCATCCGTACGGCCAGCACCATGCAAAATAATGGGCTCATTGGCAATACGGCTCAGCACTTTCTCGATGGTTTCTTGAACAGTTACAACACCAGCCTGCTGAGTTTGCCAACCACGGTATTGCGTGCCACAAAATTCAATACCGATTGCATAACGTTGCATGTTTTAACCTCAAATATTAATGCTGATGCCAATTAGCGAACCATTGTTCGTGGCTCGGATATTTTAAATAGATTTGCAAGACTTTTGCATATAAATCAGCATGGCTATGGCAATCATTGATTAAAACTTTGGCAGATTGAATCCATGAACTGACGGCATAACGTTGATCTAGTTGCCCAAAGGTCACTTGGGTGCTGATAATAGGCAGACATTTTTTTTGATACAGTTGCTCAAACCGCATCAGAATTTCCTCATTTACTGCAATATTGCCTGTGCCAAATCCTTGTAGAATCAAGAAATTTGGTGGGTTAAGCAGAATATTTTTTAACTGTAGAATGAGTTGTTCTTTTGCAATCGGCTGCAACATCAAATTTAAGATGCTGAGTTCAGTTGCTTGCTGAATATATTCATTTTGAACAACAAGAAAATCTGCTGTGGTTTGACAACTTTGATCTGCTTTAACACCGACGAAAGCATCCAACTCAGTGGTATGTGCTTTTAAGGTCGTTTGTGCGTGAAAAACTTGTTCATGGAATGCTAGATAAACACCAGTTGGCAAAGAGAGGACTTGCTCTAATGCCAAATATAGGTTGCCTGTGGCATCTGTAAATTCACGGGTATCATTGCCTTCAACATTCAATAATGGGTATTGGCTACCTGTAATGATGGCATGACAAGAATGTCCCAAGAAACGAGCAAGTGTTGCTGCAGCGTAACTTAAAGTGTCTGTCCCATGAATAATGACAAAATGTTGAAAACCATTGAGTTGCAATTGCTGGATTTGTTGTACCAACTTTAGCCAATCCGTTGCAGTGCAGGCACTACTGTCTTTGATACTAGGCGCAGCGAAACATTCGACCTGTAAATGATGTGGAATGATCTTAGCTAGTAAAGGTAGAAAATCCTGTTCTGGCATCGGCATCAATGGTTCACCAACGCAACCAAACGTCCCACCCATATAAATTAAAGCGATTTTTTTCATCATAAAAAAAGCAGTCTGAGAGACTGCTTATATTAGACCGATCAAATTCAGGAAGCTATTTTATTCAGTAAACTTTGTGAATGTTGTTGTTGCTCTGCATTAAATGACGGGCTATTTTTTAATAATTCACGTGCAGAATCATAAGCGCCCAATTCAATATATTGCTCAGCAAGTTCTAGATTGAGCTGTGCTTCATCAAGTTGTTGTAAATCAGGAAATGATTGTACAAGAGGGTCGTTGATTGCAACAGATGTAGTTTGAGGCGTGGTTTGAACAGGTTCAAGTTCAACAACTGATTCCGTAACTTCAACTTGCTTGTTTTCTGTCGGTTCAAAACTAAAATCTAACGTTGGTGCTGCTTCAGTTTTTTGTTCTGTAACTTCTAAGTTTGAAAAATTGAAATCTAATTCAGGCTTTGCTTCTTCAACTACAGGAGGAGTTGCAGGTGCAGCATCTAAATTGAATGAGAATTCTAAAGGAGCAGGCTCTTTATTCTCTTGTTGCTCGATTGTTGGTGTAGCTTCGGTTGTTTCCTTTTTCTCAAAGGAAAAATTAAAATCTAATGGCTGAACTTCTGGGACTGGTTCAACTGGTTTAACTTCTTCTGCTGGTGCAACATATCCAGATTGTAAGTCATCAAATGATTGTGACGTTTTTGATGCCGCTAATGCGTCAAAATCTGCGTTGTTTTGCTCTGTTGCTAAACTATCTGATGTACTGGTTTGCTGGAAATGGCTTGAGCCTGAATTGAACTCAATTGCATCAGGTTGTTTATTTTTTTCATATTCACGTTGCTTTGCTTCAGCAGCTTCAGCAATATCATCAAGTTTCAAAGCATGAATATGTTTGATCAATTGATCAATTGCAAAATCATCTTTTTGAGCTAAGTGAATATCAAGGAGAAATAAATATAACTCATGTTGGGAGTTATCTTGTTTTAAAATCTGATTGATTTGTGCTTCCGCGCCTTGATAATTGCCACTTTGAATTTGCTGTTCAATTTTCTGGCGTAAAGACTCTGGAATCGCGGTTGCGGCGGCTGGAACAGATTCCTGTTCTTCACGTGCTAATGTCGTACGTGAAGTTTTAGTTGTCGCTGCTTTTTTCGCTGATTTTGCTGTAGCACCTTTTTTAGGTGTTGCAGTATTTTGGTTGTCACTGCGTTTTTTTAAAACGATTGCAACAACTAATGCAACGATTAGCAGTACAATTATTATAGTTGACATGATCTAAACCCCTTAAAGATAGAGCCGCTTTGGTGCAAATTTATGAGAATCTTCTCGTAACCTAGCGTGTTGGCTTTTTAGTTTCCTGCTGCACTTTCAACTGATCTTGTAACTCTGCAAGCCGAGCATTTAATAGCTGAATACGTTGTTCCTTGTTACGTAATGCCAATTCTAACTGTGTTACGTTTCTTTGTAATGTAACGGTTTTTTCTCGTGCTGTCATAACTTTTAATGATAAATCTGCACTGGTTTTTTGCTGTAATGTGTCTTTTTTCGCACTTCCATTGCTTGAATCTTGGTTACTTTCAGCGACTAGTGACATTTCAGCTTGCTGTAGGCGATATTTGGCTTGACCTGATCGAGGATGTGTTACCTGTGCTGCTATTTGATTTATTGCTGTATTTTGACGGGATAGTGTTGTATTTAGATTGAAATTTAAGCGAGACCCTTGTCTTAAACGATTTGCATTACCACCAATAAAAGCATGCTTATTCTGTGCTTTGATCTGATTCATAACTTTAGCAACAGGCTGTTGTGTTTGTGATGCGATTTGTTGCGCAATACTCCATAAAGATTCGTTACGCTGCACGACATGCTGTTGAGCTGAGTTATTAGATGCAGTCATGGAGTTGCTATTTGTGGCTGGTACTTTCTTTTTAACTTGTTGTGTATCTTGCGTAGGTTGTTGTTTCTTAATTTTTTCTTGTGGTTCAACTGGTTTTTTGTCGAGTGGTTTTGATTCTTTTTCGATTGGTGTAGGTGGTTGGCTCGCAGTTTGAACTGGCTGAGCTGCGACTTGAACAATAGGCTGTTTAGTCATGGTAGGCGTTGGATTTGATTCAATTTTTACTGGTGCAGTCGTATTTATATTATTTGTTTCGATTCTAGGGTTAATTTTTGCAGTTGCAGTGTCCTGATTTTGGCTTGGTATCGGCGTTGTAACAACAGATATTGCTACTGGAGAGCTTTGCTTTGATTGTGAGCTATTTAATATTGGTGGTAAAGCTGAGGAGACATTTAATAAATTTTCTTGCTTTAAATTAAGCTCTTTTGCATTTGTTGCAATTGGTGAACTGAAGCGAGTGCTTTCGGGCAAATTGAGTGCAATATCTTTTTCACTGACAATATATTTAGGTGAAAGCGTTTTTTCATTTGCAGCTGCTTTAGCGGATATCGCTCTTGAACTTTGTCCTATAGGCTGCTTAATATGCTTTAAATGTGCTGCACCACTTTCTTGTATTTTAAGAATAATATTAAGTTCACTGTCTGTCATTGGACGTGTAGAGGTAATCACAATCACCCCTTCACCTTGTGAATTACGGCGTGTATAAAAATTTAGGCCACTCGGAGGCTGATGAGCAGCACCCATCATTAAAAGATCTTCAGGTGTTGCTAAACCTACATCTAATTTTGCGGTAGGATCGGCTTGATGAAAACTCATTTCTGCGTAGAGTAATTCACCAGGTGCAGATTGGATTTGCAATGGATCGAGTGTAATCGCATAAAGGTGTTGCGAAGAAATGATGGCTAAAATGGCAACTTTTAATTTGTTATAAACAGTCATCTCGATCCATGAAAAAGTGATGTTTTAGTCAATTCAAAAGTATACATTACCGTGATGTAAATGAATTGTAAAATATTCATGTTTGATAAAAAACAAAAGCCGATCAAATGTGATCGGCTTTTGTTTTTTAAATGTTTTTGCTTAAGCGTTCTTGTATTCAACCAAAATACGAAGCATACGACGTAAAGGTTCAGCAGCACCCCAAAGTAATTGGTCACCCACAGTGAATGCGCCTAAATACTCTTTACCCATATTGAGCTTACGTAAACGACCAACTGGAACAGTTAAAGTACCAGTTACAGCAACAGGAGTAAGGTCAGTCATAGAGGCTTCACGGGTATTTGGAACCACTTTCGCCCATTGGCTTGATTGACGAATCATGTCTTCGATTTCATCAAGCGCAACATCTTTTTTCAACTTCAAAGTAATGGCTTGAGAGTGACAACGCATTGCACCAATACGAACACAATGACCATCAATAGGAACAATCTGTTGATTGCCTAAGATCTTGTTGGTTTCAACCTGACCTTTCCATTCCTCTTTTGATTGACCACTTTCAAGCTGTTTATCGATATATGGGATCAATGAACCCGCTAATGGCACACCAAAGTTAGATTTTGGAAAACCTTCACCACGTTGCAACTCGGCAATTTGACGGTCAATATCAAGAATTGCAGATTTTGGATCATCCAATAACGTTTTAGTATTGTTATATAAATAACCCATACCAGTGATCAATTCACGCATGTTTTGCGCGCCCGCACCAGAAGCTGCTTGATAAGTCATCGAAGTTGCCCATTCCACTAAATTATTTTGGAACAGAGAACCTAAACCCATCAACATTAAAGAAACGGTACAGTTACCGCCAACGAAAGTTTTAGTGCCGTTGACTAAACCATCTTTAATCACGTTTAAATTGACCGGATCAAGTACGATGATCGCATCATCTGCCATACGTAGTGTAGATGCTGCATCAATCCAGTAACCATCCCAACCTTCAGCTTTTAGCTTAGGGAAAATTTCAGATGTATAATCACCACCTTGACAGGTTAAAATGACATCCATTTGCTTCAGACTGTTAATATCTGACGCATCCATAAGTGCTGGTGCAGTCTTACCACCAAATGAAGGTGCTTCGCCACCTGCATTACTGGTAGAAAAATAGAATGGCTCAATGTGAGCAAAATCATTCTCTTCAACCATACGTTGCATGAGGACAGAACCAACCATCCCACGCCAACCGACCAGACCTACTTTCATGTCATTGTGCCTCGGTATGTAAAAAACTTTAAAGGGGTTTGAGTGTATCAAAAGCGACCACAACTGCAAGCTTTACGTAAATAAAACGATAATTTTATTGAGTGGAATAACTTGTTTGTATTAGATAAAAAATTGATAAAGCTATAACTTCTTTAAAAAATCCAAGATAACCCTAAGAGTACAATTAACATGATATGGATCGAATTTTGTGCGGTACTGGTTATTTGGCTGAGCCTGTGGTCTTTGATTCCTCGTGATGAATGGTGGTTTCGCGGTGCAGATTTTCCTCGTTTGCAAATATTGGCAATAGGAATAATCGCCCTATTGGGTTTGTTATTTATGCAAACAGAATGGACTTTAACGCGAGAAGTACTACTTTTGGGGCTTATCGCAGCGGTCGCATTCCAATTAAAAATGGTTTTGCCTTACACGCCAATATGGCGTAAACAAGTTCAGCAGGTGAAACAAGGGCAATTAAATCCAGAGCAGCAAATTTCTTTGTTGGTTGCTAATGTGCTTACACCTAATCATCAATATGATTTATTGTTGAAACATATTGATGATTTACAACCAGATCTAGTACTGACATTAGAGTCGGATCAAAACTGGCAAGATGCATTACAGCCTATAGAAAAACAATATCCTTACCGTGTTGCAGTGCCATTGGATAATTTATATGGCATGCATTTGTATAGCCGTTTACGTTTAGATGATTCTGAAATTAAATTTATTTTAAGCGATGAAATTCCATCTATACACGCCTCGGTAACATTACGTTCAGGTATCCAAGTACAGTTATATTGTTTGCACCCTAAACCACCAAGCCCAACTGAAGCCAAAGATTCAACTCTAAGAGATGCTGAACTTTTAATGGTTGGTGATCGAATTAAAGATTTAGATGAAAGTTGTATTGTCATGGGAGATCTTAATGATGTGGCATGGTCACGCACCACGCGATTATTTCAACGAATCAGTGGCTTGCTAGATCCACGGGTAGGTCGCTATTTCATGAATACTTTTCACGCAGACTATCGACTTTTACGTTGGTCTTTAGACCATATCTTTCATAGTACCGACTTTGGCTTAGTGGAAATGAAACGATTATCTCATATAGGTTCTGATCATTTTCCAATATATGTCGTTTTACAGACGGGTCGTATTTTTGAGCAACAGCAGGAAGAACTAGAACAAAGCGCTGAAGATGAGCAAGAGGCTGAAGAAGCGATTCGGGATGGTATAGAAAAAGCAGAACAAGAGCACAAGCAAGTTGTTGATGAATTGGCTCAGCCTTATAAGTGACTCAATAGAATGAAATGGCAAATATCGTGATGTAAGCAATATCGTACATTGATTTAAGTCTACGGCGAATAGTCGAGTTTGATCAAAAGGTTTATTCTAAATACATCAGCACAAGGATGCAGGAAAGGATTTCCGATTAAGGATAGCGACGCTGAAATGGAAAAACGTATTATGGATATGATGCATGAGATGGAAGCAAGATAATAAAAAATGATGTGAAAGCACAACCTCATTTACCCGAGTTTTGCAGGATGCGAAACTCGGGTTTTAATTTTCTCTAATTATTAATAAATTTTCTCGTAACCTTCTGCTCGGGTTTTGAATCTACGGTGAAACCACATCCATTGAGTTGGTGCGATACGCAATTGAGCCTCAATGATTCTATTCACCCGAATTGCATCATCGAGTTCATTTTCACTGGGCATATTTTCAACAATAGGCTCAATCAGAACTTTGTATTGTGGATTACGAACATCACCATAACGATAAAAATAAAGCGGGATTGCAACAGATTTGGAGATTTTTAATAGACGACGATGTGCAGTAACAGTGGCAGCAGGAACACCGAAAAAAGGCGCCATGACACCTTGTTTTAAGCCAAAATCTTGGTCTGGACTATACCAAATCGCACCGCCATCTTTTAAGCGACGAACCAAGCCACGCATATCATCATGATCAATTTGCTGTTGATAAATGGTTGCGCGACAACGATAAATCAGCATATCCAACATCGGATTATTCTGTGGACGATAGACCACATCAGGCTCAAAATATTGAGCACAAATATAACCACCTGCATCCAATAAAGTACTGTGTGTACCTAGCAATAAGATACTTTTGCCTTGTGCTTTGGCTGAGTTGATGTGCTCTAGACCTTCAATACTATGGCGTCCTTTAAACCAATTTGGACAATACCAAGCATTTAATGTTTCAAATACACCCAACATCATGTCGACAAACACTTGTTTTGCTTGTACTTCAACCTCAACAGGAGACCATTCAGGGAAGCAAACTTCCAGATTTCTGATTGTGGTTTTTCGACGTGATTTGAGCAAGTGCCAGCATAATGAGGCTAAACCATGTGCCAAGCGCCATTGAATTGCCCAAGGTAAGATTGCTAAGAGCATGAGAAAAGTGATGGCGATCCAGATTTTCCAATACTTAGGGAGTAAAAATTCCCATTGAAACTCGCCAGGGATATAAGACTGCTTTTGACTCATAAACTCGAAATATGAATAACGTTGAATTTTGAAGCAGTGTAGCATGAAGTCGGTTTAGTAATTTAAATGTTAAATAAAACCGCAGTTGTTGTAGCGTAAATCAGCCATTAAACAGCTCTGATAAAGAGGAGAAGATTTTGAAAAGTATAAAAATAATGAAAGGAGATATTACCCAAATCACGGTAGATGCAATTGTTAATGCGGCCAATACTTCACTATTAGGTGGTGGAGGTGTAGATGGTGCAATTCATCGTCGTGGTGGTGTAGCGATTTTGGCAGATTGTCAAAAGATTCGTGCCAAGCAAGGTGGTTGTGCAGTTGGCGAAGCGGTCATGACCACCGCGGGGAATCTACCAGCAAAATATGTGATTCATACTGTTGGACCAACATGGTTAAATGGTGAGAAAAACGAACCAATTTTATTAGAAAATGCTTATCGTAATAGTTTTAAACTCGCTGATCATCTGGGTTTAAAAACAATCGCCTTTCCAAATATTTCAACAGGAATTTATCGGTTTCCTAAACAGCGTGCTGCTCAAATCGCTTTTACAGTGATTAATGACGAGTTAAAACAAAGTCAGTCAGTCCAAGAAGTAATTTTTGTTTGTTTTGATGATGAAAATTTTAATATTTATCATTCATTAAAAGATGATTTTGAAATCTAAGCACTCATTGGATTTTAATAGAGCATCTATCATTTATGGATAGATGCTCATCATCTGATTAATTGCCTTTCGACATATTTTCTAAGATGTCCCAACGTTCCAACTTCTCAAGCAAAGATTCTTCAATTTCTGCTAAACGTTGACTCGCCAAAGTTGCAGCATTAGCGTCAGAGACAAACCAAGAACCATCTGCAAGCTTTGCTGAAAGTTCTGCTTGTTCTTTTTCAAGTTTTTCCATTTCAGCAGGAAGTTGTTCTAACTCACGTTGGTCTTTATAACTGAGTTTGACTTTTTTAGGCGCTGATGCCGCGGCGGCAGCCGCTTCTGCTTTGGCTTGCGCTTTCTTAACATCACTTTTTTGATCGACAACTTTGTCATCTGGGCGTTGTTCTAAGTAATCTTGATAACCACCAACGTATTCATCAATATTACCTTTGCCGTCAAAAACCCACGTTGAAGTCACGACATTATCCATAAAGGCACGGTCATGTGAGATCAATAACAAAGTGCCTTTATACTCAGATAACATCTCTTCAAGCAACTCAAGTGTCACCATATCTAAGTCATTGGTAGGCTCATCCATCACGATTAAGTTCGATGGTTTCAATAACAGTTTTGCCAATAAGATACGGTTTCTCTCACCACCCGACAGTGCTTTCACTGGTGTACGTGCACGCTCTGGTGAGAATAAAAAGTCTTGTAAATAACTATAGATATGACGACGGTTACCATTTACATCAACAAAATCAGAACCTTCAGAAACGTTGGCCATCACTGTTTTTTCAAGGTCTAAGGCGTTACGTAGTTGATCAAAATAAGCAACTTCTAATTGAGTACCTGTTTTAACTGAACCTGCGTGTTCGATTTCACCCAAAATAGCTTTAATCAGTGTGGTTTTACCGACACCATTATCGCCCACTAAACCGATACGATCTCCACGAAGAACCAGTGCTGAGAAATCTTTGATAATCGGCGCATTATCACCAAAGGTGACACTTAAATGTTCAATTTCAAATACCAATTTACCTGAACGATTGGCATCTTGGGTCGCCATGCTGACTTTGCCTTGTTGCGAGCGACGAGCTTTAGATTGCTCACGTAAATCTTTTAGTGCACGAACACGACCTTCATTACGTGTACGACGAGCCTTGATGCCTTGACGAATCCATGCTTCTTCTTCAGCTAATTTTTTATCAAATAAAGCATTTTGTTTTTCTTCTGCTTCCATTTGCTGTGCTTTAAGATCTAAATAGCGTGAATAGTTACCTTCATAGCTACGTAAAATACCACGATCTAGTTCAACAATACGGGTTGCAATGCTATCCACAAATGAACGGTCATGTGAGATAAATAATAAGGTTAGATTATTTTGATCAAGCAGGAATTTCTCTAACCATTCAATACTTTCTACATCTAAATGGTTGGTAGGTTCATCGAGTAATAGCACATCTGGTTGAGTCAGTAATGCACGTGCCAATAATACGCGACGTTTACGACCACCCGATAAATCTGCAAGATCGGCATTTGGATCAAGTCCCATTTTACTGAGAATCGAATTTACTTTATTTTCTAATGCCCAACCATCAAGCTGATCAAGCTTGTGTTGTAACATTCCCATATGATCACAGGCTTCCATATCACCCAACACACAAGCATCACTTGCCTCGTGATACGCTTTAAGTACAGCCGCCGCTTCACCTGCGCCATCTGCCACGATATCAGCCACTTTACCTGAGTCCATTGGTACATCTTGGGCTAACATTGAAACAGTTAAACCATTTTGAATTGAAACTTCACCTGTATCAGGCAATAAGCTTCCCTCAATCAGTTTAAGTAAAGTAGACTTACCTTCACCATTACGACCGATTAAACAGACTCGTTCGCCACGTTCTAGGTTAAAGTTCGCGCCGTCGAGTAGGGCAGGCCCACCAAATGCGAGGTGGACATCCCTTAAAGTAATATAGGCCATAATGTTTCCTAAAAGCTCAGATGAGGTCTGAAATGACTAAACAACAAAATTGTGATGATCACGCGTCATTGTCCGCACCCATTGAAGATTTGCAAGTCCGAATTGCATTTTTAGACGATTTAGTTGAACAATTGAATGAACAGCTTGCGATTCAGACTCAAGAAATCGCAATTTTAAAAAAACAAATGCAACTTTTATATCGTCGAGTTGAATCATCAGATTTATCAGAAGGGATTGCGCCTTTTGATCCAATGAGTGATAAACCACCGCATTATTGATCATATAGATGTTGAATAATAAGGATCTGAGTTAAAACTTAGTCATGCTCTTAGGGAAAAATATTTTTAAATTTCAGAATAACAACGTGAAATTACGATTATATCGTCAGGTTTAACTTCTTATTCTGAATAGAATAGCAAGGAAAACTTGCGTTTTTGATTCAAGTTATGTAACGCTAATAAAAGAAAGTTTTGGGCTAGTTTATGAGTAATGTTGGAATTTGGATTACAGTTGCGATTGTATTATTTGTATTAGGCTCAATTTTTGGTCTACGCGTGAGTCCTCGAGAAAAAGCACTGGGGATGATGCGAGATCAGGCTCGGAAAATGGGATTACATCCACGTTTAATCGTCGCACCTGACTGGACGAAAATTCCAATGGCTTCTGAAAAGCGTGCCAGTATGGTGGCTTATTATAGTGTACTGATTCCAGAAGGTCGTTTAGCTTTAATGCGTGCAAGAGTCGTGGATGGCAAACTTCAAGTTGTTCAAGGGGATCAGAAATTTAATGATTCACCCATTGCATTAACAGGAGTTTATGCTATTGATATGCAGGCGAACTGTGTCGGGCTATATTGGGATGAAGAAACTGATTTAAGAGCCACTCAGCTTGAAGCAATGAAAGCATATTTACATGAATTAGCTCAGCGCTAATTATTTGATTAATTATAGGAAAAACGATTTATTATGGCGAATACTCCACGCTCTGCTTCAAAAAGCACAGCAGCACCAGCCTCTGCTGCAACGAAACGTGCCTTAGTGATTGTGGAGTCGCCTGCAAAAGCGAAAACCATTAATAAATATCTAGGGTCACAATTTGTGGTGAAGTCGTCGGTGGGTCATGTACGTGATCTACCAACAGGCGGTGGGGCAAAGTCTACTGAAAAAAAGCCTGTAACACGCGCTAAACTTACAGAAGAACAGAAAGCTGAGAAAGCTCAAACTGCACTTATTAATCGTATGGGGGTTGATCCTGAACATGACTGGATTGCGCAATATGAAGTGCTTCCAGGTAAAGAACATGTCGTCGCTGAACTAAAAAAACTTGCCAAAGATGCTGATGCAATCTATCTCGCAACGGATTTGGATAGAGAAGGAGAAGCGATTGCTTGGCATTTAAGAGAAGTAATTGGCGGTGATGACAGTCGTTACCATCGTGTGGTGTTTAACGAGATTACGAAAAATGCCATTCAGGAAGCGTTTAAACAGCCAACACGTCTTGATTTAAATCGAGTGAACGCTCAGCAAGCACGTCGTTTCCTTGACCGTGTGGTGGGCTTTATGGTGTCGCCACTGTTGTGGGAAAAAATTGCCCGTGGTTTATCGGCAGGCCGTGTGCAATCGGTTGCGGTCAAACTGGTGGTCGAGCGTGAACGTGAAATCCGTGCCTTTATCCCAGAAGAATACTGGCAAGTTTTTGCAGATACTTTGTCGAAGAAAGATGACATTCGTCTTGAAGCGGTTAAACAAGCCGGTAAGACGCTTAAACTTAAAAATAAAGCTGAAACCGATGCGCTATTAAGCGTATTAAAAGATGCTGAATATAAAGTTGCATTACGTGAAGATAAACCTACCAAGGTTAATCCAAGTGCACCGTATATCACGTCGACTCTTCAACAAGCAGCAAGTACCCGTCTAGGTTTCTCTGTAAAGAAAACCATGATGCTGGCGCAGCGTTTGTATGAAGGTGGTTTTATTACCTATATGCGTACTGACTCAACATTCTTGAGTGATGATGCGGTCAATATGGTACGTAATCATATTCAGCAAAATTTTGGTGAAAAATATGTTCCTGCCAAGCCAAACCGTTATGGCAATAAAGCAGGCGCGCAAGAAGCCCATGAAGCGATTCGTCCATCAGATGTTGGATTGACGGGGGATAAACTTGCAGGCGTTGAGCGTGATGCTCAGCGTTTATATGATTTGATCTGGCGTCAATTTGTCGCTTGTCAAATGACACCAGCAGAATACCTGTCTTCGACTTTGACGGTTGAAGCATCAAATGTTGAATTAAAAGCCAAAGGCCGTACCTTGGTATTTGATGGCTTTACCCGTGTTCGTGGTGCCAATAAATCAGATGATGATATTTTATTGCCTGCGGTGAAAGTCGGCGAAGTACTCAAGTTAGAAAAACTTGATCCAAGCCAGCATTTTACCAAACCACCTGCACGCTTTACAGAAGCATCTTTGGTGAAAGAATTAGAGAAAAAAGGCATTGGCCGTCCATCGACTTATGCTGCGATTATCTCGACCATTCAAGAACGTGGTTATGTGAAGCTGGAAAACCGTCGTCTCTTTGCAGAGAAGATGGGCGAGATTGTCACCGACCGTCTTGATGAAAGTTTTAATAACCTGATGAATTATGCATTCACTGCAGATTTAGAAGGTCAGTTAGACCGTGTGGCGACAGGTGAGCGTAATTGGAAAGAGTTGCTGGATACCTTCTACGGTGACTTCAAGAAACGTTTGACCAATGCGCAGGGTGAAAGCGGCATGCGCCGTAATCAGCCTGTCGAAGTTGCTGATGTATCTTGTCCTGAATGTTCGCGTCCAATGCAAGTTCGTACTGGAACAACGGGTGTATTCTTGGGGTGTTCAGGTTATAACCTGCCACCGAAAGAGCGTTGTAAAGGCACACTTAACTTAACACCAGTCGAGTCTTTGGCGGCATTGTCGGATGATGATGGTGCTGAAACTGCTGATTTGATGTCGAAACACCGTTGTTCTAAATGCGGTACAGCAATGGACAGTTATGTAGTCGATGGTGGTCGTAAATTGCATGTTTGTGGTAATAACCCAGATTGTGATGGTTACGAAGTCGAAGAAGGCGAATTCAAGATTAAGGGCTATGACGGTCCAACCATTCCATGTGATAAATGTGATGGTGATATGCAGTTAAAGACAGGTCGTTTTGGTCCGTACTTCGCTTGTTCAAGCTGTGACAATACCCGTAAAGTATTAAAGAGCGGTCAACCAGCACCGCCGCGTGTTGATCCAATCAAAATGGAACACTTACGTTCAGCCAAGTATGATGATTTCTTCGTGTTACGTGATGGTGCGGCAGGTCTGTTCTTAGCAGCCAGCAAATTTCCGAAAATTCGTGAAACACGTGCACCGAAAGTGGCTGAATTACGTAGTGTTGCTGAGCAGCTTGATCCGAAATATCAGTTCTTGTTAGAAGCACCAGATGTCGATCCAGAAGGCAATCCAACGGTAGTGAAATTCAGCCGTAAGAACCAAGCACAGTATGTAGGTTCTGAAACCGCTGAAGGGAAGCAAACCAAGTGGAGTCTAGTGTTCCAAGATGGGAAATGGGTAGAAGCTTAGTGATTTAAGTGTTAAGAAAATGCTGGCAATTGCTGGCATTTTTTATTGAGTAAAGAAAAATAATAATGACTTTGGGTTGGGGAAGAAGTTCATGTGGAAAAATATCCGAGTTGCATGCTTATTGCTGGTGTTGTTAATTGTTGCGATCAATACTTATCGTGATCAAAATCAGGATTGGAATCAGCCGATTAATGTATTGTTGCATCCGATTAATGCCGATGGTTTAGCTACAACACAGCAGTATATTCAACAATTACAGCAAGATAACTTTTCCGAGGTCAAGCAATATTTAGAAAAAAACAGCCAGCAATATCGAGAGCAAAGCAGCTACTTTATGGTTCAAATCGGACGGGAATTGCAACAAGCACCACCGAAGATGTCTGAGCAGCCAAGTATTCTGAATAATATTCTATGGAGCCTAAAGTTTCGCTTTTATGCATGGAAGCAGCATCAATCGATTGATGGTTCACCGAGTTTAACTCTATATCTGAATTTCTATGATCCGAAGCAAAATCGGGAACTCAAGCACTCAACTGCGCTGGAACGTGGACGAATTGGTTCAGTCAATCTGTTTGCCTCAGCTAAACAGACACAGCAAAATAATGTAGTGTTGGTGCATGAGTTATTGCACGGTTTTGGCGCGACCGATAAATATAACTTAGCCAATGGTGAACCTATTTTCCCGATTGGCTATGCACAGGCAGATAAACAGCCGCTCTATCCACAGACTGAAGCTGAAATTATGGGAGGACGGATTCCGTTGTCCGAGCACAAAAGTAAAATGCCAAATGATTTAGAACAAACCGTGATCAGTGTGCTGACTGCACAAGAAATAGGCTGGATCAAATAAATTGTGGATAAGTTTAACTTTACCCACATGGGATCACATAACTTACTAAAAGAAAAATAATGAAATAAAACACATGTTTTTCTGACATTCCATCATTAATTATCAACATGCCTTATACAGAAAAACATTTCAAAGACGCTCAAAATATAAATAGAACATTGATGATAAAAGAGTAAATAATGATGAAAACCGTGGGTAATGATTTGATTCGTAATCAGCTCCACGCTGACCGTAAATGGTATCTGTTATTGGGTGTGTTATTGGTTGTTTTCGGTTTAATTCTTTTAGCAGCTTTACCATTCGCAACTTTATCTGCTGTACTTTTATTTGGTGTCTTAATGATGCTTGGTGGCATTTTACATTTTATTGCCGCATTTATGGTATTTAAAGGGGGCACACGTTGGTTGTGGGCTTTGTTTAGTGTGCTATATCTAGCCGCTGGTTACTTTGCTTTTACCACACCTGTGATTACTGCGGTGGTCTTAACCAGCTTCTTAGCGATTGCGCTTATTATTGCAGGGGTGATCCGAACTGCAAATGCATTTATTCTTAGACCGATTTCTGGTTGGGGGTGGGTACTGTTTTCAGGCATCTTGACTTTATTAACTGGGGTTCTGATTTTATCATCACCTGATTCACCGTTTTGGGTGTTGGGGATCTTCCTTGCAATTGATATTTTATTCCAAGGGATTAATTACCTGACTTTTGCGGGTGCAATTAAGCAGTTACCACATAGCTCAACCACAATTTAAACGATCAAGCTAAAACTAAGAGCATGTAATACACATGCTCTTTTTGTTTTTGTAGTCGGAAACATTTCAATGGCTTGAGTCTGCTAAAATAGTATTTCGTTTTTAATTGACCGATTGTATGACGCTTGCCAAGCTAATTGATGAACTGAATCCACAACAAAAACAAGCAGCCACAACCACGGCACAAAATTGTTTGGTCTTGGCTGGAGCAGGTTGTGGTAAAACCAAAACCATCGTGGCAAGAGCAGCATATTTAATTGATCAAGGTTTGCCAGCACAACAAATTCAGATTCTAACTTTTACCCGACGTGCGGCTAGTGAAATTGTCACGCGGGTGGAACAACATATGGGCGCACAGGCCAAAGGTTTACGTGCATCAACCTTTCATACTTTTTGTATGTATCTTTTGCGCCGTAATCCACGTGCTTTTGGGTTGACCCAGTTCAGTATTATTGATCGAGATGATCAGTTGCTGATGTTCCGTCTGTTACGGGGTAAAGACAAGGGCAATGTGTTGCCGAAAGCGGCCGAATTGTGTGATCTCTATTCCTATGCGCGTAATACCAAAACTAAATTGTCAGATGCATTGGTTGAGCAGTTACCCCAAGCGCTTGAGTATAAAGCTCAAATTGCTGAATTGATGAAAGCCTATGAGCAACGCAAGCAAGAACGTAATTTTCTAGATTATGATGACATCCTATCTATTGTTGCCGTGCATTTGCAAAGTTCACCAGAGTTAGTGAAGTGGGTCACTGGTTTTTGCTCTGCCTTATTGGTTGATGAAATGCAGGATACCAATCCACTGCAATGGGCTTTGTTACAGCCGATGGTGGGCAAGGTCAAATTGTTTTGTGTCGGCGATGATGCGCAGTCAATTTATGGCTTTCGTGGCGCAGATTTTGAAAATATTCATCATTTTAAAGAACGAGTGCCTGATGCCGAAATACTGACTTTGGAAATGAATTATCGTTCGACCCAAGGTATTTTAGATTTATCCAATTGGCTGCTGGAGCAGAGCCAAATTGGATATGACAAACATCTACAGGCTTATCGGGGCAAAGGGTTAAAGCCACAACTGCATATCTTGAGCAATGAGTTTGAAGAAGCCAATTGGATTATTCAGGACTTGAATCGTCGTCATATGCAAGGTGCGGCTTGGGCAGAACATATGGTGTTGTTGCGCTCAGGTTTTAGTGGACGTTATTTGGAAGGTGCTTTGATTGCAGCCAATATCCCTTATCGTTTTGTTGGTGGGGTAAAACTGCTTGAATCGGCGCATGTTAAAGATGTCTTGAGCTTGCTTCGGGTCAGTGTTAATCCACAGGATGATTTGGCTTGGATGCGTTTCCTGACGCTTTGGGATGGCGTGGGTGATGTGGGTGCTAGTAAATTGGCGCAAGAACTGATTCAACTGCCTGATATCGAAGCCCGTTGCCAACGTTTAGAGCGACATGGCAAAGTACCACAACAGGCGATTTTAATTTTGATGCAGCTCGATGTATTGCAGCAGCATGTTGAAGCTTGTATAGGCCTTGCACTGGATGCGCTAAATGAACAGCTGGAAAATAACTATAAAACTAAAGATTGGTCACGCCGTGTTAAAGACTTTGATTTGGTCAAGCAATTGGCACGTAAACACAGTGCTCTTGGGGAGTTCTTAGAGGAATACGTACTTGATCCAATTTCTATCTCAGAAATTGATAAAACGCCTGACCAAGATTTAGTGACGCTGATTACCATCCATTCAGCCAAGGGTGCTGAACAAAAAGTCTGTTATGTGCCACATGTTTCTCCAAATCAATATCCTCATGCACGTGCACAAGGCGATTTTGATGATGTTGAAGAAGAGCGTCGTGTGCTGTATGTGGCCTTAACACGTGCAGAAGATGAATTGATTTTGACCAAACAGAATTTAAATTTATGGTCACAAGATCAATATGATGAGCTAGGAAGAAAAATAGAAAGTTACTTCCTCAATGATTTACCTCAACATTTAGTCGATGTTCAGATTCATCGAGATATTCCACATGGCTATGGCCAAAGCAATCGTTCTCGCACGGCTGCAATCAATTTAGGTTTTGGGATTGATTTCGATTAAACTAGGCAGATTCAATTTCTTTTGATTCATTGATTCTACAATGAATCATCTTTTAGGTTTTAGCATGAAAATTTTAGTTCGTAATTTAGACCGTAATGTGACTGATGCGGAAATTCTCGACTTATTCAAAGCATATGGAAAAGTTGAGTCTTGTGTCGTGGTCAAAGACGAAGCAACGGGGAAATCGAAAGGTTTTGGTTTTGTTGAAATGCCAAATCCACGTGAAGCGATTAAAGCAATTAAAGGTTTAAACACCTTGAAAGTAAAAAGCCAAGGCATTCGTGTCAAAGCTGCGGACGATAAAGCTTAATTATCAATGTTAAAGCAATATACTGCTTTATCAATTGTTGCACCAAATGCTGAGCGAATAGTGAAGAAAATAAAAACGCTTGAAGTTCGCTCATGGCAACCTGAAATGTTGCCATTGAAAGATTTGAGGATTGTAGAGAATCAACACTTTCTTTTGAATGATGGGGATGAAGACGTTGGTTTTGCCGTTGCACTGGTAGATATTGAATCAGTGCATCCATGGCAATCTGATGAAGTTGGCGCAGCTTGTGCAACGTATTGGGCTGAAGGATATTTGGCTTGGGTCATTCGCAATATCCGTCCGATTGATCCACCGATTCAAGTTATGGCCAAGCGAAAACTTTATCGTATCGAATTGATGTTGTGAGTGCTATTTGTTTCAGCATCAATTCGCTTTACAATCAGTCTTGATTTAAATGAACTGAAAAAGGGATTTATTATGTCTCGTGTTGCTCGCTACCATGCTGATCGTACCAATCAAAAATTGTATTTTGCCCGACTTGCATGTCAACAAGCTGAGCAAACTGAACATATTCAACAAGCACAGGCATATCGAGAGGCAGCAGTATTTCATTTACACGGGGCAATTTTAGCGTTTTTACAAGAATTGGTGCGTTATTATCGTTTAAATGATTTACAACCGACGTTTAAGTCGATTGAAGAACAGATGGCAGTTAAAGGACAAGTCTCACCAGAAGTTTCAGTATTACAGCAACTTGCTAAAGATGGTTTTATTGCAGAACTCAAACGTGCGTATCGTTTATGTCAGTACGCACCAGAGCCAACAGCTCCAGAGCCTGAAAATGAGACCTCATCGAATTTGATTATTAAGGTGACTCAAAGTCCTCAAGCATGGTTACCCGATGCGAAAATATTACGAGAATGGCATAGAGAGTTAAGTCATTTGATTGACGGTTTTCGTAATGAAATGGTTGAGTTTTAATTCGAGTACAACATAGACTTGAAATATGAGTGAATAGCACTTATATAAATAAGACGTGAGATTGCAAAGTGCAGTAGCGCTTTGCCACCATGTAGAAACATGGAGTAATTGTATGTCAATGCAACAGTTAAAAGAGTTATTTGGTAGCCAAGAAGCCGTTCTCGAGTTAGTTCAACTTGAAGGTGGAGAGCTTGCCTTGCGTAATGCTGGTTCGGAAGCAGAGCCTTTGGTTAAAATTCAATTTAGTGAAGATGTTAAAAAGATTTTGGGTGATCAGACACCAACCGTTGCACAGCATATGATCCAAGCCGCTTTATTTGGTTTGTTGGAAAAACAGATGAATCAGTTACAAGCAGAAGTTATTGATGAGCAACCGCAGCACTTTAGCTAAAAGGGCTGTAATATTTCACTCTAATCTAAAAAATGATTTAAAAAGGAGTCCTAAAATGCGACTCCTTTTTTATTGATTATGTTACTTAGATAGATGCAGATTTTATTACAATTAATTCACTTGGTATAAAGATATCTAAACCGTAAATAAAAGCTTATGGTTCTCGCTACGAAATGAAAGTTATAGCCATAAAATGTGCTTTAATTTTGCAATCAAGTATTTTGTTTTATATATTTTTAATTGATTAGCTATCAATAAATTGCAAAAAATTAAAGCTTTATTAAATGTAAAAAATATTGGGATTGAATAAAAAATATCATAAACTCAATTTTTATTTGCTTACTATAAAAAGAGAGTTTACATGCAAAGTAATAATCCAATTTTAACTCGGGTGGAAACCTATACTGATATAACTGAGCCAATGACCATTCAAGGTGCTATTCAGAAGTCAGTATTATTGACAGTGATTGCAGCTGTATTGGGAATGGCACTATTTTTCTATTGTGCAATCACTGCTAATCTTTCAATTGCCTATGCTGCAACAATTGTTGGAATTATTGGGAGCTTAATTTTAGCTTTGATTACCACTTTTAAATCAAATACTGCACCAGCTTTAGCAATTCCTTATGCATTATTTGAAGGTGCATTTCTAGGCGGTATTTCTTTTATTTTTCAACTGAAGTTTCCAGGTGTTCCTTTACAAGCTTTGCTTGCGACCTTTGTTACAACCTTGGTTTTATTTGCGTTATATAAATTCCAAATTATTCGTGCTACTGAAAAATTTAAGGCAATTGTAATTTCAGCTTCTATTGCGATTGCTTTAGTTTTTGTTGTGCAGATCGTTTTACGGTTGATCTTTGGCTCAAGTATTCCTTATATCTTTGAAAGCAATTGGTTAGGTATCGGTTTTGCTGCATTTGTTGCTGTAATTGCTTCACTGAACTTAATTTTGGATTTTGATCTTATTGAAAATGCAGCAGCACAACGCGCTCCTAAAGCATTTGAATGGGTATGTGCGATTGCTTTACTTGCGACTTTAGTGTGGATGTACTATTCATTCATGCGCTTATTAAGCCTAATTCAAGGTGATGATTAAATTTAAATTGATATAAAACAAAAATCGTCTTCATATGAAGACGATTTTTTTTATGCAAGATTGTAAAAAAGGTGGATTATGCAATTCCGAAAAATCAGGAATGTTGGCATGATGTGGTGAAAATTTTTCGAGTGAGAATAAGATGTCACAAGGACTTTTAGCTGGTAAGCGTTTTTTAATTGCTGGTATTGCAAGTAAATTATCAATTGCTTTCGGTATTGCGGCAGCATTACACCGTGAAGGTGCAGAGTTAGCATTTACTTATCCAAATGAAAAGCTAAAAAAGCGTGTTGATGACTTTGCAGCACAGTTTGGTTCAACCCTAGTTTTCCCTTGTGATGTAGCGATTGATGCAGAAATTGACAATACTTTTGTTGAGTTGGCAAAACATTGGGATGGTTTAGACGGTGTTGTGCATTCGATTGGTTTTGCACCTGCACATACGCTGGATGGTGACTTTACCGACGTGACTGATCGTGACGGTTTTAAAATTGCACATGACATTAGTGCCTATAGTTTTGTCGCGATGGCTCGTGCGGCAAAACCATTATTACAAGCACGTAAAGGTTGTTTATTGACTTTGACTTATCAAGGTTCTGAGCGTGTGATGCCAAACTATAACGTGATGGGTATGGCGAAAGCATCGTTAGAAGCGGGTGTTCGTTATTTAGCACTAAGCTTGGGTAAAGAGGGGATTCGTGTGAATGCAATCTCTGCTGGACCAATCCGTACATTAGCCGCGTCTGGTATCAAGTCTTTCCGTAAAATGTTAGATGCCAATGAAAAGATCGCGCCATTACAACGTAATGTGACTATTGAAGAAGTGGGTAATGCAGCATTGTTCCTTTGCTCACCGTGGGCTTCTGGTATTACGGGTGAAATCCTTTATGTTGATGGTGGTTTTAATACTGTAGGTATGAGCCAATCAATGATGGATGATGAATAATTAGATTAATCTAAATTATTTGATAAAGCCGCTTTAATAGCGGCTTTGTTTTTGGAAAATAGTAAGTTTTTTAAAAACTAATAGCTCAGACTATTTTATATGAACTGCGAAGCTAGTTTTGAATTGAAAATATCAAGTGTTGGGAAACAGTTTATTTGCTTTATGCAAAATCCACAGCGTAAGTTTTCATACCACAGATTCTACACTTAAATTTGTAAACTGAAGGGTTTCCACCTTTTTCATAGGAAGCAACTATCTCTTGCCATAAATTTTGGTTAATTTTTTGTTTTTCTAAGACAGTCTTTAACGTAGCTCCTGTTATTTCTAATAAGTCGAGTTTTTCTGCATCACCATGAAATTCACACGCATCGTTACAATGTGATAACCACACCTCTTGTTGCCAAGAATTAAAGCCAGGAGTTCGTTCACAAACTTCTTTTACAATAGTTTTATCAAGTCCAGATTTAAGTAATGGATGTGAGTCAGTAAACTCACCATCAAATTTCTCAGCAGCTGAGCCATTCGCAATACACCAAGGGCAAATAGTTTTTATCTCCTCCTCGGCGTAGATTGTAGAAGTGGCTCTGTAGCCCTGAGCAATACCACAACACTCACACGTTGCACTTGTTACTTCTATAGCACCTGTTTTGATAGGATCTGGGTGATATTTAAATATAGGAAGTTCCATTATTCCCCTCAATTAAAGCTAACTATATAAAACTACGGCCACTTAAGCTATTGCTCAGGTAATTCTTTCACAGGACTTCCGCCAAGTGCTTGCATTAATGTCACATACGCATTGTATTGATTCTGCTTGGTTTCAACTAGGCTGAGTCGTGCATTGCGTGTGGTCTCTTGAGCATCCAGTAAATTCTTTAATGCAATCGCACCATTGCGATAACGCACTTCGGTCAATCGCTCAGTTTTATCTGCTAATTCGACATTACGTTGCTGTAACTGTACTTGTTGATTCAGTTGCGCTCGATTTGACAAAGCATTTTCAACATCTGCAAAGGCTTGATATAAAGTTTGACGATACTGTGTAATCGCTTTCTCATATTCAAGATCACTGATTTCAATATTCTTTTTCATATCATTATATTGCAGGAAAGGCAGGCTTAAACTCGCCCCCAATGTCAACGCAGGATTCTTTAATAATTGAGTGAGTGAGGTACTCGAAGAACCTAAACTACCCGTAAGGTTAATCGATGGATAATAACTTGCTTTAGTTGCATCTTTAGTGGCTAAAGTTTTGCGTAGGCGTAATTCTGAGGCTTGTAAGTCTGGGCGGCGCGATAAAATATCCGCGGGTAAACCCACAGCGATATTTGGTAAAGCATTTCGTGGTAGCTGTCTCGGCTCTTGAATATTCAATTGCTGAATAGGTTGATGCAGCAATACCGCAATGGCAGTACGTGCTTCGACTCGTTGTTGCTCAATTTGGCTCAGACTGGCTTTTTGACTTTGAACTGATTGTTCAGCTTGGGTTAAATCTAAACCTGAAACCGCACCTGCTTTATACTGTGATTGCACCAAAGAATAAATTTTTTGAGTAGATGCTAGATTCTGCTGAATAGTTTGGTAGCGTTCATTTAAATAGCCCAATTGCCAGTACAGTTTCGCTGTCGTCGCAACTAAACTTTGTGCTGTGGCCTGCAAATCTTGTTCAGTGGCTAAGGCTTCCCATCGGCTTGCTTCCGTTTGATTGGCGAGCTTGCCAAATAAATCGAGTTCATAGCTAACACCGACACTGGTCGATAAACCACGATCAGAGCCATCGCCTGAACGGAGGTCATAGTTATGACCTGCTGAAATACTTGAACTGGTTCGAATGCCTTGTTTATTTTCAGCCAAACCTGCCTGTAATCGAGCTTGTTGAAGGGTAATTCCTGCAACAGTTAGGTCACTATTTTTAGCCAACACTTGTTCGACCAACTGATTCAGTTGGGCATCATTAAACAGTGTCCACCACTGATCAGTTAGATTCACATTCTTATTTTTTTGCGTATCATATTGGAACTGTTGTGGCACTTGGGCTGCTGGGGCGTTATAGGGTGTTTTCACCACGGCAGAACAGCCAGCCAAGGAGCCAGTCAGTACCAGTGCAAGTGCGATTTTATGTTGTTTGAATAACATTGATCGTCATTCCCTTAATAATTTGAAAAATATTATCGTCTTGATCTATTCTTAAAAATCCTTCCCAATCTCCATTTAAAAAAGGAGGAATTCCCCTCTTTTAAAAAGAGGGGGGAGGGGGAGATTTTTATTCTCTCGCTAAAGCAGCAACTGGATCGAGTTGTGCTGCATTTCGTGCTGGCAAGAAGCCAAATACAATACCAATCATGCTTGAACAGACAAAAGCCGCTATGATTGAGGTGGTTGAATAACTCATCTCAATAATGCCTTTGGCAAAGTGTCCAATAATTTGCCCAATCCCTAAAGAAAGCAGCACACCCAGTACACCACCTAATAAGCAGACTAAAATTGCTTCAATCAGGAATTGCTGCAAAATATCGCTTTGTCGTGCGCCAACCGCCATACGTACCCCAATTTCTTGAGTTCGTTCAGTCACAGAGACCAACATAATGTTCATCACGCCAATTCCACCAACCACAAGAGAAATCACGGCGATTGCAGAAATTAATAGGGTCATTGTGGCTGTGGTTTGCTGAATCGTCTCACGGATACTGTCAGAGTTCTGAGTGAAAACATCTTGTGCGCCGTGACGCTGTTCCAGCAAGGTTAGAATTGCATTTTCAGCCGCACTACTTGGATATTCATCTTTAATGCGAACAATGATGCTACGAACATTGGATTGCCCCAACATGCGACTCATCACTGTTGAATAAGGTAAATAAACATTCAAACTGTCAGAACTACCCATGAAGCCTTGTTGAGCATCAATCACGCCGATGATTCGACTTGGTACGCTACCTAACAGCAGTACTTGACCAACAGGATTAGTACCATCTGCAAAGAAAGTCTTTTCAGTATTGGTATCAATCACCACATCTTGCGCACGTTGTGTGACGCTGTCTTTATCGAAAGCTTGTCCCGACTTAAAGGTCATGCCTTTGACATAGAAAAAATCAGCACTGACACCATTTACGGTTGCCGATGCTTCGGTATCTTTGTAGCGTAGCGTCACACTGGTATTGGCAGATGGACTGACCCCATCGACATAAGGTTGTTCAGCTAGCGCATCCGCATCGGCAGGCACTAGTGTTTTCACTTGGGAGGCACGTGAATTGTCACCAAAGCCACGACCCTGATAAACGCTAATGGTGTTAGTGCCTAAACTACTGATATTTTGTAAAATCTGCTTTTGTGAGCCATTCCCAAGCGCAACCACCGAGACCACGGATGCGATCCCGATAATAATCCCAAGCATGGTCAAGAAAGTCCGCATACGGTGGGCATTCATGGCAAGCAGTGCCATACGGAATGCTTCACCGAGACGATCGAAAAAAGACCGCCAAGCCGAGGTTTTCTTTTGTGATGAGCGTTGCAGGGTTTGATGTTCTAAATCGGTATCTGCATTTTCAGGTACGTTGGCACGGTCTGAAATAATATTACCATCACTGATCTCGATAATACGGGTCGCATTCTTGGCAACATTAAGATCATGCGTCACCAGAATAATGGTATGGCCTTTGGCATTCAGCTCACGCAAAATGCGCATCACTTCGACACCGCTATTCTTATCCAATGCACCTGTTGGCTCATCGGCAAGAATCACATCACCGCCATTCATCAATGCACGGGCAATCGACACACGTTGTTGCTGACCACCAGATAGCTGGCTTGGTCGATGATGTAAGCGTTCTTCAAGTCCTAGTTCTGAGAGTAGCTCAGCAGAACGTTGTTGACGGAGTTGGCTGTCCACACCTGCATAAATCGCAGGAACTTCGACATTACCTGCGGCGCTTAAATCACCGAGCAAATGATAACGTTGGAAAATAAAGCCAAAATATTCACGGCGAAGTTGTGCTAGCTCATCTGCTTCGAGTAGACGTGTTTCTCGACCACTGACTTGATAGCTGCCTGCGGTAGGTTTATCGAGACACCCCAAGATATTCATGAGGGTCGATTTACCTGAGCCTGATTGCCCGACGATTGCAACCAGTTCACCAGCATAAATTTTTAAATTAATGCCTTTGAGGATTTGCACGGTACCTTCACCCGCAGGAAATTCACGGGTGAGGTCACTAACCTCAAGTAATGGCTGTGAAGAATGCGTTTGATCTTGAGTCATATTACATTCTCATTGCACGTTGATTGCTACGTTTTGCTGATTCGTTTGAGCTATCAGTTGCATCTGCAATCACCACTTGATCGCCTTGTTTCAAACCTCTAAGCACTTGTGCAGTCACACGATTGTTAAGGCCGATTAACACAGGTTGAGGTTGAGCAGTCCCGTCTGCTTGTAAGATTCGTACGATGCCTGTGGATGCTTTACCTTGAGCAATCAAGGCTTTTTCAGCTTCAGTTAAATCGAGACGTTTCGGTTGTTGTATTTTTTGAGTATCGGTAGTTTTCGCTTGATTTGCCGCCGTTGAATTATTGCTATTGTCTTTTTTGTTTGAACGTTTGCTTTGTATCGCAGCAGCAGGGATCGTCAGCACATTTTTCGCTTCAGCTAAAACAATATATACCTGTGCAGTCATATCAATACGTAACTTACCGTCTTCATTTGGAACATCAAACAAAGCATTGTAATACACGGCTGTGCTTGATGAAGATGAACTGGTATTGGTTGTTTCGGTGTTAATTGAGTTTGGTGCAGGCTCAACTTGACGTAGCTGTGCGTAATGTTTTTTATCGCTATTGCCTAATGTGGTGAAATACACGGTTTGACCTTTTTCAACCTTCATCACATCGGCTTCAGAAATTTGGGCTTTGATGGTCATGTTGTCAAGCTTTGCCAATTTCACAATCGTTGGTGCGGTTTGATTGGCATTTACGGTTTGACCTTCTTCGGTCACAATGGCAACCACTGTCCCATCCATCGGAGCAACAATACGGGTATAACCCAAATTCTCTTGCGCAGTTGCGAGGGTTAAACGAGATTGTTCAATTTGCGCATTGATTGCTGCAATTTGAGCTTGTGCTGTTTTAAAGTTCGCTAGTGCTGTTTCAAGTTCTGCACGTGAAGTTGCATCTTGGCTAAACATGGCTTGTTGACGTTTATATTCAGCTTCAACTTTGGCTAGATTGGCCTGTTGTACCGCCAATTGAGCCTGTTGATTTTGAATACTGGCTTTGGCTGTTTTCAACTCATTTTCTTGGCGAATCGAGTCAATTTGTGCAATCAGTTGACCTTGTTTGACTTGATCGCCTAACTGTACATACATTTTTTTCACTTGACCTGAAACCTGTGCGCCGACGCTGACCATTTTGGTTGCTTCAAGTACACCCGTTGCGAGTACAGAATCTTCAATATCACCTTTAGAGACTTCAGCACTAATATATTGTGGTGCTTGATCTTTAGGTTTAAAGAAAAACCATGCAACGGCTGCAATAATCGCAACACCGATAGCGATCATTATTATTTTACTGAATGGTATTTTTTTAGAACTTGTTTTTGGCATGGCAACAGATCGAGATTTAGAAACTCAAACCAGTATAAAAGCGAAATAAGGATAAAACGTGGATATTTTTAATCTAGAATGATAATTATTATCAAATTTTTTTGGAATTATTTGATTAGAATCTGATAAATATTTTGAATACCAATGACTGCATTTTCTGCGATTGAGACTCCTCCCTTGGATGGAAGCATTGCTTCACGAGGATTGATTCGGATGAGTTGTGGTGCGAAACGCTCACTAAAATAACGGACTGTTGGAATCGCTGTACCTGCACCTATTTCAATGACGATAGGGTGATTGTGGGCTTCTAAAAAAATTTCTAAGCGTCTTGCTTGTTGAGTATGTCTTTGGCTGACCCAAGCATAATCATTAAACATCAGAATATTTGGACGGGATAACGTTCCACAATGTGGACATAGTGGAAGTTTTCCTAGCCATTGACAATTTTGATGATCAATCTCAGGCGTTAATTCATTTGCTGACCATGTTTTGAGTTGGCAAGGTTCTGAGCATTGAAGATGGTGGATAGAGCCATGACACTCATAAATTTGGTTTGGATCAAAACCTGCTTTTTGAAACTGCCCATCAACATTCGAAGTAAATATAAAGTAGGGTAGTGCTAACCTTTCAGCCAGTTGTTTGAGTAAATTAAAACCTTGATGTGGCATGGTTTGACGATATAGTGCCAAACGATGTCCATAAAAACCCCATGCTAAATGTGGCTGAAATTTAAATGCTGCTGGATTGGCTATTTCGCTAAAGTCGATACGTTGTTTACCAAGTTCTGGATAAGCTCGCCACATGCCTTGATTGCCTCGAAAGTCGGGCAGACCTGAATCAATGCCCATACCTGCACCCGCACTGATAATTAGGCTATCGGCTTTTGAGAATAAATTTTTAATTCTTCCAATTTCGATGGGGCTGAGCTGCTGCATGATCCGTATTCTTATCCTATGTCATTATATTTTATTGAGATGATCTCAGCATAATTTACCCTAAAAATTGAGAAATATTGAGTGAATTTTGACTTGCTGCTGATGATTGATCTAACGGTGATTGATGACTTCTTGAGTTCTATAAATTAGATGATCTTGATTTAGGAAAGATTACGTTTATGTATTTAAATGAAAGTAGGTTGGATTACATCATTCATTAAAAAAGAGTGACCTCTCTGATTTAACTTTTTCAATCCTCCCATATTTTCATTAAGATAGTTATTTAAAAAATAATAATTATAAATTTCAATTTCTTATATTTGTTTTTAATATGAGGTAAATAAATTTAATAAAACCTTAATTTTTTTATGGATTTAAGGGTTTAAAAATTGTAAGATCTAATTCCATATTTTTTATGGTTTTAATCAAAGCAATAAAGTCATAAAAAATATGCAAATAAGTACAAGTGATTTGATAGGAAAATTCACAGGGGAAATAAAATGGAATGGCAAGAAAGCTTTAATATCGGTATCGATGTAATTGATCATCAGCATCGCCAAATATTAGATTATATCAATAGATTAGAATAAATTCGGGTGAGTGGTCATCGCTCTAAGATTCAAGAAGTATTGGAAGATCTGATTGATTACATGCAATCACATTTTAGCTTTGAAGAAAATTTATGAATGCAGGTCAATTATCAATATTTACCTTCGCATAAAGGTATACATGATTTATTTGTCAAAAGACTGAATGATTATCGTCAACGCTTTGAAAAAGGGGAAGCAGTTGAAAATGATTTATATCGATTACTCTCAAAATGGTTGATTAATCATATACAGCATGATGATCAGGATTATGTCGATGCTGTGCGTGATAATATGATTCGATATTTACGTACCCAAGAACAAACCAAAGGAAAGAGCTGGTTCGCTCGTTTATTTAACTAAAAAGTTATGATGAGAACAGGCGGTTGCCACATAACTCTCCGACCGCCTGTAGCATAAGATGCTCTGAATTTTCTTTAGACATCCCTTTAATTGCAGCATCAATGCGTAACAACAGTTCAGGCCAAAGCAAGAACTGTCTTGGATTCAGCCGACGTAAAGCTTGTTGATATTGTGATACTTTAGTTTTCCAAATACCAATTTGTATCGCATTATGGGGCTGCTCAAAGAGTTGCATCAAAAGACGCATTTCTTTATTTAATGTCCACAAAATTAGACTGTCAGGTTCACCAGCCGCAATTAAATATTGATAAATCTTAATGGATTGCGCCAAGTTACCAGCAAGTAGCGCATCGCTCAGATCATAAGTGGTATAACGTGATTGATCTTGCAAACAAGCATATAGCTGTTCAATCTGAATTTTTTGTATATCAGGAAAGGTATCTGCCACACGCATTAGGCTGTTTTTAGCTGCGAGTAGATTATGTTCATGGTGCTGCATCAGCCATTGCCAAGAATCATTATTTAGCTGAATGCCTAATTTTTCTGCTTCTAAATTTAAGATTTTTTGTCGGTCTTGTGGATAGGTTGCGGTCAAAGAAACTACAACACCATTGGCCTCCACGACTTGGAAAAAGGCAGACTTTAAACTGCTGCTGTCTTGTTTAGGCAAAACGATCAGCAATAAGTTATGTTCATTATGTTGAATATAGTTTTTCAGCAGTTTTAGGCCGTTGGCATCAGGCTTGATATTGCCATGTACTTCAATGGCGAGTTGTTGTGAAAATAGCGATAAACTATTCAGCGCATTAAAGACATTCTTCCAGTCATTAACACTGCTAATGTCATAACGCTGACGTTCAACTTCATGCTGTTGCCAACTTTTACGGAATGCATCAAGTAGATTTTGCTCAAGCAAAGGTTCTTGCCCATGAATGATCCATGCGCCACGGGCTTCATTGATACGTTTTAATGCTTGAACATAATCTAACTTCATAAAAAGTAATTATGGTTGAGCTTTGGGTAAACGATTGGCTGCAATCTGACGTGTCACTTGCTGAGCAATATCATCAATCACGATTCGATTCAAATAAGCTTCTTGTTGGTTATCGGTGTTTACTGTTGCCACATCATATTGGTAAGTACGTGATGCGGTGAGTGTGCGTGGTTCAGTAATTTTATTACCTTGGCGATCTTCGATTTGGAAAGTCACGGTTAAACGCAATAGCACTTCAGTCAATTTACCATTCAATAACTGGCGACGAGGCGTGTAATCTAAAATACGAAGTACATAGGCATCATTGGCATTACTGAGTTGTACGCCTGTAGCACTAAGATAGATACTTAAACGATTTTCGAGTTCATCGGTATTGTCAGGTAAAACCAAAGTGAGTTTGTTATAAACCAATGGTGTTGCCGTTGGATAGCTTCCCTTTAAATGAAAGCCACAGCCAACTAGGCCTGCACTTAGACCTAAAGTTAATACAACTGCTGCAACACGTTGAACTAAATGCATGCTTTGTCCTTATGATATTCCAACAAATATGGAAGATTTAATCTTGATAAATTGACCACATTTTAGAATCAAAGCCCGTTGAATAACAGCGGGCTTTGATGAGGTTTTGTTTATTGCTTTTGATCCCCCCTCTTTTTAAAGAAGGGTTAGGATGAAGCTAATAACCCCTCCCTAGCCCTCTCCTGAGAGGAGAGGGAATCTAAGCAGAAAATTAAACCACTAAATTAACAAGTTTATTCGGAACGACAATTTCTTTCTTGGTTGGACCAGTTAAGAATTGTTGCACTTCTGGCAGTGCTTTTGCTAAAGCCAATAATTCATCTTTAGAGATATCGACTGCGACGTCTAACTTACCACGAAGTTTACCATTCACTTGTACAACAATCGTTTGCGTATTACGGGTTAACGCTGATTCATCCACTTGTGGGAACAGTGTCGTATTAATATCAATACTAAACTGTGCTAAAAGTGTTTGACTTAAATGTGGTGCAAATGGTGCAAGTAAAGTCAATAAAGTTGTAATTGCTTCACGTGCAACAGCCGCATCATTGTCATCTTTTGCTTCAAATTTGTTGGTCGCATTCAATAATTCCATCAATGCTGCAATAGAAGTATTGAACGCATGACGACGTTCGATGTCATCACCCACTTTTTGGATGGTTTCATGGGTTTTGCGACGTAAATCTTGCGCATCTTTCGATAGGTTTACTGTATCAATTGCAGTCGCCTGATTGCCTTTTTCAAGGAAACCCGCTGCTAAACGCCAGACACGTTTCAAGAAACGGTTTGCGCCTTCAACACCTGCATCTGACCATTCTAATGATTGATCAGGTGGTGCAGCAAACATCATGAAGACACGAGCAGTATCTGCGCCGTATTGATCAATAATGGCTTGTGGATCAATACCATTGTTTTTCGACTTAGACATTTTTTCTTGTCCGCCGATCACAACTTCCTGACCATCACCTGAATATTTCGCAGATAGAATGCGACCTTTTTCGTCACGTTCTAATTCGATGTCAGCAGGGTTAAACCAAGTTTTTTTGCCACTCTCTGCTTCACGGTAGAAGGTGTCTGCCAACACCATGCCTTGAGTGAGCAAGTTGGTAAATGGTTCATTACCTTGTACCACGCCTTCATCACGCATCAACTTATGGAAGAAACGCGCATAAAGTAAGTGCAGAATTGCGTGTTCAACACCACCGATATATTGGTTTACTGGAAGCCAGCTTTGCGCCGCTTCAGGTTTTACCATACCACCCGTAAAGTCTGGAGATGCATAACGTGCATAGTACCAAGATGATTCTACGAACGTATCCAAAGTATCGGTTTCACGACGTGCGTCGCCACCACAGCTTGGACACTTAGTTTCGTAGAATTCAGGCATCTTGTTCAATGGGTTACCCGAACCATCGGGAACTACATCGGTTGGTAATACCACAGGTAATTGATCTTCTGGAACGGTGACTTGACCACAGCTATTACAGTTGATCATTGGAATTGGGCAACCCCAGTAACGCTGACGAGAAACACCCCAGTCACGTAAACGGAATTGAACCTTAGCATTCGCTAAAGTTTGTGGTTCTAATTTTGCAAGGAAGGCATCAAAAGCGGCTTGGAATGCTAAACCATTAAACTCGCCAGAATTTACCAATTTGCCTTCTTTAGAACCATACCATTCTTGCCATTCAGTTGCTGAGTATTCAGCATCATCAGCACCTCTGGCATCAATCACTTGTTTGATTGCTAAATTGAATTTATTGGCAAATTCAAAATCACGCTCATCATGTGCAGGAACTGCCATTACAGCGCCTGAACCGTATGACATCAACACATAGTTCGCAATCCAAACAGGGAGATCTTCACCTGTAACTGGATGCTTCACGAATAAGCCTGTTGCCATGCCTTTCTTTTCAGCAGTGGCTAAATCAGCTTCTGCGACTGAACCCATACGGCATTCTTCAATAAATGCAGCAAGTTCAGGATTATTTTCAGATGCTTTAAGTGCCATAGGGTGTTCTGCTGCAACAGCAACATAGGTCACACCCATCAAGGTATCAGCACGCGTGGTATAAACAGTTAGACCATCTGCATAAATTTCAGTATTGGCAGAAGGGAAGGTGATTTCCATCCCTGTAGAACGACCAATCCAGTTACGTTGCATGGTTAAGACCTGTTGTGGCCAACCGTCTTTTAATGTGTCTAAATCGTCTAATAATTCTTGTGCATAGTCGGTAATGCGGAAGTAGTACATTGGAATATCGCGTTTTTCAACCAATGCACCAGAACGCCAGCCACGACCATTTTCAACTTGCTCGTTAGCTAACACAGTCTGGTCTACAGGATCCCAGTTGACTGTTGAAAGCTTACGATAGATCAAGCCTTTCTTATAAAGTTGTACGAATAACCATTGTTCCCAATGGTAGTACTCTGGTGTGCAGGTCGCAAACTCACGATCCCAATCGACTGACAAGCCCAATTTTTTTAATTGGTCACGCATATATGCGATGTTTTCAAAAGTCCATTTTGCTGGTGCAACTTGGTGTGCAATCGCTGCATTTTCAGCAGGCAAACCAAATGCATCCCAACCCATTGGTTGTAATACAGTTTCGCCTTTTAAACGATAAAAACGGCTGATCACGTCACCAATGGTGTAGTTACGCACATGCCCCATATGCAGTTTGCCACTTGGGTAGGGGAACATCGACAGGATATAGCGATGTTTGCCCTCTACAGTGTCTGCAACTTTAAAAACTTTGCGATTGTCCCAGTCTTGTTGAACTTGAGGCTCAATGGCACTTGCTTGATATTCGGAGTCAATGTGAGAAGTCGTCATAGGGATATGCGATACAACAAAAAAGTAAAGTTAAGATTGCTGCACAGCATAGCGCAAAATAGGGCGGGATGTCAGTTTTTAGCTGAGGATTTTATCTTCTAAATGATGCGAGTGGAAACCAGTTGGGGTATTTTTAAAAAGTGAGTATCTTTGAATTTGTTAAAGGCTCTCTTTTTTAGATGAAGATGCTTTCAATACAGCCCTCATAATAATCTGTAAATATTGAAACAGTATTGATATATTAATTTGTTTTTTAATAATATTTTTATTTTACCCAAACAAGGTGGCAAATCTAAAATAGTCACCTTGTTTGAACCGACTAAAACAGTCTAAAGATTTGGTTTTACTCTCACTGGCGCTGTGACAGGTGTTTGAATAGGTGGTGCAGCAGCAGGAGCTTGAGGTATTTCATCTATTGGTGGTCGAGTCATATTTTGATTGGGTTGACTTTCAGACGGTTGATTTTCGTTTTGAGGTTGCTGTGCTTTCTGCGGGATTGCATTTTGAGTGCTACTTCCATAAGTGGAAATTTTATCTAATCGTTTTGCTCCTTTTGGTGGAGGCGTCGTGGTGTAATGGGTTGAACCATTAGCATCCATCCATTTGTAGTACTGCTGAGCATAATTTTGGCTAGAACAAAGAAGCAGAGTCGTAGTTGCGACAGCGTATAGGCTTGTTTTAAAATATGATGGTTTCATAATTTGATCTCCCCCAAAAGAATTTCGTCTATATTCGATCAAAATGTTTGAATTAGCCAATCACAATGCCTATTTTTGTATAAAAAGAAAATAGTTTTTTGATAAATGGGCATTTGGATCGATAAATCACCTTAAGCTGATAGATTAAAAAAACAACAGCTAAAAATTATTCTAAAAAAACCTTTTCTTTATTCTTGACTTTGTGTATGAAAGCAACAAAAATGCTTGCTTAGTTTTATATGCGCTTATTTGATCACCCTTCGAATAAATGTCATGGTTTGCAATGGACATTCTTTCTAGCCGAGAGAATGATTTTTTGAAATATGTTTATCCCAACATGTTTTGATTCGAGATGTAATAACAGCTTATACGGCTGATGAGTCAGAAAATTTTTCCTATTGCAGCAAAAACGAGTAGAATACGCACACTTAGAAAAGTGCATAAGTTAATGAATGAAAATACAATTTATGTCTCCCATAAATTGTACTAACACTAGGGTGAATCACGTTGGAACTTTTATCTGGTGGTGAAATGCTCGTTCGTGCGCTTGCGGACGAAGGCGTAGAGCATGTTTTTGGTTATCCAGGCGGCGCAGTTTTACATATTTATGATGCGCTTTTTCAACAAGACAAAATTAATCATTACCTTGTACGTCATGAGCAAGCTGCTGGTCATATGGCAGATGCATACTCGCGCGTAACTGGTAAAACAGGTGTTGTTCTTGTGACTTCTGGTCCAGGTGCAACAAATACTGTTACTCCTATTGCAACTGCCTATATGGACTCAATCCCAATGGTGATTTTGTCTGGTCAGGTTGCAAGCCATTTGATTGGAGAGGATGCATTCCAAGAAACAGATATGGTTGGTATTTCTCGTCCAATCGTAAAACACAGTTTCCAAGTGCGTCACGCCAGCGAAATTCCTGCAATTATTAAGAAAGCATTCTATATCGCAGCTTCTGGCCGTCCAGGCCCAGTGGTTGTTGATATTCCTAAGGATGCCACCAATCCAGCAGAAAAATTTGCCTACGAATATCCTGAAAAAGTGAAGATGCGCTCATATCAGCCGCCTTCTCGTGGACATTCAGGTCAAATCCGCAAAGCAATTGATGAGCTGATCACTGCTAAACGCCCAATTATTTATACGGGCGGTGGTGTTGTTCAAGGTAATGCTTCTGCACTATTGACTGAACTTGCGCATCTATTGGGTTATCCAGTAACCAATACATTGATGGGCTTAGGTGCTTTCCCAGGTAATGATCCACAATTTGTGGGTATGTTAGGGATGCATGGTACTTATGAAGCCAATATGACGATGCATAATGCAGACGTGATTTTGGCCATTGGTGCGCGTTTTGATGACCGCGTGACTAATAACCCTGCAAAATTCTGTCTCAATGCGAAAGTGATTCATATTGATGTAGATCCAGCGACCATTTCTAAAACGATCATGGCGCACATTCCTATCGTTGGTGCGGTTGAGCCAGTTCTTCAAGAAATGTTAGCTCAGCTTAAACAGATGAATGTGTCTAAGCCAAATCCAGAAGCAATTGCTGAATGGTGGTCTCAGATTAATGAGTGGCGTAAAGTTCATGGCTTACGCTATGAAGCAGCTCAAAATGGTGAAATGAAACCACAACAAGTGGTGGAAGCGCTTGATCGTGTGACCAATGGTGAAGCGATCATTACGTCTGACGTAGGTCAGCACCAAATGTTTGGTGCAAACTACTACAAATACAAACGTCCACGCCAATGGATTAACTCGGGTGGTCTAGGCACGATGGGTGTTGGTTTACCGTATGCAATGGCAGCGAAGCTTGCATTCCCAGATCAACAAGTCGTGTGTATTACAGGTGAAGCATCAATTCAGATGTGTATCCAAGAATTATCAACATGTAAGCAATATGGCTTAAATGTGAAAATTCTTTGCTTGAATAACCAAGCTTTAGGCATGGTGAAGCAGTGGCAAGACATGAACTATGAAGGGCGTCATTCAAGCTCTTATGTAGATTCTTTACCTGATTTTGCAAAATTGATGGAAGCTTATGGTCATGTAGGTATTCAAATCAATCATGCAGATGAGTTGGAATCTAAACTGGCTGAAGCAATGGCAATTAATGATAAATGTGTATTCATTAATGTCATGGTTGATCGTACAGAACATGTTTATCCAATGTTGATTGCAGGTCAGTCGATGAAAGATATGTGGTTAGGTAAAGGGGAGCGCACGGCATGAGACACATTATCTCTGTACTTGTAGAAAATGAAGCAGGCGCGCTTTCTCGTTTGGTCGGTTTATTCTCTCAACGTGGTTACAACATTGAGACTTTAAACGTTGCGCCAACTGAAGATGAAACTTTATCTCGTTTGACGCTGACAACTTATGGCGATGATCACAAAATCGAGCAGATCACAAAACAACTGAATAAATTAGTTGAAGTGGTTAAGGTGGTTGATTTGTCAGAAGGTGCACATATTGAGCGCGAGCTTATGTTGATTAAAGTGAAAGCTTTAGGTGCCGCTCGTGCGGAAATTAAGCGTACAGCTGATATTTTCCGTGCCCAAATCGTTGATGTAACACCAACCACTTATACGATTCAGATCGCAGGTACAACTGAAAAGATTGATGGTTTTATTGATGCACTTGCTGAAAATACCATTCTAGAAGTTGTACGTTCTGGTGTGTCTGGTATCGCACGTGGTGAAAAAGTTTTAAGTATTTAATCGCTTCCCCAATTCTTCATATAGAAATGCAAGAATTGGGAAGTTTCAAAGGATCTATCCTTGTAAAACAAGGGAAATGACAAAAATTTTAGCGGAGAAAACAGATGCAAATTTTTTACGATAAAGACTGTGACTTATCAATCATCCAAGGCAAAAAAGTTGCAATCATTGGTTATGGTTCACAAGGTCATGCTCACGCACTTAACTTGAAAGACTCTGGCGTTGACGTAACTGTTGGTTTACGTGCAGGTTCTACTTCTTGGAAAAAAGCTGAAAATTCTGGTCTTAAAGTATCTGAAGTTCCAGCGGCTGTTGCTCAAGCTGACTTAGTGATGATTTTGACTCCAGATGAGTTCCAATCTCAACTTTATCGTGATGTGATTGAGCCGAATATTAAAGAAGGCGCGACTTTAGCATTTGCTCATGGTTTCTCTATTCTTTATAACCAAGTTGTTCCACGTAAAGATTTAGACGTAATCATGGTTGCTCCAAAAGCACCAGGTCATACTGTACGTTCTGAATATCAACGTGGTTCAGGTGTTCCTGACTTAATCGCAATTCACCAAGATGCTTCTGGTAATGCACGTAACGTAGCGCTTTCTTACGCTTCAGGTGTAGGTGGTGGTCGTACAGGTATCATCGAAACTTCTTTCCGTGAAGAAACTGAAACTGACTTATTCGGTGAGCAAGCAGTTCTTTGTGGTGGTGCTGTTGAATTGGTTAAAATGGGCTTCGAAACTTTGGTTGAAGCTGGTTATGCACCAGAAATGGCTTACTTCGAATGTTTACATGAACTTAAGTTAATCGTTGACTTAATGTTCGAAGGCGGTATCGCTGACATGAACTACTCAGTTTCTAACAATGCTGAGTACGGTGAATATGTGACTGGTACTGAAGTAATCAACGAACAGTCTCGTGAAGCAATGCGTAATGCATTGAAACGTATCCAATCTGGTGAATATGCAAAAATGTTCATTCAAGAAGGTGCGTTGAATTACCCATCTATGACTGCTCGTCGTCGTCAAAACGCTGCGCATGGTATCGAAGTAACAGGTAATAAGTTACGTGCGATGATGCCTTGGATTCAAGCGAACAAAATCGTAGACAAAGAGAAGAACTAAGTTTTAGTTTAATCTTTAAAAGCCCTTGTTTGTACAGGGGCTTTTTATTGGATCATTCTAATGTTACGCATTGGTTAAACATAGCTCTACTCTTGCACAGGGGAAAAGCGATGCTTTTCTATTTCCCTACTCCTTGCGTAGGAGACCCTACTCATGATTCAAGCAAACAAAATCGTAGACAAAGAGAAAACTAAGTTTTATCTCTGAGTTAAAAGAAACCTCTTGTTGATAAATGAGGTTTTTTAATGCTGTTGATAACAGAGTTATAACAATACTGACATTAAAAAGGCATAAGATATTTATAAGCCAAGTACTTTACATCGTACTTAATACATGACAAAAACAACAAAACTGCAATGAGACTTAAGTTCATCGTGCAGTTTAAAACAAATAAGAAGTAACTACTTAAATACTAAAACACCTAGCAAAAATAAATTGGTCTTTCGGTAAAAAAGTACAATAAAAAAGCAAGTCTTTTCATTGGTTTGAAATGATTACATGTTTTTATTCTATTGATTTATAAAATGAAAAAGACTTGACCTTATGCTAGATGATGTTATTGTTAAGGAAAGTTTATGAATACACAATTTGTATCTTTTTTGAGTGTTAATGATCGTTCTGATTTCGAGCAATTCGCTCAACAAATAAAAAAAAGTACTGAATAATCATGGAAGTCCTTTATGGTTCACGTTGATTACGATAGCACATGGGTCATCGTTTCCATTTTGGTTGCAGTAGCGACTTGTTATGCTGCAGTTTCAATGGAAGAACTCGTTTTTAAAGCTGCTTATAAAAAGTTTGAGAAAAGCATTTTAGTAACGAGTGGGTTGACTTTAGGCTTGGCAATATGGGCAATGCATTTTATTGGAATGCTTGCGAGCCATTTACCTGAAGGCTATCATTTTGATATTAGTTTGACTGTGCTTTCATATTTGATAGGCGCAACTGCTTCGGTATTTGCTGTTTGGCTAACGACTAGACCTACTTTACCTATGCCACGTCTGATTTTAGGTGCATTATTCTTAGGGCTAGGGATATCTGGAATGCATTACACGGGGATGTTGGCGCTTTCAGTTGAGCACCATCAATTGAGATATGATCCATTACTCGTGATTTGTTCAGTACTCATCGCTGTATGTGGTTCTGGTTTGAGCTGTTTATTTGTTTTTAAATATAAAACCGCTGTTAAATATAAAACTGCATTAAAGGCTGTCGTTGCAATATTGATGGCTTTTAGTATTGTAGGTATGCATTACACGGGTATGGCAGCCACTTATTTTGATACAGGATTTGTGGAAGCACTTGGTTCAGCACAAACAGAGCAAGCCGTTTTATTATTTACCATTATTTTTATTACCAGTTTAGTGTTTGTCGCTGGTTTTGCTGTCGCAGTTTTAGAAGCCCGATTAGAAGAGCGTAATCAACAATTAGTTAGAATAAATAAAGAATTAGCAACTCAGTCACTACATGATTCATTAACAAAGTTGCCGAATCGATTATATTTGACAGATTATGCAGAAGTAATCTTCAGCCATCATCGTTTACGAGAAGAAAAAGCAGCATTTTTATATGTAGATTTAGATCGCTTTAAATCGGTAAATGATGCTTTTGGACACCATATTGGTGATCAACTTTTAATTCAAATGGCTAATCGGTTACATGAAAAATTAAGTTCAAGCCATAAGCTATTTCGTATTGGTGGTGATGAGTTTGTACTGGTCTCTGAAAACACTGATCTTAATGAAGCGATGTTACTGGCAGAAGAAGTTCTGCATTTTATTCAAGAAGCATATCTGATCGCGACAAAAGAAATTAATATTTCTGCAAGTTTGGGAATCGCGATGTATCCTGAGCACGGTACGAATGTTCAGGACTTATTAATTAATGCAGATGTAGCAATGTTGGCCTCTAAAGAACAGGGGCGGAATACGTTTACGGTTTTCCATTCCGTTACAGATCAGCAAGATGTCCGTAGTCAATCCAAATTAATTAATGATTTGTATAAAGCGGTAGATGAGCAGCAATTTGTTTTATTTTATCAGCCTAAATTCACTGCGAATTATCAAGTTTGTGGTGTTGAAGCGCTCATTCGCTGGAAGCATCCAAGCTTAGGTTTGTTGACTCCTCAAATGTTTATTGAAGGTGCTGAAAAAACAGGGTTAATTATTCCAATGGGCTATTGGGCATTGGAGCAAGCTTGTCAGCAGATTCAAAAATGGGAACGAAGTAATAGTCCTTTTTATCCAATTGCCGTCAACTTATCTGCATTACAATTTGAAAATAAAAAACTTTTTAACGTATTAGAACAGCTCTTAGAACAATATCAAATTCAGCCCCACAATCTTATTTTAGAAATCACTGAATCAACAGCAATGCATCATATTGATTCAAGTATTCGCACTTTAGAACGCTTGCGTAAGTTAGGAATTCGGATCGCCATTGATGATTTTGGAACTGGCTATTCAAGCTTTTTATATTTAAAAGATCTGCCTGTTGATGAACTTAAAATTGATCGCGGTTTTCTCATAGATTTACAACCAAATTCGAAAGAAGAAGCAATTCTAGAAAGTATAATTCACCTTGCCGCTAGGTTAGGCTTAATCGTCACAGCTGAAGGTGTAGAAACACAGCAACAAGCTGATATTTTGACTAATTTAGGATGTAATCAATTGCAAGGTTATTTATTGGGTATACCTGTAAATGTTGAAAATTTAGTGTTGAATCGTCACAACTTTGCTTAATTTATTTTGACTTTACGATATCTATATCATCTATTCACGAAAAAGGCTGCTCATATCTTTTCAAGTAAAAGAGATTCACAGCCTTGATTATTTTAGCAATTATAAGCAGTTAATTTGAGCGCTGTTGCAACCATGCGCTAACTACAGGCCAAACTGCTTGTGGTGCTTGGCTACCTGAAACCAAACCCATATGACCACCGGGAACGATTTCAAAGGTTTTATCTTGGCTACTGATCAAATCCATTAATGGTCGTACAGCTTCTGCAGTCACAATAATGTCAGTATCCCCACCAACCGCAAGTACTGAACATTCAATATCTTTAAAATCAGCAGTTTGATCTCCAAATTTCACGAGACCTGTCGAAAGTTCGTTATCAATCCAGAAACGTAAAATAATATCGCGCATTACACCACCAGGATAGGCGAGCATATTGTCAACAAACGAACTTGATGTTGCGTGATTAATGACAAACTGTCGATCGTTCAAATTTTTCAGTAATTGCCAATAATTTTTAAAATTACCTACTGGATCTGTGAGCTTAAATCCAAGCGTATTTTGCCAACCATGAATATGGAAATAGCGGCTCGGAATTTGACGGATTCGAAAATTAGTATTGGTTCGTACCCATTGCGCTGGTGTGTTTAACTTTTGATAAAGCTTGCCAATATAACCTGATTGATGAGTGTTAATTGGTGATGCCAAAATCATTAGATTCTTAATATTTTTATCTTTAAATAATGAGGTATAGCAAAGTGAGATAGCTCCACCGAGACTCCAACCATACAGTGATAGTTGTTGTTGTCCGCTATGTTCACGAATTTTGCTGATAAAGTCGGGCATAAAGATTTTGATATATGTACCGAAATTATATTTAGCTTGTTTACGGCTTGGTGTGCCCCAGTCAATCATATACACATCAAAACCTTGGCTTTGAAAGTAACGAATGAGACTACGATCAGGAAACAAATCGAACACTAAGGTATTCGCTGCTAATGGGGGAATAATAACGAGTGGTACACGGTGTTTATTTTCACCCGATTCTACATTTGCCTTGTAAAACCGTAAGCTAATAATTTCACGTTCATAAACGACTTCAAAAGGTGTTTTTCCTGACAATGCCAGTTGATGTCCCCTCAAGAAACGATCTGCCGCATTTGAAAATACTTGTGCAGCTTGCTTACCCGCACGCGTTTTTAAGATTGATTGGGCTGTTTTAGCATTAACAAAGGTATTTTTAACTTTAGGCAATTGAGTCATCGTGCAAGAACTCTATGGTTACAACTGTGTAGCCGCATATTAGAAGAAAAATTCTCTAAGCTCAGTGACTCATTTGCTTAACTTGTATTCCAAAATGATCAACTTGAGACAATATTCTGTAATTTACACGATTGAATTTTAAAGTTTTGGAAAAAGAGACAGCAGGTAAACTGATTTAATCGAGGTGTTGGATATATGAAATTGCATATATATGAAAATTCATATATAAAGAATTTAAAAATTAATTAGGTCTTAATTCGATGGCAATTTCATTAGATGTGACGATATATCACAATCCAGCATGTGGAACTTCACGTAACACATTGGCTTTGATTCGTAATACAGGAATTGAGCCAAATGTTATTGAATATTTGAAGACTCCTCCGACTCGTAGCGAGTTAATTCAGCTTATTCAAGATGCCAATTTAACGGTTAGAGCAGCGATTCGTAAAAATGTAGATCCTTATCGTGATCTAGAACTGGATCGTGAAGATTGGACGGATGAGCAACTAACCAGTTTTATGCTTGAGCATCCTATTTTGATTAATCGACTATTTGTGGTGACGGCGTTAGGAACTCGCTTGAGTCGTCCATCCGAAGCTGTCTTAGATATTTTGCCATTGGCACAGAAGGGTGCTTTTACTAAAGAGGATGGTGAGCAGGTGATTGATGAAAATGGGCAACGCGTAAATTAAAAATTTGGCTTTTATATATGGAAATTTACATATTCATATAAGCAAATAGGAAGTGAAGATGGATCAAGTGAATTTTTTTAAATGCTTAGCGGACGAAACACGTCTCAATATTGTCACTTTAGTTGCTGAGCATAAAGAATTATGTGTGTGTGACTTGACTGAAAAATTACAACTCAGTCAACCAAAGATCTCTAGACATTTAGCGTTATTACGTTCATCAGGTTTATTGCAAGACAGACGACAAAGCCAGTGGGTGTATTACAGCATTCATCCAGAGTTGCCTGCTTGGTGTCATGAATTACTCAATCTCTTGGTACGTGAACAAACTTCCGCAAGTAACCAATCTCAGTCTCTCCAAATTAAAAGTTATTGTGAGTAATACCGCATGAAATTTATTTTCCTATCTACTGCGAATAGCTGTCGCAGCATTTTGTCCGAAGTACTTTTTATATGTCTCGTCCTGAATTGATTGCTGCAATCAATCACATCTCAGATATTGAATGAGAACATCATGGCTCAACAAAAATTATCCTTTTTAGATCGTAACTTAACCCTATGGATTTTTATTGCCATGGGGATGGGAATTGCGATCGGTGTGTTTTTACCTCAAGCTTCTGTTGCTTTAGACAAAATGAGTGTGGATTCCGTCAATATTCCAATTGCGATGGGTTTGATTTTGATGATGTATCCTCCCTTAGCAAAGGTTGATTACGCGGCGTTGCCTGAAGTATTTAAAGATAAAAAAACCTTAACTTTATCTTTGGTTCAAAACTGGATTATTGCGCCTATTTTGATGTTTGGATTAGCGATTATTTTTCTACACAGCTACCCAGAATATATGACGGGCTTAATTTTGATTGGCTTAGCACGCTGTATTGCGATGGTTTTGGTGTGGAATGGCTTAGCCTGTGGTGATAATCAATATGTTGCGGCATTGGTGGCTTTTAACAGTATTTTCCAGATTTTATTATTTAGTAGTTATGCTTGGCTATTCCTCACTTTCTTGCCACCTTACTTTGGTATTGCAGGACAAGTCATCCATGTAGATTTTTGGACGATTACCGATGCGGTGCTGGTTTACTTGGGCATTCCTTTTTTTCTTGGTTTCATGACGCGATTGACTTTAGTCAAAGCCAGAGGTCTCGCTTGGTATCAAGATGTCTTTTTGCCGAAGATCAGTCCTTTAAGTTTGTTGGCATTACTGTTTACGATCGTTGCGATGTTTAGCCTAAAAGGTGCTGATGTCGTGAGCTTGCCTTTCGATGTGATTCGTATAGCAATTCCCTTGACCATCTACTTTATTGTGATGTTCTTCATCAGCTTCTTTATGAGTAAATGGATGGGCAATGATTACCCTAAAACCACCGCAATTTCGTTTACCGCTGCGGGGAATAACTTTGAATTGGCATTGGCTGTCGCAATTGCGACCTTTGGTTTAGCTTCACCTGTGGCATTTACCACTGTGATTGGCCCATTGGTTGAAGTGCCTGTGCTGATTGCTTTAGTCAGTGTGTCTTTATGGCTCAGAAAAAAGTATTTTAAATCGGTGTAATTGTGATGGCTCTTCCAAATGTAGATATGAATTTGCTTGATCAACCCACTTTAGAAAAATTACAAGCGCAAGCCTTGAATCATGCACCACGTATTTTATTGTTGTATGGTTCGAATCGTGAACGTTCGTATAGTCGTTTAGCCGTGATGGAAGCAGGGCGCATCTTGGAGCATTTTGGGGCGGAAGTAAAAATCTTTCATTCTAAGCGTTATCGGAATGTGTCAATCAATGCAATTTATAATGTTTATCCATTATGTGGTGATTAAAAAATAGCCTCATCATGAGGCTATTTTTTCATTAAAGTCCATCGTTTAACGATGGACTTCTTAGGTCTTAGTATTTGAAGTTAATTGATAATACTGCGCTGCGACCTTCCGCTTCAGTTGCGTAGTGTGATGTATAAGCTTTAGTGAAATAACGTTTATCAGATAAGTTGTTTACATTAAGCTGTAAATCAACATTTTTATTTACGTTATAACGCGCCATTGCATCATAGCGAACATAACCTGGAACCCACTTGGTATTTGCTGCATCACCATAGACCTTATCCATTGCAACAGCACCAGCACCTAAAGTCAAAACAGGTAAAACTTGATATGTCGTCCAAAGCGTAGCACTATTTTTTGCTACGTTTTGAATTTGGTTACCATTCGTTGGACTTGGTACGTATTTACCGCTTGTATCCTTAACAAAACCTGCATCTACGATTTCACTATCTAAATAGGTATAACCAGCTGACACTGCCCATTTTTCAGTAATGTTGCCGTTTACACCAAGCTCAATACCATCAACACGTGTTTTTCCAATATTTCTTGTGAAACCATCGGTATCTAATGCACGTGTATTTTCTTTTTCAGTACGGAAAATTGCAGCTGTGAGGTTTAATTTTTCATTAAGAACATCCCATTTTGTTCCTAATTCATATGTCTTAACTTCTTCAGGTTTCAAATTGTTGATAGCGCGAGATTGTTCATCAGTCGTATTTCGGCCAGGTACACTAATCCCTTCTGAACCATCACCAGCATCAACACCTACAGGGTTTGCTGATGTTGCATAGCTAATGTAAATTGCCCCATTTTCAACTGGTTTAAATGTAAGCCCAGCTTGATAATTAAAGAAATCATTGCTAGAGCTGTATTTTGTTCCTGCCTTGATTAGAGTTGCACCTGATCCTGAATCTTTATTATATTGCACATCAGTTTCAAATTTGTCCCAACGAACACCAAGATCAAGTAACCATTGTGGTGTAATCGTAATGTTATCTAGAACATAAACTGATTGGGTTTTCGATGTGATATTTGTCACATTAGGATTTGCTTTTATATTTCCTAGCCATGCATTTCCTGAATTAGGATTATCTAAGCTAGTACACCATCCGTTTGAATTTATTAATGAACAAGCATTGGTTGTGCCGCTACCACCAATTTTTGAGGTGTTCGGATCCGTTACAAGATTTGTTCCTCTATCTGATTCCTGTTTAGCGTATTCTGCACCAGTGTTGAAACTGTGCTTTAGTGAACCCGTATTAAATTTACCAGTTAAAGTGAGTTGATCTGTAAAGCTATCGGTATTAGTTAAGTTTGTATTGACTCGGCGCCAAACTTGACCATTTACAATATTACCTTGGCTATCATCAGGTTGAGTCCATAAATAATCGTTTTTAGATTTACTGTAGACCGCCGTATTACTTAGCACTAGGTTATCAGTTAAATCATGTTCTAATTTAAAAGTACCTATCTGGTTTTCTTGTTTTTGGAAATCACGGTCTTTCCAACCATAGTAAGTGCCTTGTTTGACATCTACTGGCTTACCAGCAGTAACTTTCTTTATTGTATCGTATTGATATGGAATGCCAGAATCTGGCTCATCATTAGTTTTGAGGTAGTAATAACCTAATGTTCCACGAGTCGCAGTGTCTAGACCAAAGGTAATACTTGGTGCAATACCTGCACGTTTATATTCAGCACCATCATGTTGTCCCGCTTTTTCATTTTGATGGCCCATGACCACCACACGAGCTGCGACACCACTATTAAAATCTTTGTTTCCGTCTAAAGTGATACGTGCATAATTATCTGTACCCCCTGAGATCGAACCTTCTAAAGCATCGCCTTTTTTAGCAACCTTAGAAATCATGTTGATACTACCGCCTGAAGTACCAGCACCACCTAGAGCAGAAGCAGAACCTTTGGTGACTTCAACTTGTTCAACAGCAAACATTTCGCGGTTTTGAGAAGTTGCGTTGCGGACACCGTCTACATACATTGAACTTTCTGAGTTATACCCGCGAATAAACGGACGGTCACCATTTGGGTTACCACCTTCACCAGCACCTAAAGTGATCCCTGGAACTGTACGAAGTGCGTCGCTTAAAGTCGTGACTTGAGTATCCGCAATCAATTGTTTTGAAATAACTGAAACTGATTTTGGGGTATCTAAAAGAGGAGCAACGAATTTACGATTAGATGATTGGTCTACTTTTAAACCTTGTTCTTGTTGTGCTTGTGCATGAATCGTTGGGAGTTGTACTGGCTGATCTTGAGCGATGGCTGGTACTGCAATCACGGAGAGTGAAGATGCAATTGCGGAAGATACTAATTTCTTACGTGATTTGATAAAAGACATAATCGTTCACTCAGATATGAGAAAAATTTTGAGAATAATAATGATTCTTAATCCCGAATTCAATTGATAAGTCAACTATTTGTCGGATAGGAGGTAAAAGAAGAGAGAACTTAGGTCTAGGCCTTATGTACAAATAAGTTGTCGTCGTACATAGGCTTTGTTGCACAAAGGTTTGAAAGACAATGCTACCGTAATTGAGCTAAATTCAAGTCACAACTTGGGTATGTGGTCGACCAAATACTGTGAATTTATTCAAAACTGCTACACGTGCATAAATCTCATTCACCTGACTAGGAAAACTCCTTGCTGTTAATTTATCACCTAATAATTTGATGCAATGCATTTTGGTTTCCACTAAACTTCGATGATGATAACCAGACCATTTTTTCCAAAGTGACCTACCTAGCCGTTTGACTGTTTTTAATAATTCATTCCTCTCTCTAAATATCTCAATTTCTTATCTTTCCAAAGCTTTACATTCTTCCTAGGTGGAATGACTGCATGTGCATCTCAATCTAAAATGACTTGTCGGCAGTGCTTTGTGTCATAAGCACCATCTGTATCGACTGAATCAATTCGTTCATCCAATGGAATTTGATCAAGCAAATCACCAAGCACCTGTGAATCACTCACATTGTTTGTTGTGAGCTGAAATGCTCGTATTTGAAGGGTGTTAGCATCTATACTAATATGAAATTTGCGCCATTGGCGACGATATTCAGGCTGATGTTTCTTACGCTTCCATTCGCCTTCACCTAAAAATTTTAACCCTGTAGAGTCGACGAGTAGGTGCAATCCATCACGACTTTTCTGATAGCCTATCGCAATATCAATATGCTTTTGTCGTCTACAGAGGGGGGAGTAATCTGGTGCTGTCCAATTCAAACCACAGCGTTTAATCAGGCTTTGAGCAAAGCCTGGGACCATGCGTAAAGAAAGACGGAATAGAGATTTGATCATTAAACAGCATTGAATCGCTGTATCGGAATAAGTTTGATTTCGTCCGTATTTGCCTTGTGGCTGTGCATACCATTGGTCTTGGAATCAAACCAGATTGAAATATTTCCTCGCTTGATTAAAGCTTGGTTATACGAAGACCAATTGGTTGTACGGTAGATTTTAGGTGCAGACTTCTTCATCTGGAAATTATATTGCTGAAGAAGCCTTCAAGAATAGCTTTGTGCAATAAAGCCATTCGGTTGTTAACAAATAAAGCTTTGTGTGGATAACTTGGTACATATCAACAATCAATAAACAAGTTCACTAAATCTGCTACAATTGTGCCAATTTCGAATTCTCACTTTTCAGTTATGGTACATATCGAGTCATGTGTACGTAACTGTGTACATATTGAAGATTTTTCTCATGAGTTTTAAAGACGAATTAGCGGCACAAGTTGCCCAACGACGTACCTTTGCGATCATTTCCCACCCGGATGCGGGTAAAACCACGATGACCGAAAAGCTTCTGTTATGGGGCAAAGCTATTCAGGTTGCTGGGATGGTTAAAAGTCGTAAGTCGGATCGTGCTGCGACATCTGACTGGATGGAAATGGAAAAAGAGCGTGGAATTTCGATTACCACTTCTGTCATGCAATTCCCTTTTAAAAGTCACACTATCAACTTACTTGATACACCTGGGCACGAAGACTTTTCTGAAGATACTTATCGTACTTTGACTGCTGTTGACTCTGCATTAATGGTGATTGATGGAGCAAAAGGTGTTGAGGAACGAACCATTAAATTGATGGAAGTGTGTCGTATGCGTGACACACCGATCATTTCCTTCGTCAACAAGATGGACCGTGAAATTCGCGAGCCTCTAGAATTGCTTGACGAAATTGAAAACGTTTTGAATATTCGCTGTGTCCCAATTACATGGCCTCTAGGTATGGGGCGTGACTTTGCAGGGGTTTATAACCTACTTGAAAACAAGTTATATGTTTATAAAGCAGGTTTTGGCTCGACGATTACTGACATTGAGGTGCGTGATGGTTATGATCATGCTGATATTCGTGAAAAAGTGGGTGAATTAGCTTGGGCTTCTTTTGAAGAATCACTTGAGTTAGTTCAAATGGCCAATGAACCACTTGATCGTGAATTATTTTTACAAGGTAAACAAACGCCAGTACTTTTTGGTACGGCCTTAGGAAACTTTGCAGTAGATCATGTGCTTGATGCATTTATCAATTGGGCGCCAGAACCAAAAGCACACCCAACACAAGAACGTACAGTAGATGCCAATGAAGAGGGTTTCACTGGTTTTGTTTTTAAAATTCAAGCCAATATGGATCCGAAACATCGTGACCGTATTGCCTTTATGCGTATTTGCTCAGGTAAATATGAAAAAGGCTTAAAAATGAATCATGTGCGTATCGGTAAAGATGTACGTATTAGCGATGCATTAACCTTCCTTGCGGGTGAACGTGAACATTTGGAAGAAGCTTGGCCTGGAGACATTATCGGTTTGCATAACCATGGTACGATTCAGATCGGCGATACATTTACCAGTGGTGAAAAATTACATTTCACAGGTATCCCACACTTTGCACCTGAAATGTTCCGCCGAGTTCGTTTACGTGATCCGCTCAAATCTAAGCAATTGCAAAAAGGTTTGAAAGAGTTATCTGAAGAAGGTGCAACACAGGTATTTATGCCTCAAATTAGTAATGATTTGATTGTCGGTGCAGTCGGTGTGTTACAGTTTGATGTGGTCGCTTATCGTTTGAAAGAAGAATATAAAGTTGACTGTATTTATGAGCCTGTCAGTGTGCATACGGTACGTTGGGTACATTGTGATGATGAAAAAATTCTCAATGAGTTCAAGAAAAAAGCGCATGATCAGTTATCGGTAGATGGCGGCGGTCATCTGACTTATCTTGCACCAAGCCGTGTAAACTTGCAGTTAATGCAAGAACGCTGGCCAGACATTCAGTTCCGTAACACACGAGAACACTAGAATCTCCCTTGCGGAGCTTTAACGCTCCTCACCCATCTTTATAAAAGAGGGACTTTTTCATGAGTTCTATAACTATTTAGATTCGTGATGCTCCTCCCTTTTATAAAGGGTGAGCTGCGGTTGTAGCAGCGTAAGGGAGGGATTAAAATAAAGGATGATGAGATGAATACTTTAAAACCACTTTTTGCTGTCAGTATAATGATTGGAATGATGGCTTTAACGGCATGCGATCATCCTAAAAACAATGAGACTGATACAGCTCAAAACAAAAATCAAGTATCAACTCATACTGAAAAAGCCGAAGTCCTGCCATACCTCAATATGCAAGAAGCCAAAGCCGATTATGCCTTACCGTTCTGTGAAAAGAAGAACTGTATTGATGTTGATATTCAAACTATCAAAACCCAAGATGCGTGGCTTAACACATGGATTGCAAAAAATCAGGCCAATGTGATTCAACAACAAATTGAGCAAAACAAGAATTTAACCTTACAGCAAGCCGTGAATGCTTATGTGAAAAAGTCAGATGAATGGCAAGATAAATATTCTAAAAATAAAGCGTATGAGCTGCGCTTAACGACACGTATTGCTTCACAGCGTAATCAATATGTGTTGTTGCAAATTGGCGTTGATACACAGCAAGAAGATATTGCGGTTAAAGACAGATTTTACTTTTTCGTCGCTGATCGTAAGTTACAGAAAAATCTAACAGTACTCGATGTGATACAGAAAAATCAGCAAAATGAATTAAATAATATTATTCAAGCACATTATCAACAATGGATTGAAAAACAAAGTACGGAAGTGAAGAAACAAGTTCCTAAAAAACTGTATTGGGGACAGGCAGATTGGTTCTTCGATGGAGAAGGAATCGGTTTGCATTATCGTGCCAATGAAATCAGTAAAGATGCACCACAGTTGGATATTTATTTAACCACTGAACAAAGCAAACAGATGCTACAACCTGAAATTTATCAGCAAATGTTTTAATCTACTTGCTTGAGTTTCGTATAGAAATTGCATGCGCTTATAGCGGTTTTGCTTTAATTTCGATAGCATTTAAAAATCTTGTGTAATAACAATACTGATAGGTTTTAAATGAAAGCATTTTATAAATATAGCATTCTTGCAGGTGCGATTTTACTTGCTGCCTGCCAGCCGAAATCAGAGCCGAAAGAATCACAGGATAAACCGACAGATCCGCCAGTGGTACAGCAAACTGCTGAGCCAATTCTGCGTGGTGAAACCATGAAATTGCAGGTAAATTTACCTGAATGTAAAGGCAATACTTGTCCAGATTTCACAGTTGAACGATTACAAAGTAATTTCCCATTTATTGATCAGTTACTGGATCAACAGATTCTTAATCAACTGAGTAAAATGCTCGATGTCGTTGATGCTGATACCGCAGCAGCATCCGCACCCAAAACGGCTGAACAAAAAACAGGTTTAGATACTCAAGCACAAGCCTATGCCAATGCCTTTGTGAAAATCGATGAAGAGTTAAAAGCGCTCAGTAGTAGTCATCAGATCAGTCTGATGATTAAGCCTAAAATTTTGCAACCGAAAGGCAAGCTGGCAACTGTAGTGTTAAATAGCAGCAGTTATTTGGGTGGAGCGCATGGTTCAACCTCACAACGCTACTATAACTTTGATTTAGCGAACCAAAAACAGATTCAATTGCATGATTTATTATTGCCGAAGCAAAAAGCGAATTTAGACAAACTGGCGCATGACGCCTTTAAAGTGTGGATTGTAGATGCCAAACTTGCCACTGACCCGAAAGAATATGAACAGGCTTGGCCATTCCAAGTCACCGATAATTTCTTATTGGGTGAGCAGGGGTTAATTCTACAATATGGCGAATACGAGATTGGTCCTTATGTTGTCGGTTTACCACGTTTAGTTATTCCATTTAGTGAATTGCAGGGTGTTTTAAAACCTGAATATTTGCCAAAAATTGATACGCCAGCAGCGTCTACCCCTGCTGCAAGTACGCCAAGTCAAAGTTAATGCAACTGTTCGATACCCATACCCATTTTGATGTTGCCGATTTTGATATTGATCGGCAACATCTGGCTGAACAAGCAAAACAGGTTGGGGTCGATGCTTTAGTGTTAATCGGTTTTGTTGAATCACGATTCGATGAACTGATCCACACCCATCAACAATTACACGCTTGGGACAAGGTGCCGACTTCTTATCTGGCCCCTGGTTTACATCCTTTTTATATCGAACAACACCAAACCGAACATTTACAGCGGCTTGAGCAAGTCCTACAGCAGCATGATTGTGTCGCTGTAGGTGAAATCGGTTTAGATACTTTTTTAAAACAACATAAACAACCCGAACTGTTTGCCAAGCAACAGCACTATTTTAGTGAGCAATTGGCATTGGCAACACAATATCAAAAGCCTGTGTTATTGCATATCCGTAAGGCGCATGCAGAAACCATTGCCATTTTAAAAACACAAAAATTCAAATTGGGTGGCATTGCCCATGCGTTTAGTGGTGGTGTCGAAGAAGCCAAAGCCTTGGTTAAACTGGGCTTTAAAATTGGGGTGACAGGACAAATCACCAATCCGAACGCTAAAAAACTGCATCAAGTGGTGCAGGCGATTGGCAGTGAAAATTTGGTGATTGAAACCGATTGTCCAGATATGACACCGTTGTGTTGCCAAACTTCGAGCGAGCATCGTACCCGTAATACCCCTGTGAATTTACCTTATGTGCTGGAGAGTTTGGCTCAGTCCCTTAACCAGCCTGAATTACAGCTGGCTGCACAACTTTGGCAAAATTCACTGACTGCGTTGCGACTTAAATTTTAAGAGAATAAGCAAATAATCTCGTTAAAAATAAGATAACCAAAAGGGAACACACTCTTTTCTAAACAGGCTTACATTAAAGGAAGAACATCATAATAAATAAACTCGCCAATACTGGGAGGGTAACCGAATGGCTAGATATAGCAAAATCAATAGTTTTAATGCATTACAGACACTCACCGTTGGTTCGACATCCTACCAAATTTATAGTTTAGCTAGAGCAACCGAAACACTTGGCAATATTGATAAATTGCCAAAGTCTTTAAAAGTTTTACTCGAAAATTTACTTCGTTTTGAAGACCAAAAAAGTGTAAAAGTGCAGCATATTCAGGCCTTGGTCGATTGGCAGAAAAGCAAAAGTTCTGATCAGGAAATTCAATATCGTCCTGCACGGGTACTGATGCAGGATTTTACGGGTGTTCCTGCAGTGGTGGATCTAGCGGCGATGCGTGCTGCGATGGCACAGGCAGGTGGTGATCCCAACCTGATTAATCCTTTATCTCCTGTGGATTTGGTGATTGACCATTCGGTGATGGTCGATCATTTTGCTGATGAAAATGCGTTTGCCGAGAATGTTGAAATTGAAATGCAACGGAATGGTGAGCGTTATCAATTCCTGCGTTGGGGACAATCTGCCTTTAATAATTTTAGTGTGGTGCCACCTGGTACAGGGATTTGCCACCAAGTCAATTTAGAATATTTAGCGCAAGCTGTCTGGTTAGGTGATGATGAAGGTCAGGTGTTTGCCTTTCCAGATACCTTAGTTGGAACAGATTCACATACCACTATGATCAATGGACTAGGGGTTTTAGGCTGGGGTGTGGGGGGTATTGAAGCCGAAGCAGCAATGCTCGGGCAGCCTGTATCCATGTTGATTCCAGAAGTGATTGGATTCAAACTCACAGGCAAGTTGAATGAAGGTATTACTGCGACCGATTTGGTTCTGACCATTACCCAAATGCTGCGTCAAAAAGGCGTGGTGGGTAAATTTGTTGAGTTCTATGGCGATGGTTTGGCTGATTTACCTTTGGCAGATCGTGCCACCATTGCCAATATGGCACCTGAATATGGTGCAACCTGTGGTTTCTTCCCGATTGATGACGTGACATTGGGGTATTTAGCCCTAACTGGTCGTAAACAAGAACGTATCGATTTAGTTGAAGCCTATAGTAAACAACAGGGGCTATGGCGTCATGCAGGCGATGAACCTGTATTTACCGATACCTTGAGTCTGGATATGAGTACCGTACAAGCCAGTCTGGCGGGGCCAAAGCGCCCACAAGATCGGGTTTTGTTGGGCGATGTTCCGAAAACGTTTAATGCGTTGATGGAGCTGAATTTAAAACCAGCCAAAGAAGCCAAAGAACGTTTAGAGAATGAAGGCGGCGGAGGTACGGCTGTTGAAGCCAAGAAAGCGAATTTAGCGCATGAAGAACCTGCTTGTACCATTGATGGGAAATCGTATCCATTGAAGGATGGTGATGTGGTGATTTCCGCGATTACCTCTTGTACCAATACCTCGAATCCAAGTGTCATGCTGGCAGCAGGTTTGCTGGCGAAAAAAGCCATTGAAAAAGGCCTGCAACGTAAACCATGGGTGAAAAGTTCATTGGCGCCGGGTTCTAAAGTGGTCACTGATTATTTAGCTGCTGCAGGTTTAACGCCGTACTTGGATGAGTTGGGTTATAACTTGGTTGGTTATGGTTGTACCACCTGTATTGGTAACTCAGGGCCTTTACCTGAACCGATTGAAGAAGCTATTCAGTGTCATGATCTGAATGTGGCTTCCGTACTTTCAGGCAATCGTAACTTTGAGGGACGTGTCCATCCATTGGTAAAAACCAACTGGTTGGCGTCTCCACCTTTGGTCGTGGCTTATGGTTTAGCAGGGAATATCAGAACTGATCTAACCACACAACCGATTGGGCAAGACCAAAATGGACAAGATGTTTATTTGAAAGATATTTGGCCAAGTCAGTTTGAAATTGATCAAGTACTGCAAAAAGTGAATACTGACATGTTCCATAAAGAATATGCAGCGGTGTTTGATGGTGATGCAACTTGGCAGGCGATCCAGATTCCACAAAGCCAAACTTATGCGTGGCAGGATAATTCGACTTATATTCGACATCCGCCATTTTTTGAGGAAATTAATCAGCCTCCGAAGGCCATTCGCAATATTGAACAGGCACGCATCTTGGCGGTGTTGGGAGACTCAGTCACCACCGATCATATCTCTCCAGCAGGGAATATCAAAAAAGATAGCCCAGCAGGACGTTATTTACAGCAGCAGGGGGTTGAGCCGAAAGATTTCAACTCTTATGGTTCTCGACGTGGTAATCATGAAGTGATGATGCGCGGAACTTTTGCCAATATCCGAATTAAGAATGAAATGCTGGGTGGTGAAGAGGGTGGAAGTACCATTTTCATTCCAACAGGTGAAAAGCTGGCGATCTATGATGCATCCATGCTGTACCAGCAACAGAAAACACCGTTGCTGATTATTGCAGGTAAGGAATATGGCACAGGTTCTTCACGAGATTGGGCTGCAAAAGGGACTAATCTCTTAGGTGTTAAAGCGGTCATTGCTGAAAGTTTTGAACGGATTCACCGTTCTAATTTGGTCGGCATGGGCGTATTTCCATTGCAGTTTATAGATGGTCAAACCCGTCAATCCTTGAACCTCACTGGCCATGAAGTACTGTCGATTCATGGCCTATCTGATGATATCCAACCACATCAAACGCTAGATATTCAGGTGGTACGAGAAGATGGCAGTCAAGACCAATTCAAAGTGTTATGCCGCATTGATACCTTGAATGAGGTGGAATACTTTAAAGCAGGCGGTATCTTGCATTATGTATTACGCAATCTGATTGCTGCATAACGAAACACACTCTTAAATCAAAGATGAAAGCTGGTCTTTCATTTTTTTTTGTTTGAATTTCAAGCATTCAGCGTTAAGGTAGTCAAGCCCGATTAAATTGGATAAAGGCTTTGAATCAGTTACCACGCTATGTTTATTACCTTTTGGCTGCGCAGGCATTTAACTTAATTGCTGCTGTTCTGTCTGTTACTGTAGCTGCAATTGTGGGATTGAAATTAGCGCCAACACAGGCTTTGGCTACGGTTCCGTATGGTTTGCAGTTTTTAGCGATGTTACTGACCACCTTTATTTTTTCTTTTCTAATGAAAAAGCTCGGGCGGCATGTGGTATTTCAATTTGGTTGCGTCTGCCTGTTCTTGGCCGGTGTTCTCGGTTATTTGGCCCTACAGCAGCAACAGTTTTATTTATTATGCCTCAGTCATTTTTCACTGGGTTTATTTATCTCAACTGCGAATTTTTATCGCTTTGCTGCTTCTGATCGGCTAGCAACAGATTTAATTCCGAAAGCCACCGCGATGGTCATTTCGGGCGGTGTGATTGCAGCAATTATTGCACCCATGTTGGCAATTCAATTTCAGCAGGTAGCAGGTTTACCCGATTTCACTGCGATCTATTTCATCTTTAGTGTCTTGGCTTTGTTACTATCTCCGACTTTGTATCTATGGAACAAAAAATTTCAACGCCAGCAAAGACAGCAGGTGCTAATTGAACCAACCCAGCGTAGCAAACTGCCAAGTACTTTGATTATTGCTGCGGTGATCAGCGGAGCATTTGCCTACTATATTATGAATGTCATGATGATTATGTCCTCCTTGCACCTCAAGGAGCATCACTCATTTCATTATGCTTCGATCTCGATTCAGTTACATGTGCTGGCAATGTTTATCCCATCCTTCTTTGTGTCGAAACTGATTCAACGCTGGGGAACGCATACCACGATTTATGTTGGTTTTGCTTTGTTGATGTTATCGTCTTTAATTCCAATGTTTGGACAGGTCGGCATCTATATTAATGCTGCCTTGATCGTGTTGGGCGTGGGCTGGAATTTTGCTTATTCAGGTGCATCAACCTTGTTAGCAGGTCTTAACGAGCAGCAAAAACATCGTGTCCAAGGCATCAATGAAACAGGAATTGCTTTGTTTGCGACCTTAGGGGCATTTTTACCTGCACCGATTTTGAGTAGTCTCGGATGGATCAATGCAAACCTGTTGGCTCTATGCATGAGTCTGATCGTTTTTATCTTGTTGGTGATTTTAATTCGCCGAGATCAACCTTCAAGTAAAGTTTCAGCGGGTTAACCTAAAACCAGTTAAACACGGTAAAATAGTGCTTTGATTTAAAAGATAGACCACGACTGTGATGACCGATGTTCCTGTAAATGATGAATATGAGCGCCGTTTTGCTGGTGTTGCCAAAATTTATGGAGAAAATGCATTTTCGCATTATGAACAAAGTCATGTCATGGTGATTGGAATTGGTGGCGTTGGCAGTTGGGCGGTTGAGGCACTGGCACGTACAGGGATCGGTGAGTTGACTTTGGTCGATATGGATGTGGTAGCAGCATCGAATATTAACCGTCAATTACCTGCGATGAGTTCGACACTCGGACAAGAAAAAATCGAAGTGATGGCGGAGCGTTGTCGCCAGATCAATCCACGCATGAAAGTGAATGTGATTGATGACTATCTGACGCCTGATAATGTCAAAGAGATTTTAAATCCAGTACCCAGCATTGTTCTGGATTGCATTGATGACGTCAAAGCCAAACTTGCCTTAATGCTGCATTGTCGTTTTAACAAAATCCCGTTAATTGTTTCGGGTGGTGCAGGAGGAAAACTCGATCCACTGAAGATTCGCGTGGCAGATTTGTCCAAGACCGAACAAGATCCAATGTTGGCAAAGTTACGCACGCAACTGCGTTCAAAAGGGATTTGTAAAAAACCAAAAGAGAAATTCGGAATCACTTGCGTGTATTCGATCGATAACCCATTTTCCAGTGCAGATGTTTGTCCAAGTGCGGGTCTGCGCTGTGGCGGCTATGGTTCTGCGGTGGTGGTGACTTCAAGCTTTGCGATGGTGGCGGTGGCTGAAGTGCTGAAAAAATTAGATGCTAAAAAGCCTAAAACATAATGTTCGTTTAGGCTTTGATTCAGTCTTTTATTAACCAAGGCGGTAATAAGTATAAGTGACGTTTTTGTCTTTATAAACGTCATAGCTAGTCTGCTTAAAATCAGAAACCCATTGTGAGCCTGTAAAACCAGCAATATGACCATACACATGTTTTTTGGTGCGATGAATAATATAAATATCACCTGGCATTGGGTTATCAAAAGCAGGGTCTATTTGCTTATAGCCAATCTTTTGTAGCGTTCCACCCCAATCTGAGGCTGCTATAGGATGTTGTGCAATTTTCGCGCCCGCTGTTTGTAATGCGATACGAATTGATTTGGCACACTTTGCTGAACTATGAAATGAGGAAACACGAGAAAGTTTATCTGAAAACTTCTGTAAGTTAATTTGCTGCGAATTCTTGGATAATGCGTATGGCGGTGTAATATCTGCGGGAGTTTCTCTGAGCATAATGACTGCATTTTGAGTCTGTGCATGCATCATCGAATCTAATGAGGGTGCATCATAAATCATAGTTCAATCTCAACCAATCCTAAAACAACTTTAAAACGGTCGCCAAATTCCGTGGCTCGCAGATATTAAGCGATAAATCTTAAAAAAACTTATTTGCAATGTAATAATGTAACTTTTCGAGGGTGTTGTGAGGAACTTAGCGTAAAAATCACATAAAGAATCTTTTTTATTATCATGAATTTAGTTGTTAATTAGTTTGAATAAAATGATTTGTAAGATTATATTTCTTTTTTGATTGAAAAATATACGCAAGCGCTGATTCAAAGAAACAAAGCTTTGTGATTTAAAAAATAATAAACTATTGTTTATTAAAGTGAAAAATGGAAAGAATAACAAGTGATACGTCCAGCACAAGCAACAGATATCAAGCAAATAGTAGAATTAATTCAGCCATATATAAAAGATTTTGCACTGAATGCAGAGGGTGAAGCAAAATTTAGTCAGGATATGATTAAGAAATTACTTGAAATGCAAAGCATTGAATATTTTGTTTTCGAGAAAGAGTTATCCATTATTGGTGTGATTGCTTATAAACAACCTTCTCATTTGATTCATTTCTTTGTTAAGCAGGATTCACAACAGCAAGGAATAGGTCGTCAGCTTTGGATGTTTTTAGAAGATAAACTTTCTCAGCAACATTCAAAAATTACTGTGAATTCTAGTTGTTATGCAAAGCCCGTTTATGAAAATTTCGGATTACGCTATATTCCGATGTGCAAAAGTTATGCGTAGAACATCAAATTAACTTTGATGTTCTCGAACGTAATCTTCAGTACGTTGCATCGCTGTTTGGATATTGATGATTGCATTTTCAATGTCAGCAATCGTTTTGGCATTTCCACCACTGAGAGCCTGACGCCATTTACGTGCGCCTGGTAGATTTTGAAATAAACCTAGAATATGGCGAGTGATAATCGAAAGTGGAGCACCTTCAGCAACGCGTTGATGAATATAAGGCATCATGTGCTGCATGATCTCAAAACGATTAGGTGCTTCCAAATTCCAAAGGTCACCCATCTCCGCCAATAAGTACGGATTATGATATGCCTCACGACCAATCATGACTCCATCAACATGCTGTAAATGTTGTTGTGTTTCTTCAAAGGTCTTGATACCGCCATTAATCTCAATGGTTAGATGTGGGCGTTCTTGCTTTAAACGATAGACATCTTCATAGCGTAATGGTGGAACTTCGCGATTCTCTTTCGGCGATAAGCCCTGCAAGATCGCAATACGTGCATGTACAATAAAATGTGTGCAGCCTGTTGATGCCACCGTATCAACAAAATGCAGCATTTCTTCGTAAGATTGCATGTCATCAATCCCGATACGATGCTTTACAGTTACAGGAATCGATACTGCTTTTTGCATACTATGAATACATTCTGCAACTAAATTGGGTTCAGCCATTAAGCAAGCCCCAATTTTATTGTTTTGCACGCGATCACTTGGACAGCCGACATTCAGATTAACTTCGTTATAACCCCAGTCTTCGGCCATTTTGGTGCAGGTAGCAAGCTCTTGTGGATTTGAGCCGCCAAGTTGTAGCACAATTGGATGCTCTTGCTGATTGAAATCGAGATGGCGATTAGCACCACCGTAAATAATCGCGCCTGTAGTGACCATTTCGGTATACAACACGACATTGGGATTAAATAAACGGGCAAAGAAACGATAGTCTTTTGTGGTCCAATCCATCATCGGGGCAACACTGATTCGTGGTGTCTGAGTTTTTTCAATATTCATAAAAAATCATGCCTTTATTCAGTGTTAAACAACCTAATGAAATGATGGAGCGGATTGGAAAATGGACTATTTATGACAAATAGTGGGAAATAAACTTAAAGTAAGAATTCATCACTGATGTATGTCCAAACATTTTTAGGCAAAGCGCAACCGATTGATCTGATCGAACAGACACTATGACTAAATATTGGGATACATTGAGAGTGAGCATCAAAGAACGAAACTCTTCTAGCTTGATTAAGAGATTTCCAATTGCGCGCAATACTACCACAAATATTTAATCTATACATTTCGGACGGTATTGATGCCGCACACCCGTTGAGATTTTTTTAAATGCTATTTAGCAGCGTTCAGGTGTTAACTAATTAGAGCGTCTTTAATTCTGTTAATTGTGTCTAGGGTGGGCGTAGCTTCTATTTTCATCTATTTGATAAGACTTAATTTTGGTTTAAGTTCGTGTTTTTAGTCTATCTCGCATAAAGCCCTTATGGATTGATAGGCAATGTCTATTGAAGAGATCAATATTCGTATATTTAACTGGATTAATTCTGGTGCTACAGAAAACTCATTTTTTGCGAAAGTCGCTATGTTCTCATCATATAATCTGATAGGGACTTTTCTGATTTTTCTAACGGTTTTATTGCTATTTAAGGATAAAAAATATCAATTTCAGTATTTTAAAACCGTAGTAATGGTCGTTCTATCTTCATTTGTTGTGAAGTTATTACACGCATTTTATCATCATCCTGATCCTAGCCAAAATAATGGACAGCATGTCCCTCTAAAGATAACGTAACTTCAATCTTTGGAGATCCAAGAAATGGCTAAACGTTTTAGTCCGGAATTTAAACAGCAAGCAATTGATCATGCACTTTCAAACTCCCACGAGCCTATAGCTGCAATCGCCCATAAATTAGGTGTGGGTTATTCAACCTTAGATAAATGGATTCGTGAAGCCAATCCAGTAGGTTCAAGCAAACGTCAACTTTCTCCTGAACAACAGCGGATCTTGGAATTAGAAAAAGAAGTCAAACAGCTCAAGGAAGCCAATGACATCTTAAAAAAAGCGCATGTGTACTTTCTGACAGATCATGCCAAGAAAAGTACACGGTAATTCAAGATATGGATATAAATGAAGTCACTGTGTCTTCTGTCTGTAAATGCCTAGATGTCAGCACTTCAGGCTATTATGCCTGGCGAAAACGCCAGACCAATACAGCGCAGAAATACAATGATTTAAAAGTTGTATATTGGCAGCATCATGCGCGCTTGGGTGCACCGTCATTGGTACATGACATGCGTGATTTAGGTTATCGCATGAGCGAACGTACCGTTGGAAGGATGCTAAAAAAGCTTGGTTTACGTAGTAGGATTGCACGTAAATACAAGCATACGACTGATTCAAACCATCGTTTGTCTACAGCATCAAATTTGTTGGATCGCCAATTTACAGTTACTCAGCCTAATAAAGTTTGGACAACGGATATTACCTATATCCGAACTAAAGAAGGCTGGCTGTATTTATGTGTGATGCTAGATCTATTCAGCCGTCGTATTGTGGGTTGGCAAACCAGCCATCGAATAGACCGCCAATTGGTGTGTGATGCGTTTAATTATGCAATGGCTCGTCAGGGTTATCCAACGGGTGTCATGGTGCATTCGGATCAAGGTAGTCAGTACTGTAGTCGTGATTTTAGGGCGCTATTATTGACGAATAACTGTATTCAAAGCATGTCTAGACGAGGAAACTGTTGGGACAATGCAGTGACCGAAAGCTTCTTCCATACCCTGAAGGGGCATGTAGTACATGGCAGTGTATTTTCTACGAGAAAAGAGGCAAATGCTATCTTGTTTGAGTATATTGAAGTTTACTACAATCGAATCAGAAGGCATTCTGCAAATGGCTGGTTAAGTCTAGAAGCCTTTGAACAGAAATATTTCAAGAATTTAGAGGGATCGGTTGTCCACGATACTGTCTAGGATCATCCTAGACCTTTCGATCTTGGACTAGGGCACACCTTGATTCACCACAGTTCCAGTTCGTCTATGCCTAGCCAACATACACTCACTGTTGCAATTATCGCATTTTCATTTCTGATGTCTGAGTATCGTCAAATTGGTGTTTTCGGATTATTTGTAAGTTTGGTTGTAGGATGGTCAAGGATTTATATGGGAGTTCATTTTCCTTTTGATGTATTAGGTTCTTTTATTGTGGCTTTTCTAATTGTATTCAGCGTCAATATTTTGACTGAACGATTTATTTCAAAATCAAAGCAACCGATTACTGTACAAGCTGTAGATCTATAAATTGATAGATGACTTGTGTGAAAAACGAGCGATACATTGTGATCGCTTCCCTAAATAACGACCGTGTTTAAACCATAGGAAATTTACCATAGCATTTTGTGGATTTAGAAATAATTGTATGATTTATTTTCTGTGAAGAGTATTTGTTTAAATGTTGTTCAGTTTTTCATTTTTAATATTTTGATTTAATTATATTTCCATATTTTAAAATCTCTTTTTGTCCACTTCGTTACTTATATTCACTTTTCTCATGAGTTCAATTTAATCTGTTTTTAAGTTCAGCTCTTTAACTTACAGCATAACGACTAAATTTGATTCGTAAGCAGAAATTAAGATAGGTCTAAATTCTAGCGAAATCAGAACATTAAAGAGAGTATAAAAATGAACCAATGTGTGATGAACGCAAAAAATATTATTCGTGGTAAACACCACCCTGAGTTTTTGCAGAATGAAGTTTTAACCGATATTTTTATTCAGACAGCACAACGCCTACCAGAAAAAATAGCTTTAATCGAAGCAGATCAAACGATTAGCTATGGTGAGTTATATCAGCAAGCTCAACTTATGGCCAAACATTTAACCATCAAAGGCGTTAAAGCTGGCGAAATCGTTGGATTGTGGTTGCCACGTGGTATTGAATTATTAAAGTCTCAATTAGCAATCTGCTTAAGTGGTGCTGCTTGGCTACCATTTGACATGGATACCCCCGCAGATCGAATCGCAGTTTGTCTTGAAGATGCAGCGGCTGTAGGAATGATTACCACTGATGAGTGGTATGAGCACGTGTTGGAAGTGCCACAAAGCAAATGGACCAATACCGAACTACAAAAAACGCTACATGAAACTGTCGAGTTGGCAAAATCGACTCCTGAGCAACCTGCTTATATTATTTATACTTCAGGCTCAACAGGAAAACCCAAAGGTATTGTCATTACTCAGAAGAATATTTGTCATTTTCTGCGCAGTGAAAACAGTATTTTAGGTATCCAAGAACAAGACAAAGTTTATCAAGGCTTCTCAGTTGCATTTGATATGTCTTTCGAGGAAATCTGGTTGTCTTATTTGGTTGGAGCAACTTTATGGATTGCACCAAAATCTTTGGTTAGTGATCCAGAACGGTTATGTAAAACCTTGCAACAAGAGCAAATTAGCGTTTTGCATGCTGTACCAACTTTGCTCGCTTTGTTCCCTGAAGATGTTGCTAATTTACGCATCATCAATTTAGGAGGGGAAATGTGTCCAGACTCATTGGTTGAGCGTTGGGCATTGCCACACCATCAAATGTTTAATACTTACGGACCGACAGAAACCACAGTCTCTGCGAGTCTTGAATTGTTACAGCAGGGTAAGCCTGTCACGATTGGCAAACCATTACCTAACTACGGTATGTTGGTGATTAATGCTGATCGAGAGCTATTGGCACAAGGCGAAACGGGAGAATTGTGTATCTTTGGGCCAAGCGTGGCACAAGGTTATTTAGGTCGCCCAGATCTAACAGCGGATAAGTTTATTCAGAATCCATGGGCAACGAGTCCTGATGAAGAAAGTTTATATCGGACGGGTGACTTAGCTAAAATCGATGAATTTGGTCAAGTGCATTGTTTAGGACGTGCGGATGATCAAGTAAAAATTCGAGGTTTCCGCGTAGAACTTGGCGAAATCGAAGCTGCATTATGTGATCTCGATGGTATTGGCACAGCTGCTGTCATTTTACGTAATGAAGATGGTATTGATCAGTTGATCGCCTTTATAGCCGCAGAAATTGATGCAAAACAATCCATAGAAATTAAACAGCTTCGGCATCATCTTGGTCAGCGCTTACCGCCATACATGGTACCTAATCGTTTTGAAATTATTGAAGAAGTACCGAGACTACTTTCTGGGAAAATTGATCGAAAAGCACTAAAAGCAAGACCTTTAACAAGTGTGGTCGATCGGAGTGAATCAGATCAACCTCAAAATGAAGCTGAAGAAATTTTATTTGAAATCTTAAATCGACTGTTTCCGAATCTTCCGATTAAATTGGATGCCGATTTCTTTGATGATTTGGGTGGACATTCTTTATTAGCTGCAGTTTTAATTTCAAATTTACGTGAACATCCTGAATATAGTCACCTCACGATTCAAAGTTTATACCAAGCACGGAGAGTGGGAGCAATTGCTGCCTTGATGCTTGAGCAACCTGAACCATCATTATTTGATAGCCAAATTGGTCAAGACAATCCACGGAATCAAACCTATAAATGGCTCTGCGGTATTGCGCAGGTAGTCACAATTCCAGTGTTGATTTCAATTAACATTATGCAATGGCTCGCTCCATTCTTTACCTATCATTATTTTACTGGCGGCGCACGAGACAGTATTCCTTCTGCAATTTTGCTTTCTTTATTGGTTTATGTCAGTGTCATTATTGCTAGTTTTGCCCTTTCTATCATGGTTAAACGTGTGCTAATGGTTGGCGTGGGTGCGGGTCGTTATCCTTTATGGGGAATGACTTATTTCCGTTGGTGGTTGGCTGATCGGATGAGTAGTATTTCACCTGTTTATCTCTTATCAGGTTCAACTTTACTGAATTTATATCTCAAAGCACTTGGGGCGAAAATTGGACATGATGTTTCCATTAGTTCAGTGCATATTCGTATGCCATCTTTATTGACGATTGAGGATGGTGTCAGTCTTGGTTCTCAGGTGAATTTAGAGAATGCTAAAGTTGAACATGGGCATTTGGTCTTAGGTTCAATTCATTTGAAACGTGATAGTTATGTGGGTTCTTATGCGGTATTAGAAGAAAATACGGTGTTAGAACAAACTGCTCATGTCAATGCTTTGACTGCGATTGAATATGATACGACTGTGCCTGCTGGTGAAATTTGGGATGGCACGCCTGCGAAGAAGATTGGTCATGTGGATCAGTTAGAACAATTGGCACCGCGTCCAAAACTTTCTTTAATGCGTAAAGTTTCAGAGTATGTTTACTATGGAGTGAGTGCATTAATTATCGCTTGTATTTTCTTTATTCCAATCTTTCCAAGTTTCTTATTGGTTGATTGGTTAGATGTGAATGTTTTCAATATTGACCCGAATAACCATATTCAAACAGCGCTTTATTATTTCCTATTGGCCATTCCTGCGAGTGCGATGATGATGATCATTACCGCCTTGATTTCTTCAGCTTTACGTAAAATAGTATTACCTCGTTTAGAGGTGGGTACTTATGCGATTCATGGTGCTACGTATTATCGAAAGTGGTTCGCAGCCCAAATTTTAGAAACCAGCTTACAAACGCTACATGGTCTATTTGCAACAATTTATGCACCAACTTGGTTTCGTATGTTAGGCGCAAAGGTTGGTAAAAATACTGAAATATCAACTGCAACAGGCGTTATTCCTGAAATGCTCAGCTTGGGTGAAGAAAGTTTTATTGCTGATGCGGTGATGTTGGGTGATGAGGAGATCAAAGGCGGTTGGATGTCATTAAAATCAACAAAAATTGGTCATCGTAGTTTTGTTGGGAACAGCGCTTATATCGCAGATGGTACGGTATTACCTGATAATATTTTAATTGGTGTGCAGTCTAAAACGCCAGATAATCGAGAAATGTATTCAGGACAAACTTGGTTTGGTTCTCCAGCGCTACTTCTACCAGCACGAGAAGCCGCAGAGAAATACCCAGATCATCTTACTTTTAAACCGAGTCACAAACGCCGTTTCATGCGTGCTTTTATTGAGGGGCTACGGATTGTATTACCCGCAGCGCTTGCGATTGGTGTGGGGTATATGATTGTGCTAGAAGTGATAGATGTCATTAATAACTATACGATTTCAATAGGATTATTGGCTTTAACTCTCGCAGGCTTATTATATGGTGTGGGTTGTTTCATCATCGTGGCTTTATTGAAGTGGATTTTAATTGGACGCTACCAAGCTCGTTCAGCGCCAATGTGGACTATGTTTGTTTGGTTAAGTGAAGGAATTACAAGTTTATATGAATCAGTCGCGATTCCAAATTTCCTGAATTATTTAAGAGGAACACCAATGCTGCCATTCTTTTTGCGTATTTTGGGGGTTCGAATAGGGAAAGACGTTTATATGGATACTGCAGATATTACAGAGTTCGACTGTGTTGATATTGGAGATCGCGCTGAATTTAATAGTTTTTCAGGTCCACAGACACATTTATTTGAAGATCGTATTATGAAGATTGGTCAAGTAAATGTTGGAAGTGATGTGGTCGTGAATGCGAGAAGTATCATTTTATATAATGCCAATGTCAGTCATCATGCGGTGTTAGGACCATTAACTTTAGTGATGAAAGGTGAAAATATTCCTGCCAAATCAGCATGGATTGGCTCACCAGCAGTACCTTGGAAACATAAATAAGCCCTTCATAGGGCTTATAAGCGTTTGGTTAAATGATATTTCATCCAGAAATCTAAACTGATATAACGTCCACCACCGATAAAGATTAAAGCGAGTAACATCACTAAATAGGTCACTGCGAATTCAACACCATTATTTAAAATGACAAATGATCCGCTGGCAGTGAGCCAATCATAGTTACCATAGTTTTGTAAAATTTCATGGGCTTTTTCTAACTTCTCAGCGGATGCGAGAACTTGGGCATTTGCAAATGGTGCATTTGGATCGGCAATGGCTTGCCAACCATTCGGTAAGTGTACGGTTACAATTGCTACCAACATTGTGATGATAAGTGGGATACTGATAAAGCGAGTGAATAAACCTAATCCTAACAATACTGCACCAGCCAGTTCTGTTGAGGTTGCTAGAGCTGCCATCAATGTCGGGAATGGTAGACCGAGCCCCCAATCAGGATTACCAAACCATTCAATCGTGTCTTGGAAATGCATGAGTTTATTGCTTCCTGCCATCCAAAAAATGGGGACTAAATATAATCTGAGTGCTAGCGCAGCAATTCCATCGAAATGTTTTATACAGTGAGAAATTTTTTGATAATGTTGTGTTAGAAAATAAATAAAGTTTTTCATGGGAATTTCACATTGAGTACTGTTGAATAGTTATTAGTCGGATGAACATGGAACTTCTTACATATTTTTTTCATTTGATCTGTAATAAATCGTCTTTTACTCCGTCTAACTTAATGTACCTCCGTACAAACCGAGCAATTATCTTACAAGGAATACAAAAATGAATAAATTAAACTCAATCACATCAGTCGCTGCATTATTGGCTTTATCTGCTGTAGGCATCACTCACGTATCTGCTGCACCAACCACGACTACAACTGAGTCTCATGCATCGAAAGCTGCTGATGGGAAATGTGGCGAAGCCAAATGTGGTGCAAATAAGGCAAAACAACAACAAAAGTCTGCTGATGCAAAATGTGGGGCCAATAAAAAATCAGCAGAAGGGAAGTGTGGGGCAGCTAAGAAAACTGCTGATGCAAAATGTGGTGCAGATAAAAAAGTTGCAGATGGCAAGTGTGGTGCTAAATAGTTTAGATCAGCCGAATGATACCGATATATTTCAAATTGTCGGTATCAATTCAAAAAGGAAAACAGCATGACTGCATTGAATGGTGTTGGTTTAGGCTTAAGGCGTGATTTTATTGATACCTTTTTAAATGCGGAATCACATCCAGACTTTATTGAGGTTGCACCAGAAAATTGGATGGGTTTTGGTGGACGACACGCCAAGTTGTTGGCTCAATGTACTGAAAAATCACCTTTGGTGTGTCATGGTCTGTCCCTTTCTATTGGGGGACCTCATCCTTTAAATATTGAATTTATTCAACAGATCAAAGCATTTTTAAAGCAGTATCAAGTTTCCATCTATTCTGAGCATCTCAGTTATACCTCTGATGGGGGGTATTTATATGATCTATTACCGATACCGATGACTGAAGCTGCGGTCAAATATGTCGCTGAGCGTATCTTACGTGTTCAAGACATTTTAGGGCAGCGCCTCGTTATTGAAAATGTATCTACCTATTTAATGCCAAATGCAGAAATGAGTGAGGCTGAGTTTGTTTGTGAAGTACTTGAGCAAGCAGATTGTGAATTATTACTTGATGTTAATAATGTCTATGTGAATAGTATCAATCATGGCAGTGATGCTCATGGCTTTATCCAAGCGATGCCTAAAGAACGCATACGTTATATGCATATTGCTGGGCATGAACAAATGAATGAAAGCTTATTGATTGATACGCATGGTGCCGAAATTTGTGATCCTGTATGGCAGCTATTGCAATTTAGTTATCAACATTGTGGCGTTAAACCAACCTTGTTGGAAAGAGATTTTAATATTCCATCATGGCAACAATTACAGCAAGAATTGACAACAATTCAAACGATGCAGCAACAGGAGAACGGTTATGGTGCTCAAAGAAAGCACTTTCCAAACCACTCAGCAGCAATTCTGTAATTGGATTCGTGTACCAAATGCTGAACACACTAAAATATGTGATCTTGAGCGAATGCAGATTTATCGAGATTTATTGTTCAACAATATGTGTTCATTTATAAATTTAGTTTATCCCATAGCTCGTTCTATTCTACCTGCGGATCAATGGCAGCTCTTATTGGAAGAATTTTTTCAAAAAGCTAAATGCCAGTCACCTTTCTATAATGATATTTCGTTGCAATTTAGAGATTATTTGACTGAAAACCAACATCCAGTTTTAAGCCAAAATCCTTGGCTAGAAGAGTTGTTGCAGTTTGAGTGGTTGGAGTTGTATTTAGATACGCTTGAAATTGAAGACATTAACATTGTTGAAAAGACAAGTTGGCAACTCACACACAAAGTGTGGGTATTGGTCTATCAATATCCTGTTTATGATTGGACGGTTGATACAACGTTGACTGATATTGAAGTAATGCCAAGTGCAATTATGGTCTGGCGAGACCATCAGGATAAGGTTCGCTTGGAAAGATTGTCCCCCTTATTTGCGATGTTGATTGAGCAAATGAACCTAAAGATATACTCAGAGTTTGAGCTTCATGACTTAATTAAATTAATTGCACCAACTTTTTCTGAGCAAGAGATTACAATACAACTGCATCAGTTGGCAGCAACACTCACGAATTTAGGTTTGTTAAATCATTCTCAGAACAGTAATAGGAAGTGATCATGTCTGAGGCTGAATTGAATAATAATCAAGAGATATTGCATCAGCTTGAAAATCCTGAATTTCTAATGGATTTAAGACAACAGATGCTGAAGTTTACTGTTTTACAACTGTCCTCATTTCAGCAAGCTGAAGATGTGGTTCAAGAAGCATTAGTGAGTGCTTTGCAACATTTAGACTCTTTTTCAGGAAGAGCGGCGTTTAAAACGTGGGTTTTTGCGATTTTAAAAAATAAGATCATTGATCTGATCCGACAAAAGTCTCGATTGGTGACGATGACTGAATTATTTGATGAACAAGATAATGAGTTGAGTATCGACGAGTTATTTGATGCTTCGGGCCACTGGCATAAATATCAAGCACCTAAAGCGTGGCAAAGCCCTGAAGAAATGATGGAACAGCAAGATTTTTGGATTGTTTTTGATGCTTGTTTGAATCATTTGCCTGCTAAATATGCGCAGGTGTTTATGTTACGAGAAGTAAATGAACTCAGTTCAGATGAAATTTGCGAAAGGCTAGAGATTACTGTCTCAAATTTTAATGTCTTGATGTATAGAAGCCGAACTAGATTGCGTGAATGTCTAGAAAATAAATGGTTACTTAAGGAGGATTGCTCATGCTAACTTGCCGACAAGCAACACAGTTAATATCCGAGAAACAGGATAGACCACTTCAGTTTATAGAGCAGAGCAATCTACAATTACATTTATTTGCTTGTCGTTCTTGTCGCCGTTATGGCAAACAAATCAAAACACTTCGCCAGCTTTCAAAAGCGTTTAGCAAATACGAGGGTTAAATGTTATTAAGTATGTGGATTTTAGCTTTAAATCATAAGACTGAAATTTAAAAGATAAAAATACCAACTATCTGAATAATTGGTATTAGATGCTTTAATTTGAAAATAGATTGTTAATGTAACGTACTTTGATGAGCAAGCTCAATTTGGTTCAAGATATGATGGCTCATATTCTTCGCCATTTCTTCTTTCGCATAGAAAACTTCACCAATATTTTCATCGCGAATAACAGCAGCCTCTTCCTTGCTTTCAGCACAGATCAAGACCTGAATCTCAGGATTCAATTGCTTTGCAATATCGACAATACGATGAATATCTAAAATATCCATAGGGGAAATAACCAATAAACGAGCATGTTGAATATGGGCTTGTATGAGTACATAAGGTTCAGTCGCTTCACCGCTTACAGCAGCCATTCCTTGGGCACGCAGTTTTTCAACAATCTCACGATTTTCTTCAGCAATCACGACCTTGATATTCTGTTGCATCAGGTTTTCACTAATGCGGCGTCCTACACCACCATAGCCAATGATCACCACCTGATCATGTAAATAAGCTTGATCAACTTCATCTGGAAGCATGGCAAGCGGGTCGCCACTGCGTTCTAATAAGCGAGCTAAATGTGAGCGTTCTCGTATCCAGCGTTGAGCGGGTTCAATCGCTGAAAATACAAATGAATTTAAAGTTATTGAAAATAATGCGCCAGCAAGAATCAAGTTTTGTGCATCTAGGGTGAGTAGACCGAGTGACAAGCCTAATGTTGCTAAAATGAATGAAAACTCACCAATTTGTGCCAAACTAGCGCCTACAGTGAGAGCTGTATTAATTGGGTAGCGGAAGAATAAAACTAAAGCCATCGCTGCTAAAGTCTTACCAATCATGATAATGGCAACGACAGCTAAAATATGTAAGGGCTGTTCAATCAAGATTTTTGGATCGAATAACATTCCCACTGAAACAAAAAATAAGATCGCAAAGATTTCACGTAATGAAAGCGTCTCTTCTTCTGCTCTATGACTAAAATCAGATTCCTTCACCACCATGCCTGCAAAGAATGCACCTAATGCCATAGAAACGCCGAAAACAGCATAAGAACCATAAGCAACTGAAACAGCTGACGCAACGACTGTGAGCGTGAATAACTCGCGTGAACCTAAACGAGCAACACGTTGCATAATCATCGGTATGAGACGTTTACCAATAATCAGCATAAAGGCAATAAAGCCTGTTACTTTCAGTAATGTCAGTCCAATAGTGATCCAAATATTTTGAGATGGGTCAGCCCCCGCTAATGGATGTCCGCCAAGTAAAACAGCTGTTGCAGGTAACAGTACCAAGACCAAGACCATAACGAGGTCTTCAACTAACAGCCAACCCACAGCAATTTTACCATTGACAGAGTCGAGTAGACCGCGATCACCTAAGGCTTTAAGTAAAACAACAGTACTGGCACAAGAAAGACTTAAACCAAAAATGAGTGCTGAACCAAAACTCCAGCCCCAAAACATAGACACACCGATACCAAGTAAAGTTGCGACGGCGATTTGTAGAATTGCACCTGGTAACGCAATACGGCGGACTTGTAATAGATCATTGAGGGAAAAATGCATCCCTACGCCAAACATTAAGAACATTACCCCGAGTTCGGCAAGTTGATTGGCGAGATGTATATCTGCCACGATACCTGGGGTGTTAGGGCTTATAATAATACCTGCTACCAAATAACCAATTAATGGTGGTAGACGTAAACGTGCGGCTATATAGCCAAAAATAAGTGCTATACCGAAACCGACGGCAAGTAATATAATTAAATCAACATCATGAGGCATTGAAACTCCTTAATCATTGCGGTTAAGGTACAAATAATTCAGCATAAAACATGCCAAGAAAACAGCGAATAAATTGTAACAAGTAAAATCGGATTTGTTGATGACAATTTTTTTATTTATCAAAAAAAATTATGAGATAGTGATTCATTTTATTTTAGCTAAAACATTTTGTTTAGCAAAAAAAACGACTTCAGTTGAAGTCGTTTTTTTAAGAAAACTAAAATTATTTAATTTTAGCTTCTTTGAAGATTACGTGTTGACGGATTTTTGGATCAAATTTTTTGATTTCCATTTTTTCCGGCATAGTACGTTTGTTCTTAGTAGTGGTATAGAAATAACCTGTACCAGCTGTAGAAACGAGGCGGATTTTATCACGCATTGTTCAGACTCCTTAGATCTTTTGACCTTGAGCACGGAGATCAGCAACAACTTTCTCAATACCCAATTTATCAATAATACGCATACCTTTAGTGGTTAAACGAAGACGTACAAAACGCTTTTCGCTTTCTAACCAAAAACGGTGGTGGTGCAGGTTCGGCTCGAACCGGCGTTTGGTTTTGTTGTTTGCGTGCGATACGTTGTTACCAACGATAGGACGCTTGCCGGTAACTTGGCAAACCTTAGACATGGTGAACTCCATTGCTAGTTTATATAGCACCGTTTCGTGCAACTAGCCATTCAAGTAAACGGATGAAATCATTCAAGGGGCGTTTTATACCAAAAATACGATTAAAAGACAAGCGAATTTGGTAAAAACAGGACATGATCTGGTGTGATAGATCATGCCTTGATCAGCTTAGCGGAATAGTGTTTTCAAAAGCAGTTTATGTGTTGGTTTGTTGTACGGTGGTAGAATGAATTTTAAACTGTAGAGTTTAGGGCTTACAGGGTTTGACATCATAGAGCGCTCATGAGAGAAGCTGAAGAAGCCTTCTTTACCATGATATTTGCCCATACCCGATGCACCAATACCACCAAATGGGAGATCATCTTGCGCTACATGAGTGAGGGTTTGGTTAATACCAAAATGCCCTGAATGGGTACGTCCTGCAACATAATCAGCACGAGCCATGTCAATATCAAAATAGTAGAATGCCAGTGGACGTGGTCGACTATTAATGAACTGAATAGCATCTTCAATATGTTCATATTCTAAAATAGGAAGAATTGGACCAAAGATCTCATTCTTCATAATTTCCATTTCAGTGGTTACGCCTGTAAGTAAGGTTGGCGCAATTTTACGAACTTCAGTTAATGATTCTTTCTTGGTATTCAACTCTACAATCGTTGCACCTTGATCACGTGCATCTTCTAAATAGCCTTGTAAGCGATTGTATTGTTTATCGTTCACAATTGAAGTGTAGTCTTTGTTATCACGTAGGGTTGGATACATCGTGTTGACAAAGTCATTGTAATGCTTGGTGAATTCCGCTGTTTTACCCTTCGGAATAAACATATAGTCTGGCGCAACACAAGTTTGCCCTGCATTCCAAAGTTTACCTACCGCGATACGTTGTGCCACATCACGAATATTCATTGCCGAATGTACAAGAGCAGGCGATTTACCCCCTAACTCTAAAATCACAGGGACTAAGTTCTGTGATGCTGCTGCCATCACGGTTTTGCCGACAGACGTTGAACCTGTGAAAATTAATTTATCAAATGCTAAGTGGCTGAATGCATCTGAAATTGCGCCACCACCATTGACAACCGTAACCAGTTCTTGAGGGAACACTTCAGCAAGTGCATTTTCCAATACAGCACCAAACTGAGAAGATGCACTCGAAATCTTGATCATGGCATGATTACCCGCAGCTAATGCGCAGATCAGTGGACCAACAGAGAGCAATAATGGATAGTTCCACGGAGCAATGACTCCGATGACACCTAATGGTTGATATTGTACCCAGCCTTTTGCAGGTTGGTGTAACATACTGATATGGCGCTTAGAGGGCTTCATCCACTCAGTTAAGTTCTTGCTATAGTATTTGATATGTTCTAAACATGTTAGAACTTCGCCAATTTTGGTTTCCATAATGGCACGATTGCCATAATCTTGACTAATTGCGTTAGCAAATTGATCTTGATATTTTACCAAGATATTTTTAAGTCGAGCTAAGCGTTCAATACGTTCTTTGGCGCTTGGCACAGGATGGCGTTGGTAAGCTGCTTTTTGCTGTTCAAGCAAATCATGTAGCCGTTTCACATCAACATGAGGTGTCATAGCGGTTGTTTTTGTTTGACTGTTCATAGGAGTGGACCAAAAGAAAGCTTATTATTTTTTAATTTTTAGAGTAAATACTCTAAAGTGTCAAGTCGCTTTATAGGTTTGTTTTATAACCTATTGATAATGTTATAGATGGTTAAACTCAATGTCGCACGCTAAACCGAATAAAACAAAAGATAGAATTCTGCAAATCAGTTTGCAGTTGTTTAATGAGCGTGGAGAACGTTCGGTCACAACCAATCATATTGCTGCTGAACTCGGAATTAGCCCAGGCAATCTGTACTATCACTTCCGTAATAAACAGGAAATTATTAAAGAATTAGCACAGCAGTATCAGGCTGAAACCTTGGAAATGCTGGCATTACCAACAGATCGACCTTTAAATGCCAATGATAAAATTAGCTATTTTCAAGTGTTAAGCAATCAATTGTGGGCTTATCGGTTTATTCATCGTGATGTTTATCACCTTGTTGAAAATAATGAAGACTTCAGAAAAATATATCCGCGTTTTGCGGGGCAGGTGATGCAGCAAGGGCAAAAAATTTATCGTGCCTTTGTGGATGCCGGTTTGATGAAGATGACCGATTCGGAAATTGAAGCGTTGATTATCAACTTGTGGATTGTACTCACCAACTGGACTAACTTTTTGTATATGTCAGGGCATATCAGTGATAACAACCATTTGGAAGAAAAATGGGTATGGCAAGCTTTACGACAAATGGTGTTCTTGGAAGGCCCGTATTTAATGGGTGAAAGTCGTCAAACGTATGAACAATTATTAAAGTCTTTAGGCCCATCTGACTTATTTGCGAGTTTATCTAATCTGAAAAATGATAGTGATGAATAAGTGATAGGTATTTAGTCACAAGCAAAAAAGAGCTAGAATGCTCGGCTTGATTTTTAATTTTGATTCCAATAAGTGATATTAACCACATGAACACGACGACCGCCCACACTGCACGATTATTGATTACTTGCGAAGACAAGCCAGGAATCGTGCAAGCCGTATCGAGCTTTTTGTATCATCAGGGAGCAAATATTACCGCACTTGATCAGTATGCTACAGAAGCTCAAGGCGGACGTTATTTCATGCGTGTTGAGTTTGAACTTGATCATTTACATTCTCGTAAAGAAGCATTGATGCAAACCTTTGCTGCCAACGTTGCTGAACGTTATGAAATGCAATGGAAATTGACTTTTGTGGGTGAACTAAAGAAAGTGGGTATTCTCGTTTCTAAAGTGGACCATGCTTTATTGGAATTATTATGGCGCCATGCACGTGGCTCATTGCCATGTGAAATTACCCAAGTCATCTCAAACCATCCAGATTTGCGTGAATCAGTTGAAAATTTTGGTATTCCATTCCATGTAGTACCAGTCAATAAAGACAATAAAGTCGAAGCTTATGCACAAATTAATGACATGATGCAGGGCAATGATCTATTGATCTTGGCGCGTTATATGCAGATTTTGAGTGAAGACTTTGTTGCCAAGTGGGAAATGAAGATTATCAATATTCATCATTCATTCTTACCTGCTTTCGTTGGTGCAAATCCATATAAGCAAGCGTATGAGAAAGGGGTGAAATTGATTGGTGCAACAGCACATTATGTGACTGCTGATCTTGATCAAGGCCCAATTATTGAGCAAGATGTTGAACGTGTTAGCCACGATTACAATGTAGAGCAATTACGTGAGCTAGGTGAAGATGTTGAACGTAACGTATTGGCTCGCGCTGTAAAATGGCATTTGGAAGATCGTATTATTGTGGATGGTAATAAAACGGTTGTTTTCTAAATCAAATAGAATTTTTAAAAAAGCATGCTTTAAAGCATGCTTTTTTTACATTGATATTGCTATGTTATAACATTTTATTTTATTAAGTGTATATTTATCAATTTGTTGAGCATGATTCACAAAAAACCAGTTGCAAATGAAAACACTTCTCATTTATTATTATGCCACTTTTATTGTTCTATCCGATGCGTGAAATCGTTTTTACTTTGTAAAACGTCACCATCTATATAGGTACTTAGATTCTTATGAGTCAATCTCCTGCGATATTCAACATGCCACACCCGATGAAAAAGAAAATCATCGCTGCCTTAGTTGCAGTTGTGATTGGACATGTAGGAGTTCTGTGGGCGGTGAGCCACATGAAAACGATTGAGTTAAGACCAATCGAGAAAGAACCGCTTAAGGTGAAGTTCGTTAAGATTAAAGAACCACCAAAACCTGAACCACCGAAACCTAAAGAAAAGCCAAAACCTGAACCTAAAAAAGAGGTGAAGGAAGTTAAAGTTGTTGAAAAACCTTTACCTCCACCGAAAAAGATTGAAAAGGTTCAACAGGTCAAAGAGGCACCAAAACCTGTTCTTCAAAAAACTGAACAAAAGATTGAACCTAAAGTTGAAACCAAGGTCGTGACCACTGTGACTGAAAAAGTGGTTGAAAAACCACAACCCGTTCAGGAAGTTGCGAAACCACAACCTGCTGCTGATCCATCACCAAAACGTGTATCGATTGGTGGTTCAGGGGTTCAATGGAGTCGTTCACCGAAATTATCTGTTACAGCAAAAGATTTAGATAACCAAACACGCTCAGTGATGGTACTGATTGAAGCTGATGAGAAAGGTAAAATTACCAATGCACGTGTTACACGTAGTAGTGGTATACCGAATCTCGATGAAAAAGTTTTACGTGCTGTAAGAAGTGCGAAATTTAAACCGTATATGGAAAATGGTGTTGCTTACCCGATTCGAGCAGAGCAGCCGTTTGATCTTAGTCCTTAATAAATTTGAGTCCTTGCGACAGATTAAATCAGGAGTTCGTATATGAACTTTTCAGTTTATTGGCAACATGCAGATGCAGTAAGTAAAACACTGTATTTCATCCTTTTAGCAATGTCGATTGCAACGTGGACTATTTTCATTCTGCGCCTATTAGGAACACGCCAATTAAAACAACAAGCTTATACTCAACTTGTTCAAGCTTTGGCTAAGCTTAAATCTAAGTTACAGCCTTTATCATTTGAACAACGTAAAGCAGTTGCTGAACAAGCATTGCTTCGCCAAATTTCGGCAGAAAAATCTCAAGCAGAAAAAGGTGTATCTGTTCTTGGAACGATTGCTTCACTTGCGCCATTTGTGGGTTTATTTGGTACAGTTTGGGGTATTTTCCATGCATTGGTTGCGGTAGGTACAAGTGGTCAGGCGGGTTTAGCTCAAGTTGCAACTCCTGTTGGTGAAGCATTGATCATGACTGGCTTGGGTTTATCTGTGGCGATTCCTGCGGTATTGGCTTACAACATTTGTGTACGTTTTAATCGTGGTTTAGCGCATGATTTACAAGATCAAGCGCATAGCTTGTTAATTGATACGATGTTGCAGCAAGAAACACCTGTAAAGACAGAAACTAAAGCGACTCAACAAAGTTTAGTTGGAGGTCAAGCTTAAGATGGGCTTTCAATTGGGTGAAGACCACGACAGTGGCATGAATGAGATGAATCTCATTCCTCTGATCGACATTATGTTGGTATTGATGATTATCTTTTTAGTCACAGCAACGGTTGCTAACCCATCAATTCCATTAGCTTTACCAAAAACGACCGCTGACATTGTAGATCCACCACCAAAAGCAATCACCATCAGTATTAATGAAAAAGGTGAAGTGGCATGGGATGCTCAAATTATTAGTTTGGATGAGTTACAGACGCGTTTCCAAGAAGCAGGAAAAGCAGAAACAAAACCGACAGTACAGTTACGTGCTGATAAAGAATCAAAATACGACACAGTAGCGCAAGTCATGTCACGGGCGAGTGAAGCAGGGCTGAGTGATATTGCATTTGTGAGTGAAAACTAAAATTTGTTTCATAAAAAAAGCAACTCAGTGAGTTGCTTTTTTTATGCTTACTCTGTTTTGAGTAGTTCGAGATATTTTGAACGTAATTTTGACAGTTTTGGGGGAATGCTAAAATTGCAGTAACCTTGTGATGGATTACGGGCATAAAAATTTTGATGGTATTCTTCAGCAGGGTAAAATGTTGGTGCTGGGCTAAGTTCAGTTACGATATTGAGACCATCATTTTCTAAATCTTGAATAATTTTCTCCGCTTGCTGCTTTTGTTCATCATTAAAATAATAGACAACAGAACGGTATTGAGTGCCAATATCATTACCTTGGCGGTTTAACGTAGTTGGATCGTGGGTGGTAAAGAAAACATTTAGAAGTTGAGTATAATTGATTTGCTGTTCATCAAAGTCAATCAATACAACTTCTGCATGTTGAGTATTACCTTGGCAAACTTGATCATAACTTGGATTGTGAACGATACCACCAGCATAACCACTCACAACTTTTTCGACGCCTTTTAGTTGTAGAAAAACAGCTTCTACACACCAAAAGCAACCACCACCGAATAATGCTTGTTGCATAAATTTTCCCAATTTTTAATTCTAAGAATACTAATAAAGTATACGAAGTCACTGAAAAGTAAAAGCCCATTATCAATCAGAGATTTAGCTTTTTATGTCACAAAATCAAATAACTGATTCAGTATCCCTTATAAATTTCATAAAAATTCACCTAAGCCTTAGCATATTTTCCTATGTATTCATGATGTGGCATTTCTATCCACGATCTTGCAATAATTTGCGAGTGCTATTGTGGATTCGTGATCATCAAGTGAATGCATATATCTTGATTGATTTAAATCAATCAAGATGGACTATAGAAGGAGATTGAGTATTGTTTTGTTAAAAAAGCGAAATGGACTAATTTGCTTTTGGTAATCCATGTCGAATGATTTTCGAAAAATATTCACTGGATTGATCTGGTTGTTGTTCATATTTTTCAGCACGTGTATTAATCCATGCCAATTGATACCATTCTTTCATACTATAATTTTGATTAAGTGCTTTTAGATCAAAAAGATAGTTGGGTAAATAGCCTGAAGCCAGTAAACGATAATCTTTAGGTAAAGTTTGTGGGTTGATCGCTTGGATCATGTCAAAAACGAGCGTTGTACAATTACTTGTAAGCGTGTTGTACCATTTTGCTTCAGCACGTAATTCATCTGCTTTATGTAGATATTCGATAAATAACGCTTTACGTTCGGTTTGAGGCATTCTTATTGGAAATAAATAAACTTGTTCATGACGAATATTACTTCGCGTATAAATCAGATCTTTTTCATCAGAAGCCACTAAATTGAGTTCATATTTACGGAAAAAGCCACCAATCGCGGAAAATTCTTCTCCTTTTTCTTTGCGAATCTCGATAGAAAAAACCAAAGGTTTTTGATCTGAGAAATCGAAACTCACCAACGTATGCGCGATTTGAGGTCCCATCCAGTAGGATGTGATGACATTGACGCCTGTAATTTTATCTAGGTCAATTGTACGATTTTCCCAGCGAATGTCATAAGTGCCGTCTTTATGCCAATTAAAATTACGCACATTATGTAGCTGTACTAGATTGCCTTGCTTTTGGTAAGTAAGCTGCTCAGCGACTTCAGGGTTCCAGTCACGATCTTGGCGAGCCTCTAATGAAAAATACCAGACCAGTGAACAGGCAAAGGCAACACAGTAAATTAAAATATCAGTGCGGCGACTAAAAATATGCCCACTGACATAAACACCAAGTAGGCTGAGTGCAAACAGTGCCCAAAAAATGATAATGATTCGGCTAAAGATTGTTCCAAAAGGATGTTGAATCCAGAATGCCAGACATAACCAGATACTGGAGAGGATCACAAATAAGGCAAAAAAACTATGTAATAGCCCAATGCCTAACGCCAGTAAAAACTCACGTGATCCAATATTATGCATGATGACGCGCGATCCATTTTTTATTTTTGGTAGGTCGCAAACTCGAAAGCAATATTTGATTTTTCATCAATGTGTTGTTCTGAGTTTACTTTTCGAAAATCCTCAGAGATTTTTGGATAATGTGCATCGCCTTGTACATCTAAATCAACATGGGTTAATTCAAGACGATCGGCAATCGCAAGGGTTTGAGTAAAAATCTCTCCACCTCCAATAATAAATAAAGATGCTTTTTCAGAGTGTTGTACGTCTGTAAGTGCATGAGTTAAAGCATCTTCAATACTATGTGCTACTTTAACACCCTCAAATTGCCAATCTAAATCACGCGTGATGACCCAATTCACACGATTTGGAAGAGCACGCCCCATTGACTCTAAGGTTTTACGCCCCATGATCACAACACCACCTTGGGTAATTGCCTTAAAGTGTTTGAGATCAGCGGAGATATGCCACGGTAAAGCATTGCCCTTGCCAATACAGTTATTTTTATCCATTGCGACTACGTGTACAACTTCAAGACCTTGCCATGCCATTTTGTATTCTCTCTGATCTATTTAAACTGCGACGGGTGCTTTAATAGCAGGGTGTGACTCATAGCCAATAATTTCGATATCCTCAAATTTGAAGTCAAAAATATCAGTAATCTCGGGATTGAGTTTTAATTGACACAAGGGTAGCGGCTCACGTGTAAGCTGCAACTGTGCTTGCTCAAAGTGATTGGCATATAAATGAGTATCACCACCTGTCCAAACAAAGTCACCTACACCTAAGCCGCAAACTTGAGCAATCATATGTGTAAGTAGGGCATAACTGGCAATATTAAATGGCACACCTAGAAAAACATCTGCGCTACGTTGATACAACTGGCATGATAGTTTGTTATCTTGTACAAAAAACTGAAACAGGGTATGGCAAGGTGGTAAAGCAACTTTAGCTGCTTCATTTGGGTTCCAACCCGAGACGATCAAACGACGTGAATTGGGATTAGTTTTAATTTCATTGACGAGCCATTGAATCTGATCAAAACCATTTTGCTGATAGCTACCATCTTCATTTTGGGTTGCGCCAAAGTTACGCCATTGATGCCCGTAAACAGGACCAAGTTCACCCTCAGGGCGACCAAAACGTGCAGTTTGTTCTGCGGTTGCCCATTCATCCCAAATGCTGACTTTATTATCTTTGAGATATTGAACGTTGGTATCACCTTTCAGGAACCATAGTAGTTCAATCACGATAGAGCGAAAGTGTACTTTCTTGGTCGTTAATAGTGGAAAACCTTTAGAAAGATCAAAACGCATTTGATGACCAAATACTGAACGTGTACCCGTACCTGTACGATCGCCTTTATCGCCACCATTGTCGAGGATATGTTGTAAGAGGTTCAGGTATGTTTGCATCTTCACGCCTATCTTTGCTTTTGAACGCGCTGATTTTATCAGAATTTATGTGATAAATATCTTTTCAATTTGGCGACATCGATTGTCGCAGTTTAATCCTTATGCTCTGTTCCAGTATAGCCGATTGTTTTATATTAGATTCTATAAATAACGACATGGGTAATGAATACAATGAATTTTAAACCAGAAAGTTTGCCGAACAGTTTGCAGCCATTCTTAGAAAAAATTTCAGCTACTATTTTGCCAACAGTAACTTTACAGCTCAGTTCAAACGATGCCTTGACTGTATGGCAAAGTAAGATTGGGGGAGAACCGTACTTACCTTTGGATACTGCTTATCCTTTAGATTCTAATGGTAATCCTCTTGCTTTATTGGCTCAATTTAATTTTGCGGAAATTCCAAGTTTACCTAATTTCCCAGACAAGGGAATTTTACAGTTCTATATTGCTGCAGATGATTTGTACGGGATGAATTTCGACGACCAACAGCAGCAATCTGGTTTTAGGGTTTTATACTTTGATCAAGTGATCGAGGATACTTCACAATTAAGACAGGATTTTTCTGAGTTTGAGTTGGGTGAAGAGGATTATTTACCTTTTACTGGACAATACTCGATTGAATTTACCTTAACTACGCAACCAATCAGTTTGGGTGATTTCGCTTTTGCGCCGAAAATCTTAGGGACTGAAGACCTTTATGATTTTGAAGATCAATTTGAGGGTGGTGATTTTGAAGATGATTTTATCGAACCTTATCATGAACTTTTATCTGCAAGTGGACACCGTTTAGGCGGTTATCCATTTTTCACCCAAACTGATCCACGTCAATATAATGCAAATATTCAGGATTATATTCTACTATTTCAGTTGGATAGCGAAGATGCAGAGAATGAGATTATGTGGGGAGATTCAGGTGTGGGGAATTTCTTTATTCACCCTGAAGACTTAAAGAAACGAGACTTTTCCAAAGTGCTATATAACTGGGATTGTTACTAAATAAAAAAGCGGATGATCACTCATCCGCTTTTTTATTTTAAAAACTTATTCACTGATGAAGGTAACTTTGCCATCAGTCAAAGACTCAACACGCGCTAAAGATTCAACACGATAGCCTTTTTCAAGTAACACATCACGACCTGGTTGGAATGACTTTTCAATTACGATCCCAACACCAACAACCTCAGCATTTGCCTGATGAATCAAGTCGATTAAACCTAATGCCGCTTGACCATTTGCCAAGAAATCATCAATCACAAGTGCTTTATCACTTGAGTTGATGTGCTTGTTTGAAATCGCAATGGTGCTTTCAGTTTGTTTGGTGAACGAGAACACTTTAGAACGGTAAAGATCATCTTTGAGTGTTAAAGATTGGTATTTACGCGCGAAAATTACTGGAACACCCAGCTCCAAGCCAGTCATGATTGCAGGTGCAATTCCAGAAGCTTCGATCGTAATAATTTTAGTAATGCCAGCATCTTTAAAACGAGCAGCAAACTCTTTACCAATCTGTTGCATTAACACGGGGTCAATTTGATGATTTAAGAAAGCATCAACTTTCAAAACCTGATCAGATAGAACGATACCTTCATTTAAGATTTTCTGTTCTAAAGCGTACACGGGAGAATCCTCTAAACGGATGCTTTTTCAAGCAAAGGCATATTTTAAAAAGCATCTAAAAAATTGCAAGCTAAAATTGACCAGATGGTTAGTTGGTTTTACCCGAATAGCCTGTTAATAATAAGCCATAAGACGATTTACCATCATTATGTGCCATTTTTACAGGGAGATAATCCAGTTTTGGTGCTAACCAAAATACCGTATTACGTTCTGGTTTATCGTGTTGCATAACGACTTTAATGGTGCTGAACGTCCCATAATTGGTTTTGATGTTTTCAGTGCCTTGCTTAACAAAACGGCGTTCATCTAAGGCTTTTGCATCAGCAATTAAATATTTGGTTCTAAGTGAATTACTTTTTAAATCCTCACGGATTTGCAATTCAGCATTCAACTCATCTAACGCACCTGCTTGCCATGGGAATGAGCGAGCAGTGTCATCTTTTTTCGTATTCACAACTTTAGTGTTTGGATTAAAGTTAATACTCATGGTGTTGTTGTGAATTAAAATTTTACTGCTACGGCTAAATTTTTGTGATGTAATCTTATTATCCGCAAAACTAAATTGACTTGTTTCCGAGGCTGAGGCAATTCCGCCTGCTTTTGCACTAAACTGATAGGTCCAATTATTTCCTTGTTGCGAAAGTGTACGTGTCGCTGAACCGAGGTTTTTGTTGTTGTAGCTAAATTGATAGCTTGCTTGGAAAGGTGCCATTGCTAGAGCATGGCTAGACATGCTGACACTGAACAGGGCAGCCGACGTAATACTCACTACTTTCAATAATTTCTTTGTCATCACACTATATATCCTTTGAATGATCATCAATGAGCAATCATTCATTTATCATTACGATTTGTCGTTATTATGCCTGTAGATTATGAAGAAAAAATCAGGTTTTTTACTCAATGCTTGTTAATTTTTCGTATAAATCATGATGGTATTTGAGTAAGTGGCATAAATCTGAAATTCATACCACCCTGTTCAATACGATTATTTTCTAGTGTCTTTTTGCTGAATTGGCGTGACTTCTGTGTCATCTAATCCTTCTTCATCAAAGTCATCTTCATTTGGCGGATACAAAATGGCAGCCAAATTGACGTTCCCCCAAACAATCAGTTCGGCTGGACGGACTCTGGCGCGGTTCACATGAACTTTACTCAGTGTTTCAATAATACTTGCTTTCTTTTTAAACCAGCGATTTAAATCTAGATAAAGCAATTCATCTTTGACTGAAACAACTTCAAAATGCTCTAAGATTTTTCCTAGAGGATCTTCATCACGAAATTTTTGGTAATACCAAATCGCAATATAAAATCCCCATTTTTGGAAAATATTCTTAAATGATGCTTCAATCACTTGTGTATTACTAATTTGTTCGAATACCATCAGTTGAACATCTTTATTCATTTCCATTTGAATAAGTTTTAAATCAACGGATAAGGTGGTATGCAGCCCTTTGACATCAATCGTGGCATATAAACGTAGCCATCCATCATATAGATCAGCGTGTAGGTCTTGAATAATTCCAACTTTTTCTGTGACATAACGCTCCATTGTCGCATTGACAAAAACTTGTGAAAGTGCAAATTCTCTTTCTTCTTCAATGAATTCTTCTGCTTTTTGGTAAACTTTACGTAGACGTTTAACAACGGATGAAATTAGCGTTTGCATAAAAGTTGTTCCAGAAAGTGAATTGATTATAGATTTTTTGATGTTTCTAACCGAACTCAATCATCAATAAATCTGATGGCAATACCACGATCTTTGTATTAGCTAAAAAATAAAAATAAATTTCTGACTTGCAGTGTAGCAAAATTAATTGATACATTTTCATAAAATGATGGTACGGAAACACTGTGACTATAAGTGGATCACATTTTTTTAATATTTTGAATATTAGTTTGGTTTTATACGGTGATTGCTGTTGGGGATGAGACATATTTTGTCGCTTGAATACCATGTGGAATAAAAGAAATTTTCGTTCAGTACTGTCCCCTTACTGGTGGCAAGATCCAATTTTTATCGGGGCAGTTGCGTTAGCGATGCTTCTACATGGTGCTGTGCTTGCAATTCAGTTCGCAATGCCATCACCTACAGATACATCAACCAAAGAAATCGCAGTTACGGTTCGTACAAGTCAAGAAAAAGTCAAAGATGCCGACTTCTTGGCGCAAGCTGATCAAAAAGGTTCAGGTGATTTTCGTGAAGCACATCGTATGTCGAGTGATATGCCAGCTCCGATGGAAGCAGATGCGACAACAGGAGAGTCAGAGCTCGAGAGTTTAGAGAAAGTCCAGCAAAAACGAGAATTAAAATTTGAAGAAAAAGTGCTCATGACGGTTTTAAGCTGGCAGAAGCAAGCAGAGCAAACTGAACGTAAAAAAACCTTAGATGAGTTACAGAGTCAATTTCAAGCCAAAGCCGCGATGGTTGCGAGCTTGGAAGCACAATATTTACAACATCAGCAAAATTTTAGTCGTAAACAACGTATTAAAACAGTAGATGGGATTCAGGCAAAACAAGATGCATCAGCAGCTTATCTTGATAAATTTCGTCAGAAAGTTGAACTATATGGTAATCGTTATTATCCAGATGAAGCGAAACAACGACATTTATCGGGTGAAGTGCGTTTAATGGTCATTCTGAATGCCGAAGGTGGAATTCGAGCAATTCGTCTTATAGAAAGTTCTGGACATCCCATTTTAGATGAAGCGGCAAAAGCTTCGGTGCGCCGTGGAGCACCTTTTGGACCCTTTGATAACAATATGAAAAAGGACATTTCTGAATTACGAATTATTCGAACATGGCGCTTTGATCCTGTCGATGCGGAATTTGAAGTACATTAAAAGAGTGTACTTCTTTTTTGTTGTATTTTATAAAAATAAATAAAATAATAAAAATCAATGTTTTAATTTTTATAAAAACACGTAATTTAGATTATTAGATAAAAAACAAATAATTGAGTTTAATCGTTAGAGCTTGAATTGATAATAAAAACAATTATCATTTGCATTGTATTTTTGAGCTAATTCTCCTTTTGAAAATGAATGCATCCTTCTTGAAATTTATCGGGGGAATGAGATGCATGTTTTCAAGACCGTTCCCTTGCAATAAGGACATATTTCATGCATCAACCTCCAACTTTAAACCTGTTTAAAGCCCGCCCACTGGTATTGGCAATGGCTGCGATCCTGTTACCTTCATTGGCTTTTGCAGAAGAAGAAGCTAAAGAAAATGCAAAATTGCCAACGATTACCATCAAAGCAGAAGAAGGGGCTTTTGCTGTAACTGAAGGAAAGAAAAGTTATACAGCTAAAAGTACCAATACGTCGACCAAACTCAATTTATCGCTTAGAGAAACACCACAATCGGTCAAAGTTCTCACCCGTGAGTATTTGGATGATGCAAATATTACATCGTTTCAGGACTTGTTAAATAACGTCACAGGCGTGACTGTGAACCAGTGGGATGAACGTCAGTACCCAACAGCACGTGGTTTTGATGTTGACTATTATCTGTTTGATGGTGTTCCAAGCAATGTTGGAATGGAAGCCAATGATCCTGATTTAACCATGTATGATCGGGTTGAACTGGTGAAAGGCGCAAATGGTTTGATGACAGGTGCTGGGAATCCTGCAATTGCAATTAACATGATTCGAAAACATGCTAATGCGAAAGAGTTGACAGGGAATGTCAGCACTTCTTTGGGCTCATGGAATGCATGGTCAAGTTCAGCAGATATTTCAACACCATTAAATGCTGATGGTAGTGTCCGTGGTCGTGTCGTGGTAAAGCACGAAGACACTGACTCTTTTATGAAAGGGTATGAGAAAAATAATAATGTTGTATATGGGGTGGTTGATGCTGATATCACGGATAAAACCTATGTTTCTGTAGGTGCTGGTTATCAAAACCTAGAGAGGGATGGTGTACGTTGGGGAGGGTTACCAGCTTTCTATACCGATGGTACACGAACTAATTTTGACCGTTCGAAAACAGTTTCTTCTGATTGGACGTTTTGGGATACGGATACCACCACGGCTTTTGCGACATTGAAGCAGAATCTATTTAACGATATCAATTTGAATGTGAACTACGCTTACCGCGAAGTAAAACAAGACACGGCTTTATTATATCTAGGTTCAAGTTATTACAGTGACGGAAACGTTGTTCCAAACTCTGGGCGAGTAGATAAAGCAACCAATACGGGTTTTGGTTCATTGATGACTTGGTCAGATATAACAAAGACCAAAGAAAATAATATTGATAGCTATCTCTCAGCACCTTTTATGCTGGGGGGGGTAAAGCAGGAAATTGTTGCAGGTTTTATGTATAACCAAAGCAAGAAAGATAAGTGGTATTCAGGAACGCCGCCGATTGCATCAGGTGCTGTACTCGATTTTGATCATCCAAATATTCCATTAATTGGCGCAATTCAGAATAATAACTTGTATCAACCTCCAAATAAGACCACACAAACAGGTGCTTATCTTGCAGGCAAGTTTAGCTTATTAGAGCCATTGAAGTTAATTACAGGTGTTCGTGTATCTAATTGGAAATATGAAAGTGACGATGGTGTAGGCAATCGAGAATTTAATAATGAAGTCACGCCGTATTCGGGTTTAGTTTTTGATTTTCTTGATAATTATTCTTGGTATACAAGTTATACCAGTATCTTTAAGCCAGAAGATAAAAGAGATGTTAATCGCCAATACCTTGATCCAAGAGAAGGTAAAAGCTATGAAACTGGTTTAAAAGGCGAGTTTTTGGATGGGAAGCTGAATGCAGCTCTATCAGTATTTAAAACTCAACAAGATAATGTTGCAGAAGAGATTAATGGTGTTTTTGTACCCGATGCAAATGGCAACCCTACCAATGAAAAAGCTTATCGCAGTGTGGATGGTGTTGAAAGTAAAGGGGTTGAGTTTGAATTAGATGGGGAAATTAGAGATAACTGGAACCTGAGTTTTGGTGTTGCACATTTCAATGCCAAAGATGCAAAAGGTGAAGAAGTTCAAACTATGTCTTCAAGAACCAGTGCCAATCTCTTTACCAAATATACGCTCGATAAATGGAGTGTTGGTGGTGGGCTAAACTATAAGAGCAAATTTTATACTGGAGAAGGCAGTCAACGTATTAGCCAAGATGCATATGCTTTAGTAAACTTAATGGTGGGCTATGATATTGATTCAAATATTAAAGCGCAGGTTAACTTGAATAATATATTTGATAAAAAATATTATACGGGTATTGGGAGTAACAGTATGGTCTATGGTTCACCTCGTAACGTGACTTTGACGCTACGCTACCAATTCTAATTATCTTGAGAAATAAAAAAACGGCTAAATTCAGCCGTTTTTTATTGAAGATGTGGATAAGTTTGCATCTATTCACAAGCTATTTTGATTTGAATAAGCACGTTCAACTGTGCAGATTTCCACACTAAAATCCTGATACCATTTTTCTTTGCCCAAACGCTGAGCAACTAAATGTTCTGCATCGCGTTGCCACTGCTTGATATCTTCAAGACTGTTCCAGTAAGACAACGCGATTTCAAAACCATTTTCACTACACACTTCAAATTTGACACAGTTAAATTGACTCAAGGCTTTATTTCTCAGCTTCTGTGCCATTTCAGAGTAAGTTGCATCAAGTTGTTTGATCGTAGCTTTAAAAATAACGATATACATAGTGTCTTAAATTAGCTTTCATCTGCTTGATAAGGGTTGGCGATCCCTAGTTTTTTTAGAATCTCAATTTCTAAGGCTTCCATTTCTTCAGCTTCAGCTTCACTGGTTTCATGATCGTAGCCAAGTAAATGTAAAACGCCATGAACCAGTAAATGGGTGAAATGATCAATAGGTGTTTTTTGCTGTTCAGAGGCTTCTTGTAAAACCACAGGGATACAAATCACCAAGTCACCTAAAGGTTCAGCATCCAGTAAGTTGAGCATTTCTTCAGGAATATCGCTTGGAAAAGACAATACATTGGTCGGTTTGTCTTTTTCACGATATTGCAGATTCAGCTCATGGCTTTCTGCGAGGTCGACGCAGGCAATTCCGATTTCGCAGTCTACGTCGAGACCGACATGACGGAGTGTGGTTTCAATCTGCTTTTTAATTTGACCACGTTTTAGTGGTAATTCATTCGCTTGAAAGTCTTGTTGAAGACTTAAATTGATTTTCAAAATAGATCCTTAAAATCGTCCCCCTGATATGCGATTAAAGTATTGCAATAAAAGGGGGAGTGAGGGGGATTTTTAAATGTGTTGCGCATCTGCCGCAGAATCATTTTCTGCAATCAATGCTTCTTGTTTGGCTTTGCGTTCAGCACGAGCTTCAGCAGACAGGCGTTGCTGTTCACTGTCCCAACCTTCGTAGGCCTCAACAATTTTTTGTACCAATTGATGTCGTACCACATCACGGGAATGGAAACGAGTGATATGAATCTCATGGACATTTTCCAGTACACGTAATGCTTGTGCTAAGCCCGATTGTTGCCCACGCGGTAAGTCAACCTGTGTAACGTCACCTGTAATCACGGCACGTGAACCAAAACCTAAACGGGTAAGGAACATTTTCATCTGTTCTGGTGTGGTGTTTTGTGCTTCATCTAAAATGACGAATGAATGGTTCAGCGTGCGTCCACGCATGTAGGCAAGCGGAGCAACCTCAATCACTTGGCGTTCAATCAGTTTGGCCACTTTTTCAAAACCCAGCATTTCATATAGAGCATCGTAAAGTGGGCGTAAGTAGGGATCGATTTTTTGGGTCAAGTCACCCGGTAGAAAACCAAGTTTCTCGCCAGCTTCAACCGCAGGACGAACCAGTAAGATTCGTTGGATTTCATTACGTTCTAACATATCAACAGCAGCAGCAACTGCTAGATAGGTTTTACCTGTCCCTGCTGGGCCAATACCGAAGGAAATATCACTTTGTAAAATACGTTGCACATAACGCTTTTGATTGGCACCACGAGGATTGATTCGCCCTTTGCGAGTTTGCAGCCAAACGCTATCTAAGCCTGTATGTTCTTGTTCCGAATCATCCATGAAATCACGATCTGTCTGTGAACCTTGGATCATCAAATGTAAAACATCGGCACTGATTTGTGAGGAAATTTCTGATTCTTGATAAAGCCGTTGCAATAGTGCTTCGGCTCTTTCAACTGTTTCTATATCACCGTCTAGATAAAAGGCATCGCCTCGGTGAGTAATTTTGACATCTAAACGTTGTTCGATTTGTTTTAAATGCCCGTTATACGCACCGAGCATGCTTTTCAAACGTTCCATGGAAATTTCAGGGAACGTTACTGTACGTCGAATCGCTGCAGTCAAGAGAAACCCTTTTTGTTGACTTGTAAGAATACCCTTACATTACGCCACGTCAGGTTCAAGATTCAAGAGTTCACCATAAACTAAATTTAAAGTTTTAATTTCAGTGATCTCAATCTCTGCAAAACGTCCAACCCATGTCGCATCACCGATAAATGTAACCAAACGAGTATTGTCTGCTGTGCCAACCAATACATTTGGATCTTTATCCGAAACTTTCTCAATCAGCACACGTTCAATCTTGCCGAGCATGGCATCTGTTTTATCAATACTAGATTGTTTGATCACTTGCTGTACTTGTGCTAAACGATCTTTTTTGACTTGTTCAGGGGTGCTATCAGGTAGGTCAGATGCAGGTGTTCCCGGACGTTTTGAGTAAACAAAACTATATGAATGATCAAAATCTAAATCTTTAATGAACTGTAAGGTTTCAGCAAAGTGTTCATCTGTTTCCCCTGGAAAGCCGATGATGAAATCGCTAGATAAATGCATATCTGGGCGGACTTTACGTAATTTGGCAATTTTATCGATGTAGACATCAATGGTGTGGTTACGTTTCATGGCTTGCAGTACATCGTTTGAACCACTTTGTACTGGCAGATGTAAATGTGAAACCATTTGTGGTAAATCACGATAGCATTGAATTAAATCATCAGAAAATTCAAGCGGATGAGAAGTTGTATAGCGTAAACGTCCAATACCCGGAATTTCTGCAACTAAACGCAGCAGTTCAGGGAAAGTGCAAATTTCACCTTCAAACGTTTCACCACGATAGCCATTCACGTTTTGACCAAGCAAGCTGATCTCACGCACGCCTTTTTCAGCTAAGCCCGCGATTTCAGCCAATACATCATCGAGTGGACGAGAAACCTCTTCACCACGAGTATAAGGTACGACACAGAATGAACAGTATTTCGAACAACCTTCCATGATTGAAACGAATGCTTTAAAGCCTTCCACACGTGGCTCAGGCAAAAAGTCAAACTTTTCAATATCTGGAAAAGAAATATCAACTAATTTGATTTTTTCTTTCTTTGGTTTTTCAACTTGAGCTTGATGTTGATCCAACATTTGTGGCAAACGATGCAATGTTTGTGGCCCAAATACCATATCGACGTACGGCGCGCGTTTTTGAATATTGTCACCTTCTTGAGATGCAACGCAGCCACCGACACCAATCACTAGATCAGGATTCTGTTCTTTGAGTTTACGCCAACGACCTAAGCCACTGAACACTTTCTCTTGTGCTTTTTCGCGAATTGAGCAGGTGTTCATGAGCAGAATATCTGCATCATTTGGATTGTCAGTGAGCACATAACCATGTGAATCACCCAATAAGTCTGCCATACGATGACTGTCATACTCATTCATCTGACACCCTTGTGTTTCAATATATAACTTTTTAATTGAAACATCAGTGGTGTGCGTTGGCTGGGTAACAGTGTTTTCTGAAGCAGCTTTTACAGCACTTGGAATGAATGTTTGAACCGTCATGCAGGCTCCTAAACAAGGTGGATTTAAACAAACCGCGGATTATAGCAGTATTTTTACAAGAACGCAGAGAATAAAAAACTGACAAAAATGGACAGTTTGTGAATAAAAATGGATAAATTTTAATGAATATGAATCAGTAAGTTACATAACACAACAATAGTTGGAACTTAGACTTATTACACTATAATGGCGGGCAAAATTGAGCAAACGTATTGATGAAGATGAATAAACATCCCCAATTTACAACAATGGTTAGCAATAAAGTGAATAATAAGAAAAGCTTCCGTCGACTTGTTGCGATGGGAGGTGTGGTGATCTGCTCATCAGTATATGCTCTAGACGAACAATTTAATGATGCTCTACGTGCTGGAAGTTCTGGCAATGTTGCATTGCTCGATCAATACCAATATGAAATGCAAAATGATGCGCTAGGCTATTATCCAGAATATTGGAAACTCAATAACAATCTTGGATTACAACCCGCATCTTCAATTATCGCTTTTGCGCAACGTTATCCGCAATCAGCGATGGCTGAAAAATTAGCAGCAGATTATGTCGAGGAAAAAGTAAAACAAGCCAGTTTTAATGAAGTAAAACCTGTACTCAGCTATGTCACTAATCCTGACCAAGAAGAGAGTTGTGCGGTTGCACAAGTCCGTGCCAAAACGGGTGATAGTCTGGTTTTTGCTGAATATAAAGATATTTGGTTAACGACAAGTACACAGCCTGAATCGTGTAATGGTTTAGGGCGACTGATGTTATCTAGTCCTCTGATGACTGCTCAAGATCGTCAACAACGACTTTGGGGACAACTAAGAGCAGGTCAATCTGGTTTAGCGATTGCGACTGCTCAAACGATAGGTCTGGATTTGTCCTTGGCTCAGTTGAATCAGATCCAAGCGAATCCATTGGCATATTTATGGAATGCTCCTAAAGCTAGCAATACTGATTATGCATATCTAATTTTTGCATTGGGACGTGTCGCAGACAGTGATTTCACCAATGCTTTAGGAAATATTCAGCGTGTTGCACAAGATACTCCTCAATCTGTACAAAAATATTTATATCGTACGATAGGTTATGTGGGTGGAACGACGGTCATGAAGAATGGCTTTAACCGAGAAGTGTTAAATGCCTATGATCAAAGTTATGGTTATCCGTTTAGTCCAGAAGAAGCAGAAATTTATGCGCGCCAAGCGATTCGTTTTGGTGCTTGGGAAAGTTTAATTCGTGCAATTGATGCGATGTCAATCACGCAGAAACAAGAAGATCGTTGGCAGTACTGGCTTGCTCGTGCGTCTGAGCAGCGCTCAGATGCTCCTTCAAAGCAAGCTGCTCAACAGATTTACCGTAAGCTGGCACAAAGTGGAGATGATTATCATAACTTGCTAGCCAAAGATCGTTTAGGTGAACGTTATAATCATCAGCCTTATAACGAGCAACCAAGTTCACAAGATATTCAACGTTTAAACCAAAATATCCACTTTAAACGTGCATTCGCGTTAAAAAATATTGATGCGCCAGCAAATTATATTAATCGCGAATGGAATTGGGCAGTCCGCCAATCGTATTTGCAGCATGATGATGGTTTACTTTTAGCTGCCGCTAAGCAAGCGCATGATATTGGTTGGTATGACAGAGCAATCTATGCCGCAGACCGCACGACCTCGCGCCATAATGATACTTATCGTTATACAACACCACACCGTAGTAATGTCACGAGTCACAGTTACAATGCTGGTATTGATCCAGCTTGGGCATATGGTTTAATGCGCCAAGAAAGTCGGTTTGTTACATCAGCACGTTCACATGTGGGCGCAGGTGGTTTAATGCAAATTATGCCGAATACTGCAAAGTTAGTTGCACGACAAATGGGTGAAACTTATAACCCAGCGGCTCTCAGTGAAATGAATATCAATATTCGTTATGGGACATACTATCTGTCAATGATTCAAAGCCAGCTGAGTGGCAATGCTGTATTAGCAACAGCAGGTTACAATGCTGGCCCAAATCGTGCAAAACGATGGCAGCCAGATTTTCAAACCATGGCGGCTGATCAATACACAGAAACTATTCCATTGTTGGAAACACGTGATTACGTCAAACATGTGATGACCAATGCGACGCATTATGGTGTTGTGTTAGGGTTAGGCGCGCAATCCTTAGAAAAAAGGATGGGGACAATACCAGTGCGCAATGAACCTTAAAGAAGCAAAGACATTTAATTTGAAATAATGAAGTTTTTATATTTGATGAAATTTATGAATTTATTCAAGGGACGGTTAGTTCGATCATTGCAGATCTTGATCTGTTACTTGGTTATGTCACTTGCTGCGCCGTTACATGCTGCAGAGAACCCTGATATTTCGGGTTATGTGATGCATGTTCAAATGACTCCCGCAGCTTGTTCCTTTGATTCATCAAGACAAAAACAGCGTAAATGTTTAGAGGGTTATTCTCTTACTATCGCAAGCTTATTGCCAGAAGTTCCTTTAAATCGGGATTGTTCCACTAAAACTTCTGCGAAATTATCTCCCTTGCAAGCTAAAGTTGTGGCGCGTGTAATGCCCGATGAAAATGCACGTGTGCAACTTTGGCAAGATGTTGGAGGATGTATGTCGATGAATGCTAGTCAATATTTTAGAACGATTATTAATTTTGCTGAGCGCTTAAAAGTACCTGCTGATTTAACGAGTCCGAATACCATTGAAGTTCAAAAAGAAAACCTTCGACAACAATTCATGAAACTAAACCCCTCATTACCTCCTACAGGAATTCGCTTTACTTGTCAGTCTTCAAAATTTGATTCTATTTTGACTGAGATTCGGGTGTGTTATCAAAAAAATGGGCAATACAAACAATGTGCAAGTCATATTGTGACGGGATGTCCAAATGAATTTACAATTAAAGGCAGTTATTAAGCTTTTTCTTCAATTAATTTGTATTTTCTATCAGACTTTTGTTGAAATCCATTCTCTTTTAAATGCATCTGTGTTTGCTTTAGAGTACAATATTTGCCGTTTATGATAATTCGATTGAACCACTTTAGCGTTCAATTGTGCAAACGCATCTCATTGGAGAATATCACATGAAGCAACCCGTTCGTGTTGCCGTTACAGGCGCTGCAGGTCAAATTGGTTATAGCTTATTATTCCGTATCGCAAGCGGTGAAATGTTAGGTAAAGATCAACCTGTAATTTTACAATTGCTTGAAGTTCCTTTTGAGAAAGCTCAACAAGCGCTTAAAGGCGTAATGATGGAACTTGATGACTGTGCTTTCCCTTTATTGGCAGGCATGATCGGGACTGATGATCCTAAAGTTGCATTTAAAGATGCTGACTATGCTTTATTAGTTGGTTCACGTCCACGCGGTCCTGGTATGGAACGTGCTGACTTATTAAAAGTAAATGGCGAAATCTTTATTGGTCAAGGTCAAGCACTTAACGAAGTTGCAAGCCGTGATGTTAAAGTATTGGTCGTAGGTAACCCTGCAAATACAAATGCTTATATTGCAATGAAATCTGCTCCAGATCTTCCAGCGAAAAACTTTACAGCAATGTTACGTCTTGACCACAACCGTGCGTTAACTCAACTTGCTCAAAAAGCGGGTGTTGCTGTTTCTGATATCGAAACAATGACCGTTTGGGGTAACCACTCTCCAACAATGTATGCTGACTACCGTTTTGCAACTGCAAATGGCGAAAGCTTAAAAGACAAAATCAACGATGCAGAATGGAATAAAGATGTATTCCTTCCTACAGTTGGTAAACGTGGTGCTGCGATCATCGAAGCGCGTGGTTTGTCTTCTGCTGCTTCTGCTGCAAATGCTGCAATCGATCATATGCGTGATTGGGCATTAGGTACAAATGGTCAATGGGTAACTATGGGTATTCCTTCTGACGGTTCTTATGGTATTCCAGAAGGCGTTATGTTTGGTTTCCCTGTAACAACTGAAAACGGTGAATACAAAATCGTTCAAGGTTTAGAAATCGACGAGTTCAGCCGTGAGCGTATCAACTTCACGTTAAATGAACTTGAAGAAGAACGTGCTGCAATTGCAGACATGTTGAACTAATTTATCAGTTTGATAGATTGAAAAAGCACCTTTCATAAGGTGCTTTTTTTATGCTAAGTACACACAAAAAACAACAAGAAAATATAGGCATCTTTCTGTATGTTAGCAGTATTACTGTTAAATTATTTCTATTAAGTAACTTGTCTTGGAGAATAATAATGTTTGAACAACAACCGACATTGGAGCTTTTATTTGAACAATTAGGGCTTGGGGCAGATGATGCTGCAATTGAAAGTTTTGTGAAAACGCATCAGCTTAGTGCTGATCAGAAATTGCATGAAGCTGAGTTCTGGAGCGCGGGTCAGCGAGATTTTCTAAAAAGTCATTGGGACAAAGATGATGAATGGGCCATTGTGATTGATGAACTGAATCAACAGTTGCATGTAGACAGTACCAAGTAATGATTCAATAAAAATAAAGCTCACATCAGTGAGCTTTATTGCGTAATAGGGTACTAAACCATTCTTCTTTGCGGACTTCACCAAAAGCAGGATGAAGCTGCAATAACTCTAAATCATGTTCTAAGCAAGATACGTATTTCGTTAGCCAATACCGTGTTAATGCTGGTTCTTGCTTCGCAGCTGAAGCGTAAGCCAAGAAGAAATAAATCTCTAGGTGTTCTGTATATGCCAAAGGTTTAAGAATTTGCTGTGTAATTAAAGCAAAACGCTGCTCTTTAGTGAGCTCGAAGTAAATCATATATGCTTTAGCTAAACATAAAGACAAATTCAAATACAAGCTTAATGGCATTTCGTCGTATTCAATTCGTGCTTGTTCCAACAGTACGATTGCTTCCTGTAAGAAGTGTAATTGTTCCTGACGTACATGGCTGAGTACGACCAGCTGTAAACGCAGGTCAGCACGCTCTAAAGCAAGTTCAGGACTGTTGTTCTCTAAAAAGAGTTGGTCAGTTTCACCAATTCGTGCAATGACTTGTTTCGTCTCATTTGACATGTATTGATCCAGAATCATCAGTTATGCCTAGTTATATAAGGCTGTTTTCAGGAATTTAAAGGGCTTGGCCCTGATTCCAGATTGAGCCTCCACTGCGTAACCATGCAGTAATCGATAGACGTTGTTGTTTAGAAAGCAGAACTTCGTGCAATAAGTCACTTTGGAAAATTGCAAGGCGGTTTGATATTGGTTGAATAATATGCCACTGATCTTTTTTGTCCTGTAAGCGTAATTGTCCACCCCAATCTTCCTGCCAATCTTTATGTAGATAAAAAACGGTCGAAATCATTCGGTCATTTTTTTGTTGAGGATTATCACGATGTAAAGCATAAAATTCACCCGCGTTGTAGCAGGCAAAATGTGCTTCTACTTCTTTAATCCCAAGATAAAACGCCTGATTTAACGCTTGTGAGAACTCTTCTAAAGCTTGGATATGCTGTTGGGCAATCGGTAACTGACCATCAATCCATAGAATATGGTCACTACGGATATGACTGACAACGCCGTTTTGTACTCCTGCTGCTCTGAATTCAGCAAGATGGGTGCTACATTCTTGTACTAGAGATTCCACATATTCAGCCGAGTAGACATCATCAATTAGAGCAAAACCAAATTCATTTAAATCATCTAAAATTTGATTTAAGTTCCATGAACTTGTGAAAGAGGTTTGTTGCATAGAACTCCAGTTCATTAATAAGTTGATTACAGTGCAATTTTAGATGATCACATCAACGCTAAAGAATACTTTTTTCTTTCATGTTAAACTATCCTTTGAATTGAGGAATAATTGTCAACATGAATTACCGTCACCATTTCCATGCGGGTAACTTTGCCGATGTTATGAAGCATGTACTTTTGCTTCAACTGCTCGCTCGTTTAAATGCTAAAGATAAACCTTATCGATATATCGATACCCATGGTGGTGCAGGTAAATATGATTTATCTACGTCTGAAGCACAAAAATCAGGTGAGTTTTTAACGGGTATCCACCGTTTGGTCAAGCTTGATGATTCGATTAAACGTAATGCACCTGAAGGCATAAAACAATATCTTAAAATTGTTGAAGATATGCGTGCAGGTTCAGGTAAAGGCGCTTATCCAGGTTCACCTTGGTTTGCGCTTGAAGGCATGCGTGATATTGATAAAGCAACTATATTTGAAATGCAGCGTGATGTGTTTCAACAATTGTATTTTAATATTCGCGATAAACGTGCAGGCTTGCATGAGCGTGATTTTTATGAAGGCCTGATGGGTGTTATTCCGCCTAAAGAAAAACGTGGATTGGTCATGATTGACCCACCATACGAAATCGAGCGTAAAGATTTTCCGCAATTGGTTGAAATACTTCAAGCCGCTCATAAAAAATGGCCGACGGGTGTATTTGCAGTGTGGTATCCAATCAAAGATCGCGCCATGATTGAACGTTTTGAAAAGAAAATGTTCAAAACAGGAATTCGTCGCCAATTAATTTGTGAAATTTGTGTTTGGCCTGATGACACGCCAGTTGGCTTGAATGGTTGTGGTCTACTAGTGATTAACCCGCCTTGGAAATTCTCTGAAGATGCAGACCAAGCCTTACAATGGCTATTTCCGCATTTACGTATGAGTGAAAATGGTGGTCATGCCGCTGTGCGTTGGTTGGTGGGTGAATAACCCATCTCGCCACTAAAGAAGTCAAAATATTCTCGAGGAATTGAAAATAATGACAAATTCTCTTAAACCTGATGCTGATTTAAATAAAGAAGATCATTCTTTTGATGGCATCACCTTTGAAGTAGAAGAAGAAGAACAAACGCATGAAGGGCAAAAAGTAAAACGCCGTGGTATTTATTTATGGCCTAATCTTATTACTACAGCAGCATTACTTTCTGGTTTTTACTCCATTATTGCGAGTATGAATGGCAATTTTAATCAGGCGATTTACGCAATCTTTTTAGCTGCATTACTTGATGGATTAGATGGTCGAGTTGCACGCGCAATCGGTGCACAAAGTGCATTTGGTGAGCAGTATGATTCACTTTCTGACTTATTAGCTTTTGGTGTTGCACCAGCAATTCTGATGTATAGCTGGAGTTTACATGACCTTGGACGTATCGGTTTAGCCTGCTGTTTTATTTATACCGCGTGTGCTGCATTTCGTTTAGCACGTTTCAATGTACAAATTGGTGTGGTGGATAAGCGTTACTTTATTGGAATTGCGAGCCCATTAGCTGCTGTTACTGTGATTTCAGTGGTGTGGGTCGGTCGTGATTTCCCATTTGTTTTTGATTTAAAAGATATTGTGATTCAAGTAATCAACTCCGTTTTGATGGTTGGTGTTGGTTTACTTATGATTTCAAATATCAAATACTATTCATTTAAACAAATGGATCGTAAACGTGTACCTTTTGTTGTGATGTTGCCTGTGGTCTTGATTTTTGCCGCAATCACGTACAACATTCCAGTAGGAATCTTGATTGTATGCATTCTTTATGTACTTTCAGGCTTTGTAACGACTTTATTTGCTAAAAAGAATGAAGCAAAAATAATAACTTAGAAAAGAGAGGTTCAGTATGCCAATATTGATGAATAACAATCAATTAAAGCGGCTGAACCTCAATAAGTCAGAAGCTTTAACATTTTATCCGCCAAAAGGCTTATTTAAAATTGTTTATCAAGCTTTAATTCTGCCGAATTTACCTGAGCCCTTTCATTACTTAAATTTTATTAGTCTAATCGGTCAACCTCGCATTCCGATTTGTTATAACGCCAGTGCTATTACTACGACGGCAATTGATACTGCGACAGTTTTGGTCAGTAGTAGTGTATCAACTGTTGGGCATCTCAAAAGTTATAGTGCCAAAGAGCATTGTCAATTAGAACAAGACCGTTATCAGTTTTTAGATGTAGATCAAATCCAAGTTGATTTCCCAAATTATTATTTTAAGCGTGATGATGAGGAGCTCAGTTGTCAACTCAAAGTGAATATTGGTTCTGAAATAGAAAATCATTCAGCTTTACAATGGGGAGTTGGCGATTATTGGTATGTGCGTTGCCAATGTGAAGGGGAAATCACCTATAAAAAACAAAAGTATCAAATTGAAGCACAGGGTATTTTAAAACATGCTAGAGCCATTTATTTGCCTTTTATAGCTTTCCATTTTTTTACCTATCAAATCATTCAGATTAATGCAGATTTGCAAATTATTTTGTCCGAACTCAGAAATCAGTGGAATAGCATTATTTTTTCTCGCATTGAAATTCAGTCGAATGAACAGCAATCTCGACTTTATGATGATGAAGTCATTTTTGATGTCAGCCGTGTTTATCCAAAAGTTCAGACACCTAATGGTCGTGATATGTATTTACCTAGGGAATTCATTTGGCAATATTCAGAAAAGGATGCGGTTGTCTTTCAACTAACAGCACAAAGTCGAGGTGATTATAAATTTGGTTTGGCAGCAGGTTATGTGGGCAGCTTTCACTATCAACTCTTCTGGAACAATGAGAGTTATGAGGGCACTGGATACTGTGAATATATCGATTGCAGACCTTTACACTGGCAAGAAAAAAATAAAACTGAGCAAATAATCGACCAAATCGCACATTTTCAGCCTTATTTGTGTAAAAAATGATCGGTTGATGCGATAAGTGAAATAAATTTTCTAAAAGTGCTTGCACCTGATCTGAAATACTGTAGAATGCACATCCATCGGCGGTGATGCAGATAAAAACTTGTTGAGAAACAAGGATTTGGCTAGAAAGGTTAGATTCTTGGGTTGATTGGTAGGTTTAAAAAATATCGAAATTACCTGTTGACTTTAGTTTAGATTAGAGTAACATAGCCGACCTAGCTTGATGATGACGAATCATCGAGAAGATCATTAAGAGAATAGAAGAACAACTTGTGTGGATTTTTACTGGTTGATCGATCGAAAATATTTCATTGATTGAATGGTAGAAATTTCTCGAAGTTTATTTGAGCGAATTTTTAGTCAGAAAATTGATGAGCCAAGATTTGTAGCCATAAGCTACTAATGATTTTAAACTGAAGAGTTTGATCATGGCTCAGATTGAACGCTGGCGGCAGGCTTAACACATGCAAGTCGAGCGGAGATGAGGTGCTTGCACCTTATCTTAGCGGCGGACGGGTGAGTAATGCTTAGGAATCTGCCATTTAGTGGGGGACAACATTCCGAAAGGAATGCTAATACCGCATACGTCCTACGGGAGAAAGCAGGGGATCTTCGGACCTTGCGCTAAATGATGAGCCTAAGTCGGATTAGCTAGTTGGTGGGGTAAAGGCCTACCAAGGCGACGATCTGTAGCGGGTCTGAGAGGATGATCCGCCACACTGGGACTGAGACACGGCCCAGACTCCTACGGGAGGCAGCAGTGGGGAATATTGGACAATGGGCGGAAGCCTGATCCAGCCATGCCGCGTGTGTGAAGAAGGCCTTTTGGTTGTAAAGCACTTTAAGCGAGGAGGAGGCTACTAGTATTAATACTACTGGATAGTGGACGTTACTCGCAGAATAAGCACCGGCTAACTCTGTGCCAGCAGCCGCGGTAATACAGAGGGTGCGAGCGTTAATCGGATTTACTGGGCGTAAAGCGTGCGTAGGCGGCTGATTAAGTCGGATGTGAAATCCCTGAGCTTAACTTAGGAATTGCATTCGATACTGGTCAGCTAGAGTATGGGAGAGGATGGTAGAATTCCAGGTGTAGCGGTGAAATGCGTAGAGATCTGGAGGAATACCGATGGCGAAGGCAGCCATCTGGCCTAATACTGACGCTGAGGTACGAAAGCATGGGGAGCAAACAGGATTAGATACCCTGGTAGTCCATGCCGTAAACGATGTCTACTAGCCGTTGGGGCCTTTGAGGCTTTAGTGGCGCAGCTAACGCGATAAGTAGACCGCCTGGGGAGTACGGTCGCAAGACTAAAACTCAAATGAATTGACGGGGGCCCGCACAAGCGGTGGAGCATGTGGTTTAATTCGATGCAACGCGAAGAACCTTACCTGGCCTTGACATACTAGAAACTTTCCAGAGATGGATTGGTGCCTTAGGGAATCTAGATACAGGTGCTGCATGGCTGTCGTCAGCTCGTGTCGTGAGATGTTGGGTTAAGTCCCGCAACGAGCGCAACCCTTTTCCTTATTTGCCAGCGAGTAATGTCGGGAACTTTAAGGATACTGCCAGTGACAAACTGGAGGAAGGCGGGGACGACGTCAAGTCATCATGGCCCTTACGGCCAGGGCTACACACGTGCTACAATGGTCGGTACAAAGGGTTGCTACCTAGCGATAGGATGCTAATCTCAAAAAGCCGATCGTAGTCCGGATTGGAGTCTGCAACTCGACTCCATGAAGTCGGAATCGCTAGTAATCGCGGATCAGAATGCCGCGGTGAATACGTTCCCGGGCCTTGTACACACCGCCCGTCACACCATGGGAGTTTGTTGCACCAGAAGTAGGTAGTCTAACCGCAAGGAGGACGCTTACCACGGTGTGGCCGATGACTGGGGTGAAGTCGTAACAAGGTAGCCGTAGGGGAACCTGCGGCTGGATCACCTCCTTAACGAAAGATTGACGATCGGTAAGAATCCACAACAAGTTGTTCTTCGAAGATGTATCTGAGGGTCTGTAGCTCAGTTGGTTAGAGCACACGCTTGATAAGCGTGGGGTCACAAGTTCAAGTCTTGTCAGACCCACCAAATCTGAAAGATATATCGTTCATTAAGTGATAAGCTGGGGACTTAGCTTAGTTGGTAGAGCGCCTGCTTTGCACGCAGGAGGTCAGGAGTTCGACTCTCCTAGTCTCCACCATGTACTTTACAGAGTACAAGCTAAGAAGATTATAGAGTTTAGTGAATACAGTCTAATTTGACTGGTTTATTAATCTCTGTGATTTATCACAGTTTACTGCAAGCTGACGAGGCTGTAGTTAATCATTAACAGATTAGAATTTGAGTCTGAAATAAATTGTTCAAACTCGATTAAATAGGAAGATAACAAGTAATTGTTAAATTAATATTTAATCTGAGAACTAGCAAAAACACTGAATCAAGCGTTTTGGTATATGAATTTAGATTGAAGCTGTATGGTGATTAAGTTCACAGACAACGAATAGTAGCAATTAAGTTTGCAACGCTAACACTGACTTGTATGTGTTAACGACTGTTTGGGGTTGTATAGTCAAGTAATTAAGTGCATGTGGTGGATGCCTTGGCAGTCAGAGGCGATGAAAGACGTAATAGCCTGCGATAAGCTCCGGGGAGGCGGCAAATATCCTTTGATCCGGAGATTTCTGAATGGGGGAACCCACCCGCTATAAGGCGGGTATCATAAGCTGAATACATAGGCTTATGAAGCGAACGAGGGGAAGTGAAACATCTCAGTACCCTTAGGAAAAGAAATCAATTGAGATTCCCTTAGTAGCGGCGAGCGAACGGGGAGCAGCCCATTAAGTTGTGTGTGTTCTAGTGGAACGCTCTGGGAAGTGCGAACGTAGAGGGTGATATTCCCGTACACGAAAGGGCACACACAATGATGACGAGTAGGGCGAGGCACGTGAAACCTTGTCTGAATATGGGGGGACCATCCTCCAAGGCTAAATACTCCTGACTGACCGATAGTGAACCAGTACCGTGAGGGAAAGGCGAAAAGAACCCCTGTGAGGGGAGTGAAATAGATCCTGAAACCGCATGCATACAAGCAGTGGGAGCCGACTTGTTCGGTGACTGCGTACCTTTTGTATAATGGGTCAGCGACTTATATTCAGTAGCGAGGTTAACCGTATAGGGGAGCCGTAGAGAAATCGAGTCTTAATAGGGCGTTTAGTTGCTGGGTATAGACCCGAAACCAGGCGATCTATCCATGAGCAGGTTGAAGGTTGGGTAACACTAACTGGAGGACCGAACCCACTGTCGTTGAAAAGCCAGGGGATGACTTGTGGATAGGGGTGAAAGGCTAATCAAGCCTGGTGATAGCTGGTTCTCCCCGAAAGCTATTTAGGTAGCGCCTCGGACGAATACCATTGGGGGTAGAGCACTGTTTCGGCTAGGGGGTCATCCCGACTTACCAAACCGATGCAAACTCCGAATACCAATGAGTACTATCCGGGAGACAGACTGCGGGTGCTAACGTCCGTAGTCAAGAGGAAAACAATCCAGACCGCCAGCTAAGGCCCCAAAATCATAGTTAAGTGGGAAACGATGTGGGAAGGCATAGACAGCTAGGAGGTTGGCTTAGAAGCAGCCACCCTTTAAAGAAAGCGTAATAGCTCACTAGTCGAGTCGGCCTGCGCGGAAGATGTAACGGGGCTAAAACTATGTGCCGAAGCTGCGGATTTGACAATAGTCAAGTGGTAGGGGAGCGTTCTGTAAGCCGATGAAGGTGTATTGAGAAGTATGCTGGAGGTATCAGAAGTGCGAATGCTGACGTGAGTAACGACAAAACGGGTGAAAAACCCGTTCGCTGAAAGACCAAGGGTTCCAGTCCAACGTTAATCGGGGCTGGGTGAGTCGACCCCTAAGGCGAGGCCGAGAGGCGTAGTCGATGGGAAATTGGTTAATATTCCAATACTTCTGTGTAATGCGATGAGAGGACGGAGAAGGTTAAGTCAGCCTGGCGTTGGTTGTCCAGGTGGAAGGTTGTAGGCATGTATCTTAGGCAAATCCGGGGTACTCTATGCTGAGAACTGATAGCAAGCTGTACTTGTACAGTGAAGTGGCTGATACCATGCTTCCAGGAAAAGTCTCTAAGCTTCAGTTACACAGGAATCGTACCCGAAACCGACACAGGTGGTCAGGTCGAGTAGACCAAAGCGCTTGAGAGAACTCTGCTGAAGGAACTAGGCAAAATGGTACCGTAACTTCGGGAGAAGGTACGCTGCTGACGGTGATGGGACTTGCTCCCTGAGCTATTGGCAGCCACAGAAACCAGGCCGCTGCAACTGTTTATTAAAAACATAGCACTCTGCAAACACGAAAGTGGACGTATAGGGTGTGATGCCTGCCCGGTGCTGGAAGGTTAATTGATGGGGTTAGCGTAAGCGAAGCTCTTGATCGAAGCCCCAGTAAACGGCGGCCGTAACTATAACGGTCCTAAGGTAGCGAAATTCCTTGTCGGGTAAGTTCCGACCTGCACGAATGGCATAATGATGGCGGCGCTGTCTCCAGCAGAGGCTCAGTGAAATCGAAATCGCTGTGAAGATGCAGTGTACCCGCGGCTAGACGGAAAGACCCCGTGAACCTTTACTGCAGCTTGACATTGAACTTTGACCTTACTTGTGTAGGATAGGTGGGAGGCTTTGAAGTTGGAACGCTAGTTCCAATGGAGCCGTCCTTGAAATACCACCCTGGTAATGTTGAGGTTCTAACTCTGCCCCGTAATCCGGGGCGAGGACCATGTCTGGTGGGTAGTTTGACTGGGGCGGTCTCCTCCTAAAGAGTAACGGAGGAGTACGAAGGTGCGCTCAGCGTGGTCGGAAATCACGCGTAGAGTATAAAGGCAAAAGCGCGCTTAACTGCGAGACCCACAAGTCGAGCAGGTACGAAAGTAGGTCTTAGTGATCCGGTGGTTCTGTATGGAAGGGCCATCGCTCAACGGATAAAAGGTACTCTGGGGATAACAGGCTGATACCGCCCAAGAGTTCATATCGACGGCGGTGTTTGGCACCTCGATGTCGGCTCATCTCATCCTGGGGCTGAAGCAGGTCCCAAGGGTATGGCTGTTCGCCATTTAAAGAGGTACGCGAGCTGGGTTTAGAACGTCGTGAGACAGTTCGGTCCCTATCTACCGTGGGCGCTGGAAATTTGAGAGGATCTGCTCCTAGTACGAGAGGACCAGAGTGGACGAACCTCTGGTGTACCGGTTGTGACGCCAGTCGCATCGCCGGGTAGCTATGTTCGGAAGGGATAACCGCTGAAAGCATCTAAGCGGGAAGCCTACCTCAAGATAAGATTTCCCTAGGAATTTATTCCTCTAAAGAGCCGTTCGAGACTAGGACGTTGATAGGTTGGGTGTGGAAGCACGGTGACGTGTGAAGCTGACCAATACTAATTGCTCGTGAGGCTTGACTATACAACACCCAAACAGTTGTTGTATTCAAGATAAATTCAATACATAACTTGATTTAGTGTGAAAACTAGTTAAAATGCTGAACACAAAGTTAGACTCAATATCTAATCCGTTAATAACTCATTTGGAAAAAGCCTTGGCATAGATAAGACCAAAGCAAGTATCCATAAACAGTTTGCTGGCGACAATAGCAAGAGTGAACCACCTGATCCCTTCCCGAACTCAGAAGTGAAACCTCTTAGCGCTGATGGTAGTGTGGCGTTTGCCATGTGAGAGTAAGTCATCGCCAGCTTTTAATTCTAAAACACCCCCTCCGCTAATGCTGAGGGGGTGTTTTTTATTGGGGAAAATAGACTAAAAAATGATAGCGTAGAAAACATCGTAAATTTAGAATTATGGTACATTTAAAAATAAGTATGAGGAAAAGTATCGACATGATGTTTTTAATTTTCACAATATTTTGTGTATGTGTTTTTTATCAAATTTGTGTTTATATTAATCGTAGAGAAAGAATAAAAACCAGAATACCACATAAAAAGAAGGTTGTATTTGAAAGAAGATCCATTCCTCATATAGATGAAAAAATGCAGTTAGTAAATGAATCAGCAGCAATTAATAATCAAAATTATATAGAAAAAATAGATCAAGTACTTAAAGATTTGGAGGATAAAGGTGAGGTAATACTTATTTCAACTAATCCAAAATATATACCAAAATTTATATTTCATTCAATAGTTGAGGAGGTGTTGAAAGATCGGTACAGTGATTTTTTAATTGAATCTGATATACCTTATTTATTAGAAAGGGTTGCTCAAGAAGTAAGCTTAATATTCTCTGAGGATATAAAAAATGCGGAAAGAATAGCAAATGAGTTTTATCATAAATTATTATATCGCTATACTATGGTTCAGGTTGCAGAGATCATACATCATGAGACTCCTTTTGAGATAGCATTAAGAGCATTCTATAGTATAGAGTTGAAAAATATAGATAATCGAGATTTTAATTATCTGGACTGGAGAAAGCAATACTACATGAAGTTGAGGGGGTGAATCTATTCTTATGTGTCGGTGAAAAAATGTAAGAAAATTATCATTTATTAGCGTATCGATGTTAATTATAATAAATTTATCCTCTTAGCTAAAAGGAGGGTGGGAAAGATATTTATTTTTTACGTTAATTTTAACAATTAAGACACTTTTTGATGAGCTTTATCACCCTACTTACCATCAGAATGAAAAAGAAAAATAGGTAAAGATACCTTTTCTATAGGCTTCTGTATTTTTTTATGCTATAAATCTTCTTGCAGGCATGTTTTTTGCTTGTTTAAAAAGGGATTTTAGTATGAAGCTATCTGTAGGGTTGAAAGTTGCGAATAGTTTATCGTTAACCCCTCAATTACAGCAGGCAATTCGTTTACTACAACTTTCTAGTTTGGAATTGGAGCAAGAAATACAAATTCAATTAGATAGTAATCCGTTACTGGAAAAAATTGAAGAAAATAATACAACAGAAAGTTTATCTACTTCAGAGATCAATGAGTCAGGAGATTTAACAACTGAACTTAATGCAGACCATTTACCAAATGACTTGCCTGTTGATACCGAATGGGATGATATTTATACACATCAATCAACTGCATTAGCGTCGCCAGAATATGAGGAACGAGAGGATAATCGTCAAGTTCAATTGAGCCTAAAAGAACACATTTTAGAGCAAGTAAATTTATTACATTTTTCCACAGTAGATAAATTAATTGCTTATTGCATCGTTGATTCTTTAGATGATAAAGGGTTTTTAGATGCTGAATTAGATGATATTTTGCTTGCAGTTACTCGGCTATTACAGGAAATGGAGAGTGCTGATGAGGTTGAAGAAGATGAAATTATTGTTGTTTTAAAACATATTCAACGTTTAGATCCAATTGGAGTGGGTTCTCGAAATTTAGCAGAATGTTTAAAGATCCAATTAGAAGTCATAGATCAAAAAAAATCATACTTAGCTGAAGCAAAGTGTTTACTGAAGTATTATGAATTATTAATAGCAAATGATCTAAATAAACTATTAAAACAAACAGGTTTGTCTAAAGAGCAGTTGAAAGGTGCTGTTGATTTATTAAAAACATTAAAACCATATCCAGGATTAGAATTTAGCCAACAAGAATCTGAATATCAAGTTCCTGATGTTGTGGTTTCCAAGAAAGATCAGCATTGGCAAGTCCAGCTTAATCCTGATGTTATGCCTAAATTAAGGATTAATTCTTTTTATTCAAATATGATTCGTCGTGCTGATCAGAGTGATGATAATGTTTATTTACGTAATCAAATGCTTGAGGCGAAAAATTTTATTAAAAGCATAGACGAACGACATAAAACATTACTCAAAGTTTCAACTTGTATTGTGGAACATCAGCGAGCTTTTCTTGAACAAGGACCTGAGGCGATGAAACCTTTAGTTCTCCGTGATGTTGCGGAGGAAGTTGAATTGCATGAGTCTACTGTTTCACGTGTAACAACCAATAAGTATATGCTTACGCCACGTGGTTTATTTGAATTGAAATACTTTTTTTCAAGTCATGTTGGAACGACAACAGGTGGTGAGGCATCTTCAACTGCGATTCGGGCAATGATTAAAAAATTGGTTTCGAATGAAAATCCGCGTAAGCCTTTGTCTGATAATGCAATTGCGGAAATGTTGAAAGATGAGGGGATTGAAGTAGCTCGACGTACAGTCGCAAAATATCGCGAATCGTTACATATTCCATCGTCTTCAGAAAGAAAAGTCTTGATCTAAATTTCAAGGTGTGACTATTCTAAGCGTTCATTATGACGAAATAATGAATTTTTCAATAATCACTAAAGGAATCGCTAAAATGATTTAATGAATGTTGAATCTTAATATGCATTAAATTTGCTTGGGCGATTCTTTGTATCCTTAGAAAAAGGTGAGGGATAGAATTATGCAAATAACGATTCGTGGACACCATTTAACTATTACGCCTGCTATTGAAGAAAATATAAAAATGAAATTTAGTCAAATGACTAAGCATCTAGATCAAGTGAATAGTATGCAAATCAAATTGGCTAAAGATCATCAAATTGATAGACGTTCTCATAAAGGGAGCTCTAATCATATTGCTGAGGCGATTATTCGCTTACCGGGGATTGAACTGTTTGCGCAGGCGACAGCAGATGATATGTATACTTCGATTAATAAATTAACAGAAAAACTGAAAAGACAGCTTGCAAAACATAGAAAAATACAGTGTTCTTATCAACATGAGCTTGCAATTTTAACTTAAGTTTTTTTATTAAAAGAGGCTTTGCAAATAGCCTCTTTTTTTTATCGATAAAAAAAGAAACGGCTTACTGAATTATCTGAAAAAGTTATAGTAAAATGTATGGTTTGACGCCATGGTTGTATAAGAGGTCTAGTAATGAATAGTGAGCAGCTCACGCAAATTTTAAAAGAAGCTTTCCCTGAAGCAGAAGTAGCAGTGAGTGGCCAAGCTGGGAAATTCGACCTTCGAATAGTTGATGATCAGTTTGATGGCAAACGTACGATTACTCGTCAACAAGCCGTATATGCACCATTAAACTCTTATATCGCAAGTGGTGAAGTGCATGCAGTTACGATTCGCGCAATGACAAAAGACGAATGGCGCAAAGCAAGCCTTTTCGGAGCTTAAATATTAATGGATAAATTTTTAATTACGGGCGGTGTTAAGCTCGAAGGCGAAGTACGTATTTCTGGTGCTAAAAATGCAGCTCTGCCTTTACTTGCTGCAATGATTCTTGCAGATTCTCCGATTACTTTAACGAATGTACCTCATTTAAAAGATGTGAACACCTTAGTGAAGCTGATTGCTGGCTTAGGCGTTACAATGAGCTATGAAGGAGATACGGTTCGTGCGGATGCGTCAACATTAGATAATCAGTTTGCACCTTATGAACTTGTGAAAACTATGCGTGCATCAATTTTGGTACTTGGTCCACTATTGGCTCGCTATGGGAATGCTAAAGTTTCATTACCTGGTGGTTGTGCGATTGGTTCACGTCCTGTCGATCAGCATTTAAAAGCATTGGAAGCTTTAGGTGCGCAGATTGAAGTTGAAAATGGTTATGTCCATGCTTCTGTTGATGGTCGCTTAAAAGGTGGCGAAGTTATTTTTGACATGGTCACTGTTGGTGGCACTGAAAATATCTTGATGGCTGCTGTATTGGCTGATGGTGTGACCACGATTCGTAATGCTGCTCGTGAACCTGAAATTACTGATCTTGCACAAATGCTCATTAAAATGGGTGCCAAGATTGAAGGTCTAGACACAGATACATTGGTTGTAACAGGCGTTGAAAGTTTACATGGCTGTGAATATGCGGTTGTTGCTGATCGAATTGAAACTGGTTCATATTTAGCTGCTGCTGCAATTACAGGTGGTCGAGTTAAAACCACGCATACGGACCCAGCATTGTTAGAAGCAGTATTGGATAAGTTTGAAGAAATGGGTGCAGAAGTGACCCGTGGTGATAATTGGATTGAACTAGATATGCAAGGTAAACGTCCTAAAGCTGTGAGCTTTAGAACTTTACCTCATCCCGAATTTCCAACTGATATGCAAGCACAGCTTATGGCGGTCAATGTGATTGGTCGTGGTTTTGCAACGATTTCAGAAACAATTTTTGAAAATCGTTTTATGCATGTTCCTGAATTGTCACGTATGGGCGCAAATATTCAAGTGGAAGGGCATGATGCAGTCATAACTGGTGTAGATAAATTGCAAGCTGCTCCTGTAATGGCGACTGATTTACGTGCATCATTTTCTCTTGTTCTCGCTGCATTAGTCGCAGAAGGGGAAACCTTAGTTGATCGTATCTATCATATCGATCGTGGGTATGAACAAGTTGAAGAAAAGTTACAAAGTTTAGGTGCTCAGATTAAGCGAGTAAAAGGATGAATGACTTAAGAAACGATGATCCAAATTTTGATGTAATGGGTAATTTTGATCATGGTTTAACCTTAGCACTCAGTAAAGGTCGTATCTTAAAAGAGACATTACCTTTACTTGAGAATGCGGGTATTAATTTATTAGAAGATCCTGATAAATCACGTAAATTAATTTTCCCAACTACACATAAAAAAGTACGTATTTTGATTCTTCGTGCTTCTGATGTACCGACGTATGTGGAGAACGGTGCAGCAGATTTTGGTGTAGCGGGTAAAGATGTGCTGATGGAACATGGCGCCCAACATGTGTATGAGTTACTTGATCTAAAAATTGCAAATTGTAAATTGATGACTGCTGGTAAGGTTGGCATGGAACGTCCGAAAGGCCGTTTAAAAATTGCAACCAAATACGTGAATCTTACTCGTCAATACTATGCAAGTTTAGGTGAACAAGTTGATGTGATCAAACTTTATGGATCGATGGAGCTTGCACCTTTGGTTGGGTTGGGTGATTACATCGTCGATGTGGTCGATACAGGTAATACTTTACGTGCCAATGGTTTAGAGCCATTAGAAGAAATTTGCAAAGTTTCTTCTCGTTTAATTGTCAATAAAGCGAGCTTTAAACGTAAACAAGCCGTGTTAAATCCAATTTTGACGCAACTTGAAGAAGCTGTGAAATTACGTTCAGTATGATTTTGTATGATGATTCAAAAAAACCGTTCTTTTGAACGGTTTTTTTATCGCTTAATTTTCTAATTAAGGGAAAGAATGTCTTACTTTCAAATGATGCTCGTTTAAAACAACAAGATGCGCCTGAAAATTTAAATGCTTCAGTTGTTGTGGAACGTCATGGTGCTTTGAATTGGCTAATACAGCATGATGGAGATTGGGATAATCCAAACTTAAATACATAAAATTTAAAATATTTAAACCTAAAAATGATTTTTTCTATTAAAGCAGGTGGAAATGCTGATGTTATCTTGCCCACAAGCATGTTGAAAAAGAGTAAACTTAGCTTTCTCTTATTCGCCTTGTGGGTAAATTGATGCGACGTTTATCGACTCAGGATCAAAATTTTAAACAGGCATTTGCTGAACTTTTAGCATTTGAAACTGTGAATGATCCTCAATTAGTACAAACTGTAGACCAAATCATTGCTGATGTTCGGCAGTATGGTGATGAACATGTACTTAAATTAACACAACAGTTCGATCGACATCCAGCGCATCAATTCTCGGATTTGGAACTGACCCAAGCTCAACTTAAAACTGCATTTGAAGGCTTAAGCACAGAAATTCGTGAAGCCTTAGAATTGGCTGCAAAACGTATTCGTTCTTTCCATCAGGCACAAAAGCAGGAAGGTTGGACTTATGTTGATGATCTGGGTAATACCTTAGGTCAGAAAGTCACGCCACTTGATCGCGTCGGGATTTATGTTCCTGGTGGATTAGCATCTTATCCATCATCTGTACTTATGAATGCTTTACCAGCACATGTAGCAGGGGTTCCTGAAATTATCATGGTGGTTCCAGCGCCGAATGGTGAATTGAATCCATTGGTTTTAGCAGCTGCATATTTAGCAGGGGTAAGCCGTGTATTTACTATTGGCGGTGCTCAAGCCGTTGCAGCGTTAGCTTATGGAACGCAAACCATTCCAGCTGTCGATAAAATTACAGGACCGGGGAACCGTTTTGTAGCAGCAGCCAAACGTGCAGTCTTTGGTCAGGTGGGTATTGATATGATCGCGGGGCCTTCGGAAATTTTGGTGTATGCCGAAGGGGAAAATAATGCTGAATGGTTGGCTATGGATGTATTGTCTCAAGCTGAGCATGATACGGTTGCACAAGCCATTTTTATTACGCCAGATCAAGCACTTTTAAATGCTGTCGAAACAGCCATTGAAAAGCATTTAAGTGAATTGCCAAAAGCAGAAATTGCTCGAACTTCGATTCAAAATCGTGGTGCGTTGGTACTGGTAAAGGATCGTGCGGAAGCGATTAAACTGATTAATCAGGTTGCTCCAGAGCATTTAGAATTATGTCTTGATGATGCTGAATTAATGAGCCAAGAGATTCGTCATGCAGGTGCGATCTTTATGGGGCGTTATACGCCTGAAGCGATCGGTGATTATTGTGCAGGTCCAAATCATGTTTTACCGACTTCGGGTACAGCGCGTTTTTCTTCACCGCTCGGCGTTTATGATTTCCAAAAGCGTTCAAGTTTAATTATGTGCTCGCAAGAGGGCGTTAAAACTTTGGCTAAAACAGCAGATGTGTTGGCAGTTGAAGAAAATCTTGATGCCCATGCACGCTCGGCACGCTATCGTTATCAATAACCGATTCGAAGAATAGATAGGGGCTGATAGAAGCCCCTTTTTTGAGATATATGAGAGTAGAACAATGACGTTTACAACTGAACAAATGCGTTTTTGGAGTCCAGAAGTTCGTGAACTTGAGCCATATGTACCAGGTGAGCAGCCTAAGATTCAGAACTTACTAAAACTTAATACCAATGAAAACCCATATCCACCATCACCTAAAGTTGTGGAAGCTGTTCAAGCAGTTTTAACTCACCAAGCCGATGCTTTGCGCTTGTATCCAGATCCAGATGCGACCGCTTTAAAGCAGGCAATTGCTAAACAGCAGCATGTTGATGTTGCTCAAGTCTTTGTCGGTAATGGTTCGGATGAAGTTTTAGCGCATATTTTTAAGGCTTTTTTTATTCAGAAAGAGCCAATCCTCTACCCAGATATTACCTATAGTTTTTATCCTGTTTATAGCCAGTTTTTTGCAACGAAAACCAAGCAGATTCCATTGAATGACAAGTTCGAAATTGATGTTTGTGATTATGCACAGGAAAATGGCGGTATCATCATTACCAATCCGAATGCGCCAACCAGTATTGCATTAGGATTAGCGCAGATTGAGCAAGTACTTAAAACAAATCCTGATCGAGTCGTGGTGATTGATGAAGCTTATGTCGATTTTGGTGCAGAGTCAGCGGTACAATTGGTCAATCGTTACGAAAATTTAGTTGTTTGCCAAACAACATCTAAATCACGTTCATTAGCTGGTTTACGTGTTGGATTTGCGATTGCTCAATCTCATTTGATTGCAGCACTTGAAGCTGTAAAAAATAGCTTTAATTCCTACCCAATTGATCGTTTTGCGATTGCCGCGGCGGTAGCCTCATTTGAAGATCAAGCTTATTTTGAAGCGCAATGTGCCAAAGTGATTGAGAGTCGAGAAAAATTAGTTGGTGATCTCACGGCTTTAGGTTTTGATGTATTGCCATCGAAAGCCAATTTTATTTTTGCCACACATTTAGAATATGATGCTGCTCAACTGGCTCAACAATTGCGTGAGCAGGGCGTGATTGTGCGTTATTTCAATAAGCCACGGATTAATCAATTTTTACGTATTACAATTGGTACAGATGAACAAAATCAACGTCTAGTGGATACGCTTAAAACGCAAATTTTATAATTTGTAGAAAAATTTAGTTCTCAGATTTTTGCCATGTATTGAGCAAATCAAGCATGGCAGAAATTTTATCAAAGCATTCCTGATATTCAGCTTCTGCATCAGAGGCGATGGTGATGCCTCCACCTGCCCACATCGATAATTGATCCTGATATTTTTGAATAGTACGGATTAAGATATTCCAGCAACCTGTTCCATCAAAATTAAAATAACCCAAACTTCCACAATATGCGCCACGTGGAGTACCTTCTAATTCATCAATAATTTGCATAGCGCGAATTTTCGGTGCCCCTGTAATTGAACCACCCGGAAGGGCGGACAATAACATTTGCATAGGGTTTACTTCTTTTTTTAAGGTTGCAGTGATTTCACTGACCATATGATGAACTTGGTTGAAGCTTTCAATTTCGAAAAGTTTTGTAGTTTCTACAGATCCTGTTTCTGCATAAACACTTAAATCATTACGAAGTAAATCAACAATCATCACATTTTCAGCCTGATCTTTTTCAGAGCGGCTTAGCTTATCTTTAGATTGTTGGTCTTGCTCAGCATCATCAAAACGAGGCATTGTACCTTTAATTGGCCGCGTTTTAATTTTTCGATTTGTTTGAAATTCGATAAACAACTCTGGAGAACAACTGAGTAGCTCAAAATCATCTATCTTGAGATAGGCAGCATAAGGTGCATGGGTGAGCGCCCATAAATCCTGTGCTCGATCTAATAATGAACCTTGTGTTTTTGCAATAAACTCTTGAGTTAAATTAATTTGGTAGCAGTCACCAGCTTTGATATATTCCTGTACTTGATTAAATGCATGTAGGTATTGTTGCTTAGACCAGCGCGGATAGCATTTTTCTAATAATGAGAAAGGTGTTTTTTGAATATTGATTGATTGATTGAGTAGATTTATGACATTTTGATAAATACTTTCAGCTTCATTTTCATCACTATAAAAATACCAAGCATCATCCTGAAACTTTAAAAAAGTCGAATATAGACCTAAGAAAAAACTGGGTTGATTTCGTGAAACCATGTTTATAAATTGATTTGCACTATAGTCATAACTAAAAAAGCCAATATATCCACCGCTAAAAGTAGTTTTCATTGAATTTTCTGAATTGGCTTGAAAATTTAAAAAATCGCTAATAGGCAAGGTTGCTTGTTCATTCTTATATTTATTAAATTGAGTTTTATAAAATTTTTTTAGTTCTGACTGTTCTAATACTAAGAATTCTTGAGGCAAAAAACCAATTGTCGGGGTGTGATTATCATATAAATAAACTAAACCGGTTAGTTCATTCAGTTGTATAAGAAGGTCAAATGCAGAGGTGAGTTGCGTGTCAAGTTTTTGCTGAAAATGAGACATATAACAAAAATACATTCATATACATTTGGAAAATATAATTGTACTACAATCATCTAAATTCTACTGATATTTATCCTATAGATAAAAGCTTGAAAAATATTTGTGAAATATATCGTGATTCTATCCACTGAAATTGCAAAACAAGTTGAAATTTTCATACAGTGATTTAAGAAAGAGCAATTGTTTACATTTTGCAGTGATTTGGGCGAATAATAAGAGGTCAAAATTGGATATTTGACTATGATTTTCTAAAAATGCCGATTAGAAAAATTATAGTGCTTTCCACATGTTAGAGCATATAAGTTAAAGTGATGCACGAAAAAAGTATCACGCCGTTTGTCGGGTTATTTATAAAAATCGATTAACACTAGTTGAACATAAAATAACAAACCTGTAATTTAGTACTTGCTAAACGAACTACTCAAGGATTGGAAGTTCAAGTTGTCATTAAGAAAAAAACGACCGTGGACAGTTTAGAGTAGTGAAAGTCAAAAAATAAATGCTCTTGGGAGAGTGCTCAATGAAAATGTTTACTAAACTAGCTTTAGTTTCTTCAATGGCGATTAGCGCGAATGCAATGGCTATGCAGTCAATGGATGATGCTGCACTAAGCGCTGCAACAGGTCAAGACGGTATCAATATTGGTATTGGTATTTCTAAAATTGAAATTGATAAAGTTTTAATTCACGATAACGATGGTTTGACAAATACTACATTAGGCGGTACTAGTACTGCTGGTGCAATTGTAATTCAAGGAAACGGTACAGGTCTTACTGCTACTAAAGGTGTTGTAATTACAGCTCCAATGTTGAATGCTACTACTGTTGATAATACTCGTGCTTTAGCATCACATAACCTTGCTGACCTTACAATTGATACAGATGCTGGTACTGGTACAAATGGTGCTTTCCTTAACGTTGCAGCAGCTGTTTCTGGTTTAGATATCTACATCGGTGAAATTGGTGTGTCTGGCTCTAATGCAGCAAGCACTACAGTTCGTCGTGGTAATGATACAACTAACTACAACGCAATTTTATCTGGTTTAACAATCAAAACTGGTAAAATGGATGCAAATATTCAGCTAGGTGCTGCTCCACAAGGTGCGATGATTGTATTAAATACAACTATGCAAGGTGGTTTAGAGATTAAAAACCTAGGTATTGTTGATAGTTCTACAAAAACTGGTAACGGTGATGGTACAGCTACTAACCGTGCTGCAGGTCAAATTTTCCTTGATAGCATCAAAGTTTCAGATGCTAGCGGTGCAAACTTAACAGTGAATGCTGCTGTAAGTGTTGTTGGTAAAGAAGACACTAATAACGGTTACTTACGTATTATCACTGGTTCTGGTGCTACTACACCTAAAACTGATATGTACATCAAAGGTGTTCATTTAGGTAGCCAAGCAGCGGCTTCAATTGGTGATGTAGAAGTTCAAGGTTTACAAACTTACTACTTCAACGGTACTGCAAATGTTCAAGGTTCTATGATCACTATTTCTGGTCACTAATCTTGTAATAAAAAAAAGCGCACTAGTTGCGCTTTTTTTATTTGAAATAAGTATTTTTATGCTCTAAAACTTAGAATAATTTTGCTAGAGTACAATAAATTACTTAATGGCAACTAATTTTTATTAAAAAATACATTTCGTCAAAAAAAACTAAAAAAAAGCTGTTTTTTTTTATAAAAAAAGGTATCTTCAACATGCAGGGATGAGGTGTTTACGGACACTAAAATAAAATGAATAAGGCAAGTTGTGCCACTGTTAGAAAAAGAGACTTATGTTAGAGATCGCTTTAGGCTCAGCATTGATGTATTACTTTACAACGCAAGCCTTCGAAATAGAAAAAAAACCAGAGGGGACTGTATATTATACAGAGACCTTAGATTCTCGTAATCCTTCTTTTACACGTAATCATCGTGAGGCGGTCACAATTAAACCTGCTATAGAAGATCAATTTCGAGGAATTGTACGTCAGGCGTATGATTATAGTTGTGGCTCGGCAGCATTAACTACGTTGTTAAATGGCTATGGTGGTTTACGTTTGACTGAACAACAAACGATGACAGGTTTGCTTCAGTATGGTGAGTATCAGCGTATTATTGAGCGCCGTAGTTTTTCTCTGTTAGATATGAAGCGATTTGTTACTGCACTTGGGTTGAATAGTGGTGGGTATCGAGGGGAGTTTTCAGATTTAACCAGTTTAAAACAGCCTGCAATTGTTCCTATTACTTATGCTGGTTTTAAACATTTTGTTGTATATAAAGCATATAAAAATGGTCGAGTTTATGTGGCTGATCCATCATTAGGCAATATTAGTTTTGATGAAATTCGCTTTAAACAGATTTGGGATAATAATACACTTTTCATTGTAGATATTCCGGAAGAGTATCGTAAAAACTTATTAGCGTTGCAAGACTCAGATATGCGCCATGTAGAAGATGCAACTGTTAATAAATATGCTCTTGCGGAAATTCAGTTCCCGACACAAAAGTTTGAACGTATGGCCGATAAAGCATCAACAATGCGCCGAGTATTAGATGCAGACCCTACTTCCGCTACTTACAATCAACCAATTACGACTTTTATGCGCTTATATTACAAGCGGAAGTAATTTAGAAATCATTAAAATTAATGTATTAATAGGATGTAACGCAAAATGAAAAGTCCATGGATGAACATCAGTGTGTTGGCATTAAGTATGAGTGCGATTACAACAACACTTTATGCTGAAGAACAGAAATCAACGGAAGTTCAAACCGAACAAACAGCGCAAGTAGATCAAGCTACAGATGCAGTGAAAGATGACTCCAATGTAAAAGCTGGTGAAAGTCAAGCAACACAAGCAGCAAATGCATTACAAAAGCAAGAAGGTGATGCGACTAAAGAAACAAATTTACAAGAAGTATTTACATCTAACGAACGTCAATATTCATTGATAAAAAAAGGCGTTATTTCTTCTTATTATGACATTGATTACACATACTATCGAGATAGTAGACTAGATCTTGCTACAGGCGATAGTACAAGTGCTTTACAACGCTTACGTGTTGAAGAAGATGCAAACCATACACTTACAAATACATTTACGACACAATATGGTTTACTTGATAACTTGACCTTATCAGCATCTATTCCTCTCATAGCAAAAAAAGATTTATTACAGCAAAAAACAGCCGCAGGTTTAGGTGATATTTCTTTTGGAGCTCGTTGGGAACCGTTTCCTTTAAAACAAGGGCGTCTTCCGTTGGTTTTATTTGGTAATTTATCAACTAAAACTGGTGATAGTCCTTATGAAATTGGTATTGATGAGCTGTCAACTGGTAAAGGTTATTATTCTGTTGGTTTTGGTGCAAGTACTCGCAAATACATCGATCCTGTTGTGCTTTTTAGCTCAGTATCGGCGAACTATGGTCTGAAAGAATCTGGACTTAACCAATTACGCGGAAACAGAGTGTTGGAAAGTTTTGATCCAGGTTTAAGTGGTGGTTTTTCATTCGGATTTGCATATTCGTTTAACTACGACGTATCACTCACAATGTCCTATCAGCAAAGTTTTAACACTGGTGCAAAATTCTACTTCAAGAATGATGAAAGTTATAAATCGGCTGATCAAAGTAGTGCGATGCTTTCTTTTGCCTTAGGAGTTAGAGTCTCACCTGAAACAATTGTCAATGGTACAGTTGGTATTGGTTTAACGGAAGATGCTCCTGATGTATCTCTAGGATTATCTTTCCCACTCGATATTATAGGTTTTGGCAAAAAAGTTCGTTAAGGAGATGTAATGGTGAAATACCTAAAATTATGTCCTTTAACGGCAGCAATTTTTTTAGCTAGCTTATCTAATATTGCTAACGCACAATTAGGACAGGACTTATCTGTAGATTTACGTTCATTATCATTAGGAAATGCAGTTACTGCTGATCCACCAGGGATTAGTGCTGTACATTTTAATCCAGCAGCATTAGCTAAGATTGATGGGTTACAAACTGATGTGCAAGGTATTTTAGCTAACTTTGCTATTCAACGTGAGTATTCAGCTCCTGCTGGTTATAATGTTTTTGGTTATTCCGATGATCCATTGGTTTGTAATGATGGACCAGAAGTTAGAACTGGAATTTGTACAGACTTTAAAGGAACAGTTCACGGGGACGTTGAATACGCAAGTATTTATGTACCGATTCTTAAAAAAATCGTAGATTTAGGACCTAATTCTCCATTAGCCGCACCAACTGCTGCGATTGCTTATAAGCCACCGGGTTCCAAAGTAACCTATGCGACAGCTATGTACGCACCATTAGTTGCAGGTTTTGGCGCAGAAGATGGTAATCCAAGTAATTATATGGGTCAACAAGTTGCATTAGAGCGTATTACCTATTTATCCCCATCTTTTGGCTATCAAGTGAATGATCATTTATCAGTTGGTGCATCCTTTGGTATGTCTTACCAAGCGATCGCACTTAAAACGGATCTACGCTTTCCAAATGAAATGATTGGTGTATTGCGAATGGTAGATGAAGTGGTATGTACTCCATTTAAGAATAATGGGGATATTATCACCGATTTACTATTATTTGGTATTTGTAACGCCAAAGAAGGTATGAACCCGTTTAGTAAAATGGGGGCAATGGATGTATCTTTAGAGCAATCATTAAGTCCAAGTTATAATTTGGGCGTATTATGGGAGCCAACCGATGATTTTAGTTTTGGTATGGTCTATCAAAGTGAAGCTAAAATGCGATTGCGAGGTAAATATTTAATTAATAATGCGACAGCTCCACAACAACTCGTAGCTGGTTTAAATTCGTCAGCAACTGGTCAAATTCTTGCGGCAATTCTTGGCTTGCCTGGGTATGTTCCTAATGTGGAATCTGGTTTAGTTGCCATGGATTTTAAATATCCACAACATTTTAAAGCGGGTATAAAATATAAAATATTTCCCGACTTGCAAATGAATTTTGATCTCGGTTGGACCGACTTCGCTGCGTGGGATAAGTTTAAGTTTGAATTTGATCGACAAATATCATTATTAAAGGTTGCTAAACTTTTGTCTGCTGATGTGACGGATCGTTCTTTAGCTTTACCTTTAAAGTTTCAATCATCTTGGCGTTGGGGAATCGGTTTTGAGTATTCTGCAACTGATCGATTGAAGTTACGCATGGGTTATGAGCCTCGCACGAGTTCGATTCCTGACGATAAACGAAATACGATGGTACCTATTAATAATGCTCAATTATTTGGTTTAGGTGTCGGTTATCGATTTGATCAAGATACAGATTTAGATCTTTCAATTGGCTTCTTACGCAGTCGTGATGATATTCCTGCAAATACTAGTAGTCTTGCAAATAAAACAGGGGTTGATAATATTTTATTAAATCCATATGCAGGCTTAGATATTAAAACCAATACTAAGGTAACTTTGCTTGGTATCAACTATAGAACAAAATGGTAATGTTAACGACTATGATATTGAAACAATCTAAGCTTGCAATAGCTGTAATTATTACTGTTATTGCAAGTACTTCGGTTGTATATGCAGATGGTTTTTATACAATTATTGGCCCTGATGGAAGACCAATGATTATTCCTAAAAAACCAACAGAAAATGAGAATAGAACAGATAAGGTTATAAGTTCTACTCATGTTGATTCTTCGGCAGCATCAGAAAAAAATCTACCAGTTAGAAATAATGTCAATTTAAATTTACCAACAATACCAATGTCTAAGCAAGATGCTGTTAAGAATACAGCTAAAATGCAATCATCTTCAGAATCAAAATTAGCTTCTGAAGTAGTTAATCAACCAAAATCTCAAAATTTTATAAATAATTCAAAAGAAATAATTGATGCCAATACTAATAAAAAGGTAACACCAAAATTAAATGTTGCTAGTAAAAGTCTAACTACTATTGAGGCAGAATCATCTGCTTCATCTGCTTCATCTGCTTCATCTGCTTCATCTGCTTCATCTGCTTCATCTGCTTCATCTGCTTCATCTGCTTCATCTGCTTCATCTGCTTCATCTGCTTCATCTGCTTCATCTGCTTCATCTGCTTCATCTGCTTCATCTGCTTCATCTGCATTCATACAAGTAGATGGTATTGAATATGTCAATAATGAATATTTAGAAGATCAGGAATTTAATTTAGAGGGTAAAAAGCGCTTTTATAGTATGCCTGATGGTACAGGACGTATAGAGACGATAGAGCGCAAAAAAGGTGTAAGTCGATCAATTCTGGATAAAATGTTAAAAAAATCAAACCAGAGTCTAAATTCAATTACTTTATCTAATAATTATGTTCGTTTATCTGCACAAGATTTATCTCTGGCATTTGAGAATGATCGTTGTTTCTTAGAAAGTTATAGTAAAAATAAAACAATCAAGAGTTTAGTCCCTGAAAAAGAAATTGGCTTATGGCCTCGTAAACCTATAAAAGAAAAATTTGAATATGAATTAGTTAAGCTTGATCAAAATATTCAATATATGCAATTTGATTCTTATGCATCTAATACTGATAAACCAACATATTATTGGCCTTTAGTGATTTTTTTAGATAAGTCTGGTTGTATATTAGAAGGCGTGAGTGGATTTAAGAATCAGAAGATTCCAGCAACATTATTACAACATGCAGCCCTTCAAGGTGTAATTAAGATACCGCCTAAAAGTTATTATATGATGATGACTCCATTAGCATCAGCCGTGGATGTTCCAGAGCAGGAACTTTCAAATCAAGGACAGATTAAGATTGCTGCTTTACAGTAAGCATTAATAGGATGAACCCATGACAAATAACAAAATTTTCTTACCCTTTGCTTTAACGACATTAGTAGCATTATTACAAGGCTGTGGAGGCGAGAGTACAAAAATTAATGAAGATCCAAATAAAGGGGTTAGTGGCGTAACAACTAGTACGAGTTGTACGCCTACAAGTAGTGACTGTCTACCCTTTGCCATGGATTATCCTATTTCTGGTTTAAATTTTGATTGTAGTAGCGATAAGGCAAATCACTTTGCAACTAAACTTGATTCAAATGCTGTTGGGGGAGCTTGTAAATTAGGCGACACTGCAACTTTTTATATACAAGGTAAAGATGCTAGGAAAATTAACCTTGGTATTGTGAAATTAGATGATATTTCTAAGATTAATGACTTAAGGTATCCAGTACCACGCCTTCGAGTCATTGATTTAGCAAGCGCATTAACAGGAAAAATGCCAACAGCACTTGATCCAAATGATGAGACTATTCGTGTAGCGATAGCATTAATAAAAATTTTCCATAGTATTGGTCTTGAGCAAGAAGATAATGCTTTGGGGGATATTCAACCTACTCAGATTACTAACGAAAAGAAAGATCTATTATCTCAATTAACTAAAGATATTGGTGTTGCTGAACTGAGTAATGGATCTTATGTTGATATATTAAAGCCATGGTTGAATGTTAGTAATGTAACAGATGAACAAGCGATGGTGCTGCTTCAGCGTCTCTTAAATTTATCTAATGCAGGTGTATGGCAAACAACAATACCTTTCTTAAAGGCGGGTACAATTACACCTTCAGTTAAGACTCCAGATGGCTTTTTTGGTTGTAATCAATTAAATTATAATGATTGTGTTAATCCTGATAAAGGTAATGACCTTATACATTCGATGGGGGAAGTCTTTTTACTTACAGATCGACAAGGATATACAATAGGAACAGGCCAACAATGGCGAGGTCCTGCAAGTTTTATAGAGGGTAAACTTTATCCACCATCTGTATTAATTACTAAAGTCAAAGCTCAAAAAGTACAAATTAATCCTCAAAATACGTGGTTGAATCCTATTAATCGTGAAATAAACTCTAACCAACCGCTGCGTTTTGCTTTGACAACTAACCCATCAGAAGACTTAAAATTTAAGCAAGGTAAGTTGATTAATGGTCATACAATCCCTGGGACAGAATATATTTATAGACTGCTATTAAATGTTAAAGATACAGACTCAGTAAATACAGCACATTTGGGGCAATGGGAGCAAGCTATAGATAGTCGAGCTTATAATGGAAGTTTAGAAATTTATAAAGCAAACCCACCAAGTTACTTAGGTAAAGATGTTTTTAAAACCAGTGCAAATGTAAAAACAAATCAAAAATATATTTTCCCTTTATATGCGACTCTAATATTTGGTTTCTCTGATAATAGTATTCCTGACTCAGAAAAAATTAAATTAGGGATTGTAATTGACGAGAATGGTGATATCCGAACTGATATTCGTAAAAATTCTACATCTAGTGATATGTCCGGAGAGTGTGCAAAAATCCAATCTATTAATTCAGATGGGACGATCACTGATGAGTTTGGAGAAACTCAATATCGTATAGGCTCTACAGGAGCAACCTCTTTTACACCTACAAGTAAATCAGTATCTGTCCGAGCAATTTTATCTAATCCAAAATTTGGTGTATTAAATGGTGCTATGTTTGGATTAAATGTTGGTGTTATTTATAATGAAACGATTAAAGCTATTGGTGGCGCTAAAATTAATATTCACAATTTATTAAGTGATGCCCCACAAAAAGAAATAACATTAACTGACTTTACTGAGACAAGTAGTACAGTATATTGGTCAAACACTTATGCTTATTATCAGGGTGTGTATGTAAATCTATACGATAATTTAAAGGATACGGATAAAAATAATTATGTTAAACCAACAGACGAAGATCGTAAAATGGCTAAACGCTGGACTGGTCCAGTGACTATTCAACTAGCGGATCAAAATTTAAATGCATGTAAAGCTGTTAAAATAAAATAAGAGTTAAATAAAAAGACCGCGATAAGCGGTCTTTTTATTTAACCTGTATGATCTAAACGTGTACCTAATGTTTCTAAATGAGAAGGAAATAATCCTAGTTTACGATCTGAGAAATAATGTTTTAAAGTTTGTTCTACACTTGGAAATGCGAGTTCTGTCCATGGTATATCATGTTCTTCAAATAAACGGCATTCGAGACTTTCTTCTCCAGCTCCAAAAACACCATCTTTTAATTGTGCTTTAAATAGAACATAAATTTGCCCGATACGTGGAATATTATACATACAGTATAGTTGTTCAATATCAACTTCGGCTTCAGCTTCCTCACGTGTTTCACGTGCAGCGCCTTGCTCCATGGTTTCAAATAATTCCATGTAACCCGCAGGGAGTGTCCATAGTCCATAACGAGGTTCTATAGCACGTCGACAAAGTAAAACTTTGTCATCCCAAATGGCTAATGCTCCACAAATGACTTTCGGATTTTCATAGTGGATATTGCCACAGTGTGTACAGACAAGCCGTGTTTTATGATCGCCTAGCGGGATTTTTGCTTCAGTTTGATGTCCACACGCAACGCAAAAGCTCATAATTATCATCAACCATAGAGATAACTCAGCATAACTGAATTTTTATCACTTCGCATCATGATCTATGATTGTGATTGAAATTTCAGTTATGATGATTTGTAAGGAAAATGAGAAAAAGAGATGAGTCATATGGAAGAACCATCGTTAATACAGCTTTTACAACAACGGTTGCGTTTTTCCAAACGAATCCAACAAGCTGATGCAGCGGTTTTAATTGCAATTACACAAGAACAGCAACCTAAGGTCTTACTCACACGTCGTTCAATCCATTTATCTCAACATGCAGGTGAGGTGTCTTTTCCCGGAGGAAAGCGTGATCCAAGTGATACCAGTAATATTGTAGTTGCTTTACGTGAAGCACAAGAAGAAACAGCACTTAATCCTTTCGATGTCAAACTGTTAGGTGATTTACCGATACAACGTGCGCGTAGTGGTTTATCTGTGAAACCGATTGTAGGATTAATTCCCGCAGAAGTAGATCTAATTGCGCAACCTACAGAGATAGATCGTATTTTTTTTGCACCATTGCAGCAGCTAATTGATGCACCGCCTTTACCCTATGAAGTGCGTTTAGCTCGACAATCAATTTATTTTCCGAGTATGCAGGTTGAAAATGAGATCGTATGGGGCTTAACCGCTCGAATGTTAGTATCATTATTTCAGTATGGGCTAGGACATCAAAAAAAATGGCCTTTTTTAGTTAATCCTCCTCATTTTGGATTATCTAAATTCTAATCACGTCTTATTAAAATAGAGTAGTATTTTGTCATGATGTACACTTATCAGGGATTGAGCCCTAAAGCATTACATGAACCTTGGGATGGCTGGATTGCACCGAATGCAACGGTGATTGGTCAAGCTGAATTAGGTCGCCAAGTCAGTATTTGGTTTGGTGCGGTTGTAAGAGCTGATAACTGTAAAATTCGGATTGGTAATTTCTCGAATATTCAAGAGAATGCAGTTTTACATACTGATGCAGGTATTGAACTGAATATTGGGGATTATGTGACAGTCGGTCATCAAGCAATGTTGCATGGCTGTACAATTGGAGATAATTCTTTAATTGGTATCAATGCTGTAGTTTTAAATAATGCGGTGATTGGTAAAAATTGTATTATCGGTGCAAATGCATTGATTCCTGAGGGTAAAGTTATCCCTGATAATTCTGTGGTTATGGGGTCACCAGGAAAAGTGATCAAAACATTAGATGAGCATGGCGCTGCACGGTTACGCTTGAGTGCTTTACATTATGCGGAACATTATAAAAATTTCTTAACATTGGAAGAATTTAGCTTCGAATGATTTTAAGCTAAACTCGATTTAAATTTAGCCAAGTATAGACTTGGCTTTTTTGTATCTAGCAAAAGCCAATAACTCGCTTAGGGCGCTTGAGTGGGGTATGATACTCGACGTTTTTTATCTCTTTTAAGCTAAGGTTTTTGCATGAAGTTGCTTGCATTGGAAACTGCAAATGAGCACTGTTCTGTTTCATTGATTGATGATGTTGAAGAACTCTATTTTCAATTAGATGAGCGACCAAAAGCACAAACCCAAACGATTTTGCCTTTAACTGAGCACGCTTTACTGCAAACTCAAACTCAGTTAGCCGATTTAACCGCAATCGCGTTTAGTCGTGGGCCAGGTTCATTTAGTGGTGTGCGTATTAATGCTGCGGTTGCTCAAGCTTTGGCATGGTCACAAGATTTACCTGTTATTCCTGTATCAAGTTTGCAAGCGTTGGCGCAAGCTGCATATCGTTTAACAGGATTACAGCAGGTTACAGCTGTTTTAGATGCGCGTATGCAAGAAGTTTATATTGCTAATTTTAGTCTAGATGAAGATGGGATTATGCATGCTGTCGATGAAGAAAAATTATTAAATTTTGAACAAGCGACCGCATATCGTAAATTTACGGCGATTGGCTCAGGTTCAGAATTGATTAAGCCAAGTCAAATAGACTCGCAAGAGGCTTCCATTCTAAAAACGTCTGCAACAGAAATTCGAGCAACTGCGCAGGATATTGCAACCATTGCGCGAATTTATGCTGTACAAAAAAAATGGGTTGATGCTGAACATGCACTACCTGTGTATTTACGTGATGATGCATGGAAAAAAATTCCAGAACAAAGTAAAGCGAATTAAGGTTAATTATGGATCTTTTATTGCTATTTAAAGCAGCAATTATGGGTTTGGTGGAAGGGATTACTGAATTTCTACCGATCTCAAGTACAGGGCACTTGATTCTAGCAGGGCAGTTGCTAGATTTCTGGACGCTTGAAAAGCGAGAAATGTTTGCTGTTGCAGTACAAATTGGTGCAATTGCAGCGGTAATCTATGAATATTGGGGCAAGCTGTGGGGCGCATTAATCGGAGCACTCACAGGTCAAGAACAAGGTCGCCGTTTAAGCTTGAATTTAATTATTGCTTCTATTCCAATTGTGATTATTGGCTTGACCTTTGGCGATGTGGTAAAGGCTTATTTGTTTAATGCAGTTACGGTCGCAATTGCGCTCATTGTTGGTGGTTTCATTATTTTATGGGCTGAACGCCGTCAGCATAAAATTATAAGTCCTGAAGTCGAGGATTTGACCTTCAAGCAAGCAACGCTGATTGGTTTGATTCAATGTTTTGCTTTAATTCCAGGGACTTCACGTTCTGGTTCAACCATTATCGGCTCATTATTTTTAGGTATTTCACGTAAAGCAGCGGCTGAATTTTCATTCTTCCTTGGTATTCCTGTATTGATGGGTGCAGGCTTACTGGATATGTATAAAATGCGTCATGAATTACATAGTAATGATATGGCCATTTTAGCAGTTGGAATTATTGTTGCCTTTGTTTCAGCTTTAATTGTGATTCGTGCATTAATTCGTTATGTCTCTAAGCATGATTTCACCGCTTTTGCTTACTACCGTATAGTCTTTGGTTTATTTATTTTGGCGACATGGTGGACAGGTTGGGTGCATTGGTAATGCAGATGATCTGTTGGTATCAGACGGAGTATGCGGAGCAATTTCAAAAACTTCAAGCTCGTTTAGCGAGTTTGGATGTCGAACTAAAAGGTCAAATCGTTGAAAAAGTGAATGCACGTTTCCTTCGTCTGAATCCAGACATGGCCTTGGTTTTAGATGAGGATGGACTCAGTCTCGCTGCGAATGGGATGAAAATGCAACCGGATTGGCGTGCTGAGATTCCTCGTTTAAAGCGCGCTAGTCTGAAATCGGAAATGATTGCAAGAGCATGTCAATTAGGTGAAAAACCTAGCTTAATTGATGCAACCGCAGGCTTAGGTCATGATAGTTTATTGATGGCTTATCTCGGTGCTAATGTCCGTTTGGTTGAACGTCATCCGATCCTATTTGTGTTATTGGAATATACGAAAACTCAAGCGGAACACGATCCATTTTTGCAGTCTGTTATGCCACGGATTCAACTGATTTATGCTGATTCAACTGATTATTTAAATGGATTAAAGCAGCGAGATGAACAGATCGATGTCGTTTATTTAGATCCGATGTTCCCACAGCGAGATCAAAACCACCAAGCACAGAAGAAACAGGCGCAGGTCAAAAAGCAAATGCAATTATTGCATATGTTATTACCTGAAGATGGTGAAATGGATTTAGGTGATGAATTATTGCATCTTGCCAGTAAAATCGCTAAACGCGTTATTGTAAAACGACCCCGACATGCTGTTTATTTGGCCGATCAAGCTCCAGATCATCAATGGCTAGGTGATGCTTGTCGTTTTGATGCATATTTTCCCAAAAGTTCAACTTAACTTTTATCCAAGTGATTGTTTAGCTTAGGTGAATGCTCGGTAAAGATTTGTGATATAGTGCAAAAGCATGATTGATAAAAAATTCTTGTCGAGCTTAAATGAAGGAAAGACATTGTTCCTTTTAGGAAAAGTCATATTCATTTTATAAAAGATAGACCTATTCTCAATCTAAGCTTGAAAAGAGAAATACCCGAAGAACTTTATGATCGACCTCAAACCCTCCATTAATATCTGGCATGATTTTAAAAGTAACCAAATTGCTGGAATGTGGTTGTTCCTTGGGTCTAGACGTTCCTTACAGATTGTTCATCCATCAATTACGCAGCTCATTATTTGGGGTATTTTAGGTGGTTGTACCAACTCACTTTATAGCTGGTTGGTGGCAGGGCAAATTGGTGAGTTCAACCCTCAAGGTTTGATTGGTTATGCACTTTGGCCTTTTATTGCCTTAATTGTGGGGATTTTCCTTTCGCAACGCATGAATCAAGCCCGTTTAATGCTTGTACCCGCATTATTATGGTTAGTGCTTGATACCAATATCCTATTATTACAGTGCTTGATCCAATATTTAGGTTCAAATGGCTATCTAAATTTCATTCCCGATTCAATCTATAATGGTTTCTTACCGCCATTATTTGTTGGGCTATTTGTTTGGCAAAGTTTGGCTGTGATCTGGGTATTTTCACGGGCATTAAATTGGCCGTGGTGGGAGCGTGCTTTAGTTTTTATTGCGACTATTGCAACAATGGTGGTTTGGCAGCTTTCGGTAAAAGATCAACCGATTTGGAAAGTTGAAGAAACACCACCAAGTTTTGCTGAAGATGCTTTTTATGCGCAAAGCCATGTGTTGGACAAAGCTTTAGATCAAATCCAATATGGTGATATTGCGAAAAGCCATTGGTATTTTATGGGCGTAGCTGGGGATAGCTACGCTGATGTTTTCAAATCTGAAATTGAACGCATTAGAGAGCAATTTGATACTCGTTTTGGAACGTTTGGACGTTCCATTATGTTGATTAACAATCCTGCGACACGTTTAGATGTTCCAATTGCATCTAAAACCAGTATTGAATTAGCGTTGCGTCGGATTGGTCAGCAGATGAACCGTGATAGCGATGTATTATTTCTTTATATGACATCCCACGGTGAGCGTAATCACTTTGAAATTGAAAATGCACCATTAGAACTAGGGCAAGTCGATCCAAAATGGCTACGTGAAACGCTTGATAAATCAGGGATTCGTTGGCGAGTCATTGTTATTTCAGCGTGTTATTCGGGGAGTTTCATTCCTGCATTACAGTCGCCTGAAACTTTAATTATTACTGCTTCAGCAGCAGATAAAACCTCTTTTGGTTGTAATAATGAAGCGGATTACACTTATTTTGGTCGTGCTTTCTTTGATTTGGCGATGCGTGAACAATCCTCAATAAAAAAAGCATTTGATCAGTCTAAACAAACTGTGACACAGTGGGAAACTGCGCAAGGATTTGAACCATCTGAACCGCAATGGGCCATTGGTCGTAACATGGAATTGATGTTGCCACAACTTGAGCCGTATTTATTCCCAACACAAAATATCACAACAACAGACATTACAAAAACACAGGATAATCAACATGCAGCTACTGCAAAAAAATCGTTGTTTTGAGGGTGAACAGCGTATTTATCAATTGGAATCACAGCATCTTAAAGGTCTAACCAAAGTTGGAGTGTATTTACCTCCTGCTGCTTTAGAAGGAAAGCCTTGTTCAGCATTATTCTATCTTGCAGGTTTGACTTGTACTGAAGACACCTTTGCGATCAAAGCTCATGCACAGCGTATGGCTGCTCGACTGAGTCTGATTTTAATTAGCCCTGATACTTCTCCACGTGGAGAGGGCGTTGCACAGGGTGATCATTGGGATATTGGTCAGGGTGCAGGCTTTTATATCAATGCAATTCAACAACCTTGGGCTGAACATTACCAAATGGAGTCTTATTTGGTTGATGAACTCTACGCACATGTTTTACAAGCATTTCCAATTATCGAAAGTCAGATTGGAATTTTTGGACATTCAATGGGTGGACATGGTGCATTAACCTTGGCATTTAAATACCCAGAGCAATTTAAATCGGTTTCAGCTTTTGCTCCGATTTGCGCGCCAAGTATTTGTCCGTGGGGAGAAAAGGCATTTAGTCACTATTTAGGTGCAGATCAACAGCAATGGTTAGCGCATGATGCAACCACTTTAGTTCAGCAAAAAGGTGGAATTTTTGAGGAAATTTTAATTGATCAAGGTCTAGAAGATCAGTTTTATGCTCAATTAAACCCTGAAAAGTTTAAGCAAGCTTGCTTGGATGCAGGGCAACATTTAACTTTACGCCAGCACAAGGGCTATGATCATGGGTATTACTTTATTCAAAGTTTTATTGATGATCATTTGCAATTTCATGCGATTCAGTTAGAGAAGCATTAAAACTATTTTGTAGTCTATTTGATATGTGGGTTAAATTGTTAGATAGAGTAATGCCACGAAATGAGAAGAAAAATTGTGCAGTATACTTTTAATCATGTGGCAGTTATGCCATATAACTGTAGTTAGGTCTATTCAATGACGATCATGCGCTTACCAATCTTGCTTTTCATCTTAGCTACCACACCCGCTTGTGCAACTCAAAGAGCAGACTTCCACACACATGAAGGCGGCTTGCGAGAATCACTCGCTGTTAACATTTCATACCCAAGCCCTGCCACAGCATTAGCCGCCCTCAGAGCAAAACCTAACGTTACTACCGAAGAAAATGAGGAATGGTTTGTTCTGAATGACAAGGCTGAGAATTCGCTTTGGAGCATTACAAAACCTAGCCATTTCGCACACCCAACGGCTGTCCTACGCCACACCTATGAGAAAGATGGGCGAGTATTTATTGGTATGGACGTAAAGTGTGGGAACTCTAAGGAAAACTGCGATCGCGTTGTGCAGCAATTCATCGAGCTCAATAATAAGATTTATGACCAGTTCAATGTAAAATAGGTCTAACAAGTCGTTTAGGATGGACGCTTCAGCATACCCCCTTAACTGCGATGTTACGGCTTATTAATAAAGATATGACATCAGGAATTTTTGAAAAATTTGATAGCTTTGGGATTAAGAATGACCACTTACAATTCCATGCCATGCAACTAGAAAAAGTTGCAGGTTAAAAAAAGAAGCTCGATTGAGCTTCTTTTTTAATGATGCTGCCATTCAACAATAAACTCTTGTTGTGCCATACGATTTAAATGATCAATAACCACCTGTTCTAGACGAGCAACATCTTCTTGCTGATTTTCAATCAATACATCTAAATGCTGTTCTTGTGGTATAAGCGTCACCGTTGCTGTCGGCATAAAAATTTTTGAGTATGCTTCTGTTTCAGCCACTTCAAATTTATGCTTCCAGTGATTGAGCAAGCGCTTACTAATTCGTTTTGCTTCATCTGTTGTAATCTGTGTTGTGCTATTCATGTCTTAAGGTCATATTCTACTTTTTTCATTGTTAAAAATAACAAAATCATCTGAGATTAAAAATAGTATTCATGCAACGTGATGTTGCAAGTTTGCAATGCTGTAATAATGACTTTGTAACAAACCTAAGTGCGATGAATTTGCTATAATCTCCAGATTATTTTCTTAGAGTTTGCCAGGTCACCCATGTCCAAGCCTTATTTAATTGCTCCTTCGATTTTATCTGCTGATTTTGCACGTTTAGGTGAAGATGTAGAAAAGGTTCTAGCTGCGGGTGCAGACGTTGTGCATTTTGATGTGATGGATAACCATTATGTACCAAACCTTACTTTTGGTGCGGGCATCTGTAAAGCATTAAAAAGCTATGGAATTAAAGCACCGATTGATGTGCATCTGATGGTTTCTCCAGTTGATCGTATGATCGGTGATTTCTTGGAAGCAGGTGCAGACATTATTACGTTCCATCCAGAAGCAACAGATCATATTGATCGTTCTTTACAACTGATTAAGGCAGGTGGTGCAAAAGCGGGTTTAGTGTTTAACCCAGCAACGCCGTTACATTATCTGGATTATGTTTTGGATAAAGTTGATCAAATCCTGTTAATGAGCGTAAACCCTGGTTTCGGTGGGCAAAAATTTATTCCAATGACCTTGGAAAAATTGCGTCAAGCGCGTCAAATTATTGATGCGAGTGGTCGTGATATTCGTTTAGAAGTTGATGGCGGTGTTGGTCCTGCAAATATCCGTGAGATTGCTGAAGCAGGCGCCGATATGTTTGTTGCAGGTTCAGCGATTTTTGGTCAACCTGACTATAAAACGGTAATTGATCAAATGCGTGCAGAGTTGGCGAAAGTTGGTGCACCAGAAGTTTAGTGTTTTCATCCTATTTTTCACATAAATTTGTGGATAACTCTGTTTATAACTGGGTGGATAACCGTGTTGATAAGCAGGTGGATAAGGTGTTGTTAAAATAAACAAAATGATTTCAGTTGTTTATATTCACAGCAAAATGATGAAAAAAAGGACAAGTTTTTGTCCTTTTTTTGTGCGCTAAGCGATTTATTTTGCTTTGTTTTTGCCCATTAGTGATCTGATATTTTATTGTTCAATAAATTGGCAGCTTGGTTATGTAGGTGTGTGAAATTAGCATAATTTGAACATAAAGTAGATTGTGCATAACATAGAAAGAAATTATGCTAAGTAAATCGCATTCATTTGATGATTGATCCAAGGGTATTCAGTGCAACTTCATAAACAATACAAGCATTTATGGTTTGTATTCCTGATGATATTTTTCATTGGGGGAAGTGGTGTGGCTGTTGCAGAAGTTCAAGAAGTTCGATTGGATCAAAAAACGTCAATAGTGCAAACCATGCCGTGTCACGATCAGCAAATGATGGATCAACATCATCAAATGCAAATGTCACATGATGTGACCAATATTGTTAAATGCCATGATGGGCAAATGCAAGATCAGCAATATTGTCCTGACTGTAATAATTTTTCACATTGCCAAACGATCAATCTAGCACTCGATCAGCAGATTCCAAGCTTGTCTGGCTCGCCGTTTTTAGAACTGAGCAGCTATAAAAATACAGCGTATCAAGCTCGCCATCTTGCGGGTTATTGGCAAGAAATTTTACGTCCTCCTAGAACCTAATCTGTTTTACAGGCTCTTTGTTTTGTTGAAAAGAGCAATTTGAATTGTTAACAGATTAGGAAAATATCATGTCCTCAAAAATATCTGCTGGTGTCGTTGCTGGCTTAAGTCTATTTTTTGCACCTTATAGTTTGGCTGCAATCAAAGAATATCACCTGAATATTAATCAAGGTCTCGCCAATGTGACAGGGAAGCCTGTGCAACGTATGACGGTCAACGGTAAATTTATTGCTCCGCTTCTCGAATTTGAAGAGGGGGATGAAGCAGTGATTTATGTGCATAACCAGCTGAAGAATCAAAATACTTCTTTACATTGGCATGGTCTGCTTTTACCTGGGCTCATGGATGGCGTTCCTGGCTTTAATGGCTTTAAAAGTATCAAGCCGAATGGCAGTTTTGAATATCGTTTCAAGGTTCGACAAAATGGGACTTATTGGTATCACGCACATAGCAAAGGACAGGAACAAGATGGCTTATATGGTCCTTTGGTAATTTATCCTAAAGGTAAGCAACCTGTTGCTGTACATGAAAAAGCTGATCGTGATTATGTGGTGATGTTGTCTGATTTCCATGAAACAGAAAGTGACAAGATCATGGCAAATTTGAAGAAGTCGGCTGAGTATTACCAAAACCAACGTGAAACGGTAAGTGATGTCTGGAAGCAGGTCAAACAAGACGGTTTAAAAGCAACTTGGAAAGATCGTTCGATGTGGAACCAGATGCGGATGCTCAAAACCGATTTATCAGACATTACTGGTTATATTTTCTTGGTGAATGGGAAAACACCTCAACAAAATTGGACAGGTGCTTTTAAAACGGGTGAAAAGATTCGTTTGCGATTTATTAATGCTTCAGCGATGTCTTTTTTTGATGTGCGTATTCCCAACTTAAAAATGACTGTGGTTAGTGCAGATGGTCAGCCAGTGAAACCTGTTCCTGTGGATGAGTTTCGTATTGGTACTGCAGAAACTTATGATGTATTGGTTGAACCTGAACAAGCGCATTATCAAATTGAGGCAGAGTCAATAGATCGTTCTGGTTTTGCAATTGGGTCATTGCAGAATGAACAGGTGAGCAATCCAACCTCAGTGCAAATCCCAAAATCACGGCCACGTGCTTTATTAAGTATGGAAGATATGGGCATGGATCATGGCGCGCATGATCAAATGAATATGCCGAATATGGATCATAAGCAATCACAAGTACCACATGAAAAAGTGATACCTGTACCAACATCAGAGATCACGATGGATCATCGTTCACATGCTCAAATGGGCATGTCGCAAATGGATCACAATGGACATGGTCAGATGAATATGAGCAAGATGGATCACAGTGCTCATACGCAGATGACGATGGGGGAGATGGATCATAGCCAGCATCAAGCGGCTGCATCTTCTACAAAAGGAAGTATTGATCATGTACAGGGTTGGGCGAATGCAGCAACGCCAGTACACCAAAAAGCCTTAAATTATGCTGATTTGAAGTCACTGCAACCACAACCAGAAAGTTATCGCCGTCCAGCCGAGCGTGAATTGGTGATTCGTCTGGGTGGCACGATGGAGCGTTACATCTGGACGATTGATGGTAAAAAGTTTAGTGATCCTGATTTTAAGCCTTTAACAGTCCGCTATGGCGAGCGTATTCGACTGAAATTTGTCAATGAAAGTATGATGGCGCATCCAATGCATTTACATGGCATGTTTATGCAATTAGAAAATGGTCAGGCATTACAAGATATGCCCAATAAGCATACGGTGATCGTGCCACCGGGCAAAACCGTTACAGCGCTACTTACTGCGGATGAGCTAGGTAAATGGGCGATTCATTGTCACCTGTTGTACCACATGAGTGCGGGCATGATGAGTAAATTGATTGTCGCAAATGTCGATGACAGCAAGGTTTCACAAACTACGCCTGTTCAACCTACCCAAGGAGCGAGTCATGCACATCACTAAGCAAGCTTCTACGATGAAACGCTATACACAATTATTGGCAATGGGAGGCATGATTTCTTCTTTGAGTGTATTTGCATCTGCGCATGAGGGTCATGATCAAATGATGAAAATGGATCAGTCGGTACAACAGAATATATTGATGGAGACATCATCTCCTGTTGATCATTCAGGACATCAACCTGAATTAAAGCAAGTACCATCTGATATTCAACATGATGCACACGATCATCAGCGTGAACATGGTGGACAAATTTATCAAGCCACAACGATTAAAAATGCGTGGGTCGTTGATGATAGTCGAGGCAGTGCCAGTACTGAGCTAAAAACATGGGTGGGAGGTGATAAAAATAAAATATTCATTCAAGCACATGTTGAAAAAGCAGAATCGGAAAAAACTCAAACAGAAACAAAGCTGTTATATAGTCGTCATATTGCTGATTTTTGGGATGTCCAAGCAGGCGTTCGTTATCAATATCAACCTGAACAAAAGCATGATAAAAATCAATGGGACACGGTATTGGGATTACATGGTCTAGCGCCGTATTTCTTTGAAACAGAAGCCTATCTTTATGTAGGTCAAAACCAACGCTGGCAACTGAGTTTGGAAACAACACGCGATGTATTATTTACGCAAAAGTTGATTGCTCAACCTTATTTGAATGCAGATGTAATATTCAATGGTGAGTCAAGTTATGCAAATAAATCTGGATTATCTAAACTTCAGATAGGCCTGCAAACGCGTTATGAAATCAGTAAAAAAATAATGCCATTTATTGATATTGCGTACACATATAATAAAGGTTTGAAACAAACCGAATTGCAATCGGCTACAGACAGTAAAAAAGGTTGGCTATATGGTTTGGGACTTACGTTAAAGTTCTGATCCTTTGTCTAAAAGGTCACTATCCTGAGATACTGTTGGTTTATACTAGCAGTATCTTTTTTGAGTCATTCATGGTGCATAAATGGCTTTAGAACAACAAGACAATTTAATAACTGATAATGCAAATGAATCTCTAAGTCGGAGAGAAAAAACACAAAATTTGATTACTCAATTTGACGTTGTTCCACGTGATGGCAGTATGAAAGTCAGTTTTTATTATATTCCACACATGAGTAGTTTGGTGGAAGTACAACGTATTCGAAAAGCATTATTGCCATTTGCTGAAATCTTAGTTGAACATAGTATTGATTTAGACACACGTCATCTAACTTTATATCATCATTGTGCAATTGATGAGGTGACAATTGCTCTAATCCGCTTGAGCTTAGGAGCGGAGTTACAACAAACTTTGTCACATTATGAACCTTTAGAAATGAATACTTTGAATACAGATACTGCAACTTTACAGGAGCATAAAGTTGAGTCACAGGATAATTATTTAAGTGTTTTAGGTCATTTTTTAATTTCATGCTTAAATCATTTAAAGCAATGGATAAAATGCTTACAGAGAAAGAAGGATAATTAAGCATGCCAAGATGGATGTATGGCGTACTAGGATTGGCTATCGCATGGGTGGTTTGGACACAGGTATTAAAACCAGCGCCAAATATTAGTCAAATGACCACTCAACAAGGCGTACAGATTAATGCATTGGAGCGTTATGAAGGTGCATTTCGTGTGCTTTCTAGAGAAGACTACAATTTAGGGCGTGAAGCTGAATTTTCGCCAATGGATATTGCTGTTGGCTGGGGAGATATGGCAAATCCGCAGATCTATAAACAAATTGATGTATCACAAAGTAATCGTTGGTATCACTGGCGTATAGATCATCAACCGCCTATTTCTTTGAGAGAAATCGAAACGCATAGTGCCAATATGCACCTGGTTCCCGCCAATGCTTATGTCGCATCTCAAATGAAAAAAATTAAAAAAGATGATTTAGTCTATTTAAAGGGTTCTTTAATCGAAATACAGACAAAAGATGGTTGGCATTGGAAAAGTTCTTTATCCCGTGAAGATACAGGAAACGGGGCATGTGAGCTAATGCAGGTCGATCAGATTTCATGGCAGTAAATCTTAACCTTAGATAAAGCGTTTAATTTTTAAAATACTGCACTGGAATCCATACATAACCTTTCACATAATCTCGAAATTTTACAGTACACTGCTTTTCCTAAGAGGACGACCTCACTTCAAAAGCATCACGTTGGGACGACCCAACTCTTGTTAAGGTTGAGTGTAAAAAATGGCATGGGCAATTTTAATTTTGGCAGGTATTTTTGAAATTATTTGGGCATATTCAATGAAGATGTCTGAGGGTTTTACCAAGCTAACGCCAAGTATCGTGACCATCATTTTTATGATTTTAAGTGTCGTATTATTGTCAATTGCAATGCGATCGTTGCCTTTGGGTACAGCCTATACGGTTTGGACGGGAATTGGTGCGATTGGATCGTTTATTGTTGGCATCATGGTTTTAAATGAACCAATGACTGCGATGCGAATGATTGCTGCAATATTAATTGTATCGGGCCTAATGTTGATGAAATTGTCATCAAATTAATGGTTTAAGGAGAGAGTAATGCAACTGGTGTATATGTACATGGATTCTCCTGTGGGTGCATTAAAACTGGTTGCTCATGATCATGCATTGGTCGCCGTGATGTGGGACAATGAAGACCATAAACGAGTACGAATCGCCGAACTGATAGAGGATCGTCAACATCCGATGTTACTTCGAGTTAAAAAACAATTAGAAGAATATTTCGCAGGTCAGCGTCAGCAATTTGATTTACCTTTGGACTTTCAAGGCACAGATTTTCAACAACAAGTTTGGCAGGCTTTGTTGACCATTCCTTATGGTGAGAAGCGTAGTTATAAAGACATTGCAGTTCAGATTGGTAATGAAAAAGCGGTACGTGCTGTTGGGGCTGCCAATGGTAAGAATCCGATTTCGATTATTGCGCCGTGTCATCGGGTGATTGGTTCGAGTGGTGCTTTGGTTGGTTTTGCGGGTGGTTTGGATAAGAAGCAGATTTTACTGAGTTTAGAACAACAAATTTAGTTTTCAAAATGTAGATCGTTTGAGTGTTCACTTATCAAGAGTTAGCACAGCCATTTAGTTGAAGCATAACTTTATATGCATTGTGTATAGGCATTCTTTTACTTTTCAAAGATGAAAAGTAACAAAAATCTTTTGTTGGACAGAGGGCACATCCATGTAGCCCCTGTCCAACGGGCGGCATCCATGCCGCCTCACAATAGTGACTGCTGCATGAATATCTTATTAAAATCAGACAATGAAAGTACTTTTATTTTATAAATGATCCATGTCGTTAATACTCGATTTTAATCGCCTTTTGGAATAAGCTTAAGCCTTTCATAACAAGTTGAATGGAAGTTTAAAATGGCTGTTGGTGACGTAACAATGCCACTTATGCATGTGGTGCAGGGTGTAAAAATTGGCTCAACTGAAGCGTATGTACGTTATCCAAATCGACGAGATCTAGTCATTTTTGAATTTGCTGAAGGCTCAAACGTTGCTGGGGTGTTTACCCAAAGTGCCTTTGCTGCTGCGCCTGTTCAATTGAGTAAAAAGCATTTAGCAGAAAATACACCACGTTACTTGATTATCAACACAGGCAATGCCAATGCGGCAACAGGCACAGTCGGTTATAAAAATGCAGAAGCTACTTGTGCCAAGTTGGCTGAGTTAACTGGTGTTCATGCCAATCAGATTTTACCGTTTTCAACGGGTGTTATCGGTGAGCAATTACCAATTGAACGTTTAGTACAAGGTATTCAACCTGCACTCAATGATTTAAATGCTGATCGTTGGGCGGATGCTGCATCAGGCATTATGACCACAGATACTACGCCTAAAGGTGCTTCTGAGCAGTTTGAACTTGATGGCGTGATTTATACCATGACAGGTATCAGTAAAGGCGCAGGTATGATTCGCCCGAACATGGCGACCATGCTCAGCTTTGTTGCAACAGATGCGCCGATTTCAAAAGCATCTGTACAGCAGCTTTTGCAGACTACAGTTGAGCATTCATTTAACCGTATTACCATTGATGGTGATACCTCAACCAATGATTCTTGTATTTTTGTCGCAACTGGATTAGCAGGTGGTGTTGAGATTCAGAGTCAAGATGATGCACGTTATCAACAGGTACTTGATGTGTTGGCACGGATTATGAATCGTCTAGCGCAATTGATTGTGCGTGATGGTGAAGGTGCGACCAAGTTCATTACTGTACAGGTTGATGGTGGAGCAAACACGCAAGAGTGTTGTGATGTTGCTTATAGTGTTGCCGAGTCGCCGTTAATTAAAACTGCTTTATTCGCTTCAGATCCAAACTGGGGGCGCATTGTGATGGCGATTGGTAAGGCAGGTGTACCCAACCTCGATAGTAGTAAAGTACAAGTTTGGTTAGGTGATGTACAGATTTGCTTAGATGGTGGTGCAAACCCAGATTATACTGAAGAAGCAGGTGCAGCCGTCATGGCTGAAAAGGAAATTAGCATTCGTATTGACCTCGGTCGTGGTACAGCTAAAGACACGGTTTATACCTGTGACTTTTCTTATGACTATGTCAAAATTAATGCCGATTATCGTTCATAAATTTGCGTTATAATAAAGCCTCCACAGTGAGGCTTTTTTTATAAGCTGGTATGTGGATAGTGTGATATTAATTAAATGCTCACCAAGATACCCACGTTATAAGTTTGCAGCGATGCAAGCACGCAGGATAGAGAAGACGCTTTATGAATGATGCGAATTTAATTGCGAACGAAGCCAAAAATATTGTGCAGGCGCATTTAGATCGTTTGGGCGAGCCAAAGGACAATAGCCTTAGCCCAGAAGTGAAACAAGAAAAGTTTGCCCAAATTGCAGCTGAGTTGAAAAAGCGAAATGCAGTGCTTGTGGCTCACTATTACTGTGATCCTGAAGTGCAAGAGCTTGCCGAACTGACAGGGGGATGTGTTTCTGATTCGTTGGAAATGGCGCGCTTTGGTCGTGATCATCCTGCAACAACCCTTGTGGTGGCAGGAGTAAAGTTTATGGGCGAAACCTCTAAAATTTTATCACCTGAAAAAACAGTGTTGATGCCAACTTTAGAAGCAACCTGTTCACTTGATTTGGGTTGTCCTGTAGATGAGTTTTCAGCATTCTGTGATCAGCATCCTGATCATACCGTGGTGGTGTATGCCAATACCTCGGCGGCTGTAAAAGCACGTGCCGATTGGGTGGTGACTTCAAGTTGCGCAGTTGAGATCATTGAACATTTAGATAGTTTGGGCGAAAAAATTATTTGGGCACCTGATCAACATTTAGGTCGCTATATTCAAAAGAAAACGGGCGCTGAAATGTTGTTGTGGGATGGTGCATGTATCGTGCATGAAGAATTCCGTGCCCGTGGTATTGCGCAAATGAAAGCGCTTTATCCAGATGCAGCGGTTTTAGTTCATCCAGAGTCACCTGAATCTGTGGTGGATATTGCTGATGCGGTGGGAAGCACCTCGCAACTGATTAAAGCAGCTCAGACCTTGCCGCATAAACAAATGATTGTAGCAACGGATCGTGGTATTTTCTACAAAATGCAGCAAGCAGCGCCAGATAAAGAATTATTTGAAGCACCAACCGCAGGTGAGGGGGCAACTTGTCGTTCATGTGCACATTGCCCGTGGATGGCGATGAATGAACTGGATGGTATTTTGCATGTATTACAACATTCTGATCAAGAAATACACGTTGATCCAGCTCTTGCTGAACGCGCGAAATTACCCTTAGATCGAATGTTGAACTTTAGTGCTTCTTTGAAACGCTAAAACGTTTGAAAATGCTTGTTAAATATACATTTGATAAGGATTTATTCTTTTTTTGAAAAATAGGTGTTGACGTTCTAGGGCGTCGCGCCTAGAATGCACACCGTACCGCACGATGTGCGATACGCTAAAAGCTGAAAAGAAATCGGAGCATAGCACAGCCTGGTAGTGCACCTGGTTTGGGACCAGGGGGTCGTAGGTTCGAATCCTACTGCTCCGACCATTTAAAATATGTTGAAAAACATAGTTTTAAATATCGGCGAAGTATCGTGATAGTATTATCATCGTTATGCGCCTGTAGCTCAGTTGGATAGAGCATCCGCCTTCTAAGCGGATGGTCACAGGTTCGAATCCTGTCAGGCGCGCCATTTGGCAGCTTGGTATATAGAATCAAAGTTTTGATGGTGGATGTAGCTCAGTTGGTAGAGCCCTGGATTGTGATTCCAGTTGTCGCGGGTTCGAATCCCGTCATTCACCCCACTCTTTTATAGAGTAATCGGAGCATAGCACAGCCTGGTAGTGCACCTGGTTTGGGACCAGGGGGTCGTAGGTTCGAATCCTACTGCTCCGACCATCATCTTAAAGATGAGATAAAATACCGCTAAACAGCGGTTTTTTTACGTCTGGATTTTTATATCTTATTTTATTAAATAACTAAAAATTATTTATTCTTCTGAAATTATTTCTATCTCCAAGCTTTGATTATTTAATCAAAAGTATTTGAGTCACAATTGAACTATAGAATGCTTGATGCAGTATTTGTTTTTATAAGATAGTTTGAAGTAAGAGTTACTCAATCATTATGTTGAATATCTAAAAGTATGATCATAAGTTTCTCAATCAAATTAGTTCATAAAAATTAGAAACCTAAAAATGAGAGTTGATGAATGCAAAATATTCATTATGTTTTGATTAGTATATTAGGTGGGCTAGTTGTTCCACTACAACTGGCAGTGATTAATGCCTTTCGTCATAGTAGTGGTGCAAGCCAAATACAATCTACCTTCTTTCTTTATATCGGTGGTGCAATTGACTCGTTTGTTATTGCATTATGGATGGATGGAACGGTGAAACCACCATTTTATCAAAATACATCTTGGTGGATGTGGTTATCAGGTTTCTTGGGTTCACTTTATATTCTGTGTATGTTTGTCGCAGCACCACATATCGGTGCAACCAATACACTATTATGGATATTTTTAGGGCAAATGATTTTTGCTACCTTAATTGATCATAGTGGTTTATTAGGGATGCAAATAAAGAAAATAGATACTTTCAAATTATTTGGATTACTTTTTATTTTTATTGGTGGGTTGATTATGCTATTTGGCGAATATAGAGGTACGATCAAATAAAACATTACGGATTAGTTATTAACTCAGTTTTTATAATAATGTTTTATAAATATATTGTATATTTGATGCTGTTAATTTTTAATTTCTGAAAAATAAAATATTCATGGGGAAGTATGTTCTTTTATATTATTTTAATTCTTCTTATGCTTGCTGTAGTTACATATCTCAAATCACCGAATTTCAAGGGGAAAGTTGGTGAGTTTATGGTTTCTGAGCATGTTGCTAAGTATTTAAGTGCTGAATACGTATTACTCAATAATTGTACTCTACCTGATCAGAAAGACGGGACGACTCAAATTGATCACATTTTAATAAGCCCTTACGGTGTTTTTATTATAGAAACGAAAAACTATACGGGGTGGATTTTTGGTAGTGCTCGTCAGAGACAATGGACGCAAAAGATTTATAAAAAAAGTTATAAATTTCAAAACCCATTACATCAAAACTACAAGCATATGAAAGTTTTGGAGATGATTTTAAGTGATATAGTTGAGCCAAAAGATTTGCATTCAGTTATTGTTTTTACCCCTAGAAGTGAATTCAAAACAGAAATGCCTGAAAATGTATTTCGTGGAAAGGCATGGATAAATTATGTAAAGAGCTTCAATGAAGAAGTAATTAGTTCAATCAAGCAAAAAAGAATTCATTACAGAATAGAAAAAGAAATATTGGAATCTTCATGGAAAACAGATCGCCAACATGTTGAATATCTAAAACAGAAAAGCACGAAGAAAGATACGATAAATTAGCTTTTTGCTTTATCTGATAATTTATCTCAAATTCCTTGCTTAGTTTAGCTATTGTGGTTTGAATGATATCCAGTTAATTTTTAATTGTAGAGCATGGAGCTGTTAGACAAGTAATGCCGCTTATTTATGTGGTTTTAGGCATAATATTTTAACTTTTTAAAAAATGAAAATAACAGGGATAGAAATGACACAAGCAGCTTTTGATTTTGTAATTATTGGTGGTGGCTCAGCAGGTTGTGTACTTGCAGGTCGGCTTTCAGAAAATCCAAATATATCAGTTTGTTTACTTGAGGCTGGTGGTGATGGCAATAGCTGGTTGGTGAATACACCATCAGCAGCAGTTATCAGTATTCCAACCAAGATTAATAACTGGGCTTTAGAAACCATTCCACAAAAAGGTTTAAATGGGCGTAAAGGCTATCAACCTCGTGGAAAATGCTTAGGTGGTAGTTCTGCGATTAATGCGATGGTCTACATCCGTGGTCATCATAGTGACTATGACCATTGGGCAGCTCTAGGTAATACAGGATGGTCTTATCAGGATGTATTGCCATACTTTATAAAATCAGAGCATAACGAGCGCATTCGTAATGAATATCATGGTCAACACGGACCATTGAATGTCAGTGAATTGCGTTCGGACAATCCGTATCAGAAAACCTTTGTTGAAGCTGCGAAGCAGGTCAATTATCCGCTGAATGATGACTTTAATGGCGCAGAACAAGAAGGACTCGGTGTTTATCAGGTCACACAAAAAAATGGTGAACGTTGGAGCGCAGCACGTGGTTATCTGTTTCCTTATTTAGGTAAGCGACCAAATTTACATGTAGTTACCCAAGCTAAAGTTTCACGTATCGTTGTTGAAAATGATCGTGCTGTTGGGGTGGAGTATAGCCATAAAGGACAGACAATTGTTGTTAGCGCCAATAAAGAAGTTTTACTGTCTGCGGGTGCATTCCAATCACCACAAGTCTTGATGTTGTCGGGGATTGGCCCACGTCAAGAACTGGAAAAATACGGTATCCCTATAATTAAAGATTTAGCAGGTGTTGGTGAGAACCTACACGATCATCCTGACTTTATTTTTGCTTATAAGACTAAGAAAATGGAAGGAACCTTTGGGGTGTCGGTTGGTGGCAGTATTGATTTAGTTAAACAGATTGGGCGTTATCGTAAAGAACGTCGTGGTTTAATCACCACCAATTATGCTGAATGTGGTGGCTTCTTAAAAAGTCGTCCTGAGTTAGATAAGCCAAATTTACAATTACATTTTGTGATTGCTGTAGTAGATAACCATGCTCGCACGATGCACACAGGTCATGGTATTTCATGTCATGTGTGTTTATTGAATCCGCGTGCGCGTGGTTCAGTTAAACTCAGTGGTAAAAATGTTGATGATCCATTATTGATTGATTTTAAATTCTTAGAGGATGAACAAGATCTGCAAGATATGGTCGATGGATTTAAAGTCACGCAAAAGTTAATGAATGCACCTGCTTTAAGTGACAAAATTAAAGAAGATATGTTTACAGCGAATGTGCAGTCTGATAATGAAATTCGTGAGATTTTGCGCCAACGTGTCGATACGGTCTATCACCCAGTCGGCAGTTGTAAAATGGGTGTCGACGAGATGGCTGTGGTTGATCCTGAGCTAAAAGTGTATGGCATTGCAGGACTGCGTGTGATTGATGCGTCGATTATGCCAACAGTGGTGAATGGTAATACCAATGCTCCAGCGATCATGATTGCTGAAAAAGCAGTGGATATGATCCGCGAAACTTGGAAGTGAGTATATGGAGCTAAGGTTTTGCCTTAGCTCTTTTTATTTTCAGTCGGATGACGTGGTGTTTCTAACATACGTGGAAAAGTGAAATGATAATTGTCGAGTGCATAACGAAACAGTTGGGCATGGCGTTTGCCGACAATCTTTTGCTGTCCTGTTTCCTCAACTGCTCCCGCTTCTTGCATACGACGTCTAAATGATTTCTTTTCTAATGTATGACCTAAAATAATTTCATAAATTGTTTGTAATTCGGTCAGGGTAAATAATTCAGGCATGAGACTAGCAGGTAAGGCTGTATAGCGGGTTTTGTTACAAAGACGATCAAATGCTAACTGTAGTAAGTCTTTATGATCGAAAGCTAAATCAAGTTTCAAGGCTTCATTTATAGAAAGCCACTCACTCTTTTCTGTTGTTATACTTTGTTGGATTTGAAATTTATTGAAATCAATTAGGGCAAAATATAGCGAAGTGATTGACCAACCACGTGGATCACGATGCTGATTGCCGATGGTCTCAACTTGTTCAAGATAAGGGGAGTGAATCCCTGTTTTTTCAAGCAGTTTACGGTGAGCTGTTGCCATTAAGTTGGGATCGGTTTTTAAATCGACAAAGCCGCCAGGCAGTGCCCATTTCCCTTTTTCGGGGAAGTTGGAGCGTTGAATCATTAAAACCTGTAATTGACCTTTTGCCACAGAAAAAATTGCCATATCGACCGTAAACAGGGGGGTGTCGTAATCTGTTTTTTTATAGTGGGCAAGGTATTCCTTTTCGGAGGTATAGGTCATTTGGCGTTGTCTCATGGATGAGTGAATCAAGTATAAAGGTTTTTTATAGATTTGAATGAGCTGATGGTACATCCTGAGTGAAGTTCAATGTATCACTTCGAACTTCGTGCAAGATCGTTAATTGGGCGGCATCCTTGCCGCCTGTCATGATGTAGCGTAGTAAATTTAAAATTAGCAGTCTCGATATCTTTTTAGACCAATCTCTCCCGGATTTGATCAAGCGAGCATTCTCTTAATAATTGACCATTTTCAAATACGGTTTGCAGTGCACCCATCTTCTCCTGTTCAAAACTTTGTTGATCAAATAACTCAAAACCATTCTCAGTCTGTTCAACCCGTAATAGACCTTTGGCTGATTTTTTTACGCCTGAATCAGTCACGGGGTCTTTAAACAGTTCACGACCGATGCCATTGACCTGCCCCCAAGTAGCTTTTACAGCAAAACCAAAAGTATCTCGAGTTAAATAGTTGTAGGTATAACTGCCGATACCAAAGACTAGATTATTTGAAGCAAAGCCTTTGGCCTCCAAACCTTTTAAAATATTTTGCGCACGTTCTAGGGTAATCGAGTCACCATAAATCAAACCGACACGTTCATTCAGCACTTTATAGCCTTGAGTAGTTTCTGTTCCGCCAAAAATTTCCCATAAACATTGCACTGCACCTTTATAAGCGGGACTATTTAGCTCTGCATCAGGATCGCCACAGATAATTTTCACGGGATCACCTGAATCGGGACGGAACACTACTTTAGCAAGACCGAGGGCATTCGGTTGACGTTTTAAAATCTCCGCTTTTAATTCGACACTAAACTCGGTAATCACACGCCAGAAATCCCAAGTATCTGAAACGATACTGACGATACCTGTAGGATAAAGCTCACAGATCAAACGTCTAAAGGTCTCGATTTCACTTTCTTCACTACCCATACACATCACACTGTGTTCTGTTGCCGGTACTGAAACACCCACTACACCTGTTGCATTGTAATATTCTTCGGCATAGTCAATCGAAGCGACTGAATCTGTCCCAATAAAGCTGGTCAAGTGCCCCACGCCTGATTGGGCCGCATCATAGATGCCGCTCATGCCACGGCTACTGAAATCATGTCCTTGAACTGGGATGAAATCTAAAGGCGCGCCCGTTTTTTCTGCATATTGTGTTAATAAACGCTTATATTCATAAGCGATGGTTGCAGTGGTACAACTTTTCCAAAGCTCGGCACTGAGCACGGTTTCAATATAGTTGGTTAACCAAAAGAAGTTTGAATCAGTGTTGATAATGGTCAATACAGGCACTTTGATATTGACTCGGCTACCTTCTGGCAATGCTTTAATTTTTAAGGGTAAATAACCTAAATCATGCAAGGCTTCAATGTGTTCAACAGGCACAGCTCCGTCACCTAGAGAATTGTCCATACGACGTTTATAGGCCGCGACGACTTTGGCTTTGGGTTGATTAAAGAAGCCCTCGTTCCAAGTTTCAATCAAAAAATGTTTAACGAAACCTTGCAGACCAAAGAACACAATCTTGTCATCAAAATCAGGCAGCATTTTGGCTAAACGCGATGAGCGAGGCGTAAAGTTGGCATAGACGTATTCAGTTCCCACTGGATACTGACGACGGTGGTCTGCTTTATAGAAATCAATTGCATTGAGTGGGTTTATTTTAATACTCATTTTTATACTCCTCGTGCTTTTAATCTTAGTTTTGAAAATTAATGATATTGAGTTTGGTGGGTTCTACTTGAACCAAGCTGCTACTCGTAAACACTTGATCAATCAGTCCATCGAATACGGTTAAACCTTTGCTAAAAATGCCATGCGTGACATATAAAATAATGTTTTGGCAATTTAGGCTGCGCAGTTGTTTGGCAATACCAATAAAGGTTGCACCGCCATCACAAATATCATCGGTGATCACGGCTGTTTTTCCTGTCAAATCAGGGCTATCCACCGCAGTTGTTCTAATTTTTCCAGTGCTTGGATCGCGTTTCTTTTCACAGTGAATCACTTCAATGGCTTGTTGGCGTTGCGGATTGATGCCGTTTGCAATCGCTTGGGTGCGTTGTGTTGCTCCTGCATCGGGGCAGACCAAAATCGTATTGTCGGCGGTTAAGATCTGCATCAATGCTTCACTTTGTTGAATAATCTGAATTGGTTCGATATTGATCACCTGTTGGAAGCGGGTATTTTTGCGTAATAGTTCTAAGGTCACTTGACTATGACAATCCCACACCACAATTTTTTGACGCTGTCCTGCAAATTTTTCTGTATTGCTATTCAATAATTTAGTCATTAAATCAAGTGAGAAAGCCTGACCTTGTGCACAGATACGATCTTGACGTGCATATGGAAAATAAGGGATTTCTATCGAAAGGCGCGAGCCTTGTTCAAGTATTACATTTTCCAATAACAGATAATCCATCACATCTGTACTGTTATTCAGTGAGGCTTTGACCTGAGTGTCGGCTGTTAATTGGTTTAATAATTCAGGTTGCAGTTGAATATGACGCTCACCACCTGAAAACTGCAAAAACTCGATGGGAACATTCGCTTGAGCTGTCATAAGTTGGATCGTCATTTTTAATTTCTCTTTTATGGTGGCTTAAAGCCAGTAAATATATATTGTCATAAAGACACTATTAAATACAAGTGCTAAATTTGATCGTTTTAATGAAAATAGGGAAGTAATTTAGAAAATAGCCTCATCTATTTGAACTTAAAAGAGAATGATTTTTAACCTTTTTCATTGGTTGATTTATAAAGCTGACCTTATTCTTCTTTGATATTGATCTTTAGGTCATAGATTCTGACAATACACTTTGTCAAAATTAAAAATGAAATGCGTTAGCCAAACTGTTTTAATCAATAAAAAGTCAGAAAAGCTAACAAATGCAATAAAACAATAAGGAAAGCATCCTATGAAATCTCTGATTTGTCATAACGCTGAGTTAAAGCTAGAAGACAGTCTTCAATTAGTGCCTGCAAAAGGGCAAGTCTTACTTGAAGTGGTACGTTGTGGAATTTGTGGCTCGGATTTACATATGCAGCATCACTGTGACCATATGCATGATTTGGCAGCACGTGTAGGTTTTAATGGAGTTGCAAAATCTTCTGATAAATTAGTCTTAGGTCATGAGTTTTGCGGCAAGGTCTTAGACTATGGCCCAAAAACACGTCGTAAACTGAAAGCGGATAGTTTGGTTTGTGCGATGCCATTGTTAAATGTTGACCCGCAAGGTTATGTTCCGACGGGACTGTCGCCAAGTGCTTCGGGAGGTTATGCAGAACAAGTCTTGGTGCAATCCAGTCTGATGTTTGAAGTGCCCAATGGTTTAGACGCAGACAGTGCAGCGTTGACTGAGCCAATGGCAGTTGCTTTACATGCAGTACGTCGGAGTCGCATCAAGAAAAATGAACCAGCAATCGTGATTGGTTGTGGTCCAGTCGGTTTGGGTGTGATTATTATGCTCAAAGCGGCAGGCGTCAAAACCGTGGTTGCTAGTGATTTTTCACCTAATCGTCGTCGCTTGGCTGAGCAGTGTGGTGCAGATATCTTGATTGATCCTAAACAGCAATCTCCATTTAGTAGTTGGAAAGAGCTTGGCTTATTGGGCAATGTATCTGAAGCAATTAATATGGGGATGGGCATTTTTGATAAGGTGCAGACATTCTCATTGCCGTGGGTGAATGCTATGCGTGTTGGGGATAAGCTTGGCCTATTGCCTAAACGTCCCGTGATTTTTGAATGCGTGGGTGTGGCTGGCATCATGCAGCAAATTTTGGAGGGTGCGCCATTGTTCTCACGTATTGTGGGTGTTGGTGTCTGTATGCAAAGCGATAAAATTGAGCCTGCATTGGCAATTAATAAAGAATTGGAAATCCAGTATGTACTGGGCTATACACCGCTTGAGTTCCGTGACACCTTACATATGATTGCGGAAGGCAAAGTGGATTGTTCACCACTCATCACTGGTGTGGTGGGCTTGGAAGGTGTAGGGAATGCCTTTGATGCCTTACGCGATCCAGAACAACATGCCAAAATTCTGATTGATCCAAAACGAGCTGGTTCAGAGATTCAGCTATTGGGTTGATGATGTGAATTGATACATCTATTTCGTTGATATTATGGAGATAGATGATTAGGTCATGGATAAAATTAGGCAAGCATTACGATTGCCTAATTTTATAATCACGTTTATATCTATGTATATTATGTCTTGTTGTTTTAGATACGAGACTGAATCATGGAAATGATGATGAGAAAAATAATAATTTTAGCTGCATTGTTTTTAGTCTTGTTATTGAGTGTATGTTTATTTAGTCCAAAGCCAACTTTATGGTTGTTGCAACATAGTTTATTTGGCATTCCTCAAGACGATCGTCCTAAGCAATATCTCGATAAAAATGTACAAGTCTTTAAAGATTTACGCTATCCATCACGATATCAGAAGAATCAGTTTGATTTTTATGCGCCAAATCATCCTTTACAGTATAAACCTTTGATTATTTGGGTTCATGGTGGTGGTTTTATTGGTGGGGATAAGTTTGAAGTTAAGGAATATGCAACTCGTTTAGCATACAAGGGTTATTATGTGATGGTACTGAATTATGATTTAGTTCCTTCTGCTAAATATCCAGAGCCTGTGATTCAAGTCTCGGAGGCAATCAGATATATCAATACAAGCTTTGCAAATACACATCATTTGAATAGCTCTAATCTATTTATTGCAGGTGATTCGGCTGGCGCTCAGATTGCATTACAGTTTTTACTTGTACAGCACAATCCTCAATATGCTGCATTACTCAAAATACCTGCTATTTTAGAACCACAACAGATTCGTGGATCACTGTTGTATTGTGGACCTTATGATTTAAAAGATATGGTGCAGCAAGCAAATTCATCGATTACACGATTTGTATTCAAGCGTGTAGGGTGGGCTTATTTACAGGATAAAAATTGGTTGGTTAATCCAAATGATATTGGGCTAACGGCTTCTGATCATTTGACTGTAAACTTACCCGCAATCTATTTGACCGATGGAAATACAGCATCTTTTGAACAGCAAGCTCGGCAACTTGCTATAGAACTTAAAAAGCGTTCAGTTCCGACGACGACCAGATTTTTTGATCAGGCAACTTATCCGACAGGTCATGAATATCAATTTTTACTAAAAACTCTACCTGCTCAGCTCACCTTCAAAGATACATTGCATTTCTTAGAGGAAAATCGAACTAGGTAAGTTGTTTTGATTTATAGAAGTACTCATAAGTATTTCTAAGACTTTTTATTCAGTTTATGTTCTTTAAGAATCGAATTTTTCCTATTTTGGGAATGTGGAAGAATCTTTAAATGATGGTTAGATTTAAATATAAAATAGATAAGAGTTTTTAGATAGTGAAATTAATATTTTAATTTTACTTTTAAATAGAGGTTTTTTAGTGTGTTTAATTTTTTTATTATGTAGTTTAAACCAATTTTATTGTTTTGTTTGTGGTTTGTTATTCATAAATCTAGTAATGTTTGGCTTTATTAGGTAGAGGAGAATCGGTTCTCTTCTTTTGTATTTTTAGTTTCTAATATTGAAATGATGACGTAAATGAATAAATTAGATTTGATATTAAAAAGCAGCATTGCTTTGGTTATCTGTTTGGTATTACAAGCATGTGCGACAACGCCACAATCAAGAGCAGTGAATGGACATGCAAAAAATGTATTTCAACCAAACAAACAGGAAGAAAAATTATACCCTATTGTTTTAAGCATTGGCTTTAATACTGGAATGAATTTTCCAACATTGTTAGTGGAAAGTCTTTCAGAACAAACAATGATTCAGAAAAAAAATAAGGTATATGAAATTAACGTGATAAATGCTGACGTTTCGCGCTCTACCTTGATTTATAGCGGAAAACTACCTGCGGGTGAATATCGTATTGTCGAGCTGAATAGTTTTATGCCTAGTGCAAATCCTATGCTCACGGGGACTACAAAATTTATTAGTTTAGCTGATGATTCAATGGGTACTTTTAAGGTGGTTGAGGATACAACAACTGATCTTGGTCGTATGCTATTAACTCATGCAAACGATGCTTATATTTTTTCAAGGTCTGAAAACTATGCATCCAACAAAAATTTAATAAATAAATTTGGAGATAAATATCTTCAGGCAATTTATAGAGATAAGGTTTTAACAGGCTGGACTCAACCAATTGCAGAGATTGAAAAGAAATTTGGTAATGAAAATAAATTATTACCATTCGGGATGCAGTGTTTTAAGGAAACACAAGAGAATAGGGTGGTTGCAGCAAGTAAAATTGGCTCGGTTTTTTCTTTTTCCCTCATTGATGACATCAAAGATAGAAAAGAAAAAGCCAAAATACTTCATAGTCAAGAAGGCCTAGCTTTTGATTGTGTAACAATAAAAGAAAATAGTAGTTTTGATTTTTTAGCTTATGGTGAGATGAATAATTTCTATAAGCATCAAAAAGGGAGTGATGTGCTGAGTCCCGTTGATACGGGTAATTTGCCTATAGGAATCATTGCTTATGTTGTTGGTAACGATCAACAAGGTTGGTATTTAGCACATATTGTGGGAACTGATCTGACCATTTATCGTAGTGAACGTTTGGAAAAGGGTGATTGGAAACCTGTTTTAACAAAAAAAATATTTAATGCTTGGTTAGGGTTAAATGGTTTTTGGATGTGGGAGGATGAACATGGTTTTGATTATGCTGATATGTATGGAAATATTAATCGGTATGACTATGCAACCAAAGCATGGAGTCAAAATAAGGTACCCGATAATGCTAATATCACACAGTTGTTTGTTAACCCAGACCAATCATTTAGCTTGATTACTTCGAAAGGTGGTTTTGCAGGTATTTTTGCGAAGCAATTTAATTCAAAAGATCATGGTGCTACATGGCAAAAAATTGATAGCCCATTTAAGGTAAATATTTGGCCTGCACAATTTTCAAAGCAAGGGGATATTTACATTGCTTCTGGACCATTTAGTAGGGGAGAATTGGCCGTTAAAGAACATGGAACACAAGCATGGCAAAAACGTGAAATAATACCGCAGAGTTATGTCACGGTGCTTGATTCAGGTGCTCTTTTGAATACATATTTCTTATCAAGCTATGCTGTAGTCAAATTTTCTGAAGATAAAGGTAAGACATGGAAGGGAATTTATAGTACTTATAATAAGAAATTAAAAGAACTTGAAGAGCAGCAGAAAGCTTTAAACAAAAAGTAAGCTAATGATTTAATTTAAATTAGTAATAAAAAAACCGCCATAAAAGGCGGTTTTTTTATTACTTAGCTAATAAGTCTGTTTACCAGCTTAACGCTCCGCCCGTTTGGTAATCCGTAACGCGCGTTTCAAAAAAGTTCTTCTCTTTACGCAAGTCCATCATCTCAGACATCCACGCAAAAGGATTGGTTACACCTGCAAACTGTTCAGGTAAACCAAGTTGAGATAAACGACGGTTACAGATGAACTTCAAATACTCTTCCATCATTGCCGCATTCATACCCAATACACCACGTGGCATTGTGTCACGTGCATATTCGATTTCAAGCATTGTGCCTTCAAGAATCATCTGAATCACTTCTTGTTGGAACTCAGCCGTCCATAAGTGTGGGTTTTCAATCTTGATTTGGTTGATCATGTCGATACCAAAGTTCAAGTGCATTGATTCATCACGCAAGATGTATTGGAATTGCTCAGCAACACCGTTCATCTTATTACGGCGACCCATACTCAAGATTTGAGTAAAACCACAGTAGAAGAAAATACCTTCAAGAACACAATAGAATGCAATCAAGTTACGCAGTAAACGTTGATCGTTTTCAGGTGTACCTGTATGGAAATTAGGATCGGTTAACGATTGAGTGTACTTCAAACCCCATGATGCTTTACGTGCAACACTTGGAATCTCACGGTACATGTTGAAGACTTCGCCTTCATCCATTCCTAAAGATTCGATGCAGTATTGGTAAGCATGTGTATGAATCGCTTCCTCAAATGCCTGACGCAAAATATATTGGCGGCATTCAGGATTGGTAATATGACGATAGATTGCCAATACCAAGTTGTTTGCAACCAATGAATCTGCGGTAGAGAAGAAACCTAAAGAGCGCATTACAATCGTACGCTCATCTTCAGTTAAACCATTTTCAGACTTCCAAAGTGCGATGTCATGGTTCATGTTGACTTCTTGTGGCATCCAATGGTTTGCGCATCCATCAAGATATTTTTGCCAAGCCCATTCATATTTAAATGGAACAAGTTGGTTTAAATCCGCACGACAGTTGATCATCGCTTTATCATCAACTTGTACGCGCTGCGCACCCATTTCAAGCTCTTCTAAGCCTGGTGCAACATCAAGGTTTTCTAAGGCTTGAGATGCTCGAGCCAACGAATCGGTTGGATTTGTTGATCTGATGGTACTGGTTCCAGTGGGTTGTGCAACTGCCACGCGCGGCGATGGTTGCTCTGAATCAGATACCACTTGCGTATTAACCGTTTTTTGCGAGTCGAGGGACGCAGACTTGTGTTCAGGTGCAGTCGGTTTTTGCGTATCATCTTCAAAATCGTCCCAGCTAAGGATAGACATATTTAATCTCACTATAATCTTAATTTATTTACATTGCAGTTTTAAAAAATGAAAATGGCGCATAAAAAACATAGCAAAACAAAAAGGGTAATAATCAATCCCATCATCGCTAAACGTTTGAGATTGATAGCTGCGGGAAGTGAGTTTGGCGTTAATAATTTGCCTGTTTCATCATAAATGGCAATCGCTCTTGCCCCGCTACTTAGCCCTAGCTCTTGTAATGCTCGTATTTCTACTTGTGTTAAACCAAATTCCATTCGCTCCATTGCTTGAATAAACATATAAGGAGCTAGATACTTAAAACCGCCACCACCACGCTTGAGTAACTGCATTAATGTAGTTTCAGCGATACTAAAATCACCTAATAACGAACGTGGATGTGAAAACTGTGCACATTCAGTTAGATATTCTGTAGAAGATGGATAATGAAGTACTATCCGATCGACATAAATCTGTACTAAAACAGCAGGAGCATCAGCATATCGTTCTAAATCAGGTTGAAGCATAGTTCTACTTCCCAATAAAGCACTTTATTGATCCTGCTTACGCTGTTGTTTACGAATGGCTAAAAATGCATAGACCATTGGTATATAAAAGAAAATAAAGGCAAAGATTAAAACAGCTAGTCCTAACATATAGTTATGGCTAATATTCAACATCATCTTTGCCTCTATATTTTAAATCTTGAATAAGCCCTACTTTATTCGAGAAGGGCTATCCCAAGAGCTAATTACTGACAAGCTTCACAATCTGGATTGTCGATTGAACAAGCCATTGGTACTGGAGCTGCTGTTGTGAAACCATCTTCTTCAACTTGAGCTTCAGGTTTTTTCTCTTCAACTGCTTGAGCTGCAACGATAGGTGCTTCAATTGTCGCTGGTTTTACTGCATTCAGTGCACCCGTATTAATTGTTGATTTCTCAGCAGATGTTGCACCTAAAGCTCGGAGGTAATATGTGGTTTTAAGACCACGTAACCATGCCATCTTATACGTGATGTCGAGTTTCTTACCGTTTGCACCAGCAATGTAAAGGTTCAATGACTGTGCTTGATCGATCCACTTTTGACGACGGGAAGCAGCATCTACGATCCAACGTGTATCTACTTCAAACGCAGTTGCGAAGATTGCTTTTAATTCTTCAGGAATACGCGCAATTTTTTGAACTGAACCTTCAAAGTGTTTCAGGTCATTCACCATTACAGTATCCCACAGACCACGTTCTTTTAATGCACGAACAAGGTAAGGGTTGATCACGGTGAACTCACCAGAAAGGTTAGATTTCACATACAAGTTCTGGAAAGTTGGCTCAATCGATTGAGACACGCCACAAATGTTAGAGATCGTTGCAGTCGGTGCAATCGCCATCACATTTGAGTTACGCATACCGTCTTTTTGAACTTTGGCACGTAAAGTGTCCCAGTCTAAACGTTGAGTACGATCAACTTCAAACATACGCTCTGGACGAGATTTCGCAACGATTTCTAAAGAATCGATTGGTAGGATACCTTGATCCCACAATGAACCTTTGAATGTTGAATAAGCACCACGTTCGATTGCTAAGTTACTCGATGTTTCGATTGCATAATAGCTGATCACTTCCATTGATTCATCAGCAAAATCGACTGCTGCATCTGAACCATAAGCGATGCCCATTTCATAAAGTGCATCTTGGAAGCCCATGATACCCATACCCACAGGGCGGTGCTTCATGTTCGAGTTTTTCGCTTGTGGTACAGCGTAGTAGTTAATGTCGATGACGTTATCAAGCATACGTACTGCAGTTTTAATGGTACGAGCAAGCTTTTCACGATCTAACACACCACCTTGAACGTGTTGTACAAGGTTAATCGAACCTAAGTTACAGACCGCGATTTCATCTTGGTTTGTATTTAAAGTGATTTCTGTACACAAGTTAGATGAGTGAACTACACCTACATGTTGTTGTGGTGAACGTAAGTTACATACGTCTTTGAATGTAATCCACGGGTGACCTGTTTCGAACAACATTGAAAGCATTTTGCGCCATAAGTCTTTCGCACGTACTTTCTTGTGGAGCATGTTTTCTTGTTTTGCTACAGCTTCGTAGTGTGCATAACGCTCAGCAAATTCAGCACCTGTTAAGTCATGCAAGTCTGGTGTTTCAGAAGGAGTGAACAGTGTCCATTCAGCATCTTCAAACACACGTTGCATAAATAAATCAGGAACCCAGTTTGCTGTGTTCATGTCATGTGTACGGCGACGGTCATCACCTGTGTTTTTACGTAGCTCTAGGAATTCTTCAACGTCCAAGTGCCAAGTTTCTAAGTAAGCACAGACTGCGCCTTTACGCTTACCACCTTGGTTCACCGCAACAGCCGTGTCGTTGGCAACTTTTAGGAAAGGTACAACACCTTGTGATTTACCGTTTGTGCCTTTGATATATGAGTTCAAAGCACGCACAGGTGTCCAGTCATTACCTAAACCACCCGCCCATTTTGAGAGCATAGCGTTGTCACGCATTGCACCATAAATGTCATATAGGTCATCACCAATTGTTGTTAAATAACAGCTTGATAATTGTGGACGTAATGTACCAGAGTTAAACAGGGTTGGCGTAGAAGCCATGTAGTCGAAGCTAGACAATAAGTTATAGAACTCAATTGCACGTTCTTCTTTATTTTCTTCATTGAGCGATAGACCCATCGATACGCGCATAAAGAATAATTGCGGTAATTCGAAACGTACGCCATTTGAATGAATGAAGTAACGGTCAAATAAAGTTTGTAGACCTAAATAAGTAAACTGGTTTGAACGTTCTGGTTGGATCGCTGCTGCCAATTTTGCAAGGTCAAAATCAAGAAGATCAGCAGAAAGAAGATCAAGCTCGATCCCTTTCTTCAAGAAAGTTTCTAAAGCATCATTTTCTAATGTGTCTGTAGATAGACCTAAGAACTCTAAACCTGTGCTCACTAGCTCATTACGTAATAAGCGTGCAGTTACATACGTGTAGTTTGGCTCTTGCTCGATACGAGTACGTGTTGCCATCATCATGGTGGTTGCGATGTCGCTTTCTTTTACGCCGTTGTATAAGTTTTTAACGGTTTCATCGACGATCGCTTGAACATCAATCCCTTCCAAACCTTCACTTGCTGTTTCGATTGTCGCTGTGAGTGCATCGAGGTCTAATGGTTGGAGCTGTCCATGAGCATCAGTGATTTGAAGGGTAGGATGATGGTTCGCGCCTGCTTGCTGACGAGCAGTGGCACGTTGTTCACGATAAATAACGTAGGCACGTGCAACTTTTTGCTCGCCTGTGCGCATAAGTGCTAATTCAACTTGGTCTTGAATTTCTTCGATATGAATCGTACCGCCAGAAGGTAAACGACGATTAAACGTATTGAGTACCATCTCTGTTAATTGAGTGATACGGTCATGGATGCGACTAGAGTCAGCACCTTGTTGACCTTCAACAGCTAAAAAGGCTTTCCCGATCGCAACAGAAATTTTCTCGGCATTAAAAGACGCGATTTCACCAGTGCGCTTAATTACCTGAATTTGACCAGGAGTAGAAGTGATGATGCTCATGTCAGCATAGCTCCATTATCATCTATTTTTATGTTCATAGACCGTTTGAATCGAGCAAAATGTATGCCACGATGTTTGAGGGATAAACACAATACTTAGTGGTTAAAGTTTATTTTCAACACAAGATACGGGATTTTTTACAGTAGATCAATCCTTGACATTTTGGTAATTTTTTTTTCATGTCTTAACTGCTGAATTCACAGGCACATAGCATAACAAAGCCATTCAAAAAGGCTTATAGATAACTCTGTGGATAAGTCAAAAAACAAACACTTAAATTATTTTGGGTGAAGAAAGAAACAAATTGTTTAACATTGGCACAAAATCTATACTAAAAATTCATCCTGTCGGAAAAAGCAGATGAAATTAAAAAATATATTAAAATTCATAATTTAAATAAAAATATAACAAAAGTGCTTAGCCGTGTATCAGTTTGGTGAACGCCTACTTGTTTACAATGTAAACGTGTGTATATTGCAAAACATAAACCAATGTATCTGTCAGATTTTTATAGATAGATTCACTCTAATTGTAGGGGCATACAAATGAGCCAAGAAGAAAAGTTACCAAAAATTTTGATCGTTGAAGATGACGAACGTTTAGCTCGCTTAACACAAGAGTATTTGATTCGTAACGGTTTAGAAGTTGGGGTCGAAACAGATGGTAATCGTGCGATTCGCCGTATTATCAGTGAGCAACCAGATTTAGTTGTCTTGGATGTGATGTTACCGGGTGCAGATGGTTTAACCGTTTGTCGAGAAGTTCGTCCACATTATCATCATCCTATTTTGATGTTAACTGCACGTACTGAAGATATGGATCAAGTACTTGGTTTAGAAATGGGCGCAGATGACTATGTTGCTAAACCAGTTCAACCACGTGTTTTATTAGCTCGTATTCGTGCTTTATTACGTCGTACTGATAAAACAGTTGAAGACGAAGTTGCTCAACGTATCGAGTTTGATGATCTCGTGATTGATAACGGTGGCCGTTCAGTGACTTTAAACGGTGAGCTGGTTGATTTTACGAGCGCTGAATATGACTTATTGTGGTTGCTAGCTTCAAACGCAGGGCGCATCTTATCTCGTGAAGATATTTTTGAGCGTCTCCGTGGTATTGAATACGATGGTCAAGACCGTTCGATCGATGTGCGTATTTCACGTATTCGTCCAAAAATTGGTGATGATCCAGAAAATCCAAAACGTATCAAAACTGTGCGTAGCAAAGGTTATTTATTCGTTAAAGAAACTAACGGGATGTAATGTGTATCTTGCTTAAAATTAGCTTGGAATTATCTCCCTTATGCTAAGTCGAGTACTTAAAAACAGTATTTTCTTGCGAATTTATGCTGGATTAGTGGTTTTAGTTGTTGTTGTTGCCGCATTTTGTTATTTGCTGGTACAGGTCATCAACTATCAACGCGCGCAAGAATATCGTGAATATCTGACGGATGGTATTTCATATGTCATCAGTGAGGGGGTATCTCGACAGCCTCAAAAACAACAAAAGCTAGATTGGATTTCTGATGCCTCCGATTTACTAGAACTTCCAATCTACTATGTTGATGCAGCACGTGTAGAGCTTTCTCGTACTGAGAAAAAGCGGATTGCTGAGCAGAAATCAGTGGTTCGTTATGATGCCAATAACGGTGTGGGTTATATCATTATTGGCCTCAAAGATGATGCGAAACATTATCTTTATATCAAAGTGGATAAGCTCGGCGAGCGCCAAATGAAGGCATTGCCAATTTTTGTACTGGATTATTTGATTTTTTATCCGGGGCAAGAGCGTGAATATTTAGAAAGAATTAAAAAACATTTTTACTATCCGATTACGATTGCCAATATTAAAGATATTAATCTAGATTCAGAGCAAATCGGTCGTTTACGTCAAGACCAAAGTATTCTGTTATATAAGGATAGTGCAACTGTACGTGGTACAACGATTTCAATTGTTTCTCCAATGCCAAACCATCCTGCACAAGTTCTTATCTTAGGTCCAGTTCCAATGTTTAATTGGATGCCTTTTCAGCTTTCAGCAGGTATTACCTTATTTAGCTTATTCTTATTAAGTCTAGGTGTTTACGGTTTAATTCTACTGCTTGAGCGGAAAATTCGTCAGGTTCGTCATGCCCTGAATAAAATGAAATCGGGTGACCTGTCATTACGTGTTCCGATTGAAGGCACAGATGAAATGGCAAATTTAGCATCAAGTTATAATAATATGTCAGACCATATCCAGCGGTTGATTGAGGCGCAACGGGAATTAATGCGCGCAGTGTCGCATGAACTCAGAACGCCTGTGGCGCGTATCCGCTTTGGTATGGAGATGCTGGCAGAAGAGGATGACTATAGTTACCGTATTCAGCAGGTGGAGATGATTGATAAGGATATTGAGGCACTCAATACCCTGATTGATGAGATCATGACCTATGCCAAACTGGAGCAGGGCACACCATCACTTGATTTTGAAGACCTTGTGCTGGTTGAGGTGCTGGATCAGGTCGCAATGGAGACCGAGGCGCTCAAAACCCAGAAAGAAATTGAACTGATTGCTCCACCTCTGGCATTACGTGTTGATGCTGAACGTCGCTATTTGCATCGTGTGGTACAAAACTTGGTTGGAAATGCCGTTCGTTATTGCGATCATAAAGTTCGAATTAGTGGTGGTGTTCGTGCTGATGGTAAGGCATATGTCTGTGTAGAGGACGATGGGCCGGGCATTCCAGAGCAAGAGCGCGCACGTATTTTTGAAGCCTTTGCTCGTTTGGATGATAGTCGTACACGCGCATCAGGTGGGTATGGTTTGGGTTTATCAATCGTGAGTCGTATCGCGTATTGGTTCGGTGGAGATATTATGGTAGACCAAAGCCCTAACTTAGGTGGCGCACGTTTTACCATGACATGGCCAGCGAAGCGTTATAAACAAAACATAAAAAAATAGTTTTAGTTCATTTAAGCTTGTATGAAGAATATAAGAAAGCCAAAGCATCAAGCTTTGGCTTTAATTTTTCATGAAGCATAAATATTGCTTATTCATGAATAGATGAATCAGGCTCGATTAATGGATGACCAGACCTTAAGCCATTCAGTGCATCTATATTAAAATCCAAAAGTAAGGAATTATTTTTTACGTCTATTTTATAACTTTTAATCAATGGTTGATCGCCACTTAATGTTTCAACTTTATAGCTATCAGCAATGTTTAGAATACTTTCAAGATTGGTTGTTGTTGCAGCAAAGTCTTCTCTAAAGACTTCATAGATATCTCTTAGGTCGAAAATTGCATTATCAGCATCAGGGTGTTTTCGAATATAACTTTCAATGTGCCGCATCAGCAGTTGTGAAAAAAAGAAATAATCTGAGTCATGTGTATATTCTAAATGCATATTTTTCTCCTTGTTTGCTACTTTTAGAATATCGATCTCTCAGCCAAATAGTGTATAAAGTTAATTAAAGCATGTAGCTGAATTGCAAAATATTATGTCGAAATGACAACCTGATTTCGGCCCTATCTTTTTGCGTGGTAAAGCGCATTGTCCGCCTGCTTGAATAAATGCTCAATCGGCTGGTGATTTTCGGGCGTGCAAATGCACAGGCCAATGCTAAGCTGAATGAAAAATGCTGCTATTGATCAATTGAAATAGGAGTTTGGCTCATGTGTCGGCGAATCTGTTCGGCACAGGCATGAACAGCCTCCATGCTGACACTTTTCTTTGGGGGAAATTAGGTCGGGCTATTATATAAATTTTGTTTAAATTTTCAGCACAAATTTGTATCAATGCAATGATTTAGTTCATGCTGCAATATTTTTGAGCATTGATGACAAGTTGCGGATATTTTTGGCGCAAGAATAAAGAAAAAAATGATTAACATTGGTTAGTCGATTTGATAATTCGATTTTTAAGGGTGAATTTGTAGCGATCTAGGTCGTATCAGGAAATTAATCAACAAAATCATCCTAAAGACTAAAGCGCTTCAACTAGCATGAGAAATTAGAAATCAGGTACAATTGGCGGGATTAATTTTGTGTTTGGTGTATTTGAAGGCCAATACATACATTCTTTGTTAAAAATAGGCCTGCCAGGAGTTATCCCCGCATGAGTGCCATTACTCCATACGATTGGGCGATTATCGCCTTCGTGATCGGCGTTACATTTCTTTGCGTTTTTATGCTTACAGTTCCCTTACTCCTCGGGGGTAAAGCATGGGGGCGTGCGAAGCAAGAGCAGTTTGAATCAGGTGTAGTTGGTGCGGGCGGTGCTCGTATCCGCTTGTCAGCCAAATTCTATTTAGTTGCAATTTTCTTCGTTGTCTTTGACTTGGAAGCTCTTTACCTCTACGCATGGTCGACATCAGTTCGTGAAGTAGGTTGGTTTGGATTTACCACGGTCGTTATTTTTGTTGTCGATCTTTTGATCGCTTTGGTTTATGCAATTTCTGTAGGCGCGCTGAATTGGGCACCTGTAGATCGTCGTAAATCTGCTGGTGTGACAACAAAAATTGGTTCACCGAATATGAATATTGCTGACATTACTCGATTCAATAATATTGAAGAGCTTGTTGTCGATCCTACTGGTCATATTCCAGCACAGTCTTCTGGTCGTGTTAAGTCTAAAACACCGACTACATCATCATTTGAACAGGAGTAAGTCGGGATGAAATATACTTTAACCCGTGCGAATCCAGATGCCGATCAGTATCCATTACAAGATCGTCAAATCGTAACTGATCCTCTTGAGGAAGAAGTGAATAAAAGTGTGATGATGACACGTCTTGAAGATGTGTTGCATACCGCAGTGAACTGGGGGCGTAAAAACTCTTTATGGCCTTTTAACTTCGGTACATCATGCTGTTATGTTGAATATGCGACGACTTTAACTGGTGTACATGACTTATCTCGTTTTGGTGCTGAGGTTATTCGTGCTTCACCACGTCAAGCAGATTTAATGATTGTTGCAGGAACCTGCTTTGTCAAAATGGCACCTGTAATTCAACGTTTGTATGAACAAATGCTTGAGCCTAAATGGGTCATCTCTATGGGTGCTTGTGCGAACTCTGGTGGTATGTACGACATCTATTCTGTAGTACAAGGTGTCGATAAAATTATTCCTGTTGATGTGTACATCCCAGGTTGCCCACCTCGTCCAGAAGCATTGATCCAAGCATTGATGTTACTTCAAGACCAAATTCAACTAGAGCGCCGTCCACTTTCAGCGGTGATTGGTGATGATCTTCAGCCTGTGTATAAGCCAAAGATGATGCCAGAACGCGATCGTAAAAATGCGGAACGTATTGCGGTGAAAAATTTACGCTCTATGGATGAAATTAAATAATTTGAACGATGAATTGTGATATGTCTGAAGAGACATGATCATCGGGAAAATTGCCAGAATTTGTATTAAATAGGAAGCCAAGCCAATGGCTGAAACTGACATTGCTATGCCAGAGTCAACGCAAGTTGATTCACGCCCAGCATTTGCAATCGTAGAAGAGCTCAAAACCAAATTTGGTGAGAATTTCTATGTGCAGGCGACTTTTGAAGAGTTTCCAACAGTCTGGGTTGAGCGCGCACGCGTGCAAGAAGTCCTTATGTTCCTCCGTAAAGTGGAACGTCCTTATGTAATGCTGTTTGACTTATCTGCGGTTGATGAGCGTTTACGTGTTCACCGTGATGGTTTACCAGCATCAGACTTTACTGTGTTTTATCACTTGTTATCGCTTGAGCGTAATAGTGATATTCGTATTAAAGTTGCATTAAATGAAAATGATTTAAGCATCCCAACCGCAACCAATATTTGGCCAAATGCCAACTGGTACGAGCGTGAAGCTTACGATATGTTTGGTATCGATTTTGCTGGGCATCCAATGCTCCGTCGTATCTTGTTACCAACCTATTGGGAAGGTCATCCATTACGTAAAGAATATTCTGCGCGTGCGACAGAATATACGCCGTATATGCAGAATCAAGCGAAACAGGATTTTGAACAAGAACACCTACGCTTTGTGCCTGAAGACTGGGGTCTAAAACGCGGCAATGCTGATGAAGACTTCATGTTCTTGAACTTAGGTCCTAACCATCCATCTGCACACGGTGCGTTCCGTGTGGTATTGCAGTTGGACGGTGAAGAGGTGAAAGACTGCGTACCTGATATTGGTTATCACCACCGTGGTGTGGAAAAGATGGCTGAACGTCAAACATGGCATTCATTCATTCCGTATACGGATCGTGTTGACTACTTAGGTGGTTGTGCGCAAAACATGCCTTATGTGATGGCGGTTGAACAGCTTGCTGGTATTAAAGTACCTGAGCGTGCGCAAGTGATTCGTGTGATGTTGAACGAATTATTCCGTATCAATAACCACTTATTATTCTGTGGTACAGCGATTCAGGATGCGGGTGGTATGACCCCTGTATTCTATATGTTCGCAGACCGTCAAAAAGTCTATGACATCGTTGAAGCGATCACGGGTTACCGTATGCATCCAGCATGGTTCCGTATCGGTGGTACGGCACATGACCTTCCAAACAACTGGCAAAAACTTGTTAAAGAATTGCTAGAGTGGATGCCAAAACGTTTGAACGAGTACTACACTGCGGCACTTAAAAACTCAGTATTTATTGGTCGTACCCGCAATGTTGCGCAATACGATGCTAAATCTGCGTTGGCTTGGGGTGTGACGGGTACTGGTTTACGTGCGACAGGTATTGATTTTGACGTTCGTAAATATCGTCCATACAGTGGTTATGAAAACTTCGACTTTGATATTCCAGTGGAATATGAAGGCGATGCATATGCACGTGTTTTGGTTCACTTCCGTGAAATTACTGAGTCGTTGAAAATTATTCAACAGTGCTTGGACAACATGCCATCTGGTCCTTATAAAGCGGATCATCCACTGGCTGTTCCACCACCAAAAGATAAGACATTACAAGATATTGAAACCTTGATTACGCACTTCTTGAGTGTATCTTGGGGTCCTGTCATGCCTGCAGGTGAGTCATCATTTATGACTGAAGTGGTGAAAGGTGCGAGTACTTATTACTTGACTTCAGATAAGTCAACGATGAGTTACCGTACTCGTATTCGTACACCGACCTTCACACATTTGCAGCAAATGCCTTCTGTGATTAATGGCAGTTTGGTTTCTGACTTGATCATTTATTTGGCGACCATTGACGTGGTTATGGCTGACGTGGATCGCTAGGGTTAAACGATTATGATGATTTTGACTGATAAAAAACCTCGTGTGAATGTTGAAGGGATTTTGACTGCTGAAGAAATCCATGACATTGAACACCATATTGATCACTATCCATATCCACGTGCGGCATCATTGGATGCATTAAAATGCGTACAACGTCGTAATGGCTGGGTAGATGATGCTCAAATGAATGCAATTGCGCAATTGTTGACAATCAGTGTGGCGGATTTAGAGGGTGTAGCAACATTCTATAACCGTATTTATCGCCAACCTGTAGGTCGTCATGTGATTTTGTTATGTGACTCAATTGCATGCTTCTTGATGGGTGCAGAAACTTTAGCAGAAGCATTTCAGCGAGAGTTAGGCATCCAGTATGGACAAACCACAGCAGATGGTCGTTTCACCTTGCTCCCAATTTGCTGTTTAGGCAACTGTGATAAAGGTCCAACGTTAATGATTGATGAAGATACTCACGGTTTAGTGGATGTGTCATCAGTTAAACAGTTATTGGAGAAGTATGTATGAATACTGAACCAAAACCAATTTATGGCGACGGTAATCCAGAAACTCATCCACTCACTTGGCGTTTGAGTAAGCAAGAACACGTTCGTGCTGCTGATGAATACGAAGCTTTAGAAGGTTATGCAGGCTTCAAAAAAGCGCTCAGCATGCCACCAAAAGATGTACTTGACGTGATTAAAGCTGCGACAGTTAAAGGTCGTGGTGGTGCAGGTTTCCCAGCAGGAATTAAATGGTCGTTGATGGCACCGAATGATGGTGGTCCACGCTATTTAATTTGTAATGCTGATGAAATGGAACCAGGTACCTTTAAAGACCGTTTGTTGATGGAAAAACTTCCACATCAATTGATCGAAGGTATGTTGATCGCAGGTTATACCCTTGAAGCAACGCATGGTTATATCTTCATTCGTGGTGAATACATCGAAGCAGCTCAATACTTAAATGAAGCATTAGAGCAAGTTCGTGCCAAAGGTTACTTGGGTGAAAACATCCTCGGTACTGGTTGGAACTTTGAGATGTATGTTCACACGGGCGCAGGACGTTATATCTGTGGTGAAGAAACTGCATTGATTAACTCGCTAGAAGGTCGTCGTGCCAATCCGCGTACAAAACCACCATTCCCACAAGTTGCAGGGGCATGGGGTCGTCCAACGATTGTCAACAACGTCGAAACCTACAATAACTTGCCAGCAATCATGTTGCGTGGGCCAGAGTGGTATATCAACCTTTCTGCACATAAGTCTAAAGATCCAGGTACTAAGATTTATGGTGCATCAGGTAAGGTGAAATTCCCAGGACTTTGGGAACTTCCTTTTGGTACAACAGCGCGTGAAGTGATTGAAGAACATGCGGGTGGTATGCGTGATGGTCTCACTTTAAAAGCATGGTTACCAGGTGGTGCTTCGACTGACTTTTTAGCAGCTGAGCACATTGACTTGCCAATGGACGCTGAAAGCATCATGAAAGCAGGTTCACGTTTAGGAACATGTTTGTTGATGGTGGTGGATGAAACCCAATGTATGGTCTCTGCAACGCGTAACTTAGAAGAGTTCTTTGCACGTGAATCATGTGGTTTCTGTACACCGTGCCGTGATGGTTTACCTTGGGCAGTCAAAGCGCTGAAAGCACTCGAAACAGGTACAGGTAAGAAAGAAGATATCGATCATTTACAAGAACTGACGCGTAAATTATGGATCGGTAAAACTTTCTGTGCTCATGCACCGGGTGCGATGGAGCCGCTTATGGGTGCATTAAAATATTTCCGCCATGAGTTTGAAGCAAAGGTTAAAACCCATGCTCCTGCTCTTGACGTAGAACAAGTTTAAGGAATTCGACTATGGCTACAATTCATGTCGATGGAAAATCGTATGAAGTCAATGGCTCTGAAAACTTGCTACAAGCATGTCTCAGCCTTGGTATCGACATCCCGTATTTTTGTTGGCACCCATCCTTAGGTTCTGTTGGTTCTTGTCGTCAATGTGCTGTTACGCAATATAATAATGCGGAAGATACACGTGGGCGCTTAGTCATGTCTTGTATGACACCAGCTGCCGACAATACCTTTATTTCTATTGAAGACAAAGAAGCAACAGATTTTCGTGCATCAATCGTCGAATTCTTAATGACCAACCACCCACATGACTGTCCAGTCTGTGAAGAAGGTGGTCACTGTCATTTACAAGATATGACGGTGATGACGCAACACGATCGTCGTCGCTATCGCTTCACGAAGCGTACCCATCATAACCAAGAGTTGGGTTCGTTTATTGCACATGAAATGAACCGCTGTATCGCGTGCTATCGTTGTGTGCGTTACTACAAAGATTATGCGGGTGGTACAGACTTTGGTGTCTATGCCAATGCATCACGTGTTTATTTCGGTCGTCCAGAATCAGGAACTTTAGAGTCTGAATTTTCTGGTAACTTGACTGAAGTCTGTCCGACTGGTGTATTTACTGATAAGACGCATTCAGCACGTTATAACCGTAAGTGGGACATGCAATATGCACCAAGCGTATGCCAAGGCTGTTCTTCAGGTTGTAACATCTCACCAGGTGAGCGTTATGGCGAAATCCGTCGTGTTGAAAACCGCTTCAATGGCTCAGTAAATCAATACTTCCTGTGTGATAAAGGTCGTTTTGGTACGGGTTATGTCAATCGTGAAGATCGTCCACGTCAACCACAGTTCCGTAATGGTGATGCTGTTACAACAGTGAGTGTGGATCAAGCACTTGATCAAGTAATTGCTCAACTAAAAGGCAAAAAAGTATTAGGTGTTGGTTCGCCACGCGCAAGCTTGGAATCAAACTATGCGCTACGTCAATTGGTTGGACAAGACAATTATTCAACTGGATTGTCTCAAAAAGAGCAAAATCTGGTTGAATTAGCTGCATCAATCATGCAAACACAGGGTATTTACAACCCGAACATGCGTGAAATTGAAAGCTACGATGCGGTATTGATCTTGGGTGAAGACTTAACCCAAACTGCGCCACGTATGGCTTTATCAGTTCGCCAAGCAGCGAAAAATAAAGCCAAAGAAATGGCAGCTAAAACGCGTACACCAGATTGGTTGGCAGAGCCTGTACAACGTATTGGTCAAGATGCTAAATCTCCAATCTATATTCTTGCTGCAACGCAAACACGTTTAGCGGATGTGGCAACGGGTGAAGTAGTTGCATCGCCAAATGATATCGCACGTTTAGGTTTCGCGGTTGCGGCTGCTGTTAAAGGCGAAGCGCTTTCTGGTTTAGCTGATGATGCAAAAGCATTTGCACAAACGATTGCAGACACCTTGAAAGCAGCGAAAAAGCCTTTGATCATTTCTGGTACGAGTTTACAAGATCCTGCGATTATCGAAGCGGCTGCACAGGTTGCACAAAACTTAGGTGAACATGCAGGTTTATCATTGACTGTTCCTGAAGTGAACTCAATGGGCTTGGCATTATTCGGTGGTTTAAGTTTAGAACAAGCTTTTGCACAAGACTATGATGCCGTAGTTGTGGTTGAAAATGACCTCACTCGTCGTTTGCCAGTTGCTCAAGTAAAAGCTGCGCTTGATAAAGCTCAAACTGTGATCGTATTGGATCACAGTGAAACGCCAACCTTGAAACTTGCGGATATCGTGCTTTCTGCGGCAAGTTTTGCTGAAGGTGACGGGACTGTCGTGAGCCAAGAAGGTCGTGCGCAGCGTTTCTATCAAGTCTATGACCCAAGCTACTACAAGCCTGAATATGCGATCAAAGAATCATGGCGTTGGTTACATGCTGTTGAGACAGGTCTTAAAGGTAAAGCAGTCGATTGGACATTGCTTGATGATGTAATTGATGACATCGTGAAAAATGTGCCTGTACTTGAAGCGATTCAAGATGTTGCGCCAGATGCAGGTTATCGTGTTCATGGTTTGAAAATTGCACGAGAGCCACGTCGTTACTCAGGTCGTACTGCAATGCGTGCGCCGTTATCGATTCACGAGCCAAAACAACCAACTGATCCAGATTCAGCATTAACTTTCTCGATGGAAGGTTATGTGGGTAATCAGACAGCATCGTCTTTAGTACCTTTCGCATGGGCTGCGGGTTGGAACTCGCCACAAGCGTGGAACAAGTACCAAGATGAAGTCGGTGGTCACTTAAAAGGTGGTGATTCGGGTGTGCGTTTATTCGATCGCTTAGCAAAACGTCCTGCACGTAGCTATGTTGCACCGACTGCCGTGGTTGTGAATCCTGAAAGCTTCCGTCTTGTGCCAATGCACCATATTTTTGGTTCTGGTGAATTCACGATTAAAACACCAGCAATGGAATCACGTATTCCTGAAGCGATGTTTGCCGTGGGTGAACAAGATGCGACGCGCTTAAATGTTCAAGATGGTCAACGTATTACCGTGAAAGCAGGCGAAACGAGCATCAGCTTACCTGTACAAGTCATCGAATATTTACCAACAGGCTATATTGGTTATCCAATTGGTCTAGCACCAACCGTTTCATTGGCAGAGCCTGTGTCTGTGGCAGTAGGAGTGTAATTCATGAATCAAGAAATTATACGTCAAACGCCACTTTGGGCTGAGAACTGGCCAATCGCTTATTCAGTGATTCAAGCGGTTGTGATCCTGTTGGTGGTGGTTTTGGTTGCTGCATTAATGTCATTTATTGAGCGTCGTCTCTTGGCATTATGGCAAGACCGTTATGGTCCAAACCGTGTTGGTCCGGGTGGTATGTTCCAGATCGTTGCCGACATGCTCAAGATCATGTTCAAAGAAGACTGGACACCAAAGTTTGCTGACAAGCTGACTTTTCGTTTAGCACCAGCAGTTGCGATGGCAACTGCAGTACTTTCGTTTATGGTCATCCCAGTAAGTCCTACACTGGGCGTTGCGGATATGAGTATCGGTCTATTGTTCTTTATGGCAATGGCGGGTATTGCAGTTTATGCAGTGCTATTTGGTGGTTGGGCGTCTAACAACAAATACTCGTTACTCGGTGGTCTTCGTTCTGCTGCTCAAACTATTTCTTATGAAGTGTTCTTGGGTATCTCATTGATGGGTGTGGTTGCGATTGCAGGCTCATTCAATCTACGTGAAATCGTTGAAGCTCAACGTGATGTTTGGTTTGTTATTCCACAATTCATTGGTTTCATTATCTTTGTTATTGCTGGTGTTGCAGTGACGCATCGTCATCCATTTGACCAACCAGAAGCTGAGCAAGAATTGGCGGAAGGTTATCATGTTGAATATGGTGGGATGAAGTGGGGGATGTTCTTCGTTGCGGAATACGTCAACGTGGTTTTAATCTCTGCACTGATCGTAACGTTATTCTTCGGCGGATGGCTTGCACCATTTAACTTAGAAATTCCATTTGTTCCACCAGTTTTTTGGTTCGTGATTAAAACAGCATTCTTTGTAATGATGTTTGTATTGGCGCGTGGTTCTTTAATGCGTCCACGTTATGACCAAGTGATGAACTTTGGTTGGAAAGTTTGTTTGCCATTGGCGTTGGTCAACTTGTTAGTGACTGGTGCTGTGATTCTGATGAATCAGGCCTAGGACAGCAGGGAGTACAAAATGTATAAAATTCTAGCTGGATTTGGAACGATTGTCCGTTCGTTGTGGATGGTGTTTAGCCATGTAACACGTAAACGTGACACGATTTTATATCCAGAAGTACCAGCTGAACAAATTGTGCCTCCACGCTTTCGTGGTCGCATCATCTTGACGCGTGATCCAGATGGTGAAGAGCGTTGTGTGGCATGTAACCTTTGTGCGGTTGCATGTCCTGTTGGCTGTATTTCATTACAAAAAGCGGAAAAAGAAGATGGACGTTGGTATCCAGAATTTTTCCGTATTAACTTTTCACGCTGCATTTTCTGCGGTATGTGTGAAGAAGCTTGTCCTACAACTGCAATTCAGATGACTCCAGATTTTGAACTTGCTGAATATGTACGCCAAGACTTGGTTTATGAAAAAGAAAACTTATTGATTTCTGGCCCAGGCAAATATCCTGACTATAACTTCTACCGTGTTACTGGTATGGCAGTAAATGGTAAGGAAAAAGGTCAAGCACAAAAAGAAAGTGCACCAGTTGATGTACGGAGCTTATTACCATGATGTGGCCATTTTATTTGATGGCACTTGTGGCCATCGTATCGACAATTCGTGTTGTGACAAATACGAATCCCGTACATGCTCTTTTAAGCTTAATCGTTTCTTTACTTGCTGTTGCTGGTATTTTCATGATCGTGGGTGCGCCTTTTGCTGGTGCACTTGAGATTATTGTTTATGCTGGTGCGATCATGGTCTTGTTCGTCTTTGTGGTCATGATGTTGAACCTTGGACAAGATACGGTTGAACAAGAACGTAAATGGTTGAGTTCTGATGCATGGGCATATCCTGCATTAATGAGTTTCTTATTGGGCTTGGTTTTGGTTTGGATGTTGGGTGGAGAATACACCACGATTTCTGCACCATTAGGTACAGAAATTGTAGGTCCTAAAGCAGTCGGTCAAGCATTATTTACTCACTATCTATTATTGGTAGAAGTTGCCGCGATGTTATTGCTTGCAGCCTTAGTTGCTGCATATCACTTAGGCAAACGTGAACCAAGTGCAGAAGAGGATAAACAATAATGGGACACATCCCTTTAGAACATGGTTTGATTGTTGCAACCATCCTTTTTGCACTGGGTTTTTACGGTGTAATGGTGCGACGCAACCTATTATTTATGCTAATGAGCCTTGAAGTGATGATGAATGCTGCTGCATTGGCATTTGTTTTGGCAGGTAGTGTTTGGGCTCAACCAGATGGACAAGTGATGTTCATTTTGATCCTAACGCTTGCTGCGGCAGAGGCGTGTATTGGTCTTGCGATCGTCCTTCAGTTTTATCATCGCTTCCATCACTTGGATGTGGATGCTGCTAGTGAGATGCGCGGATGAGTACATTATATTTAACCGTTTTATTTCCGCTCATTGGTTTTATCCTGTTAGCGGCAGGGCGTAACAAACTGTCTGAAAATGTGGCTGCCATTATTGGTGTCGGTTCAGTGGGTTTATCTGCGCTATTTGCTTTAATCGCGGGTCTTGCATTTACCAGCAGTGGCCAATCCGTTTTTGTCCAACACTTATGGACGTGGTTCAGTGTTGGCGGTTTTGAGCCAGGTATTAGCTTGCACCTCGATGGTTTGTCATTATTGATGACAGGTATGATCACAGGTGTTGGTTTCCTGATTCACATCTTTGCATCATGGTATATGCGTGGTGAAGAAGATTACGCACGTTTCTTCTCTTATTTCAACCTGTTTGTTGCCAGCATGTTGTTGTTGGTACTCGGCGATAACTTGGCGTTATTGTTCTTAGGTTGGGAAGGCGTAGGTCTGTGTTCATACCTCTTGATTGGTTTCTACTACTCAAACCCTGCAAATGGTTGGGCAGCAATCAAAGCATTCACCGTAACACGTGTGGGTGACGTTTTCTTACTCATCGCATTGTTCTTGCTCTATCAACAGTTTGGTACGTTAAATACACAGTACATTGTTGAACATGCGGCGACTGTGATGACACAAAGCTCATCATTGTCGATTTGGACAGCATTGATGTTGTTCTTGGGTGCGGCAGGTAAATCAGCGCAAATTCCATTACAAACTTGGTTAGCTGATGCGATGGCTGGTCCTACACCAGTATCTGCATTGATCCACGCTGCAACGATGGTTACAGCGGGTGTGTACTTATGCTGCCGTATGTTCTCTGTGATGGAAATGGCGCCAGAAGTAATGCAGTTCATCTCGATTACAGGTGCAGTAACCTTACTTGTAGCTGGTTTTGCTGCATTGGTTCAAACCGATATCAAACGTATCTTGGCTTACTCAACTATGAGTCAGTTAGGTTATATGTTTATGGCTGTAGGCGCTGAAGCTTACCAAGCTGGTTTGTTCCACATGTTGGCTCATGCATTCTTCAAAGCATTATTGTTCCTTTCTTCGGGTGCCGTAATTCTTGCATGTCATCACGAACAAAACATTTTCAAAATGGGTGGATTACGTAAAAAGATTCCATTCGTATTTTGGTGTTTCGTCATCGGTGGTGGCGCATTGGCTGCACTTCCAATCGTAACTGTTGGTTTCTTCTCTAAAGATGCCATCTTAGGTGCAGTATATGCACAGTCTACAATTGCAAATATTCCACTTTACAATACGTTGTATTGGGTGGGTGTAGCGGGTGCTTTCTTAACTTCAATTTATACGTTCCGTCTAATTTGGGTTGTATTCTTTGGCGAAGAAAAAACCCATGCACATGCCATTCATGGCGTGACTTACTGGGCACCGCTTGCAATTCTTGCGACCTTATCAACAGGTATTGGTTATTTCTTACAAGCACCTGTTGCAAAATTATTGACTGCTGCAAGTATTCCAAGCTTTGTTGTTCCTGAAGCTTTAGAAGAAGCGGTTGCACATGCAGAACATTTAGCAAGTGGTGTTGCCCTTGTTGGTTTAGCTGTGGGTATCTTCTTGTTTGTTTTTGCATACGGTGCAGTAAAAGCTTTTGCTCAAACATCTTTGGGTTCAGGTCTAGCGCACATTTGCCGTACAGCATTTGGTTTCGATGCTTTGTATGACATCGTATTTGTAAAACCTTATTTATTGATTGCGAAAATTTTAGGTCGTGATCCAGTTGACGGTTTATGGTTAGTGCTCCCTGCAATTGTGAAGGGTGGTAATAGCTTTACAAGTTCGCGTCAAACAGGTTCATTGCGTGAATACGCATCAAGCATGTCACTCGGTGTAGTGGTGTTATTGATGATCTTGATCGTAGTTCAGGTTGTGGGGAAATAAAATGGAAAACAATTTAATTTTACCCGCACTGATTTTAGTTCCTTTCATTGCTGGTTTTATTTGTTGGTTGGTTGATAAATTTGACCAACACTTACCGCGTTGGATTGCCTTGATTGGTATGCTCATTACCTTTGGTTTGGGTATTGCACTATGGCAAACTGGTACATATAGCTACGAGTTGGGCGGTAAAGTCCCAACTTGGGCGGCTGAATTCCATCTCCCATGGATTCAGACTTTAGGGATTAGCATTCACTTGGCTGTGGATGGTTTATCTCTACTCATGGTTTTACTTACAGCGTTACTTGGTGTGCTTGCTGTTGGTTGTTCATGGGGTGAAATTCAAAAGAATGTTGGTTTCTTCCACTTAAACCTCCTTTGGAGTTTAGGTGGGGTTATCGGTGTATTCCTTGCAATTGACTTATTCTTGTTCTTCTTCTTTTGGGAGATGATGCTTGTACCAATCTATTTCTTGATTGCGTTATGGGGACACTCAGGATCAAATGGTCGTTCACGTGTTTATGCTGCAACTAAATTCTTCTTATATACACAAATTGCTGGTTTAATCATGTTAATCGGTATCTTAGGCTTAGTGGTCTATGGATATATGATGACAGGTATGATTGGTTTTGATTACAGCTACTTATTGGCTGTTGCAAACCACTTACCACCAGAAGTTGCATATGCACTTATGTTGTGTTTCTTTGTTGGTTTTGCAGTTAAATTACCTGTATTCCCATTACACGGTTGGTTACCTGATGCGCATGCACAAGCACCAACAGCGGGTTCTGTGGACTTAGCGGGTATTTTGATTAAGACAGCAGCGTACGGTCTACTTCGTTTCGTGATTCCATTCTTCCCAGCAGCGTCAGCTCAGTTTGCTGATATTGCAATTATTTTGGGTCTGATTGGTATTTTCTACGGTGCATTCTTAGCGTACCAACAAACAGACATGAAACGTCTGCTTGCGTATACGTCTATTTCACACATGGGTTTCATTTTACTTGCAATCTATGCAGGTAATATTCTGACTTTCCAAGGTCTGATGATCATGATGTTGGCACATGGTTTGTCATCTGCTGCATTGTTCATTATGTCGGGTCAAGTGTATGAACGTTTACATACCCGTGATTTACGTTTAATGGGTGGTCTTCGTGGGCAATTGCAATATTTACCATTCTTCTTGATGTTCTTTGTTGCAGCACTTGTCGGTGTACCTGGTCTAGGTAACTTTATTGGTGAATTCTTAATTCTTATGGGTTCATTCAAAGCTTATCCTGCATTCACAATCATTGCTGCTGTAAGTTTGGTATTTGCAGGTCTCTACGGTTTGATTTTGATTCACAAAGCGTTATTTGGTGAGCCAAATCCAGAACAAAAGCAACACTATACAAGCCCACTGAAAGACTTATCAGTACGTGAAGTGAGCATTTTGATGATCTGTGTGATTGGTTTACTTTGGTTAGGGCTTTACCCACAAACATTCTTGGATATGTCTCATTCAAGCATGCAGTGGTTAGTCAATAGTTATATGCCAGTACAAGAAGTTGTTGAAACTGTTCAACAGGCTGCAACTCAACTTGAACAAGTGGAGATGCGATAAACCATGAACTTCACACTTTCTTTTTCTGAGCTTATGCCGCTTGTCCCAGTGATGATTGTGGCATTGACCTCTGTTGTTGTGATGTTATTAATTGCGATTAAACGCAATCATAATCTTGTCGCAACAACGACGGTGGTCGGTTTAAACCTTTCTGCAATTTTTATTGCATACACCATGTTTAGTGGACACTTTGTTCCTGCGAACGTGATGGGCATGTTTATGGTTGATCCATTTACCATGCTCTACCAATTCCTGATTTTGATTGCTGCTTTGGCTTGTAGCACGCTTTCACATGCCTACATTGAAACGTATAAAGATAATCGTGAAGAACTTTATATCTTGTTACTTTGTTCTGTAGCAGGTGCAATGCTATTGGTTGCAAGTTCTCATTACGCTGCCTTCTTTATTAGCTTAGAGTTAATGTCAATTCCTGTGTATGGTATGTTGGCTTACACGCATCAACGTAGCCAATCTTTAGAAGCGGGAATTAAGTATCTTGTACTTTCAGCAACTGCATCTGCGATGTTGTTGATGGGTATGGCATATATCTATGCATATACAGGCTCATTGTCATTCTATGATTCTGTTCAAGCATTGATGACTGCGATCAAGCAACCAATGGTGCTATTAGGTTTAGGTCTCATTATCTTTGCTGTTGCATTTAAGCTTTCACTTGCACCATTCCATAAATGGACGCCTGATGTGTATGCAGGTGCACCAGCACCTATGGCGACATTCTTAGCAACGGCTGCCAAAGTTGCAACGATTGGTTTATTTGTACGTTACTTATTAAGTTCTGGTGCAATCTTAGTTGAATCAATAGTGACTGTTTTGACAGTCATTGCTGTGTTATCAATTTTGGTCGGTAACTTACTTGCAGTACGTCAAGTGAACTTAAAACGCATCCTTGGTTATTCATCAATTGCACACTTTGGTTACTTGTTGATTGCTTTGATTAGTATGACTTATGCAAGTTTAGGCAGTGTAACGGTTTATGTGATTACTTATGTATTTACAACAATCGGTGCATTTGGTGCAGTTGCGTTAATGTCTAGTCCATATAACAACGTTGATGAAGCACAAAGTCTTGCAGACTACCGTGGTTTGTTCTGGCGTCGTCCGATCTTGACTGCAACATTGACCGTGATGATGTTGTCATTAGCAGGGATTCCATTAACTGCAGGTTTTATTGGTAAATTCCTTGTGGTAATGGCTGCTGTAACAACTCAACATTGGTTCTTGGCTGCAATGGTCGTTGTAGGAAGTGGTATTGGCTTATATTACTACTTACGTGTGATGATCGTCATGTATATGACACCACCAGAAACACCTCGTATTGATGCTGACGCACATTGGGGAACTAAAGTTGGTGGTATCATGGTACTCGGTGCTGCATTGCTTGTATTATTACTCGGTATCTACCCAGATCCAATGATCAATTTGGCATTGAAGTCAGAAATTCTTTCTCCATTGCATTTCATGTTGTCTCAACAACAATAATGATTTGATTTGTACAAAAAAGCCTCCAAAATTTGGGGGCTTTTTTTAATGAATAGTAAAAAACAATCTATAATAGCTCTAGATTAATATTAGTTAGGTACTTACTCGTGTCGATTCAAGAAATTCGCCATCCGCTTATTCGTCATAAACTTGGTTTATTACGCCGTTCAGACATTAGCACAAAGAACTTTCGTGAATTGGCACAAGAAGTCACGATGCTACTGACCTATGAAGCGACTAAGGATCTACCTGTTGTGGATCATGAAATTGATGGATGGGCAGGTAAAGTCTCAACTCAGCGTATCGCAGGCAAGAAAATTACCATTGTTCCTATCTTGCGTGCGGGTATTGGTATGCTTGAAGGCGTTCTTAGCCTGATTCCAAGTGCGAAAGTCAGTGTATTGGGTTTAGAACGTGATGAGGTGACTTTAGAGGTTCGTACTTACTATAAAAAATTAGTACCTGATGTTGCGAATCGCTTAGCGATGATTATTGATCCAATGCTGGCAACAGGTAACTCTTTAATTGCTGCAATTGATGTGCTTAAAGCAAGTGGTTGTAAAGATATACGTGTTATGGTTTTGGTTGCTGCACCCGAAGGTGTTGCAAAAGTAGAAGCTGCGCACCCTGACGTACGTATCTATACAGCATCAATTGATCAAGGTCTGAATGAGGATGGCTATATCGTTCCAGGTCTTGGTGATGCGGGTGATAAGATTTTTGGTAGTGTTCAAAAAGATTAATTTTTGAAAATATGCTTAAAACAGAGACTTAATTCAACCGTATAGATTTTAGGGGAGGATTTAGAGTCTCTTTTTTTATATACTGAATGATAGTATTTGCAAAATTGGATGAATGTCATGAAGAAAGAATTTTATCAGGGAAAAGTTAAACAATATAATCCAGACAAAGGGTTTGGTTTTATTGCAACTGCTGAAGGCGAGATCTTTTTTCATATTTCAGATTTTCCAGCAGCGGAAGGTGAGCCGAAACGCAATGAAAAAGTAAAATTTGTAGCTCTAGAAAATAATGGAAAATTTAAAGCAGTACAAATTGAACGAGTAGATCCGAATCCTGCAAAAACTAAAAAAAATAAAATATTAGCTCATAATGAATCGATTACATCAGAATTGTTATCAAACTTTCGGCGTTAGGAGAATGCATGATGAATCGCTCATCAGCAAATAAAAATACTTGCTTTTACTTTATCGCAGTCACAGGGCAGCCTTATTTTTTTGTGATGATGTCAAATTTGATATATTACGTGTTGAATTTCTTGGGATAATCTGATGCTAAAAACTGGAACAATTAAAAAATATAATAAAGAATGGGGTTTCCGTTATGCAAAGTGATATTGATGTTGTAGTTACTCAAAGTAAGGCTTTGGAAGCATTGCTGGAGCAAAAATTTGGAGCTACTGGGCGTGGTTTGCATGAAAAATTAACTAGCATTGAATATCAGCTTGAAGTTGGGCTAGTGAAGAATATACGTTGGATAGCCACTATGCGTAATAAAGTGGTACATGAAAATTTCCAATTGACCAATCAAAATGACTTTTTAAGAAGTTGTCAGCGTGCTTTAGAGGGTTTGCAAAATACCCAGAATACTTTGAGAATTGTGGGAAATGTCCAAGAAATTAAGACTGTACCTGTAAATTCCTCATCACGAAATTCATATAATACAATTTCTGAACCAATTGTATCTCTTTCAAGACGAAAATCTAAACAAGAGCATGAATCAGGAGGTGTGTTTGGGACACTCATCACTGTCGTTATTGTTGGCGTAATTGGCTATTTGGTGTATGGTTTTATTCAAGGCTCTTTGCATCGTAATGAATTGGTAAATCAGCCTATCATCCAAAAAATGCTAAAAATCGCCAATACTCAAGCAGTAAATAGCAACCCCAATCATTTTCAATGTGATGGTCGAAAACATTGTTCTCAAATGCGATCACTTGAAGAGGCACGTTGGTTTGTAAGAAATTGTCCAGATACAGAAATGGATGGAAATAATGATGGTGAACCATGTGAGCGCCAATTTAGACATTAAAATAAAAGATCAGGCTTAAACCTGATCTTCACAAAAATGTAAAAAGGCTTTTAGTCCAGGACCTTGGTATTTTTGACGATGCACTAACATGTACAATGGGCGAGTTAATTGCCAATAAGGTGTATTAAGAATAACCAGTTGACCTTTCTCTTCCAGCGGTTCGATCGCGAGTCTTGAAACACAAGACATTCCCAAACCACCAGCAACAATTTTTAAAATTGCTTCGTTATGACCGAGAGTTAAACGAATATTGGCATCTGGTAGATCTTGTAAAATTGCATTGTCAAAAACTTCACGTGTGCCTGAGCCTTCTTCACGTAAAATCCATTCAACCTCATGGAAATCTGCTGGTGTAATTGGGCGATCTAACTTTGCCAGAGGATGATCAGGCGCACAGCAAACTGCAAGTTCATCATCTCGCCAATGAATACATTGCAATTGAGGCAAATGACAAGAACCTTCGATCAAGGCTAAATCAAGCTGAAATTGATTCACTGCTTCAATCATTTGGCGAGTATTGCCGACTTGTAATTGAAGATGGGCTTGAGGATGATGCTGTAAAAATTCAGCCATCAGATCAGGCATTAAATAATCACTGATCGTTAAGGTTGCACCTAAACGTAAATCAATACTTTGCAGTTCACCTTTAGCGGCTTGTTCAAAGGATTCGCAGCGACCTAAAATTTCTAAAGCTTGAGGTAATAAAAAACGCCCCAAATCATTCAGTTGTAAACGCTTGCCTAAACGGTCAAATAAAGGCGCACCTAAGCCATCTTCTAAATCAGCTAAAGCCATACTTGCTGCACTTTGTGTCAGTCTGACAGCATCACTCGCTTTGGTTACTGTTCCTTCTTGTGCAACCGCCACGAAAACAGCCAATTGGCGTAAGGTCATGCGCATGTTAAATAGCCTTAATGTTTTGAGTATCCATCAATTATTCGATCATGCTAACATGAGCCTACTGTTTCGTGCCACGTTCAAATCATGTCAATTGAAAAATTTAGCGTAGAAAAAGTTCTATCTGTTCATCGTTGGACTCACAATCTTTTTAGTTTCACCATGACTCGACCTGCTCATTTTAAATTTACAGCAGGGCAGTTTGCGCGAATTGGTTTAATGGTTGAAGGTGAGCTAGTTGTAAGAGCTTATTCTGTTGTTTCTTCGCCGTTTGATGAAACTTTAGAATTCTTTTCGATTGTTGTTCCCGATGGTGCATTTACGTCAAATTTGCAACACCTTAAAGTCGGGGATGAACTATATTTAGATAAAATATCTTATGGTTATTTGACTTTGGCAAGGTATCAACAACCTTTACCACAAGATCTTTGGCTATTGGGGACTGGTACTGGACTTGCACCATTTCTATGCATGTTACAAGACTTTGAAACTTGGAATAAATATAAACATATTCATCTGGTTTATAGCGTTCGCACAGAGTCCGAGTTGGCTTATGTGGAACGTATTGAAGAAATCGCAGCATCATTTGGTGAAGGGCATTCTGGATTTAAATTCATTCCAATTGTTACCCGTGATCCCAAAGCCGCATTACATGATCGACTCCCAATTTTAATTGGTAATGGTGAATTAGAAAAAGCAGCAGGATTAGCTTTGAACCCTGCAAGTAGTCATGTGATGTTGTGTGGTAATCCTCAGATGGTTGAGGATACAAAAGAGGCACTTAAACAACGAGGTTTAACGATGAATCGTCGTGGTGAAGGTAATATTGCAGTAGAGAATTATTGGTAGTCGTATGATATGGATATGCCTTAATGTACAAACATATCCATGAATTCACGGATTTCTTGAATTGCAGTATCGACATCAGTAGTTAGCCATGTCGGTTCAAAAATACCAATATAATGTTCTAAACGGTCTTGAGGAACAACAAGGCGAACAGGGCAATCTTCTTCGAGTAGGCGCCAAGGTAAAATAGGCACTTCATTGTCTAAAAAAGGTTGTACATTTCGAATATCAATAATCATTGCATTTACACAATCAGGTAAAGGCATGACGGAGAATTCTTCAGTACGACGACGGAAGTATTCTAAATCTCCCCACTTTAAGATATAGCTTGGCTTATTAAACTCAATAATTCCTATTAAATGTTCATCACGTGTGTGATGTAAAAAACATTGATGAGTAACATCCGTGTCTAAATCAAGAGAAACACTTTGTTGACTATAGGACATAAAGCAAAACATATGAGAAACGAAGCCGACTAGTATAGCTTATTTTTAGCGTATTCTAAAACCGACTACATTTTAAACAAAAAAATAAATAAAAAAAGTAGAGTTCTGCAAACACAGCAACGATAGTCCGAATCTTTTTCACACAATGCAACATTGAGTATTGCTAAGATAAAAGCCTAACAAATAAAAGGATGAGGGCTGCTATGATGCATGATTTTAGTAAGCCACAACCTCATGTGGCAAGTAAGGAAGAAATTGCACGTAAAAGGAAATTACCAGTCTATATGTTGTTAATAGTTGGAATTTTTCTGATAGCGTTGCTTGTATTTATGATCGCCGATCATTCAGCAAATCCAACTGCTCAAGTGATGATGTCAAATCTGCAGTCTGTACTTCTGAATGCTTAAATGGCTTTGACCAAAACAATTTATCTAAAAGCTCATTAGTGTGAACTAATGAGCTTTTTTGCAAAATTATGAGTGCTTTTTGTTGTATTAGTGATGCTGTCGATTGATTGAAAAATCTACAAAAACTAAGGTGATAAGCATTCATAGTTTGTGTGTTTCAACATAGAACAGTGATGGGTGATTTATATCAAGATTTAAAAATACAATATAAGGATAACTCGCATGAATGAATTTTTTAATGATCCCTCACATCGAGGGGGATTTGATGCCATGTATTACTGGGATCAGTTTCATCCAATTTTTGCAGCAATCGTGATCTTACTAGTGGGTTGGATTATTGCCTTAGTCATTGCCGCAGGTGTAAAGCGGCTATTGCAAAAGCTTGATACCAATCATAAGTTATCTTCGGCAACTGGTCGTACGCCCAATATTGAAAACTTGGTTTCTAAATTGGTGTTTTGGTTTGTCATGATTCTCGCTGTGGTTGGCTCACTCAATGTTTTAAATATTAGTGGTGTAAGTGACCCGTTTAGCAATATGGTAGGACGAGTACTTGCTTATATACCAAACTTATATGCTGCCGTTGCAGTAGGATTTATTGGTTGGATTGTGGCGCGTTTGGTACGTGCTGGATTGACCAATGTATTATCTAGAACAGAATTAGATGAGAAGCTAAGCAGTGAAGTTGGTGTTAACGCTTTAAGTAGTAATATCGCAGAAATTTTTTACTGGTTGGTTTTATTACTATTTTTACCAATTGTGCTGTCTATTTTAGGTTTAACGGGACTGCTGATTCCTGTACAAAACATGGTAAACGAAGCGATTGCTTATCTGCCTAATTTGTTTATTGCGGGTGTGATCATTTTTGTAGGTTATATTCTCGCCAAAATTGTGCGTGGTATTGTTGAGGGATTAAGTAATAGCTTGGGACTACAAACTCAAGCTGAAAAAGTAGGATTATTTAAAAACTCAAATGTATCGAAATTTTTAGGCTCATTTGTGTTTGCAATTATTGTCATCACAGCGTTGATCGTGGCATTTGAAGCTTTAGGAATCCAAGCGATTTCTCAACCCGCAACAGCGATGTTGAATGAAATAATGTATGCAATTCCACAAATTATTGCAGCTGGTTTAATTCTAATCGTTGCCTATATTGTGTCTCGTTTTATTGGACGTTTAGTGGCTGAGTTGATTTCAGGTGCGGGAATTGATGAAATTCCAATCAAGCTTGATTTGCAACGATTCCTTGGACAAACCCGTGTTTCTGATGTGATTGGCTACTTAATCATTTTCTTTACCATGCTGTTTGCTGTTTCAGAAGCTGCGAATCGACTTGGATTAGACCAAGTCAGTGTACTGATTGCGATGTTTATTCAATTTGGTGCCAGTATTTTACTGGGTGCAGTCATTTTGGTGATTGGATTCTGGCTCGCCAATGTTGTGGCGAATGTGGTTCAACGTGGTGAGTACAATAGTTCACGTTGGTTAGCAAACCTAGTTCGTATTTTAATTATGGGCTTAGTGATTGCGATGGGTCTAAAAGCTATGGGTATTGCAGATTCAATTGTGAATTTGGCTTTTGGTTTGACGCTTGGTTCAGTTGCAGTTGCTTTTGCCTTGGCATTTGGTTTAGGTGGTCGTCAACCTGCAGAACGCTTATTGACAGATTTATTAGATAAGGCAAAGAATGAAGATAAGCAACCAAATCCGTTACATAAAGAAATCACACCAAGCCCTTCGGTACCACCAATAACACCACCGACTCCACCTTATTCAGATGAATAGTAAAAAAAATCTTTGATTTTTTGAACCAATTCGACCACTCTAAGCAGGGTGGTCGTTTTGTTTGTATAAGCATTATTGAGTTTTTATCTATATCGTGATTAGGGCATATTTTAGAAAAACGAGACCTAAAACTGAGTTTTAGAGTACATATAACTGTAGTTTAATCGGATTAATCAAAAATTTGACCTGAAAAGCAATTCATTTATAGATAAAGTATCAATAGTCTCTAAATAAAAATTCTATAGAGGAGAGTGAAATGAAGAGGCCAAATCGCGTATTTGCACCGATTATAATTGCAGGTATTACTGTAGGTTTTTTGGCGAGTGCGTACAAATTTGTTGTTGCGAAATCAAATACAGCCAAAGAAAAACCAATTGAAAATACTCAAAAAGTATCTTCTACAGAAGCCGCTAACTCTTCAGATCATCATGCTTAGTGTTATTTAGCAATCGGCTTAATGTGTTAAGTGAACTAAACAAATTGAGCCGCGGCTTGAGCCGAAGACCATGCCCATTGGAAGTTATACCCTCCCAAATGACCTGTTACATCGAGTACTTCACCGATAAAATATAAGCCTTTCTGCTTTTTACTTTCCATGGTTTTTGAAGAAACTTCGCTAGTATCTACACCACCTAATGTGACTTCAGCAGTACGATATCCTTCAGTTCCAGATGGCTTAACAGAAAAGGCGTGCAATTGATCAGCAATTTGCTCTAGTTGTAAATCGCTAAAATTGCCAATCGCAGTTTCACTTTGTTCCGCCCAAATTAGTTGTTGTAGCTCAAGCACGATACTTTTCGCCGTGAATTCACTGAGCAAAGTTCTGAGCAGAACTTTGGGCTGCGACTTTTTCTTTTCCTTGAAGAATTGAACTAAATCCTGGCTCGGGAAAAAATCAATTTTAAAGCTTTCACCCACATGCCAATAATTTGAGAGCTGTAATGAACTTGGTCCACTTAAGCCTCGATGAGTAAACAACAAAGCTTCAGTAAATTGATGACGATCATTCACCAGTGTTGCATCTAAAGCATTACCACTTAAGCGTGCTGTGACTTCTTTAAAATGGTCCGAAAAGGTGAAGGGGACTAGACCCGCACGTGTTGGAAACACATGATGACCAAACTGTTGTGCCAGTTCATAACCGAAACCAGAGCCTCCTAGTGTTGGAATAGATAAGCCACCAGTCGCGACAACGAGAGATTCACAGTGATAAGTGCCTTGATTGGTTTCAATGATAAAACCTGAATCTGTTTGTGCTGTTATGCTTTGTATTTCGCAATGGGTCTGAATCTGAACGCGTTTCGCTTTATTGCATTCTGCAAGTAAAAGTTCAAGGATTTCTTTTGCGCCTTTGATTGTAAAGAGCTGACCGTGTTTACGTTCTTCATATTCAATACCATATTCGCAGACCAAACCAATAAAATCCCAGTTGGTGTAACGAGTGAGCGCTGAAATAACAAAGTGTGGATTTTCAGAAATATAATTTGATGGTTCAACATCTAGGTTAGTGAAGTTACACTTGCCACCACCAGACATTAGAATCTTTTTACCTACTTTATTGGCTTTTTCTAATACGACAACGGAACGTCCACGGTTACCAGCCTCTGCAGCCAACATCAAGCCTGATGCACCTGCACCTAAAACAACAACATCAACTTGATGAACCATGAGGATTACTCGGTAGACGAAAAGCGAGCGATTATAAAAGATTTAAGCGAAGTTTAGTACGCACAATTCACAATCCCCAAATTATTTGTAATCGATATGAAGATCTCTGTGGTTTACATTATTGGATACAAAAAATGTACAGTTTTTTTAAAAATAATCTTTAACGTAATAAAAAATGAGCATGTGCTGATGTAAAATAAAATTAAAATTTCAGTCTCTATTTGATATTAAATTTTGATATTTTTCAGATAATTTTGTTGTTTCTTGCGGCGGCCTGATGTTGTGGGGATGAATATGTAGAGGGATTCTCTCTGTTTTTTTAATAGCACTCTATAGCCAGTCAAAGCTAAAAATTTAATTTGGGGGGCGCTATGTTGGGCATGAATACTTTTCACTTATTTAATATGATGAAATTGCGATGCGATTATCTCCTAAATCTATTTGTTGTCACTTTATTCTGTCTATCCAGTGTTTCTCTTGCGAACGCAGCTTATCAGCGTGGATATTTAAATTTAGGTTTTGAAACGCCGACCATTGCGACAGGAAGTAACGTTTGCCGTGTCTATATTAGTAGCACACGTGTCCCAGGCTGGCTGACCACACATCCTTATGGTAATGAAGCTGTTAGTGGGACTTGTTCGATTTCTACCAATGGCTCAGGACAATTGATGGAAATGTGGGCTGGGTCAAGAAATATTGACGGTACCAATACCACGCTAACGAATACGATTAAAGCGCGAGAAGGCAATCAATTTGTAGAGTTGAATGCAGAGGCTGTTTCGACCGTGTCTCAGAATATTTGCTTGGTTAACGGTGAGTCGGTATCTTGGAAATTTAGCCACAATGGTCGTAATACCACAGACGATACCATGTTATTACGAGCTGGCTCTCAGACCATTGCAACGGTATCGACAAGCAAAACAGGTGACGGTCAGGTCACGAGTTGTTCATCTGGGACATGCTCGGTGTCAAGTGGTTCGGGTTCAGGAGTTGGAGCTACAACAGGTTCCACCATTAAACGTTGGGCAGATTATAGTGGAACTTTTACTTACACAGGCGCAACGAGCCAAGTACCGATGGGATTTCAGTCCACTTCTGGAACGGGCTCAAGCGGAAACTTTTTAGATGCGATACAAATTATTGTAAAACCCATTATTGAATTTAGTTCAGCCAATTATGTTGTACCTGAAAATGGTGGCACAGTGCAGCCGCTTAAGGTTATTGTGGTCGGTGATGTACCGAGTGGGGGTATTTCATTAGTCTTTAATGTGAATGATGGCACAGCTCAATTGGGTGTCGATTATAAAATTAATGGTGGAGTTGCAAACACTTTCACCAAGACGATACCACAAGGTAATTACGGTGCGGGGACCCCTTATGTTCTTGAGGTTCCTGTCGAAATTCTTAATGATTTAGTGAATGAAGTTGACGATACATTTAATGTAACCATCAATCAAAGTAACGATTTTCATATTATGTCATCAAATGATTGCGGAGCATCTGGTAATGGTGTCGCAAACTATGTGATTAGTGATGATGATCAACCCACAGATATGGACTTAAAAGTTGAGAAGAAACAAAGAATAGGGACATCTGGGTCATTCTTATCTAATGCATTGATTATGAATGTTGGTGATACCATTCAGTATCAGTTGGTCATTAGTAATAATGGTGAAAATGCTGTGAGTGATACCAGCCGAGCTAGTTTTACCGATTCAGTACCAAGTAATTTCAATACACTTTCTATACTCAGCACAACGAAAGCAAATGGTGCGATCACTTGTAGTGCAAGCTTTACAGGCAATAATTTAAGTGGGCAGTTTAGTGGTCCCAAAGGTGCAACTTGTACGCTTATTATTCAAGCTAGAGCAAATAGCGCAGGGATTATTACCAATACTGCGACAGTGAGTGTGCCGTCTGCCAATACTGACATTTACCCATCAGATAACAGCAGTAGTGTACAAGTTTCAATTGCAAAAGCTCTAATTACCTTAACCAAATCTACGATTGGTGGGCTTGGAACATTTGGCTTTGCATTAACAGGTACAAGCCAAACGTCGGGAACAATCACAACATTGACTCAGGGTGAAGAATATCAGGTTGATGGTGATACAACATTAACAGGCATACAGCCTTTTGTGGTGACAGGAACAGGTAATGTCACGATTAATGAAAATAGTTTACCGACGGGAGGAGGCTGGAGCCTAACAGGAGCAAGTTGCCGTAATAGTGCAGGCAATGCTGTTGGTAGTCAGTCTGGTTCGACCTATACACTTACAGCGACTGATATCACCAATAACCCCAATTTAAACTGTAACTTTGTGAATACTAAAATTCCAACGGTAAAGATTCAGAAAATTTCTCAGGGAGGAACGGGAACATTCGGTTTTGCGAATACTAATTTATCCAGTAGTTCCAGTAATGTTGCGACAAGTTTACAAGGATCACCCAATATTGGAACGGGAATATCGCCTGTTTTAACGGTAGTGAGTAATGCAACAGATGTTGTTATTAGAGAGTCATCAATTGCGACGGGTTATGCACTAAAATCTGCAAGTTGTACTGATTCAAATAGTTTTATTACAGGAAACATTGGTACATTTGGTAATTTTAGTACCGATAGAATCAGGATTCCGTACACCTATTTAATTACTGGTGGTGCTGACATTACCTGTACTTTTATTAATAGTAAGCCTAGTTTGGTTATTAAAAAAATTAGCCGTGGTGGGGTAGGTAAGTTTGATTTCACAGGTAATAATGGGATTGCCAATCACTCGATTACCACAACTATCCAAGATACGGAAACGGTTGGTGAGACCCAGTATTTTACCAGTCCTAACCCTTCAACAGATGCGGTGATTACTGAATCGAGTATGCCAACAGGTTTCCGTTTAACCAATGCTGTTTGTACAGGATTGCCAACTAGCTCTGTAACGCCGAATTATGTCAATGGGACAGTCACACTTAATAAAAGTGGAATTGTCTCAGGTGCAGATATCATCTGTACGTTAACTAATACGCTGACCACATTAACGATTGTTAAAAAATGGGAAAATGCCATAGCGGGTGATAGTGTAATCGTCAATAGTGTTGGTTTTGATACCAATGCGACCACAGCAGTTTCGGTTGCTGATCTGACAGGCGAAAATACCACGACGGGAACACCTGTGATTCTGATGCCAAATATGGTCGGAAAAACGGGCACAATTTTTGAGGCATTTAGCAAAGGTGATGTAGCAGATTATAATAGTACCTTGATTTGTACAGGCAATAACACAGCTTTAAATGGTAATAAATTAACGATTCACAGTGATGATGCAGCAATTGTTTGTACATTAACCAACAGCCGAAAAAAACTGGTTTTAATTACGGGGCGTGTGTTTAATGATAATGGGGGTAGTATCAATAACAGTGTTACAAATGCCTATAATGCACTTCAAGATGCCAATGAATCAGGTATTGCAGGCAGTAGCCTGAAGCTCGCAAATTGCTCTGGGGTAGAACTTAATGTTGTGACCATCAGTAATAGTAATGGCGATTATAGTTTTAAAGTAGAAGACAGTGTTTTAACGAATCCATTTTGTATTGTGCAAACAAATTTGCCTGAATATAGCTCGGTGAGTGGTTCGAGTCCAACGGGAAGTTATAACAGAAGTACGGATACGATTTCACACCCTAAAACAACCGCAACCAGTTATCCAAATAATAATTTTGGTGATGCAAATCTGAATATCGTACTGACTGAAGACGGGCAACACACCATAGCTTCTGGAGAGGTCACAGATTATCCACATCGTCTCAATTCACAAGCTCCAGTACAAATTACTCAGTTCAATCAGTTATCTACCCAACAACCCAACAGTGGTAATGACCAAGTTTGGCAAGCTTTGGTTTATAAAGATACGAACTGTAATGGGAATGTGGATACTAGTGAAACCATATTTAATCCAACCGTAGCGAATCCATATACATTACAACCCAATGTAGATTTTTGTTTGGTTCAACGTGTTCATTCACCTACAAATGTCATGGCAGGCGCACAGCATGTTTCGACCTTAGAGGCAAGTTATAGTGTGATCTTGGCAAATCCAACACAGACAATTACGGGTCAATCAACTAAACGACAAGATGTCACATTGATTGGTAAAGCGGGTCTTAGCTTAACTAAAAAGGTACGCGCAGTTGCCAGTTGTCCTTCAACGTCGGCTGATCAAAACCAATTTGCTGTAACGAATCAAGCAAATAAGGTCGACTATTTAGAGTATGAAATCACCTATAAAAATAATAGTACCAAGATGCTGAATAATGTGAAAATTAAGGATAGTTTACCTATAGCCACCAGTTTCGGTAGTATGAGTTGCAATTCAACACCGAATGGTAATACTTGTAATATCAATCATGTCGGAGATGCATTAGAGTGGAATTTAACTGGCGTATTAAATCCCGCAGCGACAGGAACCGTGAGGTTTTGTGTAAATCAATAACATCAATCTAGGTTGAATGATAAAAATGATTTTGGTGATTTATGTTTGAAAACGGCCTTGTAGCCCACCTGTATGAATCGCCAAAATTCGTGTATTTGCTGGAAAGTGGTTCTGTTGAATTAAATCAAACAGTCCCATCATCATTTTAGCGGTATATACCTGTTCCAATGGAATCGCATAACGCTGTTCAAATTGCTGCATAAATTGTAGTAGTTCATCGGTAGTTTTCGCATACCCCCCACAACAATAGGCATCGGTTAATGTCCAATTGTTTTTAGTGGTCCACTGTTGAATATCGTGTTGTAAAAAATCACCTTTCAACGCCGAAAAGCCTAAAACCTGCTGTTGTTCTGAACTGCTTTCAATCAGTCCTGCAATTGTTCCACCAGTTCCAACGGCACAGCAAATCACATCATAATTTTCTTTATCTTCAGATGTGAGAATTTCTTGAGTACCCTGAATTGCAAGTGTATTTGTTCCACCTTCTGGAATTATAAAGGCTTGAGGATATTGCCCTTGTAATTGCTGTAAATACTCCGATTCATGACGCAGACGATATTCAGCTCGACTGACAAAATGAAGCTGCATCCCGAAGTCCTGCGCCGTTTGTAGCGTTGGATTCAAATCTTGTGTGCTAAGTTCTTCTCCGCGAATGATGCCAATACTTTGAAAACCAACGAGCTGTGCTGCATAAGCTGTTGCTGCAATATGGTTGGAATAAGCCCCACCAAAGGTGAGAATTTGACGTAAACCTTGTTGTTGAGCTGCGAAAAAATTGTATTTGAGTTTGAAGAACTTATTGCCTGAAATTTGTGGATGAATCAGGTCAAGGCGTTTAACTGTCAGTTGAATTGAGCAAGGAAGTGCTAATGTTTGATAAGGTGTATCAAAGGCAATGTGATCAAACATTTGAGATCATTAAAAATAAATTGAATCCTATTGTAAGTGTATTCGATTGTGAAAGTCAGTATTGTTCTTCGAACCTCGTTTATCTTAGTCAGTATTGGAATGGCTAAATTACTTTATGCATGATTCGATTTAGTCCAATCTAATTCGCTTATGTTTTAACTACTTTCCGATAACATTTGCCGTAGATGAATTTCAAAAGTTTAAGTGTCGATCACTTGGCTTATGCTTTGTGTGGTTTAGGTAAAATCTAGGTAATAAGGTACTTTGAGATCAGATTACAGTGTTAAATATAAGCCTAAATTGATTGTGAATAAAAAATAGCAGTAGGTGAAAGATGCAAGGCTTTGTAAAGCGTTTTGCGAGAGGGCTAAAACATCGCCCATACTTATCAGCAACCTTTGGTTTAGGTCTCGTGATTTATGCAGTTTTGCATTTTTTCACCCATTGGCAATGGGCAACTTGTTTGCAAATAGGCTGGAATATTGCCATTTGGTTATATTTATTTCTGACCTTAAAAATGATGTGGCACTTAGATGCAGTACATATTTTACAAAGAGCCAAACAACAAGATGCAGGCAAATGGATCATTCTAAATGTCGTGTTGATTGCGATTGTGATTTGTTTTATTTCGATTGTGGTGCAATTAAGTCATGTCCCAAAAGACCAAACTTTTTTAAAAGGATTTCTAATTTTATTGACCATAGGGACTATTTTTTCAACATGGCTGTTGCTGCATACTTTATTTGCGATTCACTATGCGCATGATTATTATCTTGCCAAAAGTCAGCAAAAGAATCCGGGTTTAGATTTTCCAAAAACCGATCAACCTGATTATCTGGATTTTATTTATTTTAGTTATATTATCGGCACTTCTGCACAAACGGCAGATGTTTCCATTACCAGTTCTGAATTGAGGCATCTGAATATTTTTCATTGTGTCTTGGCTTTTATTTTTAATACCATGATTTTAGCCATCGCAATCAATGTCGCAGCCAGTTTGATTGGATTATAATTGATAACTTATTTTTATTAATTAAACTAAAATTCATCATTTTTATTTTTGATTAGTGTCGTCTATTTTAAAAGCTAGATGACATCGCAAGGATAAAAACATGACCACTCAGCATCAAGTGAATCAACAGCAATATCAGGATAAATCGCAAGCTTATTTAAACAGTCAAGTGCATGCACAAGGCGTCGAATTTCAGAAAATGCAACAATTCATCCAATCTCATCAATTCCAAAAAGTCTTAGATTTGGGCTGTGGTGGAGGGCATGTAACTTATCAGGTGGCAGCATTGGTGGATGAAGTGATTGCTTATGATTTAACCCCGTCAATGGTCGAACTCGTATCGACTCAAGCCAAACAACGAGGTTTTGAAAACGTGATTGCCCAACAGGGTGCAGCGGAAAAATTACCTTTTATAGATCAACGTTTTGACTGTGTGATCACGCGTTATTCAGCGCATCATTGGCAGAGTGTTGCTCAGGCAATGCATGAAATTTATCGTGTATTAACTCAATGCGGCAAAGTTATTATTCTTGATATTTTAGGAAATTCAAATCCTGTGATTGATACTTTTTTTCAGACCATTGAAACGATTCGAGATCCGAGTCATGTCAGAAATTATAGTTTACAAGAATGGATGCATTTTGCTGAATATGCAGGCTTTAAAGTTGAAACGGTTGAAAAGCAGCGTTTAGATTTAGATTTCCAAAGTTGGACAGAACGGATGCAAACGCCTGAATATGCCATTACCACCATACGTAATTTACAGAACAAAGCATCAGAGCAGGTGCAACGATATTATCAAATCAAAGCTGATGGTTCATTTAGCAGTGATGTTGCTTATATCGTTTTATCAAAATAAGGTTAAAAACCATAGGGCAGCAATCTGCCCCATGGTTATTTAAAACTTAGTGAAAAACTGCTTCCAAAGCATTTAAGCCAACTTTAGGATCAAGTAAACCATTGTAAATCTCTGGAATTTCACGCTCGACACCTAAGAGTTGATAAATGGCAATCATGGCACAACGTACTGAATATTCCACAGTGAAAACCACATCATCTTCAAGCTCTACGAATTGACCTAAGAAAGCAAAGTTGACCGCATTTTCTGGAATCACCAATGGGCGATCACCTGCTTTACGACATGCAAATAGGGCAGAGGCATAAGGCATCATTACTGTGCTAATGTCGGTATGTGCCAACACATGATCCAAGATATCATCGAAACCAAGTTGATGAATCAACTCAATTAAAATCTCTTGACCTGTCGCTTCACTCATCGGTTTTTTAATGTAATCACCGATATGGTCAATTTCAAAACCATAGCCCCATAAGGTGAATTTACCTTCTGGTAAGTCAGCAAAATGCGGTTGTGCAGGAACGACCACAGACAAATGCCAACCAGATTCAAACCAAGTCATCAATGCACCTGTACCGGGTTCATTTCCCGTGTAATCAATGATCCGTTTTAGCAGTACATCATCATGCATAGTGAGCGTAAAAGATTTCCATTTATGCTCATCAATGTTGCCATAGAAGGTCATTGGGCGACCAAAATCAGGGGCTTTTTGAGCCAATGTTTCCCACAAACGCCAGCCATGATCTTGTCGGTCACGAATCAGCTCAGGAACATCGAATTTATCGCCATAGCGTGAATCAGCCGTAATCGAACCTAAAGTAAAGAGCGCAAGATCATGCTCACCCAGTTGAATTTGTTCAGTGCCTTCTAGAATGTTGACATAAAGTTGAGTCGCTTTACGTTCCTTCGTTTGGGTATCTTCGACAAAGTCCGCATCTGTGACATAACTACCAAAACGAACATCAACGCCTTGTTCCACCAACCAACGTTGTAAGGGATGAATCATTGAATCATATTGATTGTATTTGGTTCGTTTTACGCCTGCTAAGGTATGGATGCGCGGTAATTCTTGAATGAAACGTAAAAAATAACGGCGTAATTCTGCTGCGCTGTGCCATTTTTGAAAGGCAAACGTAGTTCGCCACATCCGCCAAAAGTTGCTTTGGAAAAATGCATCATCAAAAAATTCATCAATACGGCGGCTACCGATACGATCTTCTTTTAATGCCAGTAGACGTAACATTTGAGCGCGGTTGAGCGTTGATAATCCCAATTTTTGAGCTTCTGCAATAATATGGTTTGAGTCAATCAAACGTGCTTGAGCATTGGTTTTGACTTGTTCATTGAACTCACGGCATTCTTCACGGACAGAAATGTCTGGGTTTTCTAATGATGGAATGCTTGAAAATAAATCCCAAGTACACAGATAAGTCTCATCGGTCAGCATACGTCCACCACGTGTGACCCATGCTTGATTTGGATTGAGTGGATTATGCCCACCATCCATCGAACCACCTGAAACATTCAGTTCTTCTAAAATATGGATATGTTCGGCTGGCACTTTAGCATCACGAATCGCAAAAGCAGCCGCGGCCATACCTGCAATCCCGCCGCCAACAATCCAAAGATGTGATTTAGAGCGATCTAATGTTTTAAGTCTTATATTTTGCATCTGATGTGCCTCGTTTGTAGTTCTAAAGAAAATTAAAGACATAATTTTATTATGGGATTATATGTTTTAAAAATATATGAAAGTTCTGCTAAAATTCGATGATAAATTTTTATCATAAAAATACTTTAATAGAAAAAATGGATGCACAATAAAATTTTAGTATTCATATGCTATATTTTAACTGTTTGATATTGAAATTAAATTGAGTTTTTACTCTATTTTTAGTTTTTTACTAAATATCAAATTGCTTGAAAAATCCTTAAATTTATAAACAGAAATCAAAAAAATTATATCTTCTATTATGGTTTTTTAAGTAAAATAAATAGTTGAAAATTACTTTAATTCAGAGGCTCACTTGGAATCATTATTGATTTTAGGCTCTATTGCTTTGGCATTAATGTTGGGGGCAATTAGTCCCGGTCCTACATTTATTTATGTTGCCAAAAACTCAATTGCGATTTCACGTAAACATGGCTTATTTACTGCGCTTGGTACAGGCACGGGGGCAGCATTATTTGGTTTGCTTGCAGTGATGGGGCTACAAGCAATTTTGTTGGCTGTGCCTTCTGCCTATATCGCTTTGAAAGTTTTTGGTGGTCTGTACTTACTTTGGCTGGCGTTTAAAATCATTAAACATGCTAAAGAACCCATGGAAGCCATGAATGGTACTGTGAAGACCATGAGCTATGCACAGGCTTTTCGTTTAGGGCTGATTACCCAGCTTAGTAATCCGAAAATAGCGATTATCCTTGCCAGTATTTTTACTGCGTTATTACCGAAAGAAATCCCAACATATTTTTATGTGGTATTGCCGATGCTGTGCTTCTTTATTGATGCCGGTTGGTATTCTCTGGTTGCGGTGGCATTGTCTGCGGAAAAACCACGCCGTGTATATTTAAAGTTTAAGAAAGTATTTGATCGTGTTGCAGGTGGGGTAATGACCTTGCTTGGGTTGAAGTTGATCTTTGGGATGAAGTGATACCGTAAAAAAAGCGACCATGAAAGTCGCTTTTTTATTGCCTAGAATCAGCTCATTTGTCTTAATCTTTAAAATGTACAGGAATCCATTGATAGCTCTTTCCATCTGCTGAATAAATATGTCCAATGCCGGGGAAAGGCAAATGTGGAGCGGCAATGGTTTGTCCATTTTTAGCGAAATTAGCAAATTGCTTTAAACGCGTTTGAACCGCTTTTTTCGGGTCTATATCGTATTCGATTGCAGTTTCTGGTTTATCAAATTGAACTGTATGTGAATGTACGATGTCACCAATAAAAACTACCGATTCACCGTTGGTTTTTAGTTCATAACTAAAATGTCCCGGTGTATGTCCTGCCGTGTTAATAACTTTAAAGCCTTGAATCTCATCACCGAGTTTATAGGTTTTAAAGCGTTGTTTGGTTTGGTATGGGGCAATGGCTTCCTTAATCTTTTCGACTGTCCCTAAGTAATTGGCTTGTTTCTCTTTTGGTAATTTTGCTGCTTGTTTGGGATCTAGCCAATAATTGGCTTCATCATTCGATACGTATACGGTTGCATTAGGAAAATTGACAACGCCATCTTTACTGATACCGCAAACATGGTCAGGGTGTAAATGCGTAAGTAAAATGGTATCGACCTGTTCAGGTTTGTAGCCCGAAGCAACCAGATTTTTTAGAATGGAGCCTAAATGTGGGCCAAAACAACTGGCTGCACCGCTATCGACTAGTACCAGTGATTTTCCTGTATTGACGAGGAACGCATTGATAGAGGTTTGTACGCCTTTATCTTGATCTGCATAGTATTTCTTCAAAATTTGTTGCACTTGTTGTTGAGAAATATCTTTAAATAAGTTTGGCGACATAAAGTTGGTGCCATCCAATAATGCAGTGATTTGTACATCACCCACTTGGTGTTGATAGTAGCCTGCAACCTGTTTTTGTTGTTCAATGACTGGCAGGGTTTTGCTTGTTTCTGCATGGATAAGGAATGGAAGGCTGCTTAAGAATGATGCTGAAAGGAGTAGGGCTGTTTTTTTCATAAGGTCATTAAAGTTATTAGAGAAACAACACTTTTAACATGAATTGCAACTTGACAGGGAGGATTTTCCAACAAAAAATCTGTCTGTGTAAGTGAGTTTTGTTCTGAGTTTCAAAAGAGTTTATGTTCGTGCTTCAATTTATTTGTCGATTGTTTTGGACTTTTTTCCATTCAATAACAGTGCAAATTAATATTGTAGGGAGGATGAGAACAAATTGCAGATAACCAAAGGTGATTAAAGGTGATGGGGTGAGTATAGCAAGAATTAAAATAAAGGGTGCAAGCATAAAGCCTAAAATGCAACTATAGATCATGCTGCGCATTAAGGATATTTGAGCAAGCTTTTTGGCAAAGAAATGCTGGAACAACAATTGAGTGATTATTGCAGGAATGATACCAAGTAAATAACCAAAGGGTGTAATTAAAAATAATCCTCCAATCATTGGAAATATGATTGAGGGCGTAATGAGACCTTTTAAAAAGCGTATTGGATCACCAAACATAATGGGGCTATGAATTGTGATTACAATGATTAATGTTCCAATAAATGGTCCCCAAATGACAAATGCTGAACTAAGCCATTTAGGTTTCTGTGGAAAGCTCGTGTTTGTAATAGGCATATTATAAGTTTTATCATGGTTTTATTTTTGCACACTAACACAAAAAAAGACTTCCAAAGAAGTCTTTTAAGTCACTAGACGCTGATTAAGACACTTTATCGCCAGCTTTAGCGCCAGATTCAGGTGAAATCACCCAAACACCTTCGCCATTACCTGCGGCAAGTACCATACCGTTAGAAATACCAAAACGCATTTTGCGAGGTGCAAGGTTTGCCACCATCACCACTAATTTGCCTTTTAAATCTTCTGGCTGATAAAACTCACGAATACCACTAAACACATTACGTGGCTCAGCTTCACCTACATTTAAAGTGAGTTGAAGTAATTTATCAGAACCTTCTACCGTTGCAGCTTCTAAAACTTCAGCTACACGAAGGTCAACCTTCATAAAGTCTTCAATACCAATAATTTCAGCTTCACCTACTTTAGGTTCAGGCTTTTTCTCGGCTTTCTTCTCTTTTTTCTTTTCTACTTTTGGCGCTTCTGCCGCAGCAGCTAAAGAATCTTTCGATGCATCCACCATCGCAGCAACCGCTTTAGGATCAACACGCTGCATCAGTGGTTGGAATTGAGCAATTTCGTGTGCAACGAGGATTTGCTGACGTGATGCAAAGTCAAAGCTTTCAAGTTGTAAGAAAGACTGAACTTGAGCCGCAAGTGTTGGAAGAACAGGAGCCAAGTAAATCGCGAGCTGACGGAATAAGTTAATACCAACCGAGCAAACATCATGAACTTGTTGTTCTTGACCTTCTTGCTTTGCAAGCGCCCAAGGCTTTTTCTCATCAATATATTGGTTTGCTTTATCCGCAAGCGCCATAATCTCACGAACAGCTGCGGAGAATTCACGTGCTTCATAGGCTTGGGCAATTGAATCGCCCGCATCAATAAAGCTTTGAACCAATTCAGGCTCAGCACAAGTGTTAGAAAGCGTATTATTGAAATTGCTGTTAATAAATTTTGCACAACGGCTGGCAATATTCACCACTTTACCGACAAGGTCAGAATTCACTTTCTGTACGAAGTCATCCAAATTCAAATCTGAATCTTCAACTTTGTCAGAAAGCTTAGAAGCAAAGTAATAACGTAAATATTCAGGATTCAAGTGCTGTAAATAAGTTTCAGCTTTGATGAATGTGCCGCGAGATTTTGACATCTTCTGACCGTTCACCGTTAAGAAACCATTAACGAATAAACCAGATGGCGTGCGGTAGTTCGCACCTTCAAGCATTGCAGGCCAGAACAGTGCATGGAAGTAAACAATGTCTTTACCAATGAAGTGATAAACTTCTTTATCACTGTCTTTTTTCCAGAAATCATCAAAACTTAAATCAGGACGTTTGGTTTTGATGTAGTTTTCAAAACTCGACATATAACCAATTGGTGCATCGACCCAAACATAGAAATATTTGTTTGGCGCATCTGGAATTTCAAAACCAAAATAAGGCGCATCACGTGAAATATCCCAATCTGATAAACCTGCTTCAAACCATTCATCTAGCTTGTTGGCAATCGAAACAGGTAAACGACCTTGATCACGCGTCCATTTTTGTAAGTATTCTGAGAAATTCGGAAGTTTAAAGAAATAGTGATCTGATGATTTCTCAACAGGGGTCGCACCACTCAATGTTGAGCGTGGATTTTCTAACTCTGTTGCATTGTACGTTGTACCACAGACTTCACAGGCATCGCCGTATTGATCTTCCGATTTACATTTTGGGCATGTGCCTTTAATGAAACGGTCAGACAGGAACATGCCTTTTTCAGGATCAAAAAGCTGATTGACAGGACGAATTGCGATATTGCCTGCTTCACGGTTCTTAATATAAATTTCTTCTGAACGCGCTTTGTTCTCATCACTATTGGTTGAATCATAGTGATCGAAATGCACGCCAAAACCATCAAAATCACGAATGTGCTCTTTCTGAACATTGGCAATTTGCGCTTCAGGGCTGATGCCATTGGCTTCAGCACGTAACATGATCGCTGTACCATGAGCATCATCCGCACATACGTAAGTCACGTCATGACCCATTGCACGCATCGCACGAACCCAAATATCTGCTTGGATATAACCGAGTAAGTGACCCATATGGATAGGACCATTGGCATAAGGAAGGGCATTGGTGACTAAAATTTTACGCACGGATATTGTTCTCTCATTCGTATTTACAAGGCAAATGATTTTACATGACTTAAGAGCGACTTGCACAAGGGAATCGGTGAAATCTTTATAGCCTGATGGGAAATCATTATTTTCAAACTTCATACAAGCTTCACTTTGGCTTCAACCAAAACACATTTCATTTGTTAAGAATAAGTACAATCTCAAAAATAGAGGAATAGAAATGAGGTCTTGGTCTTTGGTCTGTGCATCACTCTCAGCTAGTTTAGTTTCTGTTTTTAGTTTTGTGATTCCATTTTGCCTGTTTTTAAATTTTCGACAGAATCACCTGATTCATGTGGTCAGTGATGGCATGGAAGTGATGATGTATTTGACCCCAATACTCATCGTTTTGGCTTTTATCTTTTATCTGATTGTTTTTGCAGTATTGAAATTGCCCACTCAGATTTTTGACTTATACCAGTTTTTAAAAATAAGTTTTGTGATCTTAATTGCTTGGGCTTTACTTGTCTTAATGATTCTATTCGAAGATCAGGTCAATCAGATTGATTTTGCAACTTTAAAGATCGGTGTTTTGATATATTTCATCATGCTGCCGATTCTGGCGTTAGGATGTATGAGTGCGAATAGTTGTTATTTTGTGATGAATAAAGTATATCAAAAGAACAACAATATCCTATTTTGATTAAAAGTACGCATCCCTAAGGATTACATACTTTGCATCTGCTTAACGGTCACACTTTGCTTAGAGTTCTTTCTTAAAGAGATGATTTTTCCTTTAGATAAGAAATGAATGTGATAGCTCTTTAGGCCATCTGTTTTCGGATCAACCGTGATTTCAGCAAAGAGTGGTGTTTGCCAAAGTTCATCACTTCCTAACGTACCTAACCACGCTTGAGCTTTGATCACAGCCGTAAATTCATTTTTGATTTCTAAATTACTAATACTTAGTTCGCTACACCAATGAACGGTCTTTGGAAATTCAACTTTTGAAAATTTCCAACAAATTGAAAGTGCCAAGCTTGTTGCAATTCTAGCATAATCGTTGCTTTCATTATGAATGACAGGAAGTAATTGTTCTGCCAAATCACCTTCAAAAGAATCAATCATGTTTTGAATTCTTTTTTTACTCGACAGGATATAGTTCAGTCGCTTTTCTTGAGCTTGAAGTTCATGTTGAATTTCTAAAAGTTCATTTTCATTCATAGATAAAGCTTTATCAATAAAGTTAGGATTACGATAATGCAAAAGTATATCTGATCTAATTGTTTATATTGTGAATAGTTTTTAATTGAAATTTGATGGTTGTAAAAATGATCGAAACACCCAGACTGATTTTACGTCAATGGTTAGAAACAGATTATTCAAGTTTTGCAGAGATGAGCGCTAATCCAGAGGTTATGCGGTATTTTCCAAAAATACTTAATCGATCAGAAAGTGATGCTTATATTGATAAATTAAAAGCAATCATTCAAAAACAAGGTTGGGGTTTTTGGGCAGTGGAATTAAAAGAAACCCAACAATTTATTGGTTTTGTGGGTTTACATGATCAACCCACACAATTTTCCTTTTCACCTTGCGTTGAAATTGGTTGGCGCTTAGATCAAGCTTTTTGGGGGAAAGGTTATGCGCCAGAAGCGGCAAATGCTGCCTTAGCTTTTGCTTTTGATCAGTTGAAACTAGAAAAAGTTGTATCTTTTACCACACTAGATAATAAAAAATCTCAAAAGGTGATGGAGAAGATAAAAATGAGAAAGATCACTGAATTTCAACATCCTGCTTTAGATCTCAATCATCCATTAAGCTGGCATGTGCTGTATGAAATATCTAAACAGGAGTTTAAAGGATAAAACTGCTGTTATTCTTTTATATGATTTTTATATCTAAAAATTCAAAAGGTTACCGAACAGAAATGATTTGAATCTTCCTGTATCCCATTTGTTTCAATTTGCATCAATTCCTCTAAATATCCGCAGAATCTTGTATAACTATAACCGAAAGCAACAGTAATTTATTACGATATAACAAGAGGAACAAGACATGAGTAATGACAAAATTGATCAGTTAAAAGAGTTCGCATCAAAAGACTTGGAGCAAACTAAAACAGATTTACAGCAAGTCAAAGATAAAGTCAGCGAACTTGGAAATGACATCAAGCAAAAAGGTCAGGAAACTGTCGAAGACGTTAAAAACTTTGCAGCTAAAGATATTGATCAAACGAAAGCTGATCTGCAACAAGCAAAAGATAAAGCGAATGAGTTGAAGCAAAAGGGTGAGCAAGCTTTAGATGATTTAAAAACAAATGCAACGGATCAGTATGGTGAGGGTAAAGCTGCTTTATCTGCTAAAGCAGATGAGCTGAAAGAAAAATTGGCAGATACTCAGCATGCAGCCAAAGAGAAATTAGATCATTTAAAAGAAGAAGCAAGCCATAAGTTAGAAGATGCCAAAGCAAAAGCTGCTGAATTAAAAGATGAAGCAGCTGCTAAGCTTGAAGATCTAAAAGCTCAAGCGAGCCATAAACTGGATGATTTAAAGAAAGCTGCAACAGATACATTAAATAAATTCAAAGGTTAATCTTTTGATGACTATTTAAGATTCACGCTTATATTCAGAGAAGAAAACACGTTCATAAAAAATGAGCAATTATCTTCTCTGGGATGAGCGTCCAATGTTCAATACTGCTAAACTAGCCAAACTCAGTGATATATTGATCGTCTGTTTTTGGAGTAAACAAAATGTCGTGGCTTTCTTCCTTAAAATCTGTTTTTTCACCAGCACAAGAAGTGAAGGAAGATGAAATTCAAACTGTTTTACAAAATTATGTGCTGCCACATTCTGAAAATGCATTAAAAGATCGTATCAGCCAAGTGAATGTACAAGGTCGAATTTTACAACTCACGATTAATACTTTTCCTCAAGAAAAAGATCACTTACAACAGATTCACGATGAACTCGCTGAAGCTCTGGAAAAATGCGGTATCCAAGAGTTAAATTTACATATTATTCAGCAAAAACATGCAGCGCATGGTGAAGCAGGTCATAGCTGCTCATCGAAGCCAAAAGCAGAAAATAGCAATTTACCACCTGTAATGGATGCTTCTCCTAAAGCGGAAGTCGATCCCAATAATCCACCGATTCAAAAAGCTGCACCGCAACAACGCGATGTGGCTGCACATCCACGTATTCAAAATGTAATATTGGTATCGTCGGGAAAAGGTGGGGTCGGTAAATCAACCACGACAGTGAATCTGGCGCTTGCATTGCAACAACTCGGTCTAAAAGTCGGTGTTTTGGATGCAGATATCTATGGTCCAAGTATTCCAACCATGTTGGGGAATGCGGGACGTACTCCACAAATTGAAAATGAAAATTTTGTGCCTTTAGATGCGTACGGTATGGCTGTGCTTTCAATCGGACATTTGATTGGTGCACACAATACACCTGTGGCTTGGCGTGGTCCTAAAGCGACTGGTGCATTGATGCAACTTTTTAACCAAACACTTTGGCCAGATTTAGATGTGTTAGTGATTGATATGCCACCTGGTACAGGTGATATTCAATTGACTTTAGCACAACGCATTCCAGTAACAGGCGCGGTGATTGTCACGACTCCTCAAAATGTTGCACTTATGGATGCGGTAAAAGGAATCGAACTCTTTAACAGAGTAAATATCCCTGTACTCGGTGTTATTGAAAATATGTCGACACATATTTGCTCTAATTGCGGACATGAAGAACAGATCTTTGGGATAGGCGGAGGAGATCAATTGTCTGAGCAATATGATATTCCTTTATTAGGACGTTTACCTTTAGACGCAAAAATTCGTGAACATGCAGATAATGGTAAACCAAGTGTGATTGCTCAGGATGCAGCTGCAGAGAGCTACCTCAATATCGCACAAGCTGTATTAAAACAAATGGATAAATTGCCAAAACGTCAGCGTGATGAAAATCGTATTTTCTAAATTTGAAAAGCCTCTAATTTAGAGGCTTTTTTTAATTTCATTATTTGATTGCAGTGCTTGTTTTCTTTTTTTCCAAGCATTCACTACGCTCCAACGCCAAAGTAAATGTGTAATTAAATAAAAACTGATCGCAAATAAAATCGCTTCAATCACAAGTCCTGACACTAAAATCTTTGCAAGGCTGAAATCAATATGGCCATGACCAAAATTCTTAAGCCAATTCAAAATTTGATGTAAAACACCCAATAACATGTCCGTATTGATCATATGTACATGATAAATTTTAGTTCCAAACCAAAAACCTAAATAGAGAATTGGAACGACAGTGAGCGGATTGGTTAACCAAGCCATACATAGGCCAATAGGCAAGTTTACTTCAAACCATAACACAGTCAAAATAATGAATAGGCTATGAAAAGGGACAGGTAATATTCCCCAAAATGTTCCAATAAACATGGCTTTCGCGATAGAACGACGGTTCACATACCAAAGCAAAGGATTTAAGGTGCGTTCACCAAAAATTCTCATAAATTTTAGACGAGCCACTTTCTCTGATGAAGGCAGCCACTTATTAAAAAATTTCTTAGGCATAAGCGAAGAAGCACATTGAAAGAAAAAGTGAACGAATGTATATAAAATAACATTATTTACTTATTGAAAACTTAAAATAGAACCAAAGTTTATCTTGTTAAAAAATAAGAATACTTAGAATACGTTATATGTGTTGTATTTTAGCGTATGTTTTTACTCATGTGACTCTTGAGTAGAGTGTACTTGTAATTAATAAAATATAGATAAAACATTTATTTAAATAGGCTCTCGTCATAAGTGCTTACAGTTAAAATTTTGCTATCAACTGGTAACTATATTAATCTAAATTTATCTTGTAGTGAGGTCATTCGATGATTTCATGGTTTTTTATTGGTTTAGTGATAACTATTTTGCTCACTCCTGGTCCAACCAATACTTTACTTGCTTCCTCTGGTATTCAGGTGGGATTGCGTAAATCTCTATTGCTGATTCCTGCAGAAGCAATTGGTTATATTCTTGCGATCAGTGCATGGGGAATGTTGATTGGTAAAGTCTCAGCGACATTACCTTTATTACCAACATTTTTAAAACTATTAAGTGCAGGGTATATTATTTTCCTTGCGATTAAATTATGGCGTACAGCAAATCAAGAAGTGATCTTAAATCAACCTACAATAAGACCTAGAGAATTGTTGTTTGCAACACTATTAAATCCTAAAGCTTTATTATTTGCTTCAGCAATTTTCCCAACAACAGCATGGCAAGCGCAAGAAATCTATGTTGCGCATATGAGTAGCTTTGTTGCACTCATTCTTCCAATTGCACTATTTTGGATTTCGGTTGGCGCTGTGTTGGCAACCAATAAAGTAAAATGGTTGTCTCAATCTAACTTACAGCGCACAGCATCAGTTGTACTGATCAGTTTTGCCATTCCTATTAGCTATTCAGCTCTAATCAATCTCTAATTCTAATTTTCTGCTGCCTTGAACCACCTAGGTAGCAGGGTTCTGTTGTTTTCATTAATGTCGTTTTACGTTAAAGTACTCGCCAATCATTAACTTAGATTTTGGATAAAAGTCATGGCAATAAAATCTGATCGTTGGATTCGTGAAATGAGCGAAAAACACGGCATGATTGAACCTTATGCAGAGAATCAAGTCCGTTTCGATGAAAACGGAGAAAAGTTGATTTCTTATGGGGTGTCTAGCTATGGCTATGACGTCCGTTGCGCACGTGAATTTAAAGTTTTTACCAATGTTCACTCTGCAATTGTTGATCCGAAAAATTTTGATGATAGAAGTTTTATCGATATCGAATCAGATGTCTGTATTATTCCACCGAACTCATTTGCTCTAGCGCGTACGATTGAATATTTCCGTATCCCACGAAATGTCCTAACAGTATGTTTAGGTAAATCGACTTATGCCCGTTGCGGTATTATCGTGAATGTAACGCCACTAGAGCCTGAGTGGGAAGGTCATGTTACGCTTGAGTTTTCAAATACAACGAATCTCCCAGCACGTATTTATGCGGGTGAAGGTGTTGCACAAATGTTGTTCTTTGAAAGTGATGAAGTTTGTGAAACATCTTATAAAGACCGTGGTGGTAAATACCAAGGTCAAACAGGTGTAACTTTACCGAAAACATGATTTGTAAATTACATTTTGCAACAATCATAATTTTTTTGGTTGTTGCAATAGAAACCTTATATTTAAAGAATAAAAAATATAATATTCATACACATATTTAAAAGAAATTATTTAAAAACAATAATTCATTCATCGGAAAATAGAAGGTTTACCTAATATATTTTGCATTTGTGTAAATTTTCGGCATAATGAAGAATGAATATATATGGGTAAAGTTACCTGTGTCTGAGTGATGTTTGGATACAATTTCTCTTTTAGGGAATCACTCAAAAGGAAGTTAGAAAAATAACGATGGTGCGGAGCATCGCGTAATGGGAAGGTCAAGATGACTACACTTCATACGGTATCATTTCAAAAAACTGTTTTGGCGACTTTGATTGGTTTATGTCTAAATCAGTCAGTTTTTGCATTGCAAGAATTATCAGACGATGGTTTAAGTGAAACCACTGGTGAAGGTATCGCTTTACTACCCCAAGATACTTATATGATTTTCCGTGGCGCAGGTCCTAACGAGGCTACTCCATTGGCTGGAGCGGATGGGATTGCTGGTAATACGGATGATCGATTAAATGATACTGGTTATATTCGTTACATTCCTGTTGGCCCTTTAACATCGGAAGCTAGTGCAGCTGGTGCTGGTAAAGCGGATTTATTTTTATATGGTTTAGCGGTATCTAAATCTGATAATAATACCAATACCCGTATAGCAAGTACTGCTGCTAATGCAAGTATTAAGAGCTGGGGAACAGCAAGTAATCCTTGGTTATTAAAGGCAAGTACTGCTTACAATGTACCTGATTTTTATGTCAATGGTACAAATGGTGGTACATCTAAAAGTTCAGTTACTTACCTTTCTATGGAAGCTCCACTTTATAATCAAAGTCTTGCTGGACTTACATCAGATACAGGGCTAGATGCTTATAAACTTAAATTGGGTTTATGGGCTGATGCTTTCGTGAGAGATCCAAGTAAAATAGAAGGTGACGCAAATCAATTTTGCTTAAATGGTTGTACTCGTAATACAAGTGCTGTAAACACGGCGCAAATACCACGTGAAAATCGATTACGATTGCAGGCGATTTGGAATAATTTCAGTGTAAATGGAAGTAATTTACAATTGTTCCAAACTTTAGGGGGAGTTGGTCTTTCTGGTGATACTGGTATCAATAATGGTATGAGTAAATTTTATAATAATACTCTTGGAGCTTCAGGTATTTTGCGTTTTAACAGTGGGGATGCTGCAAATGTTAAAGCAACTTACAATGCTGGTGTATCAACAAGAACTTATAATACAGACAGGAATGCTACAGCAGCATCAACAGGATGGTCAAACACAGAGGTTTGGAATACCTATGCTAATACCAGTATTTTAGGTGGGGATAATGGCTCTGCTGGCGGATGTAATGCTGGTGGTGTCCAATTTGGTTCTGTTGCTTGTCAATTCCGTTATAGAGATCGTGCTGTAAAAGATACCGTTTCTGGAGCATCTTGGACTGCACCAGATCCAAATGGAAGTAATGTTTTACGATTGAGTACAAAAGAAACTTCAAATACTAGTTTAGTCTCGACACCTGCTTTGGGTGGAGGAAATGCACCTACATTTGCAGCAGATGATGGAATATTTATTTATAACCCTAACATTAATTTAGTATTAGGCTCACTCTATCAACCAGTTGTTTTAGGTTCCGATGGTAAAAACTTTAGTTTAGAAATAGCTCGGATTCCAAATAAACAGGAAATTTACACAAAAATTTATACTCGGTATGCTGGTGATACAGGTGATGCTGGGGTGACGTATTATGGTTCTACCTGTAACGTTTACCAATGTGGTAGCTCAACTGTTGCTGGGTATCAGGGTGGATCTGCTTTAAATGATTATTCATCTACAGCTTTAGCAGGTAAAAAGCTTGCGACGCATAGTAGTATTAGTTTTGGTACTGTGAAAAGTAATGATGGTGGGCAAACTCTAGTTGCTGATAGTAGTGTTGAAGCATTAGGGATATTTTTTGGCACACCACAAAATAGAACGAATATTTCAGGAACTCAAATTTTTAGGGAAGCTCAATATCAACAACGGCAGCAACGTGTTGATACCAGTTATATTGTGACAGATCGTTATCGACTCACGGTTTCTAATGGTGCTGGTGGGTTATTTGGTGGTGGGGGTACTGCGACTAGACAAGATCCATATGGTCGACCTTCTATTTCCTGTAATTATACTGGAGGTCTTTTCGGACAAGGTTGTTCGAATTCAGTTGATCGTTGGTACAATACTTCTGGTAATCATGTTGATTGGGTTTATTTAACTAATGTTGATGCAAGTGGTAACAAGATCTTTGGCAATGACGATGGTACTTATGCTCGTTATTGTACGAATACCACAACAGATTGTTTAACTTGGTACAATGGAGCAGCATTAGGTGCTAGTGGTACAGGGAATGGTTATCCTGCAGCTGTTACCAATGTAAATCAAATCATTGGCGGTAGCATGGCGAATCCTGGAAGTGGTCAGCGTGGTGCGGATGATTGTTGGCCTGGCGAGTCAGGTGGTGCGTGTAATGGTAGTTCTGGTAGTACCACAACAGGTGGATTGTATGGACTATCACGTTTAAGCGCAGTGAATAACGGTGGTAGTTCTAATACACCTACCCCAACGCATGTGAATAATACAAATTGGACGTATGGAACACGTGCAAATGCACCTTGGTTTAGAGTTGCAGGTGGACAAGAAGCTGTTGCATATGGCTCAGGTTTAGGATCTTCAACTGCTATCTCTTCTGATATTGTGCCAACTGCGATAACAGGTGGTGTGAATCCATCAGCATTAAATAACTTTGGTTCAGCTGTAATTGACGGTTTATTAATACAGCATCTAAAAATTACAACAAAGGGATTATAAGACAGGAGTCATTATGTTTAATTTTAATGTTTTGGGCTTTAGTATAGCTACTGTTTTATTTAGTCAAGGACTATATGCATCTTCAATGGTTGATTTGACTGACGATGAGTTATCAAAAGTGCAGGGTCAAGCATTGATGAGTCTGTCTTATATTTCACCTGTCGATACTAAAAACTTAGAATCGACTCGTACAGGAAGTACTAAAGATATTGGTTTCTATAAATTAGGTATGGAAGCAGAGATTGAATTAAACGCGAATATTAAAAAACTACAGTTAGGCTGTGGTGGTGTAAATGGTATTGGTGACTGTGATATTGATATTGATAATTTAAGTTTAAGTGGTTTAAAGGTTGATAGTAATGGTAAACCTCTTGCAATGACTAATGAGGAAAGAGCTGCTTCTTCGGCAAAAATAACCAATCCATTTATTGAATTTGCAGTTAAAAATCCTGAGTCTGCTTCTATGCGTCAAGTTATAGGATTCCGTTTAAGTGCAGAAAAAGCGCTAGGATTATTATCAGCTGGAACGGAAAATACTGGAGTTGCAAATGGTATTAATACTATTTCTGGCTATATGAAAGTACAGTCTGACAGTTCAGGTATCATAAAAGGGTATGCAACGACAGCAGCAGCGAGAGATAATCTTTATGGTACCTATTTAAATCCAAATGATTTAGTGATTACAGGTGCCCTAACAGCATTAGGTTTAAATGGAGCCGATTTTAAGACTTCTGGTGGTGGTTTTAATATTCCTACGATTGAAAGGAACTATTTTGAAATTCCAGCAATTTTAGTTAATGAAACTAGAGCAAAGTCTAAAATTTTATCAGCTGCTGTAAAGGTCCCTAATATCTATGTTGGTGGACCTGGTGATGCAAACTACCCTGTGAATGGGTCCGTGCAATATAACTCAAGTGGTCCACATGATCCAGCATACCCAGAGCCTTCAGCTATTTATACACAAGGCGGTCGTGTTGAAGCAACAGTAACAAGATGCTATGGAATTTCTTGCCTTGTCGCGCAAGAAGGAGATGTATTCAAGAATATTTATATGAATGGGCAGATTTCAAATATTACTGCAAATTTAAATCTAAATCAGTCTTTAGGTTTAATTCATAATTTACCGATTAACTCGCCATTTTCTTTATCTTTACAGCAACAAGCATTGCAGTGGCCAGGAGCGAAATCGGATGATGTTGCACAAAAAGGTTGGTGGATGTCATTTAATGATCCAGTGAATATTGGATATGTAGTTCCGCAAGATCCTATTGATATTTCTCCACTTTTTCCTCAGATTGCAAGTGCTGTTTCCTACTATTTACGCCGTGGTGGTGGTAATGAAGCAAATACAAATGATCTTGGGGGCTTGTTAGGAAGTGGGGATTTAACAGTGAATATCGGAAATATCGATTTAAGAAATAGTGCGTTAAACTTAAATATTAGTAACCTTAAATTAACAAATCAAAATTTTGCACCTAACTGTTGGGGTGGTTTGAAGTTTTGTTAATAGCTATTTTCGGGAAGAAAGTGGTGGTTTAGTAATCAATAGCTGGTTTTGATGCTATAAGTAAAGGATATTATAATGAAGAAAATGATGATTTTGCTCCTATTCAGCACAAGTATAGTACATGCTGAATTAAAAACTTTGGATAGCCAAGCTTTGAGAGAGGTTGAGGGGCAAGCTGGAGCAGATTTGTCATTGAAATTTTCATTAAATCATACCAGTACTTATCAATTTGATGATGGTGTTGGTGGTGTTTGCGATAAGACAGCGAATAATAATACTGGTTTAGGTTATTGTCATTTAGGACTTTCGGTAAATAAACGATTTGTTAGTAGTCGTGTGCAAGGAGCTAACACTTTGTGGGATGTACCAGAAAGTGATCCAACTTTAGCAAATCCAGCAAGAAAATTATGGCTAGTGTTCAAGGGAATCCAAGGAACTGTTGATATTCAAAAACTAGGTTTAGATGGTGTTGATTTAGTATATCAGAATGATGGTGGAGTTGATCAGATTAAACCTTCTATGCAACTTAGCCTTGATGCTAGTATGCCTATTTTAATTAGAAATTTTGGTTTTAATGCACTTGCGATTGAACAAGATGATTTTACAAGTTATATCGATTCAAATGGTAAAGTGGTTGAAGGTTCTGCTAGTACCCCACCAACTAGTGGGTATGGATATTTAAAAGCAACGACTTATAACGCAACGAATGCTGCAACATCGTTATATGATCAGGGTAAGGAAACTGGGTTTGTTGGTATGAGAATGAATGGTAATCTTGCTATACAAGGTAAGATCATGATGTTTGGTTGTGATAGCAGTCATCCACGTTGCTAGAGCTAGAGATTATCAAGGATTGAAGTGATGAAAAAAAATAACCAAAATCACAATACAGCATGGTTTGCATTAAATACTTTAGCAACAAGTATGCTACTCATAAATTCTGCGCATGCATTACAAAGCTTAGATGATAGTGCATTGCGTAATGTTAATGGTCAAGATGGAGTTCATATTTCAACCTCTTATGATGAAATCAATGTTGATAAGCTTTATTGGCAAGATAATGCTGGAATAGGAACTTCGAGTAGAACAAATAGTAATTTACAAGCGACAGCTGAAAATTTTAAGATTCAGTCAACCAATGCTAATGTTTCAAACTTACCTATTTCAAATCGGACTCCAGGGACAGATTATAAAATAAATATAGGCAGTGGTAGCGGTAGTGATGCTGGTAGAACTGGACTAGATTTAGCCATTTCGGCAAATCCTTCTTTAATTACAATTGATCAATTTAAAGTATGTGACACTGAGTCTACTCAGCGTTGCAGCGCCCCAATTGGGAATATGGCAATTCAAACAAGTTCAGTTATTGATCTTAATTTTAAGACTCGTGATGGACTTTTTAGTAAAGATAAGCAAGCAACTTTAGATTTAGGATTGAAAAATGCGAATATCTATTTAGGACAAAAAGATGTTAGTAATGAGCTTAATCAACTCATACTTAAGAACTTTAATTTTAACTTTTTAGGTAAAGGCGTTATGTTTGTAGATGCCATTGGTGGCTTTAGATTACAAACTAATTCCGACGGTGTTGGTAAAGCAACAATTGCATATAATTCTAATGGCACAATAAATTTAGCATCTAGTACTCAACCAGATGCAACACATGGATATGTTGATTTTAGAAGAACTACAGATTCTGCATCTAGTAATTTAAGAAATACTGGCAGTTATGGTAATGGTGTAGTCGGTGCTGGTGGTGATACAACAAACTCAGGTTTAAATTTAGAATTTTTACTGAATAAAGATGTAAGCAAAACTTCACCTTATGTTCTTGATGGGACTAATAGTCCAAGTAATGCCAAGGGATTAATACGTGTTGGCGCAAGTGGTCGAATGGTAAATGGTTATTTACAGTTGAGAGGCTTGAATACAACAAATAAGAATAATCCAGATTATACTGGAGTAAATTATGGTAAATCAGATCAAAGTAATATTGTTGGTAGAACTAACAACTTAAGCACTGATTTATCATTAGCAGCAAATAATCCTATTACTACAACAACTGGAAATAATATTATGGGGAGTACAGGCATTGCTTTCCGTATGGCTGCTGAATTTACTAAAGATAATGATCCAATGTTGGGAAGTGATGGTAAGGCAACTACGCTAGAAATTGGTAATGCAGGTTTAAATACTTATGGTTTTGAATTTGGAAATTTAACTGGATTAGTAGCGACTGATCGTGGTTCATTTGATAGTGGCAATGTATATGTGAATCTAGCTGATACTCGAACAGTTTTATTACCTGCAAATAAACTTTTCCAAACCAGTCGATTTGGTAATGGTAATTTTTTAACTAGTAATAATGATTATGTTCAATATATCTATACAGACACTCCAAATGGTATCGCTGCAAATCAAAATCCTTATAGTTTACTAGTAGCTGTTCGAGGTGCTGAATTCCAAGCAATATCTCGTCGAGGTCGTTTTACAAATAGTGCTCGAACAAATGATGCAACTGGCGCAGCAGTTCCAAATATTGTAGAGCATAATGGTACTAATGAATGGGGACTAGCATTACCTTTTTATAATTTAAATGCCAACATGGCGATTTTTGGTACCAATGTTGATGCATCTACTGCTTATGCTTATACGTCTGATTATAAAGGCTATAATAAATCACCTACAAATAAAGTTGTTGTTGGCACAGGTTTAACACCGCGTCTAGGTTTTTCACTGGCCATGAGTACTGAGGGTGTAAGTTCTGATGGAAGTAAAACAACATCAATTTTAGTAATTGATGGTAAAAAAATAGGTGCTAACAATCAACCTGTTGATTATTATATGGGGTTGCGTAATATTGATTTATTACTCAAAGGCACTGGTAATATTGGTGTAGAAAAGGGTAGTTTAAACGTTAGTTTAAAAGATTTACTTATTGTGGCTGCAGCGCAAGTTGCTGCTGGATATCTACCAGGGACAACTTACCAAACTTGTGTATTGTCTACATCAAATGCAGGATGTAGTAGCTCTGTTCCAGCTAATAATAAAGTAGCATTAAATAATTTTGCTACATCAAATGATGTGCTATTTGGTATTAAGTTACGCGCTGGCGGTAGCATGGATTTTTCACTTATACCAAATAGTGAGTATAAGTCGGATGGAACTGGGAGTAGTTTAAATATTGTTGGTGATTTTACTTTAGACCCAAAACAAGGTAATACAATTCAAATTAGTGATCCTCTTGATGGTTCTACACTCGGTTTAGATAATTTAACGGGTAAAATGGCATTTAATAATGCAATTGTAATTGCCCCAAAAGCGAACCAGAATGGTGCTGAAGGGATGGTTAGTTTTAATTCGTCTTTTACATTGAACCCAGATCGTACTACTGATGGTGTTTTTCGTGCGAGAGATATAAATCTATATCCACCTAATACTGGTTCTGGCGCTCGTTTAGGTGAATTAGCAATCACTGGCGGTAGATTAACTAGCCAATTTGGTATTATGCCACGTAATTAAAGTGCATCATCTATTTGGTCTGAAATAGATTGAATAGATGATAAGCTATGTTAATCTATTGGATGTATTTTAAACATTTGTCTACGGATCAGGGCAATGAAAAAAAATAAAAAGCTAGGATGTCTATTGTTACTGCTATTAAGTCCATACTCTATAGCGATGCAACCTATGGATGACCAGAGTCTTGCTACAATGACAGGGCAAGATGGTCTGACTATTCAAGCACAAGCAAATGTTGAGTTTAAGCAGTTATCTATGATAGATAATGATGGTTTGTCATACGGTAGCGGTTCTTCATTATATACATCGCCTGATTATACTAAAAGGGCTGGTTTAGTGATTGGAGGGCAAACGTCTTCTAGCCCTATTCGAGTTGTAGGGCTAAATGGTTCTAGTGAAACTATTCTTGGATTCAATGCTGTAATTGACTCAGATGTTGGGACTGTTTTAAATAAAGGAGCTTTCACAAATATTGCTTTATCTTTTAACAGTAATATCACAGGAATTCGTATTTCTCCTTTTTCTGTATATGCTGCTAGCGAAAGTACTCTCTCTGATATCATTAGTAATTCATACACTAAAAGTACAATCTATGATAGTTCTACATTAAAACCTAAAGCAGGTTTAGCGAAAGAAATTGTAAGAGTTGGTGGTGCAAGTGGGATAGATATCGTTTTTGCCGCTAATAAACCAACAGTAAATATTCAATTAGGTGCAGCACCACAAGGACATATGATTATGTTTGGAGGTGCAATAAATTCAATTTGTGGTTCAGGTAGTGGTTGTAATATAGTTGCTGTTTCTGACTATGATGGAAGCAATAATCCATATGGTATCGGTTTTGATTTTAAATTTACGGGTTATAATAATTCACCTTTTGGGCTGACTGGTTTTTATGCGGGTATTGAGGGTAAAAATGGCACGGACTCTGGTGGGTTGGTTTTTGGGAATTCGGGAGTTTCAGACAAATTTAACTTAAGTTTAAATAACGTAATTTTAGGGCAGTCTGGAAGTTCGTCTACGACATATCCATCGAGCACTTTTAATGGATTGCCAAATGCTTCAATTGGAAGTATAGGTGCTGTAGGCGCATCAGTTACTAACTTAAAGATGAAAGTTAGTGGGATGTAATAAGATTGTGACAGTATATTAGTCATTTTATTAAAGCGACCTCAGTCGCTTTTTTATTAATATACTATTATTAAAAAAGATCAGCTCTGCTCCAAGTAATTAATAATATCATCCAGTTGTTTTTCTTTTTTTACTTTTGTCCAGAGCTCTTGAGCCTCTGGATAGGCTTTCGTCATCATACCTAACCATTGCTTATAACGTCCGATCATTCCAATTTCAGTTTTGTACTGACCACTTAAAAAACGTTGCTGGAGTTGCACTAACTCTGGCCAAGAAAGGATAGCTTGATCACTATTCTCTCGAATACATAAGGTGAGATCTGGTGTAGTCACAGCACCTCGACCAATCATAATATCATGGCAATCTGACTGCGCTATACACGCTTTGGCATCAGTATTATTCCAAATCTCACCATTCGCAATCACATTGATGTCTAAAGCTTCGACGATTGGCTGAATTTTTTCCCAATAGGCAGGTGGGGTATAGCCATCTGCTTTAGTACGCGCATGTACGGTAAGCCAATTTGCGCCAGCATCTTCTATCGCATGTGCATTATCTAAAGTGTGGTTTTCATCTAGATAGCCCAGACGCATTTTAGCTGAAACGGGTATATGTGCAGGTACAGCATCACGAACAGCTTTAACTAAGAGATGTACGGTTTCAGGTTCATCCAATAGAACAGAACCGCCACGATGACGATTAACAGTTTTAGCAGGGCAACCAAAATTAAGATCAATTGCTGGGGCACCGAGTTCAACAACTTTCGCTGCGTTTGCTGCTAACATTTCTGGATTATTGCCAAGAAATTGAACATGAACTGGTGTGCCAGCCGCAGTTTTACCTGAGTTTTTGAGTTCAGGACAAAAACTATAATAAATATGATCTGGAAGAATACTATCGGTAATACGAATAAACTCGGTTACGCACCAATCAAAACTGCCGACATGAGTGAGCACATCACGCATGATTGGATCAGTTAGACCTTCCATTGGAGCGAGCACAAGTTTCACGATTAGTATTACCTAATTAAAAGAATACAGCGTTATACGCATTTTCAGATAGGCTGTCTAGTTTATTATGAAACTAGAAATTAACGTCCCAAAATCATTTCTAAAACAAACTTACTACCGATAAAACCAATTGCAAGTAAGATAAAACCTGTAATGGTAAAGCGAATTGCTTTACGTCCGCGCCAGCCAAATTTGTAATGCCCAATTAAAAGCGCACCATATAAAAACCATGAAATAATACTAAAAGCGGTTTTATGAGCAAGATGTTGAGCAAAGAAGTTATCAATTGTAAAAAAGCCAAAGAGAAGTGCAGCAGTGAGTAACCCAAAACCTGTGATAATTAAATCAAAGAGTACCGATTCCATCACTTGGAATGGTGGAAGTAAGTTAACCCAAATTCGTCTTTTTTGTTTCTTCTTAAGTTCTCTATCTTGAAACCAAAGTAATACTGAATGAATGGTTGCCATCAGTAAAACAGCATAAGCTGATAAAGAGAGGATGATATGAAGATCTAAACCTAAGCTATGTTGTTCAATGACTTGGTTTGGTTGACTAAAAGCATATCCTAAAATTAAACCAATTGCGGCAACAGGAGTGCCAATTAAATTTAATGGCAAGATTGGTCGAATTAAACTTAAAATTAAACTGAGTGCTAGCATCAGCCCCGAAGTGAATGAAATCAGGTTAAATACATCATAATTCACGCCAATTGGTGTCATCATATCTTGATAGAGCACAGTACTATGCAGTAATAGCCCTAGACCAATCATAATCGAATAACACCAAAGATTTGGAGTACGTTTTGACATCAAACGTATAAACAAATACCAAAAAGAACTGGTATAAGCTACAAGTGCCAAAATTGTGTAAACCAAGGGGAGACTGATCATGTCAAACCTTTTTCAGGGGGTTGAATAATATTCACTATATAAGATGTAAATTCGCTTCGAACTACAGTATCCTATAGCATCTTACGCATAAATTTTCTATTTTAAGAAAGATTTTTTTGCAACTAGCCATTTTAAGCGGATTTCGCAATGTTTGATACCTTAACAGAACGACTCACACAGAGTTTAAGAAATGTTACTGGCTCAGGGCAGCTGACCGAAGACAATATTAAAGATACCTTACGTGAAGTACGTATGGCACTTCTTGAAGCCGATGTGGCATTACCTGTAACTCGTGAATTTATCGCGAAGGTTAAGGAAGAAGCTCTCGGTCAAGAAGTCATGACTCAGCTTTCTCCAGGTCAGGCATTTGTAAAAATTGTCTATGATGAACTCACCAAAATGATGGGTGAGGCAAATGAGACTCTAGATTTAAGCGCAAAGCCACCTGTCGTGGTTTTACTTGCAGGTTTGCAAGGTGCGGGTAAAACAACAACTGCCGCAAAATTAGCGCGTTTTCTGAAAGAGCGCCAAAAGAAAAAAGTAATGACTGTTTCTGCTGACGTCTATCGTCCAGCCGCAATCAAGCAGTTAGAAACAGTATCCAATGAAGTTGGTGTGGGTTTCATTCCATCAGAAGCATCTGAAAAGCCAATTGATATTGTTAATCGTGCGATTGAACAAGCTAAAATCCAGTTTGCTGATGTTTTAATTGTTGATACCGCAGGACGTCTGCATGTCGATGAAGACATGATGGATGAGATTAAAGAATTACACGCTGCAGTTAAGCCAACAGAGACTCTGTTTGTTGTCGATGCGATGACAGGTCAGGATGCTGCTAATACAGCAAAAGCGTTTAACGATGCTCTGGCTTTGACTGGTGTTATTCTCACTAAAACTGATGGTGATGCACGTGGTGGTGCTGCGCTTTCTGTTCGTGCGATTACAGGTAAACCGATCAAGTTCTTGGGTATCGGTGAAAAACTAGATGCACTTGAGCCATTCCATCCAGATCGTGTTGCACAACGTATCTTAGGTATGGGTGACGTACTTTCTTTAGTCGAAGAAGTTGAACGCAAAATCGACAAAGAAAAAGCCGAAAAAATGGCGAAGAAATTGCAGAAAGGCGGAACCTTCAACTTTGAAGATATGCTGATGCAATTTGAGCAAATGAGCAAGATGGGCGGGATGATGGGCTTCTTGGATAAGTTGCCTGGCATGAGTAACTCTGGTATTCAAGATGCGATTGCACAAGCAAATCCTGAAAAGCAAGTGAAAAAAATGGAAGCGATTATTCAATCGATGACCATTAAAGAACGCCGTAACCCAGATTTGATGAATCCAAGCCGTAAAAAACGTATTGCTGCGGGTTGTGGTATGGATGTTGCTGAAGTGAATAAATTAATTAAGCAACAAGCTCAAATGGCGAAAATGATGAAGAAATTTGCGAATCCGTCAGGAATGAGCAAAATGTTGAAGTCATTAGGTAATATGCAAAAACAATTTGGTGGCGGTAACATGGGACCTTTATTTGGTAGTAATGAACCCAAAAAATAACCTAAAGCTATCTAGAAAAGGCGCAAATTGCGCCTTTTTTGTTAAATATTTCTTGTGCATTTAAGTATAAATTTAATACAGAAAATCAATATGAAAATAAACAAATAAGGGGCACAATAATTTTAAGTATTTGTTTTATATTTATAAAGTGTTATATATGTCACATAATTCGAACGGTAAGGTATTTATATTACATTGTGAAAATGCAAATCCAGAGCAGCATTGGTATAGTCAAATCATTATAAAACTAATACAACTCAGTCGATGAGTTATTTCGAGTTTTTTTTGAATCATGTATGGATAATAAAGTGGTTTGACTATATTTATGGTTAGAACAACAATTAAAATCTGACGGAATTGCCGCTGAACGTATATTTCTTGCGGACTCGAATCACCCAGAAGCTGAAAATTTGGCAAACTTGTTTAGAAACACAACTACAAGATTTAAATGAACAGAGTATTGTTGTTGCCCATGGATTGTCTGGTATTGCCGTGGTTCACTTTCTAGCAAAGCGTCTGTAACAAACTCAGTTGAAAGCATGCTTATTTATTGCTGCTTCTAATGAACCTATAGCTAAATTTCCTGAATATGATGAATTTATTCAGCATTCAAATTTTACGAGCGCCGTAATCCGAGCCAATGTTAAAAGACACCTCGTTTTCTTTTCTACGAATGATCCTATTGTCCCAGTGCCTTTGACCTTTAAATTTTCAAATTTACTGAATGCCCAACTGATTGAAGCTGTTCAGGCAGGGCATTTTCGTACTGAAGATGGATATACGATGTTTCCTCAGTTGTTCTAGATACTTCAAACATTGGTTAATGCTGACTTAAGTTGAACGTAATTTTTTAGTCCTTTAAGTAAGAGATCAGATTCAATCAACGGCCGATGATGTTGCAGAAATTTGGCGAATATATCAGCATCTCCACCTGTTAAAATCAGGTGTTTAGGTGATTGTTGCATAATTTGATCAATGGTACTAATTAGACCTAGCAAGATACCGTGATGTACAGCATCAACGGTGTTGTGTCCAGGTTTTAAATTATCAAAAGCCGAATCTGGAATTTTAATGCCCTTGGTATTTTGAATGAGTGAATCTCGTTGCAAATATAAATTTGGCAGAATATAACCGCCTAAATGTTGTAAGCCTTCTACTAAATCGATGGTCAGCGCTGTACCACAGCCAATCACACAAAAGTTTTGATCAGGTTTTGAAATTGCTAAGACCTGTAACCAACGATCAATCCCGAGTTGACTTGGAACATCATAACCACAACGAAGCCCTGCATAATTAGCATGTACCTGAGCGAAGATAATTGGAATTTCCAAAATATCGAGGATCATTTGAATACGTTGATTATTTTCTGTGTCTAAAACAGATGAAATCCCAACCTGACTTAAATTTTGATGCCTAAAATGTTGAATTAAACCTAACAGTAAATCGGCAGGTGACTGTAAATGTAATTCTGCAGCATGCTCAAGCACTTGATCATTTTCGGTAATCCAATATTTTAAACGGGTATTACCGATATCCAACCATAGACTTTTCATAAAATGATCATTCCTTAAATTGGTGCGAGGCGTAAACGGCCTTGATAGAAGGGTTGAACATGATCGGTTTTAATTAGTACAGCACCATCATTGGAGATGCCTTGAAAATATCCCTGAATTTTACCTTGGGCATGTTCAAATTCAACGTGTTGATTGAGCCATATTGCATGATGGTTAAAGCGTTCAGCTAAATTATAACTGCCATGTTCAAACCACTGAGAAGCCTCTTGAATCGCAGTGTAGAGCTCAGCAATCAGCATTAAACGATCAGTATGAGCTAAACCGAGCATCGCCAGAGAGGTAATTGGCTGATCCGCATTTTCTACAGGGGGTGTATTTAAATTGATCCCGACACCGACGATCGCTTGATGTGCTGAAAGTGGCTCAACCAAAATTCCACCCCATTTACCTTGTGGACTATATAAATCATTGGGCCATTTGACTTGTAGGCTTAAACCTTGCAAGCTCGGCATTTGCAGAATATTTAAAGCAACTTCCAGTGCAAGGCGACCATCTAAGGCAGTCTTAGTGTGAATCAGTGTACTTAAATAAATATTTCCTTCAGGAGATGCCCATTGTCGTTGATGTTGACCTCGACCTTGTGTTTGCAGTGCACTGCAAACTAATCCTGAGCTAATGCCTTTTTGCGCAATTTCACGCATATCATCATTGGTCGATGTTGTCGTGGTTTTGAGCAAGACGATTTCAGGAAATTGATTTTTTGCATTAAGTAATTGCTGAAGCTGGCGAGTTGCTAAATCTTCCATTGTTTTACAAATAGAGTGGTCATGTGTTTATGGAGTTAATCATATATTTGCTGATAGGTGCAATTGCTGGATTTACTGCAGGTTTGTTTGGTGTTGGTGGTGGCTTAATTATTGTACCAATTTTATATATTGTCTTTACTCAAATGCATTATGACCCGAATGTGATCATGCATATAGCAGTGGGGACATCTTTAGCTACCATTATCGTAACATCAATTAGTTCTGTGACTGCTCACCATGAAAAAGGTGCTGTCTTGTGGAATGTATTTCGTAATTTAGCACCAGGTTTAGTTTTAGGGTCTTTTTTAGGTGCAGGTGTGGCTGATTTACTCTCTGGGCAGCATTTACAGTTAATTATTGGTATATTTGCAGTGTGGATGTCGTACAAAATGTTTAGCGGAGCGCATGCTGTTATTGATCCAAATCGCCACTTACCATCTGCACCATTACAGTTTATTGCTGGTGGTGGAATTGGAGTGGCATCTGCGATTTTTGGGATTGGCGGTGGTAGTTTGACCGTACCATTTTTAAATCGTCATGGTGTGGTGATGCAGAAAGCAGTGGCTACTTCAGCGGCGTGTGGATTGCCGATTGCGATTGCTGGTGCAATCGGATTTATGTGGTTTGGTACAAAAGAGCAAATCAATGTGCCAAATACGATTGGTTATGTTCATATTTATGCTTTTCTTGGTATTAGCGCAATGAGCTTTATTACAGCTAAACTGGGAGCAAAGGTAGCACATCGCTTATCAGCTGCGATGTTAAAAAAGTGTTTTGCAGGCTTATTAGTTGTTGTAGGCTGCTACTTTATTTATAAAGGTTTAATTTAAGTTATCAGCCCATAATGTACTTCAATTGTTGCGATTAAGGTTTCGACCAATAGCAAAACATCATCTTTTTGACGTGCATCGATGAAAAACAGAGGGTAATTAACGCCTTGTGTTGCAAGCCAATCTCGGTATATCGAAAGCGTTCTTTCTGGTTTTCGGTCAATATGAGTAATTGCAATCACAATATTATTGCCAAATGGTTTGAACGCTTCTACATATTGAGCTAGATCGAGTAGTGGATTTTCAGCAGCATGGTCAATCATGACAATCGTACCAATTGCACCTTTGCAGATGACTGCCCAAATAAACTCAAAACGTTCTTGTCCAGGCGTCCCGTATAATCCGACTTTGACGCCGTCATCTAAAGTAATCTCACCATAATCGATACCGACAGTGGTGAGCATTTTTTCATGTGATTCAATATCAGTATTTAAAGCCTCGGTGCTGAGTACATCAATTTCCGAGAGGACATTTATCGCCGTGGATTTACCTGACCCCATTGTTCCACCAAAGACAATTTTATATTGTTGTAAAATCATAGAATTATCCTAGGTTAGAAGCCGAAACGATTACGTAATCGACCAAACAGTTTTTTCATAAAATTTTGTTCAGTCATATTTTGACTATTTTGTGGATGAAAATTGGCTTGATTATCTTTGATAATTTTGCCGTAATTTGCACCTAAACTTGCTGCGACAAATTGCTTGACGCGCTGTTCCGGTAATTTTAATTGGTTGGCTACAACTGAAATTTCAGCCCCTTTAGCAAAACAAGCAGCCATACGTAAAATATCTTGCCGCTCAATTTTATTTATCGGTTGTGGCCAAATCTCTAAATAGAAACTTGATGCAGAGGGGGGGCAAAGTTCATTAAAATCTTTTGATGCCCAAATTAAATTCCATAACCATTGTTTTAAATCTTGTTGTGGAGTCTCAGTGATCCAAAGTTGGTCATTTTGTGTGGCGTAGGTGTAATTCAAGCTTGGATCTGTATGTAATGTTTGTAGCATCGGATTTTGCCAAATCCATTCGTTACGAGCGTCTGCAATTGCAACTAAACCATTGTTATCAAATAACTGAATTTTCCCATTTTTAGGATTAAGGATTTCTTGTAGAACTTCCCTAATCTGTTTGCGATGAATTGTAGTATTGGTTGCTTGAGGTGGGGATGCTTTTTCTATCGCAGCATTTTTAGATAAGCGCTCATTTAGCCATTGATGTAATGAGTGAAGATGATTCAATGGTAGATATAGAATGTCATCTTCGATTGAACTATTTTTATTTGCATCATTGGCAATTTGTAGAACATTAATATGGTTATTTTTGATTAAGCTTTTGATATTCGGTGAATCAAAAAAAACATGATTGATCATCAAAATATCGAGCTGCGGTTCAGAAATATTGCTCCAATTGACTTGGATATGACTAGGAATAGCAGTTTGTATATGTTCTTTTAATTCATTCAATGTTCTGAGACTGAGCCCAAAAATTGCGATATTAACAGCTTGATGAACACTCATAATGCTACTCATAATTACTGATCAATTCAGTAAAATTAATAAAAATGTGTTTGTATCGGTAATAATATTATTTTATGTGATTTATATCAATAAATTTTGGTAAATAAACTAATTTTCAGATATTCGGTTAGCACGATTTCGTAAGCTTAACTCATTGATCTTAAAGATAAGTGATTTAATTTTTTAATCAAATATTTTCTAAAAGTATTGTTTTTATCTTTCGATTGACTTAAAAAGCAATAAAATTGTTAGACAATGATATAGAATTTATGCAGTGAGATCAGTTAAAACAAAAAAGCGCAAATAGCATTGGAATATGCGTATAACAACGATAGCGAGGGGATCATGAATCTCGAAGAGGCTGATAGTCTTTCTGAACAGATTGCAAAATATATTAGTGAACAAATTATTAGTGGTGAGCTGGTTGAGGGAGAGCGTATTCAAGAGCTACGTATTGCGAAAGAATTAGATGTGAGTCGAGGTTCTGTTCGTGAAGCTTTGCTACTACTAGAACGTACTTATTTAATTGAAATTTTCCCACGACGTGGTGCAATTGTTTCTGAAATGTCAGCTCAACAAGTTAAAGCTCTGTTTGATACCAATGTCATGCTACTTGGGCATATTGTGCAACGAATTAGTGAGACTTGGAGAGTTAACGAGGCTGAACAGCTACAGACCTTATTAGATCAACTGGTTGAATTTGTACGTGCCGGGGATATTGAAAAATTCTACGATTCGATTTTTAAATATTTAGCAGATCAGCATGATATGGTGGCGAATCCCTATTTAATGCAATTTTATAAAGAATTGTTGCCTTCGTTACGTCGTAGCTACTTTTTAACCTTAAATACTTCACGTCGTGAATTACAGGAATCTTTTACCCTGTTTAAGTTAGTGATTGATGCTATTTTGATCCGAAAATCACAACAAGCGGCTTTATTTATGGAAGATTTTTGTCGACACTTACGTAACCTTGTGTTGGAATCTCTGACACGTATGAAACAGATTGAATTGGCTTGGGCTAGACGCTCACGCCGCTAGTTAGGGCAGTATGCGTTTAAGCAGTTTAAAACTTTCAGGCTTTAAATCTTTTGCCGATAGTACTACATTACATTTCAAAGCAAACCGTACTGCGGTGGTTGGACCGAACGGTTGCGGTAAATCAAATGTCATCGATGCTATTCGTTGGGTGATGGGTGAATCCAATGCACGTCAGTTGCGCGGCGGTAGTATGCAGGATGTCATTTTTACTGGAACGGCTAAACGGAAGCCTGTCGGGGTTGCCAGTGTCGAACTTCGTTTTGATAATACCTACGGTAAATTAGGTGGGTCTTATAATGCCTATAGCGAACTGGCAGTCCGTCGCCAAGTGACGCGTGAAGGTAAGTCTGAATATTTCTTAAATGGCACGCGTTGTCGCCGTCGTGATATTACCGATATTTTCTTGGGTACAGGTCTAGGGCCTCGTTCTTATGCGGTGATTGAACAGGGTATGATTAACCGTTTAGTCGATGCCAAGCCTGAAGAAATGCGCGTGTTTATTGAGGAAGCCGCAGGGGTATCTCGTTATCAAGCACGTCGTCGTGAAACCTTACAGCACTTAGAACATACTGAACAGAATTTGGCACGTTTAGACGATATTGCGGCTGAACTAAAATCACAACTCAGAACATTAAAACGTCAGTCTGAAGCCGCGATTCAATACAAGACTTTAGAAGGGCAGATCCGTACATTAAAAATTGAGATTCTTTCGTTTCAAGCCAATCAAAGTCAAAAGTTACAACAAGAATATACGGTTGAAATGACGGCGCTGGGTGAAAACTTTAAGTTGGTTCGTTCTGAGTCACAGACCATTGAACACGATCTTGAAGCCACCAGTGCTTTATTCCAACGCTTAATTCAGCAATCTTCACCTTTGCAGCATGAATGGCAACAGGCCGAGAAAAAGTTGTCTGAATTAAAAATGACTTTGGAACAAAAACAGAGTTTATTCCAGCAAAACAGCAGTAGTTTGGTTCAACTTGAACAGCAAAAATTACAAACCAAAGAGCGTTTGCAACTATCCGAATTACAGGTCGAAACTTTAACAACTCAATTTGATGAGCAAAACGAAAGCTTACTTGCCTTAGAGCAGCAAACGCAAACTGCTGAGCAAAATTTTAGCGATGTTCAAGCCCAACATAAGCAAGCACAGCAGCAATTTGAACAACTGAAAACTCAAGTCGATCAGCAACAACAAAAAAAGTTGCAGATGGCTGCACAAATTGAGCAATTGGGTAAGAATGTTCTGCGGATTGAGCAGCAAAAGCAGACTTTGCAAACGCAAAGCACTCAGATTCGTGCTCAGGTTCAGGATGATGAACAGGCGCAGTTAGAACAATTACAGCAGCAACTGCAACAGGAAATAATTGCGTTAGAAACCGCGATTGAGCAATTACAGCAGGGTGTTCAGACACAGCAAGATCAACAACAGTTGCAGAAGGCCGATGTACAGAACTTGAAAACTGAGATTCAGGTTTTATTGGCTGAACAAAAGAATTTAAATCAATTGGTGGCGAAGCAGAGCCCGAAGCATGATCAAAATGCAGCTCGATTGATGCAAAGCCTACGTTTAACTGCTCAAGCTAAAGCGCATGCAAACATTATTGAGAAGTTCTTGGCCAAGTGGTTGCAAGCGCATTTACTGGATGGTGAACAGTCATTTCAGGAAGGTGTGGCTCGACAGTTAAAAACAGAATCTCCCTTGCAGAGCTATAATCGCTCCTCACCTCTTTTAAAAAGAGGGGAACTCCCTCCTTTTATAAAGGAGGGCTGGGGTGGATTTAATGATTATTTAAGTGATTGGATCGAAGCCCCGCAATCTTCGCTCTGGTCAAATGTTGCCGTGGCTGAAGATTTAGCAACTGCATTAAATTATCAATCTGATCTCATTCAAGCGCAGTCAATTTTAAGCCTCGATGGTTATCATGTCGGAGCAGATTGGGTGATTGGTCTGCATTATGATGAAGACAGCCAAAGTGCGCAGGGGATGCTCAGCCATCAAATCCGTTTAGATGAAATTGAACAGCAGCTTGCGGAGAAGCAAGCACAATTGCTTGAGTTGGAACATCAATTTTCACAACAGCAGCAAGGGTTGCAACAGCAACAGTACAACTTACAGCAACAACAGCAAAATCTGAAACAAAAGCAGAAAGAGCAGCAACAGCTTGATGTACAAATTGCCAAACTACAAAGTACGGCACAGGCATTTGTATTACAGCAGATGCAATTAGCAGATCAACTTAAACAGCTCGATGTGCAACTTGAAGAAGATGCCATGCAGCGTGATGATTTGGAAATTGATTTACATGCACTTGCACTCAAATTAGAAGCAGTATTACCGAATTATAAGACTTTACAGTTTCAGGTCGAAAATCTGAATGAACAGTTGGATGAGCAACAACAGCAGTTGACGCAACAGCAGCAGCAACGTGAAGCTTTGCGCCGCCAGACCTCGCAAGCCAATCAGCAAATTGAGTTGCTCGAAAAAGATATTTCATTTCTGAAAACCCAATATCGACAAATCATTGAACAGATTGAGCAAGCGAAAAAGTTTGTTGATCCGATTCAGCTTGAATTACCGAACTTAGAGTCGCAATTCCAAGAGCAATTTCAGCAAACAGAAAAGCTGCAAAAAAATTGGAATGAGTGGCAACTTGAACTGAATCAAGTCCAAGAGAAACAGCAGCAATTGACAGAACAACGTCATCAAGCACAGCAAAAAGATGAGCAGGTGCGTGAGCAGTTAGAGCAAAAGCGTTTGGCTTGGCAAGCTGCTAAATCAGATCGTGAGCATTATCTGGAACAGCTCAAAGAACTCAATGCCGATGCCTTATCTGATCTCTCGATTGAAATAAAAGATCATCAACAGAAATTAGAAAGAGCATTGCAACAATTTGATAAAATTGGTGCGGTAAACTTGGCAGCTTCACAAGAATATGCAGACGTGTCACAGCGTTTTGATGAACTGAGTCATCAGATGCAAGATCTACAAAATACGGTTGATCAGCTCAAAGATGCGATGAAAAGTATTGATCAAGAAACACGTAAATTATTTATGACCACCTTTGATCAGGTCAATCAAGAGCTGCAAGTGTTGTTTCCAAAGGTATTTGGTGGCGGTGAAGCGACCTTAAGTCTTGAGGATGATTGGCAGTCTGGGGTGAAATTGATGGCACGTCCACCTGGCAAACGTAATAGTTCTTTGGCACTACTTTCAGGTGGTGAAAAGACTTTAACTGCTTTGGCATTGGTATTTGCGATCTTTAGGTTGAATCCTGCACCTTTCTGTGTATTAGATGAAGTTGATGCACCACTTGATGATGCCAACGTACAGCGGTATTGTAATTTGGTAAAAGAGCTTTCTGAACAAGTGCAATTCATTTACATTACACATAATAAATTGGCGATGACAATGGCAACTGATTTACTGGGAGTGACCATGCCAGAGCCGGGCACATCAAAATTAGTGACTGTCGATTTAGAACAGGCAAAAGAATACGGGTTAGTTTCGGAGTCCTAGTATGGAAATGAATACAATAATAGGCATTGTTATCGCCGTTGTGATTATGCTCGTTGGGTTAGCAATGGTTTTGAGAAAACCAAAAACAGTTGAGCCATCATTAGACGCTGATTTACATATTAATTCTGACAGCAATCAGCCTGTGATCCCGCGTAATGTACGAGAGCAGCTTCTACAAAAAGACACTGTAATCTCAACAACTGAACGGGTTGAACCAAGTTTTAAAGCAGAAACTATTCAAGTAGATATTCAAGCAGCACCAGTACAAACTGTTGCAGAAGAGAAAGCTGAAGAAACGGTAAAAGTTGCGGCTGAGCCTGTCATTCATACTGAAATCAATACAAGCATTGAACGATCAGAAGATCAACCACGAGTAGTGGAGGTATCTGATGATGAAGACTTATTAGATAAAGCTGATGAAACGAAAGTTGAGCCAGAACTGAGTTTAAATCCAAATATTGCAACTGTTGAAATTGAAGAATTTGATGGTGAGAGTAATATCTTGGATGTGCATTTACATGAACAGCAACGTTATGATGATGAAAGTGCATTAGCAACAGCTGAGCAGATTATTGCGCTGAATGTTTTTCCAAATCCACGCCGTGCGTTGTCGGGCGATAAAGCATTAAAAGTATTGCTGAAATATGGTCTCCGCTTTGGTGAAATGTCGTGTTTCCACCGTTATGAAAATACAGAAGAGCCAAGCACATTGATGTTCTCTGTATTGCGAATGACGGACAATGGTCCTGCTGGCTTTGATTTAGAAAGTTTATCTGGTGAGCAAGTACAAGGTTTAGCATTCTTCCTTGCACTGCCAAATAGCAAAGCTGTGACTGGCTATGACATGATGACTAGTATTGCAGGCTTAATTGCGCGTGAAGTCGATGGCAAAGTCTATGATGAAAATAATTTAGAATTTACGCCACAATTGAAAGAACATTGGCGTCATCATGTGATTGATTACCGTCCAAATCAAGCAACCGTCTAATGAATCTTTTATAATAAATTCAGTAAAAAATTATAGGGCGGTTTTTCCGCCCTTTTATATGGTGAAATTTAAATGGAACACAACTCAGTTATTGAGCAAATGCGTCAGTTAATTCAACTGATTGCAAAGCATAACCATGCTTACTATGTGATGGATGAGCCATCCATTTCTGATAGTGAATATGACCATTTATTTCATCAGCTTAAAGCTTTAGAACAACAACATCCAGAATGCATTCAGGCAGATACACCGACCAATAAAGTCGGTGGTCAAGCCTTGTCAAAATTTGAAAGTGTGACCCATGCTGTTCCCATGCTGTCATTGGGAAATGTCTTTAATCAAGATGATCTATTTGCTTTTGCACGCCGTATTGATGAACGTTTACCGAACCAAAAAGTTCAATATGAAGTTGAACTCAAGCTTGACGGTTTGGCGATTTCACTTTGGTATGAAAATGGTGTACTGGTTCGTGGTGTCACTCGTGGTGATGGTGAGACAGGTGAAGACATTACCCAAAATGTTAAAACCATTCGTAACTTGCCAAAAGTTCTATCGGGTCAGCATCAAGCGATTCCACAATTTTTAGAAGTCCGCGGTGAAGTGTTGATGCCGAAGCAAGGCTTTGAAAAACTCAATGCCGATCAGGAAGCGAAAGGTGATAAGACCTTTGCGAATCCACGTAATGCCGCGGCAGGAAGTTTAAGACAGCTTGACCCAAATATTGCTGCGTCACGTCCATTGGCATTCTATGCTTACGGTATTGCTCAGTGTGAGCCTAGTCATGGTCTCGCAACGATGCATGATAGTTTACATTGGTTAACCAAATTTGGTTTTGAAATCGCTGAGCGTCAATTCTTGTGTGCTTCGATTGAAGAAGTACAACAACGTTATGAACAAATTCAACAAGAACGTCCAGATTTAAAAGTTGAAATTGATGGCATGGTGGTGAAGGTCGATGATCTGAAACAACAACAACAATTGGGTTTTTTGAGTCGTGAACCGCGTTGGGCAACCGCTTATAAATTCCCTGCACAAGCTGCCTTGACCAAAGTTGAAAATATTGATTGGCAAGTCGGACGTACTGGAACACTTACCCCAGTTGCACGTTTAGCACCCGTCTTTGTGGGAGGTGTAACTGTTTCCAATGTGACTCTACATAATATTGGTGAAATTCATCGTTTAGACGTACGCGTTGGCGATACGGTCAGTGTGTACCGTACGGGTGATGTGATTCCGAAAGTTGAAAAAGTTTGGGCTGAATTTAGACCTACTGATGCGGAGATGGTACATCTTCCGACGAATTGCCCTGTATGTGAATCGCCTGTTGTTATGCCAGAAGGTGAAGCACTAGCACGTTGTTCGGGTGGCTTATATTGTGCGGCACAACGGATTGAAGCCATTCGTCACTTTGTATCCCGTAAAGCCTTGGATATTGAAGGTTTGGGAGATCGTTGGGTAGAGTCGTTATTACATCTCGATTTACTCAAAGATGTTGCCGATATTTATCATTTGCATGAACATCGTGACACCTTATTGACTATCGAGAAAATGGGTGAAAAATCCGTTCAAAACCTGATTGATGCCATCGAAGCGAGTAAGAAAACGACTTTGGCACGTTTTATTTATGGCTTAGGTATTCGTGGTGTAGGTGAAACCACGGCACGTATGTTAGCCAATACCTTCCAAACTTTGGATGTTTTGAAAGCTGCCGATGTTGAAGCACTTAAGAAAACGCCTGATGTCGGTGATATTACAGCGGAGTGGATTGCAGATTTTTTCCAAGTACCGCATAACATTGAAGTACTCGATCGTTTATTGGCAGCGGGGATTCATTGGGATGCACCAACTGCTCCGACACGTCAACCATTGAATGGTGAGAGTTGGGTGGTGACAGGCACACTGGAAACCATGGGCCGTGATGAGGCGACACAGAAGTTACAAGCTTTGGGTGCACGTGTCAGTGGTAGTGTTTCCAGTAAAACCAAATGTGTCGTTGCAGGTGAAAAAGCAGGAAGCAAATTGGATAAAGCACAGAAATTAGAAATTCGAGTGATGAATGAACAAGAGTTTTTAGACTTTTTGGCGCAATACGGAGGTGTTGAATGAGTATTAAAGCATTGAAAGCCCATCTGGCCACAAAACCTGAAAAAGAATTGCTTCAAGAAATTGTTAAACTATATCAACAGTTTTCAGTAGTCAGAGATTTTTATGATTCACAGATAAGTGCAGAGGGGGCAAATGACGTACTTTCTAAATATAAAAAAATAATTCAAGATGAATTTTTGCCCAAACATGGATTTGGTGATGCACGGTTATCTGTCGCACGAAAAGCGGTTATGGACTTTAAAAAGCTCAATGGATTAAATATACATCTAGTTGATCTTGCAATCTATTATGTTGAAACTGGAGTAAAATTTACCAACATGTATGGCGATATTAATGAGCCATTTTATAATAGCATGGAGTCAATGTTTGCTCAGGCAATGAAATGGATGAAGCAGCTCAATGTAGAAAGTCAATTTCAACAAAGAGCAACAAAAATTTGTCACGATACAGATGGCATTGGCTGGGGGTTTCATGATGGACTATGTGAAACTTATAGTGATTATTTTGATGATTAATACTTAAAAGTATTAAAAGTATAAGAAACAAGCCTATTCAAACCGATGTGGTTGAATAGGCTTTTTATTGTTAAATATATTTTTTCACAATGCCATCATCGAGTAATTGCTGGAAATGTTCGCAAACACTGCCACGGATATCTCGATAGTGAATACCTAACTCATTCACACTACGCTGTGAATTAAAGTAGATTGGATAACCCATATTCAGTTTGACAAATTGGCGTGAATGACCAAATACGGGTGCAACTAAAGAGAATGCTGTTTTAGGTACAGTGAAATGTGGGAATGGGTATCTATAACCGAATTTTTGCGTTAAGGCTTTGCCCATTTCGAGCAAACTTAATGTTCCGCCACAAATGATATAGCGACCTTGCGCTTTAGGATTGAGTGCCGCAGCAACATGTGCATCTGCAACATCACGGACATCTACGATTCCATTCCACATTGGCGGTACACCAAATAATGTTGTGCCATTCCCGAACTGTTGTAAAACTTCGATACTGCCAGATTGACTTGCATCAGTGAGTGATGGTCCCATCACCAGTGCAGGGTTGATACAAACAAGACTCCAACGATTTTGTTGCTCGGCCATTTCCCAAGCTTTACGTTCAGCAGCAACTTTTGAATATGGATAAGGTTGATGGGTTTCACTACTGGTGTTATTCCAATGGTTCTCATCAAATTCATTATTTGCTGTGTTTTGAATTTCAACTGCATCACCATAAGTTGAAGCAATACTTGAGGTTAAAACCACACGTTTCACTGATTCTGTACGATTTACACTATCTAAGACATTCTCTGTACCTTTGACTGCAGGTTCAATAATGTCTTTAACCGCATCTTTATAGTTAGTGACAACAAAAGGTGATGCTGTATGAATGACGACTTCACATCCTTGCATGGATTCATCAAAAGAATGTGCTTCGAGTAAATCTGCTTTGAAAAATTGAATTTTTCCAGATGACTTGTCTGCAATATCATATAAATGCTGAATTTTATTTTTCTTTGATGGGTCCCGAACTGTTGCATGAACGTTATAGCCTTGATTGAGCAGTCGTTCGATAATCCAGCCAGCAATATAACCTGTTGCGCCAGTGACTAATATTGGTTTACTTTTGTCCATTGTTATTTCCGCATAATGTTTTTGTGATTGATGTTATTTAACGAATTTTGCTCAAACAAACAACGGCTGAACAGTCATTTTTTATAATTTATGCTTAAAAGCCGAACTGAATAAGAAGCATTGCGAATCGTTACAAAAATTCAAACAACAGATTTTTCCTAAAATTATGCTTTAGATGGTTTTTGAATCTTATGCAAAGGCTTATTTTACTTGGATAAATTAAGCTAATTAGAACTGTAAATGCGTATGTTTCTCATTTTAATTTGATAAAAATCATAAACTTACACATAATATTTTTGCAATTGCTGTCTAATTTCACCATAATAGACTTATTCGATAGGGAGTAAGTATTATGCGTGGCAATCCAGAAGTCATCGACTATTTAAATATGCTCATTGGCGGTGAATTGGCTGCTCGTGATCAATATTTAATTCATTCAAGAATGTATGAAGATTGGGGCTTAAGTAAAATTTACGAGCGTATTGATCATGAAATGCAAGAAGAAGCTTCACATGCTGATTCAATCATTCGTCGTGTTTTATTTTTGGGTGCTCAACCTAATATGAATCGTGAAGACATCAATGTGGGTACGGATGTTGTAAGTTGTTTAAAAGCTGATTTAGCACTTGAATATCATGTGCGTGAAAAACTAGCGACAGGCATTAAGCTTTGTGAAGATAAAGGTGATTACATTAGTCGTGATATGTTGCGTCAGCAGCTTTCGGACACAGAAGAAGATCATACCTATTGGTTAGAAAAACAATTGCGTTTAATTGAATTAATTGGTTTGCAAAACTATATTCAATCGCAAATTTAAGTTTTTGTGAATTAGAAAAACTCAGCAGATGCTGAGTTTTTTTGTTTAAGCACTATTTTTTAATTTGAGCATCTTTTAAATCTTTTAATACTTGATCAGCATGCGTTTGCGTATTCACACTCGTGTAGTGATACATAATTGCACCTTGAGGATTAATCAAGAAACTCTCACGTTTAGCAATTTTTGTAATCCCGAGGTTTCTAACAATGCCAAATTTTCCAGCAAGTTCGCCTTTTTCATCTGCCAAAATTGGGAACGGTAAACCAAGCTTTTGTGAAAACTTTTGGTGTGATGCAACATCATCCAAACTGACACCCAAAACTACTGCATTTGACTTTAAGAATTGAGGATAAAGTGATTTAAATTGATTCGCTTCTTGAGTACATCCCGCAGTGTCATCTTTAGGGTAGAAATAAAGTACAATCCACTTGCCTTTATATTGGTTCAAAGTGTGCCATTTGCCACTTTGATCTTGTAGTTTGAAATCTGGCGCAGACTGTCCCACCCATTCTTTTTGAGCTGTATTTTGCTTAGAAAAAATAGAAGTTTGCGCTGTACTAAGGCTAGGGATACCAAGTAAAAAAAACGAACTGCATAAAATAATAACTTTGGACTTTATCGTATTCATCATGTTGATCTCAAAGTGTAATAAACTCTACTTTAGCAAATTTCGAAACCATATGGGTTAGAAAATTCTTTAAAGAATTTTGATCCGTTTTATGGTGTCTTTTGAGCAAAGCATAATGAAAGGGATTGATTAGGAAAATAATGACTCGTATAAATCGGAGAGTATACTGCATTCAAGTTTTTGGAATTGAGCAAGCACGTGACTTATAGGATTCTACTCATCACGGGATGGGGCGGTGGTGTCGAATTATTAAAACCTTTACATGAGGCTTTAGAGAAACAAGGACATGTGGTTGAGCGGATCAATATCTTTAATGCGCTGGATGGTGACATCTTGCAACAGCATGTTGAACTTGCGGTTAAATATGATGTAATTGTCGGGTGGTCGCTTGGCGGACAACTGGCAACAATCTTGGTCAATCAAATACAACAACAAGATGCAGAACAGAAAGTTTTAATCACTTTAGCATCGAATCCATGTTTTGTTGCTCAAGCAGATTGGATGACTGCCATGCCTGTTGAAACTTTTATGCAATTTAAAGAATCATTTGAACAGGATGCCATTACCACGCTAAAACGGTTTGGCTTATTGGTCTGTCAAGGTACAAGTTCGGCAAAAAAAGACTTCGTGGCTATGCAGAGATTGATTCGTCCACAACCGATTGCATTGCTTAGACAAGGTTTAAAGTTGCTAGAGCAATTAAATCTGGTTGAGATATATAAAAATTATCAAGGTAGACAGTTGCATGTCTTTGCAGAGCATGATGCTTTGATTCCTTACCAAGTTGTCCCAAAAACTAAAGATTTAGCTGCAAAGAATTTATCTGTTGTTTCGATTGATGGAGCTTCACATGGTTTTCCTTGTTTTATGGTTGAGCAGACTGTGCAGATAATTGAAGATTTTATTCAATAGACGGTTTAATCTTGCTTGAATTGAACGTTCTCGCAATATATTTTAGTTTTTGACACGTTTAAGATTACGCATACGGATTTTAAATCTGTTAGGGCGGAGTCGTGCTGAGTTTTAATTTAATTTCAGGATAAGCTTTCAGCTAGACTTACTTTGGTTTTGCCCAAAGTAAGCAAAGGCATTTGTTAAGCTGATGGTACATCCTTGATACCACAGCTTAACAGGCGGCATCCATGCCGCCTCCATGATCGTAGATACTGCCATGAATTTAATTGGCTTAGGATGAGGAGTAAGAACGGATGACCGATTTATTTGATTTAGAACATATATGGCATCCCTATACTTCGATGTTAAATCCATTGCCAACCTTTAAAGTCAAACGTGCTTATGGCGCAACCATCGAACTAGAAGATGGTCGAACTTTGGTTGATGGCATGTCGTCATGGTGGTGTGCGATTCATGGCTATAACCATCCTGAACTGAACCAAGCAGTTACAGATCAATTGCAAAACATGGCGCATATTATGTTTGGAGGTCTGACCCATGACCCTGCAATTGAATTAGGCAAATTACTATTAAAAATTACGCCGCCGAGTTTAGATAAAATTTTCTATGCAGATTCAGGTTCAGTTGCTGTAGAAGTGGCCTTAAAAATGGCAGTTCAATATTGGGCGGCATTGAATCAACCTGAGAAAACTAATTTGATTACCACGCGTTCTGGCTATCATGGCGATACATGGAATGCGATGTCGGTATGTGATCCAGTCACAGGAATGCATCAAATTTTTGGTACAAGTTTACCGAATCGAATTTTTGTACCCGCGCCACAAAGTCGCTTTGATGCAGAATGGGACCCACAAGATATTCAGCAACTCAAACAGCAGATTGAGCAGCATCATGACACTATTGCTGCACTGATTATAGAGCCGATTGTACAGGGTGCAGGCGGAATGCGTTTTTATCATCCTGAATATTTACGTCAGGCCAAGGCGTTATGTGAGCAGTACAATTTGTTGTTGATCTTTGATGAGATTGCCACGGGTTTTGGACGTACAGGCAAAATGTTTGCATGGGAACATGCCCAAGTAGAGCCAGATATCATGTGTATTGGTAAGGGCTTAACAGGCGGTTATATGACGCTGTCTGCGACCTTAACGACTAAGCAAGTGGCTGAAACCATTAGTCGTGGTGAAGCGGGCGTGTTTATGCATGGCCCGACCTTTATGGCGAATCCATTGGCTTGTGCAGTTGCGTTAAGAAGTACTCAACTGTTGGTGGAACAGGATTGGCAAGCCAATATTCAACGAATTGAAAAGATTCTGGCTGAACAGTTAACCGATTTAGCCCAACTTGACCACGTTGCGGATGTACGGGTTTTAGGTGCGATTGGCGTGGTTGAATTAAGATCTAATGTCGACATGAAAACCTTACAGCAACAGTTTGTTGAACGGGGTATTTGGGTACGACCATTTGGAAAATTGGTCTATGTGATGCCGCCGTACGTGATCACGGATGATGAACTCCATTATTTATTGGCACAGATGAGTGAAGTGGTAAAAAATATGCAAGGAGTAAATGCCAATGTCCTTGCTTGATCATTATGCCGAACAGCTTGACCAGCTCAAACAACAAGGGAATTTCCGTCAATTTACGTCAAATCAACAGCAGGGAAAATGGATTACCATTCAAGATCGAACAATGTTGAATTTGGCATCCAATGATTATTTGGGCTTAGCCGCTGATTTAAGTTTAAGAGAAGAATTTCTCGATACGCTGAAAGTTGAACGAGCGCTCTTTAGTTCATCTTCGTCACGCTTGCTCACGGGTAATTTTGCAGAATATGAACAATTTGAAAATATCCTAAGCATAGCCTTTGGTCGTGCTGCCTTACTGTTCAATAGTGGCTATCACATGAATATCGGTATTTTGCCTGCATTATGTGATAGCAAAACCGTGATTTTGGCGGATAAACTAGTTCATGCCAGTATGATTGATGGTATTCGTCTATCGAATGCTCAATATGTGCGTTATCGTCATAATGATTTGCAGCATTTGGAACAGTTATTGCAAAAGTATCATCAAGATGAGCAAATTGAACGTGTCATTGTGGTGACTGAAAGTATTTTTAGTATGGATGGTGACGAGACGGATTTAGCTGCATTGGCGCAGTTAAAACAACGTTATGTCAAAACCATGTTGTATGTCGATGAAGCACATGCGATTGGGGTTAGGGGGGAGCAAGGTCTAGGCTGTGCTGAGCAATATGGTGTATTGGATCAGATCGATTTCCTTGTTGGGACTTTTGGTAAAGCAATTGCCTCAATTGGCGGTTATATTATTTGTGATTCAATCATCCGTGACTATCTGATCAATAAAATGCGTCCACTTATTTTTAGTACAGCTTTGCCTCCAATCTCGATGGCATGGTCAGATTTTATTTTTAATAAAGTATTGAGCATGCAGCAACAGCGTCAGCACTTGGCCGAGATCAGTCGGTATTTACAGCAAGCGGTAATTGCAAAAGGTTTTTCAAGCCCATCGAGCAGTCATATCATTCCAATTATCTTGGGTGAAAGCCAAGCGGCCATTGAAAAAGCACGCTATGTACAACAACAAGGTTTTTATGCTATGCCAGTACGCCCACCAACAGTGCCACAAAATAGTTCACGCTTGCGTATTTCTTTAACTTCTTTGGTGCGAAAAAACGAATTGGAACAATTGGTGGAGTGTTTGTGAGCATCAATAAAGCACTGGTTGCCCAACGTTTTGCCAAAGCAGGGCAAAGCTATGTCGAGCATGCTGTGGTACAGAAACAGATTAGTGCACAGTTATTTGAATATCTTAAACAATATTGTCCACAGTCTTTGCCATCCGTACTTGAAATCGGTTGCGGTTCAGGCAATTTAACGCATTTATTTCATACTCATTTTCAGTTTGATCAATTATTTTTAAATGATCTTTATGAGGATGTAGATCAGCATTTTTCAAATTTTAAATCCCCTCACTTGCGAAGTGATACTTCTCACCCTTTTATTAAGGGGAGACCTAAGGTTGATTGGTTGATCGGTGATATTGAGCAGCTTAAATTACCATCTGGATTAGATGCGGTGATTTCGAGTTCCGCTTTGCAATGGATGACTGATCTACCTGCATTATTACAACGAATTTATGATGCTTTAAAACCGAAAGGCTATTTGGGTTTCTCTACATTTGGTGAAAACAATTTAATTGAAATCAAGCAACTGACAGGACAAGGTTTAAATTATTATTCCAGTGAAGTATTGAAACAGAAACTTGAAGAGAGTGGCTTTGAGATTGTGTTTATACAAGAAGAGCAAAAACATCTATATTTTGATGATCCTAAATTAGTTCTGCATCATCTAAAAGCGACAGGTGTAACAGCAACATCGAAATCGCATCGCTGGACGAAACAATCCTTGCAGCAATTTTATTCAGATTATCAACAGTTTTATGATGAGCAGGGTTTTCGCCTGACTTATCATCCGATTTATGTGATCGCGCGGAGAGCAGCATGAGTGCAGCAATTTATTTTGTCAGTGGTATTGATACTGAAATTGGTAAAACTTATGCCACAGGTTATCTCGCCAAACTTTGGACCGAACAGGGACAGCGTGTCATTACTCAGAAGTTGGTACAAACTGGCAATGTAGATATCTCGGAAGATATTGAAAAACACCGTGAAATTATGGGAATGGGTTGGTTTCAGGAAGATCATGAAAAGCTGACCATGCCTGAGATTTTTACTTATCCAGCCTCACCGCATTTAGCCACACGTTTGGATGGACGTGATCTGGATTTTGCCAAGATCGAAGCAGCGACCAAAGAATTGGCGCAGCGATTTGAGGTGGTACTGTTGGAAGGTGCAGGTGGTTTGATGGTGCCTTTAACCACAGAATTGTTGACCATTGATTATATCGCTCAGCATCAATTTCCTGTGATTTTGGTGACTTCAGGACGTTTGGGCAGTATTAATCATACTTTATTGAGTTTAGAGGCATTAAAGCAGCATGGTTTGAGTTTGCATGCTTTGGTATATAACTTAAAAGATGAATCGAAAGATCCACTTATTTCTAAAGATACAGCGGATTATTTAAAGGCTTATTTGGCAAAGCATTTTCCTGATGCTCAATGGATTGAATTGGAAAAGTTTAATTAACTTAAATTTTGCTTAGAATAAATACTAACTTATTGAAATAATTGTCTAGCTTCTTTAACGGAGTCATACTCCGTTAAAGCCAAATTTAGGTTAAACCTGCGGTTCGCCCTACTTTGGTTTCGCCCAAAGTAGGCAAAGGCATTGTCATCCACAAAACCTGTTCTCTTGTGGGTTTTGTTTTTATTATTTCGCAGAAACAATATATTGCAAAATTCACGCAGGTTGTGGATGACGTTTCCGAGTATCATATTTCATGTGAGAATTTCTGTTAAATAAAAGCAAGGTCAAGAATGAACAAGAATAAGAAATTAGTTTTATCCATTTTATGTGGGTTCTTCATAACAGTTTCAGTATCTCACGCTGCTGTACCTCCAGATAAAACCATTATCAGTTGGATCACTAATTTACAAGATTCAAATGCCAATCCTCCTCAAGCCATTCAGATTGATTCGACCGAAGCCGTAAAACTGATCTCAGGAGAAGAAGCCTATTTATCGGGTGTGAGTTTTGAAAATGCAGGACGTAATTTTTGGGCTGGTTATGTATTAACTCGTCCAAAATTAAAACAATCTCGAATTTTAAAGGAGTTTGGTGGCCAATCGAATAGCTTTAAAGTGCATTCAACCGTTTATAAAGGCAAACCGATTCAACTGATCGAAATTGAAAGTGCAGGTTCAGGACAAGGGACAGTCGAGTCGAGTAAAAGCTTGGTTTATTTCAATCAATGGACGAGTAAACTGATTACAGAGGTCGAAGAATCTTCTTATGGTGGGCGCTATGATGAAAAGTTAGGAGAAGAAGATTGTCGCACAGGGCGGGAAAATTCAGGCTATTTAAATGTGATGCCTTATTCACCTTATGTGATTCGAACGACAGTAACCGGAGATGCATGTAATAACAAACCACAAGGCTATAAGGTGAGCAGTAAGCTTATTCCTGTTGTCATCAATGAAATAAAATAAAAAAAGCTAACAAGCGAACTTGTTAGCGCAGGAGTAAAATTGTAGTTATCTGATTAATTTTTTGTTTTTATTATTTAGTTATTACTGACGATACCGATTTTGGTTACATTGCTCTGTTGAGCGAGTGCCATCACCATCGCGATATTCTTATATTCAGCTTGAGCATCAGGTTTAAACTTGATCTGATCCTGATCAGCTTTTTGCGCAACAGATTCAAACAAAACCTTCAACGCTTGGCGATCAGCAACAGCTTGATCATTCCAAAAAATATGCCCTTGCGCATCAACCCGTAAATTGATGGTTTCAGGTGGCTTCTGATCTGTTGGCGGTGGTGGTGTGCCATTTGGCAAATTAATGTTAATGGCGTTGTTTGGAATTGGGATGGTGATAATGAACATAATCAGCAGCACCAACATGACATCAATCAGCGGTGTCATGTTGACGTCAAGCATCACATCTTCTTCTTCATTTTTCGAACCCACATTCATACCCATGTGTGATTCTCCTATTATGGTGTAGAAGCAGGGGGAGTCGTAACAAAAGCGATTTTGCCAATCCCTGCTTGCTGTGTTGTGCTGATCACCTGATCTATCGCTTCATAATGTGTCTGTTGATCGCCACGAATATGAACCTCAGGCTGCGGATGTTTTTGCGCTTCAGCTTGTAAACGGGCAAGTAACGTTTCTTTATTTGCAACGTGTTGTTCATTCCAGAAAATATCCCCCGTTTTATTGACGGAAAGCTGGATATTTTGTGGTGTGGTGGCATAAGGTGTATTTTTTTCTTCAGGTAGTTTTACTGGAACAGTGTGTGTGACCACTGGAACTGTGATTAAAAAGATAATCAGCAGCACCAGCATGATGTCGACGAGTGGAGTCGTGTTAATCGTCCCGATGACATCATCATCACTTTGATCTGAATTAATCATCATGCCCATAATGGTGTTCCTTATTTAGAATCACGGTTTGGGTGATTACTGTTTAAGTCACCGCTGAGTAATACGGCATGCAGGTCTGAACCAAATGAACGGACATTATCCATGACTGCTTTATTGCGGCGAGTCAGCCAGTTATAACCAAGTACCGCGGGTACAGCGACAGCTAAACCAATTGCCGTCATGATTAATGCTTCACCCACAGGACCTGCGACTTTATCAATTGATGCTTGGCCTGAAATACCAATCGCGGTGAGCGCGTGATAAATCCCCCAAACTGTTCCAAATAAACCAACGAAAGGTGCAGTTGAACCTACTGTTGCGAGAAATGCCAAACCATTACCTAAATGGCTTTGTACTTTATCAATCGCACGTTGAATCGAAATCGTTACCCATGTGTTGAAATCAATACGTTCTAATAAAGTGCCATCGTGATGTTTGGTTGAGCGAATGCCTTTTTCAGCAATATAACGGTAGCTGCTATTGCTATTTAAACTTTCTGCAGCGCTATTTAAAGACTCCGCTTCCCAAAAATGGCGTTCAGCTTCTGTGCCATGGCGTTTAATTTTACTTTGTTGGAACACTTTCGACAGAATGATGTACCACGTTCCAATCGACATTAGTACCAAGATAAATAATGTTGATTTTGCGACCAAGTCACCTTCGCGCCAAAGGGCTTCTAAGCCATAAGGGTTATGTACTTTCTCAACAGTTGCAGGCAAGGGTGGCGGTGTTGGTGCGGCTTGTGCTGCGGTATCAGTTGCTACAGTCGTTACTGCTGTGGTTTGCGTGGTTTCATCCGCCCACACGCTTGCAACTGGAAGTAAGGTCGTACCTGCGATGAGGCCAATTGCTGCGATTCGAGAGAGTTTTTTTACAGTTTTATTCATTTTAAATTCTCCAAAAAATTGTTTAATTCACTTCTATATGCATTAAGAAATCGTGAATGGATATTCGATCTCGTACCATTCTTGTTGTGGTACACCGTCTTTCATTGCTGCTTTAAAAGTACACAGGCTATACGCTTTAATAGCCGCCTTATCTAAGCTTTTACTGCCGCTTGATTTCTTGACTTTTGAGTCAATGACTTTGCCTGAACCATCAACCAGCACACGAATACGCACTGTACCTTCTTCTTCATTCATCAAGGCTTCACGAGGGTATTCTGGTTTCTGACATCCCGCTTCTCCTTCGGAAACCCCACGTGAAATACCAGCAGGTTTTGCAGGTGCTGGGGGAGCAGTATTTGCAACTGGTGCGGCAACAGGGCTAGGACTTGGAGAAGCTGCTGTGACATGTGCGGGCGTTGTCACTGAAGTTTTAGTCGGTTGTGTAGGTGCTGGTTTTTGCACAGGTGTAACTTTCTCGACCTGTTTAGGTGGATCAGGCATCTTGGCCACTTTTTCGACCATTTTCGGTGGCTCGGGTGGCTTTTCTTTAGGTTTTGGTTCCTCAGGTTTTGGAGGTGGTTTGATGTCCTGAATAATCTGTAGTTCTACAGGTTTGTCGACGGGCTTGCTAAATTCTGTCGCTAAACTTGTCATCAGAATATAGGCGATAATGAGATGTAGAAATAACACCAGACCAATACCGACAAGGCGTTTGGCAGGTTGATTTTCACTCTCAGAAAAGGGGATGCCCATAAATACTCCTGAAATTGTAATCATGGATTCATCGTCGTTTGGAGGAAGGGATCAATTAAAAATTGATACTAACCGCTTTAATTTTTGATGAATCAGAGGATTACGGTGAACCACTACAACAGAAGGAACATCATGTCGTAGTGGCGAAACACATTAAAATTTATAAGTACCGCGGGCGAAGTAAGTTCGACCTGTTACATCACCAAAACGTGGGTCATAGCCATACTGGAAATTCTCCAAGGTGTTGGATGCTGTTGGTTCTTCATCAAAGATATTTTTAATACCGAGTGTTAAATCCAGATTTTTGAAACCACGGTATGTGCCCGAAACGTTATAAAGGGTATAGTCACTGACACGATGATTCTTATAACCGTCATCAAGATTTTCTGAGTTTTGATCTTTATAGCCGCGTGTAAATTGCTGTTGGAAGTTGAGTGACCAGTCTTCATAGCTCCAGTTAAGATTTGCGACATGCTTCCAACGAATGGTTGGTCCATCATCCTTGTAAACACCTAAACTGCTGATCCACTCACCATTTTTTTCATTTTGATATTCGTATTTGGTGACATAGGTTCCATCAATTCCAAAGCCAAAACGACCAGTTGATGTGACAGGAGTTAAATAGTTCAGGCTGACATCAAAACCTTGGGTTTTTAAATTGCCCATGTTCTGCATAGTTGTAATGATATAGTCGATTGAACCATCTGCTTTACGAACAAATTTGTCTTTATATTTATCTGGGTTTTCAAAAATGGTCGATGCTTCAAGTGCCGAGATTTGATTTTTAACTTCGACATTGTAGTAATCTAGAGAGAACACAAGGTTTTTGATTGGTTCAAGTACAAAACCTGCTGTGATCGACGTCGATTTTTCAGGCTCTAACTCTTTGTTACCACCTTGCATACGATCAAACTGCTGATCACAGTCACGAGCCTGACTACCATCAGGGGTAGCTTTGCCCCCTGGACATAAAATTGGGTCACTGTTACTTGGTGATAAAGTTCGACTATTGGTTTTATTGATTTCATATAAGGTTGGTGCGCGGAAGCCTGTACTATATGAAGTACGGAACATTAGTTGTTTAAGTGGTTCCCAACGTAAAGCAACTTTTGGATTAAAGGTATCACCGACATCACTATAGTTGTCGTAGCGCGCTGCAATTTGTGCTTCTAACGTTTTATGTAATGGGATTTGTAGTTCGGTAAATACCGATGAAATATCGCGCTTGCCTTCCTGATGTGGATTGTTTGGATCAGTCCCAACGCTTGGTAAACGAGCAGCGAGATCTGAATTTACAGTAGAATCCCACTTGTCATGGCGGAAACTGCCGCCAAATGCGAAACCTACATCACCAGCAGGTAAGGTATAAATTGGTCGGCTTGCAGTAAAATCGACTGTACTCGATTCTAATTTTGCTTTGTTATAATCTCCTGAAAGTGAGAGTTTGTTCCAAAGATTTGGATCATCTCCAGCTGCCTGTGGACCAAATGGATTAAGTTGGCCAGCATCTAAAGCGGATTGCACGGCAGCTTTATCTAAATATCCACTGCTTGCTGTCTCGGTGACGGCACTGCGTGCATAGCTGACACCTGTATTGATATCCCAACCATATGCTTCACCTTCAATACCTGCAAAAACTCGGTGAGATTCATTCTCGGTATCACTGATGCGATTGCCGGCTTGTGAGCGGAGTGAGAGTAGAAGTGGTTCACCACTGAGGCCCGCAACAGTGGGTACTAAACCATTCCCAGGATAATACTTACTATTCTTGCTAATTGAGACTTTATTATTGCCGTTATAGACATCAGGTGCGACTGAGGTTGAGACCTTGTTATTGGCATAAACATATTCACCAATAGCGTTGAAGCTATCATTTAGCTTCAGTGTTAAACGACCCATTGCCGAAATATCTTCTGTTTTCGGTACGATTCCAATCAGGTTTTGGGTGTTTAATAGGCAAATTTTATCAAGCGCTTCAGTACCTGCATAACCTCCACAGCCCGTTGCTGCATAAGGATTTCCACTGGCTCCATTTTTAGAATCAACGAAATTGGCAGGAAAAGAGGCTGAACTTCGTGCATCAAGACCAAGTTCGGGAATCAGGCTGCCTTTTGCACTAACCTTTCTATCTTTAGCCATGATGTCATTGCCATGGCGATAATCAACCACACCAAATACATTAAAACCATTATCTTCAAGGTCACCATAACCACCAAAAATACTGAAGTCTTGGGTATCACCACCTTTGTGTTCAGGTTGAGTAAGACCACCACTGATATTTAGTCCAGTGAATTGTTTTTTGGTGATGAAGTTAATAACCCCACCAATTGCATCCGTACCATAAATTGCAGAAGCACCATCACGGACGATTTCGATACGTTCTAGCATAGCGAGGGGAATGATATTTAAATTAGTCACACCACTATCAAATGCACTTGCAGCCAAACGGCGACCATTGAGTAAAATCAAAGTCTTATTTTCACCAACGCCTCGTAAATTGGCTGTTGCTCCTGCTGTGCCAGAACGCCCGACGTTTTGTGAAGTAACAAAACCAGCTTGGTTGGCAGTAATTTTGGTCAGTGCTTCTTCTGTCGTAGTCACCCCTTGTTTCAGAATCTCGTCTACTTTGACAATGGTAATGGGAGACGCGCTCTGGGCTGCAACGCCTTTGATGGATGAACCTGTAACAGCAACTTTTACGACTTTGGCTGCTTTTTCCTCGGAAGGCGATTCGGCCTCAGCAGCATGAGCTATGGTTAAACACAGCATACTTAAACTGAGCGTACTGAGTTTAAGTATGGTTTTGCTCGCTTTTGGCAGAGCAGTTGGTTGAGCGAAGTTGGCTTTTTTCATTGATTATTTAACCCCTAAATGGATTGCCACTCTAAAAATTCAATAAATCCGTTTTAGCAAGAGCTGTGCCAAACCCTATTTTTAGATTTCGCTTAATGTAGAATAAAATGTGTAAAAGTGTTTTAGTTTTTATATATAAGCTTTTCATATTTTTACTAAATATTAAAAATATTGAAGTAATTCTAAATGTGGATTGGTTAACATAAAGTTCCAAATGAAGTATGGTTTTATAATGCATTAAAATGAATCATAAAATTTTATTTTTGCTTTTTTGTGGTGCAAATCATATTTTATTGTTATAAAACAAATGTTTTATTATTTTTATTTCATTGAAATGGAAAATAATATATAAAAATATGATTTGGCATAAAGTTACTTTTATTTAAGATGCGTGAAAACTAGATCTGCTAATAATACATTTTGATTAAAAATTAAACATAATTTTTTTATTTGAAAAGTGGCATGAAATTAGCAAGGTAATTTTCGATCTTTAAGGGGGTTTTTCTTTTAACTTAATTTTTCCAACTGGTAAAAATCATTAAATAAATGATTTTTTAATAAAAAGTTGGAATGAGACACGCTGAAAGGGAAATGGTTGTAGTGTTGAATGCTATGCAAAAGTCTAGTATTTATTAAAAAACGATGATGTGAGCACTGATTTGAAGTCAACTTTTTTTACGGTCACTGTATTATCAACCGTTATTGCATTTATGCCGATGGGGTATGCAAAAACACCTGCTCAGGCAGATAAAGTACTCCGTGTTGCTTTTGAAGCCCCAGATGATGGTTTTGATATGGTTAAAACTTTTAATTTTTACAGCGGAAATGTCGCCGATGTAATTTTTGAAAGATTGCTTCAATACGATTATCTCGCTAACCCAGTAAAATTGGTTCCATCTACAGCAGAAAGCCTACCTGTGATTGAAAAAAATGGTCAGGTTTATATATTTAAAATAAAGCCAGGGATTTATTTTACCGATGATCCTGCATTTAAAGGTAAACGCAGAGAGCTGGTTGCAGAGGATTATGTCTATTCCATTAAGCGGATATTAGATCCTAAAAATCATGCCTCAGCATTTTCTTTTATTGATAATAAAATTGTTGGTGCAAATGCACTGGTGGACCAAGCCAAAAAAACGGGCACATTTAACTATGATGCCAAGATTGAAGGTGTAAAAGCATTAGATAAATATACAATTCAATTTAAGCTGACCCAACCTGATTATAATTTTCCTTATATTCTTGCCTATAGCACATTTGGAGCGACGGCTAGAGAAGTGGTTGAATATTATAAAGATCAGTTAGGCATGCATCCTGTGGGAACAGGGCCTTATATGCTGAGCAAATATATACCCCGCAGCAAGATCGAATTAGTTGCAAATCCTGATTATCGCGGTTTTGTCTGGAATTTTAAATCGACAGGCACGGCGTGGGATAACCTGCTAGTTAAAGAAATGAGTGGCAAGAAAATGCCGCAAATTGGCAAAGTCAATATCAGCATTATCGAAGAAGAACAATCACGTTGGCTCGCTTTTCAGTCCAAACAACTGGATTTTGATAAGGTCACTTCAAGTGCAATTCCTAAAGTGCTTGATCAAAATAATCAGTTAAAAGCAGAAATGCAAAAGCAGGGTATACGTTTGTATGCCAATAAAGAGGCAGAGATCACCTATTCAATGTTGAATATGCGTGATCCTGTTGTTGGTGGGAATAGCCTAGATAAAATTGCGTTAAGACGTGCCATCGCCATGTCTTTTAATGTCAATGAATATATTCGTATCTTAAGAAAAGGTCAGGCGGTTAAGGCTGAAATGCTGGTACCTGCAGGCATTAATGGTCATAACCCGAATTATCGCAGTAGCATTGGTTACAATCCTGTTTTAGCCAATAAATTACTGGATCATTTCGGCTATAAAAAAGGCCCAGATGGCTATCGTAATCTGCCCAATGGCAAGCCTTTAACCTTAAAAATAAATACCGAGAGTGGTACAGCTTCCGTGATGTATTCTGAATTGTGGAAGAAAAATCTAGATGCAATCGGGATTCGGGCAGACTTTAAAGTCAGTAATTTTGCCGATAACTTAAAAGCCGCAACCCAGTGTCAATACATGATGTGGAGTGGAGCATGGCATGCGGATTATCCAGAGGGTGAAAATTTCACGCAATTGCTTTATGGTCCGAATGTTGGTCGTGGTAATCAATCCTGTTATCAGTCAGCTGCTTATGACAATTTATATAAACAGGCAATGCAGCAAGCCCCTGAAAAACGTATGCCATTCTATGAAAAAATGAGTCGCCAAATTGAAGCAGATGGAACGTGGATTTTACAAGATACAAGGATTCGGAACTGGTTGATTCAACCTGATGTGCAGGGATTTAAAGCTCATCCAATTATGAATACCAACTGGCAATACTTAGATATTGTTCCACCCAATCAAAAATAAGTGATGTGTTTATGATGAAGCAAAATTTTAAACTTTCGATGCAACGGACTAGTCTGGTGCTGTTATTGGGGACAACATTAAGTCTAGGGGTAACGATTACAGAAGCGAAAAGCCCTGCCGATCCAAAAAAAGTGTTACGTTATGCTTTTCCCGTAGCTGAGACTGGATTTGATCCTGTTGCTGTACAAGATTTATATTCAGCACATATTTTGTATTCAGTGTTTGAAACATTATATACCTATGATTATTTAGCTTCACCCGCAAAACTCGTTCCAAATACGGCGGTGGCTTTGCCAGAAGTGAGTACCGATGGTTTGACCTATACCATTCGAATAAAAAAAGGAATTTATTTCACCCCTGATCCTGTATTTAAAGGCAAAGCGAGAGAATTAACTGCAACAGACTATGCCTATTCTTTTAAACGTTTGCTTGATCCAAATCTACATTCACCCAACAGTTGGTTGTTTGATGGACGTATCTCAGGAATAGATAGTGCTATCCAGCAAGCAGCGAAAAATGGAAAATTTAATTACGATCAGCCGATTGCAGGGCTACAAACACCAGATCGTTATACTTTGGTGATTCGATTAAAAGAGCCAAATTATAATTTTCCAATGCTACTTGCACATCAACCAACGGGTGCAGTCGCGCGTGAAGTGATTGAACATTATCGTGATAAAGCAGGCTATGCGATGGGACATCCTGTAGGGACAGGGCCTTATGTTCTCGTACAATGGACACCAGGCTCGCGTATTATTTTGAAAGCAAATCCTGATTATCGCGGTTATACATGGAATTTTAAAGCGACCCATCCTGAAGATCAGAAAATCGTAAAGCAAATGCAAGGCAAAAAAATGCCGCAGATTGGTGTGGTTGATATTCAAGTGATTGAAGAATCACAGTCAGGATGGTTATCTTTCCAAAAAGATGGGCTAGATATATTTACTTTAGATGGTGAATTACCTGCACAAGCTTTAAAAGATGGTCAGTTAAAGCCAGAGTTGGCAAAAAAAGGGATTCAACTTTCACGTATTGCTGACCCTTCGATTGATTATTTGTATTGGAATATACAAAACCCTGTGGTCGGTGGCGTGAGTAAAGAGAAAATTGCTTTACGCCGTGCAATGGCGATGGCAACCTCTAAAGAGAAATTTATCAACATTTTAGCCAAAGGGAACGCCAAAAATTTAGAATCGCCGATTCCTTATGGTATCGCGGGGCATGATCCCAATTATAGAAGCAGCATTCCGTATTCCGTCAAAGCAGCAAATTTATTACTAGATCGTTATAACTACAAAGTGGGCAAAGATGGTTGGCGGATGTTGCCGAATGGCAAGCCACTGGTGATTGAGTTTATGCCATCCAGTAGCAGTGCACGCAGTATGCAGATGGCAGAACTGTTAAAGAAAGAATTAGCCAATATCAAAGTCAATATGGTCTCTAAACCTGTGCCTTTTGCAGAAGGTTTAAAGGCTGAAAAACAATGTAAAACCATGTTTAAAGCTTCCGCTTGGATTGCAGACTATCCTGATGCAGACAACTTTGTGCAGTTGTTTTATGGCAATAATATTCATGCCACCAACCATACTTGTTTTAAATTGCCAGAATATGATCGTTTATATGAACAGTCATTGAAACTTGCTGATGGTCCTGAACGGAATTTGTTATATCGCAAAATGTCACGTCTTTTAGAGTTTTATGCGCCTGTACAATTCATATCGACCCGTTACCGTACTGTCGTGGCTCAACCTCGAGTGATTGGCTATAAAAAGCATCCGATTCTGCCCGCAGAGTGGATGTACATTGATATGCAAGATAAGCAACCTTAGTCCTATAAAAGGGTTCGCAAGAAACCCAAATGATTGATGAATTAAATTGGAGAGAATAATGGCGAAAAAAATGTTGAAACGATCGACACTATGTCTGTTATCTATGGCGATCACAGGGATGAGTCAAGGCGTGTGGGCAGTAAGCACATCTGCTGTTTTACCTATTTTTAAACTGAATTACAGTGCAGAATGGTGCGATGCTAATTTACACAAGTTACAACAGCGTATTTCTCAATTAGAACAACAATCCATTCAACCGCAATCGACAGCTGCACCTGTTCTAGCTGAATGGGATCAATTGATGGCAAGCTTTGAGGATTTTTCTGGGCCAATTAGCTTATATAGCAATGTGCATCCCGATGCGAAATTTCGTAAGGCTGCTGATGATTGTGAAGTAAAAATCAATCAGTTGCAGACTGAAATTTATCAGAACCCAAAATTGTATCAACGAATTAAAAATACCAAAACAACAGATCCAATTGATCGTAAATATCGTCAAGATATTCTTGATCAATTTGAAGATACAGGGGTGCAGCTTGCGCCTGAAAAACGAGCACGTTTAAAACATATATTGGATGAACTCACCAAACTTTCGCAAGAGTTCTCTCGTAATGTCCGCGACAATCCTGAAAAATTAGAATTCACACCAGCCGAATTAAAGGGACTACCTGAAAGTTATATTTCAGGCTTAAAGAAAAATGATAAAGGCAATTATTTATTGGGTTTTGAATATCCTGAATATCAACCATTTATGGAACTTTCAGACAGTGATGATGCAAGAAAACGTTATCAAACGGCATTTACACGTCGTGGTACAGAAAAGAATTTAGTCCTGCTTAAACAGATTGTTGACTTACGTTATGAATTAGCACAGCTATTTGGTCAGCCAAGTTATGCAGACTGGGCATTAAAGAAACGCATGGCGAAAACACCAAAAACAGTGAATAACTTCTTAGCAGATGTTCATAAAGTCGTGGCACCTTTAGAGCAAAAAGAGGTGCAGCAGTTACGTGTATTTAAAGCTAAAACCCTAAATATTTCTTTGGAAAAAGCTGAAATTAACCGTTGGAATGTGGGGTATTGGAGCGAAAAACTACGCAAGGACAAATACCAGATTGACCAAGAAAAACTGCGTGATTATTTCCCAACACTCGCCGCACAGAAATGGTTATTTGCAATTTCCGAGAATTTGTATGGTATTCAGTTTAAAGCCGCTAAAGTGGATACGTGGCAACAAGAAGTTGAATATTACGATGTTGTAGACCAAAAAACAGGTGAGATATTGGGTAGCTTATATATGGATAAGTTCCCACGTGAAGGTAAATATGGTCATGCAGCAGTATGGGGCGTATATGGGGGCAGTACGCTGAGTAAACGTAAACCAATTTCAGTATTAGTGACTAATTTTAATCGTAAAGGTTTAAACAGCAATGAGCTTGAAACTTTTGTGCATGAGTTTGGGCATGCTTTACATGGAATTTTGTCAAAAACCCGCTATTCGGGTCAGTCAGGAACATCAGTAGAGCGTGATTTTGTTGAAGCACCATCGCAAATGTATGAAGAATGGGCGCGCCGTAAAGAAACTTTATCTAAAGTCGCTGACTATTGTGATCCTGCTTGTCCGAGAGTGGATGATGCACTGATTGCACGTTTAAAAGCTGTGCATAATTATGGACGTGGATTAGGGTATGCACGCCAAACGCTTTATGCACAATATGATATGGCATTGCATGTCGCTGATGCACTAAGTGTACAGCCAATGGATGTGTGGAAAAAAATGGAATCCGCAACCGCTCTAGGCTATGTGCCGAATACTGAATTTCCTGGGCAGTTTGGACATCTGATGGGCTATCAAGCGGGCTACTATGGTTATATGTGGTCTGAAGTATTGGCTCTGGATATGTTGTCTGCTTTCGGTGATAACTTGAATAATCCAGAAGTGGGTCAGCGTTACCGCCAAACGATTTTATCTCAAGGCAGCCAAAAGAATGCAGCTCAACTGGTCAAAGATTTCTTAGGCAGAGAACCGGATAACAAAGCTTTCTTGAGTGAAATTACAGGTCAACGGGTCAAATAAGGATGTGCCATTATGCTTGCTTATGTCGTGCGTAGACTATGGCAAATGATCCCGACCATGTTGGGCGTCATTCTGCTGATTTTCTTCTTGTTTAACTGGGTGGGGGGAGATCCTGCATATATTTTGGCAGGGAAAATGTCTAGCCCAGAGCAAATCGAAAACATCCGTAAACAATTGGGCGTTGATCAGCCCTATTATGTGCAGCTGTGGATTTTTATTAAACAGATTCTGACTTTCGATTATGGTGCGAGTTGGAGTACGGGAGAGCCTGTATCACAGATTATCCTGACCCGTTTAGGGCCTTCACTGACTTTATTGATTCCACTGACGATTTTACAAACCGTGATTTCAATTATCCTTGCTTTAGCGGTTGCTTCAGTTCGTGGATCACTGACAGATCGTATGGTGATGATGCTGTGTACTATTGGCATGTCGATCAGTATTTTGGTGTATATCATCGTGTTCCAGTATGTGTTGGCATACCAACTCAGTTGGTTCCCCGTACAAGGCTGGAGTGATCAGTTTAGTCAAAACTTATTCCAATATTCTTTGCTACCTATCTTAATCATGTTGGTGGTGAGCATTGCCCCAACGCTACGTTTATATCGAAGCTTCGTCCTAGATGAAATTAACCAAGATTATGTGCGGACTGCGCGTGCCAAAGGTGTGGGGGAGTCTCGGGTACTGAGTGTGCATGTGTTGCGTAATGCATCGATTCCAATTGTCACTGAAGTGATGGCTAGTCTGCCTGCCTTACTGATTGGTGCTTTCCTGATTGAGCGATTCTTTGGTATTCCGGGTATCGGGCGTGAAATTATTATTGCGGTTGAGCGTAGTGATTTTCCTGTAATTAAAGCGATTACCGTATATATCGCTGTTGTGACTATGATTTTTAACTTGATCGCCGATCTGATTTATAAGCTCCTCGATCCTCGCGTACAGTTGAAATAGGAGGATGACAATGCTCAGTACAATTTTTAAAGGCAAATCCTCCTCAAGTGAATCTCCTGCATCAACAGGACTCTGGCAGTTGGCATTGAATCGATTGAAATCAGATCGAATCGCCGTGGTTTCTTTCTTGGTGGTGCTGTTTTATTTCATCTTGCTCGCGTTATCAATGACAGGCGTGATTGCTTCCAATTGGAATAAAGAAGTCGCCGTCAGCTACGCGCCACCAACATTTTTAGGGGTGGATACTGAGTCAGATCAAATGAAAGACAGTAGCCAGAAGATAGCGGCATTACCTGAAAATCCAGTTGATCCATTGAAAGATGTGATTCAACAGCTCAATGCCGAAATTCAGGCTGAACAACAAGGTAACTCAGTCATTGATAATTATGGTGTGGTTGATCCTTTAGCAGAGGATATGCTGCAAATTGATCAACAGCTTGGTGGGCATCTAATTGATCAAAAACAAGAGTTAAAAACCACGTTGCCTTTTGGGGCAGATAAGTGGGGGCAAGATGTGCTGCTCAAAACTATTAAAGGTGCTGAAACCTCAATTCTGGTCGGTTTGTTATCCGCTTTATTGGCGGTGGTGATTGGTACTTTTCTTGGCGCGATTGCAGGTTATTTTGGCGGTTGGATTGATGATGTACTGAACTGGTTCTATAACATCTTCACTTCGATTCCTTATCTGCTATTAGTGCTCGCGATCGCTGCGGTACTCCAACAAAAAGGAATTTTGTCAATTGTTTTGATTTTAGGTCTAACGGGTTGGACTGGGGTATTTCGTTTGGTTCGTGCTGAATATATGAAGCACAAATCGCGTGAATATGTGCTTGCCGCAAAAGCCATTGGTGTTAGCCATTTACGCCGTATGTTTGTGCATATTTTTCCGAATGTCAGTCATATCGCGTTGGTTCAAATTTCGATTCTGGTGGTGTCATTCATTAAGTCTGAAGTGATTCTGAGCTTCCTTGGTTTTGGTGTTCCTGTTGGTGTGGTGTCATGGGGCAGTATGTTGAATGAAGCACAAAGTGAATTGATTTTGGGCAAATGGTGGCAACTGGCTGCGGCATCGATTGCAATGGCTATTCTGGTCACAGCATTCTCCATGTTTACTGATGCATTGCGCGATGCTTTAGATCCTAAGTTGAAATAGCGGAGAGAAAAATATGCAACATCAAAATGAAACACCGCTATTACAAGTAGACGATCTTCAGATCAGCTTTAAAGGCGAAAATAAACAATGGATCGAAACTGTTAAAGGCATTTCATTTTCAATTCCAAAAAATAAAACTGTGGCACTGGTTGGTGAGTCGGGCAGTGGTAAGTCTGTGACTTCATTGGCGGTGATGGGTTTATTACCGAAAGGACAAAGTCAAATTGCAGCGCAAAGTCGTATTACTTTTGAGGGTAAGGATTTACTGAATTTATCTGCAAAAGAAATTCGGAAAATCTGTGGTAAGGAAATTGCCATGATTTTCCAAGAGCCGATGTCCTCGTTGAATCCTGTCTTTACAGTGGGAGATCAAATTGCCGAAGTGCTGTGCATTCATTTGGGCATGGGACGCAAGCAAGCCAGAATACGAGTGCTTGAGTTACTTCGAGAAGTCGGTATCCCTGCACCTGAAACAAAAATAGATGCTTATCCAAGCCAGCTTTCTGGTGGTCAGCAGCAACGGGTTATGATTGCGATGGCAATCGCCTGTGAACCAAAATTATTGATTGCGGATGAACCGACCACGGCATTAGATGTCACCATTCAAAAGCAGATCATTGATTTATTAGAATCCTTACGTCAACGTCATCAAATGTCGATGCTTTTTATTACCCATGATCTAGCACTGGTTGGCGAAATTGCTGATGAAGTGATCGTGATGCGTCATGGTGAAATCCGTGAATGTGGCGCTGTTGAACAAGTGCTGGAACAGCCGAAAGATGTGTATACCCGTGCTTTGTTGCACTGCCGACCACAACTTTCAACACGTCCATACCGTTTACCTGTGACCAGTGATTTTATGAAGCAGGACGAAAATGGACAACTGATTGAATCAACCCATTTGTCCGAATTAAATCTGAAACAGCGTGTCCGTGGTTTGTCTGGTGATGAGCCGATTGTGCTTGATGTTAAAGATCTGAAAAAGTCGTTTTATAGCCGTAAAGGTTTATGGGGGCGAGAGGAATTTCAGGCCGTAAAAGGCGTGTCCTTCCAACTGGCTAAAGGCAAAACCCTTGGTCTCGTTGGCGAGTCAGGTTCAGGTAAAACCACGATTGGTTTATTGCTGATGCGTTTACATGAGGCGACGGGCGGGCAAGCCTTGATTGGTGGAAAAGATATTCTTGCCATGACTGAGAAAGAATTTTCACGGTATCAGCGTAAGATTCAAATTATTTTCCAGAACCCTTATGCTTCACTCAATCCACGCTTTACCATCGGGCAGATTTTATTGGAGCCAATGCGAATTCATGGTATTGGTCAAAATGATGTCGAGCGTAAAAAGATGGCATTGGAACTGTTAGAACGAGTCAGTTTGCCTGCGCAAGCCTATGATCGTTATCCACATGAATTTTCAGGTGGTCAGCGACAACGGATTGCCATCGCACGCTGTCTGACTTTAAAACCTGAGATTTTGATCTGTGATGAATCCGTTTCTGCTTTGGATGTTTCGGTGCAGGCGCAAGTTTTGAATTTATTGCAGGACCTACAGGATGAATTTGGTTTGAGTTATATCTTTATTTCGCATGATTTATCTGTAGTGAAATATATTTCTGATCAGGTGATGGTGATGAATCATGGGGAATTGGTTGAAATTGCCAATTCAGATGAGTTGTATTTACATCCACAACATGAATATACCAAGAAACTGCTGAATGCCATTCCGCAGGGAGTAAGCCATCATCATTAAAATTCAAGCATAAAAAAACGCTCTAATCAGAGCGTTTTTTCATTTTAAAGCCAAGAATTAGAACTTCTTAAAGCCTTTATTAAAACCAATGGTTTTACGACCATTGTTATTGTTGCCATTACCGCTTGGACGTTGCTGTTGCTGTGATTGATTTTGCTCATCGTCACGGCGTTGTTGACGTAAATAACCACCACGACGTGCAGTCAATGGTTTTTCTGCCATTTTTTCAGTACGACGTTTTGCCATACCAAATAAGCCAGTACCTTGACGTGGTTTTAATTCCACTGATTTCGCTAAGTTGTCGATATCAGTTTTATCTAATTCCATCCAACGACCTGTACGTAATTCACGTGGCAAAATGACAGTGCCATAACGGGTACGTAACAAGCGACTTACTTTTAAGCTTTGTGATTCAAAGATACGACGTACTTCGCGATTACGACCTTCTTTAACCACAACTTGATACCAACGGTTGATACCTTCACCGCCAATTTCAGAGAATGATTCGAATTTGGCTGGACCATCTTCAAGCTCAACACCTTTCAGCATGTTATTGCGAATTTGTGGCGTGACTTCACCCATTACACGAACCGCATATTCACGCTCAACTTCGTTTGAAGGGTGCATTAAACGATTCGCAAGTTCACCATCATTCGTGAATAACAATAAACCAGTACTGTTAATATCCAGACGCCCTACCATCACCCAACGATCATTGGCGATTTGTGGTAAATGATCAAATACAGTTGGACGTTTCTCAGGATCATTGCGTGAGCAAATTTCACCCTCTGGTTTATAGTAAATGAGAACACGGCGGCGAATTTCATCTTCAATCTGAAACTGAACTTTACGACCATCGATACGGAGTTCATCTGTAGGTTCAATACGTTCACCCACTTGAGCAATTTTCCCATTGATACTGACGCGACCAGCAGCAATGACTTCCTCCATATAGCGACGTGAGCCTAACCCGACTCTCGCTAAAACCTTTTGTAATTTTTCACTCATGACAGCACAACCTTAGACATAATGATCAACAGTTCACCTCTCAAGACTTCGGTGCATGTGCATCGAGTGTCATGAATGCTTCCTTGGCGTTCTGCAGGGGAGGCAATTGACCTAGCGAAGCTAAACCAAATGCATTTAAAAATTGGGGCGTTGTGACTAACAACGCAGGTCTTCCAGGTAGATCTCTAAAACCAGATTCTTTGATCCAGTTCCAGTCAAATAAGTTTCTCAAGATCTGACTATTATTCGATACACCACGAATCTGTTCAATATCAGCACGTGTAACGGGCTGATGGTATGCAATCACTGCGACTGTTTCGAGTAGCGAGGGCGATAATTTGGTTGGGCGTTCTGGCCAAACCTGCGCAATAATATTGCGATACTTTGCTCGCACCTGAAAACGGAACCCTTGAGCCGTCTCAATTAACTCAATTGAACGGCCATGTTGCAACATCGCAAGTTGCTGCAAAAAATGACGTAATTGTTGTTTATTATATTGGTTTTGAAATGCTTCTTTTAGTCGTGCAAGTGAAACTGGTGAGTCACTGGCGAACAAAATTGCTTCAATCTGTAATAAGACATCGTGATGAATATCTTCAAGTGACATTCCTTCATTGGTGTCAAATGGATCTAAACTCATGCTGCAATGCCTTGAACTGTTAAAGGAGCTTCAATACCTGTATGGATGATTTGAATTTTTTGCTGGCGCGTGAGTTCAAGCACTGCCATAAAAGTCACCACCATGCCCATACGACCTTGCATAGGATTTAATAATTCCATAAAACTTAATGCTTGACCTGATGCAAGTTGGCTTTCAATAAATGCTATACGTTCTTCGAGCAGTACTGGTTCCTGCGCAACAATATGTGTAATCGGTTCTGGACGATTAAACACACAAAATAGTGCATCACGTAAGGCATCGACATCATAACCTTCATAAATTGGAGCAATATGTCCAATACTTACATTGGCACTAAAAGTATCTCTTTCAAAGATTGGCATTTGCCCCAATCGTTCAGCCGCTTGCTTAATACGGAGGTATGTTTCTAAACGATCAATCAAATCTTGTTTAGGATCTTTTTCAAATTGATCAACTATAATTGGTTTTGGAAGCAATAATCGTGATTTCAAATCAGCGAGTAGTGCTGCCATCACCATATAATCTGCAGTTAATTCGATATTCAAAGACTTCATACTATCCATATAGGATAGATACTGTGTTGCGATTGGAGAGATATCGAGTTGTAAAAGATCAAAGCCATTTTTCTGAATCAAATAAATCAGAAAGTCTAATGGTCCTTCAAACTGCTCCAGTAAAATTTCAAATGCGGCAGGTGGAATGTACAAATCTTCAGGTATGACTTCTTGCCACTCGTCAAGCACACGAATGGAAGGAATTAATTCCAAGGTCGAAGGAAGAATTTGATTCATTACCGTTTATAAGCCACGCGAATTTTCAAAAGCATGAAAGGATGATTTTTTTGTGTTCAAGAAAGTGACACATGCTACAAGCAAGCCTATTCTAATCGAAATCCTTCATTTAATAAATTACTCACTTACAAAAACCTTAAAGTTCTCAGGGTATTTTCTATACTTATGCAAGCGAATATGGATGATATAAAAATCTTATGTGATCCTAGCCAAAATAATGGACAGCATGTCCCTCTAAAGATAACGTAACTTCAATCTTTGGAGATCCAAGAAATGGCTAAACGTTTTAGTCCGGAATTTAAACAGCAAGCAATTGATCATGCACTTTCAAACTCCCACGAGCCTATAGCTGCAATCGCCCATAAATTAGGTGTGGGTTATTCAACCTTAGATAAATGGATTCGTGAAGCCAATCCAGTAGGTTCAAGCAAACGTCAACTTTCTCCTGAACAACAGCGGATCTTGGAATTAGAAAAAGAAGTCAAACAGCTCAAGGAAGCCAATGACATCTTAAAAAAAGCGCATGTGTACTTTCTGACAGATCATGCCAAGAAAAGTACACGGTAATTCAAGATATGGATATAAATGAAGTCACTGTGTCTTCTGTCTGTAAATGCCTAGATGTCAGCACTTCAGGCTATTATGCCTGGCGAAAACGCCAGACCAATACAGCGCAGAAATACAATGATTTAAAAGTTGTATATTGGCAGCATCATGCGCGCTTGGGTGCACCGTCATTGGTACATGACATGCGTGATTTAGGTTATCGCATGAGCGAACGTACCGTTGGAAGGATGCTAAAAAAGCTTGGTTTACGTAGTAGGATTGCACGTAAATACAAGCATACGACTGATTCAAACCATCGTTTGTCTACAGCATCAAATTTGTTGGATCGCCAATTTACAGTTACTCAGCCTAATAAAGTTTGGACAACGGATATTACCTATATCCGAACTAAAGAAGGCTGGCTGTATTTATGTGTGATGCTAGATCTATTCAGCCGTCGTATTGTGGGTTGGCAAACCAGCCATCGAATAGACCGCCAATTGGTGTGTGATGCGTTTAATTATGCAATGGCTCGTCAGGGTTATCCAACGGGTGTCATGGTGCATTCGGATCAAGGTAGTCAGTACTGTAGTCGTGATTTTAGGGCGCTATTATTGACGAATAACTGTATTCAAAGCATGTCTAGACGAGGAAACTGTTGGGACAATGCAGTGACCGAAAGCTTCTTCCATACCCTGAAGGGGCATGTAGTACATGGCAGTGTATTTTCTACGAGAAAAGAGGCAAATGCTATCTTGTTTGAGTATATTGAAGTTTACTACAATCGAATCAGAAGGCATTCTGCAAATGGCTGGTTAAGTCCAGAAGCCTTTGAACAGAAATATTTCAAGAATTTAGAGGGATCGGTTGTCCACGATACTGTCTAGGATCAATGCTTAAATCTGCCATTAAACATCATATTTCTAAACTATAAGTCACCATGAAAAATTATTTAAAAACACAACAGAATCAGTTCGGACAAACGATAGGCTTTTCGCTTGAAGAAAATGTGACAGCTTCACCCGTGCAGGGAAAATTATTTGGGCAATACGTTCAGTTGATTGATGTAGCAGATGGAATTACGAATCAGGTCGCAGAACAGTTATGGGAAGTTGTATCCACAGAACCCGATGAGCAATGCTGGACTTATCTGCCATATTCTGCACCACATAGCCAACATAGTTTAAAAGATTCATTAGACAACTTATTCGGCTTTAAAGATTCCACTCACTTTCTAATTCAAGTTGCTGAAGAGATACAAGGTTGGGTTGCTTTGTTAAATCCGAGGCTTGGGCATGGCGTGATTGAGATTGGTAATGTTTATTTTTCACATAAAATGAAAAAATCAAAGGCATCAACTGAAACAATTTTTTTACTGCTAGAACAATGTTTTGCACAAGGTTTTAGACGTATTGAATGGAAATGTGATGATTGTAATGCGCCTTCTAAAGCTGCAGCATTACGCTTTGGTTTTCAATATGAAGGTTTATTCCGCCAAGACAGAATTGTGAAAAACCGAAACCGAAATACCGTATGGTTTTCAATCATTGATGAGGAATGGTCAGACTTGGAGAAAACCTATCAGCAATGGCTGAGTCCTGATAATTTTGATGCGCAGGGTTTTCAGAAACAACGTCTTTCAGAATTTTTTATCGACTAAAGATCAGTGCTTACTCAAAAGCACTGACATCACCCACACCACGACGGACAACTACAGGATTTTCTCCTGATAAATCTACAATACTCGTAGTCGATAAAGTGCCAAAACCACTATCAATAAACACGTCAATTCGTTTGGCCAGTTGATTTTCAATATCATAAGGATCATCAAGCGGATCTTTTTGATCAGGCAAGATCAATGTACTGGTTAATAACGGTTCACCAAGTTCTTGTAATAAAGCTTGTGCAACAGGATTACTTGGAATGCGCAGACCAATTGTTTTTTTCTTTGGGTGCATTAAGCGCTTTGGCACTTCACTGGTGGCAGGTAAAATAAATGTAGTAATAGCAGGGGTATTGGCTTTTAACAGTCTGTACATCGCATTATCGACTTTTGCATAAGTTGCAATATCCGATAAATCACAACACATAATTGCATATTGATGTTTAGGACCTAAGCCACGAATTTGAGCTATTCGCTCCATCGCACTTTTATTCCCAATCTGACAACCAATCGCATAGGCTGCATCTGTTGGATAAACCACAACATCACCCGCACGAATACGCTCAACGGCTTGTGTGATTAAGCGAGCCTGTGGATTTTCAGGATGAATATGTAAATGTAACATTATTATTGTAACTCCCTGATCTTTATGGCTGAATTAAGTATGAAACTTGTTCTAGTAAAGATGCAAGTCTTAGATGTGTTAATTTTGTCATTCAATCAAGTAATTCACGTTTAAATTCATTTAGTTGTAATGGTAAGCCATTACGGGTACAAACACAGATATAGTGAATAAAAAGTGCAGCATCTCGTGGTAAAGTGGCTTCACCTGAAAAATAACGTTGTACTTGAGCAAAAACATTATCTTTAAATTGTGTCCCATTGCCGCTATCACCCGTTAGGTTATCTAAAGAGACACGAAACTTTCGACCAAAGGCTGTTGCAAATAACCATTCAATGGCTTGAGGCTTAATTTCAACTTGTTCAAATAAAGCTTGCTGTTCTGCAGTACGACCATCGGGTGCATACCAATAACCTAAATCAGGTAAAAGGCGACGTTTTTCACCTGAAATACTCCAATGACTAATTTCATGTAAGGCACTGTTAAAGAAACCATGTGCAAATTGGATTTTTGCAGGTTGTTGATTTATCGCTGGGAAATATTCTGGTTCAAAATCACCTTTAACAAGCGTGACATTATGGTGGGAAAACCAATCATTAAAGTGTAAAATAAGCCAATCAACCTGTTCTGGTTCTGTTGTTAACTCTTGCCAAGATGAGCGTTGCACTTGATCTGGTGTTAACATAGGAGCATTGATTGAATGGGGGCTAACAAGTGATGAAGTTGTTACTTCAAGTTGCGGCTGCAACAGATGCATTGCTGTGTTACCACGAGTTCTGTCTAAAGAAGTGCAAAATTGTATCTTAATCTTTGACAGAGTACCGATGAATTTGTAGAATTGCCGCCTTAATTATGTCAGCAAATACTTTTCCAAGCCAAATCGAGCCATTTAAATGGGCTGAACAGGGCTATACATGGTCAGGAACACTGCCATTGTCTCGCTTTGCTCGTATTGCTCGAGAAGCTGTTGGTTCAATTGATGATCAATTGATCAACATAGACTGTAAGCTATCAATGGATGCCTATCATCGCATTGTATGGTTAGATGGACATATTGATACTAAAGTTCCAATGGAATGCCAACGTTGTTTGGGACCTGTTGAAATTGAATTAGTCTCAGAATTTCATTTAGCTTTAATTGATGATGAGTCACTGATAGAGCGATTGGATGAGGATGCTGATTTCATCGTTTTAGGTGAAAGTGAATCGTCGAAAAAAGGGAGTATTGATACACCTGCTTCGATTGATTTACTCGCATTACTAGAAGATGAATTGTTATTGTTGATGCCTTTGTCTCCCAAACATGATGTTTGTGAGCATAAACATCAACCTGTCGTTCAGGACGTTGTCGAAGAAAAACGGGATAATCCGTTTGATGTTTTGGCAAGTTTGAAAGGCAAACTTAACTCATAACACAAATTGTGTTATCCTGTTGAGTTAAGACAACTGAATTTGTTCTGATCCATTTTTCGATCTTTGTAAGGAGCCATCATGGCCGTTCAGCAAAACCGTAAAAGTCGCTCTCGCCGTGACATGCGCCGTTCACATGACGCTTTAACCGAGAATGCATTATCTGTAGACCAAACTACTGGTGAAACTCATCGTCGTCACCACGTGACTAAAGACGGTATTTACCGTGGTCGTCAATTATTCGCTAAAGCAGCTGATGCTGAATAATTGAGTTATATGCATTAAGCGTTAGCTTAAAGTATAAAAAAAATGGGAGCGAAAGCTCCCTTTTTTGTTGTTTTTCGCAATTAAAAAACGATTTAATCAATGGTAAATTGCCGCATCGGAAAAGAGTCTGTTGTCATTCTCATCTAGAATCATGAGGGTTGATAAAACTGGCGATAGACCATTTTAAGGATTTTTATATGTCGACTAAGCGACTTGAGCAGGCTGCTCAAGCAACAAAAACAGCATTTGTTTTTCCTGGTCAGGGTTCACAAAAAGTAGGGATGTTGGCTGAGCTTGCAGAGCAGTTTAGTGTCGTTCGAGATACCTTTGCAGAAGCATCAGCAGCACTTGGTTTCGATCTTTGGCAGATTGCCCAAAGTGGTGAGGGTTTAGATCAAACTGAAAATACTCAACCAGTTCTGCTAACAGCAAGTATTGCCTTATGGCGTGTATGGTTAGAGTTAGGTGGTATAGCACCGAAATACTTGGCTGGACATTCTTTGGGAGAATATAGTGCGCTTGTTGCAGCAGAGGCAATGACTCTAGCTGACGCGGTTAAATTAGTCCATTTACGCGGAAAATTGATGCAGAGTGCTGTTCCTCAAGGTACAGGCGCAATGGCTGCAATTCTTGGTTTAGCCGATGAGAAAGTGATCGAGCTTTGCCAAAAAGTGAATGTAACTGCGGCTGGTCAAGGTTCGGTTGAAGCGGCGAATTATAATGCGCAAGGTCAGGTGGTGATTGCAGGCAGTACAGCTTTGGTTCAGCAAGTCATGGCTGAAGCAAAAGAGCAATCAGGTAAAGCGATTGCATTGCCTGTTTCTGTTCCGTCACATTGTACCTTGATGAAACCAGCAGCAGAAAAGTTTGCTGAAGCTTTGGAACAAACTGCCATTGAGCTACCCCACCTTCCTGTAATACAAAATGTCAACGCGGAAATCGCGACAGATGTTGCTCAATTACGACAGGCATTGACGGCTCAGTTATATCAGTCAGTTCAATGGACACGTACCATGCAATATCTTCAAGATGAAGGTGTGCAGTATGTGGTTGAATGTGGACCAGGTACAGTACTCAGCAATCTTGCCAAGCGATTACCCAACATAGAAAAAGCATTTGCGATTGATAGCAAAGCACGTATGGAAGATGCCCTAAACGCAGTGTTAGTGGCAGAAGGAAAAATTGCATGACACAACAACGAAAAGTTGCGTTAGTGACAGGAGCAAGCCGTGGTATTGGCGCAGCAATTGCACAGCAACTCATTCAAGACGGTTATTTTGTGGTAGGCACCGCAACTTCTGAATCAGGTGCGCAAAAACTGACAGAAAGCTTTGCTGAACATGGAGCAGGTGCTGTACTCGATGTTCGTGATGGTGCAGCGATTGATGCACTTGTATCAGATATTGAACAGAAATATGGTTCAGTACTGATCTTGGTGAACAACGCAGGCATTACCAAAGATAACTTGTTGCTTCGTATGTCGGAAGATGATTGGGACGATATTCTCAACATTCACCTCAAAGCCGTTTACCGCTTATCTAAGCGTGTATTGAAGGGCATGACCAAAGCACGTTTTGGCCGCATTATTAACATTAGTTCAGTGGTTGCACATTTTGCCAACCCTGGACAGGCGAACTACTCAGCAGCAAAAGCAGGGATTGAAGCATTCAGTCGTAGCTTAGCCAAAGAGATGGGGAGTCGTCAGATTACAGTGAACAGTGTTGCACCTGGTTTCATTGCCACTGAAATGACTGATCAGTTAAGCGAAGATATTCGTAAAAAAATGACTGATCAAGTAGCTTTAAGTCGTCTAGGTGAACCTCAAGATATTGCTGATGCAGTGAGTTTCTTGGCTAGTGATAAGGCTAGTTACATTACTGGTACAGTTTTACACGTAAATGGTGGGCTATACATGGCCTAACTGGCGATGTATAAACTTTTAAAAGTTTTTATATTCAATTAAACTAGTGGCAAATTAAAACGCCACAAGCAATGAGGAGAATTCCTGTGAGCGATATCGAACAACGCATCAAACAAGCTGTAGCTGAACAATTAGGTATGCGTGCCGAAGAGATTAAAAACGAAGCATCTTTTATGGATGACTTAGGTGCTGACTCTTTAGATTTGGTTGAACTTGTAATGTCTTTCGAAAATGATTTTGACATCACGATTCCAGACGAAGATTCTAATGAAATCACGACTGTTCAATCTGCAATTGATTATGTAACCAAAAAACTTGGTTAATCATATCGCATGATTAAAAGCCACCTTTTCGGTGGCTTTTTTATATGTTCAACTTTTCATATGAATAGATGTAAAAATATCTTACAAGAAAAATAAACGATAAATATGAGAATAATTTATTTAGATGTATAAAATTTACTCTATTTAAAATAACTTACTAAATCATAAAAACAAAAGGAAACTTTATGAATATAGACAACCGTATTAAACAAATCATCATTGAGCAGCTTGGTGAAGATGAAGATGAAGATGAAGATGAAGATGAAGATGAAGATGAAGTTGTACCAAATGCAACTTTTATAGATGATTTAGGCGCTGACTCTTTGGATGTTGTTGAGCTGATTATGGCTTTTGAAGAAGAGTTTGGTATTGAGATTCCAGATGAAGAGGCAGAAAAAATTCTCTCAGTCCGTAATGCTATTGATTATGTGGCAGCTCATGTAGGAGAAGATAGTTAGATTTAAGCTAAGAAAAAGCTGATTTTTTAGATATTTAATTTTATGCTTGAAAGAATAAATACATATTTTTACAAGAAAAAATAAACTATTAATATGCAAATAATTTATTTGAGTGTATAAATTTTATGCTATTAAAAATAATTTATTAGATCATAACAACAAAAGGGAATTTTATGGATATCGCAAAACGTATTAAAGAAATCATCATTGAAGAATTGCGTGTGGATGAAGATGAGGTTTTGCCTAACGCATCTTTTACAGAGGATTTAGGTGCTGATTCATTGGCTGTAGTTGAACTCATTATGGCTTTGGAAGGAGAGTTTGGTATTCAAATTCCATATGAAGAGGCAGAGAAAATTATCACAGTTCGATCTGCAATTGATTATATGGCGAATATTGTGGGAGAAGATGCGTAAATTGCATGATGCTTTGAGCTGATCGAAAGCAGCATGGAGTCATTTTTGTGGTTCTCTATGAAGAATTAACTTAAAAATATACATAGATTTACAAGACGTACTTATGATGATAATTGCGTCAAGTCAAGAAGGCGCGCTATGCGCCTTTTTATAGAATTCAAATATGATTTAATAATTGTTTAGGAAGTTTATCCATTAATTGTAAAAAAGGCGTTGGGCTTTGTAATGCTCTAGATAAGATTAAAGCCCCTTGAATGCGTATCACGGTATCTTGTGCCCGTTCTAAAGCTTGATCCTCTGTCATTCCTGCATCTTGTAAAACGAGTGCAATGTTTTCAATCAATCTTAAAAAGACAGGTTGGATTTGAGGTAAGAAGATTTGGTGAGCTTCACTCAAGGTCAAAACTGCCAAAATGCATCCCACATGACCATTTTCGTACACCTGCTTCAATGAATTTGTTAAAGCTTCTAAGCGTTCAATGGGCGGGGTACTGCTTTGTAGATGAGTAAAAATATTGTCTTCGCGCCATTGTTCTAAATAGCTCAAAACCTCTTGTGCCATTTGTTGTTTCCCATTTGGAAAATGATGGTACAAACTGGCTTTACCTAAACCTGTACGTTCTGAGATTTTAGATAAAGATGCACCTTCATAGCCGTATTCTCTAAAAATACTTAACAAAGATCGAATCAATGTCGGTTTATCCATAAAAAATTACTCAGATCACTTGTTTTTGTACCGATCGTTCGGTACAGTAAAACTATAACCACAAAAGAAGATGACAATCAAACTTTATAATACTGTAATCTCAGGAAATTGTTAAAAAATCAGATTGTTACTTTCATTTCTGAATTTAGACTACGAAAAAGTCTCTATAAATTTACTTCATCAAGAACAAAAAACGGCAGAGTTTCTAAAGCTCAATCCTTTAGGGCAGATTCCTGTTTTAGAGGATCAGGGGAGATATATCCATGATTCACAGGCAATTTTATGCTATCTAGCCAAAACATATGATGCTCATCAGCTTTGGTTTCCACAAGAAACAATCGCAATGACACGTATTTTAGAGTGGTTGTTTTTTGCTAACCAAAGAATTGCTTCTAGTTTATCGGCAGCTCGGGCATTTCATTTGATCAAGAAACCGAATATTGATATCGAGCATGTCACTGTGATGTCACATGCATCATTAGCAGTGGTGAATCAACATTTAAAAACAAGACATTGGTTGGTTGGTGAATCAGCTACGATTGCAGACATTGCCTGTTACCCCTACATCGCTTTAGCGCATCAAGGAAACATTGAATTAGATCAATATCCAGATGTTCAAGCTTGGCTAGCACGTTTCCAACAATTACCGCATTTTATTGAATTAGATGAATAATAGGTTGATGATGAAAAAAGTGGTTATCACTGGAGCAAGTCAAGGGATTGGGCAAGCAATTGCCCAGAAATTCTTAGATCAGCATTATGAAGTGCATAATATTTCTCGCCATGTACCACAATATTCACATCCTAATTTACATCATTGGCAAGCAGATATGCTGCATTATGATCAGCTTGAGAACGCAATTCAGCAGATTGGGCAGTTTGATGTGCTGATTAATAATGCAGGCTATATGAATACACTTACAGCAAGTTCATATACATGGGAAGAAATGCAAAAAATTATGAATGTAAATCTGATTCATACCATGCAATTGAGTATAGATGTGGCTGAGAGTGTGTTTAAAACACAGCAATCTGGGCGCATCATTAGTATTGCATCAATTGCAGGGCAAATGGGACATCCTGATATTTGGTATGGAATTTCAAAAGCAGGGTTGATAAATGGGATGCGTAGTTTAGCTTGAAGTCATGCCCAGTATCATATTCAAACCTTTAGCCTCGCACCTGGTCCTGTTGAAACTCAGATGATGCAAAAGATTCCGATTGACAGACAGAAACGTTTAAAAGAAGCCACTTTGAATCAGCAGTTTTGCCAAGCACAAGAAATTGCAGATATGGCATTTTGGTTAGCGGATGCAGCACCCAATTGTTTAAGTGGTGAAGTTTTTGATTTGAATAATGGTGTGAACTATCGTTAGTGTATCTTGAGCAAATGAATAGAAACCTGCATATTTCTATTCATTGCCACTAAAGTATTAAAAGCGTTTTGGAACCTTTTGCCCATTGGGTACAGGTGTCTCAGCCTGTTTTAATACGCCAAACAACCATGTTTCGGCATGTTGAACGGCGATTTTTAAAGAATCGCCTAAAGCCAAACGCCCTGCAATGAAGCTTGCCAAAGAACAGCCTGAACCATGATATTGACCTTCTAAACGAGGGCAATGGCTTTCAGCAATCATTTTGCCGTCAGTATAAAGTACATTGCGAATATGATCAGGTGTATCTTCATGTCCACCTTTCACCAATACCGCTTTTGCGCCCATTTCAAATAATTTTTGAGTGGCTTGCTCAATATCATCAATACCTGTTAAGGCTCTTAATTCAACGGTATTGGGGGTGATCACGGTTGCCAATGGAATTAATTCAACAAATGCTTTAACTAATGTTGCTTGATCACCGAGTGAACCTCCGCTATTTGCCACTAAAACTGGATCGAGTACATATAGATAATCTGGATGTTGACCTAAAAACTCAGCTAAGGCTGCGATATTATCGGTTGTACCCAGCATGCCTGATTTTACACATTTAATGGGTAAATCACCCACTACCGCATTTGCTTGAGCAAGTAGTAACTCTTTTGAAGTGGCTTCAAAACCAAACACTTGTTGCGAATTTTGAATGGTTAAAGCAGTACAAGCAATTGCTGCATGTGCGCCACTTTGCCCAATTGCTTCAATATCTGCTTGTAAGCCAGCACCACCCGATGGATCTAAACCTGAAAAACATAGTACGGTAGGACGCACAGCCATTTCCTTTTATTCTCTCATTTAGGCTAGTATATGGGAGTTTCGAGAAACTCTCGACTATGTTATGTAAGGCTTTAAGAGATTGAACGAATGACGATCAAAAATATTCTGATTGATTTAGATGGGACTTTAACTGACCCTAAAGCGGGTATTCATCGCTCAATTCGTTATGCTTTAGAAAAATTGGGTCATCCTTTAGCCGATGAGGTTGATTTGGATTGGACGATTGGACCTCCGTTGAAAGCTTCTTTGGCAAAGTTATTAAATACTCAGGATGATGATTTTGCTGAACAAGCGTTACTTGCTTATCGCGAGCGTTTTTCAGTGACTGGCTTATTTGAAAATGAAGTCTATGCAACAGTCGTAGAAACGTTGCAACAGTTACAAGTACAAGGTTATCAATTATTTTTAGCGACAGCAAAACCGACTGTTTATGCGAAACGCATTTTGGCTCATTTTGAATTAGATCAATATTTTACTGAAATGTATGGTAGTGAATTAACCGGTGAGCGTACCAATAAAGCTGATTTGATTGCTTATATTCTGGAAAAAGAGCAGTTGGATGCACGGCAATGTATCATGGTGGGCGATCGCCAATATGATGTGATTGGTGCGCGTGCCAATGGTATTGAAACCATTGCTGTAAATTATGGTTATGGAACAGCAGAAGAACTCGTTCAGGCACAACCGATTGCCCAAATCTCACAATTCAGCCAATTGATCAGCAAAGTTGATGAACTTAATGTGGAACGAAAAGTTTCATAACCATTGAAGTAATGGAAAGCCTCGATGATTCGAGGCTTTTTATTCTTTGATTAGAGATTATGCTTCAAGCGATATTGAACTAATTCTTCAATACTAATGAGTGTTAAACCATGTGTTTGAGCATAAGCCAAAACTTGAATACCTGATGCCATAGAACCATCTGGATTAGTCAATTCACATAATACACCTGATGGTTTTAAGCCAGCCAAGCGAGCTAAATCAATGGTTCCTTCGGTATGTCCACGGCGAGTTAATACACCGCCATCACGTGCGCGTAATGGAAATACATGACCTGGGCGACTCAAGTCACTTGCAATAGCACCATCTTTAGTGGCAGCTAAAACTGTTGTTACGCGATCTTTAGCAGAAACACCTGTCGTAACGCCTTGAGCTGCTTCGATCGTTACCGTGAATGCTGTTTTAAATTGGCTAGAATTGTCGACCACCATTGGTGGGAGTTCTAAATGATCGGCTAGCTCTTCGGTTAAGCATAAACATACAATACCAGAACCATCACGAATCATTTGTGCCATGGTTTCGACAGTGAGTGTTTCAGCAGCAATAATTAAGTCGGCTTCATTTTCGCGGTCAAAATCATCCATAACCAAGACGGGTTTGCCTTGGCGGATGTCTTCTAAAGCTTGTTGAATACGTTGTTCAGCAGGAGAAAGGGCTGAAAAGAAAAGTTCGGGTTGAATTAAACTCGACATAATGAAACGCTCTCGTAAATAGGATACGGTTGAACATTTCAGGACTGATGTAAAAATAAGCGCGCACCAAAACGAACCAAAGTTGTTCTGGTAATTTCGTCTTCTTTCATCCGGACTATACCGTCGGCTTTGGCATCTCACCAAATCTGCGAGTATATAAATATATATACAGGCTCGTGGGCTGATTAGGTCGGTGATGATCAAAGCCTAACTTACCACCGGTGGGGAATTTCACCCCGCCCTGAAGCGATGTGCTTTGATTATAGCTAGTTTTTTGAGAGGAAAGGGAACTATTTATGAAATGGATCGTTCTATTGAAATATGAATTTAAGCAAATGAAGTTTCGGTTTTGTCGTGGAGAAATCATTGTTTTTGAATTGTTTTGATGAGTTCCATTTAGCATTTGGTATTGACCCAGCCATAAAAAAAGCCAGTTCATATTGACTGGCTTTTTAGGAATTTTTTACTGCTTATGCAATTTGTACAGGAATACAGTTTGCTGTGTGATTGACTGTATTGTCTGGATTTGCATAAACCAAACGTGGTTTGTGGAGGTTTGCTTCTACTTCAGTGAAATCACCAAAAGTTGCAATAATGACTAAATCACCCACATCAGCTTGGTGCGCTGCGCCACCATTGACTGAAATGATACCAGAATCTTCTTCACCACGAATTGCATAAGTTGTGAAGCGTTTGCCGTTCGTTACGTTCCATACATGGATTTCTTCGTATTCACGAATCCCTGCTAAGTCCATTAATACACCATCAATTGCACAAGAACCTTCGTAATGAAGTTCTGCATGAGTGACAACTGCACGGTGAATTTTACATTTTAATAAACGAGATAGCATGGCTAGCGTCTCCTGAGTAAGACCTAAGATGAATATCTTATTGGTTGACTTGTCACGTTTCCCGCTGGCGATAGGCGGTTTGATGCGCATTTTGCGCTTAAAAATGCAATATGGCAAGCGTGATTGATCAACAATTCAGTTTAAATTTAAGCGGGTTTGTATGCATTAATTTGATTCATGGCCTGTGAAACTTGTCCATCGACAAGCATTTTCACTTTTGATAAGGCATGATCAATCGCTGCATCCATTAAAGCTTGTTCACTGCTAGGAGCTTTGCCAAGCACATGACCAGAAACACGTTCTTTAGAACCAGGATGTCCAATTCCTATGCGTAAGCGATGGAAATTAGCACCAATATGTGGAACGATGTCACGAAGACCATTATGTCCGCCATGTCCACCACCTGATTTTAAACGAATAATGCCAGGATCCATATCGAGTTCATCATGAGCAACAAGAATTGCTTCAGGTGCAACTTGATAAAATTTGGCAAATGGTACGACACTTTGACCAGAACGGTTCATGAAAGTGGTAGGTAAGAGTAAACGTACGTCATGACCATCAATTTGACCACGACCGCTGTATCCATGAAATTTTGGATCAGCCTTTAAAGAAATACCATAACGATCTGCAAGCTGTTCTACGAACCAGAAACCTGCATTATGGCGGGTTTGGGCATATTCCTTACCAGGATTACCCAAACCAACAATTAGCGAAATATTTGACACTAATTTACGCCTTTAACACTTATGCGCGTTTGAAGTCAGCGTGCATAGGTGTGTTTTTAGCTGGGTGACGTTGTAACGCTTGGATTTTAACGTTTTCAACTTTATCACCGATTTTGATCTCGATAACTTCTTCGAAGAAAGCATTGTTTTCTAAAGCTTTAACGATTTCACGAAGCTCTAAAGTAACAGCTACAGGCTCAGCGCTACCACCATAGATGATTGCTGGGATTTGAGCAGCGTGGCGAAGGCGGCGGCTCGAACCTTTCCCTTGTTGTGCTACTTCACGTGCTTGAGCGTTTAATACGAAGTTTGCCATGGGCATATCCTCATTGAGTTTGAGTAACTAAACTTGCGACCAGTTTAGTGATAGAAAAACCCTAGCGAGCTAGGGTTTAAGAAAAAAAGCTGGGCTATTATAGATAACTATCGAACATAGCGCTAATAGATTCTTCGTTATTGATACGACGAATTGTTTCAGCAACCATGCTTGCAACAGAAACTTGGCGAATTTTACCTAAGTTTGCTGCTTCATCTGAAAGAGGAATCGTGTCAGTAACAACGAGTTCATCAATAACAGAGTTACGAAGGTTATCAATCGCTTTGCCTGATAAAACAGGGTGAGTCGCATAAGCAATCACTCGACGAGCACCAAATTGTTTCAGTGCATCTGCAGCTTTGCAAAGCGTACCTGCTGTATCTACCATGTCATCAACAATGACACAGTCACGATCTTTTACATCACCAATCAAATGCATCACTTGTGACTCATTTGCTTTTTGGCGACGTTTATCAATAATCGCTAAATCGATATCACCTAACTGTTTTGCAACAGCACGTGCACGAACAACACCACCTACGTCAGGAGATACAACCATTAAGTTGTCATGTTGTTGTTGACGTAAATCAGCTAACAACGCTGGCGTACCATAGATGTTATCAACTGGGATATCGAAGAAACCTTGAATTTGGTCTGCGTGTAAGTCGATCATTACCACACGGTCAATACCTACAGTTGTCAGCATGTCTGCAACAACTTTTGCAGTAATTGGAACACGAGCAGAACGTGGACGACGATCTTGACGTGCATAACCGAAATACGGAATGACTGCAGTGATACGACCAGCACTTGCACGACGCAAAGCATCAGCCATGACCAAGATTTCCATCAGGTTATCGTTGGTAGGCGCACAAGTAGATTGAACGATAAAAACGTCTTTACCACGAACATTTTCAGTAATTTCAACTGAAATTTCACCATCAGAAAACTTGCTTACAGAAGCAGCACCGAGAGGGATATGTAAATGGCTTACGACTTTTTGGGCGAAATGTGGATGAGCACTTCCACTAAAAACGACAAGATTGGGCATGAAGCACCCTTGGCGGTTGGCTTATAATGAATTTGGATGGCAGGGGCGGCTGGATTCGAACCAACGGATGCCGAGATCAAAACCCGGTGCCTTACCACTTGGCGACGCCCCTAATGCGGCAGAACTTTAATCGTTTTGTATGATAATGTCAATATAATTGAGCAAGTATCGATATAAAACAAGTCTGTCTAAAGATATGGCAGGGGCGGCTGGATTCGAACCAACGGATGCCGAGATCAAAACCCGGTGCCTTACCACTTGGCGACGCCCCTAATTTGATAATATGTAATGGCAGGGGCGGCTGGATTCGAACCAACGGATGCCGAGATCAAAACCCGGTGCCTTACCACTTGGCGACGCCCCTATATATTACATATATCTACAGATGAAAATTGGCAGGGGCGGCTGGATTCGAACCAACGGATGCCGAGATCAAAACCCGGTGCCTTACCACTTGGCGACGCCCCTAACATGTAACTGAAAAATTTCTTAAAGGAGATTCTGCCAAACTATTGACCAAGTAAGCTTTACAAGGCGCATTTTGCAAAATTTTCTTTATATCCATTTCACTTGTTACTTCAATAAAAACACAAGCACCTGTACCTGTAAGCTTTGCTAGACCAAATTGATCTAAATATTGCATTGCTTCTTCTACTTCAGGATATAACTGTCGAGCCAAAGGTTCAAAGTTATTTCCAAAATTAAAAGGTTCTAACTGATAGGCGCAAAATGTAGTGATCTTAGAATCTCTTGTCAATGTTTTTTGTGAAAAAAGTGCTTGAGTGCTGATAAAACAGTCAGGTTTTAAAATTATGAATTGTTTTTGAGCTAAGTCTATGAATGATAAATGTTCACCTATGCCTTCTGCCCATGCATTTCGACCAAAAATAAAGATAGGCACATCTGCACCCAATTGCACACCATAATCAGCGAGTTGCTGTTCATTTAAACTGCATTGCCACAGTTGATTCAGTACGATGAGTGTGGTGGCAGCATTAGATGAACCGCCGCCAAGACCAGCACCCATAGGAATATTTTTCTCTATTTGAATATTTAACCCACATGGTTCTTTTGCATGGGGTTTGAGTAATTGGGCTGCACGATAGATTAAGTTTTGTTCAACAGCAACCTCGTTTAAGCCTTCAATATGAATCATTCCATCCGCAATTGGCTCAAAAGTCATCCAATCATATAAATCAATCAGTTGAAAAATAGTTTGTAATTCATGATAACCATTGTCTCTACGACCAGTGATATGCAGAAATAAATTCAATTTAGCAGGGGAAGGTACTCTAATCATAAAAGAATCTAATCTATCGGTTTTGAATCACCATTGTAATACGGTTTTCTTTATCGTCAGCAAGTGCTTGCTTCAACAAAAGTTTATTTGGAAGGATTTGCTTATCGTTATAGCTAAAATCAACAGTCCAGCCATCTTCAATGAGCTGTTTCAAGCGATTTTGTTCGTCTTTGCTCGCTTGAGCATTTTGCGTCGCAGGCTTCGCTTGTACCCAGTAGGCAAGGTGCATAATCGGTGCCTGCCAACCTGTCGCTTTTTCCAGTAATTCTTCAGGTGTAGCTGCCGTAATCAGACCTGTTTTGGCGCTATTTAAGGTGACTTGACCTGGTTTCCCTTCAATTTGGGTTTTCCCAACACCTAAAATTCCAGTCAGTTCAATATCAAATTGATCTTGTTGTTGAACCCATGTAAAAAAAGCACTGCCAGACTGTTGTGGTGTACGTACACCTATTTTACCTTGTAAGCTAAAGTTATTTTCATCTTGCACTTGTGGTGAAGCAATTATCTTATTTGGTTGGCTTAGATGTTGGCAGCCTGTTAATACTAGAATACTACTGCTACATATCGCGACACATAATTTTGAAAACAAGCGCATGTATTTAACTCTTTTTTACAGTGATAGGTAAGATTAAGCTATCAAGTTGTTGTAATTGTGGGGTATTTGCATGTTTTTGTTTCAATTGCTGTAACACCTCACTAAATTGTGTGAGTGCGCCTTGCATATACAGCGCTTTAGCATAGCGAACGCCAATATTGATATTTTGGCTAATTGAATAGGCTTGTCCCAAGACTTTGGCTGCGGTATCAAAATCATTTTGTAGAAAAGCGATATAGCCTAATGTATCAAGAATAGAGGCTTGTTCAGGTGCAAAGTTGAGCGCTAGTTCTGCATATTTTCGTGCTTCTTTTAGACGACGATTTTGCAATGCTAAGGTATACGCATAAGCGTTTAAATAGGTCGGGCTATTGGGTTCAATAATTAAAAGTTGCTTTAGGGTTTTATCTAATTTATCCCGATCGGTATAAGGATCCAGCAATAATACTTCTGCATAAATCAGTTCAGGATCATCGGGTAAGCTCTTAATTGCTTCATCTAGCAATACTAAAGCTGCTTTTTTATTATCCATCTTTTTTAAAATATCAGCTTGAGCTTGATAAAGAAAACTTGCATGTTGTGGATAATTCACCCGCTCTTGTGTAAGAAAGCGTAAAGCATCATTCAATTGCCCTTGCTTTTCGAAAATAGTGACCATATTGCGTCGAGACACAATATATAAGCTGCCATCTACGAGCCGATAATATGCTTTTGCAGTTTCATAATGTTGTTTGCGCTGTGCATTGATTGCAAGATAGTAATAAGCTTCATTCTGATATTTTGCTGAAGAACGTAATTCAACTAAATATTGTTCAGCTTTTTCGTATTGTTTTAAATCAATACTGGTTAAGCCGGCAATAAATAAAGCTTCTTCAGTTTTTGGATAATCTTTGATAATACTTTCAAGCTTATCTAATGCTTGCTGTTGTTGATTGATTTGAATGTAATAGCGAGCTTCAGCTAATCGTATATCAATATTGGTTTTATTTTTTCGACTGGCTTGTGCAAACCATTTTTGTGTTTCAGCATCGTCGCGTAAAGCCATTAATAGATTGGCTTTCATCAGAATGAAACTGGTCGATTTTGAACGTTTACGTAAGGCTTTATTGATATTATTTAATGCTTGCTCATATAAGCCATCTTGCGCTTCTAATCCAGCGATTAAAGCTAAGATAGATGGGTTTTCACGTTCTTTACTGGTACGTAAGGCATTTAATAAAATTTCACGATCTTGTGCTTGTTCGGGTGCAATCCCTGCCAAAATTTGTTCGAGATCAGCAGTTGGGTCAATATTTAAGATTTTGTCTAATGTTTTTGCTGCCAATTCATATTCATGGGTTTTTAGGGCAATATGTGATAAGTAAAATAAAGCAGGAACATCTTTGGGTTCTTGTTCTACCCAATGTGTTGCAATATCTAACGCAGATTGAAAATCGTTATATTCTAAGGCGACATCTAAAGCACGCTGTTTGATGGTGGTTGAATTACTTTGAATAGCAAGCACAGTATAATTATGTAGAGCAGTTGCGATATCATCATAAGCAAGCGAAAATTCAGCCACCATACTTTGTTGTAATGCGCTGTCAAAACTTTTATCTGCATACATGTCGTGTATTGCTTGTGCAGAGACATACGAGCTCATGCTACCTAACAACAAGATTGTGGTAGAATACCGTCGAATCGTCTTGCCGCTAAAAAGGGTACGGCGATATAGCTGACGCAATTTTTATTGATCCAAAGTAATGCTTTTTATGACACCGATGTTGCACAATAACATAAATTTAGCGAAATGATGATCTGATATGTCTTTCTTTGCATTGGGTGTCAACCATCAAACAGCTTCTGTTGAACTTCGTGAACAAATCGCTTTCAATGCAGAGCGATTAGCTGCGCTATTACTTGAACAAAATAAACATTCACCTTTGAATGATTTAGTTGTTGTATCAACTTGTAATCGCACTGAAGTTTATGCCATGACAGAAGATGCTGATAGTGTTCTGACTTGGTTAGCCCAAGTGAATAATATTGATGTAAAACAGTTAATTCATCATGTTTATCGTTACGAAAATGCTCAAGCTGTTACACATTTGATGCGTGTTGCAAGTGGTTTAGACTCTTTGATGTTGGGTGAGCCGCAAATTTTAGGGCAAGTTAAAAGTGCTTTGGCTTTATCTAAAGACGCACAAACTGTGTCGCCTGAACTAAATAGTGTTTTTGAATATGCTTTTTATGCAGCGAAACGTGTTCGTTCAGAAACCTCTGTAGGTAGCCATGCTGTTTCAATGGGTTATGCAGTTGCTCAGTTAGCATTGCAAGTTTTTAGCCGCCCTGAAAAGTTAACGGTTATGGTGGTTGCCGCAGGTGAAATGAATAGTTTGGTTGCTAAGCATTTAGCGGAAATGGGGGTGGCAAAAATTTTAATTTGTAACCGTAGCCGCGAACGTGCGAATCTTTTGGCACAAGAAATTGCCCATCAAGTTGAGGTTGAAATTATTCCCTTTGCTGAGCTTGCACAAAACTTGCATAGAGCGGATGTGGTCTCTAGTTGTACAGGTAGTTTGTATCAAGTGATTGAATATTCAGACGTTAAAGCTGCATTGAAAAAGCGTCGCTATCAACAAATGTTGATGGTCGATTTAGCTGTTCCGCGTGACATTGATCCCAAAGTGGAATCATTGGATAACGTGTATTTATATGGCGTAGATGATTTACAAAGTGTGATTGATGAAAATTTAGCGCAACGTCGTCAGGCGGCTGTTGAGGCTGAAATTATGGTGAATCAATTGGCTACTCAATTGATGACCCAACAAAAAGTGAAAGAGGCGAGTAGCACCATTCAAGCTTATCGTCAGCACAGTGAAGAAGTCAGCCAAAAAGAATTGGCACATGCACTAGAGTTACTGCAACATGGTCATGCAGCAGAACAGGTCATGCAGGAGTTTGCTCATCGCCTATCACAAAAACTTATGCACCCAACTTCTATTTTATTAAGAGAAGCTGCTAAAGCTGAAAATCCAGATTATTTTGAATGGTTACAGCAACATCTACAGGATGTGTTTGAGCATGAGCGTAAACCGAGACAGTAACTTAGCTTAGGACAATAACTTCAAGCTAATCTGTTTTGTTAATTCATTTAATTGTTGACGTAAATTGCGTGATTCAATGAGTGAGATAGGTGATCTCAGTTTTAATTTTAAATATTTTTCTTGTAGATTTAATGAAAAGTCCTTAGCCAATTTATCAGCAATCTCAGGTGCTTGAGTTAATGACTCAATATTGGTTCTCTGCATAACATCGGCAATCTCATGACTATAACGACTACATGCACCGAGTACGTAATAGGTTGCTAATTCCTGATCATCAGGTAAATCATCAAATACAATATTGAGCACCGCTAAAACTTTAGCCAGCAGCTCAGTTTGGTCAATCACCGCCAGTAATTCTTCAAAATGAATATAGAGGAATGGGTGATGCATTAAAATTGCGATTGCAAAATCTTCATCTTTGGTTTGAATATTAAAAGATAAAGATGCATCGTGGCTGATTTGCGGGGTAAAGCGTTTGCCTAGACCGAGTTTCTCACGGAAAGACTGACTCAGTAGATAACGGAATGAACCATGTTTAGGTAATAACTCTGTTAATTCACGTAGTTCTCCCATGACTAAACTTTTACCTTCTGGCGTGCTAACGTCATGCTGTCCTGTTAAATGGGCAAACACAAAGTCAGATAAAAGCGGTGCCTGTTGTAATAATTTTTGGAAGTTTTCTAAGCCTTCACGACGAATTAATGAGTCTGGATCATGTTCATTCGGAAGCACAAAGAATTTTAATTCACGACCATCATTGAGTAAGGGTAGCGCAATTTCTAAGGTGCGTCGTGCTGCTTTTTGTCCAGCAGCATCCCCGTCAAAGGCAATGGTAATACGAGAATTTTGTTTAAATAGGGTAGTTAAATGATCCGCATTACTGGCTGTTCCCAGTGTTGCGACAGCACCATTGATACCATATTGCTGCAATGCAATCACGTCCATATAGCCTTCGACCATTAACCAATCGTTGGCTTTGAGTTTACGACCCTCATACAAACCATAAAGCAATTGATTCTTGTGGAATACCTCTGAATCTGGTGAGTTAATATATTTAGGTTTAATTTCATCATTGAGCGCACGACCACCGAAACCAACCACGCGTCCTTTATGATCACGGATCGGAAAAATTACCCGCTCACGTAATAAATCAAAATCTCGACCACTATCACTAGAGCGAATCAGACCCAGCTGTTTCAAACCTTCAATATCTTGTGGAAAGGCTTTTTCTAAATGCTGCCAATCCTCTGGTGCATAACCTAAACGCCAAAATTGAATCGTTTGTGCCGATAAGCCACGCTGTTTGAAATAATTTTGTGCTTTTTGACTGATTGGGAGTTGGCGTTCATAAAACTGAGCAACATTTTCCAATAAGTCATAGAGATTACCTTCTTGAACTTGTTCATCCATATAAAAGGATGGATCAAATTGAGCAAAAGGATCATCCATAACACGATCTATATCGACAAAATGCCCATCTATAAATTCGTCTGCTACAGAAATAGGTGCTGGATTTTCAGCGACTGACGTGTTTGTTGGTTGAGCCGCTGCAATTTGTTGAGGACTGCGTTTATAAGAAAGTTTTTTATTGTCGTGATTATCTTTCGGTAATTCGATGCCTGTCTGATTAGACAAATCTTTCATCACATCGACAAAGTTACGACTATCAATGTCCATTAGGAAACGAATCGCATTACCATTGGCTTGACACCCAAAGCAGTGGTAATACTGCTTATCTCTATATACATGGAATGATGGAGATTTTTCCTGATGGAATGGACAACAGCCCGAGTAAGTACGCCCAGTCTTTTTTAACTTCACACGTTGACCGATTAAATCGACGATATCAGTTCGATCTAAGATTTGATCAATCGTATGTTGTGGAATTGCCATGTACATTTAACCATTTTGGACTGAGAGATAACATCTTCGTTGAAGTCAGTGTGTCAGAATTCATTGTTGCATAAAATGAAAAACAGGCAAGGGTAGACTTGCCTGTTTTGTGGTTTTGATGAGTGCAAATTAATTTGCAGCATCAGCCCCCCACGTTTCTTTGGTCTCAGGCTTATCTAATAGCCCGAAGCTTAAACGGTTCATCCAACTTGGTTTATCGGTTGGTTCGTCAATAGGAGCAGAATCGCTTTCTTCAGTTGTCGGTTTATCTAATAAACCAAGGCTCAAACGATTTGTTAAGCTGCGTTGCTCAGTTTCACCATTGGTTTGTTCTTTTACTTGTACCGTTTTAGATTCGCGGCCAAGCAAGCCTAAAGTGGCACGATTGACCCAACTACCTTCTTTACGAGCAGCACGAAGATTTACTTCACCATTTGCCTTAACTAAATTTGGATAGTTTAGTTTTAAGAGATCAATATATTGCTGAGACGTGGCTTGATCGCCTAATTTTTGGTAGCTATAAGCTAATGTTGCAAGTGCTTCTGGTGTTTGTGGTGTTTGAGGGTAGCGTTCAATGACCCATTGTGCGCGTTCAGCAGCAGCCAACCATGCTTTACGTTGAATATTGAAACGCGCCGCATTCATTTCACTTTCGGCCAATTCTTGACCGATAAATTTCATACGTTGTGCAGCATCTACTGAATATTGGCTACTTGGGAAACGACGAATCAAGTCTACAAAGTTTTGATAAGCGACTTTAACGTAGCTCACATCACGATGTGATTGTTGTAATGACGTATAACGAATCAAACTGTCGTAATTCATTTCCATATTGGCTACACCCCGAACATAGTAGGCGTAATCAACATTTGGATGCTGTGGATTTAAACGAATGAAACGATCTGCCAGTGCAATCGTACCTTCATAATCTCTTTGTTTAAATTTGGCGTAGAGGAGTTCAAGTTGTGCTTGTTGCGTGTATTGTCCAGTTGGATAATACGTATCTATTGCTTCAAGTGATTTAACAGCATCAGTATATTGATTACGTTCAAGTGATTTTTGTGCTTTTTCAAAATAGACTTGTTCACTTGACTGTGGGCCTTTATCAACCACTTCTTTTTTGCTTGGATTACTGCTACAACCGACAAATACAGACGCTACGCCTAAAGATAAAGCCAATATGGTAATTTTATAATGGGGTAGCGACATAAAAATTCCTCTGTTTTTGGGACAATAAGCTACAATGGTGTTATTAAACCATTTTTGTATCGATCATCAAAATGACTTCAACACAATCTTCCAATTCAAACCTTTCTGAGACAGATTTCTTACTCGAAGATTCTGTCGATGCAGATAATCATAATTCTGATGCAACTGCAACACGTTTATCGTTGCAAATTCAACTCGATGAAGAGTATCTAGGTCAGCGTATTGATCAGGTTGCTGCATTGGTTTGGAGCGAGTTCTCTCGTGAAAAGCTTAAACAGTGGATGAAAGACGGGCATCTGTTGGTAAATGGTAACATTGTAAAACCTAAATATCGTTGCGAAGGCAATGAATTGCTTACGCTGAATGTTGAATTAGAAGCCCAAACATCGAGTCAACCTGAAAATATTCCTCTCAATATTGTCTATGAAGATGATGATATTATTGTGATTAATAAAGAAGTTGGCATGGTGGTTCATCCAGGTGCTGGTAATCCCACAGGTACTTTGGTCAATGCCTTGCTTTATCATGCACCGAAACTAGCTGAGCTTTCACGTGCAGGTTTGGTACATCGTATTGACAAAGACACCAGCGGTTTATTGGTTGTTGCAAAAACATTGGAAGCTCAATTTTCTCTCAGTAAACAACTTGCGAAAAAAACCGTTTATCGTGTTTATGATTTAGTTGCGTATGGCAATATCATTGCGGGTGGCACAATTGATGAACCGATTAAACGTCACCCAGTCGATCGTGTCAAAATGGCGATCTTACCGGGCGGACGTGATGCAGTAACACATTACAATGTGAAAGAGCGTTTCCGTGACTTTACTCGTATTCAGGCTCAACTTGAAACAGGACGTACCCATCAAATTCGTGTGCATTTTAGTTATCTTGGACATGGTTTGGTAGGTGATCCTGTTTATGTTAATCGTGTTCGTTTTCCTGCTGGTGCATCAGAAGTCTTAATTGACATGTTACGCAGTTTTAAACGTCAAGCCTTACATGCAGCAAAATTAGGTTTAGTGCATCCGCGTACTGGTGAAGAAATGATGTTTGAAGCGCCATGGCCAGAGGATTTCACTCAATTGGTTGAAGTACTTCGCCAAGAGAATGAAGCTTATTAAAAAAAGTTCTCTTTAAATAAAGGGGGATGTGTTTAGCTTCTCCCGTTCAAAAGCTAAGGGATATATTCTGGTAAGAGGACAGATTTTATGGAATTTGTACAAGGGTTGCCCAAAGGAATATATGTTGGGCAAACAGGTATTCAGCATCCTCAAACGATTGCAACTCAAAATGAAAATCTATCAGGATTTAATCTGGCTTTGCACGTGAATGATGATGCACAACGTGTTCAGCAACATCGAATGCTATTGTTGAATGAGTTGTCTGCATTTGGTGTAGATAAAATCACGTGGATGACACAAACGCATAGCAGCATTTGTCATACGATTAACGAGCAAATTCCATTTATTGCACTTGAAGGTGATGGCTTAGTTACGCAAAAAGCAGGTCATGCCTTAATGATGATGACTGCTGATTGTTTGCCTATTGTTTTGGGTAATAACGAAGGTACAGAAGTCGCTAATCTGCACGCAGGTTGGCGTGGTTTGGCTAATGGAATTGTCGAAAATACCGTGACGGAAATGAAATCTCAGCCCACTTGGGCGTGGTTAGGTGCAGCGATTAGCCAACCTTGCTTTGAAGTCGGGACTGAAGTAAAAGCCATTTTCTGTGAGAAATATCCTGAATTAGCCGTTGCTTTTATTTCAGGTCAAACTGAAGGTAAATATCAGGCTGATTTGTATGCGATTGCCCGTTTTATTTTAAATCGCTTAGGTATAGAAACCGTTTTAGGTGGTGATCAATGCTCTTATCAGCAAGCAGAGGATTATTTTTCTTACCGACGTGATGCAAAAACGGGACGAATGGCAACATTTGTATTTATGCAATAAATCATATCCTTTGCGCTATTGATTCGCCTTGTATTCGTTAAAAATGTTAAACTTGATTCAATTCATTGGTTTTTAAATTATCCATGTCTGTTATTGAGCAAATTACTCCCCAAGTTAAAGTTTGTGTGATTTATCACAGTCCTTATGGGCATACGGCCAAAGTTGCGCAATACATTGCTCAGGGTGCGGAGCAGGCAGGTGCTGACGTGCATCTACTTTCTGTGGCTGCACCGCAATGGGATTTATTAGATCAAGCAGATGTAATCGTGATGGGGTGTCCAACCTATATGGGGAGTCTTACATCAGCATTGAAACAGTTCATGGAGGATTCTTCTAAACGCTGGTTGGCACGTACATGGCAAGGGAAATTGGCTGCGGGTTTTACCAATGGTGGTGGACTTAGTGGCGATAAGCTCGCCGTATTACAGCAAATTAATTTATTTGCGATGCAGCATGGCATGTTATGGGCTGGTTTGCCATTTATGCCAACAGGAAGAAGCCCATTGGATATTAATCGGATGTCGAGCTTTCTGGGTTTAATGACGCAGTCCGATAATGCTAGCGTTGAAATTACACCGCCCGAAGGGGATTTAGAAACTGCACGCAAGTTCGGTAAATATTTGGCTGAACTGCGACTAAAGCATGTAGTGATTTAATACTTCATAATAAAAAACCTCCAATTCGGAGGTTTTTTATTATTTATGCAACATTCGTGCTTTATCACGTTGCCAATCACGGTCTTTTTCAGTTGCACGTTTGTCGTGTAATTGCTTACCTTTAACAAGTGCGATTTCTAGCTTCACCAAATGACCTTTCCAATAACATGCTAAAGGTACACATGAATAGCCTTTTTGATTAACGGCACCTAAAAGTTTTTCTAGTTCGCGACGAGAAAGTAATAACTTACGTGTTCGTGTAGATTCAGGAACCACATGCGTTGATGCCGATAATAACGGCTGAATTTGCGAACCGAATAAGAAGGCTTCACCATTTTTAAAAATGACATAACTTTCGGACAGAGTCATACGACCTGCACGTAAAGACTTAACCTCCCAACCTAGGAGGGACATGCCTGCTTCAAATTTTTCTTCGATAAAGTAATCGTGACGCGCTCTTTTATTCTGAGCAATCGTGCCACCATTATGTTTTTTTACAACAATCTTGTTCATTTTAACCTTTTGAAAAAGAATAATTAAATTCTATAGTTTTTCCGAGTTACCCGTTTGGTTACCCGTTTTAAAAGGCTCTTAATTTAAAAAGAAAGCCTGCATTTAGCAGGCTATCATATCAGAATTTTACTTGTGTTTTTCTACAACTTTTTTAACACTTGATTCGTACCAAAAGACTTCTTTCTCGCTAACTCTGATTGGCTGTGGAATTTCACCTTTTTTAATCATTCGATAAAATTTGGTTCTGCCAATAGAAAGCAGTGTCATAAACTCTTTTGCTCGAACTCTACGATCAATATTAAAGTTATGTGCAACTCCCATTCTACCTTACCTCACTAGTACCGATACTTTGCCAATTTGTGAATTTTTTACCAGTAGAAGTAACTTCTCCGATGATGCTTGTAATTTTGCCCTCAGAAATGGTATTCATGTAATTATCCCCACTTATGAAGCTTTGATTGCTTTCTGCACTTTGTTTTGAAAGATAGAATATTGAATACGGTAAATATCATCAATCACTTCAGCCAGCTCATGTAGATTTACAAAAAAAGCCCCTTTCTGACTTTCATCAATTCGGAAACATGTAAATGGAAACCTCTGTTGACGAGCCCTTGTCAACATATTCTCCTTGTTTAGGTTCGGATAGTATTCCTTTACAACATCTTCAAGTTTTATATGGACTGATCGGTACTTTAAAAATAGGTAATCGCTAGTTGTTAAATCTGTAAGCATGTTTTTTCCTTTTGCGCTCTAATGTGGTAGAGCATTTAAAGTTGTGTGTGGGTGTGTGATCACAGTTCTTATTATTCCCCTTAAGATTAGCGTAGATAAGGAATCAACAGCCGTAAAAATAATTTTTTTGGAAATCTAAAAAATGTACAATCTTTATAGGTAGGTATGGTCTATGGTTTAAAATGAGAACAAAACTGATATGAAAGTATTTGATAAAGATTTAATTGGTGAATTAGAAGCTGAGGTGTTAAACCAGTATCTTCAGATCATTTGGCTGGAAGACTATTTAAATAATGATCTTGTAGTACACCTACATGTCGCATGTGCTTTGGAAGAAAAATCTAATCCAAGAACAATTCAAGACAAGATGAAACTAGCCACCGACATGCAGGTAAATGTAGACGGAAAGAAGAATTTCGGTTCACAGCATTTTCAAATGCAGTTGCAATTTACTATTGAGGAATATAAGACCATCTATCAGGAAATGGACGAAAGTAGTAAAAACCCTCGATATGACTTTATAAAGGAATATGGTTACTCAATAAGTGACCTGATTTCTATTTTAGATCAACTAGCGAATTTGAAAGATTGTCTGGAAGAGATGAATGACAACGAGAAGCTTAAGGCGTATAAGGAAATATTTCATGAATATATCACTCTAAATACTATTGCCTATGGTATTAAGAACCCATCCTTAAAACAAAAAATAGATAAAGGTAGAAGTACTCAAGGTGAGTATCAGAAACTTGTAAAAGCAAAAAAAACAATTTTCTTTAATCTATTAATTACACAAGTTACAGCTAAGAAAAGTAAGTACCCAAATGTGTCAAAAGCAATTCATGACAACATGGATGAAGTTATGCGTCAGTTCCAAAAATTTGATGAAGGATGGATAGAGTTAAAACAGGAGTTAAACATAGTTAAAATCATAAAGTTGAATCAACAAAAGTTAAATGAAACATTAACAGCATCAGAGTTAAAAAAGATTGAACAAGAGATTGTTAAGTTATCGTCTTTGATGCAACAGCTTGATTATGCCTTAAGTAATGGTTATCCCTTTGAGACGTTAGATAATATACTTCCCTTTAACACCGTTTCTCTAGATGAGGTGTTAATGAAGGCCTTAAGGCTTGAAAAAAGTATAAAAGAGCAATGTATTGAATCCAGTTGATAAGTCAAATTAATTTATATCAGATGTTTGGAGTTGATGTGTCGCAGATTTTTGCATACATCTCTTGGGCTACCATATTTAAATATTCATGGATGGGGTGCCCATCCATGAATGTCTATAGGTGTAAAAACTATAGTTTATAATAATGATTGCCCGTGTCATTACTTCTACACTCTTTTACGTAGTGTTCATTGATAAGTCGGTCAATCACTTTTTCTTCAGTTAAATTGTATTTTTTTGAAAGTATCTGCAAGCACTCAAAGGTTACATCAGTAAAAAAGTAATAATGTTTACGCCCTTTGTGTTTCTTTCGGTAACTTTTCTGATACCAAGCATTTGATAGTTTATCTCTTAGAGCTTTATAGATGTGAGGATTTGTATCTAGCAAAACATCAAAAATGGCATTAACGACAATTTTATAGTCTTGAGGAATAACAGGCGTATAGTCTCGACTATTATAGAATCTAGCATTTTCAGAGTCTTGATCCATATAATTTTTAGCCCATAAGTAAAAGTCATTGCTGTCGAAACTCTTAAAATGTAATTCATTCTTGGCTAGTATTGTACTGAAGCGTTCTTCTATATTGTTAAGAAATCGGTTGGATCGTGAAAATGAAGGTGAGATAAACAGCATATAAAGAAATCTAAAATAATCATTTTGGATGGTTAACATAGTACGCCACGAAATCTCTCTATCATATGACATCGAATGAAAGGTAAAATATAATAAACGCTTATTCGTTTTATAGTCTGAAATGTCTTTTCCTCGTATATTAAGATTATCTCTAAATATTTTTAAACTATCGATAAAATTAAAAATGCTATTCTCATTAATATTTGTATAATTATCTAGAATTTTTCTTCTAATCTCATCAGTGTTTTTTAATGTGTTTAATATATTAATAGTGGATTGTATTAACAGGTCATCTGTATCACTAATATTAATATTGCAACGATGCTCCTCATTATCTTTATTCATTAAATGTAGAAACCAGATCATATCATCATCCGTAGATGCTTTAATAAGCTGATTAAGTTCTTTATGTGCAGAGCTTTGATACATGATAATTTCCTTCTTACAGTAAGCTTTACGTGAAGTTTAGCCAAATGTAGAGGGAGTTTTAGGGGAGTTTCTAGGGAGATTTCAGTTGATTTCCCATGATTTTCTTATAAGCTTTGAGTAACGTATATAAGGGGTATGCTATCAACTTGTAGTGGTTATGCTATGCAAAATATCTGCAACAAATGGGACAGGCTCTAGCTTAGTTATTGCTCTGTTCAATTTTAATGGAATCGAATACAACGAGTAAGAGTATTATGCCTCGGATAACTTGACATTAAGCAGATAGCTTAACATGGATGTAAAACTACCTGTATATCACAGTTGTTGACATTAAAACCAACTTGATGAGTATATTTTACATTGTTAAAATAGATTGTAGTGTAGGTGTAATGACATAGTTCATAATACTAATCTAATATTTGTTTATACTACTAACCTAGTATTTGTATAAATATATTTATGATCTAATTCAGAACTAATAAACAAACGTATTAACCCATCAAATTAAGAACACAATTAAATTTCTTCTAATCAACAATCATGTCAAAGCCTAAATGTAATTAATTACCCTGTAGCCATTTCATGTAGTCCTAAACAACTACAGGTAAATGAGCATGCGTCTAAATGTTAATCACCATGAAATTAATGAATCAGCATTATTAATCAAAATTGAACGCTTTGTTCTATCAAGCTTGGATGCAACACGACAGCCACGGTCTTTCTATGAAGACTTTAGCAATCACCTTTTAGATTTTTATCAGGTCTATAATCCTGATTTTAGCTACTCATGTTTAATCATGCTGTTTTGTAGTTTACTGTATGACTATGATCTGGAACGTGAATCATCTTCATCCCTCTACTATCGTTTAAATCAGAGATCATTTAGAGAATGGCAAAACTATTTCAATCAGGCTAGAACTGACCACTTTAATGAATTGAGTCAGCATCGTTATAATGAAAGTTTAAATACTGACAAACTTGATAATCGGCTATGTGAATTGCTGAGCAGTTATTCAGCCTTGCTTGTTGTTCGTGTGGATTTATCGTATGTAGTGAATCCAGATATTGAACAGGTTGATGCCGATTTAGAAAAATTACGAAGAAAGATTAGTCGTTCCAGCTATGGAGATGACTTATTACTTTTTGTATGGGCATTAGAGCAAGGCGAAAGGAAAGGCTACCATTGCCATGTGGCATTAGTTTTTGATGAGCGTAAGCGCATTGGTGCATGGAGTATTGCCAAGGCTATAGGTAAATTTTGGGAAAGTATTACAGATGGTGAAGGAAGCTATTTTAACTGTCATGATCGTAGATACTTAAAGCAATACGAAAATCAAGGCAATATTGGTATTGGAGTTGTTTTTAGTAATTTTCATCATCAAGCAAAGAATATGCGCTCAACACTCTCGTATCTGGCTCAGCCTGAAAAGCTTCAATATCTCCGTGTGAAAACCTCCAGTAAGATGCGTACCTTTGGCATGTCACAGCGTTAATTGAAACTCTAAACAGATATGTACCATCTAGATGAGAAACATCTTCTCTTTATTGGCTTACCACAACGCTAAGCCTTTTTTATTTCAGAGGTACATCTTATGCAAATCAATTGTCCATATTGCCATTCAGAGCATGTGATCCGTGTTTTACAAAATAGCGGTTCACAAGCTGGCAACCAAAGTCTGGCATCGTCAGCATCATTTGCCACGATGGGTGCTGCATTATCAAAAACCTTGCCTGTGTCCCCTCTGGTTGGAGGGATTGCTGGAGCCGTAGTCGGTGGTTTACTTGGTACAGTGTTTGGTTCTGCTTCAACTCAAACTGTGCAGTCCTGCTTTCAATGTCAGCATTGTGGGCAATCCTTTTACTGAAGAAAAACAGGGAAGCAATTTATGCCTCCCTGTTTGAGTTGTTATTGCCGCCATTACCACCGCCACAAGCAGTTAATAACATTGCCCCACAAAGGATTGATAACTTATATTTTTCCATGTTAATAGAATTCTCTTAGGGAAAAGAAGTTCTACCAAAACATTATTATGGTGGCAGAACGAAAGGGGGTTGACAGACTGGCCGAAAAATCCCAGCACGCGCGGACGCGTCCCCCCCCCCCCGTTCCACCGCAGAGGGAGGCACGAGGGAATGCACACTAAAAGAATGATCTCTTAATGTTTTTCGGAACGGTCTGTCAAAACCGACTGGCAATCTAGGCCAGCATGGGATTCATAATCGCTGAAAAAGAACACGTCAATTTATTGATTCAGAAAAATTAAATGATGAACAAAATGAATTTAAAAAAATTCAGATATATACCATCTAGGTGAATCAATGTATTCAAAAGCATTTTGATGTCTTCCCACTTTGGCCTGCTCCCCCAGCAGGCCTTTTTTTATGCACAAAATCTGAATTTGCATCATGCAATTTCAATCTTTTAAAAGGAAAACCGTATGGCACATTTAGTTGAAACTATGGCATTTGTAGGACAAACCCCTTGGCATGGCCTAGGCAATGAACTCACACCTAATCAACCTTTAGAAATCTGGGCACAACAGGCAGGCATGGACTGGCGCATCGAGTCTTCGGATGTTAGCTACATGGCCCAAAATGAAAAAGGGCAGAGCATCATCATGCCGTTTGAGGAACAACGGGTGCTGTACCGTTCCGATACCCATGCACCTTTATCCGTCGTTAGCCAACGCTTTCAGGAAGTACAGCCCATGGAAATCCTGCATTTCTACAAAGACCTGACTGAACAATCAGGCTTTGAACTGGAAACCGCAGGGGTACTGAAAGGTGGCAAGAAATTCTGGGCACTAGCTAAAACAGGACAAAGCTCAGCTTTAAAAGGCAAGGATATCAGTAATGGCTACATTTTATTGGCAACTGCCTGTGATGGCACGCTTGCAACCACAGCACAATTTACTTCGATTCGTGTTGTGTGTAACAACACGCTGGCGATTGCACTCAAAGCACACAACAGCACATCGAACAATGCTGGTGTGGTCAAGGTTCCCCATAGTACCCGATTTGATGCAGAGAAAGTGAAGCAGCAACTCGGCATCTCGGTTCGTGCATGGGATGAGCACATGTATGAAATGAAGCAACTCAGCCAGCGTAAAGTGACACAGCAGGAAGCCGCAGCTTACTTTGATGCGGTATTTAACAATACCAATCTCAGTATGGCTGAACAAGATGAAAGCATTATTCAGTTTTATCGAAATGCAGCCATGCCGAATCAAACAAACTCATCCAAAGCAGACAATAAAACTGAACCCAACGGACGTGCCATGTCCAAGGCGATGACCATGTTTAATGGACATGGGCGAGGGGCTGAACTTAGCTCAGCCAAGGATACCGCCTACGGTTTGTTGTGCAGTATCACGGAATTTGTGGATCACGAGCGTCGTGCCATGAGTCAGGACTACCGTCTGGACTCTGCGTGGTTTGGGGCAGGAGCAGCTATTAAACAGCGTGGGCTGGAACAGGCCTTAAGAATGATTGCCTAAATTAGCCTAAGCAAACTTAACTCAAATTTATTTTCTAAAGCTGCATCTTCGGATGCAGCTTTTTTATGCCGCAAATTTCCATTTTACCCACTAGGACAGTCCAATGAATATCAATACCCAGATTCAAAACACCCTAAACCATCCACCACTACAACTGTATTTACCGAACCTAAACCAACAGAGTCAGCAGATTGAAGTTGGAACACGAAGCAAACGTCTACCCCGAAAAGCAAAAATACCCACAGCCAAACGTCTTGCCAACACCAAACAGATGAATTACCAGCAATGGCTGGAGGTTAGAAAACAGGGCATTGGTAGTAGTGATGCTGCCACCGCCTGTGGACTCAATCCGTATATGTCGATGCTGGAATTATGGATGATCAAAACTGGTCGAATGCAGCAGAGCATTGAGGATGAAAGTGCTGGCTATGCACCCCTGTACTGGGGCAAACAGCTTGAACCACTTGTTGCCGAATACTACAGCATGCACACCAACAACAAGGTACGGCGGGTCAATGCAGTGCTGCAACATCCTGATGAAGACAAACACTTTATGCTCGCCAACCTTGACTATGCCGTGGTGGGCAGTGATGAGGTGCAGATACTGGAATGTAAAACGGTAGGGGAATATGGCGCAAAACTATGGAGGGATGGCGTACCACTTTATGTGCTGTGTCAGGTACAGCATCAACTGGCGGTGACAGGCAAGCAGGCGGCACATATCTGTGCCTTGGTCTGTGGACATGAAACTAGAATCTTTAAGGTGACAAGAAGTGAAACGGTGATCCAGCACATCATCAATGCTGAACGTCACTTCTGGCAATGTGTGGAATCCGATATTCCGCCAAGTGTTGATGCTTCAGATTCAGCAGCCAAAGCCCTGCAACAACTCTATCCAGAACAAATTCCATTAACAGTAGAAGACCTGACCCAAAATGAACAGGCCAACTACTTATTCAACCAGCTTATAGAGGAGAAACACAAGGTTGAACAGCACCAGCAGTATTTTGATGAGTTAAAACATCAATTACAAATGATGATGAAAGATGCTGAACGTGCTGTATTTACAGGAGGATCAGTCACTTGGAAAAAGTCACAGGACTCCATCAGCCTAGACAGCAAATCTCTGCTTAAACAACATCCTGAATACCTACAGCAGTTTCCACAAACCAAAGCAGGAACAAGGCGTTTTCAGATTTATCCCAATGATGGATAAAGTGACCTAAAAATTCCTCCAAATTCAAAAACGACAAAAGCCGCCCCTGTTCTTCCCGAGGGAAGAACAATATGGACGGGCTTTTGCTGATCGATCACATCTATTTATTCAATATTTCCAACGTTTCACATAAAGCAGTGAATCAGTAAGAAAATACCAGAGGACATACCTATGATTAAAGGTTTAGCCATTACCCCACCTGTTTTAGGTCGTATTAGCATCGGCAAGATTGTCGAAAAGAACGGCAAACGTATTCCTGAAAAGGATGATCAATTTACCATTACCAGCCAAATCCAGAATAAGGATGGCTGGGTCAAACATCCACTAGATGAACAACTTAGAGTTAAAGTACCGAACCAAAACCAAAAGTTAAGAAGCATTCCTGTGCGTATGATTTTCAACGATCCTGAATTGAATTTACGGGCAGAGTACAGTCTCTTTGACCGACAAACAGGACGCTTAATCTGTTCAGGCAATGGAGAAACCTGTCAGCGTTTTTGTCAAAACGGCATTGAACAACATCCATGCCCATCACCTGATTTATGTCCACTGGCACAGGGCGGGCTGTGTAAGCCTTATGGCAGACTCTACGTTAATTTAGATGAATCGGATGAGTTTGGCACATTCATCTTTAGAACCACAGGTTTTAATAGTATTCGTACCTTGGCGGCACGGTTGCGTTATTACCATGCGGCATCAGGTGATTTGCTTTCATGCTTGCCGTTGCAACTCACCTTGCGAGGTAAAAGCACAACACAAAGCTATCGTACCCCGATCTATTACGTGGACTTGACCTTACGTGAGGGCGTGAATTTGCAGGAGGCGATTAGCTCAGCCAAGCAAATCAATGAACAGAGCAAGGCAGTAGGGTTTTATCAGGAGGCTTTAGATCATGTGGCACGGCAGGGCTATGGCAATGCCAGTTTTGAGGTGGGAGGTGAAGAGGGGCTGGATATTGTTGAGGAGTTTTACTCGGATCAGCAGAATACTGTTGATGTGCAGCCTGATTCGTCATCTGTTCATCAGGCTATGGATGATGCCACGAGTATAAAACAGGGGCTTCGGCAAAGTGTACGCGCTGTCAATTAGGTCAGAGTTATTGGCAGAAAAATACAGAACTCGGTTTTGTAGTGATTGCTAAATTATTAATATCAATAAGATAAAATAAGAGAACTGCTGTTTTCTTATTTTTTTGGTTAATTACAAGTTATTATACTTATCTGCGACATATATGGTCGTACCTATGCCGAGTTGTCTAGCTTTATGCTTTGGTAGGTAATTAAAATATAAAATAGTATATGTCTTTATTTTTTTGTGTAGTACACGACTTTTCATTCGTCTTAGATGTGCTAACGTAATAAACTATTGAACATTAAGTATAAAACCACAGCGGTTGACCATTGATCGAGGATAAAGAATGAACTCATTGGAACAAAAGTTTCTAAATGACTTAGATGATAAGCTCTGGAAAGCCGCTGATAAATTACGTAGCAGTTTAGACGCTGCTAACTACAAGCATATTGTCCTTGGGCTGATTTTCTTAAAATATGTATCTGATGCCTTTGATGAGCGTCAGTCTGAACTTAAAGATTTATTTGCTCAAGCGGATGATCACAACATCTATTACATGCCTCGCGATCAATACGATACAGAAGAGGAATACCAACAAGCAGTCGCTGATGAATTAGAAATTATCGATTACTATCAAGAAAAAAATGTGTTTTGGGTGCCTAAAGCGGCACGTTGGACGACTTTACAAAATACTGCCGCTTTAGCGATTGGTTCGATTATTTGGCAAGATGAACATGGGCAAGATGTCAAACTACGTTCTATCTCTTGGTTAGTCGATAATGCTTTTGATGAAATTGAGAAAGCCAATCCCAAACTTAAAGGTATTCTGAATCGTATTGGGCAATACCAGCTTGATAATGACAAGCTATTGGATTTGATCAATACTTTTTCTGACACCAGTTTTACCAAGCCTGAATATAATGGCGAAAAACTGAGTCTGCACAGCAAAGACATTCTCGGGCATGTCTACGAATACTTTTTAGGGCAGTTTGCTTTAGCAGAAGGAAAACAAGGTGGGCAATATTACACACCTAAAAGTATCGTGACCTTGATTGTAGAAATGCTGCAACCTTATAAAGGGCGAGTTTATGACCCTGCGATGGGTTCAGGTGGTTTCTTTGTTTCCAGTGAAAAGTTCATTGAACAACACGCACAGGAAAAGCATTACAAGGCATCGGAACAGAAAAAGCATATTTCGATTTACGGACAAGAAAGTAACCCAACCACATGGAAACTTGCTGCCATGAATATGGCAATTCGTGGCATTGATTTTAACTTTGGTAAAAAGAATGCCGATACATTTTTAGATGATCAGCATCCAGACTTACGTGCTGATTTTGTCATGGCAAATCCACCATTCAATATTAAGGATTGGTGGCACGCTTCACTGGAAAGTGATGTACGTTGGAAATATGGCACACCCCCACAGGGCAATGCCAACTTTGCTTGGATGCAGCACATGCTACACCATCTCTCACCAACAGGCAGTATGGCACTTTTGCTTGCCAATGGTTCGATGAGTTCCAATACCAATAATGAGGGTGAAATCCGTAAAAACCTGATTGAAGCAGATTTGGTCGAGTGTATCGTCGCATTGCCAGGGCAACTATTTACCAATACGCAAATCCCTGCCTGTATTTGGTTTTTGACTAAGGACAAAAAGAATGGTTTGTCACTAGATAAAAAGAAAGCCAATCGTGAAGGCAAGACGCTATTTATTGATGCTCGTAACTTGGGCTATATGAAAGATCGTGTACTACGTGACTTTACCGATGCAGACATTGCCAAAATTACCGATGCTTTACATGCTTGGCAACAAGGCGAAAATTTTGAAGGTGAAGCTTATCAGGATGAAAAAGGTTTTTGTTTCTCTGCTGAGTTAAAAGACATTCAGAAGCATGATTATGTTTTGACGCCAGGGCGTTATGTGGGGGCGGTAGAGCAGGAAGATGATGGAGAGCCATTTGCTGAGAAAATGGCACGCTTAACAGGACAACTTAAACAGCAGTTTGCTGAAAGTGCTGTACTGGAAAGTGAAATCAAAAAGAATTTAAAAGGCTTAGGTTATGAGTTCTGAGCAACCATTACTGCTTGAGATTCAGAAAGGCGAAAGTAAAACGTTAGAATTTAAGCAGCAGTTACCTAAAGGTCAGCAGATTGCCAAAACATTAATCGCTTTTGCGAATAGTAGTGGCGGAAAGTTAATTATTGGGGTGACTGATGATCGACAATTAGTAGGTATTCAAGAAGATATTTTTGACCTGCAAGATAAAATCACCTCCATGATTTATGAGTTGTGTGCGCCACAACTGGCCGCTCAAATCTATATTGAGAATATAGACGGTGTAGAGTTACTGGTGGTGGAAGTGGCTCGGGGAAGTTTATTTCCGTATTACCTTAAATCTGTAGGACGTGAGCAAGGCACATATATCCGCCTAGGTGCAAGTAACCGTGTGGCATCGCCTGAGCATATTCAACAACTGGAACTTCAACGGCTGAATATCAGTTTTGATGCCTTAGCCAATTATCAATACCCTTTAGAAAAGCTCGATTTAACGGTTTTAGAAGCAGCGTTTAAAGCTGCTGATAAAACACTGACTTTAGAAAAAATGTTGAATCTAAAGTTAGTGATTGAAGAGCAGGGGCAGCGTTATGCCAGTCATGGTTTATTGATCTTACTCGGTCAATATGAGCATGTAATGACCCAATGCGCCCGATTTAAAGGCACAAATATGAGCGTGTTTTTAGACCGTAAAGAATATACAGGCGATTTATTTTCACAAATTGAGCAAGCCGAAATTTTTATTAAAAACCATTTGTCTTTACGTGCCGAAATTCGTGGCTTAAAGCGTTATGACTATTTGGAAATTCCAGAAAATGCCATCCGTGAAGCTTTAATCAATGCCTATGTGCATCGGGATTACAGTAACTTTGGACGCAATATCAAAGTGGCTGTATATGATGATTTGGTCAATATCGTCTCCCCAGGTGGTTTGCCCAATGGTTTAACCGAAGCCGACTTGTTACAGGGACGCTCGGAAATTCGTAATCGGGTTTTGGCACGTGTGTTTAGAGAGTTGGGCTACATTGAGCATTGGGGCAGTGGTCTGCAACGGATCAAGCAGATGTGTGAAGCCGAAAAACTGGCAACGCCTGAATTTTTAGAAACCAATGATTTTTTTGATGTGAAGTTATATCGTCCTGTGATTGAATCGATAGGTGGTGCAATAGGTGGTGCAATAGATCATTCAAGTGGTGCAATTGAGGGTTTAGGTGGTGCAATCGAAGCAAGCCAACTCACCGAACGCCAACAAGAAATTTTAGTTTTAATTCAGCGTAATCCGAAAGTTTCTTATCGCTTTTTGGCAGAACAACTTGGTATTAATCAATCTGCCTTACAAAAGCATCTGAATCATTTAAAAGATGCAGGCTGGCTTGAGCGTATGGGTGGAACTCGTGGTTATTGGATGATTAAGAAAGAGTTTGGAGTGAGAGATGAATCCTAGTTGGTCATTAAAAAAAATATCTGATATTTGCGATTTTCAAAATAGTAAACGTATCCCATTGAAAAGTCTTGATAGGGAAAAAAGACAAGGGGAATATCCATACTATGGCGCATCAGGGATTGTTGATTATATTGATGATTATGTTTTTGATGGAAAATACCTACTTATATCGGAAGATGGTGAGAACCTAAGAACTCGTAATACACCAATCGCATTTCAAGCAGAAGGAAAATTTTGGGTAAATAATCATGCACATGTTTTATCTGAAAAGGAGCAAGGAGTTTTAGATTATTTAGAATATTATTTTTCAATTCTTAATATAAATCCATATATTACTGGTGCAGTGCAACCTAAACTTAATAAAGCTAATTTAGATGTAATAGAAATTCCTATTCCATCTTTAGATGAGCGTTTGAAAATTAATCAAATTTTAAATTCATTAAAAGAAAAAATTAAATTAAACAACCAAATCAACCAAACACTAGAATCTATTGCTCAAGCCATTTTTAAAAGTTGGTTTATCGACTTTGAACCTGTACGTGCCAAAATTACTGCAAAACAAACTGGTCAAGACCCTGAATTTGCCGCTATGTGTGTGATTAGTGGTAAAAGTGAAGCTGAGCTTGAGCAAATGGCAGCGGAAGATTTTGCTGAGTTACAAGCGACGGCTGCACTTTTTCCTGATGAGTTGGTAGAAAGTGAGTTAGGGGAAGTGCCGATGGGGTGGGGAATTGGTTGTATTGGAGATATTGCAAAATATAGTTCTAATAAAATTTTGTTAAATGATTTAACGCTTGAAAATTATATATCTACAGAAAATATGTTACCTGAAAAAAAGGGGATCGAAAAAGCAAGTTCATTACCAAAGGCAAATAGTGTTCCAGCGTTTAGGCAAGGGAATATTTTGGTTTCCAATATCCGACCTTATTTTAAGAAAATTTGGTTTTCTTTTTTCGATGGTGGGCATTCTAATGATGTATTGAACTTTGATGTCTTAGAAAAAGGTACGGAAGAATATTTATATAATTTAATTTACCAAGACAGTTTTTTTGACAGAATGATGGCTTCATCTAAAGGTTCAAAAATGCCTAGAGGTGATAAAAAAGCAATTATGGATTTTCAGATAATTGTACCGCCGATAAGTTTAAGGTGTTTGTATTCTGCAAAAGTAAGATCATTTTATTTTTATCAAAATAAATTGAAAATTGAAAATCAAACATTAATTGATTTAAGAGATACTTTATTACCAAGGTTGTTGTCGGGTGAGATTTCTTTGAATAAAAATATGGGTAGTATTGATGATTAAGAAAATTAAAAGTATCGGCAACCTTGCGGTTTTTAAAGGTTTTGAATGGGATTCTAATGTTAGGAATAATGGGGGAGCTGCTGATACCTTTAAAGACATCAATATAATTTATGGGCGAAATTATTCTGGAAAGACATCTTTATCTCGAATAATTAGAGCACTAGAGATGGGGAAAATATCGGATAAATATAACAATCCAGAATTTTGTGTGAAGTTTTCTGATAAAGAAGTAACGCAAAACAACCTAACATCTCATGGGAAGAAAATTAGAGTTTTTAATGAAGACTTTATTAAAGAAAATTTAAAATTTATTGTGCATCAAGATGATGGCATTCAATCATTTGCTATTTTAGGTGAGAACAATAATATTGTTGAAACCGAAATTCAAACGATTGAAAATGAGCTTGGAAAAAAGGAACAGGGTCAAGAAACAGGATTGTATGCTAAAAGGGTTCAAGTAATCAGCAGTTATGATGATGCTAAAATAGTATGGGATAATGCGAAAAGAGCATTAGATAAGCAATTAAGTGATAAAGCGACAGATAGAAAAAATGGAATAAAATATCAATCTGAAAGATTTGGCGATCAAAACTATAATGTTCAGAAACTTAGTAATGATATTAGAGAAGTATTATCTGAATCGTATAAAGAGTTATCTTTAGAAGAAATTGAACAGTTTAGAAAGCTGAGTTTAGAAAAATTATTAGATGAATTTTCTATAATTGAACTTCCTAAAATTAGATTATCTAATTTTGTTGAAAAAACCGAAAAACTGGTTGCAAAAAAAATTAGTTCATCTAACAAGATTGAAGAATTAGTTAAAAATGCAATTTTGAATCGTTGGGTTAATGAAGGTAGATCTTATCATAAAGATAAACTAAGTAATTGCGCTTTTTGCGGAACTCTTATAAGTGAGGAGAGGTGGAAGGAATTAGACCAGCATTTTGATAAAGAATCTAAGATCTTAGAAGATGATATAGATAGTCTCATTGTAGATATTGAATCAGAGAAGAAGAGTTTCTCTTTATTAAAAGTTGATAAATCAAAATTTTATTCAAAATTTCATAAAACACTTGATATTATTCAAACAGATTTGGAAGAAATAATTGGCAAATATTATTTAATTTTAGATAGTTTAATTGATCAATTAAAAGAACGGAAAGCGAACATTCTTACTGAAAAGGATTTTATTAATCCTAATAAAGATGTTGAAGATTTAAAGGTAATATGGACTTCATACCTAAATATTAAAAAAGAATCGACCGAGTTTAGTAAACAGTTATTAAATGAACAAAAACATGCTAAAGATAAATTGCGTTTAAATGAGATCTCTAATTTTTTAGAAATTATTAAATATCAAGATCAAGTCGCTAATATTGAAGCCTTGAGTATCAAAGTTGTTGAAAATGAAAACAAAAAGATATCTATAGATGAGATTATTAGCCAAAAAGAGCAACTTATCAAAACTAAAAAAGCAGAACTTCGTGATGAAGAAAAAGGTGCAGATAAAGTTAATGAGTTATTAAAAAATTTCTTTGGACATCATTATTTATCTTTGCAACCAATAACAAATGAAAGTGGAGTGAGATTTGAAGTTATTAGAGAAGATAAAAAAGCATATCATTTAAGTGAGGGGGAATGCAGTTTACTTGCTTTTTGCTACTTTATGGCAAAATTAGAGGATATTGATACTAAAGGTTCAAAGCCAATTATTTGGATTGATGATCCTATTTCTAGCTTAGATAGTAATCATATTTTCTTTATTTATAGTTTGATTAACGAGAAAATTGTTAATAATCATATTTTTGGTCAACTATTTATTTCTACGCATAATTTAGACTTTTTAAAATATTTAAAAAAGGTTGATGGAAAATTTTTAAATTCGAGTGGAAAACCTCAGAATTATCAAAAAGAGTATTTTTTGATCTCAAGGGTGAATGATACTTCTAAGATTAGTATCATGCCAAAATATCTTAAAGAGTATGTAACGGAATTCAACTATTTATTTCATCAAATTTATAAGTGTTCTATTATTGAGGTTATTGATGATTCAAATTATATAACTTTTTATAATTTTGGGAATAATGCTCGAAAATTCTTTGAAATTTACTTGTATTACAAATACCCTGATAAAGGTATGACAGAAGAAACCTTAAATTTATTTTTTGATGGGGATAATATTCCTGCTCTTTTGACAGATAGAATCAATAATGAATATTCACATTTGTGTGGCGTTTTTGAACGTGGTTCTTCACCTGTAGAAGTTCCTGAAATGCAAATTGCAGCCAAAAGAATTATCACCAAATTAAGTTCAGATAGAGAACAGTTTATTGGTCTGCTTAAAAGTGTAGGCGAAGATACAAGCAACATTAGTTCTGCTTCGGAAGTATAAAATGAACGAAACACAACTTGAAAACCTATGCCTAGACTGGTTCTCTGAAAATGGCTGGGAAATCGTTCATGGTGTCGATATTGCGCCTGACAGTAGCAATCCTTTACGCAAAGACTATAAACAAGTTCTGATTGAAGCAGACTTACAAGCCGCTTTTGAACGCTTAAATCCACATTTGCCAGCGAGCTGTTTTGAGCAGGTTTTACAAAAACTGAGTAAACCCGAAAGTCTGGACTTAATCACCAATAACCGTGCTTTTCATAAAATGCTATTGGAAGGCGTACCTGTCAGTTATAAAAAAGAAGATGATTGGATAAATGACCATGCGTTTTTGGTCGATTTTAATCATGTACAGCAAAACCGCTTTGTCGCAATCAATCAATTTACTATCCAAGGCACAAAGCAACCAAGACGACCTGACATTATCTGCTTTATTAACGGTATCCCTTTTGCTGTACTTGAGCTAAAAAGCCCAACCGATGAAAACGCCGATATTTGGGATGCGTTTAACCAACTACAAACCTACAAAGAAGAAATCTCTGATCTGTTTGTTTTTAATGAAGCTTTGGTGGTGAGTGATGGTATTACAGCTCGGGTGGGGTCATTAACAGCAAGTCAAGAACGTTTCTTGCCGTGGCGTACCATTAAAAATGAAGATGATAAGCCTCAGCTAGAATGGGAACTGGAAACGGTGATTCGAGGTTTCTTTGATCGTGAGTTATTTCTCGATTATATCCGTTTCTTTGTGCTGTTTGAAACTGATGGTGAAAAAACGATTAAAAAAATTGCAGGCTATCACCAGTTCCATGCAGTGCGTGAAGCTGTTCAGGCGACTATTGCCGCATCGAATCCTACAGGAAATAAAAAAGCAGGGGTGGTTTGGCATACCCAAGGTTCAGGTAAAAGTATCTCGATGTGTTGCTATGCAGGTAAGTTACTTCAACAACCAGCCATGCAGAATCCTACCTTATTGATTGTGACGGATCGTAATGACTTAGATGGACAGCTATTTGAAACCTTTAGTCAAGCACAAGAATTATTAAAACAAACGCCAGTACAAGCCAATAATCGTGATGAGCTGAGACAACTCCTTGCTGAACGTGAGTCGGGCGGTATTATTTTTACCACGGTACAAAAGTTTGCTTTGCTCGATGGAGAAGCTGAGCATCCATTACTGAATGGTCGGCACAATATTGTGGTCATGTCCGATGAAGCCCACCGTAGCCAATATGGACTCAAAGCCAAACTGTCGAATGATGGGACTTATAAATTTGGCTATGCCAAGCACATGCGTGATGCCTTAAAGAATGCTGCCTTTATTGGTTTTACAGGTACGCCAATTTCCAGTGAAGACAAAGATACCCGCGCTGTTTTTGGCGATTATGTTTCAATTTACGATATTCAAGATGCAGTAGAGGACGGCGCAACCGTGCCAATCTATTATGAATCTCGTTTGGCAAAATTGGATATTAATAAGGCTGAAATCGAGGAACTGTCTGATCAAGTCGATGAAGTGGTAGAAGATGAGGAAGATGTCGGTAGTCGTGAAAAGACCAAAGGTGAATGGAGTCGATTAGAGAAGTTAGTAGGTGCAACACCACGCCTGAAACAGATTGCTGCGGATTTGGTGACGCACTTTGAAGCCCGTACTGAAGCCACAGCAGGCAAAGGTATGATTGTGACTATGAGCCGTGAAATCTGTGTGCATTTGTATAATGAAATTATTGCATTGCGCCCAGATTGGCATGATGATGACCCGAAAAAAGGAAAAATCAAAATTGTGATGACAGGTTCAGCATCGGATAAGCCTTTGCTACAGCCTCATATTTACAATAAGCAAGTGAAGAAAAATTTAGAGAAACGTTTTAAAGATGTGAATGACCCTTTGCAGTTGGTGATTGTGCGTGATATGTGGCTGACAGGTTTTGATGCACCGTGTACGCATACCATGTATATCGACAAACCGATGAAAGGGCATAACCTCATGCAGGCGATTGCTCGTGTGAACCGTGTTTTTAAAGACAAGCAAGGTGGTTTGGTTGTTGATTATATCGGGATTGCCAATGAGTTAAAGCAGGCATTAAAAACCTATACAGATGCCAAAGGAAAAGGCGAGCCAACCTTACGTGCAGAAGAAGCCTATGCAGTGCTTGCTGAAAAAATGGATGCCATTCGTGGGATGTTTGCCAAGACCACTGATCAAGCTGGGTTAGATTTAAGCAGTTATGAAACACAAGCACACCGACTGATTATTCCAGCAGCCAACTATGTGCTAAGTCTAAAAGATGGCAAAAAACGCTTTTTAGATTTAGTGCTCGCAGTCAATAAAGCTTTTTCATTGTGCGGTACGCTAGATGAAGCCAAGACCTTACATAAGGAAATTGCATTTTATTCAGCCATTAAAGCAGTGATCAGTAAGCATACTTCTGTGGATCGTAAATTATCGCAAGCAGAAAAGGACAGTACGCTTAAACAAATTCTGGATAATGCTGTTGTGGCTGATGGTGTAGCAGATGTATTTGCGCTATGTGGTTTAGATAAACCCAATATCGGCTTGCTGTCAGATGAATTTTTGGAAGATGTACGACAAATGCCGTACCGTAACTTGGCAGTCGAATTATTAGAAAAATTATTGAATGATGGCATCAAGGCAAAAACACGTAATAACCTTGTGCAAGAAAAACGCTTCTCAGATCGCTTGCAGGAAACTCTAAGGAAATATAACAACCGTGCGATTGAGACTTCACAGGTGATTGAAGAGCTGATTCAAATGGCGAAAGAGTTTCAGGCTGAAATGGAACGTGAAGCTTCACTCGGTTTGAATCCCGATGAAATCGCTTTCTATGATGCTTTAGCAAATAATGAAAGTGCAGTGCGTGAATTGGGTGATGATACGCTGAAACAAATTGCTCGTGAAATCACTGAGAAATTGCGAAAATCAACAACGGTGGATTGGCAGGTTCGAGATAGTGTACGTGCCCAGCTTAAAATCTTGGTACGTCGTACCTTGCAGCGTTGGAAGTACCCGCCTGACAAAGCAGCTGAGGCGATTGAATTAGTCATGAAGCAGGCTGAAATGTTATCGAATGCTTGGACAAACTGATAAAAGTTTAAGGAGTAGGTTGTTCTGCTCCTTATTAAGGATTTGGATTGAAAAATGATTTTGATGTCATTTTTAGATTTCATCAGCAAGCGATCAAGTCAACGTATATGATACCGATCAAGCTACCGTACAAGATGGCGATTATGTTCAATGTTAAATTGCGGTTATGTGGCAGAGGGAATAGAGTTTGATAGAATTAATGTCTTTACTTCATCATCGAATACTCCACAGAATTACCTTAATCCAGCAATAGAAGCAGGGTTGATTCAACGTATCATTCCAGACAAACCAAAAAGTCCGAAGCTAGGATATAGATTGAGTTTATAAAGTTAAGTGGCTCAATCCCAAATAAGCTACTAGATTGGTTGAAAAGCAACCAATCAAAATAAAAATAAGAGGTACTTGAAATTGGACAAAATATGGACGTTATTTGCGCCTATATTACGCCTAAAAAATTGAAAATTTTAATTAAGTTTTTGATTTAAATTATAAATAAAATTTCACTTGTCCAATCCATCAAAGGGAGATTTTTTCTTTAAGCTCTCGTATCTCTTGCATAGTGAATAGTCTAGCATGATTGATTTTGGACGTTTAATGACACCTTTGACAGCATAGGTAGGATCAACATCTGCTAGTCCTTTCAAAATGCAAGCCAGCATAATCATCCTGAGAGTTGTAATTTCATTAGAAAATGCCCTCATTAACAGTTTTATTTACAGGCTAAGTCTCTCCAACTGTCAACAATGTCAGCCCAGTCTTGCATCATTTTCCGTCTTTGTTTTAGATGTTTTGAATGATCATAAGAGGCTTTAGTTTTATTGGATTCGGCATGTGCTAATTGTTTCTCTATCCACGCTTCCTCGTAATCCTTTTCATATAGTAATGTTGATGCTGTGGCTCTAAAGTCATGAGTAGTTACATCTTTAAGACCGATATACTCCAGCATGCTATTTAAAGTTGATGGTGAAAGCATCCCACTACTCTTTTTGCTAAAAATAGCAGGGAACACCAGAATGCCATCACCTGATATTTCATGCTGCTGTCGTAAAACCTTATATGCTTGATCTGAAATTGGTAGTACGTGGATTCTAGCTTTCTTCATCACTTCAATTGGAAATGTAATTAATCTTGATTCAAAGTCTACCCATGACCATTGCATCTTCCTGATTTCTACAGCGCGCAGCATTGTGTATAAGAGAATAAAGCCTGCATTCTTCACAGTTTGTGTGCCATTGTATTTAGGTAGACTTGTTCTTGCTTTATATCGCTCTTCTTTCGTTAATGCTCTTGCATGATTGACACGAGGACGTTTAATTACATCACGTACTGCATAAGTAGGATCATTCTCAGCACGAAGCGTTGCTATAGCATATCGAATAACACTACCAACAAATCTTCTGTTCTCAAGTGCGGCAGAAGCACCAGTAAATCTTCCTTTTGATTCTTTTACAATTCGATCTACAGTGTTATCAATTACTTTAAGCACATCTGCTGCTGTTACCTCGTTTACATTCTTCTTCCCAATCACAGGTGAAATATCTTTTTCTAAAGCAATATCAAACTTCTCTTGATATGTTTCAGATTTTGAACACATTCGTTTCAGTTTAAATTCAGCAGCAATTGAATCGAAAGTATTGGTTGATTCGGCTAATGATTTGGCTTTGATATTTTTTCGATCTTCAACAGGGTGTATACCTTTTGCTAGTTTTGCTCTCATTTGTTCTTTTAAAGAACGAGCCTCAGCTAGACTAATAGAAGGGTATTCCCCTAAGCTCATTGATGATTCTTTGCCCTGAAAAACAAATTTGAATCGCCATACCTTAGCACCAGTCGGTCTAATCTCTATATATAGTCGATCAGAGTCTAGTAGCCTATATAATTTATCTTTTGGTTTCAGACTCTTAATTTTGACATCAGAAAGTTTTGTAGTAGCCATTGAGAGTATTTTGAATGAAATGTTACCCGTATTATTACCCGTTTTTATAAGGAATTAAAAGGCACTAAAAAGAACTAAGAAACATAATATTTATTTTATTTCAATTGCTTAAGTATTATAAAAGAACTGTAAGGAATTATAAAAAACATCAACCATTATTATTTTTTACTACTGTTGCTTGCGCCATAATTCAAACTTCCACAATTACATCTATTGTGCCGTAAAATGCAATCTTTTTCCATCGTTTAGCAATTTCGCGTTTAGAGCTAAATTTGTTAAAATATGTACCTTATCTCATTAACTAGAGTACAACGCATGTCTAAAACACGTGTGATTTATCCGGGGACTTTCGATCCAATTACCAACGGGCACGTTGATTTGGTTGCAAGAGCATCAAAAATGTTTGATGAAGTGGTTGTTGCAATTGCAATTGGTCATCATAAAAATCCAGTGTTTAGTTTAGAAGAGCGTGTAGAATTAGCAAAAGCTTCATTAAGCCATTTGTCTAATGTAGAGTTTGTTGGTTTTGATGGTTTATTGGTCAATTTCTTTCGTGAACAACGTGCAACTGCGGTACTGCGTGGTTTAAGAGCGATTTCAGATTTTGAATATGAATTTCAATTGGCGAATATGAACCGTCAACTTGATCCTCATTTTGAATCAGTTTTTTTAACCCCATCAGAGCAATATTCATTTATTTCATCAACATTGGTAAGAGAAATTGCTCGATTGAAAGGTGATGTGAATAAGTTTGTGCCCGCTGTTGTTGTTGAGGCATTTGAACGCAAACATCAGCAAGGTTGGTAGATGTCTCTTTATATTACTGATGAATGCATTAACTGTGATGTTTGTGAGCCAGTATGCCCCAATGAAGCCATTTATATGGGGGAATTGATTTATGAAATTAACCCTGCACTTTGTACAGAGTGCATTGGGCATCATGATCAGCCACAGTGTCAGTTATTTTGTCCAGTTGATTGTATTCCGCTTGATCCTCAGCATGTCGAGTCACAAGATGAGTTGATGGCAAAATATAAAAAATTAACTGCACAAAAAAATGCGAGCAATTAATTTCTAACTTTGATAATATGCGCCACGAAGTGGGCTGGACGGTCGCTGCTGTGGAGGTCTCCGTGACTGAAACAGGGGAGGAAAGTCCGGGCTTCATAGGGCAAGGTGCCAGGTAACGCCTGGGCGGCGAAAGTCGACGGCAAGTGCAGCAGAGAGTAGACCGCCTCATTCGTGAGGTAAGGGTGAAAGGGTGCGGTAAGAGCGCACCGCGTGTCTGGTAACAGTTCACGGCAAGGTAAACCCCACCAGAAGCAAGACCAAATAGGAATCCTGAGGCACGGCCCGTGCTGGATTCGGGTAGGTCGCTTGAGCGTATGAGTGATTGTACGCCTAGAGGAATGATCGTCCTCGACAGAACCCGGCTTATAGGCCCACTTCTCAAAATTTTTGAAATTGTGCTTGACGTGTGTATTGAAAGTTAAGATAATGCGCCCACAGTTTTCGGCTATGTAGCTCAGTTGGTTAGAGCACCGCACTCATAATGCGGGGGTCACAAGTTCAAGTCTCGTCATAGCCACCATTTTATAGACCACGCTCCTGCGTGGTCTTTTTTTATTTGAACTTTTTTTAATTAATTTTTTTGTTTGAGAGAAGATTTGTTGAAAAGTAATCAAATAAAAATTAAAAGCACAAAAACTGTTCATATGTTTCATGTTTTCAATGTCATACACTTGACCTGTTATGTAGAACACTAGATAATGCGCACACAGTTTACGGCTATGTAGCTCAGTTGGTTAGAGCACCGCACTCATAATGCGGGGGTCACAAGTTCAAGTCTCGTCATAGCCACCATTTTATAGACCACGCTCCTGCGTGGTTTTTTTTATGTGCTTTTATTGGCTACTCGACCTGCTAAGCATCAACTGAATATTATTTATAGATTCAAGATAAAAAAGTATAGCCATCAGGTTTTCTGATGGCTTCAGTTGATTAGCTTTAATGTGATTGAATTAGAAAATTAAAGAGATATATTGATTTAATCTCAATATATCTCAGCAGAAAAATAATAATTATAAATGCTTTTCAATCGTCGCTAGAGTTTGATGACTTTCATAAAAAGGTTTTACGATCATGGTGATAATAGGTTCTAATACGCCATGTTCATCTAAGGCTACAACGACTTTAGGATAAAAACGTACAGCTTCATTTTGAAGATCTGACTCTTCAATCCCAATCGCAGCAAATACATCCTCTAAACTTTCGTCTTCATAAAAATCATAAAAGACTTTTACGCCGTATAGAATAAGATCTTGAATATAGGAAGACTGACGTAGCTCTTTCCAGTATTCATAAATCATTACAAAGAATTCTTCAACATCCAAAGGTGTGACTTGTTTGGTGTATTCAGATAAAGGTTTAGCTTTATTATCTTCCCAGATATTACGTGCCAAGCTCTCTAAGTCATCGTTTGAAAGTAAGCTTAAATCGGCAAGTTGTTCTTGGATAAAGCGAGCAATACTTTCTTCGATTTTCTGTTCAATGCGTTGTTGTTGACGATGTGAAAAAGTCTTTAGTTTCTGCTGCCACTGATATTTGCTTTCAGAAATTTGTTCTTCATCAGATTGTGAAAATAATTTTGGTAATTTATTTTGTAAAGTTGTGGTTGCAATATATTGGCATAATTGCTGAATTGAAGGGCTTTCTTTCAAGAAGTGGTTTAAATAATGTCGAATATTTTCTAATTCGAGAAATTTAGATAACCACATTTCAAATTGGTGATCTGAAAAAACATCTTCTAAATGTGCTGAAGACTGTAAAGAAAAAACATGCAAGCGTTGAGCAATTTCACCAATAAACTCTAATAGCCCAGCACCAAGCTGCATTTCAAAGGCATAACGCTTAACAACGGCTTGGATTTGTTCAAGCTCTATCACTTCTTTCAGTTTGATATTTGGTGCATGTTGTAGAAACAACTGAATAAACTGCTGAAAGAACTCAGGAGAAAGCTGTGTAGTAAGCTGATTTTTATAAAATGCCACTTGCTCAAGCATAAGTGCTTGAGCAAGTAATTGTGACTTTTCAGAAACAATTTTTTCAGTCATTCGCGGTCCATCCATTGACGATAGGGTAGCGTCGTTCGCGACTGAAAGCACGTGAACTAATACGTGGGCCAATTGCACCCTGACGACGCTTGTATTCATTACGATCAACTAAGCGTATTACTTTTTCAACCACTTCAGCTTCGTAGCCTTTTGCAATAATGTCTGCTTGGCTAAGATCTTCTTCGATATAAGCGTACAGAATTGCATCAAGTACATCATAAGCAGGTAAAGAGTCTTGGTCTGTTTGATCAGGACGCAGCTCCGCTGAAGGTGGGCGAGTAATGACACGCTCAGGGATCACAGGTGTTTCACTTAATGTATTACGGTATTTTGCTAATTCGAAGACGATGGTTTTATAGACATCTTTTAATACAGAGAAGCCACCAACCATATCACCATAGAGTGTGCAATAACCGACTGAAATTTCAGACTTGTTACCTGTTGAAAGTACAAGGTTGCCAAACTTATTTGATAAACCCATGAGTAAAGTACCACGGGTACGTGCCTGTAAATTTTCTTCAGTTGCGTCAGCAGGTGTATTTCCAAAGAATGGGAATAGGGTCTGCATGAAGCTATTTACGATTGGGTGAATCTCTGCAATACCGAAAGTTACGCCCATGCGACGTGCTTGTTCTGTTGCATCTTCTACACTCATTTGAGAGGTGTAAGTATAAGGCATCATCACGGCTTGTACTTTATCAGCACCAATCGCATCAACAGCAATAGCAAGTGTCAAGGCTGAATCGATTCCACCCGATAAGCCCAAGATCACACCTGGGAATCCTGAGCGTTGTACGTAGTCACGTGTTGCCATGACCAATGCTTGATAGATTTCGGCAAAAGTATCTAAAGTTGGAATTGCATTAGCAGTTTTAAACTGTTTTTGCTCTGCATCATATTCAGTCACATAAACAGATTCTTGAAAACTAGGTGCTTGTAATGCAAGTTCGCCATTTTTGTTACTGACAAAACTTGAACCATCAAAAATAAGATCGTCCTGTCCACCCACTTGATTGACATAAACAATATTTAGATTCAGTTGTTTTGCGAGTTCATTTAATGTTTGGATGCGATGCTGTGGTTTGCCGACTTCATACGGAGAAGCATTTAAGACAAGCACCGTTTCAACATTCAGTTGGCTAAGTTGTTTGACGGTATTCAGTGACCAAACATCTTCACAAATCAGTACACCAAACTTATGACCTAAATACTCAAAAACGAGATGTTGATGACCATCTTGGAAATAACGTTTTTCATCAAAGACGCCATAATTTGGTAAGTTCTGTTTGTTGTATATTCCTAAAACTTGCCCATCTTTAATCACTGCGGCTGAGTTGTAACGGTGACCATCTTCTGTTTGGTGAACAAAACCAAACACCATAACGATATCTTTCACTTCACTTAATTGAGCGAACGCTTTTTGAGTGCGTTTTTGTAAATTCGGGCGAAGTAATAAATCTTCAGCTGGGTAACCTAGCGTAGAAAGTTCAGGGAAGATGATTAGATCAGCCTGTTGTTGTTTCGCTAAATTTGCTTGCTCAACCATCTTTTGAGTATTTGCGTCAATATTGCCAATATGCGGAGAAAATTGAGCAAGGGCAATTTTAAAATTTTTCATTCAAACCTAATCCTAAGTCTTAACAAGTGCTGATATACAAGATTTTGATTTATATAAGTATAGTTTTAAAAACGTTTGTATATCATGGTGCTAAACATTCTGCATCTTAAAGAAAAATGACAAGTTCACTAATATATACTAAATGCACATTTTTCTGCGTAAAAATAACAAGTTTTTCTGTATAAAATACGAAGATCTATGGATCAATCTGTGTATTTGAAGTTATCCATATCAATCTATTGGGCAAAAATTTCAAAATTTAGTGCTTTTGTATAATTTTTCATTTCATCTTTTCATACTCTGGTGACAGATTAATTACAGCAAATACAGATTTTTTAATACGCTAGACCTATTCAATCACTGATAGAATTCGCAAAAAAGATTAATTTATTGAGTGGTTTATTATTTTTAAAATAAATAAATTCAATGTTTTATGTCTTTGTGATTGTTTTTTATACCATTCGTCGGGTAAATCTATTTATTGCTTGAGTGTACGCGTGTACACTGCTATTATCCTAATCAATGTGAACATGTGTACACTGTAATTTAAATCAAGTATGTGAGTAACATACAAAAAGAGGTAACGAATATGTCAATTTTATTATTTCCTGTGGTTGCATTTGGCTTGGCAGTTGTTGTTGGTCGTATTGGTACAGTGATGTTTCAAGAGCAAGACAAATAAACTTTAGATTTAATCAGTCAGTTAAGAATTTCCTATATTCAAGAGGTTAGAGTGATGATGATTTCAACCATTTTATTTCCAGTAATTGCCTTTGGATTGGCAATTGGTGTGGGGCGTATTGGTACAATTATCATGGATGATATACGCAAAGATACGGATTTTACGACGAATATGGACAGCCGCCATGAACTTAAATCTAAAATGCGCAAAGGTTCTGTTGCATAAAGCAGATTGCGAATTTCTAACTTAAAAGCCCTGTCATTTATTTCACAGGGCTTTTTTATTGGTTCAAAATAATATTTGGAATCTTCTTTAAAAAAATATCTCGTGCAATATCACCTTGTTGTTCAATGTTGTAACTGGTGAAAGTCTTGGTTTGAATAAAGTGATAATGATAGGGATTATACTTTTTAAAACTAAGATAGTAGCCTGTCTGTAACAACATTCCTTTTAAGATGACATTGGTTTTTTGCTGAAATTGCAAGATGTGGGCCAATTCATGAATAAAAATTGCCTGAAGATCTAATGAACATTTTGAGTAATCTTGGTAAAAATGTTGTTTATGTACAAATAGATTGCCGTTTGGCGCCATAAAAATATTCAATGGCTGCCACGGTAAATAAGGAATATTAAAGATTTTTACTGCATGATAATCAATCAGATCACCGAATACAGATTGAGCGAGTGCAACTTCGCCATCAGTTAAGCCACGCCATTTAAATTCATTCATGTTAAGAAAAACAATCAGAAATGATATGAGCAGAGAGGGAATAGCGTGCAATGATTCGAATAATTTCATCTGATTCAAATTCAATTCATAATTTGTTTAATACCATAGCAAATAGTTTAATTAGAAAACCAATTTTTGATTGCGCTTAGTTTTGTAATTGTTGCGATGCGATTCAATTTTTTGATTTTAGTTCATTAAAAGTTAAATAGTTTTAAATCTCATACATAATCTTAATTTGATTCTAATTTTATAAAATTTGATGACCCATTAAAAAGCAAAAACCCCAATTAGAACTGGGGTTTTACAACAACAAGGATGACGACTGTAAATAGGATGAGAGTCGGCATTTCATTAAAAAAACGCCAAAACTTGTGTGACTTATAATGAGCGTTACCAATCAATTTCTTGCGATAATAACCGCAAATAAAGTGGTATATGACCAATAAACCCACCAGACCGACTTTAAGATAGAACCATAAAGCTTCATGGTAGTGTCGGGTTGCATCACCCCAATCGACAAGGAAGTGGGCAGTAATGAGTGTGGCAATCATAGATGGCCACATAATACCGCGATACAACTTGCGTTCCATCACCTCAAAGCGTTGATGACTAACGGCATCTTCACTCATAGCATGGTAGACATAAAGCCGGGGTAAGTAGAACAATGCAGCGAACCAGCAAACCACGGCAATAATATGTAATGCTTTTACCCATAAGAAAGCATCAGAAGGTGCATCCATCGATAATCCTAGGTGGGATTATGCATCCCACTTCTTGAAAATAAGGCAGGCGTTTACGCCGCCAAAGCCAAAACTGTTACTCATCACAGTATTCAGTTTTGTATCACGTTTTTCAAGTACAATATCGAAACCTTGTGCGCCTTCATCAAGCTCAGTCACGTTGATGTTTGGAGCAATAAAGTCATTTTGCATCATCAATATAGAATAAATCGCTTCTTGAACACCTGCAGCACCTAAGCTGTGACCCGTCATTGATTTGGTTGAACTAAGTGGTGGAACTTGTCCTTCACCAAATGCACGCTCCATTGCTTTAAGCTCAGTCACGTCACCCGCTGGTGTTGATGTACCATGTGTGTTGACATAATCGATTTGTTCTACACCGTGTTGTTTTGCTTCATCTAATGCCATGATGATACAACGTGTCGCACCTTCACCACTTGGTGCAACCATATCTGCACCGTCGCTATTCGCTGCATAAGCAACAACTTCAGCTAAGATGTTCGCACCACGTGCTTGTGCATGTTCAAGTGATTCAAGAATAATGAAACCACCACCACCAGCGATGACAAAACCATCACGATCCGCTGAGTAAGGGCGAGATGCAGATTCGGGAGTATCATTATATTTAGAACACAATGCACCCATTGCATCAAAAAGTAAGCTTTGAGACCAGTGATCTTCTTCACCACCACCCGCAAGCATTAGGTCTTGTTTACCCAATTGAATCAGGTTGTAGGCATAACCAATTGCATCAGCAGAAGTTGCACATGCACTGGTAATTGAATGCGCAACGCCTTGTAGTTTCAATGCTACACCGACATTGGCAGTAATTGTGTTACTCATATTACGGGGAACAAAGAAAGGACCAATTTTACGTGCGCCTTTTTCTTCTAATAGCTTAACCATCTCTGCAACTGATGCAGTTGAGTTACCGCCGCTACCACCTGCAATACCATAACGAGGGTTATTTGCTAGATCCTCTTGTTTTAGACCCGCATGTTCTACTGCTGCAATCGCTGCGTTATAAGCATACATCGCACATACACCCATAAAACGCTTGATTTTACGGTCAATACCATCAAAATCTTGTTCAGCAGCAGCGCTGACATGACTTTTAAAATTTAATTCGGCATAAGTTGGATTAAAACGTGTTCCTGAGATTCCATTTTTTAAAGAATGAGTGACATCTTCTAAAGAGTTACCGATACATGAGTTAATGCCCATACCAGTGATTACAACACGTTTCATTTACAGATCCCTTTTATGGTAATACGAAGCCTTATGCATATCGCTATAAGTACAAATCAGGAGAAAATAACGATTTAAATGGCTTATGAGTGAATGACACCATCATAGCAGAAAGGTTTTTTATTTCTTATGGCAAATTTTATGCCTATTTCTAGTTGTGTAAATATTCGTAAATATAAATGCAGTTGAGACAAAAGGTAATGAAAGAACACAGATAAAAGTTGAGATAAATTTGCATTCAACCTAGTATTTACCTAGAGATGCACAAATTATAGAACAGAGGTACTTGATGACAAAATCTAAAAACAAGCAATCTTCAGGTTTATTTACCCAAGCCTTTGGAGTGGCTAAAAAGCTCAGTTCAGAAATACAAAAACTTCAAACTGCCCCTAAAACATTAGCAGATGGATCTACAGATTCATCTAATGTGATCGAAGGGAAGGCGCGTTTTAAAAGCCCATTTGAGATTGAGCAATACGAAAGCCCACAACATATGTTACGTCAACAGTTACCTAAATTGTCACATCAACTTTTGGGTCGCCATTACACAAAAGTAAATAATGTTGCATCTTTCATTTCACCTGACATGGGCGAAAAAGTTTCTGATTATTTATTTCAGTGGTTGAATGAATTTAGTTCCAATACTTCACTTACAGAAAAGATTCTGGAAGAGGCAGGTGTAAAAGATATTACCGAACTCACTCAAGATACTGGGCGTTCTCAACGTTTAAGTCAGGCATTAATCGAACAAAATAAATTATTAGCCGCTGCGCAAGGCGTTATCACGGGAGCGACAGGAGTTTGGGGTGCAGCCGTTGATATTCCTGCCTCGATTGTTCTAGCACTAAGAACAATTTATCAAACGGGTCGCTCTCATGGGTTTGATTTGGCTGATGAGACAGATCAAGAAGTGGTTGCCTTTATTTTTAAAGAAATTGATTTGGGTATTATTGCTGAAAAACAAACATTATTGATTGCATTAAAAGCTTTGAAGTCGATGTTAGAAACCCATGACTTACAACAGTTTCAGCAGTTGCTTGGATCGAGCAACGATATTGAGCTTGTAAAGAAATGGTTTGTTGATGAGGAAGGACAGTTTAAATGGGGGTGGTTGAATCATATCCCTCAAGCATCTGTGATTGGTAAATTAACACCAGTTGCTGGTGCTGCTTTAGGTGGCTTTTATAGTTGGCGTTTACTCGAAGATGTAGGACACAAGGCACAATCTGTTTTCGGGGCAGCCCGTTTTTATTTGAATGAATATCCGAATGAAGATCTTTCACCCTTAGAAGCCTATTACAAAGCGGAAGCATTATTAAGAAAGCCGAATTCACAATTGTTAAATGCAACAGAGACTACGACAAATGCATTAAGTAGTGTTGATGAAAGCAAAAATGATGTGATTACCAATGTTTCAGTGCAATCTAAAGATCATGCTGCTAAAGAAATTCAGACGAATGAAAACGTTGAGCAGAGTATTCAACAGCTTGCATCAGAGCATGTGGTCAAGCACGAACATACTGAACAGCAATCTGCTTTGAAAGAGCAATCAAATGAATTACTCACTTCTGATGAATCGGAACTATCTACAGAACCAAAAACAATCGATATAGAGCCTGCATCAACAAAACACAGTTAATTATTTTGTTGGTGTGATTTAGACATCAATAAAACAACAAAATTATAGAAATGGTCAGCACTTGCTTTATCTTGCAATGTTGACCATTTTTACTTCTTGGCTTACAATTATGTGCCCTTAAAAAGAGGTGTTTTTCTTTTTAAGGTTGTTTAATAACGGGAGAATTGCCAAATGGCAACAACAAATCAGTTGATCCGTAAGGGTCGTACAACTTTGATTGAAAAATCAAAAGTTCCTGCGTTGAAGGCTTGTCCACAACGTCGTGGTGTATGTACACGTGTATATACGACTACTCCTAAAAAACCTAACTCAGCAATGCGTAAGGTTTGCCGTGTTCGCTTAACTTCTGGTTTTGAAGTATCAAGCTATATCGGTGGTGAAGGTCATAACTTACAAGAGCACAGTGTTGTGCTTATCCGTGGTGGTCGTGTTAAAGACTTACCAGGTGTACGTTACCATACCGTTCGTGGTTCTTTAGACTGTGCTGGTGTTAAAGATCGTAACCAGTCACGTTCTAAATACGGTGCTAAGCGTCCTAAGAAGTAATTCTAGGAAACTAGCCCAAACAACCCTTTAGCGTTTCGCTTGTTTGAATTCTTCATAGATTTGTAATTCAAGCGACGTATAGTAAGGCCAGCGTAGCGTACATGACACTTGTACAAACTGCTGGATTATCCTGAAGTGTCATATTATTAGGTGTATTAAAATGCCAAGACGTCGCGTAGTCGCTGCTCGTGAGATCCTTCCAGATCCAAAATTTAGCAGCCAAACAATCGCTAAATTCATGAACCACGTAATGCAAGATGGTAAAAAATCTATTGCTGAAAGTATCGTTTACGGTGCTTTAGACCGCGTTCAAGAAAAAAACAAAGTTGACCCAGTTGAATTTTTCGAGACTACTCTTGAAAAAGTTCGTCCTATGGTCGAAGTAAAAGCACGCCGTGTTGGTGGTGCTACTTATCAAGTACCTATGGAAGTGCGCCCATCCCGTCGTACTGCCTTGGCTATGCGTTGGTTAGTAGATGCTGCTGCTAAGCGTTCTGAAAAAACGATGGCTTTACGTCTTGCTGGTGAGTTGCTTGATGCAGCTGAAGGTAAAGGTTCTGCGATCAAAAAACGTGAAGACGTGCATCGTATGGCTGAAGCCAACAAAGCCTTCTCTCACTACCGTTTCTAAGCGGATAAAACAGTCCCTAATCAGGAGAATATTCATGCGTACAGCAGCTAGATTCAACATTGCTTTCTATCAAAGTGGGAGCTTTGCGGGTATTTAAGTTGCCTGCTTGAATATTTGTACGCATCAATTTAATTGATGCGTCCTGTTTTAAATATAACATTTAGGAATGTAGACATCATGGCTCGCCAAACTCCAATTAGTAATTACCGTAACATCGGTATCTCTGCGCACATTGACGCAGGTAAAACAACTACAACTGAACGTATTTTGTTCTACACAGGTGTATCTCACAAGATTGGTGAAGTACATGACGGTGCAGCAACAATGGACTGGATGGAACAAGAACAAGAGCGTGGTATTACAATTACCTCTGCTGCGACAACTTGTTTCTGGTCTGGTATGGGTAACCAATTTCAACAACACCGTATCAACGTAATTGATACACCGGGACACGTAGACTTCACGATCGAAGTTGAACGTTCTATGCGTGTTCTTGATGGTGCGTGCATGGTTTACTGTGCTGTAGGTGGTGTACAACCTCAGTCTGAAACTGTATGGCGTCAAGCAAACAAATATAAAGTGCCTCGTTTAGCATTCGTGAACAAGATGGACCGTACAGGTGCAAACTTCTTCCGTGCTGTTGAGCAAGTTAAAACTCGTTTAGGTGGTAATCCTGTACCTATCGTTGTGCCAATCGGTGCTGAAGATACGTTTGCAGGTGTTGTTGACCTGATCGAGATGAAAGCGATTATCTGGGATGAAGCATCTCAAGGTATGAAGTTTGAATACGGCGATATTCCAGCTGACCTCGTTGATACTGCTGAAGAATGGCGTACCAAGATGGTTGAAGCTGCTGCTGAAGCTTCAGAAGAATTAATGGACAAGTACTTAGAAGAAGGTGATCTTTCTAAAGAAGAAATCATCGCTGGTCTTCGTGCTCGTACATTAGCATCTGAAATTCAAGTAATGCTTTGTGGTTCTGCGTTCAAAAACAAAGGTGTTCAACGTATGTTGGATGCTGTAATTGAATTCTTACCATCGCCTACAGAAGTTAAAGCGATCGAAGGTATTCTTGACGATAAAGATGAAACTAAAGCATCTCGTGAAGCATCTGACGAAGCACCGTTCTCTGCACTTGCGTTCAAAATCATGAACGATAAGTTCGTAGGTAACTTAACTTTCGTACGTGTTTATTCTGGTGTTCTTAAACAAGGTGATCCGGTTTATAACCCAGTTAAATCTAAGCGTGAGCGTATCGGTCGTATCGTACAAATGCACGCGAACGAGCGTCAAGATCTTGAAGAAATCCGTGCAGGTGATATCGCAGCGTGTGTAGGTCTTAAAGACGTTACGACGGGTGATACATTATGTGATGAGAAGAACATCATTACTCTTGAACGTATGGAATTCCCAGAGCCAGTAATTTCATTGGCTGTTGAACCAAAAACTAAAGCTGACCAAGAAAAAATGTCTATCGCTTTAGGTCGTTTGGCTAAAGAAGATCCATCGTTCCGCGTTCGTACAGATGAAGAATCTGGTCAAACAATTATTGCTGGTATGGGTGAACTTCACCTTGACATCATCGTTGACCGTATGAAGCGTGAATTCGGTGTTGAAGCGAACATTGGTAAACCAATGGTTGCTTACCGTGAAACGATCAAAAAGTCTGTTGAACAAGAAGGTAAGTTTGTTCGTCAAACAGGTGGTAAAGGTAAATTCGGTCATGTATATGTTCGTTTAGAACCTATGGATGTTGAAGAAGCTGGTAAAGAATACCAATTCGCTGAAGAAGTTGTCGGCGGTACAGTACCTAAAGAATTCTTTGGTGCGGTTGATAAAGGTATTCAAGAACGTATGAAGAATGGTGTATTGGCTGGTTACCCTGTTGTGGGTATCAAAGCGACATTATTCGACGGTTCTTACCACGATGTCGACTCTGACGAATTGTCGTTCAAAATGGCAGGTTCTTACGCATTCCGTGATGGTTTCATGAAAGCAGATCCTATCTTGCTTGAACCAATCATGAAAGTTGAAGTAGAAACTCCAGAAGACTACATGGGCGATATCATGGGTGACTTAAACCGTCGTCGTGGTATGGTTCAAGGTATGGACGATCTTCCTGGTGGAACTAAAGCAATTAAAGCTGAAGTACCACTTGCTGAGATGTTTGGTTACGCGACTCAAATGCGTTCTATGTCTCAAGGTCGTGCGACATACTCTATGGAATTTGCTAAATATGCTGAAACTCCACGTAACGTGGCTGAAGGCATCATCGCTAAGTTCCAAGCTGGCGGTAAAAAAGGTGACGACGAGTAATCTTTCGATTACTATATTACCCAACTAAAATTTAGTTAAAAAACCAAGTGCTCATGGGCGACCCTCATGAGCAGTTTATAAAGGAAGATCATCATGGCTAAAGCCAAGTTTGAACGTAATAAACCACACGTAAACGTGGGTACAATTGGTCACGTTGACCATGGTAAAACAACTTTAACTGCTGCGATTGCAACTATCTGTGCAAAAACTTACGGCGGTGAAGCGAAAGATTACTCACAAATCGACTCAGCTCCTGAAGAAAAAGCACGTGGTATTACAATTAATACTTCACACGTAGAATACGATTCTCCAATCCGTCACTACGCTCACGTAGACTGTCCTGGTCACGCCGATTATGTTAAAAACATGATTACTGGTGCTGCTCAGATGGATGGCGCGATCCTTGTATGTGCTGCGACTGATGGTCCAATGCCACAAACTCGTGAACACATCCTTCTTTCACGTCAGGTTGGTGTACCATTTATTCTTGTATTCCTTAACAAGTGTGACCTTGTTGATGATGAAGAATTACTTGAATTAGTAGAAATGGAAGTTCGTGAACTTCTTTCTACTTATGACTTCCCTGGTGATGACACTCCAATCATCCGTGGTTCAGCGCTTCAAGCATTAAACGGTAATGACGGTCCTTACGGTGAAGCATCAGTTCTTGCACTTGTTGAAGCGCTTGACTCTTACATCCCAGAACCAGAACGTGCAATCGACAAAGCATTCTTAATGCCAATCGAAGACGTATTCTCTATTTCTGGCCGTGGTACTGTTGTAACAGGTCGTGTTGAGTCTGGTATCGTTAAAGTTGGCGAAACAGTTGAAATCGTTGGTATCCGTGACACAGTTGTAACGACTGTAACTGGCGTAGAAATGTTCCGTAAACTTCTTGACGAAGGTCGTGCGGGCGAGAACTGTGGTGTTCTTCTACGTGGTACTAAGCGTGAAGACGTACAACGTGGTCAAGTACTTGCTAAACCAGGTACAATCAAGCCACACACTAAATTCGATGCGGAAGTATATGTACTTTCTAAAGAAGAAGGTGGTCGTCATACTCCATTCCTTAACGGTTACCGTCCACAGTTCTACTTCCGTACAACTGACGTAACTGGCGCAATCAAGTTACAAGAAGGCGTAGAAATGGTTATGCCTGGTGACAACGTTGAGATGTCAGTAGAGTTAATCCACCCGATCGCAATGGACCCAGGTCTACGTTTTGCGATCCGTGAAGGTGGTCGTACTGTAGGTGCTGGTGTTGTTGCTAAAGTAACTGCATAATCGCTTAGAGTAATAAAAAAACACCCCTTTGGGGTGTTTTTTTATGTCTATTGTTCGACAATCTATCTTTAATAGTGTCCTAAACTGATACCTTGCTGTCCTAAACTGCACTTAATTCATCGCAATAAAACCGTAATATAAAACACAAGAAAATGAACAAAAGTACTAAATGGAAATTTTCCATTTAAAAGGAGTCAGAAGCATGAATGCTAAAGTAAATATTTCAAATCGTGCAGGTGCAAGTTTTCCAGTACGTCGTATGAATTTTGATTTTGATCAAGTGCCAGAATATTGGATGGATGGTTCGGCTGGCTTAACTCATTTCATGACTGGTTTGTCTGCATTATTCCCAGATGGCGAGAAATTATTTATTGATGCTGTACGTGCTGTACGTTATCACCCAACTATTAAAGATAATGCAGAACTACAAAAAGAAATCAGTGCTTTTATTGGTCAAGAAGCAATGCACACTCAAGAGCATGTAAATTTTAATGCTTCTGCACAAAAGTATGGTCATGATGTTAGATCTTTAGAGCAGATTACAGGACGTTATATCCAATTTGCGCTTAAGAATTTTTCAAAAATCGTTAAACCGTTTGGTATGACAAGAGAAATGGTTGATCTAACGGCAACTACAGCGCTAGAACATTTTACTGCAACGATTGCTTCTGAATTGTTACGCAATAAACACATTCAAGATTTAATGACAGATGAGACCATGTCATATATGTGGTTCTGGCATGCAGTTGAAGAAAATGAACATAAAGCAGTGGCTTACGATGTATATGAGTCAGTATTTGGAACTGGATTGAAGGCATATAGTTTACGTACTACAGCACTTGTATTTGCTATGGTTTTAATCTTTATTCTTCAATCTTATTTTACTTTACGTCTACTTCAACAAGATAAAAAACTAAATCTGAAAGAATTAGGCATGATTTACAAATATGCTTATAGTCCATCAAAAGGGATTATTACAGGTATGGCGGGTGAAATGTTGGCTTACTTTAGACCACGTTTTCATCCAAATAATTTAGATACCGTAAAATTACTTAAAGATTGGAAGGCGAAATTAGGTTTTTAAATTAAAACATCCATTAGCTAAACCTATGTAAAAAGAGCAATAAAATTGCTCTTTTTTTATTTTGAATATTACATTGAATAAACTTTTTTAAATCATACTGACATGTCCTAAGATGATGCTTTTCTGACCTTATCTGCACTTATTTAACGCGTTCAAAGAAGCGTATAAATAAAGCATAGATAATTTTTAATCAAATATATCCATTGGGTAGGAGAATAAGGTATGAATGCTAAGGTCAATATTTCAAACCGCGCTGGCGCTAGTTTTCCTGTACGCCGAATGGATTTTGAATTTGGTGAAGTGCCGCGCTATTGGGCAAATGGTGATGCTGCTTTAACTCATTTTATGACTGCACTTTCAGCACTGTTCCCAGAGGGTGAACAATTTTTTGTGAATAGTACCCGTGCAGTTAGAAATGATCCAAAACTTGCTGATCCTCGATTACAAAAAGAAATTAGTGCTTTTATTGGTCAGGAAGCGATGCATTCTAAAGAGCATTTGGCATTCAATGCAGCTGCTCAAGCTTATGGTTATGATGTGCGTAAATTGGAAGCACAAACGGGTAAAGTCATTCAATATGGAGTTGCTATAATTACTAAATTATTAAAACCATTTGGTTTTACAAAAGAGATGATTGGTTTAACGGGTACTTGTGCCTTGGAGCATTTTACATCAACGATTGCTGAAGAATTATTGTCTAACCCAGATATTCAATCCATGTTTATGGATGAGACCATGTACCATTTATGGATGTGGCATGCAGTTGAAGAAAATGAACATAAAGCGGTAGCATTTGACGTTTATGAAGCGATGTATGGGCAAGGATTTAAAGCTTATTTTATGCGTTCATTAGCTTTAGTGATTGCAATGGGTTTAATTTTTATTACCCAGTCATATTTCACTGCGACTCTTTTAAAAACTGATGGCAAACTTACATGGCGAGATACCAAATATATGCTCAAGTTCATGTATGGCTACAAAGGTTTTATGACACGTCAAATTCCAACGTTATTGGCATTTTTAAGACCAAAATTTCATCCGAATGATGATGATACAACAGCTTTATTGAATAAATGGCGTGCTGAATTAGGCTTTAATATGAGTTAATGAAAATGGGCAATTAAAATTGCCCATTTTTTTATTCAAATTTATGATCAAATTGCTGATAATCTGCGTCAATATTTTATAGAGTGATAGATCGTGATTCGATTGATGCAAGAGAGCGATGTAGACAGTGTTGTTGCAATTGAGCGCTTAGTACAAACACATCCTTGGTCGAAACAACAATTTCAAGAATCTTTAGCTTCGTATCAGTGCACGGTCTATGAGCAGTCGAATCAGGTCGTTGGCTTCTGTATTTTGCAGCCTGTTCTAGATGAGGCCAATTTATTACTGATGGCTATTCATCCAAGCCAACAGGGCAAAGGTCTTGGATACGAGTTGTTAGGTTATTCAATTCAACTTTTAAAAAATAATCCGATTCAAATTTTTTTAGAAGTACGTGAAAGCAATCTTGCTGCAATTCGTTTGTATGAAAAAACGGATTTTCATCAAATAGACTTACGCAAAAATTATTATCCCAATTTAGATGGTACAAAAGAGCATGCTGTGATTATGGTCAAAACATGCACTGATGATTTTGCCGCTTTATTTAATAATTAAGTTATCCCACTCCGATGGTAGTGTCGTCATTAATGAATTTCCAAGTTGATGAATCTCTTTTTCTGAGAGTGGGCGGTTAAGGCGGCGCCATTGCCCATCTAATAATAATTCCAGTGGCGTATATTGTGATTTATAGTTCATTTTAGCTGAGTGAGGCACCCAATACCCTAAATATAGGTAATCTAAATTTAAAGTGCTGACATATTCAATTTGTTTAAGAATCGCAAAAACACCAAGTGAACGACGTTGTTCTTGAGGATCAAAAAAAGTATATACAGCAGAGAGACCATCATCCATTAAGTCACAAGTAGAAACGGCAATAAGTTTCTGATCATCCCAAAGTTCGATAAAGAAACTTTCTGTACAACTGTGAACGAGGAATTTTTCAAACTGATCTAATGTCGCTGGATACATATCGCCATCTGCATGACGCTCGTTAATATAACGTTCATACAAATTATAATGCTGTTGAGTGGCTTGCGAGGTTGGCAAGATACTCATTGTTAAATCTTGATTACGCTTCCATGCCTTTTTCTGGCTGCTATTCATTTTAAATTCTTGAATTGGAACGCGGCAAGATAAACATTGGCGACATAAGTTGCATTCTGGTCGATAGACAAAATCACCACTACGCCGAAAACCGACACGTGAAAGTTCAGACAATGTCACCACATCAATACGGTGAATTGGATCTAAAAATACCATTCGAGCTGATTTGTTATCAAGATAACTACAGTCGTGTGGCGGTGTTATATAGTACTGTAAGTCATTTAAAAGGGACTTGGGTTGGTATGATTTCATTAATCTCCCTCCAAGGTGTTAATCCATTAACCGTTTAATTTTGCAAAAACTGCTATTGTTTTACTTGAAAATACACGTTCTTGATAACTTTTCCAATTGATAGAGGGGGCAATAATTACATCTTGTAACGATTTTAGGTAGACTTGGCGAGAAAGTGTACGCGCACCTAAGCTTAAAAGATGGTCATTGACCAGTTGGCAATCAATCCAAGGAAGCTGATTTTCTTGACCGATCAACATGAGTGTATAGAAAGCCATTTTAGAAACGTCGGTTTCAGTACTAAACATGGACTCACCAAAACAACCTTTTCCAATCGTTACACCATATAGACCACCAACCAATTTTTCTTGGTGCCAGACCTCAATGCTATAGGCATAACCCGCTTTAAATAGAGAACAATAGCCTTCGATTATATCTTCACTAATCCATGTTTCATTTGCATAGCTGCGGGGGAGTGAACATGAGCGTATTACATCTTCAAAAGCATGATTCACTGTAATCCGATAATCATGTTTTTTCATATTTCGAATTAATGATTTACTTGGTTTATATGCATGAGGCTCAATAATGCAACGTGGCTCTGGACTCCACCAACAAATCGGTTCATCTTCGTTAAACCAAGGGAATAGACCGTGTGTATATGCTTCAAATAAGGTAGAAGGGGAAAGATCTGCACCTATGCAAATAAAGCCATGTCCTTCTGGATCGGCTTCAATAGGATCTGGGAAAATATATTGTGATAAAGGCAGCGCTTGCATAGTTGCTAAAGTGAATAAGAATGATTCTAAATTAACGCAACTAGAGCGCGTTGACAATCTATTCTAAATTGTCAACGCAAGAGAATGTGGAGATTAGTTTAAATTATCGAGATATTTTTCAGCATCTAGTGCTGCCATACAGCCTGATCCTGCTGAAGTGATCGCTTGACGATAGATACTATCTGCTACATCACCAGCTGCAAATACACCTTCAATAGAAGCGGCTGTTGCATTGCCTGAAGTACCACTTTGAACTTGAATATATCCATCACGCAAGTTCAATTGGTTTTCAAACATGCTGGTATTTGGCTTGTGTCCAATTGCAACAAAGAGACCTTGAACTTGAATATCTTGAGTGCTTGCATCTTGTGTGGACTGAATTCGAACAGCAGTTACACCCGTTTTATCACCCAAAACTTCATCGACTTGATGATTCCAAATAATACTGATCTTACCTTCTTTCTCTTTTGCAAAAAGATGATCTTGTAAAATCTTTTCAGAACGCAAACTATCGCGACGGTGTACTAATGTGACGTGAGCAGCGATATTGGAAAGATACAGTGCTTCTTCAACGGCAGTATTACCACCACCAACCACCATGACATTTTGGTTTTTATAGAAGAAACCATCACAGGTTGCACAAGCACTTACACCTTGACCCATAAATGCAGTTTCAGATTCAAGACCTAAATATTGCGCAGTTGCCCCTGTTGCAATAATAAGAGCATCACACGTGTATTCTTCCATATCGCCTTTTAAGACAAATGGACGAGTTTTAAGATCTACTTCGTTGATGTGATCATAGACAATTTCTGTACCGAAACGTTCTGCATGAGCTTGCATACGCTCCATTAACACAGGACCAGTTAATCCTTCAGGGTCACCAGGCCAGTTATCAACTTCAGTGGTCGTTGTTAATTGACCACCTAATTGCAAGCCTGCAATCAGTGTCGGTTTAAGGTTGGCGCGCGCTGCATAAACTGCCGCGCTATAACCTGCAGGACCAGAACCCAAAATAATTAACCGTGAGTGACGAGCGCTCATTAAAGAACATCCTTTTTATATTGAAACTGTTAAAATTATACGTTAATCCACATCAAAGTGGGGTGGATAATATTGATAAACCTAATCGAATTGAGCTATATCATGGAGAGCATTTACTGATATTTCATCAATGTTTGCAACAACAATGGATGTTAACAACAACAGTAAACAATCGTGCATCTTTTTTGTAAGAACGAGTGCATAATATAAAACTTATTGATCAAGGTCAGTTAGACCTTAATCGATACCTACAAATAACAAATTGGGTTACAGGACTGTATATGGCTGCGGTGTCAAGTGTTTATGCACAACGCTTTTTAATGACATTATTTTTGATTTCTTTTGGCATTTATCTATTTCTTGCCACAGTAACCTACACACCTTTTGATCCAGGTTGGATGCATATTTCAAGTGATACGCAACAGGTCTCAAATGCAAGTGGTGTTGCAGGTGCTTGGATTGCAGATTTGTTATTCGGTTTTTTAGGGTGGGCAAGTTTGTTCATTCCTTTATTTCTATTTATCGAAGCAATTCAAGTATGGTGGCCTAGAAGTTTTTTAAATCGCCCATTCCGTTATGCAGCACAGTTCTTCTTGATTCTGTCCATTTCTAGTTTGTTGTATCTACATTGGAATGTCCCAGCAGATACTTTAGAAAATGCGGCAGGTGGTATCATTGGTTATGAGTTGGGTCAGAGCCTTTCTCAGCTTTTAACCATCTATGGCGCAACATTTTTTTTACTCACTTTTAGTATTTTATTATTCACTTTAGCTTTTGGTATTCAATGGAATAAAACTTGGGCAACATTAAAAAATACGCCAGCATATTTACAAGATTTGTTTTATAAAAATATACCTCAACACGAATCTGCTTATGATTTGACTGAACAATTAGTCCCAACAGAAACACCAACTATAAAGCAAAAAGCTCCACTCCAAGCGGCTGATTCAAATATTGTAGAGGCGAATGATGCATCCCAAAATACACAGCACAGCATTGCAGCTAAAACAGCATCGACAGACAATTCACATCATCAATTATTAGCCGAAAAACTATTTGCTGATGTTGTTGCCAAAGAGCAGCAAAGTGTTCAATCACAAGAAGTATTATCAACAGAAGATTTTGAGCAAACTTTAAAACAAGCACATCAACTTGCAGCCGATAGTCAGCGCTTAATTCAAACAGGTGAAGTATGGCGTGCATTACAACATGATGATGTGAGTCATAAACAAGAAATTGATGCACTTTTGCGAGCGGCAGATGATGCTATAAATCCTTCATCTCAATATGTACACTCAGCAACGGAAGTTTCTTCTGTAGCAGTGCAACGTCCTCATCAGAGTCCAGTCGATTGGAATGATGACCAAATATTCGATGAATTATTGGCTGCTGTTCCTAATAGTAAAACGGCTACGGATGTACATAAGCCATTTATTCAAGAACCGCGATCAACGGCTAGAAATGAAAGTGATGAAATTGACTATGATATTGAGTTAGATTCAATAGAAGTTCAATCTGTACCGCAAGCAACGGCAGTTCAGTCGCATCATACGATCAAAAACATGATCTCTGACGATAAGCAAAGTATTTTGGATGAAGGCTTTGATGAATTTGAAGATTTGTTAATTGAAGACAAACAACAGCAATCTGTATTGCAAACTCCGAGCTACGCGCAGTCTTCGGCTTTTGTAAAAGCACCTATTGAGATTGAAACGCCTAAAGAAAGTTTATCAAAAGAAGCATTTATTGAAGCATGGCAAGAAACTGCGGGTAAAATTGAAGAAAATTTTGATATCGAAGATGATTTTGATTTAGATGCGCCGTTAACAGATTCATTTGGTCGTCCAATGTCTCGTGCGATGCAAGTGGCTCAAAAACGTCGTGATTTACCAACTTTGCCAGGTTTAGAATTATTGGACAAGGTAGATCCGAATAAAAAGGTGAACTTTACAGCTGAACAATTAGCTCGTTTGTCTGAACTTCTAGAAATTAAATTACAAGAGTTTAACGTCAAAGCTCAAGTGATGGAGGCTCAACCTGGGCCTGTCGTGACACGTTTTGAACTAGATCTTGCACCGGGTGTAAAAGCATCTAAAGTGACCAATATTTCACGTGACTTAGCACGTTCAATGTCAATGGCATCTGTTCGTGTGGTTGAAGTGATTGCTGGAAAACCTTATATCGGCATTGAAGTCCCAAATAGCAGCCGTGAAATGGTTCGACTGATTGAGTTGTTAAAGACACCTGCATTTGAAGACCCAGCGGGTTTACTTTCGATGGCGATGGGGAAAGACATTTCAGGTAATCCTGTGATTACTGATTTGGGCAAAGCACCGCATATGTTAGTTGCGGGAACAACTGGTTCTGGTAAGTCAGTAGCTGTTAACTCAATGATTTTATCGATGTTGTTAAAATACACGCCTGATCAATTGCGTTTAATTCTAATCGACCCAAAACAGCTTGAATTAGCTAACTACAATGATATTCCACATTTATTAACACCTGTTGTTACAGATATGAAAGATGCTGTAAGCGCATTGAATTGGTGTGTCAATGAAATGGAGCGTCGTTATAAGCTAATGTCTTTTCTAAAAATTCGTAAATTGGCTGACTATAACCGCAAAGTGGAAGAAGCGATTGCCAATGGCGACGATTTGATTGATCCAACTTGGAAAGCCAGTGATTCAGTTGTAGGGGAGCGTGCACCACGATTAGCTCCTTTACCATCGATTGTGATTGTTGCTGATGAATTCGCTGACATGATTATGCAGGTTGGTAAAAAAGCTGAGGAGATGATTACTCGGCTTGCGCAGAAATCTCGTGCGGCAGGTATTCATTTACTACTTGCAACACAACGTCCATCAGTTGACGTCATCACAGGCTTGATTAAAGCGAATATCCCAACACGTGTTGCATTACGTGTAAACAGTAAGATTGACTCTCGAACGATTCTCGATGCAGGTGGAGCAGAAGACTTATTGGGGCATGGTGACATGCTATTCTTAGGGCCGGGTAAAATCGAGCCTGAGCGTGTGCATGGTGCTTTTATTAGTGATGATGAGGTGAACCGCATCTGTGACGCTTGGCGTGAACGTGGTGAACCAGATTATGTCGATGAAATCTTAACCCCATTTGATGAAGAACCAACTTCACGTGGTTTTGAAGATGGTGATGGTGACCCAAGTCGTGATGCACTTTATGATCAATGTGTTTCTTTTGTTTTAGAGACACGTAAGGCTTCAACTTCATCGTTACAACGTAAATTTAGTCTTGGCTATAACCGTGCGGCGCGTATCATTGATCAGATGGAAGAAAATGGGATCGTGAGCTCGATGGGAGCAAACGGTAAGCGCGATATTCTCGTTTAATAAGAATATTCCACTAATAAAGCCCCTCTTTAGGGGCTTTATTGTTATAGGTTTATCAATTTTATATAGTAATAATCACGTTTTTTATTTAAGCTTATTGTTTAAAAATTCAAGCTAAAGGGTGAGCCATGTTTGTTGCATTATGTACACTCATTTTTATTCATTTTTGTGCGCTTATCACTCCAGGACCTGATTTCTTCTTAGTTTCTCAAACCGCTGTCAGCCGTTCTCGTAAGGATGCGGTATTGGTTGCATTTGGTATCTGCTTGGGGGCGATGGTCTGGTCACTTTTAGCCTTGATGGGACTGAATATTATTTTTGAAAAGATGGCTTGGCTAAAACAAGGCCTTTTAGTCGCTGGTGGTTTATATTTATGTTGGTTGGGATACCAAATGCTTCGTTCAGCTTTTTCAAAAGGTGAGCAAAGTATCAAACAGATAGTATTACCTCAGTCGCCTTATTTGTTTTTTATGAAAGGTTTACTCACTAACTTATCGAATCCTAAAGCAGTGATTTATTTTGGTAGTGTATTTTCATTATTCTTAGCCAATCCTTTATTTGATCAGCATCACTCTTTGCTTTTTATTATTATTGCGATAGAAACCTTGCTATGGTTCTTAGTGGTAGCCTTTGTATTCTCATTACCTACATTTAGAACAGCATATCAAAATTTTGCAAAATGGATTGATGGTATTTCTGGTGGGATTTTTACCTTACTGGGCGTTTATTTGATTGGTAGTCGATAAAATAAAGAGATAAAAAAGCCTGCTTTAAGCAGGCTTTTTTATCTTAAGCAAATTTTGCTAAGACTTCTAAGAAACCATCTTTCTGACGTGGAAATTGAGCTATCACGTCATGAATACGCTGTCCTTCAGGATTAGTCGCATTTAAATCGCGACCATCAGCTAAAAATTTGGTAATCAAGCGCTCATAGTCGAAAGGGCGCATATGTTTGAACGCATGATAGAGTACATGGAAGTCAGCATTAACATCTGCTGGTGGAAGTTGGTTGAGGTAGGCAAAAACACGCTCATCTGACCATTCTTCATTGAAAGTTGCTGGCTGTGATAATGCCATGACAATCTCCTCAGTCTTAAAATAATAAAGGCAAAATACGGGACTGAATAATTAACAAAGCATGGCTTTGTTCAGTCGCAATGTATTTTGCCTTTATTTGCGAAAAATCGCTAATGAAAAAACTTCTATCGATCTTCAGGTAAATTGATATTCATTTCTAACATTTCGATATTTGCTTCTGAACGAACTTGCATTTGAATATGCTGTTCATCTACGCCACGAACGTAACGACTGACCACTTGCATGATTTCTTTTTTCATTTGGTCAATTTTGTCTTGGCTTAAGCGGCGGCCTAAACCTTGTTCAGATGCAACAATAACTTTTAAGCGATCTTTGGCAGTTTGTGCACTTGATGGTTTTTCATCACTGCTAAAAAGTTTACTCCAGAATCCTGCCATAATTACGCTCCAAATAGTCTAGCTAACCAACCTTTTGGCTGTACTGCAATGTGTCGATAAGGACGATCTTCGCCAAGGAAACGAGCGACTAAATCATCGTAGGCTTGACCAGCTTTTGCTTCGTCATAAAGTATAACAGGCTTACCTTCGTTCGATGCTTGAAGTACGCTTGGACACTCAGGAATAACACCCAAAGTCGGCACACGTAAAATATCTTTAGAAATATCATCAATCGTTAACATTTCTTGTTTGTCAGCACGTTCAGGGTTGAAACGTGTGATACAGAGATGTTTACGGATACGGCCTTCGTTGTGTTCAACTTTTTTAGTTTTACTATCAAGCATACCAATAATACGATCTGAGTCACGCACTGATGAAATCTCAGGGTTTGTCACAATGATTGCTTCATCAGCATGATACATTGCCAAGATCGCGCCACGCTCAATCCCCGCAGGTGAATCACAGATAATATAGTCAAACTCTTGAGCAAGTTCATCAATCACACGAGCAACGCCTTCATCACTCAAAGCATCTTTATCACGTGTTTGTGATGCAGGGAGAATGTACAAGTTTTCGATTTCTTTATCACGAATCAATGCTTGTTGTAAGCGAGCTTCATTATTGATGACATTGACAAAGTCATAAACGACACGGCGTTCACAGCCCATGATCAAATCGAGATTACGTAAACCTACATCGAAATCAATCACAACAGTTTTATGACCACGTAGGGCTAAACCTGTTGCAAAAGATGCGCTTGTTGTAGTTTTACCTACACCACCTTTGCCTGACGTTACGACAACAATTTTGGCCACCGAATCCACTCCTATTTATGGTCATACGGCCCTAAAAGGGCTTTTTGGGTGTTTAATAAGTTAAATTAAAACTGTAAGGCTTCAAATTCAAGCTCTTGCTTGTTATTTAAATAAATATGTACGGGTTTTTTGATCATATCTTTAGGAATATCATCTGCGACACAATATGTCCCTGCGATCGAGATTAACTCTGCTTCTAGTGAGTGACAAAAAATTCGAGCTGAAGTGTGCCCACCTGCACCTGCAATGACTCTACCACGAGCATTGCCATAAATGTGAATATTTCCAGACGCAATGACTTCAGAGCCACTATTCATACCCGCATTCAATATAATATCACCTTGATCCTGTACCAAACATTGTCCAGTACGCAAAATCTCATCATGATATGAGGTGATATGCGTAGTCGGTGTTTGTTTTTGTGGTGTTTGTATTTCTGGAGTTTCAGTATTTTTTTCAGGTGCTTGAGCAACGACTTGCTCTTTTGATGCTTTGATACGCTGTAATGGTTGATCAGCAGGCAGTACAGGAAATTGAATCGCCCGTGCTTCATCACCCAAGATACCATCAATCACCGCCATTGGTTGTAAACCAAGATCTATGAGTAGTTGAATTAATGCAATCAGCTCTTGTTCAACGGTACTGTCAATAATGACTAAAGTTCCAAGATAGGAACCTTCATTGAGGGTGCTTGTAAGTTGCTGGCGGATCGCATTATGGTCATTTGTGTCGAATGTTAATCGACTAAAATTCACCATTCTGCCCGTAATCCGTATATCAGCCATAATTTATCCTTAAGGGCTTTTTTAAGCACTCTATTGTGTTAAAGCATGTTGTAAATAAAAGCAAATGCTAGAACAAATTACAGGAATTCTCTAGCTAGATTGGTAAATTTTCTTGTAATCATTCTGCTTTTTTATCCAATTGATCATATTCATGCAAGGTTTGCTGCCATTGCTTGATTTTTACTTGTTTTCGTATGGCTGCGAGGCTCTCAAATACAACTGATTCAACCAATTCTTCTAAGTAGTGATTATCAATATTTAGCTCACTGACTTTTTCTGCGATCAATTGATAATTCTCATTTGGGTTGTGTGCAGAGCCTGCTGTAAAAGGTTCAATCAAACCAATACTAATATTTTCACCTAAACGTTGCCCAATAGTTTGAATCTGTTGTTCAATTCTTCCACCAACAAGAGGAATTAAACGTAATAACTGGGTCAGTTCAGGCGTATCTTCAATCGCTTGATTGACAATAATGCCTACTTTTTTCGTAATCATTGGTTGTTGTTCTTGCAATGTTTTTGCTAAGGATTCTTGTAGTAAAGAAGATAGCGCCACAGTAAACAATTGACGATGATGATCAACGAGATCATGAATAATTTTTTTATGACTCGAACTGGTTTCAAGCTCTTGTCGAACGCCATCTATGACCGAAATGACAACGCGATCAGAGAGTTCTTCCATGATGACACTATAGTAAAACGCTGCTTTAATACGAATGTTATCAGGTACAACCTTATACCCAAGCTCATGTAGGCGATATGCAATAATACCTGCGCGGAATAAACGTAGAAAACGTAAATGGGGAATAATCGCTAAGATTTCATACCAATGAATAAATGGAAAAAACCACCAACGAGCATGGTGTTTATTCACAATCGCAATTGCCCATCGCACGGCAAGTTCAGTGATTAAAAAAATAATAAACCATGCTTCGGTGATAATCACCCAAGGGTGTAAGTAACTACGATAAAACTCAAGCACATTAGGTAAATGGATTGTGTTAAAAAACCATTCGCCAATATTACTCATTAAAAAAAAGTTCATGCCTAAGCAGAACAAATTAAAAACAATAATAAACACCATGAAAATGTCATAAACAAGAAACAGTTTAAAAAACTTACTGTTTGGATTTACAAGGCTATATTTAGAGTTTTGTTTTGAGTCCTGCTGAGTCATGTGGTGAGTCAATTCCTAATGAGACTATTGATAATATTTAGATTTCATTTGTGAAATCAATTGGTCTTTCTCTGTCCAAATTTGGTCGACCCATTGCTGGAAACGTTCGCGGTAGATTGGATCATCTTCATAATTTCCACCAAGCACCCAATCTGGAATTTCTATTTTACGCAAATCTACAGCAATACGTGAGACATCACCTAACCAAAAATCACCATAATCTGGTGCACCATCAGGATAGACAATTGTCATATCAACCAAAGCATCAATCTTATCGCCTAAGATGTTTAAAGCCAATGCCAAGCCACCTGCTTTTGGCTTAAGTAAGTTTTGATAGGGTGATTGCTGTTTTGCTTGTTTTTCGGCAGTAAAGCGAGTGCCTTCAAGATAATTGAGTAGTGTAAAAGGCTGACTTAATAATTGTTCACAGGCTTTACGTGCTTCTAACATATCGCGATGTTTCAGTTCTGGGTTTTTAGCCACTTGTTCCTTTGAGTGACGTTTCATCATTGGGAAACCCAAAATCTTAAAGGCTTGCCCAACAAAAGGAATAAAGATGAGTTCCCACTTGGTAAAGAAGCGGGTGAGTGGCATACGTGTGAGACCAAAATATTGATTTACTGTGGTGTCCACCCAACTTTGATGATTACAAATCATCATATAACGACCTTGTAAATTCAGATCGAGCTTTTCATCAATACTAATTTCCCATTTAAGATTTGGTAAGACTTTTTCAATCAGTTGATTATTTATGCCAATCCAACTATTCGCCAACTGAATATTGGTTTCATCTACCTTTTTTGATTTTTTGAATAGCTTGGTGATACCTAATGTCAGGATAGGGGGCCCATGTAAAAAAGTACTTCCTGTGATCACAGAACCAACAGTAAGTCCTTTACTTACCCTTTCTAATAACGATGCTTTTTTATTTGTGGTAGACATAAATCAAACCTTGAGTGCTAATTTTCGATAAAACAATTCTTTTAACTATAAACAACAGATATTTAAATACAACTGTATATTTTTAAATGTTCACAATTTTCATATATTCCAGTACTTATAGATACAAAATCTGGGAAATTAAAATTTTTACCATAGAAGACTTAGATGATTACTTAATTTTTAATAATGTGATATATATCTCATAAGTGTGATTTTATGCAAAATAATAAACAGTGGAGAAAATGTGAGTATAAGATCAAGAAAAGTGCATCAAAATATTACAAAAATATAAATAAACTGTTTATTATTAACAAAATATCAATGGTCTGGCTTGATTTTATCATTCATTATTTGTTCAGACAACAAAATACATAGACAGGAGCTACGCAATGCGTGCATTAGTAATTTCAACATTAGTAGGGGCTGGATTGGTACTTTCTGGTTGCCAAACAATGAGTGGCCAAGGTAACGATATTGGTGGTGTTTCATACGACAAAGCTGCTTTAGGTGCTTTAATTGGTGCTGCTGCGGGTTATGGTGTATCTAAAGGTAATGCTAACTCATCATCTCAAAACAACCGTGCAATTGCAATTGGTGCGATTCTTGGTGGTGCAAGTGGTTTATATCTCGATAACAAAGAGAAAAAATTACGTGAGCAAATGGCAGGTACAGGTGTTGATGTAGGTCGTAATCCAGATGGTTCTGTTCAATTGATCATGCCGGGTAGCATTACATTTGATACCAATAAATCAAATATTAAACCTAACTTCTACGGCACTTTAAACAAAGTTGCACAAGTGTTGGCTGAAGATAACAAGAGTGCGATTCTTGTAACAGGTTATACAGATAATACAGGTAATGATTCAATCAACATTCCATTATCTCAAGCACGCGCTCAGTCAGTTAAAAATTATTTAGCTGGTCAAGGTGTTTCAGGTGGCCGTATTGATGCGCAAGGTTTAGGTTCTTCTAATCCAATCGCTTCAAATGCAACTGCTGCTGGTAAAGAACAAAACCGCCGTGTAGAAATTAGTATTTATGCAAAACAGTAATTATTACTGATTTAAAAGAACCACCTTCGGGTGGTTTTTTTATTGTGTCGAACAGCTTGCGACAAGCTATGGCGTGTTATTTGTATAAGGCATCATAATTTATACATATCCCAAGATTTACTATTGGGATTCTAAAACAGAGATGTCTATAATCATGCTCGAAAACGTGAGAGGTATTCCAAGATGTCATCTGCCAGTCAACTCAATGACAAGCAACTTGAAGCGATGAAATATGTTCAAGGGCCATTGTTGGTGCTTGCAGGTGCAGGTTCAGGTAAAACCTCCGTAATTACTCGAAAAGTTGCTTTCCTCGTACAGCAATGTGGTATTCCAGCACATCGTATTACTGCTATGACCTTTACCAATAAAGCTGCACGTGAGATGAAGGAGCGTGTCGGTAAATTATTGTCTCGTGAAGAAGCTAAAGGACTCTCAGTTTCGACTTTCCATACTTTTGGTCTGAATTTATTACGTTTAGAATTAAAAAACTTACCTCTTAAAGCCAACTTCTCGATTTTAGATGCAGACGACTGCAAACGAATTCTGATGGACTTAATGCAACGTGACAATTTATCAGGTGCAGAGAGTAAAGAACTCATCGCAAAAGCAATGAAAAAAATTTCAGATTGGAAAAATGATCTAGTCTTACCTGAGCAAGCCCATTCAACTTGTGAAACTGTTGATGATGTACAGTTGGCGCATTTGTATCAACTTTATGAACGTAACCTACGTGCCTATAATGCAGTCGATTTCGATGATTTGATTGTAATGCCTGCTCGCTTACTTCAAGAAAATGCTGAAGTCAGAGATAAATGGCAAAACCGTGTTCGCTATTTACTGGTAGATGAATATCAAGATACCAATACTGCACAATATACACTTGTAAAACTTCTCGTTGGTGTGATGGGGCAATTCACCGCAGTAGGTGATGATGATCAATCTATTTATGCATGGCGTGGTGCAAAGCCTGAGAATATGGCTTTATTAAAAGAAGATTTTCATAATTTAAAAGTCATCAAACTTGAGCAAAACTACCGTTCAACCAGCCGTATTCTAAAAGCAGCAAATGCTGTGATTGAAAACAATCCGCATATTTTCGATAAGAAATTGTGGAGTGACAAAGGGCATGGCGAAAATATTCGTGTGATCACGTGCCTAAATGATGATGATGAAGCTGAACGTGTTGTTAAAGATCTCATCACGCATAAATTGATGAATGGTAAAAATTGGAAAGACTATGCCATTTTATATCGTGGTAATTTCCAAGCACGTGTATTAGAAACGCAGCTACGTCAAATGCAAATCCCATATAAATTATCGGGTGGGCAATCGTTCTTTGCTCGTGCTGAGATTAAAGATGTGATGAGCTATTTACGCCTCATTATTAATCCTGAAGATGATAGTGCTTTCTTACGAATTATTAATACACCGAAGCGTGCAATTGGGCCTGTCACTTTAGAGAAACTCGGTTTATTCGCACAAGAGAATACCTTATCTTTGCTGACAGCATCTTCAGATCAGCGTTTGGCAATGGTCTTGCCGAAGAAGGCATCAACTCAATTGCATGAGTTTGCTGAATTTATCGCGACATTTACACGTGAATTACTCGACGATGATGAGCCAATGCCAAAGGTTCGTCAGATGATTAACGAAGCAGGTTATATCGATTATATCCGTGAACAGGCAGCGACGCCTGCTCAGGAAAAAACCAAGCTTGACAGTATTGAAAGCCTTTATAGCAGCATTCAAAATTTATTGAATCGCACTGATGATGTCGATGAGAAGAATATTGAAAGTGTGATTCGTAAACTGGTATTGCTCGATATGTTAGAGCAGCAGCAAGAAGAAGAAGACACGGATAAAGTGAACTTATTGACGCTACATGCTGCAAAAGGATTGGAATTTCCTTATGTGTATATGATTGGCTTGGAAGAAGAGCTATTACCACATAAAAACTCGATTGCTTCAGAAACCATTGAAGAAGAACGCCGTTTAATGTATGTGGGTATTACCCGTGCTCGACAAGGGCTTACCTTGACACTTGCTGAGCAGCGCAAAAACGGTGGTCAAATGCGTCAAATGACACCAAGCCGTTTCTTAGACGAATTACCACAAGATGATCTAGAGTGGCATGGTCGTAAAAAGAAACTCGCACCGAATGTTGATCCGAAAGAGCAAGCTCAGCAATATCTCGCGAATTTAAAAGCATTATTGAAACGTTAAGAAATAGTCAGTAGGAAGTTGTAATGAAAGTCCAAGTTAAAGTATTAGATGCTCGTTTAGGTCAAGAATGGGCATTGCCTTCATATGCCACAACGGGTTCAGCAGGTTTAGATTTACGTGCCTGTTTAGATACTGCAATTGATATTGCGGCTGGTGAAACGGTCTTAGTCAAAACAGGTCTAGCAATCTATATCGAAGATCCAAACTTTGCAGGTTTAATTTTACCGCGTTCAGGTCTTGGTCATAAACATGGTATTGTATTAGGAAACTTAGTCGGTTTAATTGATTCTGACTATCAAGGCGAGTTGATGATTTCGGTTTGGAATCGTGGGCAGAATACCTTCCATTTAGAGCCAGGTGAGCGTTTGGCTCAATACGTTTTAGTTCCTGTGGTACAAGCTGAATTTGAACAAGTGCAAGAATTTGTTGCGACTGAACGTGGTGCAGGTGGTTTTGGACATACAGGCCAACACTAATACTGCCTCCATTATCAATTTAAATGCAATGCTTTACTGAAAAGCGTTGCATTTGTCATATTGATTGTTCCCTAGATTTGTATTAAAAAGCAGCTGATGAATTACTTTAATTTTTCTGAACAAGGGTTAATTAATTTTTTAATAGTTCTGTTTTTTTTGAGTCAGCTAGTGATTATAAAAATAGGGGTTTACTGTGGATATAAAACATACATTTCCTCTGAATGTTTTTCGCGCTTATGATATCCGTGGAAAACTGAGCAACTTAACGCCTCATGTGATTCATTCAATTGCCTATGCTTTAGCACAACAATATAAAAATGCAGGACAAGATCGCGTTGTAATTGGCTATGATGCACGTCTAACCAGTCCGACTTATGCCAATATTATTCAACAAATTTTTCAAACACAGGGTTTAACAGTCACCAACATTGGATGTTGCTCATCGCCCATGATGTACTATATCGCGCGTGATTTTGGTGGGAACGGAATTATGGTGACTGCAAGCCATAACCCTAAATCAGATAATGGTATTAAATGGATTTTAAATGGTGAACCCCCAACGCCAGACGTGATTCAACAGGTTGGACAACTTGCACAAATTTCTTTGCCAAATGTTCAGCAAATGATTGATTCTGATCATGTGCTACATCAAATTGTGCCTTTGTATTGTTTGCAGTATCAGCAATCCTTATTAGATGATATTCAATTATCACGCCCTTTAAAAATTGTATTGGATGGTTTGCATGGATCAGCAGGTCGATGTGCAAAACTGGTTTTAGAAAAGTTAGGTTGTCAGGTCATTGCTTTACGTTGTGAAGCCAATGGGGATTTTCCTGATCATGCCCCAGATCCCTCACATGCTGAGCATTTAACAGATTTACAAGCAGCCATTATTTTAGAAAAAGCTGATCTAGGCATTGCTTTAGATGGTGATGGTGATCGCTTGGTGTTAGTCGATGAGCATGCCCATATTATTAGCCCAGACCGCTTATTGTCTTTATTCGCACAAATCTGTTTACAACAGCATCCACGTAAAGAAATTGTATTTGATGTGAAATGTTCTCAAATGGTGGCTGATACCGTACAACGTTTGAATGGACAAGCTAAAATGATTCGTACAGGAAGTAGTTTCTTGCGAACATATTTATCTCAGTCCAAAGGCAATGCGGTATTTGGTGGTGAATATGCAGGTCACTATGTCTTTAATGATGGTCGCGGTTTTGGTTATGACGATGGTCTATATGCAGCGCTAAGAGTCATGGAATACCTGACTCAATCAGACAAAGCAAACCTTTCTGCTTTATTAGCAATTTACCCTGAACGTTATTGTACTGAAGATACCTATATCAGCACCCATGATATAAACCCTAAACAAGTTTTAAATGATATTGAAATTCTAAGTCATCGTTTAGGCGCTCGTTTAAGTAAAATAGATGGGGTAAGGCTTGATTTTGACGATGGTTTTGGCATTATTCGAGCATCTAATACAGGTGAGTATTTCACGGTTCGTTTTGATGCAGATAATCCAAATCGATTACGTGAAATTCGCCAAGAATTTGTTTCTATGATGCAAGGTCAATATCCGCAAATTGCACAAGAACTCGCACAGGCTTAATAAGGAGAGGCGCATGTCACACGAGCATATCGGCATTGATAAAGCAAAAATTTTGATTGAAGCTTTGCCGTATATTCAACGTTTTGCAGGTAAAACGTTGGTTGTAAAATATGGTGGCAATGCAATGACTGATCCAGAGCTAGAAAGCTCTTTTGCTCGCGATATCGTGTTATTAAAAACAGTAGGTTTAAATCCAATCGTCGTACATGGTGGTGGTCCACAAGTTGATTCACTGCTTAAACGTTTAGGGCAAGAGTCTGATCGTATTGATGGGATGCGCGTCACCGATCAAGCCACGATGGAAGTGGTTGAAATGGTTCTCGGTGGTAGTGTTAATAAATCGATTGTCAATCTGATTAACCAACACGGCGGTCGTGCGATTGGTTTGACAGGTAAAGATGGTAATTTACTTCGTGCCCGTAAACTGCTTATGGAAAAACAAGAAGCTGATGGTTCAATTTCTCAAATTGATTTGGGTATGGTCGGTGAAGTGACTGGTGTTAAAACCGATGTACTGGAAATGTTTACTCAAGGGGATTTTATTCCTGTGATCGCACCATTAGGTGTGGATGAAGAAGGGAATACTTATAATATCAATGCTGATCTCGTCGCTGGAAAAGTTGCAGAAGCATTAGGCGCTGAGAAATTGATTCTTTTGACTAATATCACAGGCGTATTAGACGAAAATAAAAACTTATTAACTGGATTGAGTACACAAGAAGTAGATCGTTTAATTGAAACGGGTGTGATCTATGGCGGTATGATTCCTAAAGTCGGTTGTGCATTAGACGCGGTCAAAGGTGGTGTCGTGAGTGCACATATTGTAGATGGTCGTGTACCTCATGCAACATTATTAGAGATATTTACTGACCATGGCGTTGGTACATTGATTACCAATCGTGCGAAGCATTAATTTTTGAAAAGTTTGCACAACCTCATGGAATGTGTAAGATCACATATCTTGTGTATAGGTGTTTCTTTACTTTTCAAGGATGAATAGTAACAAAAATCTTTTGTTTGACTGACGGCACGTCCTTGATACCGCAGTCAAACGGGCTGCATCCATGCCGCCTCCGCGATAGTTAATAGATGTTGATATTGAATTTAAGTCATGATCTGTTCATCTTTTATTCATTGAAGTGTCATTGAAGCGATTTAAGGTAACTCTAGACATAAGGAGCTTTCATTATGCTAGAAAAATTAAATCATTATCGCCAGACATTAACTTCACCTTTACGTCAAAAGCCGTCACAAAACCAATTCCGTTTTGGGTGGGTGGATAATCTAAAAGAATTACAAGAAGTACAACGTTTTAGAGCAAATCAATTCTCTCATCAATTTGGTATCTCTTTTGAAGATGGGCTAGATCAAGATCTCTATGATTTTGGTTGTGAACATGCGGTGTTACGTGAAAAATGGACGGGTGAAATTGTTGCCTATACACGTCTTAAATTGTTTCAAGGTCATGAAATTGGGCAAAGTTATAGTGCTAAAGAGTTTGATGTCGTTCCAAACTTTTCACATTTGCCAAGTATCTTGGAAATAGGGCGGACGTGTGTACATCCGCAATTCCGTTCTGGAAAAGCTTTATCAATGCTATGGTTAAATTTAGTGCCAAAGGTACTATGGTCTATGCGTGCGAAGTATGTGATGGGATGCGTGAGTATTCATCTTGAAGATAACTTGGCGCGAGCTTATTACACCCATCGTCAAATTCAGCAATTGGCTGAGCATCAAATTATTGATATCCGTTCAAAACGTGCATTTGAACCTGAGAGACCAGAATATAGTTTCCCACAAGATGAACGGATGCCAAAATTATTTGATACATATCTAGGTATGCAATCTAAGCTCTCTAAACAAGCATTTTATGATGAAGATTTTAAATGTTTGGATTATTTTGTTTTCTTAGAAATTAACAAAATTGCCACTTCTTTTGTGATGAATAAAATGGTGCAGAGATAGTTATATCATTGTTAGGCTAATACTGAGCACATATTGAGATTTACAAGATGTCTGTACCTCATGCACAATAGACACAGATGTTAGATAGTTAGAAGATATGTGCCAGCTATTAGGAATGAATTGCGCGACTCCGACGGATATTACCTTTTCCTTTCGTGGATTTTCTCAACGAGCAGGGGTCACGTCTGATCATTGTGATGGCTTTGGTATCGCATTTTTTGAAGACAAAGCATGTCGTTTGTTTGTTGATAATCAATCTGCGGTTGAATCACCAATTGCAGATTTAGTTCGTAATTATCCTATTAAATCTCGTAATGTGATTGCACATATCCGAAAAGCAACACAAGGCAAAATTACGCTAGAAAATTCACATCCATTTCTACGTGAGTTATGGGGGCGACATTGGATTTTTGCGCATAACGGTGATCTACACGATTTTAATCCTCAGCTTAGTGGTCGCTTTGAACCTGTCGGTAATACAGACAGCGAACGTGCTTTTTGTTATTTATTAGATCAAATGGTTGAAGCATTCGGATATACAGAACCGTGTATAGAGAAAGTTTTTTCTCTATTAGAACGGATTTCACCTGAAATTGCTGAGCATGGTACGTTTAATTTTTGCCTATCCAATGGGCAAGCATTATTTAGTTATGCGACAACTAAACTGCATTGGTTAGTAAGAGAATATCCATTTCAACCTGCGCATTTAATTGATTTAGACGTCAAAGTAGATTTTAGCGAGGTAACAACACCTGAAGATCGTGTTGCTGTTATCACGACGGAACCACTCACACATAATGAATCATGGACTGCATATCAGCCAGGCGAAATGATTTTATTTCAGCACGGGAAACCCATTAAATATGCACTCACACGTGTTAAACGTCTCATTCGAGAAGCAGAAAATCCAAACCTAAAACGCGTGACGAGAGCGGATCAATATTAATAAGTATAATAAAAATTAATAGATGCTATATCATTTATTTATAGTATCTATTCTTAACTATTTATATTTTAATGAAATTATAATTATTTTTCTCGAATTGGTTAAAAAATACTTGAGTGTTTTAATCGGTTAAAATATTTAATTAAATATAAAACAACAGGTTAATTTATTTTATTGAAAATATTTGAAATCTGACAAAAATACTGTGTTTTTATTTAATTGTTTAGCCGATATTATGTCCTTATTCAATAAATCACATTGGTTTTAGGAATCGATATGGGCATGAAATGGTCTACCGAATATAATACAGGAATAGAGGTAATCGATGATCAACATCGACGTATTCTGGATTATATTAATGAAATCGCTGATTTAAAATATTCCCATGATCGTGTCAAAATGAAGAGTGTATTAGACAATATTATTGATTATACACAGTCGCATTTTACCTTTGAAGAAAGCTTGCAAGAAGAAGCAAATTATAAATATCGTGTGCCACATAAACGTGTGCATGATTTATTTATCAAAAAGATAGAGACTTATCGTGAACGTTTTGAATTAGGGCATGAAATTGATAAAGAATTGCATGAAGCACTTTCAAAATGGTTAATCAATCATATTCGGCATGATGATGCTGATTATGTAGGTGCTGTTAGAGAAAATATGGTTGGCATTATTAAAGAAAATGAAAAGAAAAAAGGCAAGAATTGGTTTTCTCGGTTCTTTGCTTGACAATAAAATAATAACAATAAGACCTCTTATGGTAGAAAAATAATAAGGTGAAGATGAGTAAAAAATAAGAGGTCAGATTTACATAATAATAACTAGGCGCGGCAAGTCATCTTTATGGTGATTTGCCTTTTTCTTTGGGTATCTTTTGTTTTGATTTTCAGACGTGACAAAGGCAAAATAGATTGAATATTTCATTGTAAGCTCCATAAAGAAGCACAATGAGTTCAAAGCTTTTTAAGGAATGCAGTATGCAGGACACAACTCTGTCACGCTGGCTTACACCAGTGATGGCGTTTTGCTTATCTTTTGTCATGATTGGCACATTAGCACCAACTGTGGGTATTCAAATTGATCGTCAATTTGATTTTTGGTTATTGTGGCTAGGAACCATGCTTTTATTAGCATTACCGATTGGTTTTCTTGAAATTGCCTTAGCGAAACGTTCACAGATGACCGCGTTACAAGCACTTTCTACTTTAACGCGTGATGCTGATGCTTCCCCGAAATGGCGTTTAGTAGGTTGGTTCGCTGTTGTTTTTGTTCCTTTCTTTGCAGGCAGTATGATAAATACCTCTGCTCACATTGTGACTGAGCAGCTTGCATTAAATCTTCCTGTTCAAATCCTTTTCGCTGTTTTTGCCGTTATAGCGCTTGGTTTATCTTTTATACCGCGCCAATTTTTAATTGGACTTACAACAATTGGAGTCATTGCTGCTTTTATTGGTGCAAATGTGATGGGAACTCAGTTAACGACTTGGCACTGGACAGGTATTGAGTTTAAAGAGTGGGGCAATGCTACAGTGCTTGCTTTAGTCGCAAGTGGTCTAGGTCTAGGATTGTATTGGCAAAGTAGTTTAGCGACAGTGAAGAAACAACAAGCGGTCACAAGTTCAGTCTTTCCGATCTGGGTCGCGCAGCTTATTGCTGTCATTGCATTTGGTTTCTTCTCTACCCAAGCGCAACTTCCAGCATTAGCGTGGGTTTTTGCTGCGATAATGTCTGCTGCATTATTGATCCAATTTGCTAAAGAGCAGTTAGCACAACGCCAACTTGCAATCATTATTCAATGGGGCATTATTCTCGCGGCAATTGCAGTTTGGGCTGTGCCACAAGTTGACCAAGTTTTTAATACTCTATTGATGATTTGGGGACTAGTGATTTGTTTGATTTATGCAGTTTTTGCAGGCTGGATTATGAAGATTAGCCATCTTCGTAAAGCTATGGGTTTTAGTAATGAATTATTTTATAACGTATGGCGTATTGCGGTACGTTTAGTTTTACCGCTTTCAATTTTGATTGCGATTGTCGCAGTTATTGGGCAAGTTTTATAATGGAACAGAAACAAGTTTGGGTTGCATTTGCGACACCTGAACAGCAATTTATGATTGCCGTTCCATTCAATGAAGGAATGACTGCACAACAAGCGATTGATGCAAGTGGTTTAGCAGAGCAGATAAAACTTCCAGAGATTTTAAATCTTGGGGTATTTGGTAGTAAGATTGAGATAGATACTGTTTTGCAAGTGGGTGATCGAGTAGAGATTTATCGTCCATTGACGATTAATCCTAAAGATATTCGACGCAAGCGTGCCGCAAAGAACCCTGTTGGGCGTTTTATTAAGGGTAATCGTTTTAGACCATCAACTTCATAAATAAAACCCCTCATGAATGATTCGGTGAGGGGTTTCTTTTTTGGAAACTATTTATAGTTTATAGTGGTGGCGCAGTCAGAATCGCTTCTTTTGATGCTGGTAAACCAGGTTGTGATTCGGGAATCGTATCTAAACCTTCTAGACGTTCTACATTACCATTCGCATCGAAATAAACTTTTAAGTGTTGACCACGCACTGCTGGTATTTTTGCTTTTTTCGCATAAGTCCCTGGGGTGTAGTTGTAGATATAGTCCCAACGTTGTGGATTTAATGGATCTGTAACAGTTGGACTACCCAGTAAGAAACGGACTTGCTGAAAGCTCATGCCGACTTGTACTTGTGATGCTTGTGCTTTAGTTAATGGTGTTCCCTGTGGAATATCGACTTTATAAACACCAAAGACTGAACAACCGCTAAGTACTGAAGTGACGAATAACGCCAGCATGATTTTTTGCATTTTGCTACACTATCCTGATAAATGATGATGCATTTGGTTCAAGGATAGATCATACTGCATCTAAACTCTATTGCCTATTCCAACTTAAGATTTGTTGAGAGACCTTTTTAAATGCCTATTTCCAATCAAGACTTACGCAAAGCTGGACTTAAAGTCACCCTTCCTCGTATTAAGATTTTGGAATTGTTAGAAAATTCAAAACAACATCATTTAAGTGCTGAAGATATTTATAAAACTTTGCTTGAACAAGGTGAAGATGTTGGTTTAGCAACCGTTTACCGAGTGTTAACACAATTTGAAGCGGCTGGCATTATCCAACGTCATCATTTTGAAAATAATCATTCAGTTTTTGAAATCATGCAAGAAGATCATCATGATCACCTTGTTTGCTTAAATTGCAACAAAGTTGTTGAATTTACGAATGATATTATTGAGAAAGAGCAGCATGCTGTTGCAGATCAGCATAATTTTGCCTTAACAGGTCATTCATTAAACTTATACGGTTATTGTAGTGATTCTGAATGCCAAGATGCTTATCGTAAAAAATGAGTTTGATTTAGTTAAAGCTTAGTACTTTACTAAAATTAAACAAATAAAAAGGAAGGTTCTAAAAAACCTTCCTTTTTTAATGTCTTAATTCGAATTATTGACCATCAAAGGTAATATTTCGGCTCGCACTCAATAACTGATCTGTACCTTCTTCTGAAAGTTTAATTGTGAGACGTAAGTCATTTGGCGAGTCAGCATGCTTCAGTGCATCTTTATACGTAATTTCACCTGCTTTGTATAAATCAAATAATGCTTGGTCAAAAGTCTGCATCCCCAATTCTCGAGAACGCTTCATGAGATCTTTGATTTCGTGTACTTCACCTTTGCGTATGTAGTCTGCCAAAAGTGGTGTATTAATCAGAATCTCAATTGCTGCGCGACGTGAATTACCATCTGGCGTTGGGATCAACTGTTGAGCAACCATCGCCTTGAGATTAAGTGATAAATCCATATGCAATTGAGGATGACGATCTGCTTCAAAGAAGTGGACAATGCGATCTAGTGCTTGGTTCGCATTATTTGCGTGTAGTGTTGCAAGTACTAAGTGACCTGTTTCCGCAAAAGCAATCGCATAGTCCATGGTTTCTCGAGAACGAATCTCACCAATCAAGATCACATCAGGTGCTTGGCGAAGCGTATTTTTTAATGCGACTTCAAATGAATCTGTATCAATCCCGACTTCACGTTGAGTGACAATACAACCCGCATGTTGATGTACGAATTCAATTGGGTCTTCAATGGTAATAATATGACCCTTTGAATTTTGGTTACGGTAACCAATCATCGAAGCTAATGAGGTTGATTTACCTGTACCTGTTGCGCCTACAAAGATAATGATACCGCGTTTGGTCATGGCGAGTTCTTTCAGCACGCTAGGGAGCTTGAGTTCATCCATGGTTGGAATAACAGTTTCAATACGACGTAAAACCATTCCAGGCATATCACGTTGTTGAAAGGCGCTTACACGGAAACGGGCTGTTTTCTCACGATTGACGATCGCAAAATTACACTCTCTTGTTTCAGCAAATTCTTTACGCTGCTTATCTGACATAATTGAATGAAGTAACTGACCAACGACTTCACCTGAGAGTTTAGACTTTGAAACAGGCACAATTTGACCGTTGATCTTCATTGATGGTTCAACATCTGCAGTGACAAATAAATCAGATGCACTTTGTTGAATCATTAAATTGAGTAAATCATTAAAGTCCATGATATTTCTCTAATCCGTTTATTATTATAGGAATGACTCAGGTTGTTTTGCTACGGTACGGGCAACTTGAGGACTAATAACACCTTTTGAAACCAAGGTCTTAAGACTTTGATCAAGTGTAGTCATACCGTAGTTTGCACCCGTTTGGATGGCAGAATACATCTGAGCTACTTTATTTTCACGTACAAGGTTACGAATTGCTGGAATTCCAATCATGATTTCATGTGCTGCAACACGACCACCGCCATTTTTCTTCAATAATGTTTGTGAAATAACGGCTTGTAGTGATTCAGAAAGCATGGCACGAACCATATCTTTTTCTTCGGCAGGGAATACGTCGATGACACGGTCAATTGTTTTCGCTGCAGAGGTCGTATGCAGTGTACCAAAAACCAAGTGACCCGTTTCCGCAGCAGTCAATGCCAGACGAATGGTTTCCAAATCACGCATCTCACCCACAAGGATAATGTCAGGGTCTTCACGCAGTGCTGAACGCAGTGCTTCATTGAAGCCATGTGTATCACGGTGCACTTCACGCTGGTTGATCAGGCATTTTTTAGATTGGTGTACAAATTCGATTGGGTCTTCAACCGTTAAAATGTGGTCATAGCGGTTTTCGTTGATATAGTCGATCATCGCAGCGAGCGTCGTTGATTTACCAGAACCCGTAGGTCCTGTGACCAAAACGATACCCCGTGGATAATCACAAATTTCTTTAAAAATTGAACCTAAACCAAGGTCTTCCATGGTTAAAACTTTAGATGGAATGGTACGGAATACCGCGCCAGCGCCACGGTTTTGGTTAAATGCGTTCACACGGAAACGTGCAATATTAGGCACTTCAAATGAAAAGTCAGTTTCTAGATCTTCTTCATAATCACGACGTTGTTTATCATTCATGATGTCATACACTAAGCGGTGTACATCTTTATGTTCTAGTGCTGGTAAATTAATACGACGGACTTCACCATCTACACGAATCATTGGTGGCATACCTGATGAAAGATGTAAGTCTGAAGCACCGTTTTTAACTGCAAATGCTAGTAATTCTGTAATATCCATGATTTCCCCGAAACAATCAAAATGCCTCACTCTTTTATAGAATAATATACGGCTTTCACTCTGTGTTACCAACATATTATAGAATGTGAGAGAAAAAAGATTTTGTAAGTGAGAACTGTGTCAATGAATAAATCTGAGCAATTCCGTCAATCTGTTTTAAATCAAATAGAGCAAGCTTGCCAGCAGGTGAAACGTGATCCTTCGACTGTACAATTGTTGGCTGTTTCAAAGACTCATCCGAGCCAAACCTTACGAGAAATGTATACTGTTGGTCAGCGTTGTTTTGGTGAAAATTATTTGCAAGAAGCCTTGACTAAAATTGATGAATTACAAGATTTAGATATTGAATGGCATTTTATTGGTCATGTACAACGCAATAAAACCAAGCATTTAGCAGAAACATTTGATTGGGTGCATGGAGTCGATCGCTTCATTATTGCAGAACGTTTATCCAAGCAACGTTTAGAAAATCAAAAACCGTTAAATATCTGTATTCAGGTAAATATTGATGGGCAAAATTCTAAAGATGGTTGCCAACCAAATGAGGTTTTAGAATTGGTTCACCAAATCAGTCAGCTTCCAAATATCCGTTTGCGTGGATTGATGGTGATTCCAGCACCTGAAAATCATGCCGCATTTGCTGATGCTAAAGTGCTATTTGAGCAAGTGAAAGCTCAACATGCACAGCCGCAAGACTGGGATACATTAAGTATGGGCATGTCTGCCGATCTCGAAGCTGCGATTGCAGCAGGTTCAACCATGGTTAGAGTAGGCACAGCATTGTTTGGTGCACGGGATTATTCAAATATTTCATAATGAGTTAATTACTTCTTTAGTTCAGAGAATAGAGAAGTAATTACAATTATATAAGATTTATACACTGTTGAAAAAAATGGCTTAATTTAGAATAATTCGTTGATCACTTATATGATGCTCATATTAAGCGATTAAAAATTATTTGCTCATAATGATAAGAACTCAATTTAGGGTTAATTTAAAATGAAAAAAATCTATTTCTTAATCTCATTTATTTTATGTTTATTTTTAGCTGCTTGCAGTAAAAAAGAAAGTGAAATCGTTACTGAGCAGAATGCTCAAGTTGCGGCAGATGAAAAACTGGGTACAAAATGGGGAGATGAAGTCACTTCACATGTGACTGAGGTGAATTTGACGCGTTTATCTGAACAGCCGATTGCTGAATCACAAGTCCGTTATGCTAATAAGCAATACCAAGGCAAAATGGTGAATAGTATTTCTTTGGCAGCAGGGAAAATTAGTTTTTCTGTTGTTAATGATAATAATCAAGAGCTTCCCTTATATAGAGATGGTCAAAATTATTATCTTTCAGGTAAAAATGGCCAGAGCTATCAATTAAAATATGAAAATCATACCGACAACACTTATGAAGTGGTTGCAAGTGTAGATGGTATGGATGTACTAAATGGAAGTACTGCTTCACGCAATAATTCTGGTTATGTATTACATCCGCACAGCGCAATTCAGATAGAAGGTTTCCGTAAGAGCGACTCCGCAGTGGCATCTTTTACTTTTAGTCAGCCTGAAGATGCTTATGCTGCAAATTCGGATCATGGTTCAATTCAAAATACAGGCATTATTGGAACAGCAATTTATCAACTTGAATCTCCTGATTCAAAAGATGACATAAAAGATTCATCTCAATATGCACTGCCACCTAAAGCCTTTCCTGCGGACAAAGAATAATTTAATAAATCAACAATATTGATGAATGTTTTGGTTGATTGAATCTATCCCACCACCTCAATCCGACTTGAACCTGATCCAATCGGTTGCACCTGAATCTGCACAGGAATACGCTCATGCATTTCTTGAATATGGGAAATTAAAATGACTTTACGCCCTTGGCTTTGCAGTTGGTCTAAGGCATTCATCACCATATGCAACGAAGAGGCATCCAGACTCCCAAAACCTTCATCAATAAACAGGGATTCGATTTTCATAGAACCAGAGGCCATATTGGCAATCGCCAAAGAAATCGCAAGGGCAGTCAGGAAAGACTCACCGCCAGACAGAGAGGCCACTGAACGAGTTTCTCCATCCATATCGTGGTCGATAATCGCCAAACTAAGTGAGTTATCCAAACGTTTTAAAGTATAACGCTGTGACAACATGCTGAGTTGTTGGTTGGCATATTCAAGCAGAATATCCAGATTATATTGCTGGGCTAAATCACGGAAATCCTTACCTTTGGAATCGCCAATTAAACTAGAAATCTTATTCCAACGGTGTTCCTGCTGCTGAATCTGTTGGATTTGATCTGCAAATTGTTTTTGTTTCGCTAAGTTTTGCTGATGCAATTCGATTTGAACTTTATATTGATCTCGTTGTTCAGCCAAAGTTTGCATATTTTCAATAAGTGTAGTGAGCTTAGAAATTAATATTTCAAATGCAATTTCAGGTTGATGTTCAAGGTGTTGTTTGAGTTGTTCTTGAACGGTTCTCATCCCTGCTTGTAGATCCGCATAAGTACGTTCAACTTTTAAAATATCTTGTTTTAATTGTTGTTCTTGCTCGTGAGAAATCGTACTTAGTTGTTCTAATATTGCATATGTAAAATCAGTATTTTGGTTTAACCATTGCTGAACATGGGTGGTCGCTTGCTCAGCTTGTTTTTGCAGTTGAGAGTTATGAGCAAGACATTCTTTTAGTACATTATTTGTAATTTCAAAATCTTGTCGGATTTGATCAAAACTTTGACGTGCATTTTTAAATTGCTTTTGTAGATGTTGTTGGTTTTGATCAAAATCGTCTAACCATTCATGTGGCTTTTCAACGGTATTTTGCGTGATTTCAAAAATAACTTGGATTGCAATATCGCTATTTTTTTTGCCTTCAATGGTTAAATTTTCAATATGCTTTGCAGCTGAATGAATTTTTTCCTGACCAAATTTAATTTGCTGTACACATTGTTGATGTTGTTGAGTGGTTTGATCGAGTTGTTTGTTCAGATCATTTCGCTGTTTTAATGTGAGCTGACGTTGTTGCAAGCAGTTTGAAACGTGTTCTGCGGCATTTAATGTAGATTGCATCCACATTTGTTTTTCTGTGTCATTCAACAAACTTACGATATGCTGAATATTTGATTCGGCTTGTTGAACATTCGATAAATGCTGCGTGGTTTGTTGAATCGATTGTACAAGCTCATGACGTCGCTTTTGAGCATTTCCATGTGAAGTTAAACAGTCTTCAAGCTGTTTTTGAGTTTGTTGAGTATGCTCTTTTTGAGCCTGAATGATTTGAGTTAACACATCATGATTTTTTGAAAAATCAAAGGTGATATGAAGCGTTATAAGTTGCTGTTCAAGCTCAGATAGAAGCTGTAGTCGTTGAGCTGTGAGAGTAGCCAGTTGTTTTGAATTGGCATCCATTGATGCTGTTTGCTGAGTGAATGTTGTTTGTAACTTTTGCCAAGTTTCAAACGCCACTTTTTCAAACTCAAGTGCTTGATGCTCTTGTTGTTCTTGTAGTTTCAATAACTCATCAGAAAAAGCTTCTTTTTCAGCATATGGGTGATGTTTGCTGCCACAAACTAAACAAGGTTCACCATCGACCAAATCCGCTCTCAGTTTTTCAATATTTTTAGTATTCAGTAAACGTTGCTGTTGCAAGATTTTTTGCAGTTGTTCACGTGTATTTTTTTGTTCTTGGTAATTCGTTTCGGCAGTTTTGAATTCAGTTTGAGTCTGTATAATTTGCTGATTTAGCGTATTTTCCCAGCTCGTTAATTTGCAATGTTCAGCATCAATCTGTTGAAAATTGTGCCATTGATGTTGAATCACATTGAATTGATTTAACTTTTGTACAAGCTGATCACGCTCGATGCCTAATGTTGTAATTTTTTGATTAAGTGCATCATCTTGACCGAATTGTATTGTTATTTCTTCAAGTTGTTTCTGTTTTGCCAAAAGTTGCTGATTGGCATGTTGCACATCACCATAATTTTTTTCAAATAGAGCGTAACTTTGAATAAAGCGTTGAATTTGAGAGATGTGTGCTGAAAGGGAATCATCCAAAGAACCAAAATGATTGGATGTTTCTAACTGCGCCGTATGTTGAGAAATACTGAGTTGTAATTGTTTAAGCTGATTTTGAACTAATTGTTCCTGATCAAGATGGGGAATCTGTTGATTCTCTAACTCTTTAATATCACTTTGAGCTTTACGAAGTTGCTCACCCAAAAGACGACGGTCAGCAATACGATCGCGTACCAATTTAATTTTGTCTTGATGTTGAGTCTCAAATTGTTGTAGTTGATTGTGCTCAGTATCTATTTTTTCAAAGGTAAATTTTTCAGTATTGTATTTCTGTTCAACTGTATTGAAATCTTGCTGTGCTTTGAGCAATTGATGTTGTAATTTGCCAAGATCAGCATTGAAATTCTTATGTTGAATGAAATATGGATGAATAGAAGCAAAGCGTTCAAGTTGGTGTAATTGTGCTTTTTGCGGGGCGAGTGCCTCTATATGTTGTTGTTGAAGGTGCAATTTTTGCTGACGATCTTGAATATCAGCTTCTAGTTTTTGTTTTTGCTCGAACCACTGTTGTTGTTGATTAAGCTGAACTTTGTCAGCTTCCAACTGTTGAACCTGTTGTTGTATCTGTTGGAATTGACTTTGTAATTCGGCAATTTCTTCATCAGAACGGATTTCAATATGACCTAACACATTTTCCAGTTGCTTGCGTTGGTTACTGATTTCACGGGTCTTTTCAAAAGCCAGTTGTCCAATTTTGGCAAAAATACTGGAATTGGTCAGATACTCGAGTAATTCACCACGTTCATTATCACGTGCCTTTAAAAAAGCGGTCACTTCGGACTGCGCCAACAGTACAGCACGAGTGAATTGCTCAAAACTCAGTTGAGTAATCTGTTGAATATGCGCTTCAACTGCTTTGGTTTTATCTGCAATCACCACGCCATCGGTCAGGCATTTGAGTGAGCGTTGTACACTTTGCAATTTGCCACTGGCATTTTCACGGGCACGTTTAATTTCCCAGCGTGCGAGGTAGTGTTTCTGATCTTGTGCCACAAAACACAGTTCGGCAAAACCATGCCCAGTTCCACGACGTAGAACCGTTAAAGGGGAGTTTGTGAGTAGTTCAGAACCATCGACATCTAACAGCTTGCCGTCACTTTCTTTAAGGCGGGGAATTTTATTAAATAACGCCAGACACATGGCATCTAAAATTGTAGATTTACCTGCACCCGTTTTTCCGACAATGGCAATCAGTCCTGCATTTGCTAAAGGCTCAGTTTCAAAATCAATAAAATGTTCACCTGCAAGCGATGCCAAATTTTTAAGTCGAATTGATAAAATTTTCACGGCAAATCCTTAAGCAGTTTGGTCATCTTCAAGTTTTTTCTGTGCTTCAGCAACGAGACTTAAAAAGTCTTTGGTCACTTCATCATCAGCGTGATAGCCCTTTTTCTCCCAAATTTGCTGAAATAGTTTTTCGGGTGTCGGAGGTTCTAAGCTAATACTCTGCTTGCTCTCTGCATTGCTTTCATTGGATAGATATTGTCTGGAAATGCGAACCAGTCGATAGCGATCTTTGGGCAATGCATCTTCAAATTGTTGTCGTAAATTGGGCTGTGGTGGCGTCGTGGTGTGATATTCGATATCGACATATTCACGTTGTTCAAGATTTTCGATCGGTTCATTTGGTAGATTGCGCAGACGTTGCATGACTACACTGAGTTCATCTTTAATTTTATGCAGTTGAATACTTCGGGGTATTGGCAAAGCTTCAAAGTTAAATGAATCTTCACTTTTTGTATGATCAATGGTGACTTCAACCACTTGATGTTTATAGTTGATTTCACTAAATGAAAGTGGAATGGGTGAGCCGCTATAACGAATATGGGGATGTTGTACTTTTTGTGGTTTATGCAGATGTCCAAGCGCTACATAATCAATACTGTCATCAAACAGCGTAGTCGAAAGCGCTTCTTCATTGCCAATAATAATGGGGCGTTCAGAATCCGAAGTTTCTCCACCTTGCATGTGGGCATGTGACATCAGGATTAGGGCTTGATCATCGGTTTTACGACGTTTGGCTTCCTCTATTAATTGTTGGTGTAGGTCGGCAATCGCATTTTGGCTATTGGTGGTGTGTTCATTAAAACCTGTGATTTCAGCTGAACGCAGGAATGGCAGGGCAATACACCATGCCACAATCTGTTTTTGTTGATCATAAATCGGCAAAATGAGACGTTCTAAATTAAGCGTTTTATCTTTGTTCCAACGAATCACACCGACTGTTTTGGCATTATATTTTTCTAATAAAGGTTCAACTTGTTCAATGCGATAACCTGAGTCATGATTGCCAGCAATCATTAAGGTTTGCATCTGTGGGGCAAGCTCATGGGCATCGGCAAGAAATTGATAGAGTTGTTTTTGTGCCTGTGAGCTCGGGTTGATTACATCAAAAACATCACCTGCGATGAATAATGCATGCGGCTGTTTGGCTTTGATCTGCTCAAGTAACCATGCCAAGAATTGTTCATGTTCGTAGTGGCGGGAATGATTATAAAAAAACTGCCCCAAATGCCAGTCAGACGTATGAAAAAAACGCACGGTCATAAATGAATCTAATGATGAAATGAATGAGAATAAGGTAGCACGGATTCAATCAAAAAGCAGAGCTTCGCTAAGTAGAAAATACCTACAAGATATGCCTTGATCATACTTAAACGATCAACTAGTTTGGTATCAAAGACATCATTATAAAATGAGGAAATAGAAAATGAGCTTAGGAAAAGTCAGCCGCGAAATTATTGATCATATTATGTTGATTGGCTTAGACCGAGTGGCAAAACGAAATGCCTTTGATAGTCATATGATTGCAGATTTATCTTTAGCTTTAACCGAATATGAAAATAATCCTAAACTACGTTGTGCTGTGATTTTTGCACATGGTGATCATTTCACGGCGGGTTTAGACCTTGTTGAATTACAACCCAAAATCCCTCAAGGAATTTTTAGTTTCGAAGAAGGTCAAATTAACCCTTGGGGTGTCGGTGGTCGGCATCGAACTAAACCTGTGATCGTAGCTGTGCAAGGGATTTGTTATACCGCTGGGGTCGAATTGATGTTGAATGCAGATGTCGTCGTCGCTAGCGAAGACACGATTTTTGGTCAGCTTGAAGTGCTACGTGGAATTATGCCTTTTGGTGGCGCAACCGTACGTTTTGTGCAGGCAGCAGGGTGGCAAAAAGCCATGCCATATTTATTGACAGGGAAAACCTTTGATACTCAGAAAGCCAATGAATTGAATCTCGTATCTGAAATTGTTGAAAAAGGTAAGCAGCTTGATCGCGCTATTGAGATTGCACAAGAAATTTGTATTGCTGCGCCACTTGCATTGCAAGCATTGTTGGCTTCAGCAACTGATGCGGTCACTCAGGGAGAGGTTTTTGCATTTCAGAATATGGACAGTTACCTTAAGCCATTATTTGCATCGCAAGATGCTCAAGAAGGCGTACGTGCCATGCTTGAGAAACGTCCACCACAGTTTAAAGGTCAATAAAAATAAACCGACAATTCATGTCATTGTGAATTGTCGGTAAATATTTCTAAAAATCAGAAGAAAGAAGTCGTGATCTGTTCCACTTCATTTGTTTCGTGAAACCAAATGAAAATAGATTCTGCCAATACATTTTGATTGAAAGCTTCTGGAAGAAAAATCAAATAATCACCGCAGCCATTGTGAGCGAAAGCAACTGCTTGTTCAGGGAAGCCATGCCATGTTCTTGCAAGTTTGGTTTCATGAACAATATGGTTGCATGTACGCATTTTTCTTTTTTGATCAGACTCATCAAAGAATGGAAAAAGTTGCCAATCATCTTCTGCAAGAAATAATTCACCACCATTTTCAATCATCATTTTATTTTTAAACGATGTAGGAAAAGTAAGATTCAATACTTGTTCAGCCGCAGTTATATACTGTTTGTCTATTGGGAATGGCATAACGATTTATCTTCGCTCAGGTTTATATTGTGATTGTATTCTTTTCAATGCATGAAATAGGTAGTGGTGTCTTTCTGGAGAGAGTCCAAGACCAAATGTGATAGGCTGATTTGCCTCAATGACAATTTGAGCTTGCTGTTTATTGGATGAGTTCGTTGAACGGTTTTCTCTAATTCGACTAACGTCATGCCAATTAAAGTATTTTGATTTTCCTATTCTGCCAATTCCAGTAAAAACACGTCCACCTTGTTGATTAATGGTGAGCTCGATTTTACCGAATAGCATCATCAGTGTAAGTGAACCAAAAATGATGGTTCCAATCAGAAAGGGGATACCAAATAAACTTTGTAAAAGGCTAAATTGTTGTTTTGCGATTTGAGTACCATAAATGCCACCCAATGAGCCACCAGACCAAATCAACATAAAGGGTACTAAAAAGAAGGCAATCGGGCTTCTTAGTGTTGCACCCAATTTTATTTCTTGCAGATTGTTTTTATACCAAGTACCACGTGGTGGTTGATTGATATCAAACGCATATGTTGGCGTATCAAAATTTTCAGAAACACGAAAAATATGATTGCAAACTTGGCATTTCCCCATATCCGTTTGGATATTGATATTTTCATTTACAACGTCAACCTGACAGTTTGGACATTTCATTTTTATAGTGCTTAACTTCCTTAGTTTTATGAATTTTAGTATAGCATTGTCATTTTGCATTCTCATCAATTTCATATCGAGCAAAGACGTGATGATCTAAATTCAGAAATAGCTTTGCCAATAACAGTTACAGCACCCAGTGGATGGTATGGCATCGGGCATTGCAATATACTGTCGTGAACACTTTTGTTTTAATAGGATAATATTCAATTGAAAGATTTTCTATTTTCCTAATAGTCTTAACTGAACACAGATGTGGATCGCATTGTGAACTTGAAAATTGAATTTCAATAGATATGACATGGTTTATATTCTGATTCTTTTATTTTTGAGCATTATAAAAAATAAAAACCGACGATTCGAGTGATGATAAATCGTCGGTCAAAATCTTTTTCAACGGCTTTGGCTGCTAACAAAGCCATTGTTAAAGATGGAGAGTCATAATGAAAGGTCACCGAAAAATATTGCGGATGCCGTGCAATGAACATTCGGTTGCTGCGACCTTGTACCCTATATAACGCTGCTAGGTGTGGATTGGTTGACATAAAAATGAAAAAAAAGTGAAAAAAATTTATAATTATTTTTGAAGTAGATTAGATTTGGTTTATTTACATGATTTCATTGCGTTTGTATTACCTTTGGTTTTTTATTGTGTGCTTGATTTCTAGCCTAATCGCTGGAGTCATCGCTGCAATTTTACCTAATAGCATTGGAGGAGTGCTTACAGCTATTCCTTATTTAATTGCAATGATTTTTGTTTTATTCAAATTTCTAAAAAAACAACATCGCGCACCAACCCTCTCGGAAAAGAAACGATTAAGCCTTGGATTTAGCCTCATTTTTTGGGGTTACAATGCATGTGGCTTACTTTTAGGATTGTTTATTTTTGCACGTAAAGATCCCGACGTTTGGCAAAATTTTATTTTATATTTCAAGCAACCCATGTTTTTAATTACTGTCGTTGCAATTTGGTTGATGATTGCAGCACCGTTATTTTTAATTACATATTGGTTTTATGGCGCACAAGCACAACGGATGGCGAACAAGATGTTTAAGGTATGAGTAAAGTTCACTTGTAATTCACCTGTATTCTGCTAAAACTTTTAATAAGATTCATTTTTGATAGATCAATCCATGAAAAAAATGACGGTATTGGTGACAGGTGCAAGTGGGTTTATTGGTTCTCATCTTTTACCTTTTCTATTGAAAAATAATTTTCAAGTGATTGCACTGACACGACAAAAAAATAAAGCTTCTTATGATTCAGATTTAACATGGGTGAATGATTTAGATGAAATCAAAGTCATTGAAATTAATTATGTGATCAATTTGGCTGGTGAAAATATTGGTCAAAAACGCTGGACTAATCAAAGAAAAAAACAACTGATACAAAGCCGAGTTGATATGACTGAACAGCTTTATCAATGGTTACAGCAAAAAAGTATTTTCCCCCAATGTATTATTTCTGGCTCAGCAATTGGCTATTATGGTATTGATCCTCAAGAGCATTGGGTGGATGTTTGTGATGAAAATATGCCTCCGCAAGCAATTTTTATGTCTGAACTTTGCCAAGCTTGGGAGCAAACTGCATTAAAATTTAATCAACAAAATACTAAAATTATCCGTTTAGGTGTTGTGTTTGGTAATGGTGGTATTTTGCCGCAGATGTTATTACCCATCAAATTAAATGTGATTGCCAAGATTGGATCAGGTCAGCAACCTATTGTTTGGATTCATATTCAAGATGTTTTAAGAGCAATCATTTTTTTACTTCAATTACAGGCTGATCAAAAAGTTTACAATTTAGTTGCTCCAGAACAAATCAATCAACAAGGTTTTGCTGATATTGCCGCACGAGTTTTGAAACGTAAACCTTTTATTACAATGCCTAAATGTGTGTTTGAATTAGCATTAGGCGAACAATCACAATTAATTTTAAATGGTCAATATGTAACGCCTCAGGCATTATGCAGTCATGGTTTTAAATTTCAGTATCCCAATTTAGAGCAAGCCTTAACTGAAGTTTTATTGGGTCACTAAATTTTGTTTCTTCAAACGACTTGGTGAATATGCACTTGGGTCAACAATTGGTGCTTGTTTTAAAATGAGTTGGCGTAACAATTGCGCTGAACCAGCCCCCATACATAGACCATTGCGGAAATGTCCGAAATTTGCCCATAAGTTGGCTATATCAGGCATTTCACCAATATAAGGAATGCCTTGAGGTGAACTAGGACGTAAACCTGCCCAACGGCTTACGATGGGGAATTGTTTTAACTCAGGAACCATATCTAAACATGCGCTTAAAATATCTTGCTGTGTTTGCTCATCCACAGCCGTACTAAAACCACAGTCAGCCATACTCGAACCACAGACAATATGACCATCTTGACGTGGAATGAGATACATCACACGGTTCATACACATAGTAGGCAACCAGTTTTCAGGTGTTTTGAACAGCAGCATTTGCCCCTGTATGGGATGCACAGGAATTTGTCGATGTATGTGTTCTTCCCAATATTGACTCCATGCACCTGAGGTTAGAACAACATGATCAGCATGAAAAACTTGACCATTTGAAGTTTGTATTCCGTGTACCGTTTTATTTTTAACAATCAGTTGATCAATCGAGCAGTGCTCAAAAAAACGAACGAAAGGATGCTGTTTAAGATAGCTGATGAGAGATTGTAATAAACGAGGATTACGTACATTCGACAGTTGTGGGAAATGAATGGCTTGTTGGAATTTTTCTGAAATATGAGGATTTACTGCTTCAAGTTGTTTGCGATTTAATAGGTCACATTGTTGCATTGGCTCATGATGAGTTGATGCGTAATTGAGTCCAACTTCAAAATCTTCTTGATCAAAAATCAACATACCTGTGTCGTGGATTTGAAAATCAATCCCCGTGATAGGCAGAAGTTTTTCATTCCACATTTGATACAGCGATTTACCGTATTGAGCAAGATGATTAACTTCTGGTGCATAACGCCACGGGTACATCGGGGAAAGAATTCCACCGCCTGCCCATGAGGCAGCCTGACCTGCTTGTTGTTGATCAAAAATATCAACAGAGCAACCTTGTTCAGCAAGTTCTAACGCTGACATCAAGCCGCTAATACCCGCACCAATAATGGCAATATGCATACTTTAGCCCAAGTTCAAGAAAATTAATCCTGAAATTTGATACTCGGAGACGTCATCCGCAACCTGCGTGGTATAAACAAGATAATGTTTTTGCAATAAAATTAAATAAATGCAAGAAATGAACAGGTTTTGCGGATGACAATGGTTTTGCCTACTTTTGTCGAAACAAAAGTAGGGCGAGCCTGAGCAAACCAAAGCGACTTAAGCTTTGGTATAGCGCAAGACGAAGTTGCTTATCCTGAAATTAAGATGAGAACTCAGCAAGACTCTGTTGTATATATTATCATATTAAAATCAATTAGATATTATCTCATCTCTTTGAGTTTACGCGCTGCTTCTTCGGCAAAATAGGTCCAAATACCATCTGCACCCGCACGACGGCAGCACATCAATGACTCTAAAATCACGCTTTCAGATAACCAACCATTTTGAATCGCCGCTGCAAGCATGGCGTATTCACCGCTGACTTGGTAGACAAAAGTCGGCACACCAAAAGTATCTTTCACTTCACGGACGACATCCAGATAAGGCATACCCGGTTTTACAATCACCATATCTGCACCTTCCTGAATATCAAGTGCAATTTCATGTAATGCCTCGGCACGATTGCCGACATCCATTTGATAATTATATTTATTTGCACCTTTTAAATTACTTGCTGAACCCACTGCATCACGGAAAGGACCGTAAAAGCTTGAAGCATATTTTGCTGAATACGCCATGATATTGGTATAGATAAAACCATTTTGTTCAAGTGCTTGGCGAATCGCACCAATGCGTCCATCCATCATATCACTAGGAGCAACAACATCAGCACCTGCTTGCGCATGACTTAAGGCTTGTTTGACTAGGCATTCAACCGTTTCATCATTTAAAACATAACCCGTTTCATCAATAATACCGTCTTGGCCATGAGTGGTATAAGGGTCAAGTGCGCCATCGGTAATCAATACCATTTCTGGTAATTCTTTTTTCAGTAAGCGGCAAGTGGCTTGAACCAAACCATTTTCATGCCATGCAGCTTCCGCCGTTAAACTTTTGTCTTCTTGTGGCGTTACTGGAAATAAAGCAAGCTTTGAAACACCGAGTTCGAGCAAATTTTCTGCTTTTTTGAGTAATAAATCAGCAGATAGACGCTGCACATTTGGCATGCTTGGAATATCTTGAGTTTGTTGTTGTCCTGGTAATACAAATACTGGATAAATCAAATGATTAGCTGTGAGTTGTGTTTCACTGACCATGGCACGAAGTTGGTCATTTTTACGGATACGGCGCATGCGAGTCGCGGGAAAAGCGGGACGATTGAACGTATAAGTCATAACAATCTCGATGTTCAGTATTACACTATAGGAATAATTGAAATATTTAAGTCATGCTAGGGAGAGCTTAGCGGCTAAGTTCAATTAAATATCCTCGCTATTGTAGCCCCATAATTTTAGATTTGTACAAAATAATGGGATGTTTATCGTTCCTTTGGATTTAGACAGCGTATGAATGATGTAAAGAAAAACTGGACAGGCAATATTCAGTTAGGTGCTAAAGCCGATCATGACGTGGTATTAAAGCAGCTTTGTAAAGCATTTAATTCTTCACCATTTTTTAAGCATTGTGGCATGAGCATGCGCGTTGTTGATGATCAAATTGAAGGTTATATCGAGATGCAGCCTGAGTTGGTCGGTAATGTAGCCTTCCAAATTTTGCATGGTGGTGTTGCTGCGACATTGCTGGATAGTATTGGTGGCGTGGTTGCAATGGAACAACTTTATCGCCGTGCAACCCCTGAAGATTTACCTGACACGATTAAGAAAGTATCGCGTTTAGCAACTGTAGATATGCGTGTTGATTATCTTGCTCCGGGTCGTGGTCAGTTTTTTACTGCACGTGCGGAAACATTACGCTTAGGACGTAAAGGCTGTACCATGCGTATGACGATGCTCAATGATGAAGCTAAACCAATTGCAACGGCAATTGCTTCTTACGCATTCTAAGTACAGTATTCGATATGAAAGCGTCTTTTGACGCTTTTTTATTGTTTAAATGAAAGTGAAGTAAAAATAATTATCAAAATATAAGAATTGAACGCATCAGTTATTTTTTTTATTCTCGTCATATGATTTTTTATCGTTAAAATGCGATTTAAATTTTTGTTTGTATTTTGATCTTAGGTTTTAACAATTGGTTAAGTTAAAAAAACTAGACTGATCTGCTGATTAAACCAAAAGTTAAAAATCCCTTTAATTTTCAGGAATAACATATGACTGACGCCCAAGCTAATCAACAAGATATTGCTGCTTATTCGGCATCAGATGATGCAATGAAAGCAAAACGTAAAAAGTTTTTAGGATTTTTCGCACTTATTCTTATCCTTGCAGCAATTTTGTATGCTATTTGGGCGTTGTTCTTTAATCATGCTGTCAGTACCGATAATGCTTATGTTGGTGCGGAAACGGCACAAATCACCTCAATGGTGAGTGGACAAGTCGCTGAAGTTTTGGTGAAAGATACCCAACAAGTTAAAAAGGGTGATGTTCTCGTTCGTGTAGATGAGCGTGACGCCAAAATCCAGTTGGCACAAGCACAAGCTGAATTGGCAAAAGCTCAACGCCAATACAAACAAAGCCAAGCGAATAGTAGCTCATTGAATTCTCAAGTTGTGGTTCGCAATGATGAAATTAATAGTGCACAAGCACAAGTAAGTAAAGCGCAAGCAGATTTTGATAAAGCGAACTTAGAATTAAAGCGTCGTAATGAACTTGCTGCTTCAGGAGCGATTTCTAAAGAGGAATTGAGCAAAGCGCAAAGTGCAGTATCGACGGCACAAGCAAGCTTAGATTTAGCTCAAGCGGGTTTAGCCCAAGCAACCTCAAGCCGTAAAGCCGCAGAAAGTACACTTGCTGCAAATGAAGCATTGATTCAAGGGGCAAATGAAGCATCAACACCTGATGTTTTGGTTGCAAAAGCCCATGTTGAGCAAGCTATGCTTGATTTAGAGCGTACTATTATTCGTGCGCCTGTTGATGGTGTGGTGACACGCAAGAATATTCAAATTGGACAACGTGTTGCACCAGGTACTGTGATGATGTCAGTAGTGCCTGTATCTGCGCTGTATGTCGACGCAAACTATAAAGAAAGTCAGCTTGCTAAAGTGAAAGCAGGACAGAAAGTAACGCTTCGTTCAGACCTGTATGGTGATGATGTAGTTTATCACGGTGTTGTTCAGGGATTTTCGGGTGGAACAGGAGCTGCTTTTGCTCTTATTCCCGCACAAAATGCGACAGGAAACTGGATTAAAGTAGTACAGCGTTTACCTGTACGTATTATGCTTGATCCAAAAGAACTTGCAGAACATCCATTGCGTGTAGGGTTGTCGATGCAAGCGGACATTGATCTCGCATCGAAGTAATCAGCCATGAAAACGCAGAATCCTTTTGCAGAACTTAGTGGCGGGCGATTACTGCTCGCCGCATTCGTCATTGCACTTTCTAACTTTATGGTGGTGCTTGATACCACCATTGCCAACGTTTCAGTCCCCCATATTACAGGGAACTTAGCTGTTTCTAGTTCACAAGGAACGTGGGTGATTACCTCTTATGCCGTTGCAGAAGCGATCTGTGTTCCACTCACAGGTTGGTTAGCTGGACGTTTTGGCACAGTTAGAGTTTTTGTCTTCGGGTTAATCGGCTTTACTATATTTTCATTTTTATGTGGTTTAGCAACTTCATTAGAAATGTTGGTATTTTTCCGTATTGGTCAAGGACTTTGTGGTGGTCCACTTATGCCACTCAGTCAAACCTTGTTAATGCGAATTTTCCCACCAGAAAAACATGCGCAAGCAATGGGGCTTTGGGCGATGACAACCGTCATTGGACCGATTTTAGGACCAATTTTAGGCGGACTTATTAGTGATAATCTATCATGGCATTGGATTTTCTTTATTAATATCCCTGTTGGAATTTTCTGTGTATTAGCGTCCATCCGCTTGTTGTCTGTAGCAGAAACTAAAACTGAGAAATTACGAATTGATGCAGTTGGTTTAGGTTTGTTAGTGCTTTGGATTGGTGCTTTACAATTGATGCTAGATCTTGGGCATGAACGAGATTGGTTTAACAGTACCAGTATTATTGTTTTGGCATTGACAGCAGTTGTTGGCTTTATTGTTTTCATGATTTGGGAACTCACAGAAAAGCATCCAGTGGTTAACCTGTATGTATTCCGTCATCGAGGTTTTGCCGTTTCTGTTTCAGCATTGGCATTTGGCTTCGGTGCATTCTTTGGCAGTATCGTTTTAATTCCGCAATGGTTGCAAATCAATTTGGGTTATACCGCCACGTGGGCAGGATATCTGACTGCAACTATGGGTTTTGGTAGTTTGACGATGTCGCCAATTGTTGCGAAGTTATCAACCAAATATGACCCAAGAGCATTGGCTAGTTTTGGGCTAGCATTGTTGGGTGTGGTTACGGTCATGCGAGCTTTTTGGGTTACAGATGCAGATTTTATGTCATTAGCATGGCCACAAATCTTACAAGGTTTTGCTGTACCATTTTTCTTTATTCCACTGTCAAATATTGCGATGGGTTCTGTCTTAGCTCAAGAAATGGCTTCTGCCGCAGGTCTAATGAATTTCTTGAGAACAATGGCAGGGGCGATTGGCGCTTCAATTGCAGTGACAATTTGGGATGATCACACGAAAGTAGCTCGTAGTGAAATGGTGAATAATTTGCACCCACAAGAAGTGCAAAATACGTTGCTTCAAAATGGTTTTTCACCTGATGCAACACTCGCCACGATTGCAAATTTAGTTGATAAAGAAGCGATTACGACTTCAGCTAATCATGTGTTTATGTTATTGGCAATTGTATTTATTTTTGCGAGTGCATTAATTTGGATGAGTCCAAAACCTAAAGTAATAACGGGTGGACCTGCACCACATTAATTTTGATAGATAATCAATTTTTCTTTAAAAAACTCGGATTGATTCATCCGAGTTTTTTATTTAAATCTGATATGAATGTCTATTCCGTCCAGTGGCTTTGTTGCACAAAGATTTGAAATGCAAAGCGTCCCTAATTGAGCCAAATTTAAGGCGTAACTTGGGTAAGGGGCGGCGTTTTATTTCTTCTCTTTTCATTTCTTTGTATCCCTGCGGTTTCAATTTTTCTTCAAGGATACACGTAGGGATACACGGCGAGCAATATTATATAAAGTTATGATCAGTTATATATAGGCAAGAAAAAAGGCTTAATCCCTTTAGAATCAAGCCTTTTTGTTTTAAAACTTGGCATATTTTGCCATGTTTTGTTAGGTATTTGGTGGAGATGGCGGGAGTTGAACCCGCGTCCGCCAGCACTACACTCGAGAATACTACATGCTTAGATATCGTCTATTGTTTTAACACCAAGCGACCCGACGAACAGGGTACAAGGTGCGATCCTCTAAGTTTGGTATAAAGCCCCGAGGCTTGACCTTATACGGACTTGTGTGCGTGCGCTTCGGTCGGGTTCACTGACCACAAGTATTCAGTGAAGCGGACAAGCTGCCCTTAGGCAGCTAGAGCGTAAGTTTCGTCGTTTGCGACTATTAAAATGCAAATTTTATTTACGAGAGAAAATGCGCTCTCGGCATGCATCTATGAGCTTCATCACCAGCGTCGAAGCCAATAACATCCCCATATATGAACGAACATCATAGCATAAATATTGAAAATTTAAATCTAAATTTACAGGCTTTGAGGTTTGTGGTTGAAAACTAATCTAATTGAAATCATAAATTAATAGCATATCTTTAAAGAATTAGCTTTTTAAGGTTTAGCTAAATTGGAACTTCAAAGAAGGAATATGCATTTATATCCCTTCATTAAAACAATTGCATATCACTTGGCAGCTTAGGTTAATGCCATCCACCACCTAAAGCCCGAATAATATCTACACTGGCAATCATTCGACTACCATGAAGCTGTGCAGCGAGTTGCTCTTGCTGCAAGATATTCCGATCCGATCCGATCCGATCCGATCCGAATCAATCACATCCAGATAGTTGATACTGCCTTCAAAATAACACAAATGTGAAAGCTGATTGGCATGTCGGGATGAACAAGTGCTTGACCATGTGCCTGTATGTACTGATACAGAATACATTGATCAGGCAGTTCATATACTGATTAAATCCTTATTTTACATTTTAAACTTTTTGGCGGTTTTGATTTGGGTGAGGGTGATACTGAAAGTCCTACTTTCGGCGGTTTTGGTTTAGGTGATGAACCTTAAAAGAATGTCTTTTCACTCTTAATGTATTTTTATGAAATAGAAAGCGATAAGTATTTTTATCGCCTTTTTACATTTTCAATACTAGTTATATACAGCGCTACAAATTTAAAGAAATATGAATATGCGAACATATTCAAACTGCTTAGTTTTGAGGATTTTACGGTTCATAAAAATTTTTATCAGTTTTTAGCTGTTTATTTTATCGGACTTTTGCCTGTATCACTTATGAGTTTTTTAAAATTAACTAATTTAAGATATGTGGATTCAAGCGATGATACTGTTTTTTAAGTGTTGAATTGCAGTATATGCATTCTTTGTTTGATCAACCAGTTGGAATCGTTTTGAAATTCTATTCTCAGTTACTTTAAGTAGAACAAAGTTTAGGTATTCATCGTAATAACGGGAGTTTTATGTTTTCACCCTATATCCATGCATTTGCATTGTTTTTTTCATTATTGAATCCGTTCCTGATGAGTGTCTACATGGTCGGGATGATTCGGAATACCGATGTAAAAGTATTTAATAAAGCATTGATTCAAGGGAGCTTAATCGCTTTTGCTGTTTTTGCATTATTCGCATGGGGGGGCGAGAATATTTTTAGTCGCTATCTAAATGTAAGATTTGAATCTTTCCAAATATTTGGTGGATTAATTTTTCTTGTAATTGGTTATCGTTATGTGTTTCAGGGTGCAGAAACAATCGGTGAAATGCGTGGCGCTCCTGAGCATTTGGCAGGTACGATTGCTATGCCTTTTATGATTGGACCGGGAACAATTAGTGCTGCGGTTGTCACAGGCGTGAGTGTTCCATTTGGAGGAGCAATTGCTGTGATTGCCCTCACATTGGCGTTAACTTGCAGTATTCTTATCGCGATGAAATACGGACACGATCATTTACGCTACAAGCATGCTAAGTATATTGATCGTTACTTTGACATTATGGGGCGTTTATCTGCCTTACTGATCGGTACAATTGCTGTCGATATGATCGTTAATGGTGTGATGGGACTCATTCGATCTACAAATTTAAATTAAATTATCAGATATAAAATTTTGTATGATCAGTATTTATTTGGTTGATAACATATTGTTAATTTTAGATAAAATCTAATAAAAAGGGGTTGTATGTAATCCTACTGAAATAATGTTTCGATCTATCATAAAAATAGTTGATGATGTTTTGTACATTTATACGTATTTTTACGTTGAGGAATGAACGATAATACACATGTTGTATTCTCCTATGAGTTCTCCTATGTATCCATTAGATCAATTGAACCAAGCACCTGATGATCAGTCAGAGCTTACAATGTCAGTTTTAATGACACCTGATATGGCAAACTTTTCAGGTAATGTTCATGGTGGAGCAATTTTAAAACTGCTTGACCAAGTTGCTTATGCTTGTGCAAGCCGTTATTCAGGCAGTTATGTTGTGACATTGTCTGTTGATAAAGTTAATTTTAAAGAGCCAATTTACGTTGGTGAATTAGTCACATTTTTAGCGAGTGTTAATCATGTAGGGCGTACTTCTATGGAAGTCGGCATTCGTGTAGAAGCACAAAATATTCAAAAGCGTACAATCAGACATACCAATACATGCTATTTCACCATGGTTGCTGTAGATGAGGAGCGTAAACCTAAAGTTGTTCCGATATTAAAATTAGATACGGATTGGAAGCGTTGTCGTTTCGAAGCTGCAGAACAGCGTAAGGACCTACGTTTACAAGAAGTACAGCAACCTTCTTGCAGTATTTTCAAGAAATCTAGCCAGTGTTGATTTATTCATTACATTCCTAGTGATCTAAAAAAAGATCGAACCGCAGCATGGTTCGATCTTTTTTTATTTGTAAAGATGAGTCAGATCATTACAAATGTTGTTCTAAAGGGTCTGGAGGAACCTGAAGATCAAATTATTTACTAGCGGTCGGAGCAGCCGTTGTTGCTGCATCACTTGCTGTTGTGTCTGTCGTAGCTGGATTTAGAGTTTCAGGTTGCTCCTGAGTTGATACCACGACTTTCTCTTCGGTGGTTTTGGTGCTATGTGATTTGTCATGAGCCGAAGCTGCAAATGTTGTTGCCGCTGTTAAAGCAAATGTTGTCGCAATTAAAGTCTTAATGAGTTTCATGTTTGGCATCCATATTTGAACTTAATTAAAAAATTACAGCTTCAATTCGAGAGATGAATCAGAACAAATCTTGAATTTCTGCATGAGGTTTATGCTAAGTGCCTAAGTTTTTTACAGCAATATTCTTAACAATCTTTTACGCCAAGCTTAACAATAGCGCATCATAAAACGCGGTTTTGTGATGTGCTTGTAAAGTTAAATGCCTGAACCTATCAGTAAAATGTATATAAATATGTATTTTTGATTAAAAAATAATCTACAATTTTACGTGTTCTAAACAAGATCTTTCTTTTGCAAAGAGTTTAATAATTGGATAAAACATTTAAATTTTAGTTTTAAATAGTATTTTTAGATTAATTTTGTGATTAAATTATCTTTATTTTTGTTTTAATTGAATTATTTCGTAAATTTAATTCTTTATTTTATTTCGCATATTTTTCACTTTAGAATGAAATAAATTTTTAATGCGAGTAAATCGTGAAGTTCATTGCTCCCAAAATTGTTCCTACTCACATTATTTCTGGTTTTTTAGGTGCAGGTAAAACAACGCTATTGCAGCATTTATTAACCCAAAAGCCTGAAAACGAAGTTTGGGCTGTTCTAATGAATGAGTTTGGGCAAATAGGTGTTGATCAACAACTGATTACCCAACAACAAGGCTATGCTGTCAAAGAACTACTTGGTGGATGCTTGTGCTGTAGCAGTCAACTTCCTATGCAAATTGCACTGGCTCGCTTACTCAGTGAAAGTAAACCTGATCGTTTATTTATCGAACCAACGGGGTTAGGTCATCCTGCACAATTACTGGAACAACTGACCGAGCCGCATTGGCAAAGCAGTTTAAATATGCGTGCTTTGGTAATCGTTGTGGATGGAAGTCGTCTACATGATGAAGATTGGGTTAAACAGAACTTATATACCGATCAACTGAAATCTGCACAAATCGTAGTCCTCTCACATATTGATTGTATGTCAGTAGCAGATCATCAAGCCTATGCAGCTTTAAAACAAGAATATGACACTTATGTCCAGCATTGGATTGAAGTTGAGTGTGGCAAAATTGAATTATCTCAGATTGATATTGTGCAACAACCTGTACAACGTAAGATCCAACCTTTACTCAAGCTACAACAAACACAGGCTATCGAGCCTCTGTTAGAAATAAAACAACTTCCATATCATTATGTAGAAACGGCTCAAGGTTATACCGTTGCAGGTTGGAAATTGCCTAAACGCTGGCAATTTAAATTTTTTGAACTCTTAGATTTGTTGTGTAAGCAACAAAATTGGATTCGCATCAAAGGCATATTTAATACGGATCAAGGTTGGAAAAGTTTTAATTTTAATCCTCAACAATTTAACTATAAGTCTGCCGAAGAGAGTATTGATAATCGAATTGAAATTATTTGCCAATCCGAACAAGATTGGTTGGTGTTTGAAACACAATTAATAAATTGTCGTCTTGATCTAACTGATGCTCAAAATGATTAAAGCCAACATTTTTTGTAATAAAATAGAGTATGCTTAGCGCCAAATTTGAGTACACCGTATTTAAGAGTATTTTTTATGGCGCTAAAAGCAACAATATATAAGGCAGATCTGAATATTGCCAATATGGATCAGCATATCTATGCAGATTATCAGCTAACACTTGCCTTACATCCGTCAGAGACTATTGAACGTTTGATGGTTCGTATTCTTGCTTATGCACGTTATGCCGATGAGCGATTAGAATTCACCAAAGATTTGTTTGAAACGGATGAGCCTGCGTTATGGCAAAAAGATTTAACAGGGCTTTTAGAAAATTGGATTGAAGTCGGTTGTCCATCTGAAGATAAAGTGAAAAAAGCTAGTGCTCGCTGTAAAAAAGTGGCTGTGATTACCTATGGCTCACAAGCTGCTGATTGGTGGCAAAAAAATACCAAGATTAAGACGTTGAGTAATGTGGAGGTCTGGCAATTAGCGCCTCAGACTACACAGGCACTTGAAGGCTTATGTGAACGCACGATGCAATTACAGCTTAATATTATGGATGGAGAGTGGACTTTGTTGAGCGATAAAGGTCAAGTCGATATTCAATGGTTACAATTGCAATAAATCAGGTTGGGAGTAAAAGATGAGCGCTGAATTACAAATTATTGATTTAAAAGTAGGTGAAGGTAAAGAAGCTGTTAAAGGTGCTTTAATCACAACACACTACACGGGGTGGTTAGAAGATGGTACTCAGTTCGATTCTTCAATTGACCGTGGGAATTATTTTGAGACTGTGATCGGTACAGGGCGAGTAATCAAAGGTTGGGATCAAGGCATCATGGGAATGCGCGTTGGTGGGAAACGTAAGTTAATCGTACCTGCACATTTAGCTTATGGTGAACGCAAAATGGGAAAAATTATTCCAGCAAATTCAAATCTGACTTTTGAAATTGAATTATTTGATGTTAAAACGCGCGACGAGTGATTTAGTCTCAATGATGCAAAGCATGATGGTATTGATTTGATTGCTTAATTCATGCTTTGCAAAAAAAAGTACAAAAACAATACAAATCAAAAAAATGATTTAATTCTAATATTTTGATTTTTAATATTTTTATTTTAATGTGCTTTTTTCAACAATCTGCTTAAAATGATTGATTCTGTAGATGGTTCTGTATATCTTTTAAAGAAAGGGCAATGTATTCTGAATCAAAGTTTTTATAATAAATGTGATGTTAATTTACCTTTTGGAAAAAATTGCTTTTAATGTTGCCATCCATGATCAGCAGATTCATAAACATGGCGAGGTAAATTATAAAAAATCTATGCTTGTGTTAACGAGCATCAAAAAATTGAGTGAGTGAGGCAGCTATGAATGATTATTTGGATATTACCGCTTCTGAGCTATTAAAAGAATTACATAATTTTTTCTTGATTAATACTTATAATGGCGCTGAAAATGGTTTTTGGGTCAATGAAAAAGCATTGATTGATAAAGATTATTGGATGGATGGAGAGAACAAGGTCGAGATTCTCCGAGAGTTGAGTCCTTCACATCAGCATTCACATCCTGACTATCGAATTACCTTATTATCTCCATTAGAAGGGAATGTCGTCTTGCTACAATACGATGGCGTGAATAAAAAAATTCAGACATTCCGTCGTGGTGAATGGGTAAACCGCTTATATAAATATTTTTATCAAAAAGAACGTTATTATTTACAACAACTTTCTGAGCATCCAAATTTTCAGCTCATTGAATATTAAGCTTATATATTTAGCTCATTAGGTTCTTAATACGTATCGTGTTAGGAACCTAATCACATATGGCTAAAATATTGATGTATATTGCGATAAAATTTATAAAATATTTTTTTAAGATTATTTTCAGTTTTTAAAATTATAAATACAATCCTTGCTCCCAGCTGACTCGCTAAAAATCTTATTTGTCCACAAATTGTAAGATGATTCATGCATGATTCGCGCTCAGCCATTTTCGAATATTGAGAAGATATCTCTATGACAACACGTTTAGTGTCTCCGACCTTAAAAACATTTTTAGGTCTAATGATTGCTTTAGTTGCGACTACAGCAACTTTTGCAGAAAATTCCAAAATTGATGCGACAACGTTAACCGTCATTGGTTATCATGAAATTACCGACCATAAAGATGCACTCATCCCAAGTTATGCAGTAACAGCACAACAATTCAGCGAGCACATCGATTGGTTACAAAATAATGGTTATCACTTTATTAATGTCGATCAACTGATTAAAGCACATCAGGGCAAATACACTTTACCAACTAAACCTGTGTTATTGACAGTAGATGATGGTTATCAGTCTTTTTATCAAAATGCCTATCCAATTGTACGTGCGAAAAAAATTCCAGTTGTATTAGCAGTTGTCGGTTCTTGGTTAGAACCAAAAGCTAATCAGAAAGTGGACTTTGGTGGGGAAGAGATTACGCGCAATAAAATTTTGAGTTGGAATGAACTCAAAGAAATGCAAAATAGTGGCTTAGTTGAGATTGCAAGTCATAGCTACCATTTGCATCGAGGAGTAAACGCAAACCCTCAAGGTAATTCAGAACCAGCAGCGATTACTCGAATTTATGATTCAAATACGAAAACTTATGAAAGTGATGCAAATTATCAAGCACGTGTTTATCAAGATTTAAAGAAAAATAATGAATTATTGCAGGCACACGGTTTACGTTCACCACGTGTCATGGTTTGGCCTTATGGTCGTTATAATATGCAATTAGTTCAAATTTCTAAACAATTGGGTATGCCGATTACCATTACTTTGGACGATGGTGCTGATCATGCCAAACAATCGATCCAAAATATGGGGCGTATTTTAATTCAAGGAAATATGTCAACCAATGCCTTGGCACAAGAAATAAAGAACCGCGAACTGAATTTGAACGATAATAATCGTCCGCAAAAGATCATGCATGTGGATTTAGATTACATCTATGATCCAGACCCACAACAACAGGAACGCAATTTAGGTAATCTGTTAGATCGTATCAATGGGATGGGAGTAAAGACAGTTTACTTACAAGCATTCTCAGATCCTGATGCTAATGGCTCTGCGGATATGGTGTATTTCCCAAATCGCCATATTCCAATGCGTGCGGATTTATTTAACCGAGTAGCTTGGCAAATTCAAACACGTACGCCAGTACAGCGTTTGTATGCTTGGATGCCTTTACTTGCATGGGAATTACCTAAATCAGATCCAGTGTCAAAGGATTTAGTTGTCACGCAACAAGCAAAAGCGGGCGAGCATTTGAATATGGGATATATCCGCTTAAGCCCATATTCACCAAAAGCAAGACAAACCATTAAAGAGATTTATCAAGATCTTGCAAAATCAACGCCATTTGATGGTCTGTTATTTCATGATGATGTGACATTATCTGATTATGAAGATGCAAGTCCTCAAGCACTAGCAGCCTATGCGAAACAAGGTTTGCCAACGGATCTGGCTAAAATACGAAATAATGACGACAAGTTACAGAAATGGACTGCTTATAAAACGCGTACCCTAGATGATTTTGCAATGGAGCTAGCGGGTGAGGTGCGTCGATATCAGCCTTATTTGATGACTGCACGTAATTTGTATGCGCAAGTTGCCCTTAACCCGTATGCCGAAAATTGGTACGCACAATCTTTGGAAGAGTCATTAAAACGCTATGATTTCACAGCGATTATGGCAATGCCTTATATGGAGCAATCAGATAATCCCGAAAAATTTTATACGGATATTATGAATCGAGTGAAACAGTATCCTAATGGGATTAAAAAGACGGTCATGGAGTTACAAGCAATTAATTGGCGTAATGATCAGAAGATCCCTTCAGAAGAAATGGCTGCAACGATTAAATCACTTTATCAACAAGGTGCGATGCACATTGCATATTATCCTGACGATCCGATTAAAGAACACCCAGATGTAGAAACTATGCGTAAGGCTTTTGCTTTAAAATCATCACAATTAGTACCATAACGGAGTAATGTGTCGATGAGTATAATTGCTTTATTATGGGCTTATGCCATTAAGTTTGTGTTTTATTATCCATTATTTATGTCTTATTTATGGATGGTAGGGGCAATTATTTTCTACTGGAAAGAGCGCCAAGATCCTCCATATCAGCAGCCAGAAACTTTGCCTGAATATCCTAAAGTTGCTGTACTCGTTCCTTGTTTTAACGAGGGTGATAATGCAGAAGAAACCATTAGTCATGCTTTGCAATTAGATTATCCAAACTTTGAAGTGATTGCGATTAATGATGGTAGTTCTGATAACACGGGCGAAGTGCTGGATCGTCTCGCGGCGCAGCATGAAAAATTACGTGTTGTGCATCTCGCTCAAAACCAAGGTAAAGCCATGGGACTGCAAGCGGGCAGTTTAATGACGGATGCAGAGTTCCTGATCGGGATTGATGGAGATGCTTTACTAGATCCTCATGCAGCACAGTGGATGATGCGCCATTTCCTCGAAGATCCAACTGTGGCAGCCGTAACAGGGAATCCACGTATTCGTACACGTTCAACATTATTGGGACGAATTCAGGTTGGTGAGTTTTCTTCGATTGTTGGCATGATTAAACGAGCGCAACGTACTTTTGGTCGTTTATTCACTGTCTCTGGTGTGATTACAGCCTTTCGTAAAAGTGCTGTACATCAAGTTGACTATTGGTCTCCCAATATGCTGACTGAGGATATTGATATCACTTGGAAATTACAACGTGCTGGTTGGGATGTTCGTTTTGAGCCAAATGCTTTGGTTTGGATTTTGATGCCTGAGACTTTCAATGGTTTGTGGAAACAACGTTTACGTTGGGCGATGGGTGGGGCACAAGTTCTGATAAAGAATATTGATGTGTTCTTTAAACCAAAACTTAATTTTCTCTGGCCATTAATGTTAGAGCTTTGCTTAACATTAGTATGGTCATATTTGATGCTGATTATGGCTGTCATGTGGTTGTTACATTTCGTATTTACAATACCAGCCCTTGCTATCGTCAGTTCACCTTTTTTACCATATGGTAGCGGAATTTTATTAGGTGCGACTTGCTTAATTCAGTTTGCTTTAAGCAAATGGATGGATAGTCGTTATGAACCAAGCTTAGGGAAAAATTATTATTGGATGATTTGGTACCCATTTGTGTTTTGGTTAATTACGATTACTGCTACAATCGTCGCCTTTCCAAAAGTGCTATTTCGCGCTGAAGAAAAACGCGCTCGTTGGATTAGCCCAGATCGTGGAATTCGCTGAGTCGCAAGATTCATTTTGCTGAGACTAGAAATGAAAGCAAATAGTTTGATTATCGATGTACGTCGCCAACTCCCATGGCATAAGCGTTATTTTTCTACGACCACAACAGCAATGATGTGGGCAGGTTGGCTGCTATTATGGCGACCATTTATTTTGGTTTGGGTGTTAATTGAACTGCAAAAAACGCATCTTGCACAACGTTTAATGGCTGCATTCAGTCAAGGTCTTGAGCACGGAATTACAGCACTTTTCATGTGTGCGGTAGCATTATTATTATGGGGGCTTTTACCTTCAAAACGCGTACATAAAAAACATGCAATTGAAAAAGCACTACCTGATTATGCACGTTATTTTGAGTTGCCTGAACAAGAAATTCAAGCTGGTCGCCAACAAAAAGTAACCACGCTGCATCATGATGAAAATGGTAAGATTATTCGAGTTGAGTGAAATTTATTCGATTGAGAAGTATAAATGCCTTAATTTTAATTAAGGCATTTTTTTATGCTTGTCTTAAATTTTAGACATAAAAAAACCAGCTTACGCTGGATTTTATTTGCACCATGTTTCATTAGTTGAAAAATGGTGCCCGAGGCCAGACTCGAACTGGCACGCTTTGTGGGCGGGGGATTTTAAATCCCCTGTGTCTACCGATTTCACCACTCGGGCATGTCCGCAATAATAGAGGAGACTTTAAAACTTGGCAAGAGTAAAAAGCATTAATTGCTTTCTTTTCAATCAATTCATGTGTTTATCAGATAAAAATTAAGCATTGTCATATAATTTTCATGATTATTTCATCAAACTGAGATCAAACTTTCATTTATACAACTTAGTTTTAATTACTCAAAGTAATAAAATTAAGGTAGCTATCCAAATGACAGCAAAAATTTCACGACGGGAACTCATTCAAAAAAGTTTATTCGGTTTTGGGGCATTGTCTTTATCTGCGGGATTTACAGGATGTAATGACAGTTCAGATCAAGAAACAGCGACATTACAAGTTAATTTTGAACATGGCGTTGCCAGCGGTGATCCACTACAGGATCGCGTGATTTTGTGGACACGCTTAACACCAAGTGATAGCAGTGCACGGTTGCAAGTCACTTGGGAAATTGCGTTAGATCAGCAATTCAAGCAAATCATTAAAACCGATAAAGTCACTACCGCTGCTGCACAAGACTTTACTGTAAAGGTAGATGCAATTGGATTAAAACCAAATCAAAGCTATTTTTATCGTTTTAGTTTTGGCGATAAGATTTCACCTATTGGGCAAACCAAGACTTTGCCAACCAGTACATCTAAAGTCAGTTTTGCAGTGTGTTCATGTTCGAATTATCCAGCAGGATATTTCTATGTTTACCGTGAAATGGCAAAACAAAATGTAGATGTAGTGATTCATCTAGGCGACTATATTTATGAGTATGGTGCTGATGGTTATGCGACAGAAGATGCAACGAAATTAGGGCGTACGCTTCCTGCGGATAATAATAAAGAAATTATTAAATTAGATGATTATCGCAAACGCTATGCTTTATATCGTAAAGATAAAGACTTACAAGCTTTACATCATCGCCATCCTTTTATTGTGATCTGGGATGACCACGAGTTAGCCAATGATACTTGGAGAGAGGGTGCTGACAATCATACTGAAGAAACAGCAAATGCAAAGAATGAAGGCAAATTCTCTGAAAGAAAATTAGCAGCATTACAAGCTTATTTTGAATGGATGCCAATTCGCCCAATTGATGATCAGCATATCAAGATTTATCGACAATTTGATTTTGGTAATCTCGTTCAGCTCACCATGTTGGATACACGCATTATCGCGCGTGATAAGCAATTAGATTATGCAGATTATATGACCGCAAATGGTTTGTTGAATGCTGCAAAATTCCAAGCGGACTTAACCAACCCTGCACGTACTTTGATGGGATATACCCAACGGGATTGGCTACTCGGAAAACTTCAACAATCTAATGCGACATGGAATGTTTTGGGTCAACAGATTCTGATGACTAAAATGCTGGTACCTGCTGAGTTACTGTTTGCGTTGGCAGAAATTACTGCGGGACATCCGAGTGATGAAACTTTGGAAAAAATGAATGCACAGATTACAGAGCTGATTACGCTGAAATTCCGTTTGCAAAAAGGTGATCCAACCTTAACCCCACAAGAAAAAGCGCGTGTCCAGACGGTTGCACCTTATAACTTAGATGCATGGGATGGTTATTTTGTTGAGCGTGAGATTGTATATGGCACTTTGGCACAGTTAAAGAAAAAAGTAGTGGTACTGGCAGGGGATACCCATAATGCGTGGTCATCGAATTTATACAGTAAAGATGGTGCTTTTGTCGGGGTGGAGTTGGCAACCAGTTCAGTATCTTCACCGGGCTTGGAAAAGTATTTGGATATTCCACTAGCACAGTTACAACAGTTTGAATTTGCCTTCACCACATTGATTGATGAGTTGAATTATTGCAACCTGAATCAACGTGGTTACTTAATTGTTCAATTTGATGAAACTCAGGTTCAGTCACAATGGATTTATGTCGATTCAATTAAGAAAGCTGAATATGTTGTTGATGCAGCTAGACAATATCAGCTCAGTTTTGATAAGAATTTGTTGCCAGTAAAAACGGCACAGCAAGTTGCGTAAACGATTGATACATCGAGCCAAACATTAATGTTTGGCTTTTTTATTTATTAAATTACAGACATAAAAAAACCAGCTTAGGCTGGATTTTTATTTGCACCATTTTTCATTAGTTGAAAAATGGTGCCCGAGGCCAGACTCGAACTGGCACGCTTTGTGGGCGGGGGATTTTAAATCCCCTGTGTCTACCGATTTCACCACTCGGGCTTTAAAACCAAATTTGGAGGCGGGGGTCGGAATCGAACCGGCGTACACGGAGTTGCAGTCCGCTGCATGACCATTCTGCCACCCCGCCATCATTTGGTGATGCACATATTAGCAACCTTTAGAAAAAAAACAATAGTGTTTGCCGTGAATATGCACATAAAAACAACATCTAAAAGAATATTGGTCAAATTATCATGTATTATTTACGCAATTGATTCATACCCACTTTGGAGATGCGCTGTGGCATTGGTTTTAGACGGTCGTGCGTTGGCAACACAAATCGAAGCTGATTTGTTAGTTCGTGTAGAAGCATTAAAAGCAAAAACGGGACGTACCCCAATTTTGGCAACAATTTTGGTTGGTGATGATGGTGCATCGGCAACGTATGTGCGTATGAAGGGTAATGCATGTCGCCGTGTCGGTATGGATTCACTGAAAGTTGAGCTTCCAAAAGAAACAACAACAGAGCAATTATTGGCTGAGATTGAAAAATTAAATGCTAATCCAGATGTACACGGTATTTTGTTGCAGCATCCAGTGCCTGAACAAATTGATGAAAGAGCATGCTTTGATGCGATTTCATTGGCGAAAGATGTTGATGGTGTAACTTGTCTTGGTTTTGGTCGTATGGCAATGGGTGAGGCAGCTTATGGTTCTGCAACTCCAGCAGGCATCATGACGATTTTAAAAGAAAACAAGATCGAAATCGCAGGTAAACATGCCGTAGTTGTTGGTCGCTCAGCGATTTTAGGCAAACCAATGGCAATGATGTTGTTACAAGCCAATGCAACAGTAACAATCTGCCATTCACGTACTCAGAATTTAGCTGAATTAGTCAAACAAGCAGATATTATTGTCGGTGCGGTGGGTAAAGCTGAGTTGATTCAAAAAGATTGGATCAAGCAAGGCGCAGTTGTTGTTGATGCTGGTTTCCATCCACGTGATGGTGGTGGTGTCGGTGATATTCAATTGGTGGGTATTGAAGAGGTTGCGTCTGCTTATACTCCCGTTCCAGGTGGTGTAGGGCCGATGACGATTACGACTTTAATTCGCCAAACTGTAGAAGCCGCTGAAAAAGCATTAGTTTAAAGATTAATAGCCCCTCGATAAGAGGGGTTTTTTTAGAATTAAAGATATATGAGTTGTACATTTCAATTTGCGAAAGCACCTGAACAATTGCTTAAAGCGTTGCATGATGTCATTCCAAGCACAGATTTATTAGCGCAGCAACTGCCCGAAACTCCAATTTCATTGTGGCTCATTCCACCTGTTTTTCCAACTGATCGTTTAGATGATGAAGTCATTCGTCGTATTTGGAATGAGACGCCGTATTGGATTTTCTGTTGGGCATCTGGTTTAGCGATGGCACAGTGGCTACTCGCTGAGCCACATCATGTTAAAGATAAAGTGGTCTTAGATTTTGGTGCAGGTTCGGGTGTAGTTGCAATTGCTGCAAAAATGGCAGGTGCTAAGCGTGTGATCTGTTGTGATATTGATCCAATAAGTCTTGCGTCATGTCGTGAAAATGCTTTGTTGAATGATGTTGAACTTGAGTACTTGGATGATTTATATAAAGCCGAGCAAGTGGATGTATTGCTTGCTGCGGACGTGCTGTATGACCAATGCAATCGTTTCTTCTTAGATGAGTTTCTTAAGTTCGCACCTGAAGTTTGGGTTGCCGATAGCCGAGTTAAAAACTTTAGTCACCCTCAATATATGAAAATTGATGAACGCAGTGCAACGACTTGGCCTGACTTAGATGAATCCAAAGAGTTTAGAAATGTGAGTTTTTATAAAACGCTGTGATTACAGCGTTTTTTTTAAGCATCAAAAATGATTAAACCAAAATTTTTGATTTTGAGCATTTGATAAATTAGGTTTTATGATAATGACTCTTTGCGATGATGATATGAGCATACCAGTCTACTTTTGGCGAAGATTTTTTCCGCTGTAGATCAGAATAAACTGGTGGGGACTCTGAGTGTACTGAACTGAAAGGAATTCAGTCTTAGTTTGAATAAACTGTATTTATCCATCTTTAGACAGATCTGAAGATGTTTGCTGATAATAAGATAAAGCAATGTTTTAAATGAAAGACATGGTCATGAATAATCTATTGTAATCAAATACCATATTACAGATATGGTATTTGATCTTTGATTTTGTTAAGAACAAGTATAGCGAATGACTTTAAGTGTAGTCGGGCGTGCTTCAAGTGCTTGGCGTGTTGCATAGCCTTCACTGTTATTGAAATCAGGTGAATTAGAAAGTCCAAAAGTTGCACGACTATTTCCAAGTTTTACAGCGTATTGTTCTTGTTGTGTAGGATTCATAATTTCATTGACGCTGAGTATTGAAATTTTATAAGTTTTTCCTACGCCTAAAACTTGGTTGCATGCATGTTGTAATTTCTTTTGATCTAAATCTTGATTGGTACGTGCTGCAAGGGTGTAAGCAATCGTGGCTGAAGTTGTTGTTTTATTTTCTATTTGATAGCCCGTCACGCCGTTAAATTTGTGTGGTGTACTTTGACATGCAGTGATCACAAGTGCACTTGTAACGATAATGAATAAATTGGTTTTTTTCATATCTATGATCCTATTATTTCCATAATTAGTATGGCATAAAATAAGGTTGTTATTGTGAGTAATCTTTGAAATTGGCGCTATTCATCGTATTGAGGTTCAAAGTTAAAGAAAGAATTTTCGTTTTCGAACAATTTTGCATATAATCTGCCAAGTTTTTTATTTAATACAGAAGTCGTTGCTTTATTGCAGTATTTTTGCCCGTTTTAACGGGCATTTAGTTTATTGGTCTGCTATAAGGCAAGTCTGGATAGGTGTGTCATGATCTCTACAGATAGTCAAAAAAAATATGTGGTTGCGTTTGACCAAGGTACAACAAGTTCACGAGCAATCGTGTTGGATCATGATGCAAATGTTATCAGTATTGCTCAGCGTGAATTTACGCAAATTTACCCACAGCCAGGTTGGGTTGAGCATGATCCTATGGAAATATGGGCAACTCAAAGTGCAGTTTGGGTTGAAGCGCTAGCACAAGCTGGTATTTCAAGTGACCAAATTGCTGGAATCGGGATTACTAACCAACGTGAAACCACGATCATTTGGGACAAGAAAACTGGTAAGCCGATTTATAATGCTATTGTTTGGCAAAGCCGTCAAAGCAATGAAATTTGTAATCAATTACATCAAGATGGTTGGGATGATTATGTTCGAAAAGTAACGGGTCTAGTGATTGATCCATATTTTTCAGCGACAAAAATTAAATGGATTCTTGATCGTGTTGAAGGAAGCCGTGAGCGTGCAGAACGCGGTGAGCTTTTGTTTGGTACAGTCGATACGTGGTTGATTTGGAAATTGACCAATGGTCAAGTTCATGTGACTGACTATACCAATGCTTCACGTACAATGTTGTTTAATATAGAAACATTGGAATGGGATGACAAACTTTTAGAAGCCTTAAATATTCCTAAAGTCATGTTACCTGAGGTTCGTGGTTCTTCTGAAGTGTATGGATACACACATACCATTAGCGGTCAAGAAGTTGGAATCCCAATTGCAGGTATTGCGGGGGATCAACAAGCGGCATTATTTGGACAAATGTGTGTAGAGGTTGGGCAGGCTAAAAATACCTATGGGACGGGTTGTTTCTTATTGATGAACACAGGGAAGCGTATTGTTCAATCTGAACATGGTTTACTGACGACGATTGCATGTGGTGCAAAAGGTGAAGTGAACTACGCTCTAGAAGGTGCTGTGTTTAATGGTGGATCATGTGTGCAATGGCTGCGCGACGAGCTTAAAGCAATCAATGATTCTTATGATTCTGAGTATTATGCAACCAAAGTAAAAGACAGTAATGGCGTGTATGTTGTTCCTGCCTTTACAGGTTTAGGTGCGCCATATTGGGATCCAACTGCTCGTGGTGCAATTCTCGGAATCACACGTGGTGTGAGTATTGAACATATTATTCGTGCGACACTAGAGTCGATTGCTTATCAAACACGTGATGTATTAGATGCAATGCAACAAGATTCTGGCGAAAAGTTGCGTACACTACGCGTAGATGGTGGTGTAACAGCAAATAACTTCCTGATGCAATTCCAAGCGGATATTCTTTCGACTTCAGTTGAACGTCCAGCAATGAAAGAAACCACGGGAATGGGAGCTGCCTTTTTGGCTGGTTTAGCTGTCGGTTTTTGGTCGGATTTAAACGAGTTGAAGAGTAGGATGTCAATCGAACGAACCTTTACACCAGAGTGCAGTCAGGATCAAACTGAAAAACTGTACAAAGGTTGGCTAAAAGCTGTCGGACGTACTCGAGATTGGGCAGAAGATTAAGCTAAAATAGTCGGATATAATATGCCGTAAATAACACAGGATTGATGAGCATGAGCTTGATACTACGCCAACAAAAAACCATCGAATTAGTACGAGAGCGTGGTTATATTAGTATTGAAGAACTTGCTCAACATTTCGATGTTACACCTCAAACTATTCGTCGTGATATCAATCAATTGGCAGATGAAGGGTTATTACGGCGTTATCATGGCGGCGCTGCGCATGATTCGAGTGTTGAAAATACAGAATATACAATGCGTGTCGGGCATATGCTTGAGCAAAAAAGAACAATTGCTGAAGCTGTTGCTGCTGCTGTTCCAGATCATGCTTCATTATTTATTAATATTGGTACAACAACTGAAGCAATTGCTCATGCCTTACTCAATCACACGGGCTTAAAAGTTATTACTAATAACCTGAATGTTGCAAAAATCCTCAGTACCAAAGAAGACTTTGAAGTGTTGATTGCCAGTGGTCGTGTGCGTCCAGATGGTGGCGTCATTGGTCAAGCAACCGCTGATTTTTTTAAACAGTTTAAAGCGGATTATGCGCTTATTGGGATTAGTGGAATTGAAGAAGATGGCACATTGCTTGATTTTGACTTTCAGGAAGTGTGTGTCTCTCAAGAAATTCTTTCAAGTGCACGCCAAGTTTTTTTAGCTGCGGATAGCAGTAAATTTGGGCGTAATGCGATGATTCGACTAGGCTCACTTAAGCAAGTGGATTGTATTTTTACGGATCAACAACCGAATGAAGAATTTATAAAAACCATCCGAGACTTAGATGTTGGTTTGATTGTTGCTAAATAAATCTTCATTTTCGAAAAATTGTTACTTCTCTTGAGTTAATCAATTTAACTCAAGATTTATTCAATAAAAATTATATTTTTCTTATAAATAAATGCGATTACTGTGTTTCTAAACTTTTAGTCTCTCCACTGAATTTTACCATTTATCTAAAAATGTCGATAGATTGGCATTTTTTGATCTTTTTTTCATTGTTTATTTTCGATTTATATGTTTAAATTTTCATTATCGAAAAATAATGAAAATTTGCGGTGATTTATGCAAACTTCTCCTCAGACAAACGAAAGAATTTATGACCTTGCTGTGATTGGTGGTGGTATCAATGGTGTTGGTATTGCAGCTGATGCTTCAGGACGTGGTTTGTCGGTATTCTTGTGTGAAAAAGACGATTTAGCCAGTCATACTTCGTCTGCAAGCAGTAAGCTTATTCATGGTGGTTTACGTTATTTAGAGCACAAAGAATTCCGTTTAGTGCGTGAAGCATTAGCTGAACGTGAAGTGCTATTGGCTAAAGCTCCACACATTATTCGCCCAATGCGTTTTATTATGCCGCATCGCCCACATCTTCGCCCTGCATGGTTGATTCGCACGGGTTTGTTCTTCTATGACCATTTAGGTAAGCGTGAGAAATTATTGGGTTCAAATAATGTCTATTTTAAAGAAGATAGCCCTTTAAATTCTGCGATAACACGTGGTTTTGAATATTCTGATTGTGCGGTTGATGATGCTCGTTTGGTCGTGCTCAATGCGATGCATGCCCGTGAAAAGGGTGCTGATATTGTAACTCGTACTCGTTGTTTGTCTGCACGAAGAGATGGGCAGTATTGGGTTGTTGATTTAGAAAATGAACATGGTCAATTCCAAATTAAAGCAAAGGTATTGGTCAATGCTGCTGGACCTTGGGTCGCACAATTCATCAAACAAGATTTAGAGCTCAAATCACCTTACGGTATTCGCTTGATTCAAGGTAGTCATATTATTGTGCCGAAGCTGTATGAAGGCGACAAAGCATTTATTATGCAAAATGATGATCGCCGTATTGTGTTCGCAATTCCGTATTTAGATCAATACACCATGATTGGAACTACAGATCGTGAATATCAAGGTGATCCTGCGCAAGTACAAATTACTCAAGCAGAAACAGACTATTTGCTTGAAGTGAGCAATGCACATTTCAAAAAACAACTTACTCAAGCGGATGTTATTTGGACATTTGCTGGGGTACGTCCACTTTGTGATGATGAATCGGATAATCCCTCTGCAATTACGCGTGACTATACTTTAGCTTTATCTCAAGAGAACGATGAACAAGCACCATTGCTTTCAGTATTTGGTGGAAAGTTAACGACTTATCGAAAATTAGCTGAGTCGGCTATGCAGCAGTTAAAAGCATTTTTCCCTGAAATGAAGGGGAGTTGGACTGCAACAGAAGCTTTACCTGGTGGCGAAAATATGGAGTCTGTTGAACAGTTGATGCGAGAAATTCGTGCACAAGTCACTGATGCATCAGAAGCTTTAGTTAAGCGTTGGGCATCAGCTTATGGCTCACGTATTTGGAATATTCTAGGCGAGAAAAGTTCTGTTGAGCAACTTGGACAGCACTTTGGGCAAGGTTTGTATGCACGTGAAGTGGATTATTTATGTACTGCTGAATGGGTAACTACCAGTCAGGATGTATTGTGGAGACGTTCTAAACTAGGACTTAATTTCACGAAAAAAGAAACTGAAGCTTTGGATGCCTATCTGATTGTAAACACTCATAGCAACGAAGCGGCTTAAAAAATCGTATAGCAGTATCAAAGCCCTGTCTAAAAAGCCCTTTATCTAAATAACCTGAGTTCGGCGAACTCAGGTTATTTACTGATAGAAGTATAGGGTTGTTTTTTGGAGTGCGAATGTTGTTATTTATTTGATGCATTGATGATTTAAATTATTTATTAATTGATACTTGATTTTAGAGTGTTTTGATAAAAACCGAACATGGGAAAATTACTCATTTGGTTATTTGGGGGCTGAGTGGGGTTGTTGTCGTAGCAGCTAATTGCATGCAATTAGCGCTCCGTTAAATAGACACGAGGCATCTATTTAACGCCTGAGTTAGGCGCTCTTAAGTGCATAGTTCCCATCATTTGTGGAAATATCTCCATAGCTGTTAGCTGGGTAATAAAGGAACGATCCTAAATAGCAAAGTTCGTTTCCGTTCTTAATAACTAGCTCATAAGAATGCCCATCTTTCCACTTTCCAGATGCTTCTAGTACTAAATAAGTATCTTCTTGAGCAATTGAAGTTTCGTCAATTTTCATTCCATAGAAATTGATATATTTCCATATATCAGACTTTGATTCCAATAAAGGTTCAATCAAACCAACAGCATGCTTAAAGCTTTCACAAGCAAGGAAAAATGCAGATTCGATCTTAGACTTAAGATCTTCATTGAAGTTTAACGACTCAATTAGATTTAAGTGTTGATGATTGATTTCCCGGAAGTCATCAATGTGTAATCCTATGTATTCATTTGTTAGGGGAAACCATACTTCTCCTTCCAGAGAATAATCACTCATTTTCAAATTTTTTACGGTTTCCATAGATTCCTCCTTGTCCACCTAACTTAAAATTAACTGGCACGTCCCCACAGCAAACTCAAACCTGAGACGTACCTCAGAACGATAAAAAAAGACACTGTAATTGGTTGGGTGCTTGTCGCTGTTGATGCAGAAGTTAGTTTTGTTAGCGGTTATTTGAAATTTTTTTCTCAAGATATTCAATTCCTTTTAGAATTTCATTTCTATTTTTTGATAATTTTAACCATTTCGGCAGCCTACTTTCTAAATTAGCAGTAGACCAACCAGTCTGTTGATTTTCTTGCCTCTCTCTTAGTGATGCGCCTATATAAGATTTCAGCCAAGATAGATGTTCAAGATTGTAAGCCCACAACTCCTCGCCACAACAAGCTACATTAAGCCACAAAGGAAAGTGAAAACACCAATCTGTGTTTGCTCCTATCCCTAAAACTCCTTTCTTATAGTTTTCAGCATTATTAGAAAACATCCTTACATCAGCTTGAGTGCAAGACCAGTCTTTAACATATCCACAATTCGAGCAACTAATCCTTGTTATTGTTTCATCTGGCGATGCTGCAACTATCGCCATTTTTTGACATTTTGGACAATGCACAAAGAAATGAGTAGCAAAACTCTCTAAGAAAGTTGAACCATCCTTGAATCTATTATTCATAAAAATCTAACGCCGAGTTATGCTAAACTTTTCATTTCAATGGGAAATGAAGACCGCTTTTCAAGATTTTTTAAATACTCCAATACCGATTCTGGCAACATTAAACCATGCGATTGCGCCCAAGTAAAAACATGATACGCATAAATATCAGCGATAGTAAAACATGAGCATATATACCCAGAGCTAGAGATTTGCGAATACAAAGGCTTTATATTGTTAGTTACGCGCAGAATTGATTCAGCATAAGTGCCTTCTGGCCAAGTATAAAAAGCCTTTAAAGAAGATGCTTGCTGAGCAACCCAAAGATATGACTCAACTTCTGAAAGTAAGTAGTAGATAAAATTACGAAACCTATAGATTTCCTTTGCATCAAAAGGAATAAGATCAGCTCTTGAAGCAAGAGAAACAAGGTACTCCATGATTGCTAGTGATTCTGTGTAAAGCTCGCCGTTGTGTTCAATAGCAGGAACTTTCCCCAATGGATTAAACTTTTTTATTTCCCTTGGTGTAATACGAATAACTTGGTGCTCTAAACCAAGTTCATTCAAAAGCCAAAGAATGCGCTCCGCTCTTGATCGAAATGTATAAGCATATAAAGTTAACAATTAAATCTGGTCTCTATTCGTGGTAAGCATAACTTTCCGCGTAAGGTGCAAGCACCCACAGCAAAATTAATAAAAACTCAGTAATCACTGAAATCAAAAATGGCCAACAAATTGGCTGGGTGCTTGTCGCACTTGACGCGCAAGTTAGATTTATTGATGATACGACCGCGTAACAATTAAACGAGAAAATTTATAAGCTAGCTCTCTAATTTTTTTAATTATTTCATCTTTATCTTCTGAAATAGGATTGTTAAATTCGAACCGTTCGTCCCATCGAAAATTATCAATTTTTTCATCTGTTGGAGCATTTGACCAATATATAGCACCTACATTATATCTTCTAAGATGTAACTGTTTAATCATAGCTTTAATTTCATCAGCATGTCCTGTAATGTGTGAAGATAAAATACAGACATCAGCATCTTTAAAATGCTTTTCAAAAAACTCTTCAACAGAACCATACAAATCAATTTTCTCCTGATAGCTCCTATTCATTGTTGAAAGTGTTTTTAATTTTCTTGGACTGTCTGGATGATTGATGTTATGAATTAAATTAACATCCAATCTACTGATTTCATATCCACACAACTCTTTAATTAAAGCTTTTTGAAAAGTGGTTTTTCCTGTTTGGTCATTGCCAATTAAAATATATGCCCATTTTGATAACATAGAACCCCCAAATCTAACTACCCGCGTAAGGCGTAAACACCCCACAACAAAATAAACAAAAACTCAGTAATCACTGAATCCGAAAATTGCCCCGTAAGCGGCTGGGTGCTTGTCACACTTGACGCGCAAGTTGGGCAGATAAAAGTGCAAAGTTATTTTAACTAGCTAATGGTAAATAAAAATAACTTCAACTTTTTCAAAGAACATAGCACGAATTAATTTTATTGATGAGTCTTGCATTACTTGATAATAAAATACCTCTTGGTTTTGGCCATGCTTTTCCTTATCTGAGAAAGTCGCTTCTAATACAAAAGCAATCTCACTATTGGCCTTATTTATATTTTGATTATCTGTTTTTAAACCATTTAAATAATGTACACTAATATTATTAAGCCATTTTTCTTGGAAATGATAAAAATGAATTCCTCTAGCAATGTGATCAAATTGAGATGATACCCTTATAGGGTCAAGGTAAAACTCACAAGTTTGATGCTTAACTCCTTTTTCATCAATTATTTGCACAGGCTTTGAATTTTTGACCAACTCAATCCATACATGGGGTTTTCTCTCAAGTATTCTTATTAATTTGGTGTTTTGATGAATTGATGCAGCCTCACTTGTTGTGAAGATGGCAGCCATGTACATAAGGAAAAACTCATCCTCTTTGGATTTTGCTGAATTATGAATATTACAGGATGGGACTTTTATTAATCCCTTTCTGTAATCTTTAGCATCAGGAGAGTCTTTTTTTTCAGGAAAGATGCACTTTGGAGGAACATGCTCGTCTGATGTTTGCGGAGAGGCACACATATAACATGTTTTCATAACTTCCTCATCAAACACCGATTGGCACCCAACTACTCTTATGCGGCAGAAGTGACACATAATATTCCAAATTCTGCTGCATAAAACACCTGATTGATTAAAAAATTAGGCAAAAATAATTGATTTATTTGAACTTAAAATTATCATTAAATAATAAAAATAACAAGGATAATAAAATGCCAGTTCAACAGCCCAAATTGCTTGATTTAGTTAGGCAGCGTATCCGTTATAAGCATATGAGTTATAGGGGTGGGTAGGTCTGTTATTTAAGATATCTCTAGTCGTGGTGAAACCAAAATCTTCGATTTTCGATGTGTCACCACTTTGATGGTTTGTGGTGTTTCTTTGGTTGGGGGATAGAACTATTGCTTTCTCAACTACCTAAAAATGTATTGCACTTCTTTACTAAATCCGTCAAATAAAAAGGTCGCCGAAGCGACTTTTTAGTAAGTTATGTCCAGTCAAATGTAAATAGGACACGTCGAGTTTCGGGTTGGTAAAACATCAAGATATTGTCGGCACCATGATTGCAATACTCCCAACCTGATGCTGAGGCAATGAAATAATAACGTCGTTGCTGTTGATCAAAGATGTGTACAAAACAGTTGTCATCTTGTTCAATATTTTCCAGTTTAAGTTGTTCTTCAATCGGATAGCACCAGTTGCCATATTCAGCATCACCACCCAGTTGATTGAGTAAAATGGTGGGTTTGTTATTTTGATAATTGACATCAGAAGTACTAATCACTCTTTTTTGTTCTAAGAAGCGGTATTTGACCTGTCGAAAATCTTCATGCATTTCTTGGCTATGAGTCAAAACCTCAGTATATGAAGGATGACTTTTATTCTCTAAAATAAAATAGTGTTGATCAGCTAGCCAATGGTATTGTGACTGTTCATCCAGCTGTAAAATAAACCAATTTTCATGCGCAAATTCATTATGGAACTCAGCAGTCTCTGAGCCGATATAACACTCATAAGGTTCAATTGGATTGACTAAATGAATCCAACCTTGCCATTCAGGATTGATCTGGGCAAGGTCAATTGAAATGAGGGGGAGTAAATGTTTTGCGAGAAAGGCATCTTTGTTTGTAAAGACGATGTCTGAGGCTGGGAGTAATTTTAAAAAATCTTGTGCAGTTGTAATCTCTTGTTGCATAACTTTTCCTGTTTAAATCGATGTGATACAGATCTCTTTATATTTTTTTAACGGACTTTTGCTGGCTTATTAAAGTCTTAACTTGTTTATCTTCGATGGATGAAAATCACTTTTAAGGCTGTTAGTTTATTATAGTTTTGCAGCTTAAGATGACAAAAAGGCCGCCGTAGCGACCTTTTTATGTCAATTATGATTAAGCAGATTTAACAGCTGCTAATAATTCATTTTGACGATCTTTAAGTGCTTGTGGTAAACGATCACCGAGTTTAGTAAATAACTCAGTGTGGCTTTCAAGCTCTTTGATCCATTGGTCTTTGTCTTGTGCTGTAACAGTTTCGAATTGTTCTTTAGAGAAGTCGATACCTGTCCAGTTCAACTGTTCGTAAGTTGGAACATAACCGATTGGTGTTTCAGTCGCTTCAGCACGACCTTCACAACGATCAATAATCCACTCAAGAACACGCATGTTTTGACCGAAACCAGGCCATACGAAGTTGCCTTCAGCATCGCGACGGAACCAGTTTACATTGAAGATTTTTGGTAATTTGTTACCAGCAGCTTCTGCTTTAGCGCCAACTTCTTGACCAAGTTGTAACCAGTGACCAAAGTAGTCAGCCATGTTATAACCAGCGAAAGGAAGCATTGCAAATGGGTCACGGCGAACAATACCTTGTTGACCAACAGCAGCAGCAGTTGTTTCTGAACCCATTGTTGCAGCTTTATAAACGCCATCAACCCAGTCAAAAGCTTCAGTTACTAAAGGTACTGTATCTGCACGACGACCACCGAAGATGAATGCAGAGATTGGTACACCTGCTGGATTTTCCCAGTCAGCATCAATAGAAGGGCATTGACCAGCTGAAACTGTAAAGCGAGCATTTGGATGAGCCGCTTTTTCACCTTCAACGTGAGGCTGACCTTTCCAGTTGGTTAAGTTTGCTGGAACTTCTTTAGAAAGACCTTCCCACCAAATTTCACCGTTATCTGTTACAGCAACGTTCGTATAGATAACATCTTTAGTTAATGTCGCCATACAGTTCGGGTTGGTTTTGGTATTTGTACCAGGTGCAACACCGAAGAAACCTGCTTCTGGATTGATTGCATATAAACGACCATCTTCACCTGGTTTGATCCAAGCAATATCGTCACCTACAGTTTCAATCTTCCAACCTTCATAACCTGCTGGTGGAATCAACATAGCAAAGTTCGTTTTACCACATGCAGAAGGGAATGCCGCAGCGATGTAGTGTTTCTCACCTTGTGGATTGGTTACGCCTAAAATAAGCATGTGCTCAGCTAACCAACCTTGCTCACGACCCATTGCAGAAGCAATACGTAAAGCTAGGCATTTTTTACCAAGTAAAGCATTACCACCATAACCAGAACCGTAAGACCAGATTTCACGAGTTTCTGGGTAATGAACAATGTATTTTTCATTGTTACATGGCCAAGCGACATCTTTTTGACCATCTTTCAATGGAGCAGCAACCGTATGAACACATGGGATAAACTCACCATCTGTACCTAATACGTCATAAACTGCTTTACCCATACGCGCCATTTTTGTCATGCTGACAGCAACGTAAGGTGAATCTGTTAATTCGATACCGATGTGTGCAATATGGCTTCCTAAAGGACCCATAGAGAAAGGAACGACGTACATGGTACGACCTTCCATTGCGCCATCAAATAAGCCGTTTAATTTCGCACGCATTTCAGCAGGCGCAACCCAGTTGTTTGTTGCACCAGCATCTTCTTGATTTTCAGAGCAGATATATGTGCGATCTTCAACACGAGCAACATCAGAAGGGTCAGAATTTGCAAGATAAGAACCAGGATGTTTTTCTTGGTTAAGTTGTTGCATGGTGCCGTTAGCGATCATCAAGTCGATCAGACGTTGATATTCTTCCGCGCTTCCGTCACACCATTCGATTTTTGCTGGTTTGGTTAATTTTGCAATTTCTTCCACCCATGCAATAAGCTTAGGGTGACGAACGAATTCTGGTGCGTTCACTTGGGTCATGGTGATGCCTTTTTAAAGTGTGTACGACGTACAATTCTATTCATTGGATGACAATGAAAATAGATGAAGTAAAAAAAGTGGCTGTATTAAAGCATAAAATCGTAAAAAAAATAAGACTACCGTGCTTAATAGAGTCTTAATCTAAGAGTGTATACTTATGGGTAACATATTGTTTTTGCGTAAATTGAGTATTTTTTAGTTCTATATGTAATTTTTTTATGTGTATTATTTTTATTTTAAATTATTATTAAAAACAATTAGATAGATTTGTTTATTTTTTTTTGAGAATTATTATTGATAAATTGAATAATGCTCATCCAAAATTTACATAAACAAACTTTTAATTGTTGATTTTATAAACAAAAATACTGGTGATTTATCTTTAAGGCTGTTACGTATGATTCAGAATTTACGGCCCTTGTCCATAATTTACAATCAAAAATCTGGCTTTCATGCAGCACAGCAAGAAGACCAGTATGAAGCTCTTATGGCTTTTTGGAGTCAGAAAGGATTTGAAATTCAGGTGTTTGAATTAAATTCGCACATGAATTTTGATGAAATGATGAATAATGTTTTATCTCGACATCAACAGGAGGATGCGCGTGGGGTAGTTGTTGCTGCAGGTGGTGATGGTACATTAAATGCCGTAGCAAAAAAGTTAATGCATACCAATATTCCAATGGGAATAATGCCCTTAGGTACGTTTAATTATGTTGCACGTGCTTTAGATATTCCGATTGATGTGGCTCTAGCAGCAGAAGTAATCGCAGTGGGTCAACCGCGCGAAGTTCATGTTGCAACGATTAATGATCAAATTTATTTGAACAATGCCAGTTTAGGTTTGTATCCTTTATTCATTAAGAAGCGTGAACTTTATAACCAGTATTTAGGGCGCTTTCCATTACATGCTTATACTTCGGCGTTAGATGTGTTACTGCGCGAACATAAATCATTAAAACTCGCACTCACTGTGGATGGGAAAAAATATCCTGTAGCTACTCCGTTAATATTCTTTGGTAATAATCAGTTGCAATTAGAGGATATGAAATTAAGAGTTGCCGAGTGTGCTGCAAAAGGCAAGTTAGCTGGAGTTGTTGTTGCTAAAAGTGACCGAATCAGTTTATTAAAAATGCTATGGAAACTTGTTCAAGGTGAAATTGATCAAGCATCGGACGTCTATTCTTTTTGTGCCGAACAAATACAGGTTGACTGTAAAAAGGCCAAACTTACTGTTGCAGTCGATGGGGAATTAGTGGATATGCAACCACCTTTAAAATTCTCAGTAAAAAAAACAGCCTTGAAAGTGATGGTTCCAAATGTTGTTACACCTATCTGATCTACATTTTGGTACTGAACGTGAAGAATGTATTCAAGCGATACGACTGTTTTGCCAACAAAAAGGCCCAGAGGCAATTGTAATCAGTGGCGATTTAACCCAGCGTGCGCGTTTCAAGCAATTTTATGATTGCCGTCAGTTTTTAGATTCTTTGCATATTCCATATCTTGTTGTGCCGGGTAATCATGATATTCCGCTTTATCATGTCTGGAATCGCTTCTTCTCTCCATTTGTACGTTACCAAGCATTTTTTGGCCGTTTAGAGTCCACTTTAGAAACGGAGCATTTTTATATTGTTGGCATGAATAGTATTCGTCGGAGATACCACACCCGAGGGCATATTTCCCTTGAGCAAATTCATGAAACGGATACCAAGCTAAAAAATGCACCCAAAAATAAAATAAAATTGGTCACTTTCCATCAGCCTTTTTATACCTTCCCAAATGAGCATGGAGATAAGGATTGTCCTGTGCTTGCTAAAATTGCATTAGAACGTTGGGGTGAGACAGGGTTGTTTGGTTTATTACATGGGCATCTACACAAAGTTGCTGTTCATGATTTAAATCAAATTTTTCAATTGGGATTCAACCATCCTATTTTAGATATTCATGCTGGAACAGCAACTTCAAATCGTTTGCGTTTTGGGTTTTCAAATAGTTTTAACGTGATTTTAGATGACGGAACAATTGAGCATTATTGGTTTGATGAAAAACAGAAAATCTTTCTTCGATCATGAAATGCTGCTTAATTCGGCAAGATCATGTGATTGTGTTGAAAAAAACATCTTTAAATAGATTTTTTTTTAATTTCCCCCTTGAAGCCATTTTTTTTAACCCCACAAAAGTGGCATATCAAATTTTGTTATGGCGCTTTTGTCTTGTCATAACAATTTATCAAAAAAGACTAAGTCTGATGGAGTTAAATATGAGCAACATTCGTCCATTACATGATCGTGTTGTGATTCGTCGCGTAGAAGAAGAAACTAAAACGGCTGGTGGTATTTTACTTCCAGGTTCTGCTGCTGAGAAACCTTCTCAAGGTGAAATCATTGCAGTAGGTAATGGTCAGATCACTGACAATGGCGTTCGTGCTTTAGACGTTAAAGTAGGTGACAAAGTATTGTTCGGTACTTATGCAGGTACAACGGTAAAAGTAAGTGGTGAAGAACTCTTGATCATGAAAGAGTCGGACATCTTAGCTGTGCTTGAAGGCTAACTCGACACATAACTCAAATTTATTTTCAGATTCAGTATTTAAAAAGATTCGGAGTTTAACATGTCAGCTAAAGACGTAAAATTTGGTGATTCAGCTCGCTCAAAAATGATTGCAGGCGTAAACGTACTTGCAGATGCAGTAAAAGTAACTTTAGGTCCTAAAGGCCGTAACGTTGTGATCGACCGTTCTTTCGGTGCGCCACACATCACTAAAGATGGTGTAACAGTTGCGAAAGAAATTTCTTTAAAAGACAAGTTTGAAAACATGGGTGCTCAACTTGTTCGTGAAGTTTCTTCTAAAACCAATGATATCGCAGGTGACGGTACAACAACTGCAACTGTTCTTGCTCAAGCAATTTTAAATGAAGGGATCAAATCTGTAACTGCAGGTATGAACCCAATGGATTTAAAACGTGGTATCGACATCGCAGTAAAAACGGTTGTTGAAAATATCCGTACCAATGCAAAACCTGCTGATGATTTCAAAGCAATTGAACAAGTAGGTTCAATCTCTGCAAACTCTGACACAACTGTTGGTAAGTTGATTGCACAAGCAATGGAAAAAGTAGGTAAAGAAGGTGTTATCACTGTAGAAGAAGGTTCTGGCTTCGAAGACGCTTTAGACGTTGTAGAAGGTATGCAGTTCGACCGTGGTTATATCTCTCCATACTTCGCGAACAAGCAAGATACTTTAACTGCTGAACTTGAAAATCCTTTCATTCTTCTTGTTGATAAAAAAATCAGCAATATCCGTGAATTGATTACTGTATTAGAAGCTGTTGCTAAAACAGGTAAACCACTTCTTATCATCGCTGAAGATGTTGAAGGCGAAGCGCTTGCTACACTTGTTGTGAACAATATGCGCGGTATTATCAAAGTATGTGCAGTGAAAGCCCCTGGTTTTGGTGACCGTCGTAAAGCAATGCTTCAAGACATCGCGATCTTGACTGGCGCGACTGTGATTTCTGAAGAAGTAGGCATGTCTTTAGAGCAAGCTTCTCTTCAAGACCTTGGTACTGCACACAAAATCACTGTATCTAAAGAAAACACAGTGATTGTTGATGGTGCGGGTAATGCTGCACAAATTGCTGAACGTGTTCAACAGATCCGTGCGCAAATCGAAGAATCAACCTCTGAATACGACAAAGAAAAACTTCAAGAACGCGTTGCTAAATTAGCTGGCGGTGTTGCAGTCATCAAAATTGGTGCAGCAACTGAAGTTGAGATGAAAGAGAAGAAAGATCGTGTGGATGATGCACTTCACGCAACTCGCGCAGCAGTTGAAGAAGGTGTTGTTGCTGGTGGTGGTGTTGCACTGGTACGTGCTGTAAACGTATTGGATGGCTTAAAAGGCGCGAACGAAGACCAAACAGCAGGTATCAACATTTTACGTCGTGCGATCGAAGCGCCACTTCGTCAAATCGTTTCGAATGCAGGTGATGAGCCATCAGTTGTAATTAATGCAGTTAAAGCGGGTGAAGGTAACTTCGGCTATAACGCTGCAACTGGTGAATATGGCGATATGTTGGAAATGGGTATCCTTGACCCTGCTAAAGTAACGCGTTCTGCACTTGAGCACGCAGCTTCTGTTGCTGGTTTGATGTTAACAACTGAATGCATGATTACTGACATTCCAGAAGATAAACCAGCTGGTCCAGATATGGGTGGTATGGGTGGTATGGGCGGAATGATGTAAACTGCTCACTGATATCTTAAGTTTTTGTAATTTAATATGATTTAAGATATTGATATTTAACTTACTCACGATGTTACTCACATATGAGTTTGTTACAAAAAAGGTCACAAATGTTATTTGTGACCTTTTTAATTTTATAGACCTACTACATCTTTTAAAAAAGACGTCATTATATTAGATAAGAATTTAACTATTGGATGAATGAGAATATTCAAAAAAAGCGCCTGAGAAAAATCAGGCGCTTTTGACTTAGAGCAACATCTATTTCATTCTAACGTAAGAATTGAGTCTTCCTCATTTAGAATACAGGTAAGGACATAGCTATTAAGCCAGTAGTTTTTACGTCCATCTTTGATTGGTCTTTTCACGCGACCGGTTTTAATTCGATCATATAACTCTTTTTCAGATATATTCATTCTTAATGCAAATTCCGCAGTTGATACACGTCGCTCTGTATTAGTAAGGTCTATAGATATACCCATTAAATCTCTCCTACAATATAATTTTAAGAGGAAATCTCTTGAACTGAAGGCTATCAAATTAATTAAAAAAAAGATGAGATATGTTTAAAAAATCAAAAAAAAGACTTATTTCTTTTATTATATCAGTAAATAATCTTTTGTTCGTTGTAGATAATAACAACGTCGACTGCTTAGCTCATTTAAAATAAATGAGCTAAACGTATAATGCTTTATCTTTTAATTTTATTTCTTATTTTTAAAGGGATTATTGTGGTCTAATAAAATGACATTTTTCTTATTATTGAAATCTCTTCCTTTTTCTGAGAGTTTAAATTGTTCAATTTCGGACTTTGAAAACAATTCTTTTCTAAAATAATCTTTAGTTTGATAAAGCTCTATCATTTTAAGTGTATTCTCAAGATAATTCATTTCATTATTTTGTGATTTAAAAAATGATATAAGCACACTTCCCAGAAAAAATTTCTCATGATTCTCTTGCTTTCGATCTTTTATCTTCTTTTTTTCTTGTCTGTAAGGACTTTGAAATGAATTTTTGATTTCATTATGTGCTTTTTGTTTTATTAAATCAGGAACTCTTCGATTGTAGTTTCTTAGCATTTTTAATGCGATTTTTCTTCTTTCATCAGTCTGAAAAAACGGATATTCATAGCCACTATATTCAACGATATCATTTTCAATATCAGAGCGATCAGTCTTTTTGATTGAGCAGATAGTGTCCATTACTTCTTCTAATCTATTTAATTCTAAAACTTTATGATATTTATTCCTCAAATTTTTAATGTCTTCTTCTGTAAATTGATTTGCAGTTTTTGATCGAATCAATTGTAGTATTAACTCATCTGAATGAGTACGTTTTGCTATTTGCCTCAAGTATGTTTCAACACTTAAAATAATTTCATCTACTGTTAATCTAGTTCTACCCATTTTTAAACCATCTGCATTTAAGAAAATGTTGGTATATCACAGAGTCTAAAAAAAAATTGTCATAAGTTGAGGTTTTCAAAAAAAACTACTCTTCTGTTAGTTTTAACTGTTAATTTATGGCTGTTAATGGCGGGGCAGATAAAAAATCTTTTTTGCGAATGCAAAAAAGATTTTTTATATCTCGTTTCCGTGTCTTTTAAATTTCGCTTCGCTCTCTTTAAAAGACACTTCTCCTCGTGCTGCGCAGCACTTTTAGTTTTAAGTAATTGATTATTAATTAATTTATGTGTTACTCATGTTTGTAGATTTACTGTTTCTACATAATTATTCATCTGTTACCACATACTTCAAATAATTAAGCTATTGTTTTTGTTGAAAAAATTAAAAAAAGTTGGTGTGGTGTTACTCATGCGTTTTAATTGAAAATTTTTTTCATTTTTCTTCACGAAACGAATCATGAATTTTTAAAATTTTGTAGGATCCGATATTCCAATTAAATTAATATCGGAAGTAAAAATGTATTATTTTCATTTAAGTCACAACGTTAAAGGTGAGAGTCAAATAAAATTGAGTGATGGTGATTCAAAGTATCGACTCTCAAAAAGTGCATATCACTATATTACGCGTACTTTATATTTTTCAAAGCATAAAAGTGACATTGAAGAGCTTGAATATTGTGCATCTTATAATATGCCGATTTGGTCTGAAAATAATCCTGAAAAGTTTTGGTATGCAGCAGATCAATATACAAGTGAGACTAGACGAACCTCATCACATATTACAATCGCTTTGCCAAAAGAACTGGATAAAAATCGCCGTATAGAGTTGTCTGAAAGATTAATGCATGAGTTTTGTGGTCAATATAAAATGCCATCAACAATCGCAATTCATAATCATGTCGCCGCACTGGATGGAAGTTCTGAGCAACCACATTTACATTTATTATTTTCAGAAAAAAGTATGTTGGATAATATTCAACGTTCCCCAGAGCAGTTCTTTAAGCAATATCGTCAAAAAAATCCTGAAAAAGGAGGTGCATTAAAAATCACGGCTGATGTGCTTGGATTTGGTCGTAATATATTATTTCACTACCGAACACAAACTGAAAAAATAATAAATGAATTTTTAGAAAAATATGCACCCACAAAAATTATAGAAATTCATGGTATGGAAATCGAAGTGAGCAGTGCAGTATCGTGCTTATCTAATGAAGATTATAATAAAAAACATGGAACCAATTTAAAAACAGTCCCACAAATTCCAAGGTCGTTACTCTATAGCACTGATCCAGAAGATCAAGACAAGGTAGCAGAATATAGAAAGAACATTTGGCAAATACGTCAAAACAACTTATGCGAACGCTATAAAAATGAGTATGAATTAGCCTTAGTTAGAAAACGTGAACAGCAAAATCAGAATAAGCCACAACTTGATCAATCTAACAATTTTGATTTTGACTTCTAATATATCCTCATCAATAAACCAAAGATGATGACGGCTCACAAACAAGCTCAATGGAATGTATTATTCCTCCTTCAGCCTCTAATTAAATCAGTTGATCTGTCTATATATATTCTATGGACGGATCAACTGAATTGGTCTTAGTGCAATTTGACCTATTTCTTAAAATAGTTTTCCATCTGTAATTGTTCAAGCGTATGCCATTGATAACGCTCATGTCCTGCAAAATTTTGTTTGATATATACAATGTGTTGAAGAATTCGCTTCTGATACTTTAACAGTTGTTGAATACGCTGATCATCATAAGCAATATCTACTCGTTGTTGCCTCAGTGCTTGATAAAAGCAGCGGTAGTCCATATCCATATTTTTTAATATTTCCTTGGATGCCGCAGGGTGGAGTGGTTGGCTTAATCCTGCAACTGAATAAGATTCACGCATGACAAAGTCGGGGCGTATACGGGATTCCTTTGCCACTTTTAATGTTGGTGCAAATGTATTTGATTTAACCTTGATATTTTGAAATGCCTGTTGAATCGAATTAATTAATGCACTCGGTTGAATAGTATGTGCTGTTGCTGGCTTTTGTAATCTTGGTGCAGCGACTGGAGCAGAAATGGGTGATTTCACTTTAGCCTGATGATCTTGTTGACTGTCGACTTTGATGAATTGTTTGAGTTTCTTATAGTTAATCGTATAGAAATTGGTTTGTAGCCATTTATTCTGTGCTAATTTTTCAATCACAAGAATTCCAGCTTGCTTTAACTTTGCTACGATTCTTTTAATCGTTGAGATGCTATATACACCGAGCGTGGTTTGCCACTGTTCATAACTATGGAACCAATACTTTTTTCCATTAAAGGTTTTTCCTTCGTTATTTTCTAAAAAGTAATGCAGCTTCTGTAAAAAATTGGCGGCAGCCACGCCAAACGCTTTTGCAAGCGTTGGCGAAGCAATCAGAGGATAGTCTCCAGAAATCAGGAGGTTATTATTATTGGTCTTGGACATGATTCGCCCCACGTAGCACACGTTGTGCACGTTCAATCATCTTGTGACGTTGATGTGTACGAAATGCCCAGAGCGACGATAAATTGTTATTTTGATTGAGCTTTGCGACTTCAAGAATTTGCTCATCATTCATTTCATGCATACACTCACGAATAATTTGATGCGCTTGCTCAAGCTCATTGAGCAGGGAGTTTGCAGTATCAACCGCAATATAAAGATTGGCGAGTGTTTGACGCTGAGGGTTTGAAATAGTTTTGCCAAGTTCAACAATCAGTTGCGAGGCTAGTTTTTTGGGTGTGCAAGAGTTTGCACCATGAAGAATTGCGTTCATAGTCGTTTCCTTGTAGATAAGTTTTAACACTTACCGCCAGCACTTTCCTACGGTGATGGTGGCAGCTTAACAGGAGTAGGAAATACCGTTCTACAAGGTACGGCCAGCATAAAGCTGTCCTGTCAAGCCGCCATAACGACAGCTAAACAATAGACAAAAAAATAGTCGCATAAGCGACATTTGTTTGCGCTTGTAGATATTATCAGGTTTCCTACGCCTGAACACAGATTTTGCTGTGTAGAGTTAGCTTAACTGGGTATCGCTTGAGCTGTCAACGCTGTAATGGGATCTTTTTACATATCTTCACATTAATTAATTGATTGATTCTGCTGGAGATATTTTTAATTTCTGACGGCTGGGAATTTGATTGTGAAACGAACATATAGCTGTGTATTGAGCACAAACTTTAATGTTTGATGTGTTTTAAAAGAAGTGATGCAAATGATGATCAGAATTTCTAATCAAGCAAATTGAAGCTGATTCGCTAAAAGAATGAGTTAAATAAATTAATGATTGTTTAGGGCTTCAACTACTGTTAAGACTTTCTCTAAGCCTTTTCTGTTCTGAATTTGCTGAGTGGGGACACCATTGGTTGCAGTATTGAATGCATTCATAAAATAATCAATCCATTCCGAGTCACCGCCCGTGAGTGCTGATAAGCCTTGATAAAGTCGTATCAGCAATAATCCAGTTTTGCCTTGAGAAGATGTGGGTTCTAATACAGCTGAGAATTTGATTTGGTTCATCGACATGAGATCGAGACCCATCACAGCAGCCAGTTGAGTATTGCTAAGACCAAGTAAATTCGCGGTTTTCAAGACGGCTTCTGCTAAAACCATTGTTGTACTGGTTGAGTTCATTCAATCGACCCGCTGAGCTTTGCTGATTATTTATTCTATCGCATTTAATAGGATATTACTGAAGAAGAGGGAACTTCAGTTTGCTCGCTTTAAATCAGCCTTTGCAAATTTCAATCTTCTCATTAACAGCTCATTAGGCATTGATTCATCTCAATGCTTCGAATGAAAAAGCTGAGCCGCGCCTGATTTAATTCTTTATTTTATTGTTTTATTTTAATAGAGAACAACAGTCCATTTTAGCCTCATCCATCAAAGCAAAATGAGCTAATCGATCGGACGAATTTGACCTTATGGGAAAAATCAAAGACTTAATGCGATTACATTTGGCGAATCTAATTGTCTAGATTTTAGTGCGTTGTAAAATTGACTAAAGCGCTGGATAAAATTAATATGGGCTCGCTGGCCTACATTGCCAGTCGGTTTTGACAGACCGTTGATCCAGCACAGAGAATAGCCTGCCTATTTTTTGTGGACCTTCTCGTCCCCCTTTTTATCTTTATGGTAGGACAGAAGGGGGACACCTTCGGGTGTGCTGGTTCCTTGGATCCCAGTCTGTCAACCCTCTTTTGTTCTGCCACCATTATTTGACAGTGATATGGCAGAACTTCTTAAGATTCAAGGAGCTTCTCATGCTGTACCATTTTTTTCTAATTTGTGCCTCACCCCATGTTCAACCTTGTTGTGTTTTGCAACGAGGGCGATACGGCTAACTATTATTATTCGTCTGTATTCAAACAACATTTTTACAAGAACAATCCAACGGTGGATGGCTAAGTCACGCCTATAAAAAATAAACCTTTTTATATCTGCTGGTGATTGTGCATTGCATTGAACATGCGGGAAACAACCATGACTGAATTAAGCAAACCCAAAATCATACCCATTGAACACCGCCCACAAAAATCTAAGCTCTTTATAAAATGTGTGGTCTTACCCATCGTGATCTTTCTCATCGTTGCCAAAATCTTCTCGTTTGGTGCTTTCGGTTACATCTTCTTTGGCTTTGACCTGTTCTGGTTTGTGATCCTTTACTACCTTTATGAATATGGAAATACCTACTTTGACGGGATGACTGAACAACTCAAGCGTCAAGGAGAAACTTTTAACTATCAAAACCGTGGTGTTTGGATTAATAGCCAAGATAAAACCATTATTCTGTTTGATCAGCCTGATCAACGCCTCGTGAAATATCCCTTTGATTACATCACCTCTGTCGGACACTACAACTTAGTCGAAGATAACTTTAGAACCACGACCACTGTGATCAGCAATCCAATGATGGGAACACATGTCAATCAACAGGTCCATCGCACACCGATGAAACGAGAGTTTCAAGTCAATATCGGCACACGAGATCCGTTCAAACCGAATTACAGCTTAAAAGTCCTATTTCCTTGGCGTAGTCCACAAATGGCCAGTGAAATCCGTCAGCTACTATCAGCGGATCATTATCAATAACCGATGTTAAACGATTAAAAATAAATAAGTATTTTACACGAGTATTTCTTGCGGGCAGCCAAAGCCCGTAGGAGATGCGAGGATGATTAAAATGAAATTTCGATTTAAACCACTACTGATCAGCAGTATGACCTTATTGATCATGCAGACTGTGACGGCTCAACCCGTGTCTACATCTAAGCCATTCACCTTAGAGCAGGGCTTAACTTGTCTGGATTGGGCTAAGAACGAACAATCCTTGAATAACAGTTTGGCCTTGATGGGCACTGAAATGAAATGGCCAACTGGAATCACGTCATTACAGCAACAATTTCAACAGCAGTACCGCAAACAAAAGAGCAGCGTCATCAATGATCCTGATGATGAAAATTTCTGTGAAGATTGTCCTGAAACAGAAGTTTATTTACCCAACAGCAAAAGCAATCCCATCAAAAAGATTGAAACCTTAGTGCACGTCAGTGTTGCAGGGGCAAAAACCGCAATCTATCGTGCTGATCACATTAATAGCACCAAACAAAAGATCGAGGATGGATTAAAGATTCAATTTAGTCACTATAGCGGACAACAATTGAAAAGCTTTAAACAGCAGTGGGATAAAGCTTCGATGCATGATGATCAAAACAGAAGCAAGACCCACAAAGTCTTTCAGCAATATCCACATTTAAAGGTCTTTGATGGGGAAGTCTTCCACAATCAAAAGGTCTATACCCCTAAACAAATTTATATCTATAGCCAGCCCTATAAACGAGATGTATCTGATCCGAATGACATGATTGCTTTTATTAGCCTTTATGACAATCCCATTAATCCATCACAACACATCTTACAGTGTGGTTTTATTGACAATGTGTTTTAACAAATAAATTAAGAGTCTATTCAAATGAAAAAATTAATATTTGCAGGATTATGTTTAAGTCTTTCAACCTTGGCTAGTGCTGGTGTAAAAGAAAGCTTAGTTGGTAAACGACTAGTCTTAGATTTACCCGATGTAGAATGTGCAGGCTTGTCCTTTTCCAAGAATGGAAAAGATGCTGCAATGTATGCCGAAATAGGGCAATGCCAAGATCCATTACCATTAAGAGTAAGATGGTTAGATGATAAGACTTTTATTTTGATTGAGAAAGTACGAACCAATGAAATTTCTCCACCACGTACTTATTTATATAGAGTACACAGTTTTAATCTTGATCACGTAAAACTGACTCAAATTTGGACAGGGTGGGGCGATTCAAGGGATGATACTTTAGGTTATTATATATTTAAATAATATAAACTAAATCAACCAAATATAAAGAGATAAACAACAATGAATTGTGGGATTTAAAACAATGAACTACTACGCAGAGGACCCCTTCTAGGTAATGTGACCTAGGAGGCAATATGAAAAAGCTGAAATTTCAGTAACTACAACCTGAAAATACTCATCCTAATGACAGTATACGAGAACGATACCATCATCTGAGAAATGTGTATCATAAAAAGTTCAGCACACGTCAAGAGCGTTTTTTTATTTTCTTCATTTGATTGAATATAAGAACTATCCTTTAAAACTTCGTGTTGCACGAGGTACGGGCTTGCCTGAAGAATGGGATGATCTGCCAGCTTATGTCTATAAAGTTGCAAAAAGCTGGAAGCATAATTCTAGAAGACGGAAGCAAAATTATAGAAAGAAAATACAAATTAATCCTAAATCTATTTGACCTCACTGATCCTGAACTATCAAAGTTTAAGTAAAATTATGGTTACTATTCTATAATAGGCATTAATTACTTTTCATTAAGTCTTTAAAAACTAATGGCTTTGTTTCTTGCATATTCTTTTCCAACTGGACATCTAGTGGCGTATAGAAGTGGACACTGATTCTACTTTTAGTTGGACGCTTTTACTTGTTAAAAAATTTATGACTTAGGACTAATGCTCCAAAACTTCAAATCCCAAACTTTTTAATTCTGTTTTTTCTAGTGGTTTTAATTTTTTAACACACCAGACTAAAATATGCTTTGGTCTAGATGATGCAACATAAGCAAATCTTGCCGCCTCAGATGTTTTATCTCCAATCCAATGAGACCAATGTGCACCGTCTCCTCCCTTTGTAGGACTAGAAATTAGCATCGTTACTTCATGTGTCTCACCTTTTACACCATGGATAGTTGATTTCCTAAATTTGATATCCAATGAATGATTTTTTCGATGATAGTTAGAGATGCAACTAGTTGCTTTACCACTTGGAGATTGAATTTGAAGGTTTGATTTTTTTAATTCTTCATAAATTTCAGGAAGTACAAATTCTTGTTTATATAAATTAATGATTACAGCATTAAGCTTTTTGCGCCAATCCGTCCATGAGCTAGTTTTTAATTTTAGACCATTACTCAATAAGTGCTGAATAGAGTTATAAAGAAATAACTTCCAATCTAATTCTGATTCAATAATTTGAGGGCAATTATAGTCGCTTGATTTAGTTTCTAACTGAACTTTATTTTTAATATACTCTGAAAATTCAACCAAAGATTGATTAATTGCTGTATAGCTTGTTTCATCAAAATTTAAAAGAGAGCTTAGTAAAAATTCTGATGAAAGCTTTGGTGTATTATCTACAATGTACAATTGATTTAAAGTCTGATGGCCTCTAGCAACTAAAACTCGATTGCTATACTGTTTTGTTAATTCATTAAAATGTGGAATAACTTCACTAGGTGAATTATTATACTGAAGTACAATACATGATTGCTTATCCGAATCAAAACTAGCTTCGATAAAGCTAGATTTCATTATGTTTGTAGCAATATTTACAATTTTTTGACAGCTTCGAAAGTTTTTAGTTAATTTAATTTCTCGAAAGCCATTTTCAGAGATAAAGCTAATAATGTCATTAGGATCAACATCCCTAAACTCATATATTGATTGATTTAGATCTCCTACAAAATGTAGTTTGCTCCCATTCAACATCATGGCCTTTAATATGTTTAATTGTTCAAAGGATAGGTCTTGGCATTCATCAACAATAATAAGTTGAAACCTTTTTGCTATTTTTTTTGCATATTGTTGTGTGTCATTTCGTTCATTAAGAATTGATTCTGCGAGATATTCTATGTCTTTGTGTGTTAAAAAACCTGCATTAAGACACTGGTTCTTCGCTTTATAAATATCATCAATTTGCCATTGTTCAAAGCTCATAGCATTGAGAACTCTATTGCGTATTTGATCTGACGTATGAAATTTCAACTTATCAGTTCTACCATCAATTTCTATATGATGCCCTGAAATTCTTTTATGATCATAGCTATACTTTGTTAAAAAGAATAATTGTGAATCATTATTAACTACTTTAAATGAATAATCCCCATTATCTCCTTTATATCCAGAAATATCTTTTGAAAGAGGATTAACAATATTCTTAAAAATAAAACTATCAAATGTTCCAATGAAATGTGGGTAGGTAGTGTTATTGTCAATTTTTTCTTTGATTCGATGTTCAATTTCTTTAGCAGCACTTTTAGTAAAGGATAGAACAGCTATACCACTAGGAAAATTTGCCCAACTCTCGATTTCATTTGCTACTCGTTGAGCAATAGTTTCCGTTTTTCCACTTCCAGGGCAAGCATTTAAGAAAACGTTCTCTGTAATTTCTGTATATTCAATATAGCTGAGTTGCTCATCTGTATATTTCATCCCACTACTCCTCAACAGAAGAATTTTCTAATGAACAAGCCCAAAGAATTGCATCTTCAATATATTTAGGTACTTTTAGTTCAACTCCCTCTAAAGAAATTTTATCCGCTAAAATTTGAGCAAAATATCCCTTACCGATATTGTCATCATCTATTCTTTTTAATATTTCAAAGGCATAGCTTGCTTTATTTTCTGGAGTAATTTTTGAGTAATCAGCCTCAAATATTGTCTGTAACCCTTTTTTTACAGTTCCTTCCGATGGCCAAAGATCATAAATAATTTTAGCCATAACTTTTGCATTATCCTCTTCCATTGCTATGTCATATTCTAACGTTTTATATCCAGCTACAAAGAGACGAGCATAGTTAGAACTATTAATACTTTTCACTAATTTGAGGGCATGATTTTTTCCTTTTATTTTATTTTTTTCATAAGGCGGCTTATGATCATATTTTACTTGTTTTTTTTCTTCTTTACCCGTCTTTGAATTTTTTACTATCTCTTCTAAATAATAATGTTGCTCAGGATCTAAATCTGTAATGCCTGCACAACGAATTGGAATATTTAAGCCGTCTTGATCTTCTTGGACATCTAGTACACCTGTAATATTACAATAAAGACGCATAAAATGATTAAAGTAAATACCATTAAGATTAATTACTGAAACCCCATAGTCTTCAATGTTATCAATCTCTTTATCTTTCAATACTGTTTTAGCAAGTTCAGGGATGAGCATTTGTTCAGCTATACCTTCAACTAAGATTACTCCACTTGCAAAAAGTAGATTGGATTTTGTGATATCCAACCATCGATTGAGAAAGTTTAAATTATTGGGTGCAAGACCACATTCAGCTAGAGCAGTAGCGGTAGGGTTATCGTGCTTAGTTAAATGTATGATCTTATCTAGCTTCACACTTGAAGCTAAAACTGTCGAGTGAGTCGTAACAATAACTTGTACATTATGTTCATTTGCCACTGTTTCAAGATGATCTAAAAGACGAACCTGTAACTGAGGATGTAAATGTGCTTCAGGCTCCTCAATCAGTAAAAGTCTATATAATGATTCCTCTTTAGTTAACGCTAGTTCTGCGAGAATAGAAGCAATATATAATAAGTTATTATATCCAAGACTATTCTGGCATAAATCTCTGAATTGATCTGCTTCAGCAGTTGTTATTTTAGGAAAGAATATTAATCTCAAATTTTCAACAATTTTAGAAAATTCATTTTCAACAAACTGTATATGTGTTGATTGGCTAAAATTCTGTCCAACTGCCTTTAACAAGTGTTCTGTGATTAATCTATTTGCTTCTTTTATACTTGAACCTTCTTCTTCAATAAGAGATTTATTAAAGTCTTTAAATTTATCTTCTAATGGATGTTTCTTTTCAGCTTTCTTACATTCTTTCAGTTGCGCAGCTTCAATAAATTTTAACAATTTTGATAAGCGAGATTGTCGTCCATTTACTAGTTTTGATTCCGCATCACGTAATGGAGGTAAATAAATACAATGAATTTTGTCAAATAGCTCAATATCAAATTGGGATGATTTAGAATTCCCACCCCAAAAACTTTTTTTGAAGCGACCACGTAATTCCTTATTTAAAACCTCTAAGTTTAAAATTACGGGTGGTGTTTCAAAAAGTATGCTGACATTAAATGAAGCCATTATTGATGTAAAAAAAGGTTAAGTCGAAAGCTTTAAAATGGTTTTCAATCTTTTTTGAAAAATTACAACTCCTTCTAAAACCGCGCCTAATTCGATGCCTTATTTTGCAATTATTACCTTCAATACCTACAGTAAAAAATTTACCAATACTTTGCTTGCAGTTTTTAAAAGCAGTTATGAAACTGTCCCAATGATCACTTGCAATTCGGGTGTAGTGAATACCTAATTGTTTAAGCTTTGTCTTCAATCGTTGAACTGTAGCTAAGTCTCTTTTACCCCAAACATAAGCAACAATCTCACCTGTTTCTCGATGGTAGGCGTAAATAAGCCATTGTTTATTATTTTTATTTCCCACAAAAGTCCAAAACTCATCAACTTCAAGAGACTCATAATGACTTTGTTTAGGCTGAATTTGGTAGGTCGATTCGGTTAAAGTACGTAAAACTTTACCGATACTGATTCGCTCAACTTCAGCGATATCTCGTATACCACTACCTCTGACCATCAACTGTAATATTTTTCGAGTAATGCCTGAATTACATCCTAGATAGCTCAGAGCATGGTCACCAATAAACTGACGTTTACAGTCTTTGCACTGATAGTTTTGTTTCCCATCTACTTTGATGCCATTTTTCTTTATACTGTCACTGAGGCAGGTTGGACATTTGATTTCTAGAGTTATTCGCATTTCTCTATTTTATCAAAATTCAACCTGCTTTGTTTCAGCATACTTTTTGAAACACCACCGAATTGTTTGATAGGAAGCAAAGAAAATGCCAAAAGATTTTGTTTATGATGATGCAACTGCGTTAGTACAATCCATCCAAAATGGACAAATCAGTAGCCGTGAATTGCTGGAATCACAGATTGAACGGATTAATAAATACAACAAACACATCAATAGTTGTGTTGCATTTGATTATGACAATGCAAGGATTTTAGCAGATCAGGCTGACCTCGCCATCAAGCGACAAGCCCCACTTGGTAAATTACATGGCATTCCGATGACCATCAAAGATGCCTTTAAAGTGAAAGGCATGCCGTGTACCGATGGCAATCCAGAATTCCAACACTATGTCCCCACCGAAAATGCTGTTTCGGTCAATAAATTGGTCGGTGCTGGAGCCATTCCTTTTGCAAAAACCAATGTACCCTTTAAATGTGCAGATATTCAAACCTACAACAAATTTTATGGTACTGCCAATAATCCATGGAATTTAAATCTCACAACAGGCGGCTCATCAGGTGGTTCTGCTGCGGCACTAGCATCGGGATTTACACCGATTGAGCTTGGTAGTGATATTGGTGGTTCTATTCGAACACCAGCACATTTTTGTGGTGTCTATGGTCATAAATCCACCTATGGATTGATTGATTTCAGAGGACACATCATGAATTACGAGGACGAGTTATCCCAACCTGACCTTGCCGTCATTGGTCCAATGGCTCGTTCAGCACGGGACTTAAGTTTATTATTAGATGTTTTAGTCGAGCCAAATGCGGATGACTTTAGAGCTTTTAAACTCAAGGAATCTGAAAAACAAACCATTCAAGAGTTTAAAGTATTATTCTGGATGGATGATGAATCGTGTCCAATCGATTCACGCCTAAAGAAAAAATACGATCAACTTTTGCAAACCCTGCAAACTGCCAAGGTTAACGTGGATGTAGGTCGTCCAAAAAATTGGGATTTTGATGAAATATTTAAATCCTACGCCACTCGATTGATCAGCCAAATGACTTTTGCAGATCCTAAACTAAGTCGATTGTCCATGTCGGCATCTACGCCATTAATCAAATTACTTAATGGTAAAGCAGGCATTCCGCCTTTGGCCTATGGATTTACACAAGGTGCTAACCTGAGTCATGCAGAATGGCTTGCCAAATATGAAGAGTCATTGCATATCAAGCAAAAATGTCTTGAAATTTTTGCAGAATACGACGTCATTATTTGCCCACCTATTTTGACTCTAGCGTTTGAACACAATCATAAAGAACCTTTGGTGTTTCGCACGCTACAAGTCGATGGAAGAAAACGTTTCTATCTTGAGTTATTCAAATGGATTTCGCCAGCAACTGTATTTGGGTTGCCATCAACCTCTGCACCGATAGGCTTATCTGAGGACAATCTACCAGTCAATATTCAAATATTGGGACAACCGTATGCAGACAAAGTCACCATTAAATTTGCTGAACTGCTTGCACAAATTACGGATGGATTCCAAAAACCGCCTTTGGATTTTTAGTTGCACTATCCATCATAGCGTAATTTAACAGTCTTTCACCGACTAGAAATCAATTGATTGACGATGTTTTGTTGTTTTAACACAGTTATGAACTAAACCATTTGGTGGTGTTTCAAAAAGTATGCTGAAACAAAGCAGGTTGAATTTTGATAAAATAGAGAAATGCGAATAACTCTAGAAATCAAATGTCCAACCTGCCTCAGTGACAGTATAAAGAAAAATGGCATCAAAGTAGATGGGAAACAAAACTATCAGTGCAAAGACTGTAAACGTCAGTTTATTGGTGACCATGCTCTGAGCTATCTAGGATGTAATTCAGGCATTACTCGAAAAATATTACAGTTGATGGTCAGAGGTAGTGGTATACGAGATATCGCTGAAGTTGAGCGAATCAGTATCGGTAAAGTTTTACGTACTTTAACCGAATCGACCTACCAAATTCAGCCTAAACAAAGTCATTATGAGTCTCTTGAAGTTGATGAGTTTTGGACTTTTGTGGGAAATAAAAATAATAAACAATGGCTTATTTACGCCTACCATCGAGAAACAGGTGAGATTGTTGCTTATGTTTGGGGTAAAAGAGACTTAGCTACAGTTCAACGATTGAAGACAAAGCTTAAACAATTAGGTATTCACTACACCCGAATTGCAAGTGATCATTGGGACAGTTTCATAACTGCTTTTAAAAACTGCAAGCAAAGTATTGGTAAATTTTTTACTGTAGGTATTGAAGGTAATAATTGCAAAATAAGGCATCGAATTAGGCGCGGTTTTAGAAGGAGTTGTAATTTTTCAAAAAAGATTGAAAACCATTTTAAAGCTTTCGACTTAACCTTTTTTTACATCAATAATGGCTTCATTTAATGTCAGCATACTTTTTGAAACACCACCAAATTACGTTATTTTTAGCATCACTCCACTGTAGAAATGCTATAGGTTCAGCCTTCACTAAATCATCAAATTCGACTTTTATTTTGAATGAGTCAGAAGCTATCGACTTTTCTTTAAAAGGTTTATTAAAGTCGTCTGAAGAAACATTATATGAACCTGACTCAGTGTCGATAAATAGCTGACGAAATGAGTTAATAATACTTGTTTTACCAGCCCCATTTTCTCCAACAATTACATTTAATCCTTTTCTAAAGTTAATTTCAAAATGCTCTGAAAAACAACGATACCCTTTAATTGATAATTTTTTAATATGCACTGCTATACCTATTTAATTATTTAAACCTTACGCCACCGCTTCATTAAATGCTTCAACAACCCCAAATATATTGTCAGCATCAGCATCACTAAACACACCATCAATCCCTTCATAGTGGATCTGATTAAACGGTGGTTCATATAACTGCGCTGCTTCTAGCACCCCATTTTGAGTTAAATGATCAATTAGCATTTCCACAAAACGAATCTGCTTCTCGTTATAGGTTGAACCTTGCAGATATTTTGAGAATGCTTGTTGTACAGCCTGACGATCCAACCCAATTAAAGATCGAATAAATAACGGTAAGGATTTTTCAGTCCCAAAACATTCTTCAAATTTATCTCGGCTTTCAACTTCTTGCGCTTCAAAAACAAAGCGTTCTAACTCACTTAGATCGGTCGGTGTCAGTGCTAAACCACGCTTGAGCTTGGCAATGGTAATGTGGTCTTCATTCGCCTTAATAAAGCTCTCTACACGCTTGCGGTACTGGGCAAGGTTTACGCCACTTGAAACGACTGGTATATCGACTGCTTGCATTTCTCCAATTTCATCATCAAGCATGGAGTAGACAATAGTTGAGGTCGATTTTTCAATCAGTTTCACCAAGCCACGAATACGTTTACGCATCGCTTCGAGCATTGGCAAGGTAATGCCTTTCCAATATTCCACGGTTTGAATATCTTGAATCAGCGCAATCTGTTCTGCAACAACAGGAATATTTTCTTTGCTTTCCAGCTTAGAAGCAATTTCAATCACTTTATTGGCATAACTCTGAATCGCTGTATTGTTCTTTTCCAATACTGCCAACTCAAGGTTGTAGCAAAGCATATCAAACAATTTAGCTTCTAAAGTTTCAGGCTCAAGCTGATTAGGTAATTTAGAGATGTGTTCTCGTAATGTACCGATGGCAAGATCATCTAAGTTGTTCCAAGCATCATCATTTTTGAAATGCTCAACATGCTCAAGTTCAGATTTCACAATGAAGTTGTCATTGTTCATGGACTTAACTTCAGTCTGTAAACTTTGACGCATATCTTGCTGTACAGCTTTTAGCTCTTCGGTGGCATCGTCCTTCGCATTGAGCAGACTCAGGATATTTAAACGTGCTTTAAACAAGCGTTGTCCGAGTGGCTCTGTGGTCGATACAGGCGCACCATCAGGGTTTTCATTGAAGTATTCAAAGTTAGAGCAATAGTCGAAGATAAAGAATTCTTTTTTATCATCTTCAGGGCTAAACAGTTCTTTGCAGAGGCGTGTACCACGCCCAATCATCTGCATAAATTTCACTTTAGAGCGAACCGCTTTAAAGAATACGAGATTGACGACTTCAGGCACATCAATGCCTGTATCGAGCATATCCACTGAAATCGCAATCTGTGGCTCAGGTAAATCTTTCTTGCTAAAGTCATCAATTAAGCTTTGCGGATACTTGGTGGCATGGGTAATGACACGGGCAAACTTGCCATCATATTGCGGATAGTTTTCGTTAAAGCGGTCAGCAATAAATTGAGCATGTTTTTGATTAACGGCAAAGATAATAGTTTTACCCAAACGATCTCCACCTTCAGTTTTAATGCCATTTTCCATCAAGTGCTTGAGCATGAGATCAATCGTGCCTGTATTAAACAGCTCTTTATTAATCTTGGATGCTGAAACTTCTTCGGGTGCTTCTTCATCGCCCCAATTTAGACTATCCCAATGTTGTTTTTCTTCTTCGGAAAGTTCGTCATATTTCACGCCTTCACGCATGAATTTAAGTGGGACAGAATAGGCTTTTGGTGGCACAAGATAGCCATCGGCAATGGCTTGATCGAGGTCGTAGTAATCAGTTGGGACACCGCTTTCTAAGCCAAACAGTGCGTATGTATCACGATCTACTTCATCTCGTGGCGTTGCAGTTAAACCAACAAGCAAACTATCGAAGTATTTAAAAATCTCGCCAAATTTTTGATAAACGCTACGGTGTGCTTCATCAATAATAATCAGGTCAAACATGCCTGTACCGAATTGTCGTGTACCATCGGCATTTTTTTCGTCAATTAAGCCGATCATAGTTTGATAGGTCGAGAAATAGACTCGACCCACTTGGTTCTTATCTTCAAGTAAATTGACGAATGAGGCATCTTTTAAATTGGCTTTAAAAGCGTTGTGTGCCTGATTGACCAATGAAGTGCGGTCTGCAAGGAATAAGGCTTTTTGTACCACATTGGCTTTCATCAGCACATCGACTAGTGCAATGGCGGTACGTGTTTTACCTGTTCCTGTTGCCATAATCAGTAAGCCTGCACGTTCTTTACGTTGATAGGCTGCAAGCATGGCTTTGATGGCACGAGTTTGGTAGTAACGCTCGACAATATCCGCATTGATCGGGAAGCTACTTAAATCAGGGTTATTTTTGCGTCTTTCGATCAAGCGTTTGAGTTCTGCTTGTGTGTAAAAGCCATGAACTAAGCGTGGTGGACCACCTTGCACATCATTCCAGATTCGGGTTTTGTAACCATTGGTATAGAAGATTACAGGGCGTTGTCCTGTTTGTTGCTCTAAACAGTCTGCATAGAGTTTGGCTTGCTGCTGACCAATATCAGGGTCGGTTGATGTGCGTTTGGCTTCAACCACAGCCAAAGGCAAGCCATTGGCATCATATAGCACATAATCCACTGCACCTTTACCCGATGGGCTTGGCATACCTGTTACAGCAACTTCCTCTCGAACCGATGTGCCAATTTCCCAACCCGCTTCTTCAAGCATGAGGTCAATTTTAAGTTTTCGAGTTTCGTCTTCTTTATAGTCGGTATGGTCTTCGATTTTGCTGTTGGCAATTTTGGCTTGTTCAACGTCTGCACGTTTTTGTGCAAGTTCAGCATCTATATTTGCAAGTAATTTTTCACGCTCTTCTAAACTGGCGGACAGTTCAAATAGTTTTTGTTCACGTTCCCGTAAAGCTTTATGTTGTTCAGCAAACTGTTTTTCTTTGGCTTCTGTTTCTTTTTGCAGTTGTTCTTTGTTGGCGGTGATTTGCTGAGTATTGTCAGCATTTGGTATGAGTTTTGGGTTAAATAAAATCGACTGTGAACGGTCTTTTGACGGTGAACCATAGTTACGTTCAAACCAGACATACATCAGAAATAAATGGCTGATGTGTTTTACGGTTTCTTCGGTGGTGAGCTGTTTGAACTTTTTCCCATGTACGGCACTGTTGCCGACCATGCGGATATTGTCCATTTTATCCCAAATATAGGGCGGAATCAGGTCTTTAAATTTGAGATCGTTGAGTAAGTTATGCAGTGATGCATCATAAGGTTGGGTGAGTTTTTTGTCGTATTGATAGAGCCATAGAACAAGGTTTTCGAGTGATGAACGTGCCGCAGCAAGGGCAAACTGAGGGGAAATATACACGAGCTTTTCAGCTTCTTTAGCAGTGGCTGCTAAGCTTTTAAATTCAGGTTCTAAAAACGAGAAGTTACTCATGTATATATTCCCTTAAATATTAAATTAAATTTTATAGATTCTTGATATTAAGTAATTTACTTATGTGTTAAAGAAAAAAAGTTTAACATTATTCGAGCATATTCCATTTTATCTGATGCAACTGTAACACTAAGTCCATCATAAATATTGTCTTCATTTGGTCGAAATTTTGCGACCCCATTGGTTTGATATTGTCCTTTTAATTGATACTGATAATAAACAGTTTGTTGATTCGCTCTTACTATGTGTACAGGTGGTGTTGTCCCACTAAACTTAGTACCATATAGTTGATGATTTTGCCTTGCAGCTTCTGGGAAAAATGGTGTTGCGGCATCAAGTCCACAACCGACACAAGCAGGGACAGCATATAAACTTAGGTTTGACTTTTGATCTGCTGATGCAAGTGCTAAAACGGTGTTGCCATTTACACCAATAGCACCTTTCAATCGTGTCCATTCAGCAGGTGCTAAGATCCATTCTTCTGTTTCAGCAATGTTATATACCCTCATGCTGGCAGCAAGTTTTTTTGGTAAATCCATTGCGAAATAGCACTTTGACTTATTACAACTTGCTGTAGGTCTATGTGGTGCATCAGTTTCATCCGTACCCATAGGGACACTAATTGAATAAGCAGGGACTTGTGCACCATTTTTAAATATTGCTGTACCTATAGATGTTATAGGATGCATTTTTCTTTGATCATTTACGCTGATATCAATTTTTACAGGAGAAAATTGATATTTCTCTGCAATGCTGGTGGTTGAGAAAAAAATTAAGCCAACGGCTGCGATTAATTTAAATTTCATAGCTATCCTTGTATTTATAAAGTACCGTTAAATGCTTGGTTTTGTAGTGATGAAAATAAATTCATCTCATCAGCAAGTTGGTGATTTTTTTGAAGTGCTTTAACTTGTGATTTTACAGATTGATATTTCTTTTGAATTTCTAATGGTGGAACTATAAATTCAAATTCTTTAAATACTGACATTGGTGGGAAGTTAGGAATCGCTGCTCCACGAAAGTCACCATAAAAAGCTTTTTTAAAACTTGGGTGCATAAAAATATCAATAAAAATATCATTTAAAATAATACTTTGATTTAGTGATATTTTCAGCAGGGCTTGATTAATAATTCCTGCAGGGGAACCTTCTGGGACTTCTGCAAGTCTTCCTAAATTTACACCAGAACAACTTACGATAATGTCCTTAGGTTTAACATTAAAAGCTTTCAACTCTTTATATTTATCTTCATCAATGAAATATCGCTGAAAACTAAAATCATTATTCAAAGCATGGTATTGTTCATAAACTAAATACCCTGATTCAACAAAAATTTCCTTTTTTAACGCTCCACCAAATGGTCCTCTTTTCAAAGAATACTTCTCGTTATTTAACATTTTTTCAATTGTTAATTTATCCCAGCCTTTAGGATTACTGACAGGATCGCCAAACATATCAATAAAGGTGGCTTGTAAAAGCTGATCTAACTTTTCAATCGCTTGCTGACGTTTTTGGCGCAATTCATCCGCTTGATCTAAAATTGAAGCAATTCGGCGTTGTTCTGCAAGTGGTGGGAGTGGAACGTCTAAATCCTTAATTACGCCTTGAGAAATATTTGGCTGACCACCGCCAACTCGACGGCTCAACAGATACGATTTTGATGCTTCTAAAAATCTGTATAGATAATTAACATCACAAACATTTTCATCAGGTTGAATATTACAAATAGCTTGGTTCGTTGTTGCATCAAAAGTAAGCTGAGAAACCTCTCCAACTGTTGCGCCATACATAGCAATCAGTAAAGAACCTTTTGAGACTAATTTAGCTGAGGATTTTTCTACTGCCAAATCAGTTATATATTCTTCAACTTCAGTAATATAACGATTTTTTAATTCACCTGATTTAACCCAAGGAATTGTACCATTTTCAAAAAATGCATTATTTGAACGAGAAGGTGTACCGCCACTACCTGTTTTACAAAATGTACTTATTTTTTTAACAGGAATTGTCATTTCAACAACTCCTTAAGCGTAGCCATTCCTTTTAAAATATCCTGCTCAAGCACTTCTAAATCCGCCAAAATCTTACTTGGGGCTTCATATTCCACTTGTTCATACACCACTTCCTTATAACGGTTAATCGACAGGTCATAACCATTGGCAGCAATATCGGCTTTATCCACCATAAAGCTTTGCTCTGTGGTTTTACGGTCTTTTTCACCCTCTAAGTTTTTAAAACGCGCAATGATGTCAGGAATGTTGTTATTTTCATGCTTAGACGCATCGAGTTCATTACGCTTATCATCCAGCGAGTAACCATCCGCCTGCATATCATAAAACCAAACTTTATCCGTACCGCCCGACATGGTTTTGGTGAAAATCATAATGGCAGTGGAAACCCCAGCATAAGGCTTAAATACACCAGAAGGCATCGAAATAATCGCTTCAAGCTTTTGCTCTTCCACAATCTTCTGACGCAATGCCTTATGTGCCGTAGATGAACCAAAGAGCACACCATCAGGCACGATCACCGCAGCACGACCGCCCGTTTTCAGCAAACGTAAGAACAACGCCAAAAAGAGTAATTCGGTTTTTTTAGTTTTTACGACAGCTTGAATATTCTTGGCACAGCTTTCATTGTCCAAACTACCTGCAAATGGTGGATTGGCGAGAATCAGGCTGTATTTACTTTCAATATGTGAATGCGTTTCACTCAAAGAATCACGGTTTTCAATACGTGGGTTTTCTACACCGTGCAGCATCATGTTCATGGAACCAATGCGAAGCATGGTGCTGTCAAAATCATAGCCAAAAAAAGTTTCTTCACTAAAGCGTTTAGCTGCTTCAGGGTTGGCAAAAATTTCAGTAGAGTAATGATCGTTTAGGTATTCACTTGCAGCAACAAGGAAGCCTGCTGTACCACATGCAGGGTCACAAATGGTATCAGTTGGCTTCGGCTGCATCAGCTCTACAATCATTTTGATGATATGGCGAGGTGTACGGAACTGACCATTTTGACCTGCTGAGGCAATCTTACCGAGCATATACTCGTAAATATCACCCTTTGTATCTTTGTCATCCATTGGCACATCAGCAACCAAATCCACCACTTTGGTTAAAAGAGCAGGTGTAGGAATGGTAAAACGAGCATCCTTCATGTGATGGCTATATGTCGTTTCGTCTTCAGCACCCAAATTCTTAATGAACGGAAAGACTTCATTCGCAACGGTGCTATATAGCGTTGCAGCATCGCCCAAAGTGATGAATTTCGACCAACGTAAATGATCTTGCTCAGGTGTGAAAATTGGATGTTCTACAGGCTTCTTTAAACGATTAGCTTTCTTCTCTTTTGTAATCTGAATTTCATCTAGTCGGCGAATAAACAGCAAATACGTCATTTGTTCCATAACTTCGAGTGGATTGGAAATACCACCACTCCAAAATGCATTCCAAATCTGGTCAATTTTGCTTTTAATTTCGCCTGTAATCACGTATAAGACTCTCAAATTTCTTTGTGCTTATTGTGTTTGAAAACAAGAATAAAATCCACAAAACCACAGAAAAGTACGTCAGTGGTTGTCGTATTTAAGAGATTAACCAATAAATTTACACTGCATCAATCCAAGTCTCATAAACTGAGTATCCTTTCTTTTTAAGCTTTTCATATACGCTATAAAAATAAGCATCTACTGCTGCTATTTGATTTTGTTGCTCTTCAGTCAAATTATCTATTCTGAAAGAAATATCATTAGGAGCACGATCTAAAATTTCTTCTAGGCATTGAGCCATAAAATTTTTTTCATCATAGAATGTTTCTATATGATAATCATTATCAATAACTCGCTGAATATCGCATTCAAATTGACTAATGTGAGATCTACACTCATTTGCCCATTCAAAAAGATTTTTAGAAAAATCTAAACCTTTTAAAATTTTTTCATATTCCTCTATTTCTGAGATAAAAGTTCTATTAGCTTGAATATAAGATTTAAAATTAATCGGCAAATCTTCAATTTCAGATTTAATAAAAAATAATCCTTTCCTACGATTATTCTGGCTGCGTTTTTTGGGATTTTGAAATTTTTTTGTATCTTGAAGTAGTGTATCAGGTGTATGCTTATTTTCTATACGATTTTCAACGCTTTCTAAGATGCCTTCAAAGTTAAACTTTTGTGCTTTACAAAGAATCGAGCCTTCAATTTCTAGCTCGAAAAACTCATGATCATATATCACTTTAGTAAAAATGATGTCATCTCCATCATCATCACCAGTTGAGCCTTTAAATTTTTTACCGATAATATTTTCAGCGATATAATTATCACCATTCCTTTTAGCTGTGCCTTCAAATAACCACATTTCAGAATTTCCAGCCCCATAAGTCGATTTCATTGAGAAGGGGATTTCATCCTCTCTAAGTATGAGCTCAATTACTTCAAGGCGATGACTTATATCTTCTAATTCATAAAAATCAAGATCGCCCTTAAATTTATTATTCATGTTTTTAAATCTCGTTAGATTTGTGTTTCAAAACTATAAATATAGCTGTAAGTGATACATGTAGGTGCGTCAGTTGTTTATGAAACAAAGCCCCAACTATCTACATGATCAGCCCACCATTGCATCATAGTTTTACGATCATTTAACCATTGAGCATGATTGTATGTCGCCCGTGTTTTATTATCCGAAACGTGGGCAAGCTGTATTTCAACCCAATCCTTGTTAAAACCATTCTCATTTGCAATTGTCGATGCTGTTGCCCTTAGGGCATGCATGGTGAATTCTAATTTCATATTATGAAGGGCAGTATTTAATGTAGTTTTGCCCATCATTTCTCCATCTTCACCTGCAAAAATATATTCGCTATTGGGGTAAAGAGCAAATTGCTCTTTAATGATTTGTATGGCTTGATTTGATAAAGGAACAACATGCATTCTGTTCTTTTTCATATTACGCTTTCCAGCCAAAATATCAGCCTGTGATACTGCTGGAATAGTCCACGTCCTATCTTCAAAATTAATATATTCCTTTTTGCCTCGACGTATTTCAATGCTTCTAAGCCATGTATATGTTGCCACTTTGATAGCATTTCTTGTACTAGTAGAGCCACCGTATGTATTGAGCTTAGACATAAGTTCTCTTTTTTCAGAATCAGTCAATGGTCTGGCATGTGTTACTTCTGGCTGCTTAATGTAACCTCTAAGGACGTAGGTAGGGTCAATAGAAATACGTTTTGTGATAATTGAATATTCCATGACTTCACCTATTATTTGCCTGACAAAAATTCCCTTAACTTCCCCTGTACCTCTTCCTGATTTTTTGATTCTTGCCATAGTACTATCAAGAACATTTTTAATATCAATCGAGTCAATCTCATGGATAGGTTTGTTACCAATTAGAGGATAAACATCTCTCTCAAAATAACTAGTTCGGCGTTGTTCCCATTCCTTTGATTGTTGAGTTTTTCGAGAATTCATAAATTCGTTGGCGACTAAACGGAATGTACCATTATTTGCTTTGATTGCTTCAAGGCGTTCTTTTTTCTGGTGGCTTATTGGGTCAACTCCTTTAGCGAGTTGTTCTCGATATTCCATTGTTTTCAAGCGAGCGTATGCTAAAGTAATTTCGGGATATTGACCGATTGTGAGCATTTTTGCTTTTGTAAAAAATCGGTAGCGAAAACGCCAAAATTTGCTACCAGATGGGCGGATTTCTATACAGAGTCCTGAATGATCAGCCACGCGGTATAATTCTTCACGTGGTTTTAAGCTTTTGATTTTAAGATCGTTTAGCATATGTTGTGAGTAACGGTATTTTTGAAAGTGCTTACTCACAATCTTACTCACAAAAATTGGTAATTGCATGTATCACATTGTTATGTAAAGTTAGAATAAAAATATTTTTAAATCAATTGGATAGGTTGTAATGTAATTTGTATTTAGTGAAGGTTACATCGTTAACCGGCATGATGTAATTACATCTTCTTCCTAGATTAAAAAAATCCCTGCTAATGCAGGGATTTTTTTTATTTATAATGACTTATCGAAATAAAATAATCATCCATGTAAAAAATATAATCGCAAGAGAAACAAATTGCGCAGCACTGCCCATGTCTTTTGCATTTTTAGAAAGTTGGTGTTTTTCTAAAGAAATACGATCAACTACAGCTTCAATTGCTGAATTAAATAGTTCAACAATAATTGCAAGCAAACAAACAGCCACCATGAGTGCTTGTTCTAGGGCTGATACATCAACAAAAAAACTGATTGGGATCAAAATCAAATTAAGTAAAAGGACTTGTCTAAATGCAGCTTCATGACTAAACGCTGCTTTAAACCCTGCAAGGGAATAGCCTGTTGCATTAAAAATACGTTTGATACCACTTTTGCCTTTGTAGGGAGAGTAAGGCGTCATAATAAAACTGCTTATGAAGAAAACACTACTATTATAAAATTAAAAATAAGACAGAGGATTGGCAATAAGTCGCATGATTGCATTAAAAATGTAGTGTTTATGGCCATTTTAACCGCAACATTCAGATTTGATTTGTCAATTTCCTTTGCGCTAAGGATAATAAGCACATACAAATCGATGGAAAGTATTGCATGAAAATTATCGCAGATGAAAATTTGGCATTTACCGATTATTTCTTTGCGGAATTTGCAGAAATACAGCATAAAGCAGGGCGTACACTCACGCATGTAGATGTACAGGATGCAGATGCACTTTTGGTTCGGTCTGTGACCAAAGTGAATCATGCCTTAATTGATCAGACCAAGATTCAATTTGTGGGTAGTGCGACAATTGGCACAGACCATCTAGATATTCAAGCTTTGGAACAGCAGCATATTGCATGGAGTAATGCTGCGGGCTGCAATGCGCAAGCCGTTGCTGAATATGTGATTACTGCTTTATTGCATTTGAATATCGACTTATTAGAACAAGAGAAAGCTTTTACATTAGCAATTGTTGGCTTAGGCAATGTAGGGAGTCGACTCGCAGTGATGGCTCAATTGTTGGGTTGGAATGTGATTGGCTATGACCCTTATGTGCAATTAAGTCATATTGAAAATGTTTCATTTCATGAGGTGTTAAAACGGGCAGATGCGATTTCAATTCATGTGCCTTTAACTTTAGCTGGTGATTATCCAACTCAACACTTGTTTAATGATGCTACGTTTGCTGCAATGAAAGCATCCGCAATTTTGATTAATAGTGCGCGTGGGCCCGTGATTCAACAATCTGCATTGATGAGCGATATTAAAAAAAACAATCGTAAAGTTGTCTTGGATGTCTTCGAGTTTGAACCAGAAATTCCTGAAATTTTATTAAATATGTTGGCTTTAGCAACCCCACATATTGCAGGGTATAGCCTTGAAGGCAAAGCGAGAGGAACGCAGATGATTTATGAGGCATTTTGCGATAAATTTTCTTATGAAGCCTCAAAGCGTTTTGAGAGTCAATTGCCTCAAGTAGAACAATATTTCGGGCAGCAGGATTTAAAAGCTGCGCTTAAACAACATCTCACTCAGATTTACGATATTGCTGAAGATGATAAACAATTAAGAGCTTGTGTTCAAAATGCTAAAGTTGAACAAAAAGCATTTGATTTACTTCGTAAAAACTATCCTTTACGCCGTGAATGGGCGGCACACGGTGGACCAAAAGCATGAGCCAAGATATGAAATCCTATCAACCGACTTGTTCTATTGAGGCATTAAAAGCACGTGCAGAGATGTATCAAAAGATTCGTCAGTTTTTTGCGGATCGTAAGGTATTAGAGGTTGAAACGCCTGTTTTGTCTCAAGCAGCTGTAACCGATGTTCATTTGGCATCTGTACAAGTACAACGTCATATTCATGGCAAATTAAATACTCAATACTTACAGACTTCACCTGAATTTCCAATGAAACGTTTATTGGCCAGTGGTAGCGGAGCAATTTATCAAATCTGTAAAGTATTCCGTGATGATGAGCATGGGCGTAAGCATAATAGCGAATTTACCATGCTGGAATGGTATCGACCAGGTTTAGATTTAAGAGGTTTAATGCATGAAACAGCGGATTTACTAGAAGTGTGTTTGGCACATCGTTTTGGTGAAGTTCGTCCGTATATTTTGAGTTATAAGCATGCTTTTCAAGATCGTTTAGATATTAATCCTTTACAAGCGACTTTAAAACAACTTAAAGAAACTGCGAATCGTGTAGGACTCAATCTTGATTTAGGAAATGATCGTTTGGGTTATATGGATTTATTGTTTTCACATTTTGTTGAACCAAGTTTAGGCTTTGATGCACCTGTATTTTTAACCGATTTCCCGCCTGAAATGGCATCTTTGGCTAAGGTAAAAACAGATGAGGATGGTGAATTAGTCGCAGCACGCTTCGAGATATACATTGAGGGTTTAGAGCTGGCCAATGCCTATGATGAGCTTTTAGATGCCAAAGTTTTAGCTGAACGTTTTGATGCCGATAATATCGAGCGTGCTCAACAAGGATTACCCATTATTCCAACGGATCAACATTTGTTAGCAGCGTTACCAGACATGCCAGAGTGTTCAGGAATTGCACTTGGAATTGATCGTTTACTGATGGTTGTGATGAATAAGATGAAAATTGATCAAGTGATTAGCTTCCCAGCGGAGATTGCTTAAAAACTTTGATCTTTACATGCTTATAAAAACTGCATCAATAATTGAATTAACTCACTTTGCCGATGCGTTTTGGTTTTCTTGAAAATCGCTTGTAGATGTTTTTTGACAGTATCAGCCTGAATATCGTGTGAGAGAGCAATTTCTTTGGTGGTTTTACCCTCAAGTAATTGCTCACATATTTTGTGTTCTACAGGTGTGAACATAAAAAGCTGAGTACATATTTCTCGTTGATATTTAGGTTTATGTTTTAAACCAGAAAATGTGGCGAGTAAAACTGGACGTAGACCAAAAATCTTGTGAGTTTTTTCTGGACTTAATAAATCCAGTGTTAAGAATAAATGATCATCAACCATCATAATTTTGCTACGTTCAGCGTAGCTTAAGTCATGATGGCGCTTATGTTGGCGTTCTAGCTCAATCAGGTTTAACTCAAATTGTTGTTGGCTACTATCATTAAATACAAAACGACGTTGTTTGATTTGGATCAGTTTACTATTTTCCAATAGCTGTTTTGCTTCTGTATTTAATTCAAGAATATCTCCATTCAAATTAATAATCGCAATTGGCTGATTCATTTTTTGAATTAATTGTGACCCGAGTAAGGTCATTGTCGAGTATTCAAAATGATGTCGATATTGTTGAATTTTCTGCTGTAGTACCGGTAATAATTCATAAATCGGCTGTAATTCAGAACAACTCAAAGCACCTCGTTCGGGGCTAGTCAAAAATGAAAGTATGATACAAACTTTATGATCATAAAGAATTTGTATTGCTGAACAAAAACGTAAATTTAGAGGTTTTAATACTTGTTGATAGACTTGAGTTTGAAGAATTTCATCTTCTGTGAAATGTTGAAAACAATGCATCCAACCTTGCATTGGAGCCACTAACATTTTGTTTAAGCGAGGATCATCATCTATATCTAAACGAATTTGTTTTAGTGCGGCTTGTTCAAGTTGATGTTCATCAAAATCAACGCCATGATGAACACTAAAAGATAGCGCTTGTACTTCAAGATCAACTGCGAGTAGTTGAGAGGCTTGTAGATTAAAATGTTGATTCAGTTGTTCTAATAAAATAATCCAATCATCAGCATGCTGCACCTTATTTAAGATTTCCATGACAGTGCTTTGTTGGCTTAGATCCATTCAAAAATCTCATTAAAATAAATAGAATACATTTCCATTTAGTTTATATGGGTTTTAATTAAATGAAATCAGTAACTGAAATATATTCTAGTTTTATTTATACAATTTGATGAGATGAATCATTTGAAAGAAAAAATTGAAAGAAAAAATTGAAAGAAAAAATTGAAAGAAAAAATTGAAAGAAAAAATTGAATAAACTTTACGGTTTGATAAAAATGCCTAAGCCTTATCAAAGCCTAGGCGAGATTGAATTTAACAACGTCCTTTTTTAGCCTGTCCTGGAGGACAAAAATCACCATGACGATCATGGTGATTGTCTGGGTCAACAATCCACGCTGCCATGAGGAGTATGCACTGCATAGGCAGATAAGCTAAATGTGATTAAAGTGCTGAAGCAAAGTAGTATTATTTTCATCATTACATCCTATTTTTATTGCTTTCTTATTTACTTTAAATTGATCCAAACTTTTCGACTAGCGTAATGACGCATGTTTTGAATAGAGATTTGAATCATTCGACTGTACGTAAAATAGTTCTAAATCCCACATGGGTTGCTGCCAAATCAAACTCTTGTGGATAACGACTACTGTTTCGATAGCGGGCGCAAAAGTTGGAGGCACATAAAAAAGAACCGCCTTTAAGTACATATTGCGTTGCGGTACTATTTTTTTGACGCAGTTCCGCATAATTACCCATGTGTTGATCATGTGCGCCGTGATAAGCAGAAGAGGTCCATTCCCAGACATTGCCAATCATATCGAATAACTTAAAAGCATTAGAAGGATAACAGCCGACAGGCGCCACACTTTGAAAATGGTCCTCAACGCTATTCTGGAAAGGAAACTCACCTTGCCAATAATTGGCTTGTGGATGTTGATGTGTATCTTGTGGCGCTTGGTGTAAAGGAGTATCGCTTTTCGAACCTGCTTTGGCTGCATATTCCCATTCTTGCTCAGTAGGTAAATCCCGACCTAACCAAACAGCATAGTGCTCAGCATCATTTTTAGTGACATAGCGAACAGGTTCAGAAGGAAGAGGGGCTTGACCTGCTGCACCATTAGGATTTTTCCATGTGTAATCTGCTTTGAGTTGCCACCATTGGTTTTGAGTGTTCACATTCGGTGAAAATACCGCAGCCTGTTTTTGTTTTTCTGCATCGGTGATGTAGTTTGTAGCTTTCACAAAACTAGAAAATTGGGCAACCGTCACTTCAGTTTGGTCGATCCAAAAACCATCTACTTGACGTTGTGGTTTGCCAAAATTCAATTCATCAGGATAGGCAAGATTTGAACCCAGTTGAAACGAACCTTTAGGAACCCACACCATCCCAGAGGTTTTACTGTTTTGCCATGCATTGGGTAAGCCTGAATATTGTTGGCATTGTTGTAATGTGCCAAGTTGTGTCTGTGTCTGTGTCTGTGTCTGTGTCTGTGTCTGTGTTTGTGTCTGTGTCTGTGTCTGTGTCGTGGTTTGGGTATGTGGATGACGGCTATCAGGCGTAACTTTACTACAGCCTGTCACAAGGGACAGGCTGCTAAGTGAAACTAAAAAGATAATCCACTTCATTTAAGGAAATATTCCTTAACACCATTTTGTTGGGTGTATTGGTTATACACATTCACCAATTCTTGTAACTTGGCTGGATTATCCTGAGCAAGGTTTTGCGTTTCACCTCGATCATTTTTGAGGTTATACAATTCCCAAGACCCAGTTCCTAGTTCTGATTTGCCTTGTAATGCAATTTTCCAGTCGCCTTGACGAGCATATTTACTACCATGTAGTTCATCTGCGAAATTAAAGTTCACTGGGCGAATGGCTTGGGCTTTATTGTCGAGTACAGGTTTCCATGAATAACCGCTTGGCGTATTGATTTGACGGCCTTTGTATTGACCTTGTGGGACGGCAATATTTGCGTAGTCGAGCACGGTTGGGAACACATCCAAGACTGAGGCAAAACCATGATGAGTGGCTTGAGCTTTACTTTGATAGGGTAGTTTTACAATTGCAGGTGCGGTAGTTGCACCTTCGCCCGCTGTATCTTTCCATAAATGAAATGGTGCAGCGCTGACTTCTGCCCAACGTGGTCCAACATAGTGATAAGAGTTCGCTGCACCGACATTACTGGTACTGTTATCAAAACCTGATTCCGCTCCATAATTGCCACGAATAAAGCCTTCTGCACCATTATCCGAAACGAAGAAGATTAAGGTATTGTCATATAGATTATTACGTTTCAGATATTGAATCACACGACCAATATTGGCATCCAAATTTTCGACCATGCCTGCATAGATTTCCATTCTGCGCGCTTCTAAAGCTTTTTGCTCAGTTGAAAGCTCATTCCACTTGCCATATTTTTGCGGTACATTTTGTGTGGCGATTGGTTCAGCTGCTTTAAAGTTTGCTGGAATTAATCCGAGTTGTTTTTGACGGGCTATGCGTGCATCGCGGATTACATCATAGCCTGCATCATAAACCCCACGATAACGGTCACGATATTCAGCGGGTGCTTGCAAAGGCCAATGTGGTGCGGTGTAAGCAGCATAGGCAAAGAACGGCTTGCCTGAGTTTTTACCTGATTCTAGATAGCTGATCAGTTTGTCGGTGAAGTATTTGGTAGAGAAGAAATCATCAGGTAAGGATGAAATCGGAACTTGTTTGCCGTCTTCTGTATAAGTTGCATTACGCTTATAGGCATTCGGTGATTGTTTAAAATGTAGGTCTAAGCCTTGTAATAGGGTAAATGAATGATCAAAACCTTTGGCATGTGCATTGGTTGCATCGGTTAAACCCAAGTGCCATTTACCACTGATATAGGTTCGGTAGCCATTGTCTTTCAATACTTCTGCAATAGAGAGAGAACGCTCATTCAAATAGCCCTCATAACCAGCTTGACCTTTTAGATGCTTAGGTGTGAGTTCAGCCATTGCACCAATTCCCGCTAGATGATGGTCAGTCCCCGAAATCAATTGCGAGCGTGTTGGTGAGCAGGTCGGGGCAGTATGATAATCCGTTAAAATACGACCTGCTCGGGTTAGTTCATCAATATTTGGTGTATGAATTTCCCCACCAAAAGCGCCTAAATCGGAATAGCCTAAGTCATCAGCCATAATAAACAAAATATTGGGTTGCTTCTTGGTTTCAACCACAGTATTTGAATTATCAGAATCATTGCTGCAAGCTGAAATTGACAAGCTAAATAATGCAATAGAAAGTGTGCTAAGGAGACTGTTACGAGACATTAGAATCGACTTAATTTTATAGAAGAATTATGGCGAGTTTAGAGCGATGATTTTTATGATAAAAATAATTAAAATTTGATTATTAATCTTAAAAAAAGAAAAGCCCCAAAAAAGGGGCATGTATGATAAAAATTAAAATGGTATTTGAGTGAGTTGATTTAAAAAGTGCGGCAGCACTTTAGGTTCTAATAAAATTGTCATGACAACACCATACGCTGCTCCCCATAAGTGAGCACTATGGTTGATATTTGTGTTGCCTCTTTTGCCAGACCAAATACTATAAGCGACATATAAAATGGCAAAAATAATCGCAGGAACGGGAATAAAGAAAACGAAAATGAGCTTCCATGGTTGAAACAGAATATAAGCAAACAATACTGCAGAAACAGCACCAGACGCACCTAAACTTGCCCAATGAATATCATGTCGATGTTTTAAATAACTTGGTAAAATTGCTGCAATTAATCCACCTAAATAAAATAAGACAAAGCCTGTGTCATAAAAAAACTGACGATAAAAGCTTTCTATAATATTGCCAAAGAAGAACAGCGTGATCATGTTAAAGAGTAAATGAGTACCATCAGCATGAACAAAACCATGTGTGATAAAGCGGTCATACTGTCCACGTTGCAGTGCAGGTGGCCAAAAAATTAAACGATTCATCACCGTTTGATTTGAGAAGGCTAACAAGGAAATCGCAACTGTAATGATGATCAGTGTCACAGTATGACTAAAGGGTAGATGTAACATAAATGTTTTAAAATTGATCAGTGTCTTAGCAATAATGCCATCAAAAACTTAATAAACAATGATCTTGCATAGAATTCCTACAAAAATGGTTGATTTTTTTTTATTACACTCCATCTTCGGTTAAGATAACGACATCAGCTTGAGGAATATTGTTATGTCGACTGAGAACACCAACACTGCCATTGCAGAAGAAATCCCAAACCTTTTGATTACTCCATCTGCGCAAGAGTATTTAAGTGATTTATTATCAAAGCAAAATACTCCAGGGATTGGCGTTCGTGTTTTTGTAGAGCATCCAGGTACACCGCGTGCAGAATGTTGTATGGCATATAGCGCACCTGATGAAGTGGTACCAACAGACTACAAACAGGAATATCCTGATTTTCCTGCTTATGTTGATGCACCATCCATTCCATATTTATTAGATGCTGTCATTGACTACAACAAAGATCGTTTTGGTGGTCAATTAACTTTCCGTGCACCAAATTCGAAAGTGCCGCGTGTTGGCCCAGATGCATCAATTGAAGAACGAATTACCTATATTTTACAATCTGAGATCAATCCAGGTTTAGAAGGTCATGGCGGTAATTGTAGTTTAGTTGAAGTAAAAGATGATCCTGAGCATGGGCTTACTGCTGTATTAAAATTTGGTGGTGGTTGCCAAGGTTGCTCAGCAATTGATGTTACCCTTAAACAAGGTGTTGAAACGACATTACAACAGCATGTTCCAGAATTAAAGCGTGTGGTTGACCAAACTGATCACTCTCAGTCAGAAGGTGCGTACTTCAAGTAATAAAACTTGAAATTTATTGCATTATAAAAGCCCTGAATAGGGCTTTTTTATTGTTTATTTAGTCAAATTTTATTTGATCATTATGTTCGTGAATGTGTAAGTTGAATTAAATAATGAAAATACAAATAATAATTATTATCATTTATATTGAGTTTTATTGTTTCTTTGTTAGAATCTAGCGTAGTTTTTTAGCAAATCTTATGATTTATCCTAATTAGGTGGGAATATGTCTAATAAAATAGCACGCCATACATTACTCGCGACTTCGATTCTGAGTGGCATGATGACGTTTGCATATGCAGCAGAAACTACAGTTAATCAAAGTGGATTGGTTGAAAAATCAAATGAAAACGATGTTGTTAAACTGGAGACAATTGTTCTAACAGCAGAGGAACAAATTAAACAATCTCTCGGAGTTTCTAAGATCACTGCTGAAGATTTAGAAAAAATTCCAGTACGTAATGATATTTCTGAATACGTTCGTCGTATGCCAGGCGTTAACTTAACAGGGAATAGTGCAACAGGTCAGCGTGGAAATAATCGTCAAATTGATATTCGTGGTATGGGGCCTGAGAATACACTCATTTTGATTGATGGAAAGCCTGTTTCCTCACGTAACTCTGTACGCTATGGTTGGAAAGGAGAGCGTGACACACGGGGAGATTCAAATTGGGTACCAGTAGAAGCAATCGAGTCTATTGAGGTTTTACGAGGTCCAGCAGCAGCTCGTTATGGTTCTGGAGCGGCGGGTGGTGTCGTCAATATTATTACTAAGAAAGTAACGAATGAGACACATGGTTCCATTGAGCTATATAGCAATCAACCTGAAGATTCAAAAGAAGGCGATTCTACTCGAGCAAGTTTCAATCTAAGTGGTCCAATCATTAAAGACATTTTATCTTATCGTTTATATGGTAATTACAATAAAACTGATGCAGATGCAGTAGATATTAATAAATCAATTGGCAGTCAGGCTGCTGGTCGAGAAGGGGTTAAAAATAAAGATATTGCTGGGCGCTTAGCTTGGCAAGCAACTGATGAACAAACAGTATTGCTTGATATTTCTTCTGGTCGCCAAGGCAATATTTATTCTGGAGACTCTCAATTAAATTCAAATGCAGAAACCGATCCAATTCTTTCTCAACTTATCGGGAAAGAAACCAATACCATGTATCGAGATAGCTTGGCGCTAACTCATGAAGGAGATTGGGATTGGGGCAAAAGCAAATTGGTTGCGCAGTACGATAAAACACGTAATAAAAGACTTCCAGAGGGTTTAGCAGGAAGTGTTGAAGGAAAAATTAATAATTTAAATGATCGTGTTACATCTAAACTAGACACTTTTAGATTGAATGGTGAGCTAAATATTCCACTTGAGTATTATCTACCCCAAGCATTGACCTTAGGTGTCGAATGGGTGGAAGATAAATTCACTGATCGGACTTCTACAATACAAGGCAAGGATCAAAGTGGTGCTGGCTATGGCGATCAGCTTGCTAAAGGTGATCGTAGTAAAATGGAATCACGAATTGCATCGGCATATATTGAAGATAATTTCAAACTTACAGATATGACCGATGTTGTGGTCGGTTTACGTTTTGATGATCACAGTAAATCAGGCTCAAACTGGAGTCCAAGTTTAAACATAACGCAAAAACTAAATGATCATTTTACTTTGAAAGGGGGGATTGCCAAAGCCTATAAAGCCCCGAATATGTACCAAAATGCTGAAGGTTATTTATTAAGTACCAATGGTAATGGTTGTCCAGCAAATATTGCTTCGCGCTGTTTATTACAAGGTAATGGCGATTTAAAACCAGAAACTTCAATCAACAAAGAAATTGGGATTCAATTCCAAAAAGATGTTGTGAATGCTAGCTTAGCTTGGTTCCGTAATGATTATAAAAATAAGATTGTTGCTGGAACAGACATTGTTGGGACTGTGAATGGTTCAAGTACAAGTGCAAATGGAGGGGTTACGCAAACGACTTGGAATATTCTTCGTTGGGATAATACACCAGAGGCATTGATTCAAGGGTTTGAAGGGAGTTTAGGACTAGATTATGGCAATATCCGCTGGACCAACAATTTCACTTATATGATGGACTCTAAGGATAAGAAAACAGGAAATCCTTTGTCACTTGTTCCAAAGTATACGATTAACTCAATTTTCGATTATGACATTACGGATCAATTGGATGTGAATTTTGTTTACACTCAATATGGTCGTCAAAAATCACGTCAATTCGCAGAAAATAGGATTGAAGCAGGTGTGGGTTCAGGTGGTACAAGTAGTGCGATTAAGCCAAGTGATGTAAAAAGTTATAGCTTAGTCGGTTTAAATATGGGCTATAAATTTAACAGTCAATTCAGCACTCGTCTTGGTGTAAGTAATTTATTTGATAAACAAATTTTAAGAGATAGTAACTCAATCAGTCAAACATATAACGAACCGGGTCGGGCTTATTATGCAAGTTTAAAATATTCATTCTAAGCAAACAACGATAAAGCAAGGCACTTTAAGTGCCTTGTTTTTTTAGTATTTCATTGACTTGTTCTGAGTAATAAAATTTTTCTAGATGTGCGCGTGCACGTTGTTTTAAATATCCAGTTTGAATCACTTGCTGTAGCACGGGCGTGAGTAAGTTATTTAATTCATTCTGAATTAAATCTTCATCAATATTTAGATCACGCAGTAACAAATCGAAAGTTCTCTCTTGGTTTCTTGCGTACCACGCATAGACTCCATCATGAATCTGCTGTTTCAAGTAAGGCGTTTGGCGAATATGATCCCAAATTTCATGACCTAATCCCACGGTTTTAGGTAAGTCTTGAACTTCAAAGTAGTTTCGTAATACTGAAATCGGCATCAGTTTAATTTTATGCCAAAGATTTGCTTGGAAGTGATAGAGCTTGTCATCATTAAAATGTTGATTTAAAACTCTTTCACTCATTTGGCTGATCTTTAAAATATTCTTTTGCAGATAATGTCCAATGGTCTCATTGAGATTTGAATCTGTGACTGACTCTAAAACGGATTTACCCATTTTCATAAAATGCCCTACGCCAGGAACGCGTTTAGACATGACTGAATTATCTAGATAATCTTGAATTGAATGCTGGATAAGCTGCGTAATCAGAGCTGAAAAAGCAGGGTTGTTGACGATGGTCTTAATTAAATCTTGGCGATGTCTCGTTTTGCTCGCAACATATTGTGCAATTGAGTCGATGGTCAATACAGGAATAACCTCTTCAATCCTGGTGGTATCATTGAGTGGATGAATGAGAGCGAAACGAATATGTTCAGCAATTTGCTCAATTAAAAATGAACTGGCTGGCGTAGCGAGAATTTGTTTCTCGATCAGTTTAAAAATCTGTTCAAATGACCAAATATGTTGTAGTTGTTGTAAACGTAACCAATGATATAACTGTTTAAATTCATATTGAATCGTTTCGGTTTGTGCAAACTCTTGATCTAGAAAATCAAGTTGTGCATCTATTAATTGTTCTATCATTGGATGTTTAGACATAAAATCTCAAATTCTTAATTAAGTTTATGGTGAAGGGGCAGTTGCAGGCTTTTGTGTTTGGATCTTGCTCAAGAACGGTAAATATTGTTGAACGACCAATTGATCTGCTTCCAAGATGGGCATATGCCCCACATTATCTAAAATCACAGGTGCTTGCGCATTTTTCAATAATGATTTTAACTCAGGTGCTACTTCGACATTAATAATTTTATCTTGCTTACCCCATAAAATCAGGGTGGGAGCATCAATTGATTTTGCAAGCAGAGCAAAAGAATCAGGGGTAAATAATTTATTGAGTGCGATCACTTGATCTACCATCTTCTGTGTTTGCTCAACTTGACCAATCATCATTTTTTCCTGTGCTTGAGCAATTTCTTTTGGAATAAATGGCGGAGCATACATCGCCTGTTGCATCAAGAAATTAAAGTCACCTTTTTTACTGACGATCATATTTTTCACATGGTTCGGATCTTTGAGATAAGGTGTTGTTGCTGACTTATATACACCTGCCGCATCAACCAAGAATAGGCTTTTCGTTTCAAAAGGATATTGACCTGCGTATAGCATTGCAATCGATCCACCAAGTGAGTGACCTGCAATATGTGCTGGACCTGTCAAATTTGCGGCTTCGATAAAACGACGTAATTTTTCAGTCACATTCGGAACTGAATAATCAAAGTCTTTAGGAACTTGCGTTTCGCCACTTGCAGGTAAGTCAGGGATAATAACATGGTAATTTGCCGTTAATGCATGTGCGACACGATTCCAGTTATCACGACTACCTGCTAAACCGTGAATTAAAATGACGATCGGCTTTCCTGCTTGACCACCTTCACTATATGACCACGTAATATCGCCCACTTTTAATGTCTTGGTTTGTAAGCCAGCCCAAGTACGTTCTTGTTGTAATAAGTTTTGAAAACTCATTTCTATTTCAGCAGCTTGAGTAGAACTTACAGCAATAGTTGCTAAGCTGAATGAGAGCAAAGTGGCAGTGATCGTTTTTCGGAATGGTGTTGAAAACAGTGTTTTGATCATGATTGTTCTATCCTTGATTTATTTTTAAACCAATTGATTATTCTAGAAGTTTGGAGTGGAGTCATTTGCATAATCTACAGATGTATGGAAATTCTTGCCAATGAAATCATAAATTTTCCACGATTTAACTGATTAAAAGATTACTCATCAATGATGATAGTTTCTATTTTTGTCAGTGACTTTCGAAGATGCGCACATTAAACTATTTGCTCATGTCAATCATAGATGGATGTACGCATGCTCACCGCTCAAGAAGCCTTAGAACGTTTAAAATCTGGTAATGCTCGTTTTGTTAAAGGGGAAACGACCCAGCAAAAATTGCTCACTCACCAAGAGCGTGCTGAAATGGCAAGTGAACAAAATCCTTTTGCTATCGTCTTAGGATGTTCTGATTCGCGTGTACCTGCCGAAATGGTATTTGATCAAGGTTTAGGTGATTTATTCGTTATCCGAGTTGCTGGAAATATTGTTGCACCCTCTCAGGTTGGTAGCGTTGAATTTGCAGCAGAGCGTTATGATTGTGCAGTCGTCGTCGTATTAGGTCATAGTCACTGTGGTGCAATTCAAGCAACCATTGGTACTCTAATGAATCCTGATCAACCGCCGTCATCAAATTTGATGTCGATTGTGAACCGAGTACGTCCTTCAGTAGAAATTTTGATGCAAACTGACTTAAAAGATGATTTGAAAAAATTATCTGCACATGCAGTTCGCTCAAATGTATTTGCTTCTGTTAATCAATTACGTCATGGATCAACCGTGTTAGAAAACTTAATTGAAAAAGGTAAAATGATCGTGGTTGGGGCAGAATATTCGCTTGAAACAGGTGAAGTGACGTTCTTTGATTTTTAATTAAAATCGAAGACTCTAAAAAATAAGAGGTGCCTAAAGGGCACCTTTTATATAGGGATAAGCCAAATTTAACAGGATAGGTTGGGCTTTGGCGTTTGGGTGAATTTGATCATTTTGGATTAAATGTTTATGTCCCGCGACACCTTCGAGGAAGAAGGGAAGTAATTTGATTTTAAATTGCTGACTTACAACTTTATAATTATTTTCAAAAGCTGTGCTATAGGCTGTCCCATAATTTGGTGGTATTTTCATACCGAACAGTAAAACTGAAGCTTTCTGTTTTTGGCTGAGTTGTACCAATTGTGCTAAATTTTTTTGAATCATTTGGGGGGGGTGACCACGTAAGCCATCATTTCCACCTAACTCAATTACAACAATTTCAGGCTGATAAGTTTGTAATAATTTAGGCAATCTTGCCAAAGCACCACTTGTAGTTTCACCACTGACGCTTGCATTGACCACTTTATGCTGTTTCGGATACTGTTGATCTAAACGCTGTTGTAATAGGTTTACCCAGCCTTGTTTGGCATCTATGCCATAACCTGCACTGAGACTGTCACCCAAAATTAAAATAGTCTTTGCTGAAACGAGTGTTGGTAATACGCCAATCGTGATGATTCCAAATGTTTTGGATAGCGAAAATAAAACTTTAGATATTTGCATCGCACTTCAAATTTGTCCTCAAGGATACGTGACATCATGCCACAACCGATTATTTCTGCCCAAAAAGTTACACAAAATATCCACATTAATCAGCAAACATTAACCATTTTGAAAAATATTGATTTAGATATTTATCAGGGAGAGCAGATTGCGATTACGGGGCGTTCAGGTTCTGGCAAATCAACATTATTAGGCATTTTAGCGACGCTTGATCGACCGAGCATGGGGGAGTTATGGGTCTGTGGACAAGCGGTACATACCTTAACAGAAGAACAACGTGCTCAAGTTCGCTTAGAAAACATTGGTTTCGTTTTTCAATCTTTTCAGCTTTTACCACAGCTTAGTGCACTCGAAAATGTGATGTTACCCTTACGTCTTCAACCTGATTTCAATTTTAAGCAAGCTGAAAAAAAGGCATTGCAATGGCTAGAGCGTGTTGGATTAGTTCGCCAAGCACAGCAAACGCCTAAAGTTTTATCGGGTGGTGAGCAACAACGTGTTGCGATTGCTCGAGCCTTAATTGCTGAGCCTAAGATTATTTTTGCAGATGAACCGACAGGTAATCTGGATGGGCAAACCGCAGCAGAAATTGAGCAACTGTTATTTGATTTAAACAAAGAACTAGGAACAACTTTAATCCTTGTAACGCATGATCAAAATTTGGCAGCCTTGTGTCAACGACATGTCAAATTGCTTGATGGTCAAATCCAAGAAATTATAAAAGTGCAGGAGGGCGTATGAGTTCAGTCCTCAAGCCACTGCTTTTGCAAAGCTTCCGTACAGGAGGATTGTATTTATTGATCATTGCTCTGTCTTTGGCAATCAGTGCCACCACCGCATTAAAATTTAGTAATACTCAAGTTCAAAATGCCATTTCATTGCAAGCTGCTGAAATGCTGGGTGCAGATTTAGTTTTGTCTGATAATGACCCTATCCAATCAAAGTGGATACAAAAGGCCCAACAACTTCATCTAAAACAGACACCTGTCACTTTGTTTGGATCAATGGCACATACCCAAGATCAATTTGTGATGGTCAATGTCAAAGCTGTCGATGAACATTTTCCGCTACGTGGTAAATTAGAGATCCAACCGAGAGCGAAATCTATTCAACAAGGTGAAGTTTGGTTAAGTCCAAGAGCAATTGATCTATTAAAAGTAAAAGTGGGGGATCAGGTTGCAATTGCTGATGGCAAGTTTAAGGTCACAGGTATCATTGAGCATGATTCTAATCAGGAATTGGGCTTCTCAGGTTTTTCACCAACTGTGATTATTCATCAAGCAGATATTGCGAAAACCAATGCTATTCAGGTTGGGAGTCGGATTGATTATCGTCTGTTGATGGCGGGTGAGCCAAAACAAGTTGAAACATTTAAGACCGTTTTTAAACAAGAAACCAAGCATGAATCTGATCCCAAAGTTGATCAAAATCGTGGTCAGCAAGCAGAGAATAGTGAACAAAGTTCATTGAAACTACGTGATGCGAGTCAATCCAATACTCGTTTGATGAAACCCATTGAAAATCTGGATACCTTTCTACAGCTTGCCAACCTTTTAACGATTCTGTTGTGTGGGATTGCGATTGCTTTAACTAGCCAACGTTATGTGCAACAAAATCAGGATCATATTGCTTTGATGCGTTGTCTCGGTGCGAGTAAACGACAGATATTAGTCGCTTATATGATATTGCTTGCGATTGTCAGTGCCTTATCAATTGTGATTGGAAGCTTAATCGGAATCGCGTTGGGATATGGTTTGTTGCAATTGATGTTGCAACTGATTCCACAATTACAACTCAGCTTTGCTATTGCTGATTTGCTTATGGCATTACCCATTGCAATTTTTACTAGTGTTATGGTGTTAATTGGTTTTATTTTGCCAAGCATTTGGGAGTTACTGAATACGCCACCAATTCGTGTTATTCGTCAGCAAGAGCGTTCACGTAAATCCTATATCATGATGTTTAGTGTCGGTATTGCGAGTTTGGTCATATTTAGTTTGGTGCTGAGTGATAATTTAAAGCTAAGCTTATTGGTCTTATCTGCCATATTAGTACTTTGTGTGACTCTATTTGCTGTGATTTGGTCATTACTGAGAGCAATTAAGCAGTTGAAACATCCCTTATCTGCTTATGTTCGAATCCCACATCAGACAGCCTTGCAAATTACTGCGCTTGCATTAGGTCTAAGCTTAATAACGGTTCTAAGTGTTTTAAGAACGGATTTATTAGAGCGTTGGCAGCAGCAATTGCCTGAAGGTACACCGAATCAATTCGTCTATGGTTTACCTCCTTTTGATATGCCACAGTTCAAACAACAGCTTGAGCAGAATAAGTGGCAAACGACGCCTCTTTATCCCAATATTCGGGGGCGTTTAATTGCTAAAAATGGACAGGCATTTAGCACTGAATTAATTCAACAAAATAATTCTTTACGGCGTGAGTTGAATTTGACACAAGCGGAACTTTATCCAAAAGATAATCTTATTACTCAAGGGAATCCAAAGTTCACCCAAGTTGGACAAGTGTCGGTAGAAGAAAAATTGGCTACTGAGTTAGGGATCAAAGTCGGTGATCAGCTGAGCTTTAGCTTAGCTGAAGGATCATTGAATGCCAAAGTGATTAACCTACGTTCAGTTGAGTGGGAGAGTTTTAGCCCTAATTTTTTCTTTATTTTTTCGCCCAAAACCATGGATGAAAATGCAGGAAGCTATTTAGGCAGTTTTTATGTTCCTACTGCAGATCAGCCGAAAATGGTACGCTTGATTGAACAATTTACCAATACTGTATTTATTGATGTGGGGCGTGTTTTAGATGAAGTGAAACGTTTAATGAATATATTGGTTCAGGTGGTGACAGTCTTGGCAATATTGGTTGGTTTGTCAGGTATCTTGGTTTTAATTGCTTGTCTAAATGTTTTAATGGATGAGCGTCGTAAAGAAGTGGCATTATTACGATCTTTTGGTGTCGCAAAAAATAAATTAAAACAGATGCTCAGTTTAGAAATCGGTTTTATTGGCTTGGTGGCAGGAATTGTGGCATGCCTTTTTGCTGAAGCGATTAGTGCGATTGCCAGTTACAAGATGCAAATGGCAATTCAATTTCATCCTGAAATTTGGTTAATTTTACCGCTCAGTATGATGCTGTTATGTATGTTGATTGGTCGATACCGACTCAGTTATTTATGTGATATTCCACCGTTACAGAGTTTGAGAGAGATGAACCAATCTTAAAAACTTAACTGGTTTTGACGCAGGATTTCACTCCATAAGGGATGAAGTCCTGTGCTTAACTCATTACAGTAAACATAAAATCCGAGCGTTAATAAACTAGCTAAAACCAGTGCAATGATTTGTAAGATAACTGGATGCTGAGTTTTATGACTGAAATACCAAGAGCCTGCAAGTAAAGCACCCATGATCATTCCACCGATATGTGCTGCATTATTAATACCTGAAACAGTAAAACCAAAGGCAAGGTTGATAGCCATAATCAATAATAATGACTTTTTATCTAACCAAAAACGTTGTTGGGGCAAAGGTGGAAATAAAGAAACAGTTGTGAGTGCAGCACCTAAACCCATCACTGCACCAGATGCACCAGCACTGATATGTGGAATGAGGGACGATTAAAGTCCCGCAAGGCGATCGAAATGTTGTAATAATTCATAACCGTCTCGAATACTGAGATAACTGGAAAGAACGCTACCCATTAAACCCGCGAGAAAATACAGCGCAATATAATAACGACGACCAAAAAGTGGTTCAGCAACACTCCCGAAAATATACAGTGCCCACATATTCAGCATTAAATGGATCAGACCGAAATGGAAAAACATACTGCTAAACAGACGTTCGGGCTGTCCAGAGAAGGTGAGTGGTGTAAAATCTGCTCCCCAAGTAATTGCATCCATAGGGGAAGGGTCGGTAATATTCACACCTGAAAGAATTTGCCAGCCAAATAAACCAACATTGATGGCAATTAATAATGCTGTAAACCACCATATCTGTATTTGCAACTTTTGAGTAATTTGTGGTGGAGTGGTTTCAGTCATATGTTTATGCAAGTTATTACGATATAAAAATAGCTTAGCATGAATTTGTTGCCCAAGGAGTGATGCGCTTTAATGAAAGCCTTTTTAGCACGTGCAGTGATGTTGATTATCGGTATCATTCTTCTCATTCAGCTTTGGATTTTTAGTAGCTTGGTGTGGTGGAGAACGCAGCCTGTTGAAACAACGATGTTTATGCGTTGGGATTACCTGACTGACTTTAAGCCAATTCAACAAGACTGGCGTGATTATGATGATATTAGTGATAACTTTAAGCATGCAATTTTGGCTGCTGAAGATGCTAAATTTATTCATCATCATGGTTTCGATTGGGCTGGGATTCAATTTGCATTAGAGCGTAATAATGAAAAAGGGGAAGTCGTTGCAGGCGGTTCCACGATTTCTCAACAGCTCGCAAAAAACTTATTCCTTTATAATCAGCGTTCATTTATTCGTAAGGGGCAGGAAGCTGTTGCTACATGGATGATGGAACGTATGTGGTCAAAACGTCGAATTTTAGAGGTTTATATGAATTCGGTCGAGTTTGGTCAAAATATCTATGGTGTTGAAGCTGCTGCACAATTTTATTATGGTAAGAGCTCGAAAAGTTTAACGCGTGAGCAAGCTGCTTTTTTAGCTGCTTTACTACCAAATCCTAAGTATTATCAAGACCATCGTAATGATCATAAGTTACAGTTTCGTAAGCGTGTGATTTTAAGGTATATGAATAGTACACAAATTCCACAATAATTCAGATAAATTAAAAAAAGCTCAATATTTTTGGGCTTTTTTACCAAATTGACATAATTTTGCAGCATACTTAAACCGTGTTTTGATGAATGATAAAGCGACAAGGTTCAGTATGAATACTGCAGTGACGACAACAACGCCAATAGAATATACTTATAATGATCGATATATAAATCGTGAACTTTCAATTCTCGATTTTCATTTACGCGTACTTGAGCAAGCAGTTGATCCTCTCCACCCATTATTAGAAAGAATGAATTTCCTGCTTATTTTTTCAAGAAATTTAGATGAATTTTTTGAAATTCGTGTTGCAGGAATGATGGAGCAATTAACTTTAGGCAATGAAAGTCGTACACCAGATGGTTTGACCCCTAAGCAAGTGCTTGATCAAATTTCTAAAACAGCACATGCTGCGATTGAACGACAATATCGTATTTTAAATGAACAAATTTTACCAAAATTGCGTGAGGAAGATATTTGTTTCTTACGTCGTGGCGAATTGACCCCAGCACAATCTGCATGGATTAAGAAATACTTCCAAGAACAAGTTGCACCCGTTTTAACACCGATTAGTCTTGACCCAGCACATCCATTTCCACGGTTAGTCAATAAAAGTTTAAACTTTATTGTAACGCTAGAAGGTAAAGATGCCTTTGGTCGTCAGATTGATCTTGCGGTTGTGCCTGCACCTCGCTCTTTACCCCGTGTGGTTCGTTTACCCGATGAGCTTACAGATGGTAAAGAACATCATGTCATGTTGTCTGCGATTATCCATGAACATGTTTCAGATCTATTCCCTGGTATGACAGCAACAGGCTGTTATCAATTCCGTGTGACGCGTAATGCCGATTTAGCCTTAAATGAAGATGTTGAAGATTTAGCAAAAGCTTTAAAAGGTGAGTTGAGTTCACGTCGTTTTGGACGTGCCGTACGTTTAGAAGTTACGCATAATTGCCCAAAGCATATTTATGAATATTTGTTGGATGAATTTGATTTAGAAGAAGAACAGCTTTATCGCGTAGACGGCCCTGTAAATTTGGCTCGATTACTTTCTAATTTTAAACGTCCACATTTACGCTATGACTCGCATACGCCAGTGGTTCCAAAAGTATTTAAGAAGACTGAAAATATTTTTGCCGCGATGCAAAAGCAAGATATTTTATTGCATCATCCATTTGAATCATTTGCACCTGTAATTCAATTATTGCGTGAAGCAGCACGTGATCCGCAAGTTTTGGCAATTAAACAAACACTTTATCGTAGTGGTGCAGACTCAGAAATTGTTCAAGTTCTTGCCGAAGCGGCGCGCAATGGTAAAGAAGTCACTGCTGTGATTGAGTTACGTGCTCGTTTTGATGAAGAATCAAATATTGAAGTTGCAAATGTATTGCAAGAAGCGGGTGCTGTGGTTGTTTATGGGATCGTTGGTTATAAAACGCATGCCAAAATGATTTTAGTCGTACGCCGTGAGAATAATAAATTAGTACGTTATGTACATTTGGGTACAGGTAACTACCATGCCACGAATGCACGTATTTACACCGATTATGGTTTAATGACGACAGATAAAGATCTGTGTGAAGATGTACATCGAATTTTCCAAGAGCTTACGGGCATGGGGAAAATGGCAAAACCGAAAAAGTTATTGCATGCACCATTTACATTACATGCTCAACTAATCAACTATATTGATGAAGAAATTGCCAATGCCAAAGAGGGTAAATCGGCGCAGATTATTGTAAAAGTGAATGCGTTAACCGAAGTACAACTCATCAATAAGTTATATGAAGCATCGCAAGCAGGCGTACAAATTGACTTAATTATTCGTTCAATTTGTTGCTTACGTCCGGGTCTTCCGAACTTGTCAGAGAATATTCGTGTTCGCTCAATTGTGGGAAGATTCTTGGAACATACACGAGTTTATTATTTTAGTAATAATGGTAATCCTCGTATTTATTGTTCAAGTGCAGATTGGATGGACCGTAATTTATTTAATCGCGTAGAAGCATGTTTCCCGATTGAAGATCCTGCATTGAAAAAGCGTATTTATCAATTAGGTTTAATGAATTATTTAAAAGACAATCAGCAAGCTTGGTTATTACAAGGTGATGGTGTCTGGGATCGTGCTAAACCGGTTCAGGGTGAGGAACCGCACAACGCGCAACATACGTTACTTGATGCGATTAAATAAATCTAAAAACCGACCTTAAGGTCGGTTTTTTGTAGATATAGATTAGTTGGTTTTAATTTCTAAGACCAACTGATTGACTAAATCGGCAGCTTCCAACTCTCTAATTTGTGCCACATTGCTCCCTGCCCAAAATGCGCCATAACTAAAATCTTGGTGGGTATTTGCAATGCTCATTAGTTGTTTAGCTAGATCATAAGTATAAGGATAGGCTGGCGTTTGAGGTCGATTTGGTGAGTCAATCAGTGTGTGCCAAGTCCCCACTAAACCGCGTGCTGGACGACCTGATAAGCTTGCACTGATTTGTGTAATAGATTGACTGAATAAAGCTTTACGATAGGCTGCATTCGCACTCGAACTTTTACACTGTACAAATGCTGTACCCAATTGAACAGCAGCAGCACCTAATTTCAACATCGATTTTGCTTGATCACCATTCATAATACCGCCAGCAGCTACGACAGGTAATTTACAATGTGTTGAGATGAGTTGTACGAGATCACTGGTTTTAATGGCTGCATCAAAAGTTTGATTGAAAATACCCCGATGTCCTCCAGCTTCAATCCCTTGAGCAATAATAATATCAATACCCGCCGCCTCAATAGCTTTGGCCTCGATGAGATTGGTTGCAGAAACCATGGTGATAATTCCAGCTTGCTTTAATGCCTGAATTTGATGAGGGTGAGGAATTCCAAAATGGAAACTCACGGCTTTGGGGCGAGTTTCAAGTACAACATTCAGGAAATCATCATTATCTAAAAAGCTTGGATAAATACAATTCAATTGAGTTGGAGGTTCTGCTCCGAATTTTTCAAACTCAGGACGAATATAGTTAATCCATTGTTGAGCAACTTCTGGATCGAGTTGTTCTGATTGATGGCAGAAAAAATTAACTTGAAAAGGGTGGTCAGTCAGTTCTTGAGTTTTAATAATTTGTTGTTTTGCTGCCTCTGTTGAATTTGCCCCAAGTCCCAAAGAACCTAAAGCCCCTTGATTAGAAACTTCAGCAGCAAGCTCTGGTGTTGACACACCAGCCATTGGGGAAAGAAAAATCGGATGCTTTATTTCTAATAATTCTAAAATTGACATGATTTATATACTCTTTAGCTTTTCCATCACCATAACGTAAAAACAAAAAGCCCTGCAAATAATAATCAGTATTTAATTATTGAATACTAATCTTTTTAAATACCGAATCACACAGGAATTAAATGGCAGTTACATGGAATAATGAGCCGACCCAACTCGAAAATGCCATGGCTAAAATGCCCCATAAGGTAATACGTAGACTACCTTTTAGCATTGATGTTCGAGCAAAATAACTGGATAACGCTCCCAATAATGCGAGTGAGACGATACCTGTAATTAAAACTGAGCGAGCGACCCATGAACTTGGGCTGAGTAAAATGGCAAGCATAGGAAGTACAGCACCACATGAAAAGGAAGCAGCAGAAGAGAGCGCTGCTTGAATAGGATTCGCGGCAGTATTTTCATGTATGCCAATTTCATCGCGGGCATGTGCCCCAAGTGCATCATGTTCTGTGAGTTGTGTGGCAACTTCATGTGCCAATTCAGGTTTTAGACCTCTCGAAATATAAATTTCAGTCAGTTCTTTCAATTCTGCATGCGGATTTTTTTCAAGTTCAGTTGCCTCAAATTTTAAGTCTGATTTTTCAATATCTTCTTGAGATTTTACCGAAATATATTCTCCAGCCGCCATCGAGGTTGCACCTGAGATCAGTCCAGCAATACACGTGACCAAGAGTGTTTGCGAACTCGCACCACTGGCTGCCATCCCCATAATTAAACTTGTGACAGAAATAATGCCATCATTTGCGCCAAGCACGGCAGCACGCAGCCATCCTGAGCGTTGTATGACATGGAGTTCTTGATGGTGTGACAAAGACATAATGGCTCTCTTTTTATATATGTAAACGTAATTATTGGGGCAAATAAATGAATCATTATGAGCAGAATTTTATGACGATTCATCAACTTAACTTACTTATAAAGTAACTTATTTTAACGATAGCGTGATGATGATTTAGTTATGATATGTGAATAGTTTAAAATTTTTATATGTGTGAAATTGATTTTGTATCAGCTATCGAGTTGGTATTTTGAGTTGAGATCGGCTTTATTGCACCAATATTTAAAAATGCGCCTGCAATCAATAACAAAATTAAAAAAATCCAACTGCCTCTGTAACTCGTAGGTAACCATTCATATTCATAAGCAACGATACCCATAAATATTTGAGCTGCGATAGTCCATAAGATGAGTGCTGGTGCTGGATTCTTTTGCATAGCTATTTTATTTTAATGAATTCTTTTCTGATTAACTTAACACCATATTAATGTGGTTTTTGATTGTTTTATGTGATTGATTTGATGAAATGATTTTGTAAACAGTAACATACGGTATGACCTGTTTATTTGTGCGATTAAAAAATGATTACTCAGCAAATTTATAGCCTTGGTTAAGGCTATAAATATGATTTGAAAGCTTCGATCGCGCGTGCTCTGCTAGTTTTAAGATCAACAATTGGTTTTGGATAATTGAGATTTTTTGATAAATCTTTTGCATAAGGTTCGTGTATGATTTGTGCATCCAAATTTGCGAGTTCTGGCACCCATTTACGAATATAGTCTCCATTGGAATCAAATTTTTGTGATTGGCTAATTGGATTAAATACTCGGAAATAAGGGGCAGCATCTGTGCCTGTAGATGCACACCATTGCCATCCACCATTATTTGCCGCTAAGTCACCATCGATTAAATGTTGCATAAACCATTGTTCGCCAATGCGCCAATCGATCAATAGATTTTTAGTTAGAAACATAGCGCAAATCATACGAACTCGATTATGCATCCAACCTGTTGCGAGTAGCTGACGCATACCTGCATCTACAATTGGAATACCTGTTTGCCCTTGTTGCCATTTTTCTAGATTAACCGGATCATCGCGCCAATTGATTTGTTGGGTTGCTGCTTTGAAGGGTAAATGTTTAGAGACTTGTGGAAAATCAAATAAAATATGTTGATAAAATTCACGCCATAACAGTTCATCGAGCCACGTTTGTTGACCTTCAGATTGAATAACAAAATCACCGTGCTGTTGTCGAAACAACGCTTGGATACATTGGCGGATGGAAAGTATGCCAATATTTAAATAGGTAGAAAGCTGGCTTGTGCCTGATATTGAAGGTAGATCACGAGATACTTTATAGTCCGTTAGATTCTGATCGATGAAATGATCCAATAAATTATGTGCGTGTGACTCACCGACATTCCAAAGAATCGTAATTGGTGGTTTTATTTTCTCTGCATATTCGACTTGTAATTGATGGATGTCTGTTTGAGCTAAAGCAGATAAATCTAATTTAATGGGTTGTTGAATATTGGGCATCGGATAGCATTGAGGTAAAGCATGTTGTAAACGTTGGTAGCATGCTTTTTTAAATGCGCCAAAAACTTGGTAGGGTAGGTTCGATTGATTACGGATAGACGCAAAAGGAAACAGAGTTCGATCATGTAACAGTACGAGTTCTTTTTGATGACGATTTAGCTGTTTTTGTACATCGGCATCACGTTTAAGTTCATGAACACCGACCTCAATATTGGCATAAATATTTTGAAAATTAATATGTTCTAATAAGCGAATAAAGAATTGGGGAATATCGTTCCATAAAGGAATGGTTTGAACGATTAATGGGATATTCAATGTATCCAGTTGTTGTTTTAATTCTTGTAGTTGGCGTAGATAAAATTCAATTTTAATCGGCGCATCATCATGGCGTTGCCATTGTTCAGGCGATAATAGAACGATTGCGATACATGAGCCTGTTTGAGCCGCATGCCATAAAGCAGCATGATCATGGATTCTTAAATCTTGACGAAACCAAATCAATTGATAGACATGAGACATAAGCTAACAACCATTACATTTATTAGAAAGAAATTAAATATAATTATGATTTTATCTATATCTATGTGAAGAAAAAGCAAAGCCGAAGCTTTGCTTTTTATCTAATTCAAAAATATGAATTAGTGGTGGTGACCACCTGCACCGTGAACATGACCGTGATCTAATTCTTCTTGAGAAGCATCACGGATTTCAACGATTTCAACTTCAAATGTTAAATCTTGACCAGCAAGAGGGAAGTTTGCATCAACAATAACGTTTTCGCCTTCAACTGCTTTAACAGTTACGATTTGAACGCCATCATCAGTTTGAGCTTGGAATTGCATACCCGCTTGGATATTGTCTACACCTTGGAACATTTGAGCTGGAACTTCTTGTACGAGGTCTGGGTTATATTCGCCATAACCTTCAGCAGCTGGAACAGTTACAGTAAATTTTTCGCCTACTGTTTTACCAAGAAGTGCATTTTCTAAACCTGGAATGATGTTGCCCGCGCCGTGCAAATATGCAAGTGGTTCACCTTGAGATTGATCAAGTGTTTCACCCTCAGCGTTTGTTAAAGTGTAGTGGAATGAAACCACGTGGTTATTTGCAATAGCAGTCATGTTGTTTGATCCATTCAATCAATTTAGGTGTACATCATAAAGTGAAAAATAGATTTTGTTGACTATTTTCCACTTTTTGAAACTATTTCGTTATAAATGGGAACGAAATAGAAAATTTCAACTCAATAAAGTTTAATTTTTGGACGTACACGACGTGTCAGAAAATCTTTCATGGTCAGCATTCCTGCTTGGGTATAACCATGAATATTGGCTTGATGTAATCGATACAAAGATACATACATTGTTTTGGCAATAAAACCTTGTACGCTTACATCACCGAGTAATTCTCCAACAGCCTGATTACTGCTTAATGAAACCAAAGAGCCTTTATCACTGAAATTAAACATAGGTTGAGGTGAACCAGATAAACGAGCGGCCATAGCATCTACCAAGAATGTCGCTTGTTGGCTGGCGACCTGTGCACGTGGTCCTAATGGAGGTTGACGTGCATCGAGCTGACAATTTGCACAATCCCCAAAGGCAAATACATTTGGATCTGAATAAGTTTGTAATGTCGCATAGACCATTAAACGATTAATTTTATCGCGTTTAAAATCTGTAAATGACTCCAAAACTTTAGGTGCTTTGACACCTGCCGCCCATACAGTAATGTCCGAATGCAAAACATGACCGTTGCTAAAATAGACATTTGATTCATCGACTTTTTGCACTTTATGTTGCGTCAGAATGTTGATGCCCATTTTTTGTAATTGTTTCGCGCTATGTGTAGCTGTTTTTTCATTGAGTGCAGGCAAGATACGATCTGAGGCTTCGATCAAGGTAATTTTAACTTGCTTTGGATTAATTTTCTTTAACCCATAACGATAAAAATTCTTCGTGGTTTCAATTAGTTCAGCCGCTAATTCAACACCTGTCGCACCCGCACCCACGATACCAATATTCAAGGCACGTTCAGTTGCTTGGTTTTGCGCTTCAATATAAAGATGGAATAAGTCCTGTTGGAAAATATCGGCTTGTTTGCGACTATCTAAGAAATGACAATTTTCACGTACACCTTCAGTTCCGAAGTCATTTGAAACTGAACCAACAGCTAATATCAACGTATCGTAGCTGAGACTTTGAATAACAGGAGTATGTTCTTTAGAAAGTTGAGGAGGTGAAATTGTAATTTGTTTTTGATCTTTATTTACGTTGATTAATGTTCCGAGAATGAACTCAAAATCATGTTTTTCTGCGTGAGCAAAATAATTGGTTTGTTCTTCGTGAGGATTTAGCGAGCCAGCGGCAATTTCGTGTAGGAGAGGCTTCCATATATGCGTGAGATTTTGGTCGATTAGGGTAATTTTGGCTTTCTTTTTCCTGCCAAAACGTTCACCTAATTGTGTTGCAAGCTCTAAACCACCTGCGCCACCACCCACAATCACGATATGATGTAAGGTTTTGCTCATGATTAACCTAATTATTTTTGTGAAAGGATGGTTGGATTATGCCATCCTTTTTTTCAACATTGTATGGTTAATCTTGATAAAAATAGTAGGTTTTTTTTATCCTTGATTCAAAGGATAAAGTTTAGCAGCTTTGACATCATTTGTTGAAAAAAACGAGCATAAGTTTGCAAACCAAATCATAATTTTTTGAAAAATATTCGCTTCTTCAATTTCCACGTTATTTTCAATTTGTAGACTACGAATTAACTGGTTATTTTGATAAACCGTCACTGTGGCCAAATTCATGACTTGCGTCAATGGCGCTGTTAAATGCTGTTCATTGAGTTTGATATTGACGTGTGTTTTTGTCGTTTCAAGTGGTTCAATGGTTTTGATTTGCTGGTTTGTATCAAGCAAATGTATACGCTGTGTGAGTAAATCAAAACTATTTAGATCAATTGGTGTCGCTTGATCGTATAAAGATGTTGTTACGATAGTAGGTTGTTGAGTTTCAACTTTGAAAATTTTCAAAGTCGATTTGATTACAGGAAGTTCAGCAATTAGCTTTTGCTTTGGAATCACTTCTTCATCGCGTGTGTATGTATAAGCTAAATTCATTAATTTATGCGCGACTTCAGCACGTTTTAGCGCACTTGGTGTTCCAAGTACTACAACAATCAAACGGCGCTTATCAACATGTGGATTTAGAGTCGGGCGCTCAGCGGTTAAAGCCAAGTTGTAACCTGCCGCCTTGGTATAACCTGTTTTTAAACCATCTGCTGTTGGATCCATTTTTAATGCAAGATTCGTTGCACGATGGAAACGTTGGTTATAGCTAAAGCTTGGCATTTTTGAATAATGTAAATATTCAGGTGTCTCTTTTACAATCGCTTTTGCTAATAAACTCAAATCTGCTGAAGTTGAGTAATGATCTGTCATGGTGATACCAGCAGGATTACTGAAATGGGTATCTTTCATCCCTAAGGCTTGGGCTTCTTTGTTCATACGCGCAACGAACTGTGGAACACCACCTGAAATTTTTTCAGCAAGCGTAACCGCAGCATCATTTGCAGACATCACAATTAAGCCTGCCAAAAGCTGATCAACCGAAATTTGTTCACCAGCCTTTAGATACATCTGTGATTCATCCCACATGACGGTGCTCACCACAGGTGTTGCGGTTAATACCTCTTCCTTACGTAATTTACCTGCTTCGATTTCTTTCAAAGCAATATAAGCCACCATCATTTTGGTGAGCGATGCAGGCGAACGTTGAACATGACTATTATGTTCAGCAATGATTTGACCTGATTGAGCATCTACGATCGACCAAGCTTGCGCTTCAACCGTTTCAGGAGCGATATTGAGTAAATTAGCATGTACTAAATTGGCACATAACAGACTAAACAACGTAAACAGCGAGAGGAGAAATTTCACGAGAACACCTAGTGCAGCCGATCCAATGGCATGGAAAGCGAAAAAAGCATGCTATGACTTTTTTGTTGCAGAATCCAGCAACTTTTGCCAACAATTAAGACATCTACGCATGACTTTGTAAAAAAATGCTAAGCTGTGTGAAACCGTTCCTATTTTTATGATCTAAAACTATGTTGCACTATCAAATTGAGTTTGACGATTATCGCCAACATCTTATTCATGTCACACTTCGTTTCCTCGCTAATCCGAACCAAGAACTTTGGTTACCGACATGGATTCCTGGCAGTTATTTGATTCGAGAGTTTTCAAAACATATTGAATCAGTAAAAGCATCTGATGAAGCAGGGCGGTTACTTAGTATTAAGAAAACGGAAAAGAACCGTTGGCGCTTATTCAATACAGATCATGAATTGATTACGGTTGAATATGATGTCTATGCTTATGATTTGTCGGTACGTGGTGCGTATGTCGATCAAACTCGTTTATATGTAAACCCCGCTTGTGTTTGTTTAGGTTTAATTGATCAAGAACAGTCACCATGTGAAGTTGAAATTTTCTTACCACATGAATTAAAACATTTTCAAATTGCAACGGGTTTAACTGCTAAGAGTTTGGTAAAAGGACGCTATACTTTAAAGGCAGATAACTACGATCAGTTGATTGATAGTCCATTTGAGTTGGCAGAACAAAGCCGTTTTAGCTTCGAAGCGAATGGTATTCCACATGAATTTGTCATCTCAGGTAAACACACAACGAATTTGACGCGTTTAAAAGCTGATATGGCAAAGATTTGTCAGGCTGAAATTGACATGTTTGGTTCAGCACCATTCCAAAACTATACCTTTATGACGATGGCAACGGGCAATAGTTATGGTGGGCTAGAGCATTATAATAGCACTAGTTTGATCACACCACGTGATGATTTGCCGAAAGTAGATGAAGCTGAAGAACCGTCTAAAGATTATCAACGTTTCTTAGGTCTGTGTAGTCATGAATACTTTCATTCATGGTTAGTGAAGTTTATTCGTCCTGAAAACTTCGTCAATTATGACTTAAACAAAGAAAGTTATACCTCTTTGCTTTGGATTTTTGAAGGTTTTACCTCTTATTATGATGACTTGATTTTGTTGCGTAGTGGCGTGATTTCTCAAAAATCTTATCTGGATTTGCTTAAAGCACAGATTGAGCGTTATTTGCAAAATCCAGGGCGCTTTATTCAATCCGTTTCAGAATCGAGTTTTGATGCATGGGTTAAATTCTATCGTCAGGATGAAAATTCAAATAATGCGGGAACCAGTTATTACAATAAAGGTAGCTTAGTTGCGCTTTGTTTAGACTTGGGCTTACGTTTACGTGGTTCAAATTTAGATGCCTTGATGCGCCGTTTGTATGAAAATACCCAAAATGGCATTCAGGTCAATGAACGCACGATTTTTGAATTGTGTAATGAATTGACAGGGGATAACTGGATTGAACAAATTAATCATTTGATTAATACCACTGATGAATTGCCATTGGATCAACTATTCCCTGAGTTTGGTTTGAGCTATATCGTTAAAAATGACAAAGCATTACCTTTTGGCTTAAAAGTGCTAGATAAAGCGGAAGGTGTCATCGTGCAAAATGTTCGCCGTGATAGTGCTGCTGCACAAGCTGGTTTGTCTGCTAACGATGTCATTATTGCGATTGATGGTATCAAAGCATCAGAAAAGTTGTTGGCGAAGTATGCAAAACAAAAAGGCACATTTACAGTTTATGCATTCCGTCGTGATGAGCTCCTACAGTTTGAACTGCATGCTGGAGAGAATCCTCTGAATTCGGTTGAGTTAAAAGTTGAGGATCAAACCAAATTAGAGGCTTGGTTGAAAGGTTGATGCAATTGATAGCATTGTATATATCATTAACATAAATCTTCAAATGAATGAGGGAACAGATTCAGTGTCCCTCATTTGTATATCAAAATTTTAATTAAGATTTTTTGAAAATTATTAGTTACCACGATAAGTTGAGTATCCATAAGGACTAATCAAAAGTGGAATATGATAATGTTCAAGATTGCCATCCACAGAAAAAATGACAGGAACTTCTGGGAAAAATGAGCTTTGTTTATTCTTTTGGAACCATTCACCTGTTTTAAAAGTAACTTTGTAAATACCTTTTTGAAGGGCAGCATCTTCAGGATATAACGCTGTGATCCGACCTTGTTGATTGGTTGTACTTTGGTTAAGCTCTTTCCATTGGTTATTTTCTTGTTTTTCCAAAATAACTTTTACACCCGCTGAAGGAAGTCCATTTTCTAAGTTAAGCACATGCACACTTAAAGGGTTTTGCGCAAAGCTAAAAGATGAAAGAGAAATGGCTACGCAAGGAATTAAAACTTTTAACATCTGACCAATCCTAAAAAATAAAAAATGATTTTAATCATTTGTTCAAAATATAGGTTTAAAAAGTGTAAATGAAACTTGAGTCGAATATTCGTACGGACTTAAACAATTTATTATGATTAAGCATTTTATAAAATATTTGGCAGAAATGAATCAGCAAATAGAATTTTAAAAAATGTAGGGTTTAATCGTACGGAAGTACTCAAGCATTGGTATTTCGTATCGAAATGTCAATATCACGATATATTACATTGACTGAGAAGTAATCAACACTGATACTCTCATGTTTTATTTAAGCTAACCGGTTCCTTGGTCACAAAGCGTAAGCTTTATACCATTATTTCGTAGCGAAATGTCAATATCACAAGATATTGCGTTGACTGAGATACGTTGAGGACTGATACTCTCAGACCTTAATCAAGCAAACCGGTTTTAATGGACTGGGCCAAAAGCTCGTTCATGAAAAACTCAACCAAACACAAGGGGCTATATATGGCTGGTGGAAAGTCAAAAATCATTTATACACTGACTGATGAGGCGCCATTGTTGGCGACCTATTCGCTACTGCCGATCATTGAGACCTTTACTAAGCCAGCTGGCATAGAAATTGTCAAGAGTGACATTTCTGTTGCAGCACGTGTGCTTGCGGAATTTTCGGAATACTTAAGCGATGAGCAGAAGGTAAGCAATAACCTTGCTGAGCTTGGTCGCCTTACTCAAGATCCAGATACAAATATCATTAAACTGCCAAATATCAGTGCTTCAGTTGCTCAGTTAACAGCATGCATCAAAGAATTGCAGTCTAAAGGATATGCAATTCCTGATTATCCAGAAAATCCAACAACGGATGAAGAGAAAGAACTTAAGACGCGTTACGGTAAATGTCTTGGTTCTGCTGTAAACCCTGTATTACGTGAAGGTAACTCAGATCGTCGTGCGCCTGCTGCTGTAAAAAATTATGCGAAAAAGCATCCTCATTCAATGAGTGAGTGGAAACAGTGGTCACAAACGCACGTTTCTCATATGGAAGAAGGTGACTTCTACCATGGCGAGAAATCAATGACACTTGATCGTGCACGTAATGTGAAGATGGAGTTAATCACGAAGGGCGGTGAGACAATCGTTCTCAAGTCTAAAGTTGCGCTTCAAGATGGCGAAGTGATTGACTCGATGTTCATGAGCAAAAAAGCATTGTGTGACTTCTATGAGAAGCAACTCGATGACTGCCGTGAAGCTGGTATTTTATTTTCATTACACGTAAAAGCGACCATGATGAAAGTTTCACACCCGATCGTTTTCGGTCACTGTGTGAAAATTTACTATAAGGATGCTTTTGAAAAACACGGTAAGTTATTTGATCAGTTAGGTATTAATGTCAATAATGGTATGGCAGGTCTTTATGAAAAGATCGCAACTTTACCAACTTCACTTCGTGAAGAAATCATTGAAGATTTACATGCTTGCCAAGAACATCGCCCAGCATTAGCTATGGTTGATTCAGCGAAAGGGATTGATAACTTCCATTCTCCAAACGACGTGATTGTAGATGCCTCAATGCCTGCAATGATTCGTGGTGGTGGTAAAATGTGGGGTGCCGATGGTAAACCTTACGATTGTAAAGCAGTCATGCCTGAATCAACTTTCGCACGTATCTACCAAGAAATGATCAATTTCTGTAAGTGGAATGGTAATTTTGACCCACGTACGATGGGTACAGTACCGAACGTTGGTTTGATGGCGCAAAAAGCTGAAGAATACGGTTCACACGACAAAACTTTTGAAATTCCTGAAGCGGGTATTGCGAACATTACTGATTTAGACACTGGTGAAGTGTTGATGTCTCAGAATGTAGAAGAAGGCGATATCTGGCGTATGTGTCAGGTGAAAGATGCACCAATTCGTGACTGGGTAAAACTTGCGGTAAGTCGTGCTCGTAACTCTGGTATGCCTGCGATTTTCTGGCTCGACCCATACCGCCCACACGAAAATGAATTGATCAAGAAAGTTGAAAAGTATCTAGAAGAACATGATACAGATGGTCTTGATATTCAAATCATGTCACAAGTGCGTGCAATGCGTTATACGCTTGAACGTGTAGCACGAGGTTTAGACACAATCTCTGTGACTGGTAACATCTTACGTGATTATTTAACTGACTTATTCCCGATCATGGAGCTGGGTACTTCAGCGAAAATGTTATCAATCGTTCCGTTAATGGCGGGCGGTGGTATGTATGAAACAGGTGCAGGTGGTTCAGCGCCGAAGCATGTTCAGCAGTTAGTTGAAGAAAACCACTTGCGTTGGGATTCGCTTGGTGAGTTTCTTGCGCTTGCAGTTTCTTTAGAAGAGCTTGGTCTTAAAGAAGATAATGCACGTGCGAAGTTACTTGCGGAAACTCTTGATCAAGCAACGGGTAAATTGCTAGATAACGATAAGTCGCCATCTCGTCGTACTGGTGAGCTAGATAACCGTGGTAGCCACTTCTACTTAGCAATGTATTGGGCTGAAGCGCTTGCTGCTCAAAACGAAGATGCTGAATTGAAAGCGAAGTTTGCGCCTCTTGCAAAAGCCTTGGTTGAAAATGAACAAAAAATTCTTGCTGAATTAAGTGAAGTACAAGGTAAAGCTGCTGATATCGGTGGTTACTACGCTGTAGATCCAGTGAAAGTAAATGCAGTGATGCGTCCAAGTTCAACGCTTAATGCTACGCTTGAAACTATTTAAGTTTTAATACTTAATGATAATTTATCAGTGATGTAAGAAAGCCGATGTGAAAACATCGGCTTTTTTAAAGTTGATTTATTTGAATTAAGTTTGATCTGAAGTTAGTATTAATTTTTAATATTATTTTCTATAAAAATATGAATGTTTATAAATATAGGTTTGGTTCAAAACGTGATTTAGATTCTTTACAACAGAATTATTTTTATGCCCCTAATTCTTTAGAATTAAATGATCCTTACGAAGGGATATTTATTGATGAGATATTAGATGCAACTGGACTACATCATTTGTTTAAAAATGATTTCTCTCGATTTTATAAAGAAGTTAAAAATTACGGTATTTACTCCTTGAGTAAAACTGAAAAAGATGAGTTGTTATGGGCGTATTACGCTAATGCACATAAAGGTTTTTGTATTGAATATGATCAAGAAATATTATTGAAAATCGAAAGTATTAAATTGAATTGTATTGTGCAATATGATGTAGATATACCAAAATTGAATTTTAGCTCAGTATTTCATCATAATAGTATTTCTAAATTGACCGAGTTAATTCTTGGTACAAAATCAAAGAGGTGGTTGCATGAGGATGAGATAAGAATAATTATCAATCATTTTGGTAAGGTTGAATATGATGCTAGAGCCGTGAAGGCAATTTATTTTGGTTTAAGAATGCCAAAAACAAAGCAAGATCTGCATGATGATAATAAGAAATTATCAGATAGTTCATCTCAGGTGAGTCAAGAACAGGTCATGGAGGTGTTGAAAGGACGGAATATCAAATATTATCAAATGGCATTAAAACCTAACTCTTATGAATTTGAATATAATGAAGTTGTAGACCCTTATGGAGATGCTGAAAAATATAAAAATACTGTTAAATTTATAGATAAATCTTTGATTGATTACAATGGTTATGGTTGGGAAATAGACACAACTTATTTTGATAAGGTTGCTGAGATTATTCGTAGAGATCCTTATTTTTATAAATTGGCTTGTATAGCTATTTCTGTGAATGATCCAAGAAGTAAAATTGAACCGATTATTTATGCTCACTTCTATAAAACGGAAGAAGAGATATCGCCGATAAAGAAAAACTTCACTTTGCAAGAAATTGATAATTTTTATGAGAAATTACATTTAGCGTAAAAAAGCCCACTTCCGTGGGCTTTAAAAAATCAACTTTTAACGACCATTACGGTTGCGACCACGTGGTGCTTTAGTATTTGGACGAGTTGTACCATTGGTCTTACGACGTGGTTTCTCACTTTCATCCATTTGCCAAATACGTGTTGTACCGCGACCTGCTTTTTTCTTACCTTTAAACGGTTTTTCACCTTTTTCTTCACGTGCTTTATCTTTAGCACGAGAGAAATGCGGTTTATTATTCGTTTTTTTAGCAAAAGAGCGTCCTTCATACGGCTTATCTGCAGGAACATCTTTAAAGTCAGGATATAACAAAGGTTCAATTTCAACTTGTTCGCCAGGTTGTAAACCTAAACGAACCAAATCAATTGCACCAATTTTAGTACGAATTAAGCGTAAAGTTGGAAAGCCAACCGCCGCGGTCATACGACGTACTTGGCGATTACGACCTTCGCAAATTTGTAGCTCAATCCAACTTGTTGGGATGTTAGCGCGATAACGTACTGGTGGATCTCGTTCCCATAACCATTCTGGCGCATCTACTTTCATTGCGTTAGCAGGTAACGTCATGCCATCAGCGAGTTCAACGCCTTTACGCAATTGTTCTAATGCTTCCTCAGTTACATCACCATCAACCTGAGCAAGGTAGGTTTTAAATTTTTTATTTGCAGGATTCGTAATGTATTGATTCAGACCACCATGATCGGTAAGGAACATAAGTCCTTCTGAGTCAAGATCAAGTCTGCCTGCCAGACGTAAATCTGGATCATGAATAAAATGAGAAAGTGTAAGGTGAGCTTCATCCTCACGGAACTGTGACAAAACGTCGAAAGGTTTGTTGAATACAACTATTTTCATATGAGTATACTGCTTTGGCTATGGGCGGCATCATAACAATAAAGGTTTCTATTTAATGGGAAAATGTTGTTATTTCCCGTATAAATCTCAAAAAAACCTGTTTTGAACTAAACTGTTTCATGCAATAAAAACGAAAGTATGCCATAGAAGGCATAGTTATAATCGCTAAATACATGAGGGAGAACCTGCAAAATGGGTTATCAGAAGATCGTGGTTCCTGCTGATGGTGACAAAATCACAGTAAACGCAGACCTGTCACTGAATGTTCCAAATCATCCAATCATCCCTTTTATTGAAGGTGATGGTATTGGTGTGGATATTACACCAGCTATGAAAGCAGTAGTAGATGCTGCGGTATTAAAAGCATACGGTGGCAAACGTTCGATCGAATGGATGGAAGTCTATTGCGGTGAAAAAGCAGATAAAATTTATGGCACTTACATGCCTGAAGAAACCTTCGAAGCTTTACGAGAATTTATTGTTTCAATTAAAGGTCCTTTAACCACACCTGTGGGTGGTGGTATTCGTTCACTGAACGTTGCGTTGCGTCAAGAACTTGATTTATATGTTTGTGTGCGGCCAGTCCGTTGGTTTGAGGGTGTTCCTTCACCTGTTCAACATCCTGAACTCACGGATATGGTGATTTTCCGCGAAAACTCAGAAGATATTTATGCAGGGATTGAGTGGAAAGCAGATTCAGAGGAAGCTAAAAAAGTTATTAAATTTCTAAAAGAAGAAATGGGCGTAACAAAAATCCGTTTTGACGAAGGCTGTGGAATTGGGATCAAACCTGTTTCTAAAGAAGGGACACAACGTTTAGTACGTAAAGCCATTCAGTTTGCGATAGATAATGATAAACCTTCTGTGACGTTGGTTCACAAAGGTAATATTATGAAATACACCGAAGGTGCATTCAAAGAGTGGGGCTATGAACTCGCAATAGAACGCTTTGGTGGTGAACTACTTGATGGTGGACCATGGGTTAAAATCAAGAACCCTAAAAATGGTAAAGACATCATTATTAAAGATGTGATTGCCGATGCATTCTTACAGCAAATTTTAATGCGTCCAGCGGACTATTCTGTTATTGCGACGCTTAATTTAAATGGTGACTATATTTCTGATGCGCTGGCAGCAGAAGTAGGGGGAATTGGCATTGCACCGGGTGCCAATATTGGTGGTGCGATAGCAGTTTACGAGGCAACTCATGGAACTGCACCAAAGTATGCGGGGCAGGATAAGGTTAATCCTGGTTCAATTATTCTTTCTGCTGAAATGATGTTACGTGATATGGGGTGGGGCGAAGCTGCTGATTTGATTATCAAAGGTGTTTCTGGTGCAATTGAAGCGAAAACAGTAACGTATGACTTTGAACGATTAATGCCAAATGCAACCCTATTGCGCTGTTCGGAATTTGGTCAAGCCATTATTCAACACATGGAAGATTAAACAAAGCTGAGCTAAAGAGAAGGGTGTTTAAGTAACGCCCTTTTTTGTCGGCATTTTTTTAGTTCGATTGTATCGTTTGTTAATATCGTTCTTTCATTGTGCATTTCACATGATTTTCAACCATATAAATATGCACTGTATCGTAAATTTAGATAAATCTGTATCTATGTTTCATCGGCTAAAAGTTCAGAATAGTTGAAAAATATTTAGAGTCTCATGTCATGAAGATGTATCAAGTTGATGCTTTTACCCAAGAACTATTTAAAGGTAATCCTGCAGCAGTCATTGTGTTAGATGAATGGTTAGATGAAAACTTAATGCAAAATATCGCATTGGAAAATAATTTATCTGAAACGGCTTTTGTCAAAAAACAAGATGAAACTAATTATGAAATTCGTTGGTTTTCACCAACAGATGAGGTTGCCTTCTGTGGACATGCGACTTTAGCCAGTGCCTTTGTTTTATTTAAAGATTTCACCACTGTAAAGACGATTCAATTTCATGTGAAAGATTTGGGCATTTTTATCGTTAGCCAAGCAGCAGACGGCAAGATTAAAATGAATTTCCCTATTCGAAAAGCTGAACTTATATCTGAATATCCTCAAGAACTTCGAGATGGTTTAACCAAGCCATTTAAAGCGGTTTATCTGAATGGTCAGGCATATATTGTTGAATATGAAACTGTCGCTGATGTATTAAACGAGCAACCTGACTTTGAAAAATTAAAGCAATTAGGCGCATTACGTACCGCAATTACTGCATCTCAACCTGATGTTGCTATTACAGCGAGAGGCGAAGGTCAGTTTGATTGTGTATCTCGCTATTTCGCCCCTACGATTGGGATTAATGAAGATCCTGTTACGGGTTCGATTCATACTGCAATTGCACCCTTGTGGGCTGAAAAACTTGATCAAACTCAGCTTATCGCATATCAGGCATCAGTTCGAGGTGGGATTTTAGAGTGTGTTATTGAGTCTGAAGATCGTATTGAAATTTCAGGTTATGCAAAACTGTATATGCAGGCTGAACTTGCAATCTAAATTTTAACTCAAACGCTATAAAAACATAGAAAAAAGCTGTTTAAATGCACAGCTTTTTCAAAACATCACTATTAAAAATGCGAATCGTTCTCTACTATATGGTTTATCGTTTTATTTAAATGACTAAAAATACTTGGATAAATTATGTTAATGCGGTTTAAGCAGCTTACACTCTCTCTTTGTTTGATTGGATTGAGTGCGACATCTTGGTCTCAGACAGTACTCGTAAAAAGTGAAAAAAATATCGAAGAATATAAATTAGATAATGGTTTCAGAGTTATTCTTGCACCAAATGATAAAGAAAACAAAGTTTATGTTAATACGGTGTACTTAACAGGTTCACTGAATGATCCTAAAGGGAAAGGTGGTCTTGCTCATTTGCTTGAACATTTGGCATTTAAAGGCACACAAAATGTCAAAGGTGAGGAATTTCAGCGTCGTTTGGATCAATTCACTTTAATGACCAATGCCAGTACCGATTATTACTCAACTAAATATTTAAATATTGTTCGTCCTGAAAAAAATGCACTGAATGAAATTCTATACCTTGAGTCTGAGCGTATGGATAAATTGGTGTTACAAGAAAAATTTGTCCCTTCTGAAATTGAAATTGTAAAACGTGAACGTGAAATTCGTATGGATCAACCGTTTGCAGTATTGATGGATCAGATGTGGAAAGCAGCTTATGGCAATCAATATTTAGGTCGATTGCCGATTGGTGATTTGCCTGAATTAAAATCTATAAAAATGAATGAACTAAATCAGTTTTATAGAACATGGTATGCACCAAATAATGCCGTAATGGTCATTTCTGGAAAATTTGATAAATCAGAAGTATTAAATAAAATTGATCAATATTTTAGTCCGATTCCTGCACGTACTGTGCCTACACCTGTTCAAGTGCCTGTTTTGGATTCAAGTAAGATTGAGCAGCGAAAATTCACGGTGCAAAAGGGCAGTGATCTTGCTAAATTCCACATTTATATGAATGGAAAAAATACGCAACTACAACCAGCATTAGCACTTGCACCGGCACTTTATACCATGCAGCCTAGTGGTACGCTGTATAAGAGTATGGTCGAAACAGGAGTGAGCACGGCTGTTCAATCGACGACATGGTTGGACCAAGATTTTAATATGGTCTTTATGGGTGCGGTGTATGCGCCGAATCATGATGCAAAAAAAGTTGATGATGCGTTGGTTGATGGTGTTGAGAATAGCCAAGCATTTACTGACGCAGAATTACAACGTATCAAAACTATTACTCAAAATACCGCTGATACGATTGCAAATGATGCTGTTGCTTTGGGTTCTCGCCTTAGTGATTATGCAGTGTCTTCACACGGACAATGGGATCAGTACTTCAAAGATTTACAAGCCATTCAAGATTTAAAATTAAATGATGCCAATCAAACATTAAAACAGTTTTTAGTATCATCACATCGTATTTCGGGAGATATTCTACCTACGCCTGAAGATCAAAAGAAAGCGATGACACTCAAGGCACAAGATAAACCTAAAACCTTAGATCAAAGTGCCGAAAAGCCTGAACCGTTAAAAGATGTTGCGATTTATCAACAAGAAGTCACTCAGTTTGTTGCACAGTCTGCGCAGCAACTACAGAAAAATGAGCAAAAAATCCAACGCGGTGAGTTAAAGAATGGTATTCGCTATGCTTTATTCCCAACCACAACACGTGATGATAAAACCTATGCCACGATTAGCCTAGATTTTGGTACGGAAAAATCACTGTTTGGTAAAGGGGTGACCTTAGATTTAACCAGTTATTTGATGTTGCGTGGTTCCGAAAAACATACACTGCAAGAAATTACAGATAAAGCGATTGCAGCAAGTGGTGGTGCATCTATCACTTCAAATGGTAATGGTTTAACAATTGGGATTCAGGCAAAAAAAGATAAGTTTGAAGATTTTTTAAACTTTATTATTGATGTCATGAAGCAGCCTAAATTTGCACAATCAGAATTTGATTTAGCGAAAAATCAAAGCTTATCTGCATTAGATCGACCGTATACTGAACCTGCTGTGGTCGCATCTATGACTTTGGCTCGATTACTTGAAACCTATCAACCAGGTGATTTGCGTTATCACTTTGAACCTGAATTTGCCAAAAAGCAGTTAAATGAAGCGACACAAGCACAGGTTAAGCAATTCTATGATCAATTCTTTGTCACTAATCATGCGCAAATCGCAGTGACAGGTGATTTCGATCCGAAGAAAATGCAAAGCACCCTACAGAAAGCATTTGGACAGTGGAAAACCAAACAGCCATACCAAAAAATTACATCGCCGTATGTTCAATTCAAAGCAGAAAAAGTACATGCTCTATCCGAGCAACGTGAGTTTGGTAGCTATCAAAGTATTCTGACTATTCCTGTAGGTGCTTACCATCAGGATGCACCTGCCTTGATTCTCCTCAGTCATATTATGGGTAACTCGCAGTTATCTTCTCGTTTGGCTCAGGAATTACGTGAGAAAAATGCGCTTGTTTATGGTTTTGGGAGTGATCTTGATCTAGATTCAGACACGGAAAGTGGGTCGATTAGTATTACAGCGAATTATACAGCGGGTCGTTCTGATCAGGTATCGCAATCTGTTCATAAGGTATTGACCGATTTATTGAGTAAAGGGGTAACTGAGCAGGAAGTGGAAGCGGCTAAAGCAGATATGATGAAGAAGCGCGTGACTTCATTAGAAGATGAACGAAATATTCATAAAATGCTTACAGGACAGTTAGAGCGTAATAAAACCTTGATGGATCGTGCTGAGCGAGATCAAGCGCTTGCAAAACTGACCAAGGCAGATGTAGATGCTGTAATTAAAAAATACATCAAATTGGATCAGTTTGTGGAAGTGATGGCTGACCAATATGGTAAAGCCCAAGACTTAAAATAGCAGATCAAAAGAAAGCCACTCTTAGGTGGCTTTCTTTTTGAACTTAAATCATTCGTGATCGTGTTTATGCGTATGAAAATCTTCATTTTTACGGAAACGTAGATAATTTTCAAACTGCTCGCAATATTCGTCAAAGTTATCTTCTAACATCATTTGAAATTGTTGCAATAAATAAGACATAACTTGCTCTTTGGCATCACGCATTTCATTGCCATCTTTAAAATTATTTGCTGCAACCCACGTATTAAAGCGAGCTGTGCCAAATAACATCGCAGCACTCACTTGCGCACGTAAATCTTCTGGCTTCGGTTGTTGCCCTTTTTGTGGGCGGCAAAACTCATTGGCTTGTTTAATAAATTCATCCGCACGCTCAAAAAATACTGCATTTAAAGCTTCTTCTTCTGTCACATCAGTGGCATTAATTTTTTGAGACATGATTTTTCCCAACAACAAATAAGACACAATATTATAGACAAAGCCTTGTCGAAACTAAACCTTTGGCTTAATCTAAAATAGCCTAAGTAATTAGAATAATCACTATGCAAGATGCAATCGCGATTCAAAGTCTTAAAACGGATGTTGCCTTACTACGCCAACATATTCATCCACCACAATATTTAGAGCATGTCGAAGGTTTGCCGATTTATTATGGTTTAAAGGACGAGGTTGATGAATACTACCGACAATGGCAACCTTTGATTGAAAGGGCACAGCAACTCTGTCAGCCCTTTATGGAGGATGGTGTGGTGGATGCCATTCATTTACCGAGCCATCTTAATTTGCCGCTGTTTTTCTTTCATGTCGATCGTATTCGAATTAATAAAACACGGGCTAAAGAATCTAAGACTTTTCGTGGTGTAGCGGCTTTGCTCGAAAAATGTGGGCAATTTGAGACCGATCAGATTTTTGCGATGCAGGAATGGTTGGGGAGTGACGATACTGCGGCGTTAGTGGCACATCGTGAGTTTATTGATTTACGGACTTACGTATTTCAGCATGGGCAAACCGAGTATACGCGCACCCGTTTTTATATGAATGGTATGATTTTAAGTGTCGAGCCACATTTTAAATTGGTGGATGCACGGGATAAGCCACGTAAGCAGCGTAATGATAGTTATAGTGATCCGATTGCTGATAATGGGACATGGAAGATTTTTGGGAAATATCGGTAAGATTTGATAATTTCTTATCAAGTCAATCTTTTCATCCCCCTCTTTTTCAAAGAGGGGTTAGGGGGGATTTACACTTATCTGTATTTGGGGGCGATTACTACTTCCAAAAAATATCTTTAACCGATAAATGCTGTAACTTTTTATTAGCTTTCTTTGCGACATGCGGTTGTTGTGCTTTTACCCAACCTAAAGCAAATAAAAATTGTGATTGTTCTAGTGCTTGTTTTTCAAAAATCTGTTCCGCCACAAATAGATCATTATAAAAACCTAAATATTCTTGGATTGGTTCTAGTTTATTCAGAAATTGCTGAACCTCTTTTTCAGGATAAAGCCCTGAAATAAAGTCGATGCAATAACGCAATTGCTTGATATGCTTACGAGTACGATGCTGTTCTTCAATTGCAAGCGTAGAAAACTGAGCTGCGTCCTCTAAAATTTTGTTAAAAAGCTTGCTCAAACTTTTAGCTACTTGTTTAGATAATTTTGATTTCGACTCATTATCACAATATATCAAACTAAATAATGATAAGAATAGCTGTGTTGTTTTAGCTGTACTGAAAAGCTTAGCGATATTGGAATCTATTTCAGCACCAAGCGGAAATTCAAAATCACAGCTTTGTTTGATCAGCGGAATCACAGAATCCTGAATTGCATCGTGATCACGAGATTGCCCCAAAGCTCTAAAAAGTTCTGCCAATTCATTTTCCCAAGTTGGATCAATCTGTGCTGACCAATTTGAAAAATGTTTTAAAGCAGAGCGTAAACGACGCAAACCGACACGCGTTTGATGAATATGATCGGCTTCAGCGACACCATCGGCAATTGCGGCAGCATTCGGCAATATCTGGTTTAAGGTATTTTCGACGATCAATTTAACTGCTTGTTCGGCGCTAATGTCGGATTCTAAGTTTAGCGGTTTGGCTTTGGTCGCAGGAGAAACACGTTTGCCAACTGCCAGTAAATTACCGCGTTCTGCTTTGCTACGCACATCAAGCCATAATTGATATTTATCTACCCATGTCTTGGCAAAATGAATTAAGTCTTGTGCTACACCTTGTTTGAGTTCAAATTCGACTTCACAGATTTTGGCTTGATCGGTTGGGGTACGAATTTCACCATCATCTAAACAAACTTCGATCTGCGAGCCTTCAAACTCAAACACATGGAAACTTCGTTGTACATTGGTTTGAAACTGTAATTGTAGCTCAGCAGGCGTATCACCTAAAATTTCATGTAGCACCGTTTGAACGGTTCGGTTGTGCTGATAAAGTGATAAATCGAGTTCAGGTTCTTGTTCACATTTACCCAGATAAATATCTTCTTCAATGCGTTGTAGATGGTTTTTACTGGCGGCTTTAAAGGTTTGTACCCAGTGTTCACCTTCTTGGCGTAAACGGATAGCGACATAGTTTTTGGCAAGTAAGCGGTCAGCGGTATCATAATATTTGGCTTGGAGCTGAATTTTTTGCGCTTTTTGCTTATTCAGTGTTTGTAAAACGGTTTTTTTCTTAGATTCAGGAAGTTGAAATTTAAGCTCTATTTCCATGATGTTATGACTCCTGAGCGCAAAGAATGATAAATATAAAATGAGTATAACGGGTTGACCTCAAGAATGATTGTAAAGTTGTTTTAAGTCTGGATACGATGACACCTAATGACTTTATTTTGTGCAAAAAATGAATTAACGTGTGAACAATCTTGCACGATTAGGATGATCAAGAAATGAATGCACCAGCCAATATAGCCAAGCCAGTGGAATTTTCATTACCGATTAAAAATTATAATGAATTCTATTATTTCTACCTGACAGAGCATCGTAGTATCACGAGCCGCCGATTGCATGTCGCAGGCAGTTCTATTGGCTTATATTTCTTTACTAAAGCAATTCGTCAGCGTAAAGCAAAATACTTCGCTTATGGCTTAGTCTCAGGCTATGCCTGCGCTTGGGTGGGGCATTTTTTCTTTGAACACAATAAACCTGCTAGCTTTAAACAGCCATTTTATAGCTTCATTTCTGACTGGAAGATGCTGTCGGACGTTGCACGTGGGCGTTTGAGTTTGGTTGATCGTCAATTGGATAAAATTGATTCTTAAAAAATATTTTTCTTTAATACGATAAACGACATCTACTGTCGCAAAGCTGCTTCGGCAGCTTTTTTATTACCAATTGTTCAAGTAAGATAAGAAAAAATAAGAGAAATCATAACAATGGAACAACTTAATCCTTCCGATTTAAAAGCAATTCTTCATTCGAAGCGTGCAAATGTTTATTACCTTGAACATGCACGTGTCATGCAAAAAGATGGTCGAGTTTTATATCTCACAGAAGCCAAAAATGAAAACCAATATTGGAATATTCCAATCGCCAATACCACCGTCATTTTATTGGGTACAGGCACATCCATTACCCAAGCGGCAATGCGGATGCTCGCCAGTGCAGGAGTATTGGTCGGTTTTACAGGCGGCGGTAGAACGCCTTTATTTATGGGGAGCGAAATTGAATGGATGATGCCACAAAGTGAATATCGCCCTACGGAATATATGCAGGGGTGGATGAGCTTTTGGTTTGATGAGGCGAAACGTTTAGAGGTCGCAAAACAATTTCAGTTCGCTCGTATCGAATTTATCCGTAAAGTTTGGGCTAAAGATCGAGATTTACAAGCAGAAGGTTTTTATCTGGATGACCAAGATATCACCCAAGCGTTAACAGGATTTGAAAAGAAAATTCCGCATCAAAGCAAAGTTGGTGATTTGTTGCTTGCTGAAGCACAAATGACCAAGCAACTTTATAAGATTACGGCCACACGTTGCAAACTTAGTTTTGAGCGCAATCCTGAGCAGGGAGATTTAGCCAATAACTTTTTGAATCATGGTAATTATCTCGCCTATGGTTTAGCCGCAACCACGCTTTGGGTGTTAGGTATTTCTCATTCATTTGCAGTGATGCACGGTAAAACTCGGCGTGGTGCTTTGGTGTTTGATATAGCGGATTTAATTAAGGATGCAGTAGTTTTACCTTGGGCATTTATTTGTGCCAAAGAGGGTCTGGCTGAGCAAGAGTTTAGACAGCAGTTACTACAAAAATTTACTGAATATCGCTGTTTGGATTGGATGTTTGATCAGGTGAAAGAAAAATCAATTATAAGTAATACATTATAGGTTTGATTTTTAAAATTGGTTGTTTTATACTCATTAATGGAACAAATTCTGTTCTATTTTTGAGAGGTCGATTATGTCTACAAAATCAACACATGTTGTACCGAATAAAGATGGTGGGTGGGATGTTAAACAAAGTGGAGGAAAACGGTCTTCAGGACATTTTGATACTAAAAAAGAAGCTACTGATAGGGCTAGAAAGCTTAGCCAAAATCAAAATACTGAATTAGTCATTCACAATAAAGATGGCAAGATTTCACAAAAAGACAGTCATGGAAATGATACATGTCCACCTGAGGGTTAAATCTGCTTAATTTTGAAAGTAGCTTAGAAATATAAAGTATTCCTTTTATAAGGTGAGTTTACTGCCATATAGGCAGCTTAATTAAAATTTTATGTTGAATTATTTACGGATGGTTCAACACAACTTATATCAGATGAGGAAAATAATAATGATCGTCACCTTTATCTCTCAGTGTGAAAAGAAAGCGATTCCTCGAACTCGCCGTGTACTCGATGCTTTTGCGGATCGAATTGGTGACAATACATGGCAAACAGTCATTACCGAAGATGGTTTGATTGCTGTTAAAAAATTATTGAGAAAGACTGTCACCAAAAGTACGGCAGTGAGTTGTCACTGGATACGTGGTCGTCGTAGAAGTGAGTTGCTGTGGGTCGTTGGAAATCGGAATAAGTTTAATACGCAGGGGATTGTGCCTGTGAATACCACGAAGAAAAAATTAGATCAAAATAAATGGGAAAATGACTGGCATTATTTACCTCTGATTAAAGCGTTGGTTGCCGTGTCCGCATTACTTCATGATTGGGGCAAAGCAACGCTTTTATTTCAGCAGAAACTCCTCAGTAAAAATAACCAATTCAAAGGCGATCCTTTACGGCATGAATGGATTTCTTGTCTTTTGCTCAATGCATTGGTTCAATCATCGGGCGATATTGAAACTGATGAAGCATGGCTCAATTTATTTATCAGTCAAAGTTGGAATGAAGAGGTACTCAAACAAACGATTATAAAAAACTCAGATCAATCAAAAGTTTTAGATCAACTTCCACCCTTAGCGCAGTTGGTCGCATGGTTGATCGTTTCACATCATCGGTTACCCAATTTAAAAAGTGAAGAAGAATATAAGAAATATGGCAGTGAAGATGTTTCATATATAAATAACTTATTTGAATTGATCAAAGCAGATTGGGGTTACCAAAATAAATTTGAGGAAAAAGAATATCAACAACGCCTTAAATTGTGTTTTGAGTTTAAACAAGGTTTGTTGACTCAGTCATCTGAATGGAATAAACAAATTAAAAAATGGTCAACACGTTTATTACAGGAGTCTCAAGCATCTCAACAGATATTTGTGGATGGTAGTTGGCGAGTGATTTTACATCATGCCAGATTGTGTCTTATGTTAGGTGATCACTATTATTCATCTTGTGAGGCGGATAAAACGTGGAAAACCAATTTATCACTCGTTGCAAATACTGACCCAAAAACGAAACAAGCCAAACAATTTTTAGATGAACATTTAGTACGGGTCAGTGACAATGCGATGCGAGTCGCTCAGTCTTTAAGTCGCTTAGCCGATGACATGGAACCCGCTTATGATATTCAAAAATTAAAAAAGAAAAGTCCTCAAGGTTTTGAATGGCAAGATCAGGCAGTGAAAGGAATACAACAATTTATTCAAAAAAATGAGGGGATGGAGAAACAAGGTTGGTTTATTGTCAATATGGCGAGTACGGGTAAGGGTAAAACGATTGCTAATGCTAAAATTATGCAAGCTCTATCCAAAGATGGGCAATCATTACGCTATATCTTAGCTTTAGGGCTCAGAACATTAACTTTACAAACAGGCGATTCATATCGTCATGATATTGGTTTGAGCAATGATGAGCTTGCTGTTTTAATTGGTTCAAAAGTTGTTCAGGAATTACATCATCAAAATATAAAAAATACTCAGCCAGATGAAGTCATTATTGAGGAAATAGGTTCAGAGTCATTAGAAGAACTATTAGACAATGAACTTGATTATGAGGCTATGCCTCAAGCAGAGTTTATGAATGCTTTATTTCCAAAGCATCAGGAACAACGTAATAAAGCTTTTTTATATAAACCTGTTTTAGCTTGTACCATTGACCATATGATGGCAGCCACTGAAACCAAACGTGGTGGAAAATATATTTTACCCAGTTTAAGGCTTTCTTCGTCTGATTTAGTCATTGATGAAGTTGATGATTTTAACGGTCAAGACTTAATTGCGATTGCTCGACTGGTACATTTGGCAGGGATGCTAGGGCGAAAAGTGATGATTTCCTCGGCAACCATTCCACCTGCATTAGCTGAGGGTTTCTTTAATGCGTATCAGCAAGGTTGGTCATTGTATTGTGCGTTTAAGAAACTTAAAAATACCAATATTGCTGCAATGTGGGTCGATGAATTTAAAACCAAGACTCAAATGATTGATGCAAGAAAATCAAAAGAAACAATACAGCAATATAAGAATGTACATGATCAATTTATTGAACTTCGTACAACTGCATTAAGTCAGCAAATCGTAAAACATAGAGCTTACATTATAGATTGTGCTGATCTTGTTGCAGAAAAAGAAGTACAACGTTTAGATCAAAGTTTACAGTCGCAATATTTTGAACGAATTAAGCAGAATGCTGAAAAATTGCATCTAAATCATTACAGCATCGATATTAAGACAGGCAAAAAAGTTTCTTTTGGTGTGGTACGCATAGCGAATATTTCGCCATGTGTCGCGCTCACTCAATATCTATTAAATGCCGAGTGGTCACAAGGAATTGCACCTCGTGTCATGGCATATCATAGTCGTCAAGTTTTGCTATTACGTAGTGAGCAGGAGCGACATTTAGATCAGGTTTTGAAGCGCAAAGAAAAAGTAGGAGAGCAGGCGACTGCATTTTCAGAAAATGTGATTCGACAGCATTTAGATTCAACAGAGCATGAACATGTTATTTTTATCTTGGTTGCTACGCCTGTAGAGGAAGTTGGTCGAGATCATGATTTTGATTGGGCAATTGTAGAGCCATCCTCTTATCGCTCTATCATCCAACTTGCTGGGCGGGTATTACGGCATCGAAAACTGGAACAGGATATTCAAAAACCGAATATTGCTTTAATGCAATATAATTTGAAAGGAGTACGAAAGGCGAAAGTCGCATTTGAAAAGCCAGGTTTTGAAATGAATAATGATAAATTCAAATTACAGACCAAAGATCTAAAAGAATTACTCGATATTTCAAATGTTGATTTTAATATTAATGCCGTTCCACGTATTCAGGCAAATCAACCCTTACAAGCTATAAAAAAATTGGCAGATCTTGAACATGCTGTCATGGCAGATGCTTTAACTTCATATAATAAAGTAGGTGCGAAGCCCCTGAATGCGTGGTTGACTCAAAACTGGTTTTTAACGGCTTTACCTCAGAGATTTACGCCTTTTAGACAAAGTTCACCTAATATTCAGCTTTTTGCAGTGTTAAAAAATCATAAGCTTGTATTTTGTGTAAAAGATGATTTTGGAAAATATATTGATCGTAATGGCTTTTATAATATTCATCACATTCAATTAAATGAATTAGAGCAACAAAGATTATGGTTAAATCGAAATTATTACGACATTTTGTGTCGTTTTGCTCTTGATAAAGTGAGTGGAAATGAGGATATTGAAGAAAAGATAGAAATATTATCAGAACGCTATGGGGAAATTATGTTACCTGAATATGATGAGAATAAAAGACTTGTTTATTCAGAACAATTTGGACTTGTAGTTTTAGATAAATAATAAATGGGGGAAATATGGCAGAAAGTATTTATGCTTTTTTGAATGAGCGAAAAGAACTTTGGTTAAAAGATCGGATAAAAAAGGCGGAAAATGAAACGGTAATAGCTGAATTACAACAACAAGCAAATGATAAATTTAGTTTAAATGAGTGGTTACCTGACGCAGCAAAGCGAGTTACACAGCTTTCTATGGTCAGTCACCCAAGTAAATTCAGTCACCCAAGTGCAAAAACTTCAAGCGTGATTGCTAAAGTAGAACAATCTAATGATGGCTATTTACGAAGTGGGAATGTGGATTATTCATTAGATGTATTTGGCAATGCTGCTGCAATGGATGTATTTAAGTTTTTGTCCTTACCATTAAATGAAAATTTCACGGTATTGGACGGTTTTGAACAGCAAGATCAAGCATTGAAAACTCTAATTACTCATGCAAAATTAAACTTTGATACTTTAAGTACAGAATTTCTAAAAATTAAAGCAACAGATCATTCTGTTAAAACAGATCATTTGGTGAAACAAGTTTATTTTCCAGTTCGTGAAGCACAATATCATTTACTTTCTATTTTAACACCATCAGGATTAATCACTCGACTAAAACAATCTATTGATGCGATACGTTTTTCTGAAGATACTAAACAAGCTAAAGAGGCACGTAAGAAAAATGAGCATCATGAAATAGGCTATTCCGATATTTTTGATTTAACTGTAACGGGTTATGGTGGAACTCAACCACAAAATGTTAGTGTTTTAAATAGTCAAAATGCAGGACGAGCTTATTTATTATCAACTTGTCCACCTAAATTTGAAAACCGTAATATTAAATTACCCAGTCAAGATTTTTTTCAACAGTGTCTATATTGGAAAAGATTTGGTAGTGAATTTGAAAGCTTGCAGAAATATGTCACTGGAATTAATAATCAGCATACACGTAAAAAAATTAAAAAAATTTTACGTCAAATGGTTGGAGATATTTTATTTATTGCCTTTTGTATACGTAAAAATGAAAAAGGATGGTCCCAAAAGGAGCATTATCAATCCTTAGCTCTAAAGCAAAAAATATGGCTTGACGATGCATATTTAGATGTAAGAGAAACTGAAAGTGAATGGCGAGATGAAATTGCTCGAAGAACTGCAAAATGGATTTTAGACAGCTTTGAAGACTTTTATGGTTCTAAGCTATTTGGTAGTCCTGAAATTATCGAGTTAAAAGGTATTGTATTTGAAGCACTGGATGAAGATAAGGAGTTTTTTTAATGCGCCATTTTTTATTGATTCCTCATTTAAAACTTCACAATGCCAATGCAATGAGTAGTCCATATACGATTGGATTTCCTGCAATGACTGCGTGGCTCGGTGCTGTTCATGCCTTACAACGCCAGTTACAGAGCAAAGCTTGTGATGTAATTTTAACGAAAATGGCAATTAGTTGTCATGAATTTAATTTGCAAACTTATAAAGGGCAAGGGGATTTTGTTCATTCCATTATAGGTACTGCAAACCCCTTAGATAAAGATGGTAGTCGTCCTGCTTTTATTGAAGAGGCACGTTGTCATTTAGAAGTTTCACTTTTAATTGAAGTTGAAAATCTAAACATAAAAAAGAGAGAGCGACTTTTAGAACTTATTCCTGATCTCGTGTGCAGTATGAAATTTGCAAGTGGAGATGTTTTAGCAGTGAAAGATTATCAAATCATAGATTTTGATGATGAATATGAAAATCAAGATAAAGAGTTAAGACCTATCTTAAATAAACTCATGCTAGGACACGTAATCATTGAGCGCCGTGATCTTGTTATAGAAAGTATGAATGAGGGTAAAGATGCACTAGATGCGGTTTTAGATTATTTGAAGGTCACCCATAGTTCTACTATAGATGAAAATGACAAAGTGACATGGGTATCAAAGCGTAAAGCTCAAGGTTGGCTTGTGCCTATTGCTGTTGGTTTTCAGGGAATTTCTGAACTTGGAGAAGCAAAAAATCAACGTGATGCCAATACGCCGCATCGATTTGCAGAAAGTGTTTTAACGTTAGGTGAATTTGTGATGCCGTATCGTATAGAAAACATTGATCAACTGTTATGGAAGTATCATTTTGATTTAGAAAATAATTTATACCTTTGTCAAAACCAAACAACAACTTAATTTTATATTGAAAAAAGGAAAAACTCATGGCTAAAAATGAAAAAGCAATTGCAAGTGTACTGGCATTTGAAAAGAAACTTGTTCCATCTGATGGTTATTTTTACGGAACAACTTGGATTAATCGTAATGAACAAACAGCATTAAAGCTGATTGAAAAATCTGTACGAGGAACGATTTCAAACCGTTTAAAACCTGCCGTTGCAGGTGACCCAATAAAATTGAATGCCGAGGTTGAAAAAGCCAATTTACAAACTGTAGATGCATGTGCTTTGGGAGAAAATCAGGACACGTTAAAAGTTTCATTTACGTTGAAAGTACTTTGTGGAGTTGAAAACCCATCTGCTTGTAATAACGAAATATTTTTAAATTCTTATCAAGCTGTAGCAAAAAACTATATTGAACAATATGGTTTTACTGAGCTTGCTAAACGCTACGCGCTCAATATCGCGAATGCTCGGTTTTTATGGCGTAACCGTGTTGGAGCTGAAAAAGTAGAAGTTGTTGTTACAATTAATGATCAACCAGCGGTCATTTTTAATGCTTTGCAATATCCATTGCATGACTTTGATCAGATTGATGAGAAAGTACAAAATTTAGCAAACCAAATTGCACATGCTTTAAAAGGTGAAACAGCTTATTTATTAATTAAAGTTGAAGCTTATGCTTTAGTTGGTAAAGCACAAGAAGTCTATCCAAGTGAAGAATTGGTATTGGATAAAGGAAAAGGCAATAAGAGTAAAATTCTTTATCAAGTGAATGATGTTGCTGCAATGCATTCTCAAAAAATCGGTAATGCACTACGTACAATTGATACTTGGTATCCTGAATTTGATGAGAAAAAAACAGCAATTGCGATAGAGCCGTATGGTGCAGTTACAAATCTTGGAAAAGCATATAGAACTCCGAAAGATAAAGTTGATTTTTTTAATTTATTTGATAAGTACGCTTTAGGTGAGTCATTGGCTAATACTGAACAAGAACATTATGTGATGGCAGTTTTAGTTCGTGGTGGAGTATTTGGTCAAAGTGGAAAGGAGTAATCAATGGATTATTACCAAGAAATTACTTTGATTGATCAAGCTGAGATTTCACCTTATTTCCTTTGGTCAAAAATCTATATGCAGTTACATTTTGCTTTAGTGGAAATGAAAGATCAGTACAATCAAGTGCCAATAGGAATTTCTTTTCCTGATTATGTGTATGAAACAAAGGAAAATAAAAGATCTAAAGTTGGTTTAGGTGGGAAACTACGTATTTTTGCTATATCTGAAATAGATTTACAAAAACTAGATATCCGAAAATGGCTAGATCGTTTATTAGATTACACACATATCACGAGTGTACGTCCTGTCCCTGAAAGGAGAATCACAGGCTATGCCATTTATAGGCGTAAACAGGTGAAAACTAATCCACACCGTTTGGCTCGTCACCGTGTGAAGCGTGGTGATATTGGTTTTGATGAAGCATTGGCTCGTTATAGTAATGTTGTAACAACAACGGATTTACCTTATATCCAATTGCAAAGTTTAAGTACTTCTGATGAACAAGATAAGAGATGGTTTAAGTTGTTTATTGAAAAGAAATCTGCTGAAAAATCTGAAACTCAGGTTTTTAGTACTTATGGTTTAAGTTCACAGAGTTCTGTACCCGAATTTTAACCCAATATTTTTATACTCTTTAACAGCTTAATAAAATCAATAAGTTATAAACGTGGGTTAAAACTTGGGTCTTTTATTAGATTTAAAGCTTAACTCACTGTTATAACTTTATTTTTTGTGTTAATTTTACTGTTCACTGCCATGTAGGCAGCTTAGAAAGTTTGCCATGTTGTCAACCTATGTTAAAAATCGTTCACTGCCATGTAGGCAGCTTAGAAATTGCTGCGATGCAAGATTTAAGTGCTCTAACTGTTCACTGCCATGTAGGCAGCTTAGAAATTGTCTAATGAACGGCGTTGTGCTGATAGCAAGTTCACTGCCATGTAGGCAGCTTAGAAAGCCACGCATCATGGCAAGCAATGCTCTATTCGGTTCACTGCCATGTAGGCAGCTTAGAAATTTATGCTTTCCAAAAGTCAGATGTGTTGGGAGTTCACTGCCATGTAGGCAGCTTAGAAATATTGGCATACAAAGCCCTAGTCTAAATACAGGTTCACTGCCATGTAGGCAGCTTAGAAAAATTTGCGGACGAAACGCATCACTACATGCTTGTTCACTGCCATGTAGGCAGCTTAGAAATAAGTCAATCAAGGCATATGTAAGTGATTCAAGTTCACTGCCATGTAGGCAGCTTAGAAAATTGTGAAACTGAAACTCTGGCTTAGTTCTAAGTTCACTGCCATGTAGGCAGCTTAGAAAATGATGTCTAATACGTCCATCTGGTCGATTTCGTTCACTGCCATGTAGGCAGCTTAGAAAAGTCAAAATACTGTCTTTACTGAAATATTGATGTTCACTGCCATGTAGGCAGCTTAGAAATGCAACAAAGTATTAATCGTGCCCTCATCAAAGTTCACTGCCATGTAGGCAGCTTAGAAAAAGCAAGCCAATAACGATTAGAAACGGCGCAAGTTCACTGCCATGTAGGCAGCTTAGAAATATCAATACCTCAATACTACGCACAATTTATAGTTCACTGCCATGTAGGCAGCTTAGAAAAACCAGCGACAACACAATCTGTCACTAAATCAGTTCACTGCCATGTAGGCAGCTTAGAAATTTTTAAAAGCTTTATAAGCTGCTGTCTTGATGTTCACTGCCATGTAGGCAGCTTAGAAATATTAAATCGCACGTAAAAATTTGTATGTTCCGTTCACTGCCATGTAGGCAGCTTAGAAATTGTGATCTTATCGCCTGATACTGGCTCAGCTGTTCACTGCCATGTAGGCAGCTTAGAAATATAACATCAATATAACCTGTTTGACCACAATGTTCACTGCCATGTAGGCAGCTTAGAAAACCAAGTTTCAAAATTCATCGTAACACCTCTAGTTCACTGCCATGTAGGCAGCTTAGAAAGTGTTTTTGTTGTTTGTGTTTTATCATTGGTAGTTCACTGCCATGTAGGCAGCTTAGAAAAAAGAAAAAGCGAAAACGTGTAGAAATAATATGTTCACTGCCATGTAGGCAGCTTAGAAATGCATAAAAAGCATCTTCACATGCGTCTTTATGTTCACTGCCATGTAGGCAGCTTAGAAAAAATCAGCCTTTAAAATCTTTGCTTTTGGGTCGTTCACTGCCATGTAGGCAGCTTAGAAATATGATATTTCATATTTAGTGAGAGAAGTATAGTTCACTGCCATGTAGGCAGCTTAGAAACGTCAGTAGTTGTGACATATAACTGACCATTTGTTCACTGCCATGTAGGCAGCTTAGAAAAACATGCAAGTCTCTAAACGTTCCTCTGTCAAGTTCACTGCCATGTAGGCAGCTTAGAAATTGGCAAGCTGCTGCATCAACTCGTACAGTGAGTTCACTGCCATGTAGGCAGCTTAGAAAGCTTAATTCGTCTGACATACTGATCATTGACCGTTCACTGCCATGTAGGCAGCTTAGAAAGAGAATCATCTGAACCGCAACAGATAAAGCATGTTCACTGCCATGTAGGCAGCTTAGAAAAAACCGAGCTAAACGTCAAAACAATAAAAGATGTTCACTGCCATGTAGGCAGCTTAGAAATCAAAAAGATGGCGATGTGGGAAACACACCGCGTTCACTGCCATGTAGGCAGCTTAGAAATCAATCCAATCAATAGTTACTGTATTATCAACGGTTCACTGCCATGTAGGCAGCTTAGAAAAATGTAACCTGACAAAATTGGTGTAACAAGTTGTTCACTGCCATGTAGGCAGCTTAGAAAGATTGATGGCCAACCTGTGATTTTAAAAATCAGTTCACTGCCATGTAGGCAGCTTAGAAAATCAAATGAATTACGTTTTTCTGTTTGAGTTGGTTCACTGCCATGTAGGCAGCTTAGAAACAATCAAAAAAATCAGTAACTTTTGACCAAAAAGTTAACTGCCATGTAGGCAGCTTATAAAGTTTAAATTAAATAGATTTTTATTTCCTAGTCATATTTTATTAGTTAAAATAAAAAAATAAAAAGAGTTTATGCTTTATTATTTTATGCGTAATTCAATATTATTTTTGGGGACTTATATTTGTGAAAAAATATCCTATTATTCTAAATATTCTGTTATTTAGTTTCATACAAAGCGTATGGGCGAATATGAGTCCACAAGCTCGTATTATCAATGGCAATACGACTACAGAAGCACAAATCCCGTGGCAAGTTGCAGTTGTACTTAACCCTTTAAAACCTTACCAATCCTACCATTGCTCAGGAAGTCTAGTTGCAGATCATTGGGTGGTGACAGCAGCACATTGTATTGAACCACTCGAAAAACAAAACAGTGATTATTATATTTTGATTGGTGCACAAAATTTGCAAAGTATTCAAGCAGGACAAATTATTAAAGTTAAAAAGGGGTATATACATGAGAAATATAATAATCGTATTTATGATAACGATATTGCACTATTAGAATTAGAAGGTAATGTGGATTTTATAAAGTGTGGTGTAAATTGCCAAACGATTGACATTATGAATCCCGTCTTAGAACAACAAAATGCATTGATTGTAAATATGGTACAGATTGCAGGGTGGGGCGTATTAGAAGATTGTGACAATACTCAATCTCAGACTTGTAAAGATTATGAAGAAAAAAGCATTAGAAACCCTGCGCTGTATCCAACAACTTTAAGATATACCACGCTAAAATTAGCCAATTGTCTATCTTCATCATCATTATATAGCGCGCAACAAATCACTCAGAATATGCTTTGTGCAGAATCACCGATGCAAGACAGTCTTACAGATGCTTGTTATGGTGATAGCGGTGCAGGTTTAACGATTAATAATTTAGAAAAACCATATTTGCTAGGTGTTGCGAGTTGGGGAATTGGTTGTGCCAAGGTTGGTTATCCTGGGGTTTATACTCGAGTTGCGAACTATTCAGATTGGTTAAACGGTTATCTGCATCCAAGTACCGTTCCCGAACAAAAAAGTAGCCAAACAAACCAATCGGGTGGTGGAAGTGTCAGTGTGTTCATGATTATATTCTTAGTAATGTTGGCGATTGTACGTTGGCGCTTTATTAAAAGTGCTTAATATTTTTGCTTTATACTGAATACCTGAAATTGATGAGTTTTAACTATGCGCGGCCTTTATCTTATTACCAATGATGATCCTCTCCAATTATTATTAGAAAAATTAGAGGTCGCTTTGGCGACAGGGCATATTGGAATATTACAGTATCGTCGTAAGAAAGTCGCAAAAGCTGATCAGCTTGATGAAGTTGAACAAATCCAAGTCCTCTGTGAAACATACCAAGTTCCATTTGTGATTAATGATGACTTGGAATTGGCTGAGCAATTTGGTTTAGGTGTACATCTTGGACAGTCCGATGGTGAAATTATCGATGCGACTGCACGTCTACCACAGGGGGTGATTATTGGGCGCACTTGCTTAAACTCTTTAGAACTGGCGGAAAAGGCAATTGTTGAAGGTGCAACTTATGTGGCTTTTGGTGCAGTTTATGCAACTTCAACTAAACCTGAAGCGGGGAATGTTGGGATCGAAGTGATTCAACAGGCAAAGCAGAAGTTTGAAGTACCAATATGCGCAATCGGTGGTCTGACAGTTGAAAATTCTCAGCTTGTGATTGATGCTGGGGCGAGCCTTTGTGCAGTCATTAGTGATATATTAGGACGATCAACAGCCGAAATTCCTGCTCGTGTAAATGCATGGGCAAAGTTATTTGCATAATTTTTTGCATCGTTTCGACATTTTATTCTTCGATTCTAGGTTGAGTCTTTTATGAGTTTATCTCCAAAGCAAGAACAGTTATTTAAACAAGCAAATAAACATATTCCAGGTGGTGTCAATTCACCTGTACGTGCATTTAACGGTGTTGGTGGTACGCCAGTCTTTATTGAAAAGGCAAAAGGTGCATACTTATGGGATGTCGATGGCAAACGTTATGTGGACTACGTGGGCTCATGGGGACCGATGATTCTAGGTCATGCACATCCTGATATTATTCAGGCAGTACAAACTGCGGCGGAAGATGGTTTAAGTTTTGGTGCGCCAACCGTACATGAAACCACTTTAGCGGATACGATTTGCGAGATCATGCCTTCAATTGAAATGGTGCGTATGACCAGTTCAGGTACAGAAGCGACCATGACCGCAATTCGTTTGGCACGTGGTTATACAGGGCGCGACAAGATTGTAAAATTTGAAGGGTGTTATCACGGTCATTCAGATTCGTTATTGGTGAAAGCAGGCTCAGGTTTACTCACTTTAGGTGAAGGTGAACCAACCTCAAAAGGCGTACCTGCTGATTTTGCAAAGCATACTTTAACGCTGCCATATAATAATATTGAAGCTTTAAAAGAATGTTTTAGCAAGTTTGGGCATGAGATTGCAGGTGTGATTATTGAGCCAGTTGCAGGCAACATGAACTTGGTTACGCCAATTGATGGTTTCTTGCAAGCGATTCGTGATGTATGTGATGAGTACAAATCGGTATTTATTATTGATGAAGTGATGACGGGGTTTCGTGTTGCTTTAGGCGGCGCACAATCGGTTTATAACGTAAAACCAGATTTAACGACTTTAGGAAAAATTATTGGTGCAGGTTTGCCAGTCGGTGCTTTTGGTGGTAAACGTGAAATCATGGAATGCATTGCACCTTTAGGTGGTGTTTATCAAGCAGGTACATTGTCAGGGAATCCATTGGCAATGCGTGCTGGTATCGCGATGTTTAAACATCTACGTGAACCTGAATTTTATGACAAGCTCGCTGCACAGCTCGCAAAATTACTTGCAGGTTTACAAGCTGCGGCAGATGAAGCGGGTATTCCATTTAAAACTCAGCAAGTCGGTGGCATGTTCGGTTTGTATTTCACCGATCAAGAGGACATTACCAGCTTTGATTCGATGTTAGCTTGTGATGTTGAAGCATTTAAGAAGTTCTTCCATGGCATGTTAAAGCGTGGTGTCTATCTTGCACCATCTGCATTTGAAGCAGGATTTATTTCTTCTATGCATTCAGATCAAGATATTGCAGAGACCATTCAAGCAGCAAAAGAAACTTTTGCAGAGATGAAAGGCTAATATATAAAAAAAAAGCAAGCATACTGAGTGTGCTTGCTTTACAAAAACTACCAATCTCGTGTTGCTATAAGCTCTTCTATATCTGCATCAGCAAACCCGTAAGCGCCAGCAATCACATCAAAATCATGCGCAATTGCCTCTCGTGCTGCCGTTTCGATTTCACTTTCTTTTTCCCAAAACTCTTCTTGCAACTCATTAAATTGCTCAATTGTTGCATGAGTTAAAACATAGAGTTCTGCCAAAGTTTTGGGCTGTGTTAGCTCAATTTTTTGACAAAGTGCGATGAGAATATTTTCACCTTTTTTCACCAAATCATCAGGGAAATATGAATCTTCGTACATATCTGTTAAGAAAGCATAATTTGCCATTTTCTCATTTTGAAGTTGCATATTTTTCTCTCAATATTTTAAGTTGATTTGATATTTTCTATATAAAAATAGCGAGATAGTAAAATTAAATCGCTAAACTCAATCTTATACTCGCAGTGTCTTGTGCAATGCTGATAGGTCAATGCTAGTTTAAGTTACTTTATTTTTTGTAATTTCGATATTGATATCAAATCAAATTTAAAAAACTTTATTTAAAACTATTGAGCTCATGGTGGCGTACACCATTTAGAGAAAACGATCAGTATTATTTGGGACTTAAATGTGAGTCATGCTAAAAAATAACCGAGTTAGCTAAAATTTGATTGTAATTTCTCTTCAAGCTTTTTATGATTGCCCGCTTGTTTTCATCCAGTCGTTGGAAGGTACGCTTGAGTAATTTTCTAAGTGAACATTTGATTCATCGTGATGAAGATTTTATGGTCATCCATAAACCTGCTGGGCTTCTGACAGTGCCGGGGAAAACACCTGATTTACAAGACTGTTTGATCAATCGTTTTTTAAAATTAGAACCCAAAACTCTACTCATTCATCGTTTAGATCGAGATACCTCAGGCATTTTGGTGTTTGGTTTATCCAAATTTGGACAGAGCAATATTTCACGTCAATTCCAAGACCGTCAAACCTCAAAAATTTATCAAGCTTTGGTTGCTGGTCATTTAGAGGGTCAGGGCACAGTTGATATTCCTGTGATTTATGATCCAAGTCGTCCACCATTACATATCGTTGATGCAACACATCACAAGCCTGCGTTAACCGAATGGCAAGCAATTGAGCATTTCGAAATTCAAGGACAAGCAGTAACCCGAGTTAAATTGACTCCGATTACAGGCCGTTCACACCAACTTCGTGTACATATGCAATACGTAGGTCATCCAATACTAGGAGATACCTTATATGCAACTCCTGAACAGCAACAGCTTTATGCACGTTTGTGTCTTCATGCAACACAACTTAGCTTCACTCATCCTAAAACAGGCACTCAACTGAGTTTTGATTGTTCTGTACCATTTTAATCGTATTTTTTTGATCTAAAGAGATGTAAAGCGCGCTATTTCAGTCAGCTTTATGTCAAAATATTGAGGTTATTGGGTGATTCATTTTCACCATAATACCAAATTTAAAACTACATAAAGTAGCTTAAACTTTCATCAGTTTAAGGCATACAATATGTGGGCTAACATGAAAAAAGGTGGAATAAATTGCAGCCGTTTGCTATTGGTCAACGTTGGTTATCGGATACAGAAACTGAACTCGGTCTAGGTGTTCTTATTGATGTAGATGAACGTTCTATCAGTATTTTATTCCCGAAAAGTGATGAAACGCGTGTTTATGCACGTAACAACGCGCCTTTGTCTCGTATCATCTTCAATGTCAAAGATGAAGTGCAAGATCAAGAAGGTGTTAAGTGGATTGTTGAATCGGTTGAAGATCGTCATGGCGTGCTGCGTTATGATGTGGTTCGTAGCCTAGAAAATGGCGAACAAGAACGTAAGTCATTGAACGAAACCCGTATCGGTGCACAAATTCAGCTATCAAAACCTTTAGAGCGTTTGTTAGCGAGCCAAATTGATTATAAAGAATGGTATGACCTTCGTATTGAAGCGATGCTATTGCAAGCGCAAATGCATACCAGTCCTTTACGTGGCTTCCTTGGCGCGCGTGTGGGTTTGATTCCACATCAACTGTATATCGCACACGAAGTGGGTAAACGTTTTGCACCACGCGTATTGTTAGCCGATGAAGTCGGTTTGGGTAAAACCATTGAAGCGGGTTTGATTATCCATCAACAACTGAAAACAGGACGTTCAGAGCGTATCCTAATTTTAGTGCCTGATTCATTACAGTATCAGTGGATGATTGAAATGCGCCGCCGTTTCAATTTACAATTTTCTCTATTCGATTTAACGCGTACTGCTTCGATCAAAGAACATGATCCTGATCTAAATCCATTCCTGACTGAACAATGCATTATTGCCAGTGTCGATTTGATGGTTGACCATGATGACTTGCGTGAGCAAGCGGTTGAGGCAGGTTTTGATTTACTGGTTGTCGATGAAGCACATCATTTGATGTGGAGTGAAGAAGACGGCGGTAATGATCGTTATGATCTTGTCGAAGAGTTGGCTGAACAAACAGCGGGTGTCTTACTTCTCACTGCAACGCCTGAACAATTAGGTGTAGAAAGCCATTTTGCACGTTTACGTTTACTTGATCCGCAACGTTTTAGTAGCTTAGATCGTTTCCTTGACGAAGAAGAACAATATCAGCAAACAGCTAAAGTTGCCGAAGTCTTAATGTCAGATGAAGCACTGACTGAAGAACATCTTGCTGCTTTGGATAGTTTATTGGGTCATCGTATTGATGATCAGCCTGAACAGCGTATGCGTGCGATTCATGAATTATTAGATCGTCATGGTACAGGTCGTATTCTATTCCGTAACACGCGTGAAGCAATACAAGGCTTCCCAGGTCGTGATTGCCAGCCAGCACCTTTGCCAGCACCAGAAGATTGGTCATTTGATGGCAAAATGCGTGAGCAAATGTGGCCAGAAGAAGGTCAACTTGATGGTGCATGGATGGAAAATGATCCGCGTGTGCCATGGTTAATGGAAGTACTACGCAAAGATTTAAAACACAAAAAAGTGTTATTGATCGCACGTAGTGGGCCAGTGGTAGAGGCATTAGAAAATGTATTGCGTTTACATGCAGGTATTCGTACTGCCATGTTCCATGAAGGTATGAGCTTATTAGAGCGTGACCAAGCTGCGGCATACTTTGCAGAAGACAGTTATGGTGCTCAAATCCTCCTCTGTTCTGAGATTGGTTCGGAAGGACGTAACTTCCAGTTTGCCAGCGATCTCATCCTATTTGATTTGCCTGCAAACCCAGATGTACTTGAACAACGTATTGGTCGTTTGGATCGTATTGGTCAAGAAAATCGTATTCAAATTCATGTGCCTTATTTAATTGGTACAGCACAAGAACGTATGTTCCGTTGGTACAACGAAGCACTGAATATTTTCAGTAGTATTTCTCCAACCGCACAAACGCTGCAAGAAAACTTTATTATTGAACTCAAAGATTGTTTATTGGCAGATCAAGGTCAGACGTTTGAGGATTTACTTGAAGAAGTGAATGTACAACGTCAAGCTTTAGAAGCTGAGTTACAAGCTGGTCGTGATCGTTTGCTTGAGTACAACTCTTGCCGTCCAATTGTGGCACAAGGCATTGTGCAAGCACTTGAGGATTATGATGACAACACGACTTTACCAATGTTCGTGAAGCGTTTCATGTCATCAACCAATATTGATTTTGATGAGCAAAGCAACGGTACAGTGATCATCAAACCAACTGATCAAATGCAAGTTCAAGGAATCACCTTGGATGAAGAAGGCATGACAGCAACCTTCTATCGTGATCAGGCTCAGATCCGTGAAGATGCACAATATTTGACTTTGGAACACCCATTTATTGAAAGTGTGATGGAAATGATCCGTACACAATCATTTGGGAGTACTAACGTTGCATTACTCAAATCGAATGCGTTAAAACAAGGTTCAGTTTTATTGGAAGTTTGGTTTAAGGTCGATGTCGTTGCACCAAAAGGGTTGAACTTACCGTCAAGTTTGCCGAAGCAATTGATTCGCGTATTACTGAGTGAAACTGGTCAGGATTTATCTGCCAAGATCGATCCAAGTATTTTGCGCCCATATTTGCATCATCTCGATGGCAATAGCTGCCGTCAAGTTGTGAAAGCACGCCGTGATGTAATTGAACAGCGTTACGCACAAGCTTTAGATATTGCCAAAACCTCTTTGCCTGAATTGATGCAACAAGCTAAAGAGCATTATGGCAGCAAATGGCAATATGAAATTGACCGTTTAACTTATCTTAAGCAATTTAATCCAAGTATTCGTCAAGATGAAATTGAGCGTTTACAAAAGTTCCAGAAAGAGGGGCTAGGCTTATTAGATGGTCTTTCTGTGACCCCAGAAGCGATTCAAGTCTTAGTTGTGGTTAAGCCTTAACTAAAACAGTAATAAAAAAGAGGACAATTAAAGTCCTCTTTTTTATGCCGATTGATTTAGTGATCAATATTGGCTTCTAAGAACCATAAATATTGATCCAGATCTTCGAGTGCTGCATGGATAATATCTTCAGAGATTGGATCTTTAATTTGCTCGATTGTATCTCGAAGATGATTTGCAACGACAGCATAACGATCAGCCAACTCTTTTAAGTGATCTTGCACTGCATGGATTGCAACAGGATAAGGCTTAAGATGTGAGGTCTCTGAAACCGTTTGTGTTGTTCCGAGCGCTGTTCCACCAATCTGTACCGCACGCTCTGCGACATTGTCTAAATGGGTAATAATTGAGGTGCGGAATGTATCTAACATTTCATGCACTGCAATAAAGTTGCTCCCACGCATGTTCCAGTGCGCTTGTTTGGTAAGCAATGATAGATCAATAAGGTTAGCAAGTATTTGATTTAATATTTTAACGGTGGCTTCTTTGATGGCATCATCTAAATTATTACGTGTATATACTTTCAAAGCCGCTGCTGAAGAATTCATAGTTACCTCATTCAATTATAATGTGATGAAACATCGTGAATAAAATGATTCATTTAGTCTTTAGCATATGCTTTGAGTGGGCATGTGAATGTTTTAATTCGCAAGGCTTTTGTAATTTTATTTATCATCATTTTTCTTTTTATTACTTTGCTAAATGAGTTGAAATAATAGATTGATCTATTGAATCTGAATAGCTCAAATATAATTCAGATCAAACCAGCATCTTTGCATTCTAATTTAATGTAAGCGTAAAAAATCGGTGCAACGATTAAGCCACTCAAGCCGAAAATTGATTCAAAAATGAGCATAGCCAAGAGTACTTCCCATGCACTCGCATTAATTTTTGTACCAATGATTTTTGCGTTTACGAAATATTCAAGTTTATGAATAATGACTAAATATGCTAAAGCGATGGCTGCAACAGAGAGTGAAATGGTTAAGCCAGCCATGATAATCAAAGTATTCGAAATCAAGTTACCAATAATAGGTAAAAGACCAAAAATGAAGGTCAAAATAGTCAGTGTTTTAGCAAAAGGTAAATGGATATGGAATAGAGGCAAAACGATAAAAACAAAAATGATAAATAGTGCTGTATTGATTAAAGAGATTTTCACTTGAGCAAAGACAACATTTTTAAATGAAATCGAAAGCTTCTGAATACGATGTAAAATAGCAGCTTTAAAGACAGGTTGTGGTGCGTGCTGCTTAAAGTTCTGAATTGAAACCAAGATACCTACAATTAAACCGATCAGCATGGTCGCTAAGTTATGCAGAATATCGGTACCTGTATTTTTAACAATCGAAATATTATTCTTGATGAAGGACAAAATCTGATTCTTGATATCTGCAACACTATGAGGAAGATAACCAGGGACATATTGACTCATTTCAGCTTGGAATTTAATGAGAGTTTGATCAATCTTAAAGTTAAACGAGTTAAGACCTGTTCCTTTTAAATCATAGATCACAAAACTAATTAAACTGGTAATAAAAAAGCCAATCAAAAATGTGGTCAAAATTCCAAGAATAATACTGATAAAGATACGCGCACGTTGTCCATCAATATGTTTTTCAACAATTGAGCTTAGACTGTTAATAATTTCGAAAATCAAGAAACCTGCAAAAAAACTAGGCAACAAATGCAGGGGAATGACCATCATTAAAAATAAAAACATCAGAATAAAACTGGCGATGATACTTTGACGGTCATTGAGAAGGATCATGATCTGTATGCCTAAATTTGCTTATAGTTATGATAAATGACAAAGATATATCCCAAATGAAGATAGTCTATGCTGATGAAATTGCTTAATCAATTTCCATTTTATCGAAATGACGGGCACCTTCTAAAATCATACGAATCATTACCATGGTTTGCTCTGCAACGTCAGTTCGTTGTTCAGCAGGTAAATCAATCACTTTTGCACCCATATTGAATACCAATTGGGTAATCGCTTTAGCCGCAATGTCAGCATGACTGATTTTACTATTATTCATTTGTTCTAGGCGAATCAGGTCTTCTTGTAATTCTTGCTGAAAGAAATTTAGCTGACGGTCTACAGCGAGTTTATATGAGGTTGAGCCCGTATATCCTTCGCGTAATAATAAGCTGAGATAACCTTCATCGGCATCGAGCTGTTGAATGAAAACTTCAACTGAACTTCGAATAATGCTTTGCTGCATAGATGCCTGCAAACGCGCTTCGCGAATGATTTTACGTAATACCAAACCTGCACGATCGATCAGAGCGATAGCCAGTTCATCAATATCTTTAAAATGTCGATAAAAACTATTTGGTGCAATGCCTGCTTCACGCGCTACTTCACGTAAGCTCAAAGATGCAATACTTTTTTGTGGACCAATTAAATTCAGTGTCGCCTGAAAAAGTTCTTCTTTGGTAATGGTTGCTTTTCTACCAACCGAACGTACAGGAGATTTCATAGCAATGACATCTTGTTCATTTAGTGAGTCATGACCGAGCGGTAAAAAAGTAGAAGACTGAACCATTATTTTCAAAATATAAGTAAGCTACTCGGGATTATAGCGATTGTCTGACTACTTGGGAAATGTAAATTCTTATACGAATATATATACAAATATATATACATATGTATAATAATTAAAAAATGATCAGAGTTCCCGCTCATGCAAGCAGTCGAAAAGAGAATTTCTCTATTCAATTCAATAGCCCAAAGCGTAATTACGAACCATGATGCCAATTTTTGGCTACAAAAAATCAATCCACTGTGGTCTTTGAATCAATCACTCGCTAAAGTTGTAAAAAAACAAACGGTAGCTAAAGATACGGTAAGTCTTATTCTGCAATGCAATCGTCATGTACAACGCGGTGTTGCAGGGCAGCATCATCCTGTCACCGTTGAAATAGCAGGGCGTCATTACGAACGCACGTATAGCTTGATGCAATTAGATGCAGACCATCTCTGTTTAACCGTCAAAAAAGTTGATCAAGGTTTGGTGAGTTCATGGTTGGTTGAGCAAGCTAAAGTAGGGGATATTGTCTATTTAGGGCAACCTTATGGAGATATGCAGCAGCATATTCAAACTCCTAACCTGTTATTACTTGCAGCAGGTAGCGGCATTACGCCGATGCTGAGCCTGATCGAAAGTTTGAGTCAAACCAAACAGTTTTCGACGACATCTGTACAGTTGATGTATTGGGTGAGAACTCAGGCCGATGCAGCCTATGCTGAATATTTCAAAGAAACAGCGGAAAACTTTCCTCATTTCAGTTATCAAATCTTTTATACCCAAGAGCAAGATCAACGTTTGAACCAGAGTTATGTTGATCAAATTTCAGCTTTAAATGAAACCACTGTATATGCCTGTGGTCCATCGGGTTTTGTGAGTACAGCAGAAAAATTATTTTCTTGTGCTGCTTTGCTTCAAACCGAAGCTTTTAGTTTAAGCCAATTTGATGTGGATGCTTCGGAAACTGGTTTTATAAATGTGAGATTGACTCAATCCAACAAAACGGTTGCGATACCTAAAGGGCAATCCATTCTTTCTAGTTTGGAACATCAAGGGATTAAACCTAATCATGGTTGTCGTATGGGCATTTGTAATAAATGCGCCTGCACTAAAGCGCAAGGCTCAACGAAGAATTTGTTGAATGGTTCAGCGAATCATGAACCTGCTCAACTATTAAAAATTTGTGTAAATTCCGCTCAGTCTGATCTAGTGATTGATCTATAAATGAGAAATTAATTATGAATATGCCTGTTAAAATTGAATATTTTAAAAATCCTAAAAATCGTGATTTAACTGCTTCAGAATTAGATGCTTTTGCACGAGAATTAGATCAGATCAAGCAAGAAGTATTGGATGACTTAGGCGAAAAAGATGCGAAGTATATTCGTCGTGTTTATTCGTCAATCCGTTATAGCAGCTTACTCGGACGAACTTTGTTGTTTGCAGGATGGTTTCCACCAGCATGGTTATTAGGAACGGGGCTATTGGGTTTTGCCAAAATTATGGAAAACATGGAGTTAGGTCATAATGTGATGCATGGACAATATGACTGGATGAATGATCCAAAATTTAATGGTCAGACTTACGAATGGGATACCGTTGGAACCTCAGATAATTGGCGTCAAACACATAACTACAAACACCACACTTATACCAATGTGAAAGGTATGGATGATGATGTGGGTTATGGTGTATTTCGTTTATTTCCCGAACAACGTTGGACAAAGTTTACTTTAATTCAACCGATTTATATTGTGCCATTCAGCTTATTATTCCAGTGGGGAGTTGCGATTCAAAATCTTGAACTCGGCAAAGTGATTTATAAACGTAAATCAATGACGCAATTTAAACGAGAATGGCAACCAGCACAGAAAAAAATAGCGAAGCAACTTTTTAAAGATTATGTGTTTTTCCCATTGATTGCAGGACCTTCAGCGATCCCAGTTTTTACTGGAAATTTAGTTGCTAATGGGATTCGTAATATTTGGACTTTTAGTATTATTTTTTGTGGTCATTTTACTAAAGATGCTGAGGTCTTCCCAAAAACTGTTTTACAGAATGAAAGTCGCGGTCATTGGTACATGCGTCAAATTCGTGGTTCTTCTAATTTAACAGGTTCGGAAGCATTTCATATTTTGACAGGGCATTTGAGCCATCAAATTGAACATCACTTATACCCAGATATTCCCGCTCGCCGCTATCGTCAAATTGCACCTAAAGTGGAAGCTGTATGTGAGAAATATGGTTTAAATTACAATAATGCTAGCTTTGTAAAACAATTCGGTGAAGTTGTAGGGCGTATTTTTAAATATGCGCTTCCTTTTAAAAAGTAAAAAAATAACTCAAGTAGAACAGCCCCGAATACCGTGTTCGGGGCTTTTTACTTTTATTTTTTCTTTTTTGAAACCCACATGGTAATGGTGGCGTGAAAGACTTTTTCATTCTGTTGATCAATTACATCAACATTCACCAGATATTCTCCAGCTTTATCCCAATCGTAGTGCTGCTCTACTGGGGTGGCGATCGCAATCAAATCAGTTTCTGCTTTTTTTAAATATTCTACGGTCATGCCTTTTGGAATCCAGCGATGTGAAGTTGGAACAGTCACCTCAGTCATCGTACCGCCTGCAAGTTCGGCCATATTGCACATTGCAATCGCATGAACTGTACCAATGTGATTCAGCACTGCGCGTTTTTTCTTAATGGATATTTTACAAAAGTTCGGTTTCAATTCCTCAAATAAAGGAGAAATGCTACTGAAATAAGGTGCTTTTAAACAAAGCATACGTGTGAACGTCCATTTTCCAGCAGGTAAAACTGAAACCTTATTCCATAATTCCAAAGTTGATGCCATTAGATGATTCCCTACAAAACAGAATTAAATTCTTTTACGGAATATAATTCTGTTTACAAGTTGTGGTCAAGTCATACACAATAGTTCCGATGATTGGTAAATTTAAATAACTTATGCAAACGGCTCAGCAATTATTAGAACGCTTATATCCACAACGTAGATCATTATTAAAAAGACAAATCTTATTGGACGCATTGGTATATTTTCTTGAATATGGTCTCGATGCGACCAGTATTGAAATGATCCGAGACAAATCTGAAAGTAGTGTCGGGGCAATTTATCACCATTTTAAAAACAAAGAGGGGGTGATTGCTGCACTGGTTTTTGCTGCTTTAGATGATCAAGCAGCATTACGAGATCAATATCTAGAGCGTACACAGTCTTTAAGAGATGTATTGAATGCTTTAATTTATAGTTACGTTGATTGGGTTTCTGATCAACCTCATTTTGCAAAATTTTTAATGCTTGCTCATTTTAATGTGATGCAAAGTGAGTACCGACCATTGTTAAATGAAAAAAATAAACTGAGAAATCAAAAAATCGTGAGCTATATGTCGACATATAGCGATGCTAAGTTATTGAAATCAGTACCGCCTGAATTGATGATCTCATTGGTGATTGGTGCAACTGAAAGTTATTGTCGAGCATGGTTATCTGAAAAAGTGCTTACCAACCCAAATGGTTATCGGGAATACTTGGCTCAGGCTGCTTGGGATTCGTTGCAGAACTTATAGCATGGCACTATTATTTTGAACTGCACAAATTGAAAGAATGAGACTCAAAATTTTCTCTTAGATTTTGCTTAAATAAAATTAAAATTGCTCATATTCGGTGTGTTCATATCATTCAAACAGCACTTTTGCCAGTGAGCAAAAAGCAATTAAATTCTTGATTGGGCGTATGCGATACGCCCCTACAATTATGAATCAATATGAAAGAGATCATTTTCCCATGTTCGAGGATTATTAATAATATAGTCAGAAATCACCATATAGGATTTTTCATTACGAATGATATGTTCATAGTAATTTCTTTGCCATACTTTTTGACTAAAAGCGAGTTGATTAAATTGTTTTGTAACCGCAGCCTTATAGCCACGAATGATCGCACCAATATTATTAGATGGTGATCGTAGGGGCGTATTGCATACGCCCAAATCACTACACATGTTTAGATTATCAGTAGTTTGAGTAATAGAAATATTCTTTATATCTGGCTTTTTTAGATGGATGATTGCATGCATATGATTAGGCATAATAATAAAATGGTCTAAAACAACATTGTTTCTTAAATTGATTGTATTTAACCATTTATTGTAGGCGATTTGACCAAATTGATTTAACGTCATTTCTTGCTCAGTAATTTGACCAAATATACATTGTCGGTCTGCGCAGCAAATTGTAATAAAATACATTCCATTTTGTGAATAATCATAGCCTTTTAGGCGGATAGTTTTTCTGTGATGTATATTTGGGGTATAGGTATTCATTGTTCTTATCTTTAAGTGTATTTGGGCAATTAAACATGCGTAAAAAATCAAAAAACTACCATAAGTGATTGTATTTTATTTATTAATTTAAATAAAAAACATGTTTACTTTTTAGCTCTTACTTATATATTGAATGGATTATATTATAGAAATAGGGCGTATCTGATACGCCCTTATGTGAATATTTAATTATTTAAATTGGATTGAGCCATTAGCAGTGACAGTAATTTTCGATTCACCAGCAGCCATGTCTTGTGCTGGAGCTGCTTCAGCCATCGCAAATTTTGCCATGCCACCACGCATCATTGGTTGAGGAAAATAATTACTTGTATTCAAATTTAAACTGACAAGATTATATTGCGTTTTATTCCAAGCCTGAGTAATCGCTTGTGCGCGTTGCTGAAAGTTTTTAGAAGCTTCAATCATCAGTTCATTTTCAACTTTTTTACGTTGTTCGTCAGATACGCTAAAACTAATCGATTGGGTCTGAAAGCTTTGTTGTAGTTCACTAATCAACTGGCTTGCTGCTTTAAAGTCTTTACTTTCAATTTGGATTTCTGCGCGCGCGCGCCATTCTTTTAACTTATTATTATCATTGTCATAAATAGGGTAAGTACTTTGAGCACCTGTTTCGACTTTTACTTGTGGATATTTACGAGAAATTACTTGCGCTTGATTCATCAACTGATTGATTTGATTCGAAAGCTCTGCGGGTTGCTTATTGCTTCTTTCAATATAAAGCACAGCACGCATTTCGTCATTCGCAACTTGGCGTGCTGCATCTGCTTGGATATTCACAATATTATAATTTAAGCTTTCTGTTTCTTGAGCAAAAAGGGACGGGCTGAGTGCTACGCCGATCATCATAGTCGCAAGTGCTAAAGTACGCATAAAATATTCCTTAAAATTTGGTATTAAACATTTATTTTTACAAGTCTGATATTAGAAACAACTGATGGGGAACTTTTGCATTTTTTGTGGTGTCTTTGTAATATATTAACAGTGTTTTGCAACAGAAAAATTAATTAAAAAATATTTAAAATTAAATAATTAGCTATATATATTTGACCATTTATCTAAAAAAATTAAGGCTGTTAAAAAAAGCTTACTTTCTTTCGCTTGTCACATAGTATGATGATAATTCATCATAGTTATTGGAATGAAGCATTTTTTCAATAATATTAGATGAATGTCAGGCATAAAAAGAGTTTATTTTATTTCAAAATTAGGTATCATCTCGCTCCTAGTTGAAAGATATAAAATTTGTGTCTCACTAGATTCTAAAAAGCACCGAGTCAAACGACCGCAAGTCACCAGACTTATTTCTTTTACCCATATCAGAGATGGTAATTCGATATGAGCGTTACTTCCGTAAATCCTGCCGCTAATGCAACTAACGAATATTATCTGACTCGCCAAAGTCAGATGGAATCGAATGTTCGTAGTTATCCACGTAAATTACCGTTAGCGATAGCAAAAGCACAAGGCTGTTGGGTTACTGATGTTGAAGGTACAGAGTACCTTGATTGTTTAGCTGGGGCAGGGACATTGGCTTTGGGCCATAATCATCCTGCGGTGATTCAAAGTATTCAAGACACATTGGCAAGCGGTTTGCCATTGCATACTTTAGACTTAACGACTCCTTTAAAAGATGCGTTTACTGAAGCGCTTTTGGCTTATTTGCCAGGCGGTCAAGAAGAATATTGCCTACAATTCTGTGGTCCATCTGGTGCAGATGGTACAGAAGCAGCGATTAAATTAGCGAAAACTTATACGGGTCGTAGCACAGTGATTAGTTTCTCTGGTGGCTACCATGGTATGACGCACGGCGCGCTTGCAATGACAGGTAACCTGTCAGCGAAGAATGCGGTGAATGGCTTAATGCCAGGCGTGCAATTTATGCCATACCCACATGAATATCGTTGCCCACTTGGTTTAGGTGGGGAAGCAGGTGTTGACGCTTTAACTTATTTCTTTGAAAACTTCATTGAAGATGTTGAAAGTGGTGTAACCAAGCCTGCAGCTGTGATCCTTGAAGCGATTCAAGGTGAAGGTGGTGTTGTTACTGCACCGGTAAAATGGTTGCAAAAAATCCGTGAAGTGACTGAAAAGCACAACATCGTTTTAATCTTGGACGAAGTTCAAGCTGGTTTTGCACGTTCAGGTAAAATGTTTGCCTTTGAACATGCTGGAATCGAGCCTGATGTTGTGGTGATGTCTAAAGCGGTCGGTGGTAGTTTACCACTTGCAGTATTGGGTATTAAACGTAAGTTTGATGCTTGGCAGCCTGCGGGTCACACGGGTACTTTCCGTGGTAACCAACTTGCAATGGGTACAGGTTTAGCATCGCTTCAAGTGATCAAAGAACAAAACCTTGCTCAAAATGCGCAAGAGCGTGGTGATTTCTTACAAGCAGAGTTCAAGAAACTTGCTCAAGAATTCCCATGTATTGGTAACGTACGTGGTCGTGGTTTGATGATCGGTGTTGAGATCGTTGACGAGCGTAAACCTGCGGATCATATGGGTTCATTACCTGCGGACGCTCAGTTGGCTGCTGCAATTCAGACGGCTTGTTTCAACAATAAATTATTGCTTGAAAAAGGTGGTCGTAACGGTACTGTTATCCGTTTACTTTGCCCGTTGATTATCAATCAAGAAGAATGCGTAGAGGCGGTTGCTCGCTTCAAGAAAGCTGTTGCTGAAGCATTAAAAGCAGTACGAGGCTAATTCATGGTTGATTTTGCAGAACATCGTAAAGCGTTACTCTGCAATGATGCTCAATCTATTGCTGACTATCAGTCAGCAATGGGAGAGGCGGTAACTGCCGTTTCAGCATGGTTGCAAAATGATAAAATGTACACTGGCGGTAGCATTAAGGATTTGCGTGAAGCAATTTCTTTTGCTCCTTCAAAAGAAGGTCTAGGTGTACAGCAATCATTACAACGTATGATTGAGCTTTTTCTCAATAAAAGCTTAAAAGTACATCACCCGCATTCACTTGCACACTTACACTGCCCAACCATGGTGATGAGCCAGATTGCGGAAGTGTTGATCAATGCAACCAACCAGTCGATGGACTCATGGGATCAAAGCCCAGCGGGTTCTTTGATGGAAGTTCAACTCATTGATTGGCTTCGTCAAAAAGTCGGTTATGGTGCAGGTCAAGCTGGTGTGTTCACCTCTGGTGGTACACAGTCAAACTTGATGGGTGTATTGCTGGCACGTGACTGGTGTATATCGAAAAACTGGAAAGACGAAAATGGTAAGTCATGGTCTGTTCAGCGTGATGGTATCCCAGCAGAAGCAATGAAGAACGTCAAAGTCATCTGTTCTGAAAATGCACATTTCTCTGTGCAAAAGAACATGGCGATGATGGGTATGGGCTTCCAGTCTGTTGTCACTGTTCCTGTGAATGAAAACGCACAGATGGATGTTGATGCACTGGAAAAAACCATGGCGCATCTTCAGTCTGAAGGCAAAATCGTCGCGTGTGTTGTTGCAACAGCGGGTACGACTGATGCTGGAGCAATTGATCCACTCAAGAAAATCCGTGAAATTACCACGAAGTATGGTTCATGGATGCATATTGATGCAGCTTGGGGCGGTGCACTGATTCTTTCAAATGACCATCGTGCAATGTTGGATGGTATTGAATTATCAGATTCAATCACGCTAGATTTCCATAAACATTATTTCCAAAGCATTAGCTGTGGCGCTTTCTTGTTGAAAGACGAAGCAAACTATCGCTTTATGCATTATGAAGCAGAATATTTAAACTCTGCTTATGATGAAGAACACGGTGTGCCCAACCTCGTGTCTAAATCATTACAAACGACTCGTCGTTTTGATGCATTGAAATTGTGGATGACGGTTGAAGCATTAGGCGAAGAGCTTTATGGTTCAATGATTGATCATGGTGTGAAACTTACACGTGAAGTTGCTGACTATATTAAAGCAACAGCGGGGCTTGAATTGTTGGTTGAACCACAATTCGCTTCAGTCCTGTTCCGTGTAGTACCAGAAGCTTATCCTGCTGAATTTATCGATAGCTTAAACCAAAACGTGGCAGATGAATTGTTTGCTCGTGGTGAAGCGAATATTGGTGTAACCAAAGTGGGTAATGTTCAATCATTGAAGATGACCACTTTAAGCCCAGTTGCAACACTTGAAAACGTTCAGAACTTGCTTGCATTGGTGCTTGCAGAAGCTGATCGTATTAAAGATGCAATTGTTGCAGGAACTTATGTTCCAGCGATTGACTAATCAATTTGCTTTCTAAGAGAAAGGCACATTCATGTGCCTTTTTTATTTTTTTAGTCTTGGAGATTGAGCTTGGGAAGGTTTAGCTCATCTGAGTATAGCTTTAATTTAATCTCAAGTAATTTTCGGAATAGCTTAAGATAGATGTGTAATGGCTATTGGAAACCTAATTTTAGTTAATTTAGAGCCGAATTGAAGGATTAAAACTAATATTACAAAGAACCTGTCATATAGTTTTCATTACTAAGGTCGTCAAATTTGTATTTCTAGTTTGATTTCTTATATGTCTTGTTGTAAGTGAAAAATTATAAATTACAATCATTAAGATAATTTTCTTTCGCTATTTTTATCAAAAAATTCTTTTCTTTATGACTGAAAATTTTCAAATAAAAATGATCATCATAAAAGCGTCATAAATTTGTCACTTAATTGTCATATTATCTGCTCAAAATGCAATTAACTAAAGTACAACACTTAAATTAAAAAGAGTTGTAAATCAAATTGTACAAATGAGAGAAAACAGAATGCGCTTAAACCCACGTCATATTGCACTTGCATTAGCTGTATCTGGAGTAGCCGTAGTAACAACTGCAAATGCAGCTCGTGATACAATTCAAATTGCTGGTTCTTCAACTGTATTGCCTTATGCAAGTATTGTTGCTGAAGAGTTTGGTAATACTTTCCCGCAATTTAAAGCACCGGTTGTTGGTTCAGGTGGTACTTCAGGTGGTTTGAAGCAATTCTGTCAAGGTGTTGGTGATAACACGATCGATATCGCAAATGCTTCACGCAAAATTAAAGATTCAGAGCTTGCTGCATGTAAAAAAGCAGGCGTAAATCAAGTTCAAGAAATCAAAATTGGTTATGACGGTATTGTTTTTGCGTCTAACTCAAGAAAGGGTGCTTATAACTTAGACCCAGTGCATGTATTTACAGCATTGGCTGCACAGCTTCCTTCAGGTGGTAAATTGGTTCCAAACCCATATACACGATGGAACCAAATTGATGATGACTTACCAAATGAACCGATTACTTTAGTTATTCCAGCAACAAACCATGGTACGCGTGAAGTGTTCCAAGAAAAAATGGTTGAAGCGGGTTGTGAATCATTTGCTTATTTCAAAAATTTAGATAAAGAAGAACAGAAAAAAGCATGTGCAAACTTCCGTAAAGACGGTCGTGTAATCGAAATTGCAGGTGACTACACTGAAACACTTGCTCGTTTAAAAACTTCTCCAAATGCAGTGGGTGTATTTGGTTTAGGTTTCTATGATCAAAACCGTGATAAGTTACGTGTTGCGACTGTAAATGGTGTTTTACCTTCAGAGAAAACAGTTTTAAGCGGTCAATATCCAGTATCTCGCGCACTTTACTTCTATGTAAAGGGTGAGCACTTAAAATCAATTAAAGGTTTACCACAATACGTAGAATACTTCCTGAATAAGAAAGCTTCAGGTAAAGGTTCTAAATTAGAAAAAGCTGGTTTGATCACTATGAGCGATAAAGAACGTGCAAAAGTTCTAGCTGATTTCAAAGCGGGTAAAACAGTTAAGTAATATTGTTAAAAGGGAGGCTGATGAGACTTGGGTTCATCAGCCTTTTTGTCTAACTAAGTTTTTTCAAATGATGAAAATTGAGAAAACAGTGGAGATTACATGAATCTGCTACTTATCGGTGTGTTATTGGCCCTTGTGGCAATTGCATATCAAATCGGGCTGAGTAAAAGCCGTAACCTAGCAGGTAAGGGAAATAACTCAGCAACACTACATTCACGTCCAGGTTATTATGGTGCGTTGGTGGCTTTGTGGTGCGGTATTCCTGCTTTTTTAATTTTGATCATTTGGAATTTGGTTGAACCAAGTATCCTACAACATATTATCTTTAATAATATTCCTGCATCTGTCAGTGCTACTCTGGATGAAGCAGGACGCGATGTTTTAATTGATCGTGTTCAAGCGATTGCCTCTGGTTTTGGGGTTACAGATCAAGCAGCTGCATATGAAGTGGCAGCAGCTCAACAGCTAGCGAAATTTGAAACAATTGGTTCTTTTGCAAAGTTAGCAATCGTAATTAGTGCGGGATTGGGCGGTTTAGTTTGGGCAAAACGTCATGTCAGTCAGCAATTTCGCGCGCGTAACCAAGTTGAGAAAGCCATTAATGTTGGTTTAATTCTGTGTTCTGGTGTTGCGATTCTCACTACCATCGGTATTGTACTTTCAATGCTGACTGAAGCTTTACACTTCTTTAAGTTTGTTAGCCCAGCGGATTTTTTCTTTGGTACAGAGTGGAATCCAGGTTTTAGCACTTCAGGAAATGCAGAAGGTAGCTACGGTATCTTGCCATTAATTTGGGGTACTTTAATGGTGAGTGGTATTGCATTATCTGTTGCAGTACCTGTTGGTTTAATGATTGCGATTTATCTTGCTGAATATGCATCACCTAACTTACGTTCGTGGGCAAAGCCAACGATTGAAGTGTTAGCAGGTATTCCAACCATTGTTTATGGTGTATTTGCACTTATGGTGATTGGCCCATTCTTCAAAATGATCGGTGAGACAGTTGGTATTGATATCAATGCAACAAGTGCTCTAACCGCTGGTTTTGTGATGGGGATTATGATCATTCCATTCGTCTCATCATTATCAGACGATATTATTACTCAAGTTCCTCGTGCGCTACGTGATGGTTCTCTGGGCTTAGGTGCAACCAAATCAGAAACGATTCGTCAGGTTGTTTTACCGGCAGCATTACCTGGTATCACTGGTGCATTTTTGCTTGCTGTTTCTCGTGCGGTTGGTGAGACCATGATTGTGGTACTTGCAGCAGGGAATAGCCCATTACTGCATGCGAATCCATTCGAAGCTGTTTCAACCGTCACAGTAACTATTGTTAAGCAATTAACAGGTGATACTGACTTTGCGAGTCCACAAGCATTAGTCGCATTTGCACTTGGTCTAACCTTGTTTGTGATCACTTTGGGTTTAAACATTATTGCACTATATATCGTGCGTAAATATCGTGAGCAATACGAATGAGTTTAAATACATCTCCTCTGGATCAGAATGTATTGGATCCGCAAGTGGCTGCTGAACAGCGTAAAAAAAGAATCCAAAACTCTTTAGCTAAACGCCATCGTAAAGAAAAAGCATTCCGTATCGCTGGTTTCTCAGCTGTCATGATTGGTCTCGCTTTTGTTGCCTTATTGTTTGGCAGCATTTTAGCGAAAGGGTTGCCGTCATTTTGGCAAAGTAGCATGACTGTTCCGGTTTATTTTGATCCTACAATTATTAATGTTGGGGCAAAACCAAAACCAATTGCAGGAGAAACACCTGCTCATTTTGAGGAGCGACTTGTTGCTTGGCAAACTGAGATGGGAATGGTGGATTGGGATGCACTTATTGTTAACGGTATGGTTGCAAAAGATCCCGCTTTAGAATCCCAACGTGATTACTTGAACAGTATATATACGAGTTCTGAAGCCTATCGTTTACGTGATATGGTGCTTGAAAATCCATCATTGATCGGTACTAAGGATGAGATTAAATTCTTAGCTGATGCCAATGTCGATGTATGGTTAGCAGGTAATATTGATCGTTCTTTACCAGATGACCAACAGCAGCTTGATTTGGAAGTTCGTCAAATTGCTGACCAATTAAAAGCAAAAGGGATTATTGAAAATACATTCAATACCAATTTATTTGTGAGCCCAGACTCTCGTAGTTCACCTGCAACAAGTGGTTTAGCTGGTGCATTTATGGGTTCTTTATTCATGATGCTTATTGTGATTATCATCTCGATTCCAATTGGTGTTGCGAGTGCGATTTATCTTGAAGAATTTGCACCAAAAAATATCATGACGGACATTATTGAGGTCAATATCAATAATTTGGCTGCTGTACCTTCGATTGTATTTGGTTTATTGGGTGCTGCGATTTTCATTGGTTGGATGCATTTACCACTTTCTGCACCGTTGGTCGGTGGTTTGGTTCTAAGCCTGATGACTTTACCAACTGTGATTATTACAACACGTGCATCTTTAAAAGCTGTGCCACCTTCGATTCGCCAAGCAGCTTTAGGCTTAGGTGCATCAAAAGTACAGACGGTGTTCCATCACGTATTACCATTGGCATTACCGGGTATCATGACAGGTTCGATTATTGGTGTAGCACATGCTTTAGGTGAAACAGCGCCATTACTTTTAATTGGTATGAGTGCTTTTGTTGCAAGTGTTCCAGCAACACCGTTAGATCAAGCAACTGCATTACCTGTACAAGTTTATTTATGGCAAGGCAACGAATTACGTAACTTCTTTGAAGGACGTACAGCTGCTGCGATTATTGTGTTACTTGCATTAATGATTGGTTTAAACAGCCTTGCAATTTGGCTTCGTAAGAAATTTGAAGTGCGTTGGTAATTGAGGAGAGTATAATGAATACGATTGACATTATGAACGCCGTAGAAAAGGATAAGTCAGTGAATCCACAGCAAACAGAATTTACCTCATCTGAAGAGCAAGTTCAGCAATCTAATACTGTGTTTGTCTCTCAGTTTGAAACAGCATCATCGAATAAAAAACCAAAAGTCAGTGATGTGAAAATCAGTACTAAGGATGTCCATGTTTATTATGGTCAAACAGAGGCAATTAAAGGTATTGATATTGATATTTATCAAAATGAAGTGATTGCGTTTATTGGGCCATCTGGTTGTGGTAAGTCGACTTTCTTGCGTACTTTAAACCGTATGAATGACACGATTGATAGCTGTCGCGTGACTGGTAAAGTAACACTTGATAACCAAGATATTTACGATCCAAATCTTGATGTAGTGTTGCTGCGTGCTCAAGTTGGTATGGTATTCCAAAAGCCAAACCCATTTCCAAAATCAATTTTTGATAACGTTGCTTATGGTCCGAAACTACATGGTTTGGCACGTGATAAATATGACTTAGAAGAAATTGTTGAAAACAGCTTACGTAAAGCGGGTTTATGGGATGAAGTCAAAGATCGTCTAAGCCAACCAGGTACTGGTTTATCAGGTGGTCAGCAACAACGTTTATGTATTGCACGTACTATTGCTGTTAGTCCAGAAGTGATCTTAATGGATGAGCCTTGTTCAGCGCTTGATCCGATTGCGACCGCAAAAATTGAAGAGTTGATTTCAGAACTTTCTGAACAATATACCATTGCAATCGTAACGCATTCGATGCAACAAGCTGCACGTGTATCTGATCGTACTGCATACTTCCACTTGGGTGATTTGATCGAAGTCAATTCAACTGAAAAAGTATTTACACAACCAGATCATCAATTGACTGAAGCTTATATTACGGGTCGTTTTGGTTGATTCTTGCTGAATAAATTAAAGAGCCTTCGGGCTCTTTTTTTTATGAGATAGATGAAAATGAATCTATTTTGCAAAATCACTATTGAATTTTTATTCAACAGACCACATCTTAGTCGAATAAAGCCGAACTTATAGAGCACTTACTTTATGTTATTCCATTTACCTAAATTTCCTGCTGAAATTCGTATTAGTCATTTAAATGCGCGTGTGAATGAACAAAGAAAAAGAATTGCACAAACAACAGCATCTCGTTTGGAATTACTACAAATCGTTCAACAACTCGCTAAAGAAGCAAAAGTTCGTAAAAAGAATGATCAAAAAATTTATGTGCTCGACTTTAAAGGCGATGTACAAGCATCTGCTGTCGATACCATTCGTGAAGAAATTACCCTAATCTTGGCAACTGCAAAAGCAGGGCACGATCGTGTGGTTGTACGCTTAGAAAGTCCAGGTGGCATGGTTCATGGTTATGGTCTAGCTGCTGCCCAATTGGTTCGTTTACGTGATGCCGGTTTTAACGTCACGATTTGTGTAGATAAAGTCGCTGCAAGTGGCGGTTATATGATGGCATGTATTGCCAATGAAATTATTTCTGCTCCTTTTGCTGTTGTAGGTTCAATAGGAGTGGTTGCTCAAGTTCCAAACTTCAATCGTTTATTGAAGCAACACAATGTTGATTTCGAGCTGTATACTGCGGGCGAATACAAGCGTACCGTGACGATGTTTGGTGAGAATACACCAGAAGGTAAGGCTAAGTTTGAAGAAGAGTTACAACAAACCCATGCTTTATTTAAGCACTTTGTTGAGAAATATCGTCCACAATTAGATGTTGCTAAAGTTGCAACGGGTGAACATTGGTATGGTGAAGATGCACGTGAATTGAACTTGGTCGATAAATTACAGACCTCTGATGAATATTTGTTAAGTCTATTACCAAAACATGATGTGTATGTGATTAATACGCGTAAACGTCCAACTTTTGGTGAAAAATTAGGTTTACAAGCTGCGCAAATGGCTGAGAGTTTAATCCCAACAGTAATCGGAAAACTTGCTGATAGTTTAGTGAAGGCAAATAGTTCACTTGTGCAAATGCGTGATCCAAAATTTTAATTAGATTTTATGTTGCGTATTTTGATAAACCAGTCTATTTAGGCTGGTTTATTTTATTTAGAGATTGATCATGAAATTCAATCCTAAGAATATATAAATAATCAGCTATATAAAAACCACAAAAGTTGTTTTAGGAAAGATTGTTGTTATCTCGATCATTTGTTATTTTAACCATTAGGTTAATTCTTTAACTAATTAGTATTCAATAAATACATAAAAAATAATTGATAAGAGAGTATAAAAAAATGACACGAGTTGTTGTCTCATCTAAGAAGAATTTGCATGTTTTACAAGATGCACAAATGAAAAGTATTATTTTGGATCAGCCCTCAATTGTACAAATTGGTGTAAATCAGGCGGATATTAAATCAATTATCAAGCAAGGTAATGATCTGGTTATTACATTAAAAAATGGTGAGAAAATCATTATTAGTGACTTTTACAAGGATACCAATCAGACTGAACATACACTTGCAACTCCAAATGAAGATGGCAGTTATGCAATTGCTCAATTTGATGATTCAGGACGATTTATGCGTTATATGCCTGCAACTCAATTGTCTCAATTTATCGATACTGAAATGCCGACTCAAACTATTAAAACAGAGAGCGGGGTAGATGATTTAGGTATTAGTAAGTCACAATTATTGAAAGTCGGTTTAGTTGCTTTAGCAGCAGAAGGCGTGTACTTATGGGCCGTTAAAGATGATGAGGATCAGTCTAATCAGAATCATTCTATTGATATCACTCCGCCAATTGATCCAACCGCAACATTAGCTACTGATACGCAAACTATTACAGGGAAAACGGAAGCGGGTGCAAAAATTGAAATTAAAGATACGACAGGAAAAGTAATCGCAACCTCACACGCCGATCAGCAAGGTAATTATACAATTAAGCTTGATCAACCTTTAGTGAATAATAGCAAAGTAACGGTGATTGCAATTGATGCTGCTGGTAATTCATCTAAAGCAATTGCAGTGATGGGTAATAAAGATACGATTGCGCCAGAAGCGCCAAGTGCTCAATTAAATGTAGATGGGACGATTGTCTCAGGTAAGACAGAAGCGAATGCTAAAGTATCTATTTATGATGCAGATGGAAAATTATTAGGCTCTGTTAATGCAAATAGCTCAGGATTGTATTCCATTAAACTTTCATCACCCTTAACAAGTGATAAAGGGGGAACAGTTATTGCTGAAGATGCCGCAGGAAATAAGTCTACGCCGTCTAAGGTGATTGCGGGAAAAGATACTTTAGCTCCTGATCAACCATTAGTAGAAGTGAATAAAGATGGGGCTTCAATTTTAGGTCGAGCTGAAGCAAATACAAAAGTACAAATTAAAGATTCAGATGGAAAAATTATAGCAAGTGGTATTACAGATTCACAAGGCAAATTCAACATTACACTTTCGCCAGCTTTGACAGCAATGCAAAAAGCAACTGTTGTGCTTGAAGATGCGGCAGGAAATCAGTCTAAGCCATTAGAAATTAGTGCAGGTAAAGACACTATTGCACCTGAAAAAGCAGTAGCACAATTAAATGCTGCAGGTGATTCACTGACGGGCACAGCTGAAGCAAATGCTAAAATTCAAATTAAAGATTCAAGTGGTAAATTAATTGGAAGTGGAGTTGTTGATGCACAGGGTAAATTTACGATTGCTATTTCACCTGAACTAACCGATCAAAAAACAGCAAAAGTATATGTGATTGACTCGGCTGGTAATTTATCGGATGCAACGGGTATCGTTGGGACAAAGGATATTACTCCTCCCACTAAGCCTATAATTCCAAAATTAACTGATGATGTTGGTGATGTTAAAGGTTCTATTAATGCAGGTGGTACAACGGATGATGCTAGACCAACCTTTTCTGGGGCAGCGAATTCAGCAGAATCTAAGGCTTTGTTAACGATTTATGATAATGGGCAAGCAATAGGAGTCGTGACAGTTGCCAGTAACGGAAGTTGGGTTTTTAATCCAAATCATGATCTAGCATTAGGTCTGCATAAAATTACATTGACTCAGACGGATGCCGCTGGGAATACTAGTGAAATGAGTGATGTATTTAGTTTTACGATCGTTTCTCCAACGACGATCTTGGCATTGCTGCAAAGTGAAAATATTGACATTAATTTGAGTCATGCTTCGCTCGTAGATCAAATTGATTTAAGTTCGTTAGAAACGAAACAAATAGCTGTTACGCCATTACCCTCAGTCGAAAAAGTTTCATTAAATGATATATTAGTTTCGTCAAATCAACATGATAACCAACTTGATGAGGTATTAAACCAGTTTGCTTCCACATCATCTACATCTACCAACGATGTCGTGGATAAGAGTTTAATAGGTTCTGATTTTATTCCAATCATTAAACCAGAGATTTTTGATCAATTCGATATATTGCAACACGCGATCATTTAAATTGGAATTTTTAAATAAAACGCTTATTTATCGATAAGCGTTTTATTTTTGTAGAGTTGAATCATCCCCATAACAATCGCACCAAGCGTAGCAAGAAACATATCTTTGTGAGCATCCCATTGATCGCCTTGTTGTCCATTGTAATTCTCAGCATCTTCTGGAGATAAACCCATCGCAATCCACCATTCAATCAATTCATAAAATAAGCTACTTGCCATGACAAATTGAATCACCAATAAAAATAGAGAGAATGGTTTTACCTTGGGTAACCATACTTGAAAACATCGATAAAAAAATGGGTACAGCAACAAGCCATAAGCAAAATGCACAAATCGATCATACATATTACGTGACCAGCCCATACTTTGATTTAGGTCGAAGTGAAAAAGTGTATTGATCCAATCGTTATAAGGAACATAAGAATATAGGTAATGTGCACCAATAATATGAATAAAAAGGAAGGCGAGATAGAGACAGAAACTATAAAAATTGATGCCAATCTTTTTCAGTGTAACTAACAGGGCAATCAGCATCAGAACAGTACCTGCTTGATGCAATAAATAGGATTCAAACTCTAAAGGTTGAATACTTGCGATTATGACACTCAGTACAATGCTAGCTAAAGCGAGGTAGTGTTTTAAATTCAGTTGTTTTTCGATCATGCCATATCCAAAATGAATTAAGGCAAATGAGATTTACCTTACTTGGTCGCGTTTATGTCAATTGGTTCTTCTACTGTAGAGATACCACCAAGTGCCTGACAAGCTTGTTTATATAATTGATATTTTTGTTGTACAACCTCATCTAGTGGGATGTCAAAAAGGTCTTCTCCATTTTTATATTGTTCAATATAAGTTGAAGCTTTTTCCTTGTTTGCTGCAAGCGTTTGTTGATAAAAATTGGACATTGAAGAGGGGGCAAGCTGATTTGCTTCAATGTTTTTGCATTGGAAAGCTTGTAAGATTTTCTCAGCACGTTTGACTTCACTGGATTTGCCAAAAACACATCCAGTTAAACAGATTGCGAGCACAAACGAGAAAAAAAGCTTCATGATAAATAAGGTAAAATTTGAGTTATTGTATTATTGTATATTAAATTAATTTAATAAATTAATTCTTAATGTCCAACACAAAAAAATTAAGTAATTTTTAATAATTTATTTTTGTTTTAAAAAAATAAATAATCTGAGAATCATGATGTACATAAGAAAAGCAGAGAAAAAAGACGTATATGATTGTGTTCCATTGATCTATAGTGCGGGCGTGCCTCTATTTGATTACATTTATCGGCATGAACAAATTACGGCGGAGCATTTTATTCACAAAGAGTTTTTGTCTGAATATGGGTATACCAGCTATAACTTGCATTGGGTTGTTGAGCACCAGGGGAAAGTGATTGCTGTCGTGGCATGCTATGCAACAAAAGATTTGTCTCGTATGGATAATGGAACCATTAAAAATATTTTAAAGATGTATAAATTTCGGTTTCCTCGTGTGTTTATGCGAGCACTAAATTCTAGTTCAGTGGTAACAAAACCCAGTGAGACGAGCTTACATGTGGCAAATTTTGGTGTGCATCCAAATTATCGTAGTAAAGGAATCGGCACTCAATTATTACAACATCTTAAAATGCATGCCATTGAACAAGGATATTCTGGGTTGTCTTTAGATGTTTCTAAAGCAAATCCAAAAGGGCAAAGCTTATATGAGCGAATCGGTTTTAAGGTTGTAGAGGAAACAGCTTTTAAGGATGAAAACACTCAAAGAATGCCAAATGGTAGACGGATGGAATGGTATTTCTAACACGATCTAGAATATGAATATTTATAACAACTACGATTTCACGTTATGCTATGCATGAGCATCATCAATCCAAATTCTTATGCGAGTTTTAAACATTATTTTATATGTCTTGCTAATCTGTTGCTCTTGTTTGGCAAGTGCCAAAGATTATGATTTTTTTGCAGAAGATCATGATGCAATGGAAAGTATGTTTGATGCTGCTTATCCCCAAATTAAAACAGATTATTCAATCTTGCATAATCTGTTTTTCCAAGATGATCGTTGGCGTGTTTATAACTATACCGCTTACCAAACCAATCAATTTAATCAAAAGATGTTAACGGGAGATACAAGCAATCTCTCTTTAGATGATTTTTCGATTTCACTTGGATACGGTATGGTGTATCAATTGAATAAGAATAATCGGATTGGTTACGAATATCTTTCCAGTTTTCCATTTGATCGGGGGCAATTAATTCGATTATTTTGGTTGCGCATTTTTTAAGATTTTTTCTGGTACAAACCCGCTCTGACAATTCCTGCTTTGGTTTCTTTAATTTTTTGCCAACTAGATGGAAGTTTTAATTGAGATAATTCTCGATCTGCTTCTACATAAATAAAGGCATTTTCCGTAATAATTGGATCAGCTAATTCAGCAAGTTCTTCCCATAATGCTAGGTCGTATGGGGGATCTAAAAAAACAACATCAAAATGAGTGTTTAATTTCTTTAATGCTTGTTGTGCAGTGAGTGTCAGGAGCTGACAATTGTCTGCTTTTAGCAACTGAATGTTTTCTTTTAAAAAGCGAGCTTGAATCGGGTTGGGTTCGATCATCACAACTTTGGCAGCACCACGTGATAGTGCTTCAAAAGCCAATGCGCCAGAACCACTACATAAATCTAAAACTTGTGAATTTTGTATATCCCACATGAGCCAATTAAATAAGGTTTCTCTTACGCGATCTGGTGTCGGACGTAAACCCTCAATGCTAGCGAATGGTAGCGTTCTACGTTTCCAATCACCACCGATAATACGTAATTGATTCTTCATTATTCAGTGACTCCATCATTGGAATGAGAAACAGCCGTTGTTGTAACGGAACTTGACGCTGCTGGTGTCGATGCAGGTGAATCAGAACTATTTGGTAGTTCACCAGGTTTAATACCAGCCGTCATTAAACCGCCACTCACTTGATGGTTGGCTGGACGAATAGGATTATTTTTACGAGTGACTAACCAGTAATCAAAGACTGGACGTGCAAGTTGAGCCGCCGATCCGCCATGTTTACCATTTTCCCAAACGACAGCAATTGCGATTTGAGGATTATCCGCTGGTGCAAAGCCAACAAATAAACCGTGGTCCCATTGTCGAGAGGAAAGAGCGGCTTCATTATAACGTTTGCCCTGAGCAATACTTTTGACCTGAGCTGTACCTGTTTTACCCGCAATAGAATATTGTAATCCGCCCTTAATGCCACGCCCTGTTCCAGATTGAATGACATCAATCATGGCTGCATGCATGTTGAGCCAATCTTGCTCTGTACCATTAAATTGAATTTTACCGTCAGGAGCATTGTGCACAGAATATTTTTTTGCGCCCTTATTATCACGTAAAACGTGAGGCGTAACATGAGATCCTTTGTTGGCAGTAATTGCTACAGCCATCGCAAGTTGTAATGGGGTAGCAGTAAATGCACCTTGTCCAATACTCACAGAAATAGTTTCGCCTTTTAACCATTTCGATTTACGTGTACGCATTTTCCAGTCTGGACTTGGATATAGACCTGTGCTTTCACTTGGTAAATCTACACCTGTTTTTGCGCCAAAGCCAAATTGCCGCATCCAGTCATTCATTTTTTCGATACCCATACGATAAGACAGGATATAGAAATAGGTATCACAGGATACAACTTCAGCTTTATGTAAATTTACAGCACCATGACCTGTCTTTTTATGATCACGGAAGCGGTGGCTATCTCCTGGTAAATTAAAATAACCAGGATCAGAAATTGCTGTGCCCCAATCGACAAGTCCGTAATGAATTCCACCAAGTCCGAACATCGGTTTAATCGTCGAACCCGGTGGATAAACGCCTTGTACGGCACGGTTATAAAGTGGTTGGTCTAAGTTATCACGTAGCCCACTATAATCTTTTGAACTAATGCCTGTAACGAATAGATTTGGATTGAAGCTTGGACTAGATACCAGCGCTAGAATTTCTCCAGTCCGTGGATCCATAGCTACAATTGCACCACGACGATCTGCCAACTGTTGAGCTGCAATGGTTTGAAGGCCATAATCTATCGATAAATAAAGATCATTTCCACGGGTTGGGTTTTGACGACCTAAATGACGTAGTACATTACCATGTGCATCGGCTTCAACTGATTCATAGCCTGGTGTTCCATGTAATAACTCTTCATAGCTTTTTTCTGCACCAATTTTTCCAATCAGGTTTGTGCCTGCATATAAATCTTTATCAATAGATTTTAGTTCTTTGTCGTTAATTCGTCCCACATAACCGATCACATGCGCAAATAATTCACCATGAGGATAGTAACGTGTCATTTGTGTTTCAATTTTTACACCCGGGAAGTCGTATTTAACTTCGCTGAATTTCGCAATATCTGCCTCAGTCAGATTTAACTTGATGGCAATTCTTTCCGTTTTGCGTGCAGTTTTTACGCGACTTTTAAAACGATCGACATCTTCTTGGGTTAAGCTCAGTATTGGAATTAAACGTGCAATGGTTCTATCAATATCTGTGACATCTGTACGACTTAGTGTTGCTGTAAAAACAGGATAATTATCCGCTAAGAGTACGCCATTACGATCATAAATATAGCCACGTGCGGGTGGAAGAGGCTGTAAACGAATTCGGTTTTTATCCGAGGCTGTTGTAAAGTCGTCGTAATGAATAATTTGTAAATATGCATAACGGCAAATTAATAAAAGTAGAAAAGTAGCGACGACAAATATAGCAAAGAAGATTCGACCCTTGTAAATGCGCTTTTCTTGCTGCATGTTTTTTAAAGGAAAGTGCTGTTTCATAGGGTGTCGACTTAAATTACAAGGGAGAAAATATAAAAGGCGCGTTATTTTAACGTAAGTTGCATGATCATACTGTAGTATTTTCAATACATCATCTGAATGATGACGCGACAGTTTTTGACTTTGCAGACATTAAAATTGTAGGGACTTGTATATTAGATGCAAAATAATTCTGTTAAAGTCTCAAACTGTTTGAAATAGGATTGTCCAAGATACATTCTTAGGGAAAATGGAGAAAATAATGAAAAAATCTTACCTTTTACTAGCGGTTTTAGCATTCAACGGCGTTGTCCATGCTGAAGAAAATCCATATATGCCTGAAGCAAAATTAAAAGGGGCAAAAGACGTAGCAACTTGGAATATTGGTGCTGGTTTTACTAAAAAATTACTACATGCGAATCTTGAATGGGTAAACCCATACGGCATTGCTTATGCAAAAGTAGGCGCTTTTTTAAATGATGATAATGAACCTGGTGCGCAAATTGGCTTTCGTTATCCATATTATTTAACAGGTACAGATAAAAATGGCTATTACCTTGGTCTGTATGCTGGTCATTTAGATAGTAAAAACTATGGCGGTAAACAAAAAGGGAATTTAGGTGTTGGTACTGATTTAGCATTTGTTTGGTTGAATAGTGATCGAATCAGTACATTTAGTGTGGGAGCGGGAGTGCGTGACAAGATAGAAGATGGAAATGGGAAGACTGTAAAAAAAGCAGAGCCTGTTTTTCAGATTTCTTACACGTTAAGTTTTGGCTTATAGGGGCGTGACTGATTGTTCATTCTTTTATAAGTCTTAATGTATCAATAATTCTGAGAGTCATGCATGTTTGATTACGTCAATGAATTGTGGCAGATTTTTTTAAATCGACCTGACCATCTGGCGGTCCTAAGTATTATTCCAGTGACAGCCCTAGTAACTTGGGCTCATGTATGGATGGCTTTAAAAATGGTGTTTTACCCAATTAATTTTTGGGGATTCCATTTAGGACCTTTACCTGTAGGTTGGCAGGGGATTGTGCCGCGTAAAGCAGGGCGTATTTCAGGCATCATTACTGATAATACATTATCTAAGTTGGGTTCATTGCGTGAGTTTTTAGAGGCAATGGATCCAGAAGATATGGCAATGATCATTGGTGAGCAAGTTGGTTTTGAACTTGAGCACTTGATTGATGAAGTCATGATTGATCGAAATGCGGTGCTGTGGGAAAACTTACCTTATTCGATTAAGCGTCGTATTTATGCGCAAGCGCATAAACAGCTTCCAAATACTTTAAAGGAACTTGTGACTGAGCTGACCATGAACGTGGAGTCACTTGTTGACATGCGGGAAATGGTGGTGAGCCAAATGGAAAATGATCGCCGTTTGATGGTGCGCATGTTCCAAAAAGTCGGCCAAAAAGAAATTAATTTTATTTGGCATATCAGTGCTTTAATTGGAATGTTCTTTGGTGTTTTCCAAATGATCGTTTGGTTCGTTGTACCGTGGCATTGGACAGTTCCTTTTTGGGCTGCGATCTGGGGCTTTTTGACCAACTGGATCGCAATTTGGATGGTATTTAATCCGATTGAACCGCATTATATTCGTTATCCGCAGATTTTTCGTTTGACCAAAGATCGTAAGTTTCCTTGGATTGTTCCTGTGCTAAAGCTTGGTACATATAACGTTCAAGGTGCATTCATGAAACGCCAAGAGGAAGTTTCGGATGTTTTTGCGAGCGTGGTAACGGAGGATTTGATTACTCTAAAATCCATCATGACTGAAATGATGTATGGCAGTAAAAAAGACAAAACTCGTCGTATTGTCAAGCGCCATATCAATGAAATCATGGAAACCCCATTGGTTAGAACATCATTGCAGCTTTCATTAGGTCCAAGAGAATATGCTAGACTCAAGACCGACTTGATTGATCGCTCAATTGAAATTACTATGGGTCCAGTATGTGATCCAGCTCTGAATGCAAGTCGTGCGCAGAAGATCTTTCAAATGTTTAGAGACCGCATCCGTGAACTGACACCGAAAGAGTTTCAGAATCTATTGCGACCTGCGTTCCAAGAAGATGAGTGGATCCTAATTGTATTGGGTGGTGTGACTGGTTTTTTTGCAGGTTTAATCCACTTATTTGTTGCTTTCTTATAATTAATTTGATGTTGGTTGAGCAATAAATCTGTATCATATTGCTCAATTTAAGATTTATTGTTTTTAAATGAGGATGTTCTTTTATGCGCATTATTTTACTCGGACCACCTGGGGCAGGTAAAGGTACTCAAGCTCAGTTGATCTGTAAGCGCTACAATATCCCACAAATTTCAACCGGTGATATGCTCCGTGCTGCAATTCGTGAAGGAACTGAACTAGGTCTTAAAGCGAAAAGTGTTATGGAGTCTGGTGGTCTAGTATCAGACGAACTCATTATTGGTTTGGTTCAAGAGCGTATCGCTCAACCAGATTGCGTGAACGGTTGTATTTTTGACGGTTTCCCTCGTACGATTCCACAAGCCGAAGCTTTGGAAACGGCGGGTATTTCAATTGATCATGTGATCGAAATTGATGTTCCAGATGAAGAGATTGTTCAACGTCTTTCAGGTCGTCGTCAGCACCCAGCTTCTGGTCGTGTTTATCATCTTGTTTATAATCCACCTAAAGTAGAAGGTAAGGATGATGAAACTGGTGAAGACTTGGTACAACGTCCGGATGATCAAGAAGAAACGATTCGCAAGCGTTTAGGTTCATACCATAGTGAAACTGAACAGCTAGTAGGTTTTTATCAAGGTCGTGCTGCTTCAGGTGAAAATGCACCAACTTATGATAAATTGAATGGCTTACGTGCAATCGAAGAAGTTCAAAAAGAATTATTTGCTATTTTAGATAAATAATTTAGTTTTGATAGAACTGTCTTATGTAGCCATAAGACAGTTTTTTTATACCTATAATTATCTACGACATAAAATGTCGCTATGTCAGATTAAATGATATAAAAACTAAACAAAAAACGTTATATTTCATTCAAGCGTACAATTTAAAAATACTGAAACTTAGAATTATTTTAAAGGGTTAACTATGTTGCTGACGATTCAATCTGATCAAGTCGAGCAAATTATTCCAGATGCAAGTTCGGCAAAATCAGCCAAGAAACTCGCAAAATTCGAAGCATGGAACAATATCTCGGGTTCGACTGATCAATGGATTTGGGGAGAAATTCAGGGCAGTGCGATTTATCAAAGCGCAGTTTTTTTACCTGAACTTAAATGCGAATGTAGTTGTCCAAGTTTTAAACGACCTTGTAAACATGCTTTAGCACTATTGTTTGTCTATACCGAGTATCAAGATAAATTTACTGTGCAATCAGATGAAGAAAGCATACCTGATCGAGTACAAAAATGGCGAGATAAAAAAACCAAAACACTTGAGAAAAAAGAAAACAAGATTGATAAACCGATTGATGAAGAAGCACGTGCGAAACGCCAATTGGCACGTGAGAAAAAAATGGATGCAGGCATTGAGGCATTACAAACATGGTTGAATGATGTTGTCACGATGGGGTTTGGGAGATTACGTCAGCAACAACATGAAAAGTTCCGCGATATTCAAAGTCGTTTGGTCGATGCTCAAATTGCAGGCTTAGTCAGCTATTTAGATGAGTTTTCGAGTGCGCTGTATCAAAGCAATTGGCAAATGCAAAGTTCATTTTGGATAGCTAAATTACAAACAGCCGTTCATTTATGGCAAAACCGTCAACAGCTCAAACCAGAACTTTATGAAGAAGTAAAACAGCTTTTTGGTATCAATTTACCAACTGATGTGTGGGGTCAAATTGCAGTACAGTCTTTAAATGTGTATGTATTGGGACAAGTCACACAGGAGTTGGTGAATACTCGTGGACGTTATCGTCGTCAATGGCTATGGGATAGCCAAAATTTACGCGACTATTTGTTGTTAGATTTTGAAATTCCACCTTATTCGAACTTTGGCTTAACGTTGCCTTTCCAAAAACAACTGGTTTTAAATGCCAAACTTTATCCAGTGGTAAGCCAACAACGTCTTCGTTTAGAAGATAATTTAATGTCATTCAATGATTTGAGCCTAACGCTGGTTGCGCCAAAAGGCTTTGAAAATTTTGATCAAGCATTTACTCAATATGCGAATGGATTAAAACAATATCCTTTGCAGTTAGTACGCTTTTTCTGGCTAGAGCAATTGCGTTTAGTCAAGCAGGACAAAGTGATTTATTTGGTCGATCAGGATCAAAAAATGTGTGAAATTGAGATTAAACAATTTGTTGAGTTATGGTTTTTAGTGGGGACTGAGCCATTTAGTGCAGGCGTTGAATGGAATGGATTGCAACTTAAACTGGTGAGTATTTGGCAAGGAGGGCACTTTGAATGTCTTTGAGCATATCATACAGTGAGTTTAATCAGCAGTTATTACTCAAACTGACGCTAGGGCAGCAGTTTAAACAGACTGTAAAAGTACCGAGTGAATTGCAAATCTATGTGCCTCAGCAGATTGATTCAGCTCAAGATTTATTAGTCTTGAATCAATATTGGGTGTTGATGCAACAAGCAGGTTATCAAGCGCAAGGTGTACCTGAAACCTTACAAAAGAATATTGCTGAGATTGATCAGATAGAAAATGAAAAGCAATTGGATAATCAACTTGTGCAAATTTTGAAATGGGTTGTTGCACAAGAGTCGCCATTTTTATATCAAGATTGGGTTATTCAAATTTTCAAACTTGCTCAACTACAGCAGCAAGTGATTCCTCGTTATTTGGTGTTAAAAGTTTTACCACTGTGTCGAAACCCAGTGTTATTGGCATCAGTCTTACCTGAATTTGCATTTCAGGGCGATGTGACAACGCGTTTGGATGATGCAAAAAGGGTGTGGAAATATGTGAAACAACAAGACGCAGCACCATTGATCCGTCAATTACAGAAATCAAAAAGTAGCGAATGGTCTTTGTTGATGAGCCAATTATGCGGTCAATTGCCGAACTTTATTCATCAACATATAGCAGAGTTTTGGTCACAATCGATTCAGAGAAATCATTTGCAAAGTCATGCTGAAAGTCTTGTGACATATAATATGCCAGTGACTCAATTTGAAGCTTTATACCAGCATGTAAAAACATTAGAACCACAGAATGCAGCGACAGTAAGTAGTAATGCTGCATTAGCTTTCTATTTATATTATCAAGATAACGCGCTTTATCATGAAGTTATGGCGTTACTGCGTGTATGTTTGAGCTACGATGCTCAAGCTAAAAAAGTTAAATTCAACATTAACTTAGATCAAGATGATGCATTGAATGATTATGGCTTTTTTGATCGAGAAGCTAATTTGGTCGAAAGCCGTAAAAGTTTAAAAACGGCTTACCAAAGTGCTCAAGTTGAGCAAGCTTATCAGGCATTTTGTGCAAGTCCGCAGGGCGTACTTTATCTCAAAAGAATTTTAATTCAATTGCCGCTTGCGTATTGGTTAGAATTATTTGGTACTTGGGATCATTTACTTTCATTGCATTCACAGCAAAAAGATTCGCTTTGGAATGCGTTTATTGTGTGTTGTTATCGAGAGCAACGACATGATTTAGCTTTATGGTTTTACCAACATCAAGTCAAATGGTGTGAAGCTGTAACGGCATCAAGTGGGAACATGTTTGAACGTGAGTTATTCTTTACTTTACTAGACCAAGAACCAGCAATTGGATTGTTGTTAAAGCAACTCGAGTCCCATTACCAAAATCAAGATGTAGAACATTTTTGGTTTGTTTGGCAACGTGCCAAGTCTTTGTATCAATATCATAACATCACAGAAATGGCGGTCGTGTTATTACAACATGCATATGCGAACTTAGATTTGCAGCAGGATCAGAAGAAATTTGCATTATTAAAAGAGCAGGCCCAATGGCTGATTTTGCAAGCTTATCCAATCGACATCAGTAGTTTACAAGCTCTTTTTTCTATTTCTGAATGGAAACAACTCATTCAATTGAATCAGTACAAACAAAAACTTATTGCTTAATGATCAAGAAATCATAAATTAGGATAATCAACATGTCTCAACAAGTTTTACGTGCGCGTGCAGAACAACAGTTTTCTCATGAATTAGATGCATTAAAAGCACATGACAGTTTAGTAAAACCTCCACAATGGCAACTTTCGCCTAAAGCAGTCGTAGATTACTTATTGGGTACAACACTGCCAGATGGAACAGAAATTTCTCCAAAATATATTGGTAATCGCCGTTTGATGGAAATTGCTGTTGCGACATTGGCGACTGATCGCGCCTTGTTGTTATTAGGCGTACCAGGGACAGCAAAATCATGGGTATCTGAACATTTGGCTGCGGCGATTTCAGGTAATAGTGCTTTATTGATTCAAGGTACGGCAGGTACGAGCGAAGATACCTTACGTTATAGTTGGAATTATGCGGAACTTTTATCCAAAGGCCCAAGCGAAGATGCTTTGGTGAAAAGTCCGATGTTACGTGCGATGCAAGAAGGCAAGATCGCGCGTGTGGAAGAACTGACTCGTATTCCTGCCGATGTCCAAGATACCTTGATTACCTTACTTTCCGAGAAAAATTTGCCTGTTCCTGAGTTGGGAATTGAGTATCAAGCGGTACAAGGTTTTAGTGTGATTGCCACCGCCAATAACCGTGATAAAGGAGTGAATGAACTCTCTTCTGCGTTAAAGCGTCGTTTTAATACGGTGATTTTACCGCCGCCTGCCACCATCGCTGAAGAAGTGGAAATCGTACAAAAACGGGTTCAATCTTTGGGCAAGAGTTTACAATTGCCCGAGATTCAGCCTTTAGATGCTCAAATTCAAAAACTGGTGACGATTTTTAGAGAGTTACGTCATGGGCAAACCTTGGATGGCAAGCAAAAACTCAAAACCACCACAGGAACTTTATCCACGGCTGAAGCCATTTCAGTGATGAGTCATGGTTGGGTGATGGCAGGGCATTTTGGTTCGGGCAATGTTACGGATCATGAACTCGCAGCAGGTCTACAAGGTGCAGTATTAAAAGATCCTGTTCAAGATATTGTGCCTTGGAAGGAATATGTTGAAACTGTAATTAAACAACGTGAGGGTTGGCAAGACCTGTATCGTGCTTGTCGTGACTTAGAATAAAACCAAATAATAAATGACCTCATCCCAATCTTCTCCTTGACAAGGAGAAGATGTGATCGGAATAAAGGATAGAAAAATGCTGCATATTCTCGGTATTCGTCATCATGGGCCTGGTTCGGCACGTAGTGTATGTAATGCTTTGGCTTCGATTCAACCTGACTGTATTTTGATTGAAGGGCCACCTGATGCCAATGCAATCATTGCCCAATTGCAACATGCCGATTTTAAGCCGCCTGTGGCGTTGTTGTTGAATACCCCTGTACAAAAAGAAGTGCGATCACAGGCAGTCTTCTATCCTTTTGCTGAATTTTCGCCTGAGTGGCAAGCTTTGCAATATGCGCTGCGTCAGCAAGTTGCAGTAGAGTTTATGGATCTGCCTTTGCAACATCGTTTTGCACTGGAAAAACAATGGGCAGAGCAACGTTTACAGCAAGCTTCAGCCGACGAACAAGCATTAGCAGACGAACAAGAGATTGAGTCTAATCAGCAAGATGATGTTGAGCCAGAACAGAATCTGGAGCAGCATTATCTTTCGATTCGCCGAGATCCAATTCAACTGTTGGCGGAACAGGCAGGCTATCAAGATAGCGAACGTTTTTGGGAGCATTTGGTTGAACAGCAACCGCATGCTGGACAAATGTTTGCCGCAATTACTGATGCGATGGCAGCTTTACGAGATTATTTACTGAGCCAGCAGCCTGAAAACTATAGCAGCGAAGATCAATTGCTGGAGCAGTATCGCGAAGCCTATATGCGCAAAGTGATCAAGCAGGCAGAAAAGCAGGGCTACCAAAATATTGTAGTGATTTGTGGTGCATGGCATGCACCTGTGTTGGCAGATTTAAAAGCGCAAAATAAAGCAGATACCGCTTTGCTCAAAGGCTTGCCCAAAGTGAAAGTGGATGCTGCATGGATTGCGTGGACACATGGGCGATTGAGCCGAGACAGTGGCTATGGTGCAGGTGTACAAGCGGTGGGATGGTATACCCATCTTTGGAAGCATTATCAACAAGCTTTAGACGAAAATGTTGATGGCGAGAAAATTAGCATTGATTGGTTAAGCAAATTTGCCCAAGCCTTACGCCAAGCAGGTCATGATGCCTCTAGTGCTCAGATTATTGATGCGGTACAACTAATTCAATCTTTATTGCAATTACGTGGACGCCGTATTCCTGATTTGGAAGATTTATTTGAGGTGATTCGCTCGGTCTTGAATCATGGTTTATATATTCCACAACCGATTTTAGCCAAATTGCTTGAAGACGAGCAATTGGGGCAAGTACCCGATGAATTGATTGAGCTACCCATTCAAAAAGATTTCTTGCAGCAAGTGAAGCATTTCCGTTTAAAGCTCGAAGCACCTCATCGTGACATTAGTCTTGATTTGCGTGAAGCATTCGACTTGGCAAAAAGTCAATTTTTACACTGCGTGAAATTACTCGGTCTTGCTTGGGCAGACTTGGCAGGTACAGGCTCGAAGCAAGGCAATTTTAAAGAAGCATGGCAGTTGTCTTGGCAGCCTGAGAGTAGTTTATATCTGAATGAAATGTCGCTGTGGGGCAATAGCATTCAGCTTGCCACACAAAGTTATTTAGAAAATCAGATTCGACAATGTGAAGATGTGGCGCAAATTGCGCAACTGATTGAGAGCATTTTATTGTCTGGTCTAGATCAAAGCTTAAATTTGGCTTTGGATAAATTGAATGAACTCACTACCCAGCATCAAGACCCAAGTATTATTTTGGCAACTTTAAAGCCACTGATTACTGCAATTCGTTATGGCAGTGTGCGCCAATTTTCAATGCAGCATTTGCATCAAGTGGTAGAACATTTAGCGATTCGCTTGATGTTGAGTTTGCCAAGTTATTGTGTACAACTGAATGCCGAAATGGCGCAGCAGTTTGCCCAACAACTACAAAATTTATATGAACTTTTAGAACAATTACAACAAGATGAATTGCTACAGCTCTGGCAAGAGACCTTGGAACAGTTATTGCAATTAGAACAGATGCAAGGTTATTTGCATGGTTGTTGTGTGCGTTCAGCACGAGAACAGCAGTTGATTGATGTAGAGCAAACACAGGAGTTTCTGTCTCGAGCTTTGTCGATCGGGCAGACGGCGGATTACAGTGCAGCTTGGTTTGAAGGTTTCTTGACCCATCAAGCTTTGCTATTGATTCATGAGCAAAGTCTTTGGGATGCGGTGAGCCAATGGGTCAATCAATTACAAGAGCAGCAATTCATTGAATTGTTACCGATTTTGGCGAGAACAGCTTCAAGTTTTAGCCCTGCTGAAGCACAGCAATTAATTCAGAAAGTGACGCAAAAATCGACCGCAGTCAAACAAGAGGTCGGTGCTTTAGACATCGCACGTGCTCAAACGGTATTAGATGAAATTTATGCGTATTTACAGCCTGTTGCTGTCGAGGTTTAAGTGATGAACATGAATGAAGAACTGATCACTTTAAAACAATCTGACCTTGCGGAACAAGAACGACGTTGGCGATTAATTTTAGGGCAAGTCCCAAATTCGACCTCGCATTTACCGAATTGGTCGGTGCAAGATACCAAAATGCAAGAATGCTTGAATGAGCTTTATCAGACGCAACAGTCCAATCGCCGTGGTGGTTTAGGGCATTCTAGTCCTCGAGTGGCGCAATGGTTGGGGGATATTCGCCAGTATTTCCCATCTTCTGTGGTAAAAGTTATTCAAAAAGATGCTTTAGAGCGTTTAAATTTACAACAAATGTTGTTAGAGCCTGAATTGTTGGCGAGTGTAGAGGTCGATATTCATTTGGTTTCTACCTTAATTTCACTCAATCATTTGATGCCTGAAAAAACCAAAGAAACTGCACGCATCGTGGTACGTCAGTTGGTAGAACAGCTTGAAAACCGTTTAAAACAACCATTACAGCAAGCGATTCGAGGCAGTATCAATCGTTCAGCACATACGCGTCGTCCTAAACGCATGCAAGACATTAACTGGAAACGCACCATTCAAGCCAATTTGAAACATTGGCAGGAAGATTTTAAAACCATTATTCCACATGAATTACATGGACATCCACGCCAACAAACGGCTTTAAAAGACATTGTACTGTGTGTCGATCAAAGTGGTTCGATGGCACCTTCGGTGATTTATTCCAGTGTCTTTGCGGCAGTGATGGCAAGTATTCGTGCAGTCAGTACGCAAATGATTGTATTTGATACTGAGTTAGCCGATTTAACCCCTTTGCTCCAAGACCCTGTGGATGTGTTGTTTGGAACGCAGTTGGGTGGGGGAACCGATATTGCCAAAGCGATTAAATATTGTCGTGGTAAAATTACTCGTCCAGAAGATACCATCTTTATTCTCATCAGTGATTTGTGTGAAGGTGGTGATGCCAAGCAAATGCTCAAGCAAGTCGCTGAAATGCTAGATAGTGGTGTGCAAGTGATTGCATTACTGGCATTGTCTGATGATGGTGCGCCTTGGTACGATACCCAACATGCACAGATCTTTGCGGATATGGGCATCCCAACCTTTGCTTGTACACCTGATCAGTTCCCAGAATTGATGGCAACTGCAATTGAAAAACGAGATATTCATGCATGGTATGCAACCCAACAAAATCTGACATAATAGAATATGAAGATGACGTTTCGCTATGCAAGTCGAAACGTGTGAGCTGATTGAGGATAGGTCGTTGCTGAAAATTATTTTGATTGTGGTGGTAATTTTAAGTTTAGCTTTACTGTTGTTTTTATTGTATCAAAGTCAAAAAATGCTGCGCCATGTGCAGAAACAACACGCTTTGGAAAATAAACAAAAGGGCAGAGAGCGTCAGCTGCATCCAAAATTACAACAGCGTAAAAAACCTCAGGATTAACTGAGGTTTTTTGTTGGAATTGTTTTTACGGCTCCAAATTCAAAACGATCAGGCCAGTTGCAGACATCGGATACGATACATTCAGCACATTTAGGTTTACGTGCTATACAACAATAACGCCCATGTAAGATCAGCCAATGATGAGCATCAATAATAAACTCTTTAGGAATAACCTTAATTAATCGATCTTCGACTTCTAAAACATTTTTACCTACTGCCAAACCAGTACGATTGCCAACACGGAAAATATGGGTATCGACTGCCATAGTGGGATGACCAAAGGCGGTATTGAGCACGACGTTTGCCGTTTTACGCCCTACACCTGGTAAAGATTCCAGTTCTTTTCGCGTTTCTGGAATTTGTCCTTGATATTGATCAAGTAAAATCTGACAAGTTTTGATCACATTTTCAGCTTTAGCGTTATATAAACCAATCGTCTTAATATATTCTTTTAAGCCCTCAACCCCAAGATTTAAAATAGCTTGTGCAGTATTAGCAACGGCATAGAGTTTATCAGTCGCTTTGTTGACACTGACATCGGTTGCTTGTGCAGAAAGCAAAACAGCAATCAGTAACTCAAAAGGAGAGCTGTAGTTCAGCTCAGTTTGGGGATGTGGTCTTTGCGTACGTAAACGTTCAAAAAAAGTCTGAATTTGTTTTTTGGTCATATTTTTGACAGGCATTTAGATTCCCTGTAATTCATTTAAACATTGTTGTAAATCGAGTAATTGTGCCTGTTTTTGCTCATCAGCACGTACGCTTAATTGTTTTTCTAACTTTTTGATTTGCGTTCTAATTTTCGCAAGTTCAATTGTCGTTTTTGCATCTAATACAGGATTTTCTTTCGGTTTATCCATGAGTGTGATCACGGGTACATTGTTAAGTGCTTGAGAAAATTGAGCAAAAAATTCGGTATCAATTTCAGCACGAACAATCGGTCCTTTACGACTCAAACGACGTTTTTCTTCTCGTTGGATATGCGCATAGTAACGATGTCTGAGATCATCTTGTTCAAGATTACGTTGTTGAACTGTAGGTAATGGATTGGTATCTGCGACTAGATCAATACAATCTACAGGACAGGGTGGAATACATAACTCACAACCCGTACATAGATCAGTCAAGATACTATGCATTAATTTTCCGCTACCGATAATGGCATCAACAGGGCAGGCACTAATACATTTAGTACACCCGATACATTCATCTTCACGAATTATCGCTTTCATTTGTTGCGGTCGACCATCTGCTTGAATGTCCCAAACACTCGGTTCCGCAATCATTGTTGGTCTTTTTAATAATGTCGCAAGTGCATCGGCAACAGGTTGTCCACCTGGAACGCATTTGTTTGCATCTTCACCTTCCACGATCGACTTTGCATAAGGTAAACAACCATCACGATGTCCACATAAACCACATTGTGTTTGTGGTAAAAGTTGGTCTACCTGAACGATAAGAGAGAGTTGTTGTGCTGAAACTGACATGAAAGAAGATAGGATAAAAACAGTGTCGCTATTATAGCAAAGAATAGTTTAATCGGCGGCAATCGTTGCTTAAATCTATTTTTATAGATTTTTTATTTTTGCAATTGACGCAGTTGAACAATTTATCGCAGCTAAGATTTTGTATGCACCAGGTAAAGCATCAAATGCGGGCGGAGTTGCAACTTCCGCTCTTGAGATGTCTCAAAATGCGTTACGTTTCGGTTGGACACATGGTGAAGTCGATGAACGCTTACATGCCATCATGAAAGATATTCATGTCAATTGTTTAAGATATGGAACTAAAGAAGACGGGACTGTTAACTATGTGGATGGAGCAAATATTGCTGGTTTCGTCAAAGTAGCAGATGCCATTCTCGCGCAGGGTATTTATTAAGGGTCTCCTAAACTCCCGCTTTAATAAAGAGAGACTTTTCATAAAAAAATCCGATGTTGAAACATCGGATTTTTTTAACTGACTAAAATTATGGTTTTTTCACGGTTTCTTGTTCAACCATCATATCTAAGACATCAGCTAAGCTTGATTGATCTGCTGCTGGATTTTTAATTTCATAGCGTTTAACACGAACGATCACACGTTGGTTTGGATTATGTTCAAAGCCTTCGATTTGACCGTAGTAAAGTGACCAATTTTTATCAGCATAGGTTTTGATGCCTTTGTCATCATATTTAATCTCACGAACTTGCATACATGTTTGTGGTGCTACACCCGTACATGATTTAGTTTGTGGTGAAATTTCGAGGAAAACGATTTTACCTTCAGACTGGTATTTTGCTTCAGCTGTCATTTTACCAAGGAACGTATATTTTTGACCGTTTGCATCGCTTAAAGTTAAGCTCGGCTGGTCTAAATTTGTTGCATTAATTTCAAATGAAACCTTACGTTTTTGTAAAAGTGTACCTGCAAATTGCTCTTGTTTCATCAGCGCTGGTTCACATGCCATCATTGTTGAAGCGCCATTACCTGTAACAATTGAACCATTTTCAATTTTCCATGAGGTATTTAAGCGGTTACAACCAGTATCTACAGATAAACGATCATTGGCTAAAAAACTTAATACGATTGGTTTTTTTGTATCAGTTGGTTGATATGACCAAGTATAGTTTGTTAACACACTCGTATTCACGATTTTGCTTCCTGTAAATACATGTTTTTGACCTTTACTATCAGTTACTTTCAAGATCGCTTGATCATTTTGGGTACTGAGTGTGAAAGGAACTTTTTTCTCACTAAAAATATCAGCAGATAAGCGTTCTTGTTGCATTAAATCATCCGCACATGCCATCATTGTTGATGCCAGTGGTGAGGTTACAATGGTATTACCTTCAACTTTCCAAGTCCCACCTTGATTATTACAGCCAGTTTGAATAGATAATCGTTGATTATCATCGAAAGATAAAACTAAAGGTTTTGATGCTTTTGAACCTTGATAAGTCCAATTATATTCAGTTAAATTTTTTGCAGCAGTTGTATTCATTTGAGAAATAACATTATCAGTCACATTTTGTACTGTTTGGCACGCCATCAAAGAAAGTGGCAATAAAGCAAGAACTAAATATTTAATTTTCATAGTCAAACAACAGTAAATAAATAACAGTCATTAGCTTAAAGTATTCTTAAAAAAAGAAAATGTAATCCGTTTATGGATTAAGTTCGTTAAATGTATCCAATTGTAAATTTTAAGAAAATTAATTAGGAAAATGACTTACTCAAATATAAGTAAGCCATTTAAAAAACATGATGCTTGGTTTTTAATCAAAACGATAAATGTCCATACCTAATGACCCCATTGAAAAACTACTATGCACGATACTAAAACGATGTCCTGTTCCCATTGCAAAGAATAATGGTGCAAAATGTTCAAGGGTAGGATGATTTCGTTGCACGTAGGGTAAAGATGGCCAGTTAAGTACAGCGTCATAATCTTGATGGTTCAGTTTACTGACCACACTATTTCGAAATGTGCTTGCCCATATTGGAACTGCAGCATCTGCATGCCATGAAAGTTCAGAGAGATTATGGGTAATGCTACCAGAGCCAATTAATAAAATTTGTTGTTCACGTAAAGGTGCTAAAACTTGCCCAATTTTGTAAATCTGGTCAGCATTCATTTCAATGGGTAAGGAAATTTCAATCACAGGAATATCGGCTTCTGGATACATATGCAATAAAGGCATCCATACACCGTGATCTCGTGGTCGCGTGCTATTGGCATGTGCAGGAATATCTGCTTCTGCAAATAGAGTCAGTATTTCCTCAGCAAGTTTTGGAGCGCCCGCAGCAGGATAACGGATCTCATAAAGTTCAGGGGGGAAACCACGAAAATCATGCCACGTTTGAGCTCGGGTTGAGGTACTTACTTCTAGCGCTTGACTTTCCCAATGAGCAGACATCACAATAATTGCCTGAGGTTTTGGTAAATTATTGCTTAAACGATGCAATGCGGGACCCACTTGTTCAGGATCAAGTGCAAGCATGGGAGAACCATGAGAAATAAATAACCCGGGTAAAGTCTGGAAATTCATAGATAAGCACCTGATTAGAAATACATCATTATCGTGACAAATTCATGGGAACAATGACAGCCCTTAAACATCAACAGATTGTTCTATAATCAGAACAATTTTAAGCGCGATGATAAGGATGATTATGATTGATACTCATCGCTCTATAAAGTTGCTCAATCAGTAAAATACGAACCATTGGATGTGGCATGGTCAATTTAGAAAGAGACCAATGCCAAGCTGCTGCTTTACGAACTGCGTCTGAATGTCCATCAGGACCACCAATCGCAAGAGCAATATCATTGCCTTCAAGCATCCATTGTTTCATGGTATCTGCCAGTTTTTCTGTACTGAGTTCTCGACCACCTACTTCTAAGGCAATTAACGTTTCATTGGGTTTAAGTGCATTTAAAATACTATCACCTTCAATTTGACAATATTTTAAAATATCTGCTTCTGAATCATTTTTGCCTCGTTTTGCCATTGGGAGTTCAATGACTTGAGTTTGTACAAAAGGTTGAATGCGTTTGAAATAGTCTTCAAATCCAGTTAACACCCAAGCAGGCATTTTTTGCCCAATAGTCAGAATACGAATTTTCATAGAATAAATAGATCGAGAAATTACGCCTATTATAAACAGTGTTCTTTATGGATAGTGATGAGCATGAAAGGGAATAGTCGCTGAAAGTGTATTTATTGATTATGTTGCATAAAAAACGCAGCTCAAAATTGCGTTTGAGCTGCGATCAAAGTGTCATCAGTCTGGAGTTCGGATGACACTAAAAAATGGGTTCACTGAGTCAAGCTTCATCTTTATTTTTATCGACTCTATTTTATTATGCAATAATTTGGTTGTTTTTCAACCAAATTATGTAATAAAAAAAGAGAGCCGAAGCTCTCTTTAATTTTCATCTACTTACTTGTTTAATGACGCGCAGCCTTTGCTTCTTCTACTGGTTTAACAATAGGTGTTTTAGGTAAAGGCTTCGGCGTATCCGTCAATGCTAAAGGTAAGATCTCATCAATACTTTTTACAGCTTTGATTTCTAAGCCTTCTTTTACATTGTCAGGAATCTCGGCTAAGTCACGAACGTTATCTTGCGGAATAAAAACTAATTTAATTCCACCACGGTGAGCTGCAAGAAGTTTTTCTTTTAGACCACCAATACGCATCGCACGACCACCTAGACTCGTTTCACCTGTCATCGCAATATCTGGACGAATCGCAATACCTGTAAATGCTGATACAAGTGCAGTTGTGAGTGCTAGACCAGCAGATGGACCATCTTTTGGCGTTGCACCTTCAGGTAAGTGAACATGGACATCAGTTTCATCAAAACGTGATGCTTCAATACCTAATTCATCAGCACGAGTACGTACCACAGTCATTGCTGCGGTAATTGATTCCTTCATTACATCACCGAGCGAACCCGTCGTAATGAATTTACCTTTACCTTTCACGGCTGCAACTTCAATGGTAAGCAACTCACCACCGACTGAAGTCCAAGCTAAACCATTTACACGACCGACTTGTGCTTCATCTTCAGCCATACCAAAGTCAAATTTGTGCGGACCTAGATATTCAGGAAGATTGGCAGAATTGACATCAACTTGTAAGTTTTTAGACTTCTTGCTTACAGCTTCTTTCACCACTTTACGTGCAATTTTAGACACTTCACGCTCTAGGCTACGGACACCCGCTTCACGTGTATAACGTTGTACAATGTCACGGATTGCTTCTTCGTGAACAGTCAATTCTTTTGTACGTAAACCATTGTTCTTAATCGCTTTTGGAACAAGGTAACGTTCAGCAATATTCACTTTCTCATCTTCGGTATAACCCGGTAGACGAATCACTTCCATGCGGTCAAGCAATGCTTCAGGAATATTCATGCTGTTCGCAGTGCAGATGAACATGACTTCTGAAAGATCAAGATCCAGATCTAAATAATGATCGTTGAACTTACTGTTTTGTGATGGATCAAGTACTTCCAATAATGCCGATGCAGGATCGCCACGATAGTCTTGTGCCATCTTGTCAATTTCGTCGAGTAAGAACAGTGGGTTCTTCACGCCAACTTTTGTTAAAGACTGTACAATTTTACCCGGCATCGCACCAATATAAGTACGACGGTGACCACGGATTTCAGCCTCATCGCGTACACCACCAAGCGCCATGCGAACAAACTCACGACCTGTTGCTTTGGCAACAGATTCACCAAGTGATGTTTTACCCACACCTGGAGGACCAACTAGACAAAGAATAGGACCACGGAGTTTTTTCACACGAGATTGCACTGCAAGATATTCAACAATACGATCTTTGACGTCATCTAAGCCGTAATGATCTTCATCAAGAATCTCTTGTGCTTTTGCTAAGTTAATGCTGACTTTGCTCGCTTTGTTCCATGGGGTATCCAGAATGACTTCTAAATAGTTACGCACCACAGCAGCTTCACTTGAAGCAGGTTGCATTGCTTTCAGTTTGCGAAACTCAGCTTCAGCTTTTTTGCGTACATGTTCAGGCAAATCTGCTTCAGCAAGACGTTTTTCAATTTCCGCAACGTCATCTTCAGCACCGCCGTTCATATCAGAAAGTTCACGTTGAATAACTTTCATTTTTTCATTTAGAAAGTATTCTCGTTGATTCTTTTCCATTTGACGTTTAACACTGTCATGCAACGTTTGTTCAATTTGCTGTTCAGCAGATTGATTCATCAAATAGCTCATCAACTCTTTAAAATGCGCTTCAAATTCGTCGTGCTCTAAAAACTTTTGTTTCACTTCGATATTTAAAGGTACACGAGTTGCAACAAAGAACATTAATTGTAATAAGTCTTCGATTTTATTTGCTGCTGCAACAAGCTCACGTGCATTGCGTAATTTCGCTTCAGCATATTGAGCGAATAGGGTACGTAATTCGTTTAAGCGAGTTGCTTGAGCTTCCTGGTCCAATGGTAATGTCATTGGACTGAGACTGTGCTCAGCAGTCAAGTATTCTTCACCATCAATAATCCGCTCTAGTTTAGAACGATGCAGACCTTCAATCAGTACTTTAATGCAGTTTTCATCATTTTCATGATTTACGACTTGTACGATTTTAGCCACAGTTCCGTATTGATAGAGGTTATCGTGATCAATTTCTTCTGTAAGCGAATCTTTTTGCGCAACTACAAATACTAAATTGTCACCGTTACGAGCCACATCCACTGCATTGATCGATTTTTCACGACCCACAAATAGCGCAATTTGCATGTGTGGATAGACCACAACATCACGTAATGCTAATAGTGGTAATACACTTGGAACCTGTGGCTCTAAGCTTGATTCATTATTTAAAATATATTCAGACATGGGCACTCCTAATGAGTGACAACGGTGTTGCCATGTTTTTTATAGTGATGTGCATTTCAAAAATTACAAGGGTTTTTACTTAGAAAATATTAAAAAAAGACTAAATTGGTCGGTTTTTTTCTAAAAAATATTAGAACAATAAGGCTAAGGCTTGAAAATATAGAACTTTTTAGGTGTTAGTAAACCATGCATCGGTTGATCCCATTTTTGTCTAGGTAAGGTTTGATCAATATATTGAAATGTATGGGCGAGACCCAAACGGAAAGGTCGATGCGGCGCACTTGCCAAAGTACGGTCATAAAAACCACCTCCCATGCCGATTCGTGTCCCTAGGTGATCACAGGCAAGTAAAGGCATAATTAAAAGATCCAAAATGGATATATGATGACCGCGACTTGTCATGGGTTCTTTCATCCCGAGAGGATGATGGGAAAAACGTTGATTTGAGTATTGCTTAGAGTTTATTTTTACCCATACAAGTTCTTGATTCATCGTGCAAATCATGGGTAGGTAAACGAGTTTTTTGTGTTTAAAACAAAGCTGAATGAGTTTGTGAGTATGCACTTCGCCAAAAGCATGAAGATATAATCCAACGCTTTTTGCAAACTTGAATTGGGGTATTGATCTGAGGCGATTTACAGCGTCTTGTTCACTTTTTTTATGTTCAAAGCGATTCACTCGTTTTCTTTTTAAACGAATATCTTTTCTCAGTACATGTAAATCACTATTCATCGTATTCAAAATAAAACAAAGCCTCGAGAATCATACTTGATTTAAGTGTGCTTAAGTATCTAAATAAATTGAAGTTCTAATGCTATTAATCAGTTATGGATTCTGACAACTTAAAGTAATCACAAAGCTGTAACACTCGACCTAATCACTATATTGTCAAAAATAAGAATAAAATAACAAATTTTAGTTTCATATGACAAAAAATTCACAAATTGCGTAAAAAGTGATCTATAATCTTACCGTGAAAATCGCAAATACTTTGCTATTTCACATGTTTAAACAATTAAAAGGAATATTTTAACGCTATGAATGAGCGGGGTATTTTATTTCATTCGTTACGATATTCACTGTGTCACTTTATAAAAAAATTTAAAAGACCATAGGGTAAGGTTTAGAGGGAAAAAGTATGTTTGATTCAAAAAATGTAATTGTCTTAGATCAAATGCTTATCTTAACTAAAGAAGGTAAAAATGATTTGATTTATCATAATGATACGCTGTTGAAAGTAATGATGATCTCTAATCAGCATCTCATCGTCGCTGATGATTACCAAACCAGTTTCTTATTGAAACAAAAGGATGAAAATGTGATTTGGTCATTTATTTAATGTTATGTACTTTTTTGATGAGTATTGATTCAACTGCTTAGCTTTATTGATGGAACTTATTGTTTGAGTTCCATCAATATTGGGCAACATTCATTTTCTGTCGTTTTACATTCGTCTAACCATGTGGAAAGTCTTTGCTTAAGACCCACAAGCTCCTGAATTCTTTCATCGATCTTGCTTAATCGTTGTTCAATGACATGTCTGACTTGGACACGATCCTCTAAATTCAGTGTGAGCAATTCTTTAATTTCATTCAGTTGTAATCCAGCATCCTTCGCTTTCTGAATAAAACTCAAGGTTTCCAAATCCTGTTGATTATAATAACGATAACTTTGCGTACTTTCAGGGATACGCATTAAGCCGATACGTTGATAATAACGAATGGTTTCGACATTAACGTGACAGGATTTTGCTAATTTTCCGATTGTTAGGTTCATTTTCTCATACCTGTGTTGGGATAGTGAAAAAGCACTTGACTCTGTACCTAGGTACAGACTTTATCCTAGCCCTATCAAGAAAGAAAAGATAGGTGTCGTCATGACTCAACAACCATCTTCATGCTGTTCTAAAAATGAAGTACCGCTTGTGTACGAATATATTGATCCAGTTTGTGGTATGTCAGTCGCTGAAAACTCGCAGCACTATTTTGATTATCTAGGTATCCGCTATTTATTCTGTTCGGCAGGTTGCCAACAGAAATTTAGTTTACAACCTGAAAGCTTCTTAAAACGAAATAACGTGCCATCAACAGTATCGTCTTGCTGCGCTAAAGAAAAAAAACAATCTTCATGTGGTGATGGTGAATTAGAGCAGCCTATTGAATTAGCTCAACCATCTTCTTGTTGTAAACCTAAGCCAACGAAGCAAAAACTAAGTTCATGTTGTGGCCCTAAACCAGAAGTACCATCTATTCAAGATGAAGCTAAAAAATCTTCCTTTTGTTGTGGTGGAAAGCATGATCATTCAAGTGAAAGCATTTTAGTGGATACAGAGATTGATCCTGTTTGTGGTATGTCAGTCAAAACCACGACAGATTTAAAAACAGATTATCAAAGCAAAACCTATTATTTCTGTAATCCATCTTGTTTAGATAAATTTAAAAATGATCCTGAATTTTATCTAATTCCAGTTGATCAGCGTCCTGTACCTGAGGGGGCAATGGATATGGATTATACCTGTCCAATGGATCCTGAAATTGTACAAAAAGGGCCAGGAACTTGCCCAATTTGTGGGATGGCACTTGAGCCGATGCAACCCACTTTGGATGATGGACCAAATCCTGAGCTAGTAGATTTTAGTCGACGTTTTTGGACTACATTACCTTTGAGTTTGTTGGTGATGATCTTGGCCATGGGTTCACATATTCATGCCTTTATTTCGCCACATGTTCAGCCGTGGATTGAACTTCTTTTAAGTTTGCCTGTGGTGTTATGGGCGGGTTATCCTATTTTACAACGTTGTTGGGTGTCCTATAAAACAGGACATCTGAATATGTGGAGTTTGATTGGTGTTGGGCTAATTGCAGCATTTATTTATAGTGTTGTTGCTACGATTTTTCCATCATTCATCCCTATTGAAGCGAAAACAGGGCATGGTGTTGCTGTCTATTTTGAAGCAGCATGTATGATTGTTTCATTAAGCTTGTTGGGACAAATTTTAGAACTAAAAGCACGTTCACAAACAGCAAATTCATTAAAAGCTTTACTCCGTTTACAACCTGCTAAAGCGAAATTTGTGCAGCATGGTCAAGTTGTTGAAGTGGATATTGTGATGGTCAAACAAGGTGATATTTTGCAAATATCATCGGGTGAACAAATTCCACTTGATGGTGTCGTGATTGATGGAAAGACCTATGTTGATGAATCCATGATGACAGGTGAGCCTGTTGCTGTGAAAAAGCAAAAAGATGATCTAGTCATTGGCGGGACAATTAATCAACAAGGTGCTATTCGAATCCAAACCACTGCAGTCGGGGCGAATACCACATTAGCCAAAATGATTCAGACCGTTGCCGATGCTCAACGCTCCAAAGCACCATTGCAACGAATTGCAGATGTGGTGGCGAAATACTTCGTGATCGCCGTACTCAGTATGAGTGTTTTGACTTTTATTGCATGGATGGTATTTGGGAAAGCACAGTTTGATTTGGCTTTAATGTGTGCAGTCGCTGTTTTGATTATTGCTTGTCCATGTGCTCTTGGCTTGGCAACACCGATGTCCGTGATGGCAACCACAGGTCGAGCCGCTCAAAAAGGCGTGTTATTTAAAGATGCCGAGGCGATTGAAGCTTTAAGTAAGGTCAATACTTTGATTATTGATAAAACAGGAACATTAACTGAAGGTAAACCAAGTTTAAAAGAGATTCAGCTTTTATCTCAAACTTATAACCAAGCACAAATTGAATTATGGATTGCATCGATTGAACAATATTCGACGCATCCAATTGCCCAGACCTTAACTCAATTAGTTGATGCAAATCAATTACTCAATGTTTCTGATTTTGAAGATGTCGCAGGCTTTGGCGTGAAAGGAAGTATTGATCACCAGACCTTGTATATTGGCAGTCAGAAGCTTATTGAGCAGTTAGCTTTAACCTTAGATGCTGATTTAATCCACGAGTTGGATCAAAAACGTGCACAAGGCGATGTGATTAGTTTTCTGATGTCAGAACAAGAGCTAATCGCTTATATCTCAATTCATGATGCAATCAAACAAAATGCTAAAACTGTGATTGAGCAACTGCATGCTGATGGCATTGAAGTGATTATGGCAACGGGTGATCATCAAAAGAATGCAGACATGGTTGCAGGTCTTTTGGGTATTCAAACCGTTTATGGCAATCTTGATCCTCAGCAAAAACTTGAAATTGTGAAACAGGCGCAAGCTCAGGGAAAAATTGTGGCAATGGCTGGGGACGGTATCAATGATGCACCAGCACTGGCACAGGCGAATATTGGTATTGCGATGGGAACAGGAACAGATATTGCCAAGCAAACAGCGCAAGTGACTTTAGTTAAGGGGGACATTCAAGGGGTTGCACAAGCAGTTCATATAGCAAAATTAGGTGTGAGAAATATGAAGCAAAATCTAGCATTCTCTTTTGTTTATAATGGATTAGGTGTTCCTGTTGCAGCAGGTTTATTTTATCCACTAACAGGATTATTGCTCACACCAATGTTTGCTGCAGTGGCAATGTCATTAAGCTCGCTCTCTGTTGTGGTGAATGCTTTACGTTTAAATAAATCATAATTCACTTTGTAAGAATAAAGCCCCTATTCTCATAAATTGAGAGTAGGGTCTTTATTTTGACCCAATTGACATCATCAAAATGAATGCAGTCAATTCTATTTCTCTGTTTTATCCTTAACTTGAATCAAAACTATTGGGAAATAGCTAAGGATGGATCTAAAGATGCAAAACAATAAATTTAGTCGTGTTGTAAAATCACTTTTTACTTCAAGTATTATCGTATCATCATTATTATTGACGAATGCGACTCATGCAGCACCTGAAGGTAAACTGGATTTAACACTTTCTGCACATTCACAAAATAAGATTAAACAGCTACTTAACGATCCTAAAACGTGGCAACAAATTCCAAATCAAGTCACTTTATGTGTGTTCTCTCCAAATGGGGAGCATAGTGAGGCTTTTGAACAGGCTACAAGTTACATCACTGAAATTCCACGTATGGTACGTGTAGCCAAGCAGTTTGGTGTCAATATGAATGTGACACGACCATCTCATTTACAGTTCAAATTAGATTTTGATTATCCAAAACTTAAAAAATCAGCGTCTACTTTGGTTAATTTAAAAGTTTATACCAATGAAGCGGTATTAACAGAAGATTTCCGTAGTAAACGTTGTGATGGTGCAGGGATTAGTAATCTGCGTGCAAAACAATTTAATAAATTTGTAGGAAGTATTGATGCGATTGGCGCATTACAAACCTATAAGCAATTGAGTTCGGTGATTCAGGTTTTGGCAAATCCAAAATTTGATGAAAAAATGGTAAATAAAGATTATGAAGTCGTTGGTATTGTGCCACTTGGTGCCGCTTATATTATGGTGACTGATCGTAATATTAATACTTTAGCCAAAGCAGCAGGTAAAAAAGTTGCGGTTTTCCAATTTGATGAAACTCAAAAGAAATTGGTACAGAGTGTAGGTGCTCAACCTGTTTCAGTGGATTTAGTCACTGTTGGAGGTAAGTTTAATAATAAAGAAGTTGATATTATGGCGGGGCCAGCTATTTTATTTGAACCGCTTGAGCTACAAAAAGGGATGACAGATAAATCGGGCAAAGCTGTTGGAGGAATTATCAAGTTTCCTGTGATTCAAGTGACAGGAACTTTGATTATGCATCGTAATAAATTCCCCGCAGGAATGGGTTCTATTGCGCGTGAAGTTATCTCAAAACAGTTAAATCCTGCATTTGAATTTGTCGATAAGATTGAAGCGAAAGTTCCAGATAAATTTTGGTTGAACTTACATGAAAGTGATAAACCTGGTTATGTCAGATTGATGCGTGAAGCACGTATTCAAATGACTAAAGAAGGTTTTTACGATAAAGATATGATGAAGTTGCTGAAACAGGTTCGTTGTTCACAAGATCCTAGTAATTATGAATGTGCTTTGAAAGATGAGTAATTTTTAAGTCATTTGACATTATAGAAAAAGAGAATCATGGAAATAGCAGGATTAAGTTATAAACTTGGTATTTCCAACTTTGATCAATCAAGTGATAAGTCATATCCAGAGAATTGATCATTTGATTCATAGAAATGATTTATTTTATAGAAATGAAGAGCTATAGGATCAATCATGAATATAATTTTTCAACTCAAAAATAAATTGATCAAACAAGGTATTCAGTTAAATAAACCAGCAACATGGCAACAGATTTTAGCTTTTGAATATAAGCATCAAGTTAAATTATCACCCATTTTAACAGCTTACTTTTTGGAATTTAATGGTATAGCTGACCGCGATATGGATGATAATTATTTTACGTTCGTATCGCTGGACGCATTCCAATCGGTTGAAACTATTTTAAGCTATGATGATAAAGACAAGTTTTTATATCCAAATTGTTTTGTAATTTCAGAATTTTTATAATTAAAAAAATTGCTCCAGAGATGCCGCTGCATGGTCGTTACCCTGAACCCGATGAGTTCAAGGTGGAGGTGACGCATACTTACTGGGTTTCCTACTCGGGGTAGGCATACACTCAAAATATACAGGACACATCCATAAATTTAAGTATCGGCAGGGGACTAGACGTACTGGCGAACACCCTAGAGACAGTTTTAGTATAACCGATCTTTACGCGATGACAATCGCTACTTGTAAAGATAATTATTAATTGTTGAGGCTTTGTGCAATTTTACTCAACACTTTGTTCTATATCTTCCAAAATCGTTTGGATTAAATGCTCACAATGTGCATATTCCTGTAATGATTTGTTTAAGCTAAACACTTCTTGCGCCATTTGTAGTGCAACCATAATAACAAGTTTATTATGTTCAACACGTGGTGCGTTGCGGCGCATATCATGAAACTTTTGATTTAAAAATTCAGCGGCACGCTCAAGTTCTTCTCGCTTATCTTCAGTCGTGTTAAGACGGAAAGTCTGTTCAATTAAGCGAAGCTCAACAACAATGGGTTCACTCATGATCAGGTTTCCTCTTGAGTTTCAGCATTTGGATGCGCGAGTTGCTGAATTTCTTGTGCATGTTGATCCTGTGCAGTACCTAAAATTGCAAGCCGTTGAATAATGGCTTCAACTTTAGATTTTGCCAACTCATTTTTCTGTAGCAAGCGATCACGATCTTGTTGTAAATCTTGAATTTCTTGCTGACTATGACGTTGCTGTGCTTGTAACTTCTCTTTATTTACACGTAAGTCATTACGCTCAGCCAAAATCTCTTGAAAGCGGTTTTTTAAATCAGTGGTGCTTTTCTCTAAGCGGCTATAACGTTCCGCTAAAGTTGTTGCATCTTGATTCAGTTGTTTAAATTGATCTTGTAACTGAGACAATTGTTCAGTTAAGTTATCAACTTCTTCCTGCTTTTGCGTGATGATGCTATTTTTCTGCACAACTTGTGCATGGTGGTCAGTTTCAGCTAATTGTTTAGCCTCAGTAAGCGAAGTATTCTCTCGCTCTAAATGATGTAAGCGTGTTTTTAAAACACCAATATGCGCTTGTAGACGCTGTAATTGTTCTAACATAACGAAGGTCGCACAGAGTTGCAATCAAAGGTAATATATACAGCAGTATAGAGATTGGATAAACGAATGCAAGACGATATTTCAGGTTGGACGGAATGGAATGCTCATTTTGATGGCATTGAAGAAATTTCAAGTCCAAGTGAGTTACATGGTTTACTCACAGGTATAGTGTGTGTCACACAAGCGCCAACCACCGATGAATGGTCACAGATTTTAAACACCCTCAATGTGCCTTCTTTACAGCCAGAGGCACTGGAAGGTCTAACCGATGAAGCAGAAGATGTTGCTCATGCTTTGTCAGATGATGAATTAGATTATTTACCTATGCTTCCAGATGATAGCCATTTGCTTGTAGATCGTGTGCAGGCGTTGGCAGATTGGTGCGCAGGCGTAGTCCTCGGTTTTGGTTTGGCTTCAGGTCATATTCGTGGTGAAGAACAAGAGCTGATTGAACATTTACAAGATGTTGCAGCAGTTGAGTTTGAAGACTCCGATAATGATGAAGAGGGTGAAGAAAGCTATCAGGAATTGTATGAGTTTGTACGTTTGATTCCTGTGAGCTTATCGATTGGCCGTACCAAGATTCCTGTCGCTGAAAGTTCATTATTGAAAAACTTTCATGCTAAAAGCAGAAATCAAGATACAGCAGTTGATCCACAAACTGTTGTCGAAATGTTTACTCCACATCGTCCGAGTTAAGGCGATTTAAAATCTCCCTAAATCCCTCTTTATAAAAGAGGGACTTTCTAGCTGTAGGATAATATGAAATTAACTCAAGCTGATTTTAAACAACGCCGTGATCTTCTTGCTAATCAAATAGGCAGCAATAGCATTGCAATTATTGCGACTCGAGCAGAAATGTATCGTAATCGTGATGCTGACTATAAATATCGTGCAGACAGTAGTTTTTATTATCTGACTGGATTCGCCGAGCCAGAAGCCGTTGCAATCATTGAAACCTTTGAAGAAGGTGAGGAATATAGCTATAGCTTGTTCTGCCGTGAACGTAATCGTGAAATGGAAATCTGGAATGGCTATCGTGCTGGAATTGATGGTGCGATTGAAATTTATGATGCAGATGAAGCGTATGCAATTGATTTACTCGATGACGAAATTATCGACAAGCTATTAAATAAACAACGCCTGTACTATCGTATTGGTCAGAATGCTGAATTTGATGCGCGCGTGAGTCAATGGATTCAAAAAGCAGATGCTCAACAGCGTCGTGGTGGTGCTGCACCTGCGGAGGTGATTCAGCTTGATCGTATCGTTGATGAAATGCGTTTGAAAAAATCAGCACAAGAAATTGAGTTGATGCAGATTGCATCGAATATCAGTGCCGAAGCACATACTCGTGCCATGCAAACCGTTAAACCACAGATGATGGAGTATGCGCTTGAAGCAGAACTCAATTATGTCTTTGGAAAAAATGGTTGTGTACCTGCTTACAATAGTATTGTAGGTGGTGGTGAAAATGCTTGTATTCTGCATTATGTTGAAAATAACAAGCCTTTAAAAGATGGTGATTTGGTCTTGATTGATGCAGCGTGTGAATATGAGTTCTATGCATCGGATATTACCCGTACTTTCCCTGTAAATGGCAAGTTTAGTCCTGAGCAGAAAGCACTTTATAATATTGTTTTAGATGCTCAATTGGCTGCCATTGATGCAACTCGTATTGGCAATCACTATAAATATCCACATGAAGTGGCTGTAAAGATTTTAACCCAAGGTTTGGTTGATCTTGGCTTAATGAGTGGCAATGTAGATGAGTTGGTTGAGAGCGAAGCATTCCGTCAATTCTTTATGCATGGTACAGGACATTGGCTCGGTATGGATGTACATGATGTGGGTGCTTATAAAAATGGCGAAGACTGGCGTGCTTATGAGGCGGGTATGGTGGTGACCGTTGAACCCGGTCTATATGTTGCACCAGATGATGAAACGGTTGATGCAAAATGGCGCGGTATCGGGATTCGTATCGAGGACGATATTGTCGTGACTGAAAATGGACCATTGGTTTTGACTAAGAATGTAGTGAAAACCGTTGAAGAGATTGAAAGTTTGATGGCTCAAAAGAAAACATAAATACCTGATATGGGCTAATAGATTTAGCCCATTTTTCTATAAAAAAAGAGAATAATAATGAGTGAATATGCGCCACAATATACTTTTAAAGAAGGAATAAGGTTGCGGTTATTGTATGTATTATATTCAATGCCAGTGATTTTATTTTTATGGGGTATTTTTGGAATAACTAAAATATCATATTGGTTGGAGTGTTCTCCTTATGGGCGGCAAGTGTTTTTCTATGGTGAATTTGTAGGAATGTATATTTTTTTTGGATGTGTTTCCTTATTTTTTTGGATTAAAAATGATTATCCGGTGATTAAGTTAAAACAATATCCATTACCTCATAAAAAAGTCTTAAGAAAAATAAAATATAAATATGGTTGGCGAGCGGTAATGCCTGTGGTCATTAAATTGATAATTTGTATTTCATTTTTTATTATTTCGATATGGGGGTATTTTCAGGCAACGATTATAATTAACAATAATATTAATGTAATAGAGCAGCAGAGTTGGACTGTATTGTGTGAAAATATGAGTAAACGATCAAAAGAAATTAAAATGCTATCAAATATGCAATAACACCAAAAAACACTAATGAAATTGGAAATCGCGACGGTTTTGTCTTTAATTAAGATGCCATACTTATACCCAAAGTGTGTAATTAATTGCGATAGAAGAGGGTTAAAACGAATTAACGTTATCATCTGCTGAATATAAAAAACATATATTGTAAGTAATTACAGTTGCAACGATTGCGAGCGATTTGAGATAAGGGTTTTCTCTTAATGTCTAATTTCTTTTTTATATGATAGAAGATTTTTAAGTAGGGGCACATTATTGCTGAATGTTTTTAATAAATTAGCTACAAAGATCATAAGTTCGGAAAAATGGAAAAAGTATTTAATTTTTAAGTCTAATTTGAATGTAATTTGAAAAAAATAGACCAAACAAAGTACAAATTCCATTCCTGATTTGAGTTAGAGTAAGATAGTCCCGAAACATCAAGTCATGAAAAACTGATAAGGAATAATATTATGCAGCAACAAGTCATCATTGTCGGTGGAGGTATGGTTGGACTCAGCCTTGCTCTAATGTTGGCAAAATCTAATATCGCAGTAAAGTTATTAGAAGCTGTGAAATATCCGAATTACGATGACGAAAACGTTGCGCCTTATCATTCTAGCTTTGATGCGCGGAATACCGCATTGTCACGTCGTAGTGTACAGATTTACCAAAAGTTAGGCTTATGGGAAGCACTTCAACAACATGCTACACCAATTCTACAAGTGCATATCACCGAGCAAGGCAGCTTTGGAAAGGCTCGCTTAGTGGCAGAACAAGAAAAAGTAGAAAGCTTTGGACAAGTGATTGAGAACGCATGGCTGGGTCGTGTACTACTGACTCAAGTACGTCTACAGCCTTTGATTGAATTGATTGATGGTGTACAAGTAACTTCACTCACACAAAATGATGATGAGGTACACATCGAAGCGATGCGCAATGGTGAATATATCCATTCCTTAAAATCCAAGTTGGTGATTGCGGCTGATGGTCGTGATTCTTTCTGTCGCCAAGCGATTGGTGTGGGTGTAGATGAACATGATTATGACCAAGTAGCCATCGTCACTACTGTACAAACCTCGAAACCACATCAACAGGTTGGCTTTGAACGTTTTAGTGCTTTAGGGCCATTGGCTCTCTTACCTTTACCGGGTGAATACCGGCGTTCCGTGGTGTGGCCTGTGAAAAAGGGCACTGAGGCAGAATGGTTAGGTGAAGAAAACGATCAGCATTTTTTGGATGCTTTACAGGAAACCTATGGCGATCGTGCAGGTAAGTTTGAAAAAACAGGCAAGCGCTTTAGCTATCCACTGGCACAGGTCTTGGCACATAAGCAAGCCGTTGGGCGTGTGGTGTTGATGGGGAATGCCGCACATACCATCCATCCAGTTGCAGGGCAAGGTTTTAACCTATGTCTACGTGATGCAGATGTGTTGGTTCGTTTCTTGATGGAGCAATTGGCGAAGTCCGATGATATTGGCAGTCCTGATAATTTATTGGCTTATGAGCAAGCACGTTTAACTGATCAGCAACGGGTGATTAAATTCTGTGATTCAGTGGTACGTGGCTTTAGCAATCAAAATCCAATACTCAAATTATTACGCAATACTGGACTGATTGCATTTGATGTGATTCCGGGTGTTAAGCCTTTGGTTGCCAATTATGCAATGGGGCTAAAAGCATGAGTGAGTTATTAGATGTTGTGATTGTTGGCGGTGGTTTAGTCGGTGGATTAACCGCTTTATTGTTGGCTCAAGGTGGCGTACAAGCGACGGTATTGGATGCTGCACCTGTGCTAAATCAAGAAAAAACGTTGGCAGTGATGAACCCACGTGTATTGGCTCTGAGTCAAGCCACCATTCATTTACTTAAAACAGTGGATGTCTGGAATGATTTAGCACGTCAAATGCCTTATTCAGGTATGCAGGTCTGGAATAAAAATGGCTATGGCGAAATTAATTTTGGACATGCTTCAGAACAGCAACCTCAATCAGATCAGGCTTTGGGTTCGATGGTTGAGCCAAGTGTTTTGAATGTTGCGATTCAACAAAAAATGCTACAGCAGCTTAAAGACTATCGTACTCAAGTGAAAGTGATACGTATCGAGCAGATTTCACAAGGCTGGTCGATTCAACTGGCTGATGGGACAACATTAAAAACCAAGTTATTGATCGGCGCAGATGGCGCAAATTCATTTGTACGTGAGCAAGCTTATATTGATTTAGATGTACTGGATTACAAGCAAGCTGCGATCAGCTGTGCGATTAAGACCACTCAGCCAAATCAATATGTCGCTCGACAAATTTTCTTGCCTACAGGGCCATTGGCTTACTTACCAATGGCGAGTCTTGATTCGCAAGAGAATGGCTATTGGCAGTCGATTGTGTGGACTTTACCAGATGACTATGCGGATGAGTATTCAGCGTTAAATGATCAAGACTTTATGCGACTACTCACACAAGAGAGTCTGCATATGTTGGGTGAGGTTGTTGAGGTGCGTTCAAGAGCGCAATTCCCATTGAAAGCTCGTGCAGCGCAGCGTTACGTTAAATCAGGCTTGGCATTAATCGGCGATGCAGCACATGTCATTCATCCTTTGGCTGGACAAGGTGTGAATATTGGTTGCTTAGATGCCGCAGTTCTATGTGATGTATTACTCCATGATTTAAAACGTGGTGTATGGGCAAATGAACAAACCTTATTACGCTATGAACATCAGCGTAAGGGACAAAATGATGCGATGATGCATAGTATGTCAGCGATTGGCTGGTTAGAAAGTGCAGAATTATTTCCCTTTGTTTGGGCACGGAACTTTGGTCTAAAACAAGTTGAACAATTCGATTGGTTTAAAGATCGCTTTATGCGACAAGCCAATGGATTAGATGCCTTAGAACATACAAGCTATGCTTGCTAAAAAAACAGTAGATATTTTTTAAACAATCATTTATAAATCAGAGTGAATTTGGTCATAAAAAGCACAATTTGATGAATATTTTGCTTTGATAAATGAGAAGAGCTTGTTAAATTTCATCAAGTTCTGATGACCAAATAACGATGATGAGAGTTTAGTCATTGTGGGGAGAGTAATATGACGGAAATGAATGATTACGACGAAAACACTGAAGATTCTGCGGTAGACGATGAAGAGGCGAAAGCCGCGGAAACTGGTGCGGATAGCGAAGAGTCAAGTGCCAATGATGCAGATTTGGCTGAAGCAGAAACATTAACAGTTACTGCAAAGTTAAAACAGCGTCAAGCTTTGGAAGATGAAGTGGCTGCGTTTCTAGCACGTGGTGGGCGCATTACTGAAGTTCCGCCAGGCGAAAGCCAAGAATAAGCTTAAATAGATTCAAAAAGCATCACAATCGTGGTGCTTTCTCTGTTGCTCGAAGACTTAGATTAGAGAAGTAACGATGTACCAATACCCCACATGATACAACCAATAATAAAGTCTAATACTTTCCATGCTTTTGGGTTAGTGAATAGCGGTTTTAAGAATTTAGATCCATAACCTAAACTAAAAAAGAACATCCATGAGGCAACAATACTGCCTAAAGCAAAACTCATTTTATCCTCAAACTGTGTAGCTAGTGAGCCAATAAGTACAATGGTATCTAAGTAAACGTGAGGATTTAACCATGTAAATGCAAGCCCAGTTAAAAGTACTTTGGTTAATGTTTGATGGTGATTTTGGTCGAGTTGTATACTATGAGTTGTTTTAAATGCAGCATAGAATGATCTAGCACCATAAACAAACAAGAAAATTGCACCAAAATATTGAGCAAGTGTCATTAAAATTGAAGATGCGGTCATGCTTTCAGCAAAGCCCAATACACCTAATCCGATTAAAATAGAGTCAGAAAGCGCGCAGATAAAACATAGCCAAAATACATATTGCTGTTTGAGCCCTTGTTTTAGGACTAAAGCATTTTGAGCACCAATAGCGACAATCAGACCGCTACCGATTCCAAAACCTTTGAGAAATACACCCAGAGAGATCATAAAAAAAGAAGAGAAAATAAGATGAGAGAATTATCTGATTTTTAAACTTAAAATAAGTAGAATTAAGAATATTTAGGTTTGGCTAAAAATAATTTAGGTTAATATGCTCGATAGTAAGCAATGTGAAGCTTTTCTTGCGGTGGCTGAATTGGGAAGTTTTGATGCTGCTGGTGAATTTTTATTTATTACACCTTCGGCTGTGTCAATACGAGTACAGGCTTTAGAAAAATATCTTGGGCAAGTTCTAATCCTTCGTGGTCGTCCATCTACGCTTACATATGCAGGAGTAACCTTACTCGACCATTTGCGGCATACCCGATTAATGGAGCAAAATTTATTACAAGGTTTAATGGGTAAAACTTCTGATTCTGAATTTTATAAAATTGCCTTGGCCTCAAATGCTGATTCATTGGCAACATGGCTTTTACCTTCAATTCAATCAACACTCATTGAAGAAAAGATCGTACTTGAATTGAAAATTGATGATCAATCGCATACACATTCTTTGTTAGAAACAGGTCAAGTCAATGCGTGTATTTCTGCTGAGGCTCAAGTGATGTCGGGTTGTTTAGCACAACCACTTGGCAAAATGCGTTATAAAATGTTGGCTTCGACGGACTTTGTTAAATATTGGTTTAGACAAGGGATTAATAGGGAAAGTTTGAGATCTGCGCCCGCCGTTATTTTTAATCATAAAGACTTAATGCATTCAGACATATTATTAAAGTATTTTGGATTATCGATGCAAAGTTATCCGTTTCATTTTATTCCAGCAACAGATGCTTTCGTCAAAACAATTCAATTAGGTTTGGGCTATGGCATGGTGCCCGAGTTGCAGGTTCAACCACTACTCGAAAATGGAACACTTGTTGATATTATGCCTGATGCCCAACTTGATATTCCTCTGTATTGGCATCATTGGAAACGACAGTCTCAACAATTAGAAATATTGACTGAAACAATTATCCAAGCAGCTCAGAAAATATTGAGATAGTTGTGTTTTTTAATTGTGATGAATGTTGTTTAAAGTTAATTATATGATAGGTTGCAAGTATTCACGTTGTTAATTATTTGCAAGGTAATCTATCCAAAATTAATTACCTTGCATCACGCTTACTATTCGGCTTGGGTTAATTCCAAAGCACGTTGATAAGCAACTTTCTTTTTGATACCTGTCAAATCAGCAGCCAATTGAGATGCGGCCTTGACTGATAAATCTTGTAATAAGCGTTTTAGCAACTCATCCAATTTATCTTGTTCCATGTCTTTTTCAGCAGTGGAACCACCCACCACGACTACAATTTCACCTTTCTCTTGGTTGTGATCATTTTCAATAAATATGACTAACTCTTTTAAAGTCATTTTTTTAATAGTTTCAAAGGTCTTTGTGATTTCACGAGCAAAACCTACAGGGCGATCTTCACCAAATACCTCAGCCATATTTTTAATACTGTCTAAAATACGATGTGGTGCTTCATAGAAAATGAGTGTTTGTGTCTCATCTTTTAGTTTTTCGAGTTGGCTAATTCGTTGCGAAGCCTTTGACGGTAAGAAACCTTCAAAACTAAAGCGATCACTTGGTAAACCTACAGCACTCAAAGCTGCAATTGCAGCACAGGCACCTGGTACTGGAATGACGCGGATATTATGTTCTTGTGCTGCGCGTACTAATTTAAATCCAGGGTCACTAATTAATGGTGTTCCCGCATCACTAATCAGAGCAATACTTTCACCATTTAACATTCTTTGTATAAGTTGATCAATTTTGTTACTTTCATTGTGATCATGGCACGCTGTTAACGGTGTTGAGATATTATAGTGTTTAAATAATTGAGCAGATTGACGAGTGTCTTCTGCCGCAACCACCGATACAGACTTTAAAATATCAATCGCACGAAAGGTCATGTCATCCAAGTGCCCAATCGGGGTTGCTACAACAAATAATTGAGCACTCATAAAAGGTAACTCCCTCATGTATTACAAAAAATATTGTTTGCTGCTAGGTTTGGCAGCGCTTGTAAGTCCTGTATATGCGGACATAATCGTGATTCTACCTGAATCGGGTACGATGGCGCGAGCGAGTCAAAGCATCAAACGCGGTTTTCTGAGTGCTTATACAGCATCTGGCAGTAAAGAAAAAATTATTTTTGTAGATTCAACTAAAAATAGTATCGATACGATTTTTAAGAAAAAAATAGATCACAACGTCCATTTGATTGTTGGGCCCTTACTACGAACTGAAATTGAAGAGGTGATTCAAATGAATCCTCAAATTCCTGTGCTTGCTTTAAATGATGTTAATACTCAAATTGATAAAGTATGGCAATTTAGCTTAGCAAAGCAACAAGATGCTGCAGCATTAAATCATCGTTTTCAAAAAGATCGCATCAAAAAACTTTTTATCGTTCGAGAAACAGGAACTGAGTCAGCAACAGAACTTTTGCTCTCTGCACTAAAGGATCAATTTGCATCAGAAATAGAATTTGTTGATGAAGTACCACAAAAACGATCAAGTAAAGAAGGGGTATTATTGTTAGGGAGTCACCATTGGGTGGAACAATTAGGTACATTACCCGAAAAGAATATTTACGTCACACCGATGAGTATTGAGCAGGGACAATCTATTCCAATCGGTTTAAGTTTTTGTGATACACCCGCGCTATATAATGGACAATGGGCAGATTTAATCGAAGCCTATAAGAAACAACCAGAAACGATGGCATTTCAACGTTTATTAGCTTTTGGAGGAGATGCTTGGACGATAAGTCAACAATTATTAGAAAACCCTGCGCATAAATTCTCTTTTGAAGGACGTACAGGTACGATTAGCGTTAAAGATGGAAAAATTGATAGGCAACCCTATTGTTATCAACAACAAAAAAATGAAATTCAAATTTTAAAATAAAAATGGTCGTAGTATGGCAGAAGACATTGTTGAGGATTTGGGGCGTTGGGCAGAACAAAAAGCAAGGGAATTATTGGAATTAGAAAATTACCAATATGTAAATCAAAATTATCATTCTAGATATGGTGAAATTGATCTGATTGTAAAATCAGGTAAAGAGCTTGTTTTTGTTGAAGTAAAGGCTAGATCTTTAGGGAGTTATGCGACAGCTTGTGAAGTTATTACTCGTGCGCAACAACGTAAAATCATTAAAACAGCACAATTTTTTTTACAAAAACATCCTAATTATGATGATTTTGATTGTCGTTTTGATGTGATTTGTTTTGATTTTCCAAAGAAATTTGCAAAAACAGTACAACCAGATTTTTCCAAATTGCAGTATGATCAGCAATGGATTCAACATGCGTTTACTTTAGATTGAGTAATAATTTATTATTTTTTAAGATAAATGCCAAAGATTTAACAAGTTTGAAGATAGGGAGTCTTGCCAAGTGTTAAAACGTTTAACGATTACGTTACTTTGCGCTGCAAGTTTATCAGGATGTGCGAGTTTTATTTCAGGTGGTACAGGAACTTCGCCGATTGGTACTGAAAGTGGTGAACGTAGTTTAGGGCAGGTTTTTATTGATTCCTCAATTAAACGCACTGCAAATATTAATTTGTATAAATTGGATCATCGCTTTAAGCAGTCACGAATCAATATTGAAAGTTTTCATAGTAATGTTTTATTAACAGGGCAAGTTCCTGATCCTTATTTGAAACAATTAGCAGAAGACAATTTAAGAGCGATGAGTGATGTAAAAGCTGTGCATAATTACATTACTGTTGGTGATAAAGTAAATTACAACACGATTATGCAGGACTCTACTGTGACTGCAAATACTCGTGGGTTGCTAATAAGAGCGCCTGTTGTATCTGACAGTAAAGTATTAATTCATACTGAAAATGGCATCCTTTATGTGATGGGCCGTTTAAATACCGCTGAGATAAGAGATTTAGATGATGTCTTACAAAAAGTTGGTAATGTGAGTAAAATCGTGACACTGATTGATAATATTGATCAACCATCTGGAACGGTAGCAAGTGCTACAGCAGCAACACCGATGATTGGTGGTGCTTCAACACAACCTTTAGTTGAAACTCCAGTTGCAATTGATCCCGATCAGACTGAACCAGCGACTATTACTCCGACTAAACCCTAATCTATGAAGCAACTTATTCAACAAGTACAAGAAAATGTCATACGGGCGAAAAACTTTTATCAGGAATTTCGCCTATATGATTTAGCAAGCTATTCGATGAATTATCTGACGCCAAAGGATACTTTTGAAAAAGAAGAACATCTTGCTTATGGATTAAAAGCCAGAAATCGATTGGATCTTTATCGAACAAAAAATCCCAAAAAACAAAGACCATTAATTGTTTTTGTACATGGTGGATCATGGCAACATGGTAATAAGAGAGATTATTTATTCATTGGTGAAACCTTTGCTCGAGAAGGTTTTGATGTTGCTGTGATTAATTATCAACTTGCTCCAGAGAATATCTTTCCAGCATTTGTCGATGATCTAGCGCAAGCGATTCATTATTTGAATCAAAATAAAGCGAAGCTGAATATTTCAACTGATAACATCATTTTGATGGGACATTCTGCGGGTGCTTTTAATGTGATGTCTGTGGTGTATTCTGCTCAGCCTCAGCAATTTAAATATATCGATAATATTAAGGCAATTGTTGGCTTGGCTGGCCCGTATCATTTTGATTATAAAAATGATCCTTTATCTGAACATGCTTTTGATCAAAAAACATCGTATCAACAAGTGATGCCGTATTATTTTATCAATCCGAATAAGATTAAACATTATCTATTGATGGCTGAGAATGATCAGTTGGTTGGTAATCATAATAGTTTCGATCTTGATAAGGCATTGAGAGAAAAGGGTAATCATAGCCATGTGATGATTATTCCTAAGACTGGACACATTACCATTGTGGCGACTTTGGCCAGTTTTGTAAGCCATTACTTCAAAACCAAGCGAACGATTTTACATTTCTTAGATGAAGCTTTAGAAGAGTAAATAAAAAAGCATCTTGATTAAGATGCTTTTTTATTCTCTACGATTTGCATAATCATTGCATGTGCAATACTACCTTTAAATGGAATTTCAGGTAGTTGATCAAACTTAAAGAATTGAGCTTCGCTAATTTCTTCCACTTGTAATTGAATATCACCTGAATCATATTCAGCATGAAAAGCAATCATTAAATTACTTGGAAATGGCCACGGTTGGCTCGACATATAACGAATATTTTTCAGTTTTAAACCGACTTCTTCAAAAGCTTCTCGTTGTACAGCTTCTTCTAATGTTTCACCGACTTCAACAAATCCAGCGATTAGACCGTACATATTACTTTTATTATGCGCCGATTTCGCAAGTAAAATTTCATCATCACCTTTGGTAATGATTGTAATAATACAAGGTTGAACGCGAGGATATTGATGATAGCCACAAGCAGGGCAAACCATTGCATATTCTTTGGCGTGAATTTCAGTCATATGACCGCAATGGCTACAGAATTTATGGTTACGTCGCCATTCTAATAGTTGAACTGCTCGACTGGCTTGAAGGAATTCTGTAGTTGACCATGACTGAATCAATTCACGGATTGGAACGAGCTGATAGCCATCGGGAATGGCTTCATTTTCAAGTAGATCCCGCGCGATAACGTGATCATTATGATTCAAGGGTAAATCACTTGCTAACTTTTCAACTTCTGGCAATTGAAGATTTTGGTCGACTAGCAGTTTTTGGTGTTGAAAAATATAAGCAAGTGATAGTTGAGTCATTATGCGGCTATGTTCTGTAATTGCTGACTGCTTGATAATGCCACATCAAACATAGATTGCAATACAGGCTGCTTATTGTTCAGGTTATCAACGAGTAAATCTAAACTAGCAACAACATTTAGAATGCAGTTAATTTGCTCAGCATCAATCGCTTCATTTTGATTCAAACGATGCTGTGCAAAATGTGCTGCACCTAACAGTGCAGTTTGTTGAGCAGAGCTACCTAAGAATAACGCAGCGCCTGATAACTCATTCAGATATACAGGAAGGGCTTCTAATGTATTAGCTGTTGGATCTTGTACATACAAACTTAAGGTTTGAGTCAATGTTTCAATCAAAATCTTAGTTTCAGTCAACAATGCTCGATGAGCTTCATCTAAACGATCTAAAGAAATTTGCATATTATTGACGCGTAATTGTAAACGACTTGAAGTGTAATTACGCTCTAAGATACCGATTGAATTCATTGATGCCAAAATACTATTCATTAACTGTTGAATAGAAGTTGCATCAGTTAATGTATTCGGTTGACTCAATTTTTCAGCTTGCTGAGTTAATTCTTTCGCTGCTTCATTTAAGTTAAGTACCTTAAATACATTAGAAAGTTGAGTTAACTTTTGCTGTAGTTCTTGGGTTTTTTCAGCTGACATATTTTGATGGTTATACTCAATTTCATTACGAATTTGAGCCATTTCATTTGTTATTAATTGACTGATTGTATGTACCGTTTCATAGTCAGGACCGTATAAATGACGACTCAAAACTTGAAGTTGAGTATCACTGAGTAATTCATCACCAATGTTCAATTGTTGACGAATATGTTGTGATAAATCATCTTCTTGACTGATGCAGATCGTCAAAATATCTGCCAAATCAGCAATACTGTTTTGATAAGTTGTTGGTTGAGCCAAGAATTTTGCAATATTCGTTTCGATTTGAATAAGGGTGCGTAAACGTGCTTCTGTAATCAAAAGCTCATCAATATGTCCTAAGCCTACATTGACCAATTGCCAATATTGTTGGCTCGGTAGATTGTTGGCTAAACCTGCAAGGTAAACACCAACGAGTTTAATTCCTTGTAAATCGAGAGGAGATTCACTTTGTTTAATCAGCTTGTTTAAGCATAATTTATAAAGTTGGTGGATATACTTCGATTGTTCCAAGCTTGGTGCTTGTGGCAAATTGAAATTCGGTGTCATGAAGTCCAAGAAAGGTTGCAGAGCTTGTCCTTCTTTGGTGATCGGTTTCCCCAGTGCTTTTTCTAAACGATTGAGTGTATCTGTTAAGAACTGAGGCACTCTTACTTCACGTAAACAAATAAATTCCATATAGCGTTTTAACATCGTTGTACCTTCACTGAGAGCAACGACATCGCTAGTTTTAATTTGTTGAGGTTGAGCCATGATTTGGCGCATAAGCTCAGCTGAATATTGAGTGATTTGTGCTACATGAGGTATATCAATTAATGCAAGTACTTGTGTGCATTGTTCGAACTGATTAAGTGCGTCATCAATACCAAAAGGCAATGCTTGTTCTTCGGCAAGCGTATTGACTGCTGTCTCCACCAATTTAATCGAATTATCGATCTCATTTTTTATTATTAATAATGCAGTTGGGTCGAAATGAATCGAGGTTTGGTAAGACATATGACCTACACCTTTCCTAAGTTGTTATATCCATGAACCTCCTAGAATAGGAGGTAAAATCATTAACAGTTAATATAACTTAAGTTTTAAAACTTGAAATACAAAAAATTACACTCAACAGCAAATTTATTTTGCAAAAAGGCAAGCGTTTCCATGTTTTTGCTCAAATTGTTTGACCCAAGTCTCATGTTCATTTAGTTCATGTTCTGATGGATAGATAATTGGTAAATCTACTTCGATACGAGAACGAGTGGTTTTATTTTGGTTTTGTTCATTTTGTGAAAGGGCATCCATATCAAAAGAAACTTGTCCACCCGTCATTGCGAGATAAACATCAGCCAAAATTTCAGCATCGAGTAACGCACCATGGAAGGTACGATCACGTGCAGGAATTTCATAACGGCGAACTAAAGCGTCTAAAGAGTTCTTTTGCCCAGGATGTTTATTTTTAGCTAAAGCCAGTGTATCTGTAACTTCGCAAACATCTGATAATAATGGCAGCCCAGCACGTTTGAACTCCATATTTAGGAAGTTCATATCGAATGTCGCGTTATGCGCAATAATTTCAGCGCCCTGTAAAAAATTAAACAGTGTGTCAGCAATTTCTGCATATTTAGGTTTATCTTGCAAAAACTCGTCGCTGATACCGTGAATATCCTCAGAGTCACCTACAGGTTTTTCTGGATTGATATAAATATGAATTGAGCTTCCCGTAAGTTTACGATTGATCATTTCAATCGCACCAACCTCAATAATACGGTCACCATCTTGGAAATAGAAACCTGTAGTTTCGGTATCCAGAATAAGTTGGCGAGGGCCTTGCAACTGAACTTTTGCCTCAGTAATAACAATCTGAGGGTGAGCTGTCGTTGTTGATGTATTTGGGCTTGCTGAGTGACTTAGTACAGCTACATCAGGATTACTTTCTTCGATACTGAACTCTTCGACTTCTTCAACCAAGTTATCGATATCTTCATCAAGGTCGAGACCAAATGGATCATCTAATAACCAGTCGGATTCAGGCTTTTTTGTATCAGCGTTAGCCTGCACGAGAGATTTCATTTGTTTGGCCGTTTGTTCGGCACCGAGATTGGCCAATTGATCAGCCATTTCATTACCAGCATGTCCCGCATGCCCTTTGATCCAATTCCATTCAATTTCTCGGTTAGCGCAGACAGCATCTAACTTTTTCCATAAATCAGGATTTTTAACATCTTTCCAATTTTTCTTTTTCCAACCATGAATCCATTCAGTAATACCTTGTTTAACGTAATTGGAATCTGTCCAAATAATCAAATGTGCATCTGTAGGGCAGAAACTTACGCCTTCAATCGCAGCTTGCAGTTCCATTCTGTTATTGGTTGTTTCAGGTTCTCCGCCACAAAGTTTATGTTCACCCTGTTCGGTAATGATATATGCACCCCAACCACCTAAACCTGGATTGCCTTTACATGCGCCATCAACATAAAGTGTGATTGTTTGAGACATAGTTGAACCTAAAGTTAAAAGTTTGTGTTGTATTGCGAGATTGCATTCATAAAAAACGATGTTTTATTTGAATGTACATGGCTAGAGTTTAGCACTCTAGCTAGATAAGTTATATTTTAAAGCTTAATTCGGGTGTTGAACGGTTACAAAACTCATATTTTTTAATTTCTTGTAACATTTCCATGCAAATCACGTTAAATTATTGCCTTGTCTAAGTGACATGCTTTACTACAATGGCAAATCAAAGAAATAAACTAGCGTGAGTTGACTGGAAGTTTTTATGTATAAATCGAACACATTGGTGCTGCGAACATCTGCAACATCATTATTCAAAATCACTGTACTCACTTCTGCTCTAACTGCGTTGGGAATCACGACAGGTTGTTCCTCAACTCCACAGTCAAATAAAGTATCCTCATCTAAGCAAGTTGGTTCAGGTTATTTGGATGCAAGTAGTTTAGATTCTTTAGAAGATTTATTATCAGCTACCGATATGCGCGCTGTTGAAGGTGATCGTTTATTGGTACTGAAGCACGGTGATGTGTGGAAGCGAATGACGGTTGGATTCAAAATGGATTTAAACCATTGGGATTCTCGTATTGAAGCACAACGTAGTTGGTTTATTTCTCGTCAACCATATTTAGATCGCTTAAGCGCGCGTGCCAGTCGTTATTTGTATCACACGGTTAAAGAAGCTGAACGTCGTGGTATGCCAACCGAATTGGCTTTACTTCCTGTTATTGAAAGTTCTTATGACCCGGCTGCAACCAGTAGTGCAGCAGCAGCAGGTCTATGGCAATTTATCCCAAGTACGGGACGTATTTATGGTTTGCAGCAAACCAGTTTATATGATGGTCGCCGTGATGTGGTTGAGTCGACGCGTGCTGCTTATGAATTTTTAGGGAGTTTATATAATCAATTTGGTTCATGGGAATTGGCTTTGGCTGCTTATAATGCAGGGCCGGGTCGCATTCAACAAGCCATTAACCGTAATCGTGCGGCAGGCTTGCCAACAGATTATTGGTCATTAAAGCTCCCACAAGAAACCATGAACTATGTACCGCGCTTTTTAGCGGTAGCGCAGATTATTAAAAATCCAAGTGCATATGGTGTTGCGTTACCTCCAATTGCGAACCGACCTCACTTTCGTGAAGTAGGTCTGGCTGGGCCTTTAGAATTGAATCAAATTGCTTCGATTACAGGTTTAAGTCGTGCTGAACTCTATGCATTAAACCCTGCACATCGTGGAGAAATGGTTGACTCAACCAGTCCAATGCGCATTTTAATTCCCGCAGATTTAAGTCCGTCAGTTGATACGAAATTGCGTTCTGGAAAAGTAAGTTCAGGTGGTTTCTGGGCAAGCAATAGCCAACCACCTGCGATGAATAACCCATCGAATGTGGTTACGACAACAGTTCGTACAACAACCAACTCTGGTCAGACGATTACACCGTCAACTAAGACACCACCGCCTTTAACAGCAAGTAATACAGTAGCAACGCGCCCAACAACATCAACGCTGACTAAAACTAATACACCAAAAGGTTCTGATGCATTAGCTTCATTTGCTGCTGCTGCCGATGTGCCTAGTGCCCCGCGTATTCCTGTTGCGATTACACCCGCAGAAAATGTAAAGCCAGTTAAGATTGAGCCACCGATTTCGGTTAAAGAGCGTGAACAAATTATTGCCGCTGTAAAAGAAACGGGCGAGAAGAAAACAGTTACTCAAGTATTAGAACCACAAGCGACACAAGCAGAAAAAGATCAAGTCGTTGCTGAAATCAAAGCGATTGCGCCACAAGGTACAGAAATTGTCGACCCATTTGATGGCAAGATTAAATTAACAGCAATTCAAACCAGCCAATCTGTTGCTGATCAGAAAGGAGTTGAGGTCAGCAAGGGCTTTGCGTATCCGAAAAACTTAGTTGAAGATGCGACAACTGCAAATAGTGAAGATGCGAAGCGCAATCAAGGAAAGCCGTATATTAAAACCGATACCGATGTGGTTGTGGTTGCACCGAAAGGCAAGCGTAGCACCTACGTTGTACTACCTGGCGATACCCTCGCATTCATTGCACAAAAGAACGGGGTGAATTGGCGTGATATCGCAACGTGGAACCAGATTGATCCAACAGGTACGTTATTTGTAGGTGCAAGCTTGTATTTGTATGATGCAAAACCGCAAGTGATTGAGCCACCGAAAGTGGTTGAGCGCAAACCTGAGAGTTATGTCGTACAATCAGGAGATAACCTCACCAATTTAGCAGCACGTTTTGATTTAAGCCTGAAACAGTTAGCTGACTATAATAATTTGTCAGTCACTGATAATTTATTTGTTGGGCAAAAATTATCGTTAAAAGAACCAAAAAATAATACACGTAATACTCCAACGACTCCACCACAATCAACGCGTAGCACAGAAACGAAAGCATCTATTGCCCCGAAGGTTGCTACGAAGTCTTATACGGTGAAACGTGGTGAATATTTAAAGTTGATTGCTGATCGTTATGCTTTATCTAATCAAGAGCTGGCTGATTTAACCTCAGGTTTGACTGCGAATAGCAATTTGTCTGTGGGGCAAAAAATTAATGTACCACAGCATGAGGTCTCAAAAACTGAAGAAGTGGCTGAGCCTAAAAATACGGTTAAATATGAAAATGTAACTGCATCGAGTCATTATAAAACAGAGTCCTATATTGTACAGCGTGGTGATACTTTATCGAGTATCGCAACAAAATCTAAAATTACATTGAGTGAATTGGCTGAACTGAATAACCTGAAAACCAATAAAAGTGTGCGTTTAGGTCAGGTTTTAAAGATTCCAGCAGGTTCAACGATTCCTGAGCAGTATGTGGTGCAATCTGGTGATAGCTTAAATGCAATCGCCAGTAAATATGAGCTTACCGTGAATTATATTGCTGATCTAAATGGTTTGGAACGCACAGCAGGCGTTCGCGTTGGACAAAAGCTAAAACTCACAGGTGACGTGTCAAGCAAAAATAATGTGAGCAGTAATAGCAAGTCAAAAGATAAGGATAAGCAAGAAACTGCGCCAGATATTTATACAGTTAAATCTGGAGACACTTTAGGCAATATTGCGAGTCGCTATTATTTACAACTGGATTATGTGACCGCTTTAAATGGCTTATCTCGTGGTAGTAGCGTTCGTGTGGGTCAAAAACTGAAACTCACAGGTGATGTACCAAAAGCAGAAACAGCAAAAGCGGAAAATAGTAAGAATAGTTCAAAGTCAGTGCCAAGCAAGAATACTGAAAAATATACGGTTAAAGCAGGCGAGTCTTTGAATAGTATTGCAAGCCGTTTTGGTTTGTCAGGTCGTGAATTAGCAGAGTTAAATGATCTGAAAGCCAATGCAAGTTTACAACGTGGTCAAAGTATTTCTGTCCCTAAAACAGTGACTGAATATAAAGTAAAACGTGGTGATACTTTGATTGGTTTAGCAAGTAAATATGGGATGGATACCAGTGCGCTTGCTGAAATGAATGATCTCACTCCAAGTACTCAATTGCGGATTGGTGATGTGATTAAAGTACCAAATCTGTAATTGTTAATGAATTCATTTGTTTTATTTAAAAGGCTTAGTCTATTTTATGGATTAAGCCTTTTTGTTCAGCTTTCATTTGCGACGATGCAGACCACACCTTATTTAGCCATTCATGTTCAACCCAAATATGCAAAGTTGAGTTCGATGCCTTATGCCAATCCGAATGCGCCAAAAGGTGGAATCCTTAGCCAATCTAGCTTGGGGACATTCGATAATTTAAATAGCATGAATGGCAAAGGGAGTTCTACTGAAGGGGTGAATTATCTTTTTGATAGTTTAATGGATCGTGCTTTAGATGAGCCACGCGTCATGTACCCGTTACTCGCAGAGAAGGTGAGTTATGATCCTGATCATCTTAAAGATGTGACCTTTCATTTAAATCCTCAAGCCCGTTTTAACAATGGTCAGCCTTTGACCGCAGAAGATGTTAAATTCACCTTTGATACCTACCAAACGAAAGCCAATTTAGGTTTTCAAATGTATTTGTCTGATTTAGCAAAAACAGAAGTGATTTCTAAGTATCAGGTCAAATTTATTTTTAAGTCCAAGAACAATGTGGAAATGCCACTGATTCTGGCGAGTCTACCGATCTATTCAAAATTGGATTGGAAAAATAAAGATTTTACGCGTGTGACACTACAACCGATTGTCGGTTCAGGGCCTTATATTGTTGATCGAATTGATGCAGGGCGGAGTATCACCTATAAACGCAGTCCGAACTATTGGGCAAAAGATTTGCCTGTCAATAAAGGACGTTATAATTTTGATCGACTCAAATATGTGTATTATCGGAATTTAGACGTCAGTTTTGAGGGTTTTAAATCTCGACAATTCAATTTGTATGAAGAAAAAAATATCCGAAATTGGGTTACAGCTTATCATTTTCCCGCCGTGCAAGCAGGTCAGATCAAAAAATACAAAGCACGTTTGGGGACACCACTCGATATTCAAAGCTTGGTATTTAATATTCGTCGTTCACCACTGAATGATATTCATCTTCGTAAAGCACTTACGTATGCTTATGATTTTGAATGGCAAAATAAGGCTTTATTCTTTAATCAAAATTGGCGTTTGCAAAGCTATTTTGATAATACAGATTTGGCTGCAACAGGTCGACCCAGTGCTAAAGAGTTAAAAGTACTGAAACCTTTCTTCGCTCAACTAAATTCAGTCATGCGACAGGGGCTTTTAGCCGATTGGCATTATCCTATTTCGGATGCGAGTGGTTTTAATCGGCAGAATTTATTGGTTGCACAACAGATTTTAAAAGATGCAGGTTATGTAATTCGTCGTAATCAGTTATATGATCGACAGGGTAAAGCGGTTCGTATTGAATTATTAATGCAGCAAGAAAATCCACAACGTGAGTTGATGCCTTTTGTGCGTAATTTGAATCGTTTAGGAATCCAAGTCAATCTTAGACAGGTGGATGTTCCACAATATATGGAGCGAATCCGCCACCAAGATTTTGATATGATGATGTTGAAATTGCCACAAACTTTGACACCTGGTAAGGAGCAAGCCCAGTTTTGGGGGAGTGCTGCTGCGGATGAAGCAGGAAATTATAACTATTCAGGGATAAAGAACCCAGCAATTGATCAGATGATCGAGAAAATTGTGGCAGCCAAAAGCCGTGAAGATGTGGTGCTCTATACACATGTACTCGATCGTTTATTACGCGCAGGTTATTATCAAATTCTGACCTATGGTAAACCTGAGCGATGGTTTGCTTATTGGGATATCTATCAGCAACCTCAAATTAAACCGAAGCTTTCTATAGGATGGGAATATTGGTGGGTGGATGGAACGAAAGCGAAGAAACTCGACCAACCTATACGAAAATCTGACTTAAAATAATTAAGGATCTTATTAGATGGTTCACTATATTCTGAAAAGAATGTTATTGATGATCCCAACTTTATTTTTCATTTTATTGATTAATTTTACGATTGTGCAAATTGCACCAGGTGGCCCTGTCGAACAAGCCATTCAGCAAATTCAGAATGCGCAAGGTTTAGGTGTTGGGAATAATGCCCAATCCAGTTTGAGTACCTTGGCTCAATATCAAGGGGCGCGTGGGTTAAGTCCAGAGATGATTGAAAAGATCAAAGCACAGTATGGTTTTGATCGTCCTGCATATGAACGTTTTTGGTTAATGCTCAAGGGCTATCTCACCTTGGATTTTGGCACCAGTTTTTTTAAAGATAAACCTGTAACACAACTGCTCTATGAAAAGTTGCCTGTCACGCTGTCTTTGGGAATATGGAGTACTTTTCTCATTTATTTGATTGCGATCCCACTGGGAATTAAAAAAGCCAAAAACAATGGTTTACTGTTTGATCAATCTACTTCGTTATTACTTGCGGTGAGTTATGCCATTCCATCATTTGTCTTTGCCATTCTGCTCATCGTTTTTTTTGCTGGGGGCAGTTATCTACAATGGTTTCCATTACAAGGGTTGGTCTCTGAAAACTTTACTCAACTCAGCCTATTGGCAAAAATAAAAGACTATCTATGGCACATGAGTTTACCGATTCTGAGTATGGTATTGGGGAGTTTTGCTGCACGAACCTATCTGACCAAATATTCTTTTGTAGAAGAATTAAAGAAACCGTATGTTCTGACGGCACGATCAAAAGGTTTAAATGACAATCAGGTACTTTATGGGCATGTTTTTCGTAATGCGATTTTGGTGGTGGTTGCAGCTTTACCCGAAGCATTGGTCGGTATTTTCTTTGTCGGCAATTTATTTATCGAAATTATTTTTAATCTCGATGGGATTGGTTTATTGGGTTTTGAGGCGATCACCCAACGTGATTATCCTGTGATTTTTGGAACCTTATTTTTATTTACCTTATTTGGAATGATCTTACGTTTAATTGGCGATTTGCTCTATCAAATGATTGACCCTCGGATTGATTTTGAAGCGAGAGGTGGAACATGATGTCACCGCTGATGCGCGCACGATTTCACCGTTTTAGACAAAATAAATTGGGTGTCCGTTGTCTCATTCTATTTTTAATCATTTTTATTTTGTCATTATTTGCGGAATTGATCGCCAACGATAAACCTTTGTTGGTTCGTTATCAGCAGTCCTTGTATTTTCCTATTTTTAAAGATTATCCAGAAACCACGTTTGGTGGTGTTTTTGAAACGGCGACAGATTATCAAGACCCTGCGGTAAAACAGCTGATTCAGAATCAAGGATGGATGATTTCTCCACTCGTTGCATTTTCTTATCAGTCACCAAATCTTTCGCTTACTGTACCAGTTCCCTCCAAACCGAGTTCACAAAATTGGCTTGGAACAGATGATCAGGGACGAGATGTATTCGCTCGTATTCTCTACGGTTTGCGTGTTTCTCTCCTATTTGGATTTGCTCTGACACTTTGTTCCGCTGTGATCGGTGTTATTGTCGGTGCAATACAAGGCTATTATGGGGGATGGATTGACTTGATTGGGCAGAGGATTCTGGAAGTGTGGGGTGGTTTACCTATGCTTTTTATCGTCATGATTTTGGTCAGTATGTTTAGCCCTAGTGTGTATTGGTTGTTTTTGATCATGTTGTTGTTTGGTTGGACAGAGTTAGTGGGATTAGTCAGAGCAGAGTTTTTACGTGCCCGAAATTTTGACTATGTTCGTGCGGCTCAAGCATTAGGTGTTCGTGATCATCAAATTATCTTTAAGCATATTTTACCCAATGCCATGAGTTCTAGCTTGTCGCAAATACCTTTTATGTTGACCGCCAATATTATCGCTTTAACTGCATTGGATTTTCTGGGTTATGGTTTACCTGCTGATGCCGCTTCACTTGGGGAGTTGTTATTGCAAGGCAAAAATAATCTCGATGCACCTTGGCTGGTGCTTTCAGGATTCTTTACTTTGGCGATTGTATTGTCTTTATTGATTTATATTGGGGAGGCGGCACGTGATGCATTTGACCCAAGACGATAATACTGTTTCAAATCCAGCTTTATTAAGAGTTAAGCGACTCAGTATTCAAAATGAAACAGGACATCGTCTTGTGGAAGATTTGAGTTTTGATGTTTATCCTGCACAGACTGTTGCGATTGTGGGAGAAAGTGGGTCTGGTAAATCAATCAGTGCGTTAGCTTTATTGGGATTGTTACCTAATAATCTAACAGTACAAGGACAAGTTGAGTTTGCAGGTCAAGCGCTGTTGTCTTTAAGTCCAATTCAGTTACAGCAGATTCGAGGCAAGCGGATTGCCATTATTTTCCAAGAACCAATGACTGCGTTGAATCCTTTGCATCGTGTAGAAAAAATGATGGCTGAAAGCCTGATCTTGCAAGGTGTTTCTAAAGCGGATATTCGACAACAGACACTTTCTTTATTGCAGGATGTTGGGATTGCTGAAGCAGCGCAAATTCTTAAATGCTATCCACATGAGTTGTCGGGTGGGCAACGACAGCGTGTGATGTTGGCGATGGCTCTAGCTTTAGAGCCAGAGATTTTGATTGCGGACGAACCAACAACGGCTTTGGATGTTGTGTTGCAAGCTCAGATTCTCACGTTGTTAAAAAAACTCCAAGAGCAACGAAACATGGCGATGATTTTGATTAGCCATGATCTAAATCTTGTTAAGCAATATACAGATCATGTCGTTGTTCTGAATCAAGGTCACGTAGAAGAGCAGGGCAATACCATTGATATCTTTACACATCCTCAAACGGCATACACACGAAATTTACTTAATCATGATTTTGGACAAGCTCTATTAATAGCACCAAGTGAAAAATTACTTGAACTAAAAAATGTCACGGTCAAGTATCCTATCAAACGTGGTTTATTGAACCAAATTAAAACGTATAAAGTCGCAGCGGACTCAATAAATTTCAATTTGTCCAAAGGCGAGGCTTTGGGTATTGTTGGTGAGAGTGGTTCGGGAAAATCATCATTGGCTTTGGCAATTGCACGTTTGATTTCAAGTGAAGGAGAAATTTTCTTGCATTCCCATAACTTAAATCAACTCAATCAAAAACAACTTCGCACCCTACGCCGTGATTTTCAAATTGTATTCCAAGATCCATTTAGTAGCTTGAATCCTCGTATGTCTGTTGAGCAAATTATTGCGGAAGGGCTTCACCTTCAAAATATTACCAAGCAACGATCTGATGAGGAAATTGATGACGTTTTAACGAAAGTTGAACTCTCTTTGGAGGATAAAAACAAATATCCGCATCAACTTTCAGGTGGTCAACGACAAAGGGTCGCACTGGCACGCGCTTTGGTTTTAAAGCCTAAATTGATGATTTTGGATGAGCCGACTTCTGCATTAGATCGCAGCACTCAAATGGCGATGATTCAACTGTTACGCCGTTTGCAGCAACAAGAGCAGATCAGTTATGTGTTTATCAGTCATGACTTGCAAGTCATTAAAGCCTTGTGCCAAAAAGTCATGGTGATGCATCAGGCGAAAGTATTGGAATATCAAGCAACAGCACTTTTATTTAGTCAGCCTCAAACGGCGTATACCCGTCAATTGATTGCCGCGAGTGAATATTAGCATTGAAATTAAATTGACATGTGATATTGTCAGTTTATCGGAAGAACGCTTGACACTTACAATAATCAGATTAAATTAGAGTAAATACTCTAATTGAGACAGGGGATGACCATGAGTCAGATTGCAGACAGTATTCAAATTCGTAATACCACATTTAAAAACCGCATTATAAAAGGGGCAATGAGTGAAGCACTTGCTAATCACGAAGGGCAGCCAAATGAATTGCACATAGGCTTGTATGAGGCATGGGCAAAAGGCGGTTTAGGTTGTGCGATTACAGGCAATGTGATGGTCAATATTGCTGCCAAGAATGAACCTGGTGTGGTTGCGATTGAAACTGAACGTGACTTAGCAAAATTAAAGCAATGGGCTGATGTTGGTAAAAAATATGGCATGGTGCAATTAATTCAATTGTCTCACCCTGGTCGCCAATGTCCGAAAGGTTTGAATAAAGAAACTGTTGCACCATCAGCAGTTCCTTTTAGTCCCATGCTTGCAGCAATGTTTGGAACTCCCCGAGAACTTAAACATGAAGAAATCTTAGATATTATTCAACGTTTTGCAACAGCCGCAGCAGTGTGTGAAAAAGCAGGATTTGAAGGTGTGCAGCTTCATGGTGCGCATGGTTATCTGATTAGTCAATTTCTATCTCCATTAACCAATAAACGTACCGATCAATGGGGTGGTTCGATTGAGAACCGTATGCGTTTCTTGGTTGAAATTTATAAGGCTGTCCGTGCTGCAACATCAGAAAACTTTATCATTTCTGTGAAACTTAATTCAGCTGATTTCCAACGCGGTGGGATTACTGAGGAAGATGTCATTACCGTATTCAAAACCATTGATGAAGCTGGTATTGATATTATTGAAATCTCAGGTGGTACGTATGAAGCACCTGCAATGGCGGGTGCTAAAGCTGAATCACGTAAAGCCAGTACCATTGCACGAGAAGCTTATTTCTTAGAATTTGCTGAAAAGATTCGCCAACATGTGGCGTGTAAATTGATGGTAACGGGTGGTTTCCGTACAGTAGCAGGAATGAATGCAGCACTTCAAAGTGGTGCATGTGATTTTATTGGTATTGCACGTCCATTGGCAGTTGAAACTGATTTAACAGATCGTTTAATTGCAGGCAATGATGTACGTTATGCCGTGAATCAAATTAAAACAGGGATTCCTTTTGTCGATAAAATGGCAATCATGGAAATCATTTGGTATGCAGCACAATTCAAGGCCATTGGACAAGGTAAAAAACCAAATCCTAAATTGTCACCTTTAATTGTGTTTTTAAATTATGCAAAAGGCAATATTAAGGCTGTAGTTAAAGGTCGAGTCAATTCGCGTAAATCGGCATAACTGAATTACCACGCAATTGTCCAATAGGACTGAAATGTAGAAGCAGACCATTGCCCTTTAATTAAAGATTTTTTAAAGGCGGGTCTGTTTTCTATTTGGGCTAAATAACGCTGTATATGTTTAAATTGATGGTCATTTTGCGAGCAAGCCAATAATGGAAACCACATCAAAATATCTGCAATCGTAAATTGATCTCCAGCAAACCATAAGTGATCTTTTAAATGCTTATCAATTATGGTCATTTGTTGCTGTAACGATGGATTTAAATAGCCTTGATCAAATCCATATTTTAAAAACTTTGAAACGAAGCGAACAGGAAATGGCGTACGTTGTACAATTTGGTGAAAAATTTGTTTGAGTAATAGGTCTGGAATAAATGTGGCTTCACAATAATTTTTCCAATAATAAAAACTTTGAAGTTGTGGTCCTAATAATTTACTTTGCCTTAACTGAGGATATAGATAAGACAAGTAATCAATAATCGCTGAAGTTTCGGCTAAGATAAAAATTTGCTCTTGATTTATTATTTCAAGGGTAGGAAATTTCGATAATTGATGCGGTGAATTTTTCTTTTCATCTGTGTTTGAATGTTGGTTGATGACTAACTCGTAGGGAAGTCCTAATTCTTCTAAAAACCAAACGATGCGCTGAGAACGTGAATTTTGTAAGTGGAATAAACGGATTTGCATATTAGGTTTAAATTTATGGTTTTGGTCTATTTTTAGTATAGGGTAGAAAATATGCTAAGGATAATAAAATAGATTTTTCAAAATAATTATTTTTTAGCAACTCTATTTATAAAGAACCAATAAAAAAAGCCACTGTCTTAAAGATGCAGTGGCTTTCTTGAATTTGGCGTCCCTACGGGGATTCGAACCCCGGTTACCGCCGTGAAAGGGCGATGTCCTAGGCCTCTAGACGATAGGGACTTCTTGAGGTGGGTGTATATTAGGGCTCTGTCACCAAAGTGTCAAGAAGATGAGGAGACAGTTTGTTCAAAATATAGCAAAACAGTTCAGCAGTTTTTTGCGTATCGTATAAAGCAGAGTGTGCTTCTTTACCATCAAACTCGATGCCAGCTTGAATACATGCACGTGCTAACACAGTTTGACCAAACATCACTGCGCTCAAAGTCACAGTATCAAATACCGAAAAGCTATGAAAAGGATTCTGATTTTTTGTACCAGATCGAGCAATTGCAGCTTGTAAAAAACCTAAGTCAAAGTGAGCATTATGTCCTACCAATACTGCATGGGTACAATGCTGTGCTTTGCGGACTTCCGTGAGTGATTTGAAAATACGACGTAAAGCTGTCCGCTCATCTTCGGCCATCGCTACACGCATCGGATTAAAAGGATCAATTCCAATGAAGTCTAATGAGCGACGATCTAAGTTTGCACCTTCAAAAGGATTGATGTGTGCATGGAATGATGGGCCAGGTATGAACTGACCTTGCTCATCATAGACAATCGGGATACAAGCAATTTCAAGTAATGCATCAGTTTGAGAATTAAAACCTGCTGTTTCAACATCAACAACAACAGGTAAGAATCCACGAAAACGCTGACCAATCACAGGAGCTTTGTTTTCTTCTTGTGTCACACTTTTCTCCATTGCAGTGTTTTACCTGCATGAAGTGGAATGATTTTTTGATCTTCTAGATAATCAAAAGATTCAGCAACTGTATTTTCTTCTTTTACCAAAGTGATTGTTGAAGTATTACGCGGTAAGCCATAGAAGTCAGCACCGAACATACTTGCGAAACCTTCTAAGCGTTCTAACTTACCCACTTGATCAAAGGCTTGTGCATACAATTCGATTGCATTTGGCGCACTGTAGCAACCCGCACAACCACATGCATTCTCTTTGGCATTCTGGGCATGTGGTGCACTGTCAGTACCTAAGAAGAATTTTGGATTACCACTAGTTGCAACTTCTAATAATGTGGTTTGATGTGTTTGACGCTTTAAAATTGGCAAACAATAGAAGTGAGGTTTCACACCACCGACCAACATGTCATTACGATTGAAGAGCAAATGTTGCGGTGTAATCGTTGCGGCAACATTACGATCTTGTTCAAGTACAAAATTTGCAGCGTCACTTGTCGTAATATGTTCTAACACAACTTTTAATTTTGGGAACTGTTTTAATAACGGAGACAAAATTTCATCTAAGAATCTTTTTTCACGATCAAAAATATCGACATGATTGTGAGTAACCTCACCATGTAACAATAACGGGACTTGGTGTTCTTCAAGTTGTTCAATCACGGCATAGACTTTACGAATATCGCTAACGCCATTATCTGAATTTGTCGTTGCGCCAGCGGGGTAGAGTTTGATCGCATTTACATATTCAGATTCTTTAATTTTAAGAACTTCTTGAGGGGAAGTGAAATCTGTAAAATAAAGCACCATACGTGGGTCAAAGTGAAGTCCTTCGGGAACATGAGCGAGAATACGATCTCGATATGCCAAAGCTTCTTCTACAGTTTTGACTGGTGGAACCAAGTTCGGCATACAGATCGCACGTGCAAATTGTTTCGCAAGATCTGGAACAGTACGTTTTAAAGCTAATCCATCACGCAAGTGGGCGTGCCAATCATCTGGCTGTAAAAGTGTAATCGTATTCAAGGCGTACTTCAGGCTTAAAAATAATATAAATAATAATGCATATAGTGCGAAAATGGTAACTACAATTATGGATAAGTGGTTACGTAAAGCACATGAAAATATAAGAAATTGTGTTATTTTTATGTTGGACAAGAATACAGTATTATAAGAAGAGTGAAAGGGATGGAAAATCAATATGATATTAAGCAGTTATGTAAAGAAAAAGAAGATCTAGAACAGTTAGTCATTACACAGTCTAGAACCAAGAAAACACAGAAAAATTTGCCGACCCAACTCGAAAATGAGTTTTGGCAATTTAATATTGATCGAACTAGAATTAATGCGATTCAGTTCTTTGGTCAAGGGGTGATTACGTATACGATTTTTGTACTTTTGATTTTACCATCAAACTTATTGGTTATTCGAACAAGTACTCACTTTCTATTAGATCTTATATATAGCATTCTTAGTTTGGTTGTGGTGGGTGTTGCATTATTTTCATTTTGGGCATTTTCCCGTTTTAGACGGCTTAACCCATTATTTTATCCTGCAACCTGTGTGATTGTGTTTTGCACAATTCTTTTTCCATCTTTATTGATGATGAGTATTTCTAATGCAGTGTTGCAAAGCCAGTCGATGGTGTTGATTGCATTCCTATATATGCTAGGTTTTATTTTGAGTGGGATTAAACCCAAACATATGTTATGGATTGGTTCTTCAGCAGCAATTGTGATCTTATTGTCGTTATACTTTCTCAAAGTACCCTGTGATTTTTTAATGTTAGGGCGTACGTTTATAGGAAGTCTATTGTTGGGTTTTTCGATTAGTGTAATGCTCAGCTCTAAGGAAAGAAAATTATTTCTAAAAACTAAAATAGCTGAAATTGATGAAAAAATTTTGCGGTTCCAAGCATCTGAGCTTCTACATTTAAGCCAACATGATGAGTTAACCAAGGTCTCAAATAGACGCACTTTTGAAGAAATGTTTAGTTATTACTATGAACTCGCATGTAAAGAAAGTAAGGCAATGTCAGTATTATTTATAGATATTGATTATTTTAAAAACTATAACGATTTTTATGGTCATCAGATGGGAGATCAAGTTATTTCCGCGATTGCGAAAACGATTAAAAGCTCAATTCGGCACATGGATTTCATTGCACGTTATGGGGGCGAGGAATTTGTTGTGCTTTTACCAGAAACATCTGCTCAAGGTGCATATGCTGTAGCAACCAATATCTATCGAGCGATTGATCGGCAGATGATTCCGCATGAAAAATCATTAGTTTCTAATCATGTGACCATTAGTTTGGGTATTACGGTGTTTAATGGCAATCCTAAAACTAGTCAAGATTCGGTGATTCATACTGCGGATAAAGCGCTATATAGAGCGAAACAACTTGGACGTAACCAAATCTATTATCAACCCTTGCCCAGTGTCGAATAAAAGAAAGCGTGATAAAAAAACCGAATACTGATGGTATTCGGTTTTTTATTGAATAATCTAAATTATTCTAAGAACTTTACAGTAACGCCAGAACGTACTTTTCCACCTAAATCATTTGCATCCCAGTTGGTTAAACGGATACAACCATGTGATGCTGTCTTCGAAATCAAAGAAGGATTCGGTGTCCCATGAATACCAAAAGATCGCTTGCTTAAACCGATCCAAATATTACCAACTGGTGCGTTTGGACCAGGTGGTAACATGAGCGGTTTAAGGTTATTGCCTTGAACGAAATTTGAAGGTGAATAACTGTAGTATGGATTTTTAGTCACTCCTACAACCTTATACGTACCCGTTGGAGATGGTGTATCAGAACTGCCAATTGTCGCAGGAAATGACGCGATCATTTGATTACGACTATTGAATAAATAAAGTTGACGAGCACCTTTATGTGCCACAATTAAATGAATATCTTCTGGCAAATCATTGCGCACATTGGCAACAATAATTTTTTCGCCTGCTTTTTTGAACGTTGCAGTTGGATTTAGTTTTTTGAGGAAACCTTCATCCATATGAAACTTTTCGCCCAACATCTCTGTTACACGCGTGTAGTACAAACCTTTCATTTTTGCTTGTAGTGCATAGTCAGCAGGAATTGAATCCGCATATGGACCTTTTAAGTCCGCATCCGTGATCGTGTATTCAATATATGTTGGTTTGTTTTGTTGAGCGACTAAAGCATCCCAAGTTTCTTTAGTCAATTGACCTGTTGGTGTAAGGCCATTCATTTGTTGAAATGAAGCAATTGCTTTTAGTGTATTTTTACCATTTGAGCCATCAATTGCACCAGGTGAAGCATGAGCATTGTTGAGCATCACATGTGCACGTGCATATACAGGAAATTGACCTTTACCAATATTTTCATACCAGTCAGCTGTATTCAAACTGTCTAAAGTCCATGAAACTTTGACAGCTGGTGCTGTTGTAGTCGTGGTATCGGGTGCATTTTCTAGTTTTTGAGATATTGCCGAAGCAGCTCCCGTATTGACTTGTGGCTCAGAAGCAGCTTGAACAGCAACACTTGATGCTGATTGAGCCATTACACTCGATGCAGCAGAACGCTCGATAGATAATGGGTCAATAGGATCTTGAACTGGAGCTGAGATTTTTTTTGGATTTAATGGTTGCTCAGTTGTTGGGGCAGCAAAAGCAACATTAGCAAGAATACAACTTAAACTCATAGCGAGTAATGAGCGAACAAACATGTAATTCAACCTTAAGAATTATTCATATTGAGATATAAGATATTGCAAGTATTACAGAAAATAGAACAGCTTGCAGTAGCAGTTTTGTGTCCAAGTAAAAAAAATAGTTGAAGTCTGATTTGTTGTATGGGTTTTCAATTATAAATTCGAGGTTAACTTTGCTATGATGCACTCAACATGAAAAAATTTAGAGATTGGTAATGACAACGTTGAAAAATGATCGTTTTTTACGAGCTTTATTACGTGAACCTGTAGACACCACACCCGTTTGGATGATGCGTCAAGCAGGGCGTTATTTACCAGAATATCGTGAAACTCGTGCTCAGGCAGGAGATTTCTTATCTCTATGTAAAAATACTGAATTTGCCTGCGAAGTAACATTACAACCGTTACGCCGCTATGAGCTTGATGCTGCGATTTTATTTTCTGATATTTTGACTATACCTGATGCTTTAGGTCTGGGTTTGTATTTTGAAACAGGTGAAGGACCAAAGTTTCATAAAACAGTGCGCACTGAACAAGATGTGGCGAATTTACCTAAACTAAATTCTAAATCAGATCTAGCTTATGTCATGAATGCAGTTTCAACGATTCGATCTGCTTTAAATGGACAAGTGCCGCTGATTGGTTTTTCGGGCAGCCCTTGGACTTTAGCAACCTATATGGTTGAAGGTGGTTCAAGTAAAGAATTCCGCTTCATTAAGAATATGATGTATGCGCAACCTGAAGTGTTACATGCCTTACTTGATCATCTTGCTGATTCAGTGATTGATTATCTGAATGCACAAATTGATGCAGGTGCTCAAGCAATTCAAATTTTTGATAGCTGGGGTGGTGCGCTAGCGCATAGGGAATATATTGAATTCTCACTGAACTATATGACCAAGATTATTGCAGGACTGCAACGTGAAAAAGATGGTCAACGTATTCCGATTATTGTATTCACCAAAGGTGGCGGTCAGTGGTTGGAGACAATGTTGACCACAGGTGCTGATGCGTTTGGTCTAGATTGGACTACACCACTTTATACTGCACGTGATGTGGTTGCTGGTCGAGCTGCCCTACAAGGAAACTTAGATCCAGCAGTGCTCTATGGCTCAGCTGCTTCAATTGAAAAATCTGTGAAAGCGATGTTGGATGATGCGTATGCAAATGGTGAGAAAACAGGGTATATCGCAAACTTAGGTCATGGCATTACCCAATGGGTTGATCCTGCCCAACCTAAGATTTTTGTCGATACTGTACATGAATACAGCGCAAAATATTTAGGTTGATATTGAGCATATTTCAAGACTAAACACGCTAGGATTCATTTTGTGCAGTTGATCGTATTATCCCTAAATTTCATGACTAAGGCAGCTTCGGCTGCCTTATTTGGGTTGTTGCTTTTGATTGCATTTGCAGTCACCGCACCGATGGGAAGTCATGAATATTGGGGCTTTTTTCGTTACGATTATTTGTTATTTTATGCGCTGATTATTCAAACCTGTCTAATTTATTTAAAGCTTGAATCATGGGCTGAAGCGAAAGTGATAGCCTTGTTTCATATCATGGCAATGGGGATGGAAATTTTCCTCACGCATCCAGCGATTGCCTCATGGCAATATCCCCAACCAGCCATATTTAAATTACTGACTGTGCCATTGTTTGCAGGGTTTATGTATTCAGCAGTGGGTAGTTTTTTTGCTCGTTCTTTGCGACTCTATAATGTTTCATTCGAGAATTTGCCGAATTTTGGCAATATGCTGTGTTTGGCAGTGTTGTCTTACCTTAACTTTATGAGCAAGTTTTTTATTCCTGATATTCGTCTTGCGCTATTTATTTGGAGCATCGTAATTTTTTGGAAAACTCGGCTTTATTTTCAGTTGCAGCAACATCGTTTTAAAGTGCCTATGCTACCGATTTTATTGTTGCTTGCTTTTTTGATTTGGATTGCAGAGAACATCAGTACTTTCTATAAAATTTGGCTTTATCCAAGCCAAGTTGATGCTTGGCATATGGTGGGTTGGGGCAAGTTAGGTTCTTGGTATCTATTATTACTTTTAAGTTTAGTCTTGGTTTTAAAAATATTAGGTGTGCGGGATAAAAATGGATCTTGGCGATTGCGCTAAAAGATTATAGTCGTGCAAATGGAGCTTTTATTGAGCTCCTTTTTGTTATAAATATTTCATATATATTTCAAAATTTATTTGCTAAAAAAGTTTAACCTCGTTATGTTAATCTTTGTGTAAGAACAATTACACAGCACAATAGTGATAACAAATAGTTAAAAATAATTGAGACTGGAGACATTTCTTATGTTAAAAAAAATTGCATTAGCAGCTTTGCTAGCAGCTGGCTCAAGTGTTGCAATGGCTGATAATGATGTTGGTTGCGGTGCTGGTACACAAATTTGGGCAGGTCAAAAAGGTATTGCACCTAAAATCCTTGCAGCAACAACCAATGGAATTTTTACCAACCAATTATTAGGGATTACGTTCGGTACTTTAGGATGCCGTCAAGGTGGTACAGTAACGGCTCAAGTTGTGACATTTACCAATGAAAATGCAGAGTCTTTAGCGCGTGATATGGCAGTTGGTCAAGGCGAAAGTTTAAATGTACTTGCCGAATTAATGCAAATTAAAGCCAACGACAAAGCTCGCTTCTTTGCTGTGTCTAAAGCAAACTTTGCTGAAATTTATTCAAGCAAAAATACAAACTCACTTCAAGTTTTAGATGCTTTACAAAGCGTGATGGCAAAAGACGCTGTGCTTAAAGCATACGTTTAATTTGTTGCACGATAAAACCCTGTCTTAATGGCAGGGTTTTCTTATACTTATTCTGATTATTTTTAAAAATTGCGATTGAATGAAATTAGCTACTTTTGTATTTACATCTTTGATATGTCATTTTACATATGCCTCGGTTGAATCTGATTTACAAAAGTATTTAGACCTTGCTCAACAAAAACAATTAGATCATCAAACCACATGGCAACGCTTGATGTATGCCGATCAAAAACAAAACAGTGAAGTCACTTATGCTGGTTATTTTTATGCCAAAGACGGCAAAACAAATTTAAAGAGTGAATTACAAGCAAATATTAAAGCCTTGTTTCTTGAAGCCCCAGATAACCAATCCATCCGTTGTAAGTTTCCTGCACGTAGTCGTTGGTTAATGCAACAACTCGATATTGATGTACAACAACTTCCAAAAGTAAATTGTGTTGAATTTAACGATTGGATCAATCAAATCAAGCCGCATAAAGCCACTTTGGTTTATGCCACTGACTTTATGGGCAATCCGAGTTCGATGTTTGGGCATACTTTGCTGCGTCTAGATCCTAAAGATCAGAAACAACTCAATTTGGTTTCCTATGCAGTAAATTATGCAGCCACAGTGAAAGGTGATGATAATTGGTCTTATGCATGGAAAGGCTTAACAGGACAGTATCCCGGTGAATATTCACTAATGCCGTATTATCGCAAAGTAAAAGAGTATGGTGATTTTGAAAGTCGTGATCTATGGGAATATGAGCTCAATTTAACACCTGAAAAAACTCATTTTTTGGTTGAACATATTTGGGAAATGCAGCATGTGAGTTTTCCCTATTATTTCGTCAGTGATAATTGTGCTTATCGTTTATTAGGTCTAATTGATTTAGTACGTCCCGATTTAAACCTAAAACAGCAGTTTAGTTACGCTGCAATTCCAATTGAAACCTTAAAGGCTGTTGATCAGCAAGCTTTAGTTAAAGAAGTGGTCTATCGTCCTGCATTGGAAACTCAACTACTTTCGCAAGCCAAACAACATGGTACAGATTTGGCTAAAATTGCCCATCAAATTGCTTTTATTGAAACTGATCAAGTTCAATCCACGCTAAAAACATATAGCCAGCAAGATCAGGCCAAAATTTTAGAAATGGCTTACGATGATTTATATCTACAATATATCAGCCGTCAAGTTGATGCCAATATTGCTCAGCCAAAATTAAGACAGCTTCTTGCTGAAAGAAGTCAGATTCAAGTTGAAAAGCAACGCCAACAACCAGAGCGTCCAAAAATGCAGCCTGTAGAAGGGCATCATGCACGTAATTTGTCAGTGAATGTGGGTGAGGTGCAAGGACAAAAGTTTGTGGAGCTGGGTCAACGTCAGGCTTATCACGATTTGATTGATCCACAAGGAGGTTATCGCACAGGCACACAATTACTGTTTTTAGATGGTAGTCTGCAATATCGTGATGACAAGCTCAAGCTCGAACATTTAGATCTATTATCGGTGAATTCTTATAATCCAGTTCAACCTTTTAAATCGCCGTTAACTTGGGGATTTAATCTAGGTTGGAAACAGGAAGCGATTGAAAATGGGCAGTTGAGTGAAGATGCGCAACATGGCGTGATGAATCTAAATATGCAAGTTGGTTATAGCGTGGCAGATTATGATCGTCAACATCTGTGTTATGCCCAACTACAAAGCCATATTCAAGGCGGTAAAAATTTAGATAAAGGCTGGCGTGTTGGAGCTGGGCCGACTGTAGGTTGTATGAACGTATGGTCTGATAATATTAATAGTGTGGTGCAAGTTGAACTGCCGTATTGGCAAGATCAGAACCAGTGGAATTTAAGAGTCGGTACACAGCTACAATATAGTGTGAATACAAATCATGCTCTGCGTCTGAATTTGGATTTTGAACAACAAGATCATAAAGACTGGAATAAAGTAGGTTTAGGCTATGTTCTGTTTTTTTAGATAAGATATCACTAGGATCAGGCTAATTTCCAGTATCTAGACTTCAACGATGACATAGTATTTTTTAACTGCTTCAACGACTTCAAATGTACCGACAAATGCGGGTGGGATAATCCCTGCATTTCCAGCAGTCACTTCAATAAAAGAATTGGTTTTTGCATCGTGGATACGGACAATTCCTTCAATCACTTGAAAGAACTCTTGTTTATTGTCAGCAAATACAATATTCCAAGCACCAATTTCACATTTCCAAATACCGCAGTCCATATGTGGATGTTCATATAAGCTATAGGTGAGACGTTCAGGATTACCTCGAACCAGACGATCGGGACGAGGGTAATCAATATTTGCTTCATTTACGATTAAATCGCCGAAACCTGCTAACTGAACTGATGACATTCTAATTGCTCAGCTTAATAGCTTTCAGGAACAGCACTTAAAAACTCACGACGTGCATCTTTATCCGTTTTAAAATCACCCACAAAAGAAACTGTACGTGTGGTTGATTCTTGCTTACCAACACCGCGCATCATCATACACATATGGGCTGAGTCAATGACAACCGCAACACCACGTGCTTGAGTTACTTCAGCAACTGCTTCTGCAATTTGCTGTGTTAAGTTTTCTTGAATTTGCAAACGACGCGCAAACATTTCTGTAATACGTGCAAATTTAGATAAACCTAAAACTTGACCTTCAGGTAAATAAGCAATATGGACACGACCATAAAAAGGGAGAAGGTGATGTTCACAAAGCGAATAAAACTCGATATTTTTGACCAATACCATTTCGTGGTTATCGGATGGGAAAACCGCACTATTTGTAACTTCTTCAAGGGTTTTGCTATAACCAGAAGTTAAAAAAGAAAAAGCTTTAGCCGCACGCATAGGCGTATCTTTTAAGCCTGGGCGATTTAGATCTTCACCAACGGCAGTTAAAATATTTGCGTACGATTGCTGCATAGACATAACAATGTTCACTTAGGTGGGTTGAACAAAACGGGAATTGTATCAGAAAACGACTCAAAAACTTAATTTTGAACCAAATGCCGATTATTGTTTGTGCTTTGGGTTCTTTTCTGCACGTTTTAAGAGCACTAAAACAGCACCAGTACCCCCTTGATTTTCAGGTGCGCTGACAAATGCAAGTACATCACGATGTTGTCTAAGCCAGCCATTGACATAGGTTTTTAAAATGGCTTCAGGTCCTTTACCGTGAACAATTTTGATGACATTTTGATTTTCATCTTTTGCCATTTGAATGATCTGTAGAACGGCTGCTCGGGCTTGTTCAACGGTACAGCCATGTAAATCGACTGCTTCAAACCAACGAGTTTTACCTGTTTTTAAATCTTCAAAGACTTTGTGCTGCAAGGTTGCAATGCGATAGCTTAAAGTCGTTTGGCTTGCCACTGGATTTAGGATCGCTTGAGTATCCGAAATTTCTGTAAGCTCTTGCTCAGTACCACCTTCGGCTGCTGCGCGTTTTGCTAAAGTTTGGGCATCAACTTTTTTGCGACGTGTGACTTTGGTGTCTGCAATATTTTGATTGTCGATAGGTTTTACCCCAAGTAGGGCTTTTTTAAAAAGCTCAGTATCTTCCAACTCCTCATTGATAGCCTGAGTTTTTTTTGCCTTAACTTGTTTTGCTATAGCATTAGATTGAGGACTAGAGATTTGCTTTTTAAAAGCTTTCAGCAAGTTAAACTGATCTTTAGAAAGCGAGGAATCATGTTTACTCATAATTTTTAAGAAAATATGCAAGATACGAGAGAGATGGAAAAATTATAGTCCGAAACCGTGATGATTTGAACTGAATTGCATTCATGGAGCGATATGAGCTTTAAAGTGATGATAAATGCTTCAAAGTATTGATGGGATAAATTGATTTAGTTTCTTTATCCATTATCTACGGAAGCTACGTTTGTAATTTTTCATTTATTAAGAGGGAATTAGAATCCTTATAATTCGTGATTGGTTTAAGCCTTTATTTTTTAAACGGTCGTACAGTTCAAAGCAAATATGTTGGTTAACTTGAACACGGGGTAAAGTATCATCGAAGTCAAAATAACGAATATAACCAGATTGATCCATCACAATTGCAAGGCGCTCGAAGTGACCTCTCCGTTTCTGAAAAGTTTTATATTGTTCTACTACACCGCATTCTTCAGATTTAATAAATGTATCTACAGGGGAAAAGTACATTCCGCTGCTAATAAAGATGACTCCAGGAATTAAACTAAAGAAATAAAATACTCTTGGATTTTTGAACTTCTGAATTTTTTGATAGCAATAGAGATGACTATAAATTGGAAAGCTAACTAAAAAGATCAGCCCTAGAATTAATAAAAAATTACTCATGTTTTTTCATCAGTCTTTAATCGTTGATTAATCTATTGGTATTTTCTAACTCTAATTTTTATTCTTTATTAAGAACTTATATTTAGTTCTAGCATCATTTAAAAGGTTCAAGGCAAAATTTTACCTTGAACCTCATAAATTTAAACCTGTTCAGTTTTTCCAAACAACTCACCAAACGCCAGATCAGGGTGGGGCTGTTTCATAAAGCTTTCACCAACAAGGAACGTATGAATATCATTGGCTTGCATCATTTCTACATCAGCAGGAGTTGCAATACCACTTTCTGTGACTAAAACACGAGAAGCAGGCAATAATTTCTTTAAACGTAATGAGGTATTTAAATCTACATCAAAGGTTTTAAGGTTGCGGTTATTAACACCTAGAATACATTGCTCAGAAAGCTTTAACGCACGCTCTAACTCATATTCATCGTGTACTTCGACCAACACATCCAACTGATGCTCAAATGCAGTTTTCGACATTTCTTCAAGTTGTTGATCTGATAAACATGCCACAATTAATAAAATACAATCTGCATGTAAGGCACGTGCTTCAACAACATTATAAGGATCAACTAAGAAATCTTTGCGCAACGCAGGTAGGCCACAGTGATTACGTGCGATTGCAATATTTTCATCCGCACCTTGGAAGAAATCCACATCTGTTAATACAGACAAACAAGCAGCACCTGCTTGTTCATATTGCTGTGCAATTTCAGCAGGATTGAAATCTGCTCGGATCACACCTTTAGATGGTGACGCTTTTTTAATTTCAGCAATAACGGCTGGACGTTTATGTTGTAAAGCCTTGGCAAAACCACGAACAGGTGTTGCTTCTTTTGCCCACTGTTCTACATCATACAAGCTACGTTGTTTTAAACGTGTTGCAAGCTCCTCATGTTTGCGGTCAACAATTTTACCTAAAATGGTATTTTGAATATCGATCATGAGAAGTCCTTAGTCTGCCTGAGATTGTTTCAATGTCTTGGTAAATTCAGCCAAGATACTCATTTTTTCTAAAGCTTGTCCGCCATAAAGAATATCTTGAGCGAACTCAACTGCTTGCTTGTAAGTCTTGGTGATACCAGCAACATAAATACCTGCACCTGCATTCAGTGCAATCATGTTTGCTGCTTTTTCACCAATATCTGATTTATCACGACCTAAAGCATCTTTGATCAGCTTTAAGCTTTCTTCTGAACTGTTGACCACTAAGCCAGTCAGTGTTTGAGAGGGAATACCAACTTCATCAGGCGTTAGCGTCCATTCGCTAATTTCACCATCTTTAAGTTCTGCGACAGTCGTTGGGGCTGCAAGACTGATCTCATCTAAACCATCTTTAGAGTGTACAACCAGTACATGCACTGCACCCAACTGCTTTAATACTTCAGCGATAGGGCGACATAACTCATCTGAAAATACCCCGATCACAAAACGATTCACACCAGCAGGATTTGTTAATGGGCCAAGTAGATTGAAAATACTACGAATACCTAACTCACGACGAGGTGCGACTGCATAACGCATGGCTTTATGATGATTTGGTGCAAATAGGAAACCTACACCCATTTCACGGATGCAGCGTTCGGTTTGTTGCATATCTAAATCAAGCTGAATTCCCATTTGTTCGAGTACATCGGATGAACCTGACTTACTCGACACACCACGGTTACCATGTTTGGCGATGGTTGCACCAGCAGCAGCTATAACGAAACTTGAAGCTGTAGAGACGTTAAATAAATTCTGACCATCTCCACCTGTGCCGACAATATCAACCAAGTGAGGAATATCACTCACATCAATTTTAATTGCAAACTCACGCATAATGCGTGCTGCTGCAGTGATTTCATCAATACTTTCACCTTTCATGCGCAAGCCCATCATTAACGCACCGATTTGTGCATCAGTTGCTTCGCCCTGCATAATGCTACGCATGACATCTTCCATTTGTGGCTGGGTAAGATGAATGTTTTTGGTAATGTGATTAAGAGCCTGTTGGATATTCATAGTCATGAGTTACAGCATTAATGATTAAAATTCTTAAGTGAAGTTGGTTAGTAAAGAAGAAGGGCTTGGTTTTGTGAGAAATGGCTCACTTGCTAATCGGCTATGTTAGCAGAAAATAGTCTCAGTTTTATGTTTGTGCTTAGATTTTAATTTAAATAGCTAGGTAGAGTGGTTCTTAATCTTTTCTAATCATGATCTGTATAAAATTAAAAGCCAATCATCGAATCGAATGATTGGCTTTGATTGAAACAATATTTGATTAATCGTTATTGATGCTGTTTCTAAGCCCAAGTATTTGGCTTGTTGCCACACCAGCAGTTATAGAGCCATTTACATTTAAAGCCGTACGGCCCATATCAATCAACGGTTCAATCGAAATCAGTAGAGCGACCAATGTGACTGGCAGCCCCATTGCAGGTAAAACAATCAAGGCAGCGAATGTTGCGCCACCACCAACACCTGCGACACCGATTGAACTCAGTGTAACGATTGTCACCAGTTGTGCTATCCATAAAGGATCAAGAGGATTAATTCCTACTGTAGGCGCTACCATAACCGCAAGCATAGCTGGGTATAAACCTGCACAACCATTTTGACCTATTGTCGCTCCAAATGATGCTGAAAAACTGGCGATGCCTTCTGGAACACTTAATTGTTTATGTTGTGTTTCAATGTTGAGAGGAATGCTTGCTGCACTTGAGCGGCTTGTAAATGCAAAAGTAAGTACAGGAAAAACTTTTTTGAAAAACTCAATTGGGTTGACACGAACGAATAATAAAATTAGCCCATGTACAATAAACATAACGGCAAGACCGAGATAAGAAGCGACTAGAAACTCACCTAGCTTAACAATGTCAGCAAGGTTTGCAGTTGCGACCATTTTCGCCATGAGTGCTAATACACCATAAGGCGTAAATTGCATCACTAAACGCACTAAGCCAATAATCAAGGCTTGTAATGCTTCGATACCATGTCGAATTCTCTCACCATTGATCGGGTCTTTATCCATCAATTTTAATGCTGCAACACCTAAAAAAGCTGAGAAAATCACCACACTAATGATTGATGTTGGTCGTATACCTGTTAAATCTGCAAAAGGGTTTTGTGGCAATAAAGAGAGAAGTAGTTTAGGTATATCTAGGTTCGTGACTTGACCAATGTAATCGCTTTGAATTGCAGCAAGGCGCGCAGTTTCTTTAGTGCCTTGGACTAAGCCCTCGGCAGTCAGACCAAATAAGTTAGTAATACTAATTCCGACAAAAGCAGCAATTGCTGTGGTAACCAGTAAAATACCAATAACAAATACGCTGATTTTACCTAAAGAAGTGGTTTGATGGAGTTTGACGACCGCACTTAAAATGGAGATAAAAATAAGTGGCATGATCACCATTTGTAAAAGTTGAACATAACCATTACCGATGAGATTGAACCATGCAACAGATTGTTCAATAATTGCACTGTTGCTGTAAATCGCTTTAAGACTTAAACCATAAATAATACCTACGATCATACCGATCAGTACTTTTTTAGAAAGACTCCAATCTTGTCGGTAACTAAAAAACAATCCTGCAATCAGCAAGAAAAAAACAATAATATTCAATAAAACTAAGATATTCACAATAGGTTATCCTGATTGATATTTCAGGGGGAGATCTCTAGAAAATAATGATTCAGATTCTATCATTCAGCACCCATGAAGCTTAATCATTCCTATGACTATACTTAATCTAAAAAATTAAAAAGGAATTCTAGAACTGAAAAAAATGAGGATGAATTTCTTCTTCTGAAATACATGAAAAGTATTTTAATTTTTTAAAAAGAATGATTTGCTTTGAATTAAATTTTTAAGTCTTGATTTTAATGCTGAAAAAATAATCAGTGTGTATGAGTTCTATAGTGATTTTATATGTTCAAAATAAAAACAGCCTATTATACAAATAAGCTGTTTTTAAATAAAACTTAGTAATTAAGCGTAAATATCTAAGAAGTTTTTAAAAATTTGATGACCATGTTCGCTCAAAATAGATTCGGGGTGGAATTGAACACCTTCAATAGGAAGTGTTTTATGTTTCACGCCCATAATTTCTTCAATTGTGCCATCTATTTGGTTCGTCCAGCACGTCACCTCTAGACATTCTGGCAACGTTTCTTGCTCAATTACCAATGAGTGGTAACGTGTAGCAGCAAACGGGGAAGGTAAGTGACTAAAAATTCCTTTGTCACTGTGATGCATATCAGATAAACGACCATGCATAACCGTTTTAGCGCGGATAATCTTGCCACCAAATGCCTGTCCAATCGCTTGATGTCCAAGACAGACACCCAATAAAGGAATTTTACCCGCAAAATGGTTAATTGCAGGAATAGAAATTCCTGCTTCACTTGGTGAGCATGGACCTGGACCAATTACCAAGTATTTAGGCTGCCATCGTTCAATATCTTCTAATGTGACTTGATCATTACGAACAACTTTTACTTCTTGATTCAATTCGCCAAAATATTGAACGATGTTGTAAGTAAAACTGTCATAGTTGTCAATCATTAAAAGCATGATTATAACCTTTTGAAAATACGCACTTTATTGTGCTTTTGCTTTTGATAAACCTATCTAAAAACGATATTCCTTTCGCGCTATATGCGTCGTAAAGGCATTTCTTAGATATAGAGGACAATAATCATAACAAAAACAAATGATCAATGTTGAATATTTCGTTTAATAGATGTTTTGATGGATTTATAAACCGAGGATATAAAGAACCATAGAAACAGATAATAAATTTCATAAATTGAATGACTTGGGTGAAAATATACAAAGTGAACCAAAAGTCTAAATGAATTGATTGGAATGAAGTTAAAAAGAATGATATAAAAAGCCAATTTATGCTAACTAGTGATGGTGTGCTTTTGCACTACATTAGTTCTCTGTTATATGTTTTGCACCACTTTGGTTCGTTATGTCTATTTTGGGGACTAGCTGGGATCGGAATGTTTAAATATGGTGCATTTGTGAAAGCAAACATTATAGTGGACATAGGACATGGAGCTTAAAGCATTTTTTCTGCAAAGAATTTCAATGTTTTAGGTATGCTTTAAAATTGTTGGTATGATAATTGCTAATTATATATCAACAACTAACACGCACTTAACAAGTGCATAAAAATTTCATTGGAGCAAATGAGCATGGCGAACAAGGTCCTTCAACTCATCAAAGAAAGTGGCGCAAAATGGGTCGATTTTCGCTTTACTGATACTAAGGGTAAAGAGCAACACGTAACTTACCCAGCTGACACAATTGATGAAGATACATTTGAAGACGGTAAAATGTTTGATGGTTCTTCAATCGCTGGTTGGAAAGGCATTGAAGCTTCTGACATGATCTTACGTCCAGATGCTGAAACAGGTTTTCTTGACCCGTTCTTTGCTGAGCCAACAGTTGTTGTAACTTGTGACGTAATCGAGCCATCTACTGGTCAAGGTTACGAGCGTGACCCACGTTCGATTGCTCGTCGTGCTGAAGAATATTTAAAATCTACTGGTATCGGTGATACTGCATTCTTTGGTCCAGAACCAGAATTCTTCGTTTTTGACGAAGTGAAATGGGACATCGATATGTCTGGCGCTCGCCATACATTAATCGCTGAAGAAGCTGCATGGTCTACAGGTAAAGATTACGAAGCAGGTAACTCTGGTCATCGTCCACGCGTTAAAGGCGGTTACTTCCCAGTTCCTCCAGTTGACTCTCATCAAGATATGCGTGCTGAAATGTGTGCACGTATCGAAGACATCATGGGCCCTGGTCGTGTAGAAGTACATCACCACGAAGTTGCTTCTTGCCAATTAGAAATTGGTGTGAGCTTCAATACTTTAGTTCGTAAAGCAGACGAAGTTCAACAATTCAAATATGCAGTTTGGAACGTTGCTCACCAATATGGCAAAACAGCGACATTTATGCCTAAGCCAATGGTAGGTGATAACGGTTCTGGTATGCACGTTCATATGTCTATCTCTAAAGATGGCAAGAACTTGTTTGCTGGTGATGAATATGCTGGTTTATCTGAAATGGCATTGTTCTTCATTGGTGGTATCATCAAGCACGCTCGTGCATTGAATGCAATCACGAACCCAGGTACAAACTCTTATAAGCGTTTAGTTCCACACTACGAAGCTCCGATTATGCTTGCTTACTCAGCACGTAACCGTTCTGCTTCTATTCGTATTCCTTACGTTTCTAGTCCTAAAGGCAAGCGTATTGAAGCACGTTTCCCTGATCCATTAATGAACCCATACTTAGGTTTCTCAGCATTGTTAATGGCTGGTCTTGACGGTATCCAAAACAAGATCCACCCAGGCGAAGCTGCTGACAAGAACTTGTATGATCTTCCTCCTGAAGAAGAAGCAAAAATCCCAACAGTTGCTCATAACTTAGAAATGGCAATTGCTGCACTTGAAGCGGATCACGAGTTCCTGTTGAAAGGCGGTGTATTCACTAAAGAAATGCTTGATGCATATATCGAACTTAAAACTGAAGATGTACGTCGTCTTAATACGACGACTCACCCAGTTGAATTTGATATGTACTATAGCTTGTAATACATTCGATTCTGAAAAAGCTCGCTTCGGCGAGCTTTTTTTATGTTTTTGATTCAATTGAAAGTCATACGCTTTTTCCAAAGAAATTCATGTAAACTAGTTGCGATGTTTTTAGTGAGCCAAGCATGCGAAATTTACGACCAAACAGAATTAAGGGGCGAGAGATCCCAGCTGAATTAAAAAAATGGTTGTATGCATCTGGTTCTCTCACTCAGCAATTGACTGATTTGGGTGAGGGAGTATTTCATGTCGAGCGTCTCAACGAACAGTTTCAACGACTCGCTTTTAACGATAGCCAATGGATGCAAATGCCAGCACACCATATTGCATGGGTGCGTGAAACGAATCTATATGGTAATCAGGCACAGGCTTGGGTCAAAGCAAAAAGTATTTTTCCAATTTTAAGCCTACACAAGAAAGCTCGATTATTTCGGCATATCCGTAATAAGCCAATCGGTTGGTTTTTATTTCAACGAACTCATCCAGCTTGTGAAAGAAGGGTTATTTATCTAGAAGAAGGTTGGACTAGACAAAGTTGTTATACTTGGCATGGTTGTAAATTTATCGTGCAAGAGACTTTTCTCCCAGCATTTGAGCAGTTTATTCAACAGCATTGACTCTAAGGATTCATCATGGAAACAGTGCAACATACGACTTGGCGACAACGTTTAGAAGCCTATTATTATTTATGCCGCTTTGATAAGCCAATCGGTACAGAATTGGTTTTTTGGCCGACTATGTGGGCTTTGTGGATTGCTGCAAAAGGGACACCAGATCTTAAAATATTATTGCTTATGATTTTGGGTGTTATTTTTATGCGTGCAGCAGGCTGTGCGATCAATGATTTTGCTGACCGTAAAGTTGATGCGCATGTTGAACGTACAAAAACACGCCCTTTAGCTACAGGTATAATTCGTGCTCGCGAGGCTGTTTTTGTATTTTTAGCTTTAGTTACTGCAAGTGCTATGTTGCTATTTTTCCTGCCGATCGAAACCTTTTATTGGTCATTTGGTGCATTATTTTTAGCGTTTATTTATCCCTTTATGAAACGCTTTACCAATTTACCACAGGTGTTTTTAGGTGCTGCTTTTTCATGGTCAATCCCGATGGCATATACTGCGGTTGGGCAAACGCCAGATTTAACCTGTTGGCTTTTATATTTCGGTAATTTGGCTTGGACAGTAGCTTATGATACACAATATGCAATTACTGATCGTGAATATGATTTGAAAATTGGTGTGAAATCTACCGCAATTTTATTTGGTAATTACGATATACAGATAATTGGTTTATTACAGTTTATTAGCTTGTTATTAATTGGCTCAGCTTTGTATCTGCAACATATTTTTATGCCGTTTGGAATGATTGCATTACTTATTGTTGCAGGGGATTTTGTTTATCAGGCATATAAAACTAAACATCGAGAACCACAGATTTGTTTCTGGGCATTCCGTCACAATCGTTGGGTAGGAATGATAATTTTTCTGGGAATCTTTTTGGAATTAATGTCTTAAAATGACTTATTGGTTGAAAAGTGTCCTATATAGGGCATTTTTTTTGTGCATTAATAAAGCAGCATCTAGTTTCGTGCGCAAGAAACAAAGACAAAAGGATATTTTATGAAACGGTCAAAAATTGCTTTAGCAATGACACTCTCTATTTCAGCATTATTTTTTAACTGCATGTAATGATGATTACACTGGAGTAGATTCGAGTAACCCCCATTTGTATGAAAGCAATTATGCGATTGATACGGTTAATACTGCTGCTTCGATTAAAGTAATGACCTGTAAAATTGCAAATGTTCAAGGGCGAACAGCAACTGCAACAGCGATGGTGCTTTTTCCTAAAGTTGCTAAACCTGTAGATTGTTATCGTATTGTTGTGTGGGAACATGGAACTGTTGGGGTGGGTGATGGTTGGGCACCAAGCAAAAATGTGATTAATCCTCGTTGTAGAATCCTTGCTGATACTCTATTGGTGGCTGGTTACGTTGTGATTGCACCTGATTATGAGGGGTTAGGTATCGCAGATTTAGCATATGGTCGTACCGGCGATGATGGTGCATGCTTGAGTTATCTAGCTCCAGATAGTGCAAATGGGTTGCAAGAGAAATTTAAAGCGGGGATTTTGGCTTTCTTAGTAGACCCTACACATCAAATCACACAGTTTGGTATTGATCTAACTAAGTTTAAAGAAGATGTTGTGGTGCAAAATTTCTTAGCGGCGACTCAGCCTGCAACCAATTCGACTAAAGAAAAAGTAATTAAGACACCTGTCTTACTTATTCAGGGAGAAAAAGATCAAGCGGTATTGCCAGCAGTTACGCAACTGTTAGTTAAGAATATGAAAGAGAATGCTTTAAAATTCTTTCCATAAGCAGCTTATGATGAAAATTATTTATTGGATATCGTACCAAATGCAACGCATACGCAGGCGATCATTTGTAGAAATGCAAAAGCAGTGGAATTTATTCAAAAATATATGTCAGCAGGTACGGGGATTGTGCTGACTGATGATCAAAAAGATGCGGGTCAAAATGCTCAGTCTACAGGTAAATTTTAAGCTTTTATTAAGATCATAACTTTCAAAAAAGAGTCTCTTCATAGCGGCTCTTTTTTGTTATATTGTTACATTAAGATGAGTTGTGTTATTGGAATCTGGATCATTTATGAGTCAACAATCTACTGAAAAGAAGCCGATACCTTGGTTATTAATGAGTCTGGGGCTTCTGATCCCAATCTTTATTATAGGCATGGCATTTCTAGCTGCAAAAAGTGATGCGCAAACCAAGAAAAAATACGATCAACAACATGCAGAAATTGCAAAGAAATTTGAAAAACAGAAAAATGCTGAATCAGCAATTCAGTCTGAATAATCCTTAATTAGAAAATTTGATTTATCGAATGTCCATCTGTAATTGTTTTACAGATGGAATTTGAGTGTAGCGATGCACTTTATACCCTGCCTCTAAAAGCATTTGATCGCGTTTTTTGTCTTCTAATTCTTTTCCAATATGACTTGGATCATCAAGTTCGATGATTGCCAATACATTCATTTCTTGGTCTAAAATCACGAAATCAGTCACTTTGCGATTGAATTGACTACGAATTTTATAATGATCGCTGGTAATTAAAGCACTGAAAGCGACTTGTGTAAGGATGTGATTGTTAGGGAATGCCTGTTTTAGCCTCGTGAACATCTTTGATTCAAATGTGGTAATAACAGGGCGAGCAAAAAACTTCTGCTGTGGTAGAAAAGAACGTAGACAACTAATTAAAAGTAATACTGTGCTAATCAAGCCAATAAGCAAAAAGATAATCTGATTAGATGCAAACATATTTATTATCAATACATGAATAAAAAACCCACTCAATAAGAGTGGGTTTTTAGAATTTTGGCTCTCCCACCTGGGCTCGAACCAGGGACCTGCGGATTAACAGTCCGTCGCTCTACCGACTGAGCTATGGGAGAATCTGGATAGGCATTCTATGCATGAATAGGAGTGTGGTCAAGAGCTGAATAACAAAAAATTTAAATATTGATTTGATTGTACTTTTTATCAGCATTTTTATAAATTTAATGGATAGGATACTTTGTTTTTAGTAGGAGCTAGAGGGAATTTCGGTCAATAAAAAAGCCCATATCATATTGGATATAGGCTTCTTTGAATTTGGCTCTCCCACCTGGGCTCGAACCAGGGACCTGCGGATTAACAGTCCGTCGCTCTACCGACTGAGCTATGGGAGAATCTGAATGCCATTATAGGCAGCTTTTAAAATCGGTCAAGCTAAAAGTGTCATGTTTCTTTCATTTTTTCACTGTATGCTTTTTATTTGCACAATTGGGGCGAAATCGGAAAAATAACTTGAACTTTGATCAAGCTGTTGTTAGATTCGAAACAGAAAAGTGTTTAGATTTTTATCTAGACCGTGTGGATTTAACCCAACTTGCCAGCACTAAAATGGCTAAATCGGAGGTCAAAATGACTATTCTTAGCATTCAATCTATTTTTTCAAATTTATCTTTTTATCAAGATCATTATCTTGAAATCATTGAAGATCCTCAGCGGTATTACACATCAGTTGAAAACTGTTTTTTAAATACATTTCCATTTAAGCAACAGGTTTTATTTCTAGGCGATTTATTGCAACTTTGGTTTGGTGATAAATGGAAAATCCAAAACGCTAAAAATTTATTGACGCAGAAAAATGTATTAACGGTGAATGAGCATTTCCCTTTGTACTTATTTCAGCTCGGTGGTGAGCTTATTTTGGGTGCAAATACTGCATTGGCTTGGTCAGTTGCAGAAAATAAAATTGTAGCTGTACAAGTGAAGAGTATTTGGCAATATGCTGTTTTCAGTCACTTATGCTCACGACCAAAAAACTTTCATGAAAATAAAGCGATTGCATGAAATCATAGTAAGCATAAATCTACAGCATAAAATTAAAGGGCGTATATGTATGTCACTGTATAATTTTTAATATTATCGCCCTTATTTTTGTATCAATCTAAATGAAGCTGATGTATGTCAAGTAAAAGCAAATAAACTATTTTGAAGTATCTTATGAATATAAGATTGTGTTGCAGAAATTATTAAATTCAATGTTTTTTTATTTTCTTCTAAAATTAATTGATAACAATTTTGAATAAAAGGTAAGTTTATAATGAAAGGACAATGTGTTTGTGGTGAAACCACATTTGAAGTTGAATTAAGCAATCATGACGTACATGCTTGTCATTGCTCAATTTGTCGTCGACAGACCAGTGGTGTGATTATGACGATTGATGTGAAACAGGGCAGCTTAAAATTTTTAAAACAAGACCATCTCTCTATCTATAATTCATCGGCTTGGGGCGAGCGTGGGTTCTGTAATGCTTGTGGCACAAATTTATTTTGGCGCACTAAAGATCAGAATTATTGCAATATTAATGCTTTTGCATTGAATCAGTCACCTCAAGATTTGAATTTTGATTTGGAAATCTATATTGATAGTAAGCCTGAGTTTTACGCATTTCAAAATGCAACGAAAAAGATGACTGAAGCTGATGTAGTTGCTTTATTTAATGCAGAAGCAAAAGAATAAATTTTTAGCTGATTCATAAAGAAAAAAAAGAAGCTTCATTAAGAAGCTTCTTTGTATCGCAACTCAGATTATTGAGCGGCTTTTTCTGCTGCAATCGAAGCAATTGCGGCATCAACACCATCAATTGAGTCTGCTGCTTTTTTAATACGCGCTAAAGCATCAACTAATACATCATCAGCAGTTGCATAAGAAATACGCATAAAACCACCTAAACCAAAAGCATCACCGGGTACAACAGCTACACCAGTTTCTTCAAGCAACCATTCAGAGAATTCTGTGCAAGATTTTAAACCTTTGGCACGAATCAATGGACGGATGTTTGCATAGGCATAGAATGCGCCATCAGCAGGTAAGCAAGAGATACCGTTGATTTCGTTTAAACCATTTACAACTAAGTCATGACGGCGTTTAAACGCTTCAATCATTGGTTTTAATACATCTTGTGGGCCATTTAATGCCGCTTCAGCCGCAACTTGTGAAATTGACGTTGGGTTAGATGTTGATTGAGATTGGATGTTTTTCATCGCACCAATGAGTTTTGCGGGACCAGCAGCGTAACCAATACGCCAACCTGTCATTGCATACGCCTTTGATACGCCGTTAAGAACAATTGTACGATCATATAAGTCAGGTGCAATTGTTGCGATGTTATAGAACTCATCTTCCCAACGAATTGGTTCGTACATGTCGTCAGAAGCAATTAATACTTGTGGATGACGACGAAGTACCTCAGCCAAAGCTTCTAATTCAGCTTTAGTATAAATCATACCTGTTGGGTTAGAAGGGCTGTTTAATACAAGTAAACGTGTATTTGGTGTAATAGCAGCTTCCAATTGTTCTGGTGTGATTTTGAAGCGTTGTTCTTCACCACATTTCACAATAACAGGCGTACCTTCAGCAATAATTACCATATCTGGATAGCTTACCCAGAATGGTGCAGGAATGATTACTTCATCACCCTTGTTTAACAAAGCAAGTGCCAAGTTAAAGAAACTTTGTTTACCACCACAAGATACTAAAATCTGGTTAGGTTGGTAGTCTAAGTTATTATCACGTTTTAATTTTGCGATAATTGCTTTTTTTAAGCTCGGAGTACCGTCTACAGCTGTGTATTTTGTAAAGCCTTTATTAATCGCTTCAATTGCAGCATCTTTGATATGTTGAGGGGTATCAAAGTCTGGTTCGCCTGCACCTAAACCAATCACGTTTTTACCAGCAGCTTTAAGCTCAGCGGCTTTGTTGGTTACTGCAAGTGTAGGGGACGGTTTGATAGCATTGACACGATCAGAGAGACGTACGTCCACGGCATTATTCCTTCTTATGGGATTAGAAAATAAAAAAGCAGCTCATTTTAGCTTAAATCGATTTATTTGTGGCTGAAACTTACCTTGATTGAATAAAAAGTTACCAAATTATAGGTTTAGATCGTACAGTACTTTTTTACATATTTTATTTTTAGCAAAATAATAAAAATCTATTACAATAGGCGCTAGAAATTTAAATTTCGAGAGAATTTCAATGACTGCGCAACAACCTAAAGCCAAGAAAGCTTTAGTCAAATTACCTTTCCCTATGCCATCTACTCAGGATGACTCTGAGGATGCTACGCATAATCAGGTGCGACCAAAACCTGAGCAATATGCAGATCGTACTTGGATGCCACCGCGTGGTACACGTCGTTCGATGGGGAAACGATAGTTTTTGATGGAGCATACTTTCGCAGTAGCTTCCTAAAAGATGAGTCGATAAAAAAGCCAATGTCATGTTTATATAAACGTATCATTGGCTTTTTTTTATTTGATTAATTTTTATTTATTACCAATCTTAAACGCTGCTAAAAATGCGGTTGGTTTATTGGCATCAAACACAACTCCATCTAAACGACTGGTTTGTGGTGGTTTTATGAATGTTGCTGTTGCAAGGTTTGGAAATTGTTCTTTTTTCATTTTGCCTTCAGCGATTAAACTATTTGCAGCCTTTGTGTAGATGTCTGGGCGATAGGCTTTCTGAGCGGTTTCAAGGTACCAATTATTCGGTTTAGTCTCCGCAATTTGTCCCCAACGGCGCATTTGAGTTAACCACCAAATTGCATCTGAATAGTAAGGAATACCGTACTGTCCTGTAAAGAAGGTATTAAATGATTTTAAAGGACGAATATCTCCTTTTTCGTATTCAAAAACACCCGTCATGCTATTTAAAATAATATCTTCATCGACACCAGTATAATTGGGTTGAGAAATTATCTTAGCGGCTTCTTTGCGGTTGATACGATCATTTTCATCTAACCAACTTGATGCACGAATGAGTGCTTTTACAACTTTTACTGTGGTATTTGGATTTTGTTCTGCAAACGATGCTGTAACTCCAAATACTTTATCAGCACCATTATCCCATAACACATCAGATGTAATGACAGGAACACCAAAGCCTTTTTTCACTGCTTTTTGATTCCATGGTTCACCGACTGAGTATCCTAAGGTTGTTCCTGTTACCATTTTTGCCATCATTTCTGGTGGTGGTACAACGGAAAGGGTTACGTCGGCACCGATATTACCACTCAAATCATTTTTATTTGGATCATACATACCTGGATTGATACCGCCAGCGGCTAACCAATAGCGCAACATATAATTGTGTGTGCCTGTTGGAAAAGTTATGCCTAAATTAAAAGGCTTATGCTTTTGTTTGTATTGATCCACAATCGGTTTAAGCGCCGATGCACTAATCGGATGCTGCGGTTTACCGTCTTCTAGAGGAATATTATTTTTCATTTCCGACCATATCGCATTTGAAATGGTGATCCCTGCACCATTGTAAGACATGGTAAATGGCGTGATAATTTCTGTACCGCTTGGTGTTGCAGTCATGGACGCAAGTGGCATTGCAGCAAGCATTTGCGCGCCGTCTAATTCACCTTTTTGTACACGTGTATATAATAGCTTCCAGTTGGGTTGTACTTCGAGTTGGACTGATAGCCCTTCGTCTTTAAAAAAACCTTTCTCAACAGCAACGGCTAAAGGTGCCATATCTGTTAGTTTAACAAAACCAATTTTTAGCGCCGTTTTTTCTGTGGTTGATTGAGCTGCGTTACTATCAGGGGATGGATGGCAGCCAGTGACTAATAAAAGAAGGCTCGCCATATAAGATATGATGAATGCCTTATTAAAAAATACTTTTCTCATTTAATTCCCCGTCAATAATAAACATCAATAGATACAGAGCAAAAAACATACCATTATTGTTATTTTATGTAAGTCATTGAGATTACTCTAATTTTATACACTTGTATGGATTTTGGTGTTTGCGACTTTTATGGTGATTTTTATTTGTTTTTTATTAAATATCATTATCTTATAATTTATTTTTTGTGGATTTTGGATGTTGTAACCAAATTGTAATTATGGGAAGAATCAAGTTTTATGCTTGAAAGATAAAACCTGATTCATCATCGAGTGAGTTAATGTTTTTTTAAGGTGCGATGAACAGGATGCTTAATAATACTTTTGCCCTGCCATAAAGCAATAAAGTCTTGCTCATCGAAATCATAGAGCTCCATTAATGCAATAATTGCACTAACAAAGATCATTGGACCTTCAGAATTATCATGAAAATCAAATATTTTGCCATTCAATTTGGCCAATATATCGTTAATTTCATGTTCACGACCTCTTCCATAACGATCACGCGGATAAAGTTCTTCATTAAGTACTATTAACGCGATAGCTTTTTCTGAAGGGCTTAGTTTTGTTTGTTCTAAAGCTTCTTCAAAAGATTCATACCCATGATTAAAATAAAAAATGACTTCATCGCAAATAAAACTATGCACCATTTTGGCAGTCAGATCTGGAAATTGCGAAACAGCATCATCTTCGATGTAAGGTCGAAAAGATTCTGGAAAAATTACATTCGAATGAATTCCTTTGAATAAAGGGGCAATTTCAGAAACTTTATAACCCGCAATGCCACAACCGAGTGCCGTTAAAAAGTATTTCATCTTTGGATGATTTTTAGCGTAGACCTTAAAATCATCGACATAGTGCTCAATTTGGGAAAGTGGCATTTGCTGGATATGTTCATTTAATGTTGGAATAGCAAAACTTTGCCCAGCCCAACCACGTCCGACACCGTTAACTGCTGCGAAATGTTGTGCCGCGACACGTGCGGCGCCACTATCATGTATTCCAGCTAAATTACTACCAAAAACAAATACGGTATCTTCAGGAAGTTCAGTGACAATAGTTTCATCGTGATATTGATAAGACATATTTTTTATCATTCAAATGTATATTGATCTCATGTTGCAGCCGATTGAATAAGGGGTCAATAGTGCTTTAGACTTTTCTTATCGTTATTTCTTGATGCTGCTTTTATTCTTCTTGATGGTGCACGCGATTTTATTGCAGATGTAACTTAAAAGGATAGAGAGTGCATTGAAACAAGTTTTAGCTATGAGTTTGTAAATCAGAGCATTAAATCAAAAGAGATCTGATTTCGACCATTGGTTTTTGCTTGATAGAGTAAATCATCTGCACGTTGTAATGCGTATTCAATATCATGCATATTATGAATATGGGTTAGACCATAACTTGCTGTCATTTTAATTTGATAATTCGTAAAAGTTGTTTGTTCTAGCAATCTCTTATAATGCTCGATGCGCATCAGGGCAGCAGCAGCATCCTCTGCGATGAATAAACAAATAAACTCTTCACCACCAAAACGAGCGATAAGATCTTCGGCTTGTTTATCTTTCAGCATCATTTGGCTGACACCATGTAAAATCTGATCGCCAATATAATGTCCCCAAGTATCATTAATACTTTTAAAATGATCCAGATCTAGACTTACGAGAAAATATGATTGTGAGGTAAATGACAAGGATGCACTTCTTTCAAAGAAACCACGACGATTCAATAAGTGGGTGAGTGGGTCGTGCAAACGGTCATTATTGAGGTGATGAATGACATCTTTAATCGCACAGCCACTTAGTACAATTGCAAATAAAATATTCAAGATAATATTGATTGACATACCTAGTAACCACCATGAAGACGAAGTCAACGTGACATGGTTATGATCGATATGTTCTAGAAATAGAAAATTGATTATGGCTCTGATGAATGAGTAAAGCACATTAATAAAATAAAAAATCAGCACCCAACGATCAAATGATTGGCTTTTGGGTAGTTGATGGAAAAGTGCAGGAATAACGAGTAATCCAACACTACCTAGTGCTAAATTAAGAATAATCAGGCGAAACCAAATTTGCGGTTCAACATATGAATAGTAGGTTAATGCTAAAACCGCAAAAAAAATAATCCAAAAAGCTAGCTTATGTTGGAATACTGTATTTAGTTTTAAACTAATTGCATATGCGCCAAGCCAACTACCTAGCAAGTAAAGAATAGCAGTAAAAGGTGCAGCAAGTGTGAGTTGCGGATTGGACATTAGGCATTGCGCAAACAATGCAATAGAGGGAATGGTATATGCCAATCCAATCCATAATAAAAAAATATCAGCCTTAAAAAAAAGACGGCAGCAAGTAAATGCCAAACCAATAAAAAACAGGCAACTGGGGACAATTAATATAAAATATTGCGCATTGAGTGAATTCACAGCAATTTTTCTAAATTCTTGATATTTTTGAAAGGTGTAGATTAATGTGCTTTTATATATGAATTCAACACACTTAATCGAAAATATCAAAATAATTGAGTAAAAACTCTAGCTTGTTCATATTTTTTTATTCATTGGTAAATAATTTATATGTATTTACGATTGGCATAATATTTTATAGTGAAATACATAAAAGTGATTGTAAATTGAGTCAATTGCCTCCATCAATAAGGCATCGATTGAAAAGGGTATTCTTGTGAGCGAAAACCAACCTTTTGAGTTAGTCACCAATTATCAACCTGCTGGTGATCAACCACAAGCGATTAAGAAGTTAGTTAATGGCATTGAGCATGGTCTTCGTAATCAGTTACTACTTGGAGTGACGGGTTCTGGTAAAACCTATACGATGGCGAATGTGATTGCACAAACACAGCGTCCGACCATCGTCATGGCACACAACAAAACGCTTGCTGCACAGCTTTATGGTGAGTTCAAAGCTTTTTTTCCGAATAATGCGGTTGAATATTTCGTCAGTTATTACGATTACTATCAACCAGAAGCCTATGTGCCGTCATCCGATACCTTTATCGAAAAAGACTCAGCAATCAACGACCACATTGACCAAATGCGTCTTTCTGCAACGCGTGCTTTATTAGAGCGTCGTGATGCCATTATTGTCGCTTCAGTTTCTGCGATTTATGGTTTGGGTGATCCGAATGCCTATATGCAAATGCTGTTGCATATTGTGCAAGGCGATCGCGTCAGCCGTGATGAGATCATTCGCCGTTTGGTGGAAATGCAATATACCCGTAATGAATTGGAGTTCTTGCGTGGTACTTATCGTATTCGTGGAGAAATCATTGATATTTTCCCTGCCGAGTCTGATAAAGATGCGATTCGAGTTGAATTATTCGATGATGAGGTTGATTCGATTCGTTGGTTTGACCCATTGACAGGAAAGTTGGTGCGTAAAGTACCACGTGTGACGATTTATCCAAAGAGTCATTATGTGACCCCGAAAGATCATTTAACCCGCGCGATTGATACCATTAAAGACGAATTGAAAGATCAGCTTAAATTCTTCAAAGAGCATGACAAATTACTGGAAGCACAACGTATTGAACAGCGTACCCGTTATGATTTAGAGATGATGCAACAGTTGGGTTATACCAATGGGATTGAAAACTACTCTCGCCATCTTTCAGGCCGCACAGCAGGCGAAGCGCCGCCTACTTTATTTGATTATATCCCTGAAGATGCATTGCTGATTATTGATGAATCGCATGTGACAGTTCCTCAAATTGGTGCGATGTATAAAGGTGACCGTTCACGTAAAGAAAACTTAGTGAATTATGGTTTCCGCTTACCCAGTGCTTTGGATAACCGTCCAATGAAATTTGAAGAGTGGGAGCGAATTGTTCCGACCACGGTTTTTGTGAGTGCAACGCCTGCACATTATGAACTGGAAAAGTCAGAGCAAATCGTTGAGCAGGTGGTTCGTCCAACAGGCTTGATTGATCCTGAAATTGAAGTACGTCCAGTGCTTACACAAGTCGATGATGTGCTGTCAGAGATTAATATTCGTAAGCATTTAAATGAACGTGTCCTTGTGACAACTTTGACTAAACGTATGGCAGAAGATTTAACCTCATACCTGAAAGAATATGGCGTTAAAGTGGCTTATCTGCACTCTGATATTGATACTGTTGAGCGCGTCAAAATTATTCACGAATTACGTACTGGTGTGCATGATGTTCTGGTGGGGATTAACCTACTGCGGGAAGGTCTAGATATGCCAGAAGTATCTTTGGTTGCAATCTTAGATGCGGATAAAGAAGGTTTCTTGCGTTCAGAACGTTCATTGATTCAAACCATTGGTCGTGCAGCACGTAATGTCAAAGGTAAAGCGATTTTGTATGCTGACCGTATTACAGATTCAATGCGTAAAGCGATGGATGAAACAGATCGTCGCCGTAATAAGCAGATCGAATTTAATCAGCTTCATGGTATTACGCCACGTAGTGCTGTGCGCCAAGCAATTAAAGAAATCGATACTGGTGAAGTGCTCAGTGATGATGAAATTGATGAAAAAGTGTTAGAGCAAGCGCAGAGTATCAGTGCCGACGAACAGCATTTGTTATCTGATCCAAAGTTATTTGCCAAGCATATTACCAAGCTTGAAAAAGAAATGTTAAAAGCTTCAAAAGAGCTTCAGTTTGAGCAGGCAGCAAGATTGCGAGACGAAATCGTGCGTTTAAAAGCATATATGTTGCAATCGTAATCTAGCAGAGAAATCCTCAAGAGGGATACATATCGCAACAATCTTTGTTTATAAAATAGGCTATGTTGAAAAGCTAAATATATGACTATTGATAACAAATTTCTGTTTTGAGGATTTCCCATGCCGCTAATTAAGAATTTCCCTAAAGCAAGTTGGCGTTTAATAAAAATTGCAATTGGTGGAGTGGTCTTAACTGGACTGGCTGTAGGAACGATTGCTTATGCACAATCAAAGTCTTTACCTACAGTTGAAAAAGTAGAACTGGATAAATATTTAGGTGTTTGGTATGAAGTTGCTCGTAAGCCAATGTTCTTTGAGCGTAAATGCGCTTATAACGTGACAGCAACTTATACGTTAAACGAAAATGGCAATATTGTTGTTGATAACAAATGTTATGACAGTGAAGGTAATTTACAACGCAGTTTAGGTGAGGCGTTTGTTGCGAATGCGCCTTTTAACACCAAATTAAGAGTGAGCTTTTTACCTGAAGGCGTGCGTTGGATTCCTGTTGCACGCGGAGATTACTGGGTTTTAAAGCTTGATGAAGATTATCAAACAGTATTGGTTGGAGAACCGAGCCGTAAATATTTATGGGTGCTTTCTAGAACGCCTAATCCTAAGAAAGAAACAGTTCATGAATATTTAAATTATGCTAAATCATTAGGCTATGATATCCGTGATGTGATTTACCCTGAACATCGTTAAATCAGTTATACTTGTTGGAAACCATGCATGCATGGTTTTTTTATTTTTATATAGTGGATAATTCACGTTTTTAAGATACGTCCCAAATGCTTCTGAGGTCAAAATGTTAAAAGGCATCGCTTATTCAGTTTTGGCTTCTGTTACCTTTGGGATTCTGTATTTTTACACTCAATTACTGGGTGCATTAGATAGTGAACAAACTTTTGGGTGGCGAATTATTGCCACAATTCCATTTTTGACTTTATTTATGTGGTTTAGTGGTGACTTGACTCATATCAAAACCATATTTAATCGAATCATAGCAAAGCCTAGTTTATTAGTGTTTCTAATGATCACTTCCGTACTGACCTCAGCACAATTATGGTTGTTTTTATGGGGACCTATGCATGGTCGTGGGTTACAAGTCTCTTTGGGGTATTTCCTGTTGCCTTTGGTTCTTGTGCTTGCTGGAAGCTTTTTATATGGAGAAAAGCTTTCCAAGTTTCAGTATCTCGCCGTATTTCTGGCAGTATTTGGTGTTGGACATGAGATTTGGCGTTTAGGGACAATCGCATGGGAGACGGCTTTTGTCGCTTTAGGCTATGCAGCTTATTTCATTCTTCGTAAAAAAATTCAAACGGACCACTTAGGTGGTTTTTGGTGGGATTTATTGCTGATCCTACCAATTGCGATTTTCTTCACTCAAACTGGGGATACACCGTATTTAAAGTTTGTAGAGCATCCTAGTTTGGGAGTTGTCGTTCTAGGTTTAGGTTTGTTGAGTGCGATTGGCCTAGGAAGTTATATTTTAGCGAGTCGCTATTTGCCGCTGATTATTTTTGGCTTATTGGGCTATTTAGAACCCGTTTTATTGGCATTGGCCGCATTGGTGCTTGGTGAAAAAATTGGTGAGGGTGAATGGTTGACCTATATTCCTATTTGGTTGGCCGTATTGGTGTTGGTGATAGAAGGTGCATTACACCTCTTAAAACAAAGACAACGAAAACAACAGTTGGAGTTGAATATCAAACAATATTCCAAACGTTTAGGCGATGATGAAGAGATTGGGCGCTGAATAAACCAGTTAAACTGGTTTTTCTTGCTTTAATTTTGAATATAAATAATAGCTTAAGTTTATGAGTAAAAACATTAAGATACGACCATATTCTTTAGGTAGGCAACCAACTTCACCATTACAATTGAAGAATGGTTCTCCAAGCCAAGAAATAGGGAAATAGACGATATTTGTCAGAACTAGTCCGATCATGCCAATAAAACCCATCGATACTTCGCAAGCAAGGGGGATGCTGATGAGTAATAACCATAATTTAAAATTCATTTTAGCTGTTTATGTGTTGTAGGTAATTAGAGATTATTATAAATACTTTATTCTTTTTATTTCATGTTCTTACATTAGTTTATACGATTTTTCTCGTTAAATGATTTGTCATGTATTACTTCCGTTTTTGCTTATTTTTAGCATACTGTTTGAAGCAAACAACGATAGCGTTAAGTTATCAGTAAAACTGTTATTAAAGTTAAACAAACAGTATGTATTTAGATGATTGCAAAAGGGTTTACCTAAAATCACAAAAATAATTATAGGTATTTTATGAATTTATAGTCAATTAGGACAAAATCTTAGCTCAATTAACAGCTTTTGATTCAATCTTGATGATAATTCCATTACAATTATGGCGTTTTAAAAATTCACGCCCAGTATAGATATTAAATTTGAGGACGTAACTGTGAGCAAAGACACTATCGTTGCCCTACACGCAGAACATCAAGGTCGTTGGAAAAACCGTGAAGAAATCGCGGAACGCATGATTGCTTTGATTGGTCAATTATACCGTGAGAAAAATATTGTTGTTTCTGTTTACGGTCGTTCTTTAATAAACCGTTCAGTGATTCAAATTTTAAAATCACATCGCCGTACACGTATGCTTGATGTAGAACTTTCAGTTGTTCATACCTTCCCAATTTTGGAAGCATTAATGAAAATTGAAAACATTGGTTCTGCTGAAGTAGACATCGGTAAACTTGCTGTTGAATATAAAAACCAAGGTGGTGATGTAGACGCTTTTGTTGCAAAAGCGGTTGAATCAATTGAAGGTAAAGCTAAAGCAGAACAGCCTAAAGATGTCGTTCTTTACGGTTTTGGTCGTATCGGTCGTATCTTAGCGCGCTTAATCATCAGCCAATCTGGTTTAGGTCGTGGTTTAAGCCTTAAAGCGATTGTAGTTCGTAAATCATCTGACGGTGACTTGGCGAAACGTGCTTCATTATTACGCCGTGACTCTATCCACGGTACTTTTGACGGTACGATTTCTGTTGATGAAGAAAATGAAGCAATCATTGCAAATGGTCAATTCATTAAAGTGATCTATGCTTCAAGCCCAAGCGAAGTGGATTACACAGCTTACGGTATTGAAAATGCGCTTCTTATCGACAATACAGGTAAATGGCGTGATGCTGAAGGTTTAAGCCAACACTTGAAATGTGCAGGTATTGCACGTGTAGTCTTGACTGCACCAAGTAAAGGCGAGATGAAGAACGTTGTATACGGCGTAAACAATACAGATATCCTAGATGAAGACAAAATCATCTCTGCTGCAAGCTGTACTACAAACGCAATTACACCTGTATTAAAAGTTTTAGACGACAAATACAAAGTATTAAATGGTCATGTTGAAACAGTTCACTCATTCACAAACGACCAAAACTTAATTGATAACTATCACAAAGCTGATCGCCGTGGTCGTGCTGCGACATTGAACATGGTTATCACTGAAACTGGTGCTGCAAAAGCGGTTGCGAAAGCATTACCAGGTCTTAAAGGTAAGTTAACAGGTAACTCTGTACGTGTTCCTACACCAAACGTTTCACTTGCGATCTTGAACTTAAATTTAGAGAAAGAAGTTGATCGTGAAGAAGTGAATGAATACATTCGTCAAATCTCGATTAATTCTAGCCTACAAGGTCAAATTGGTTATACAAACTCGACTGAAGTTGTATCAAGTGACTTTATTGGTTCACGCACTGCAGGTGTGTTTGATGCGCAAGCAACAATCACTTCTGGTACACGTTTAACAGCATATGTTTGGTACGATAACGAAGTGGGTTATAGCTGCCAAGTATTGCGTATCGCTGAACAAATGTGTGGCGTAAGCTATACAAAAATTCCAGCTGAAACAAATGCATAATTTGTGAAAGTCGAAAAAAGGAGCTGATTTAAAGCTCCTTTTTTTATGCTTAGGTATATCTAAAATATTGTATTTTAATTTACCGTATGTTTAATTATGTTTCTAACAAATAAATGTGCTTCATAATGAAAAAATATATATTTACTATTTTAGCAATAAGCTTTGCCATGCATGTACAGGCAAATCCTCAAACTTTTGATTTAACGCCAGTTTTACAAGATCGTTATGAAAAAGATTGTGCAGTGCGTCCTGATTATGACTTATATAAATTTCCTGATATTTCTAAAAAACTGCAAGCCTATGTGGTCAGTCATGAACTGGAAGAAGAACCTGCCTTTGTTAGTAATGTTTTTATATTGAAAAATGTGGAATATCGGGGTGTACCCGTTACTAAGATAGAGTTCTCGTATGGGAATCTAGCTAAACAAATGAATCAAGCTTTATATTTCGATCTTTCAACCGCAAAAGCGAAGCAGAATTTTAGTAAAATTCAATTTAAGCGTAAGCAAACTAAAGCAGATGCAAGTTTAGACATTACCAAAGAGGGGAATATGACATCTGTATATTGCTCTTGGACAGATCAAAAAAACTAGATACCGTCTGTGGGAATATTTAAAACACTAATATTCCTTATTAATCTTAATCGTACAAAATAAGGGCTGAACAACATACATAAATGAATGAAAATAACTGCATAGGATAATAGTTCGATAGGGATATGTCATTGTTGCAGTTGAAGCGTTTATTTGCAGTTTTTGCTCTTATTGTTGTCGCAAACTTATGTGGTGTATATATTGCCATGTGGGTATTTAAACATTTTAATATTTATATTCCATTGAAAAATCAAGATGTCGCAATTGATTTACAGGAACCCCTACAAGTAAGCGTAAAGGTTAAAGATGCTTTAAATGTCGATGTAAATGGGCGCGTTGATGCAAAAATTCCAATTGATGAGCAACTCAATGTTCCTTTAACTCAAACACTCACCCCCCGAGTTTATTTCGATAGCTTAGTTCCAATTAGTACGACTATTCCTGTAAAAGAAACCATTAAAGTAAATCAAAGTTTACCGATTGATACCAAGGTTCAAGTCAAGATTTTGGGTCAGGATGTCACTTTACCGTTAAAGGGTTCAATTCCTTTAAATTTAGATGTTCCAATTGATATTCAAGTACCATTACAACAGAAAGTACATTTAAAATTCGATGCACCTGTTCGCACTGTTTTGAAAGAAAACTTAAATATTCCTTTGAAAGCTCAGCTAAATGCCAATATTCCAATTCAAGGAAAATTAAATGTCCCGATTACATCGGAACTTAATGCTTCTGTAGATGTAAAAAATACGTTGCCAGTAAAAATCGCGAAGGGAGAGCTGAAAATTCCTTTATCATCAATGCGTTTAAATCGGATTGAAGACCAGCATGTAGGAGTACATAATACACAGCAACCTATTAAAGGTGAATGATGCTGATGATGAAATCTATTAAAAGTGTATTGATTAGCTTTGTCATACTCACGACTTTGGTTGCAATCTTGTTTTGGTTTTATCTTAATATCCAAGCATCGCTGATTGTTTCTGCTCAGCAAACTGATATTCGTTTGCCAGCATCGCTTGCCACTAAAATTCAAGTCGGTGAACATTTACGTGTCCGATCCGAAGGGATGTTAAAAACTGCTGTTGCTATTGATCGAAATTTACAACTGCCTTTAAAAGGTAAATATTTGGCTGACTTAAGTTTTGAAGTAGAAACACCGATTACCGTGAACATCAATTATGAAACGATGTTAAAAGTTGATGAAGTGATGCCTGTTCAGACCACGACGGATTTAATTTATCAGAGCAAATTATTGCCAAAATTTCCCCTAAATCTAGATGTGCCTGTGAAATTGGATATTCCCTTTCAACTTAAACGTAGTTATACCATTCCTGTAAAAATAGTATTTAATGGACCTGTTCACTTTGCATTTGATGAATCCGTAAATTTGCCGATTAAACATGAGTTTAAAACGAATTTTTATATGAATGATGCAATTAATATGAGCAATATTTCATCTTTTAATGCGCTTATGTTTAATTCGGTTCAACAGACCAAAGCAAATTTAGATATGCAAATGGATTTGCCATTAAAGAATGTGCATCCTTAATTTTTGAGATATTTGAACTATATCTTGAGTGATTGGTTAAATTCTAAATTTCATATTACGAGGTGTAATATTTACAAAATACTAAATTTCTTCAACATTTGCACAGAATTCATTTGTTGTTTAATAAAATTCATGCAGAGCTGAGTAAATCTATTCGAGAAATTTATTAAAATGTGGCAAAATAGTCCGCTTTTAAGAATTTAGAGGATTGGCACATGCGCTTTGTTGATGAAGCAGTCATAACCGTAGAGGCTGGCGACGGTGGCAATGGCGTAGCCAGTTTTCGCCGTGAAAAATTTGTCCCTTTTGGTGGCCCAGATGGTGGAGATGGGGGACGTGGCGGAAGTGTTTATATTCAAGCCGATGATGACACAGGTACGCTCGTAGATTATCGTTATACGCGTCGATTCCGTGCTGAACGTGGTAAAAATGGTCGTGGTGCGAACTGCTCAGGCCGTGGTGGTGAAGACGTTATTTTAAAAGTACCTGTGGGTACAACCATTGTCGATACTGAATCAGGTGACATTATTGGTGACTTAGTTGCCGATGGTCAACGTGTCAAAGTTGCCAATGGTGGTGATGGTGGTTTAGGTAACACACACTTTAAATCTTCAACCAACCGTTCACCACGTAAATGCACGCATGGTATCAAAGGTGAATACCGCGAAGTACGTTTAGAGTTGAAAGTACTTGCAGATGTTGGTTTGTTGGGTATGCCAAATGCAGGTAAATCAACGTTTATTCGTGCAGTCAGTGCGGCAAAACCAAAAGTTGCGGATTATCCATTTACCACTATGATTCCTAACCTTGGTGTGGTTGATGCAGACCGTCATCGTTCCTTCGTCATGGCTGATATTCCAGGTCTGATTGAAGGTGCAGCAGAAGGTGCGGGTCTTGGGATTCGTTTCCTTAAGCATTTGGCACGTACTCGTATCCTGTTGCATATTGTTGATGTTCAACCGATTGATGGTTCAGATCCAGCACATAACGCCAAAGCAATTTTGGGTGAGTTGGTGAAATTCTCGCCAACTTTGGCAAAGCTCCCTGTGGTTCTTGTCTTGAACAAACTTGACCAACTTCCTGAAGAATCAAGAGAAGAGTGGTGTCAGCATATTCTTGATGAATTGCAATGGAAAGGTCCTGTATTTAAAACTTCTGGTTTGATGTCAGAAGGGACGAAAGAAGTTGTTTATTACTTGATGGATCAGATCGAGCAACAGCGTGAGCGTGAAGTTGAAGATCCTGAATATGCAGCAGAAATGAAAGCATTCCGTGAGCAGCTTGAGGCTGAGACACGTGAACAAACCATCGCAGCAAAAGAAGCTTATCGTGCTATGCGTAAGGCTCAGCGTGAAGCTGGCTTAGAAGACGATGAAGATGATTTTGATGACGATGAGGATGAAGGCGGCGTAGAAAGCATTTACGTTCGTGATTAGTGAACCGAGGAAAAAATGATAGAAGTGGTCGATGGGCAACGTCAGCTCAATGCGTGTAAACGAATCGTTGTTAAAATCGGATCATCTTTACTGACTGCAAATGGGCAAGGTTTAGATTTAAATGCAATTTCGCATTGGGCGAAACAAATTGCAGATCTACACAATGCTGGACATGAGATTATTCTGGTGTCTTCAGGTGCAGTTGCAGAAGGGATGGTACGCATGAAACTTGCGAGTCGACCCACTGATTTACCCAGTTTGCAAGCTTGTGCTGCTATTGGCCAAATGGGTTTAATCCATACGTGGTCAAGCGTATTGGATCAACATGGGATTCAAACAGCACAAGTCTTACTCACGCATGACGATCTTGCCGATCGCCGTCGTTACCTCAACTCTTGTGATGCTTTGCAGAACTTGATCGATTGGCGTGTGATTCCTGTTATTAATGAAAATGATACAGTATCTACCGATGAGATTCGTTTTGGTGATAATGACACTTTAGCTGCAATGGTAGCGGGTCAAGTACAAGCAGAATTGTTGATCATTTTAACGGATCAACAAGGTATGTTCGATTCTGATCCGCGTAGTAATCCAAATGCCAAGTTATTTTCTTCAGTTCGTGCATTAGACGATACTTTATTTGAAATGGCGGGTGGTGGTGGTGTTTTAGGTCGCGGTGGCATGGTGACTAAAGTTCGTGCAGCACGTCTTGCGGCGAAGTCTGGTTGTCCTACTTTAATTGCTAGTGGTGAAAGTGACCATGTGTTGGCTCGTTTAATGGCGGGTGAGATGCTTGGAACATTATTTACAACTGATAATGACCGTGTGACCGCTCATCAACAATGGCTTGCAGCTCATTTGCAAACAGCAGGTCGTTTAGTGATAGATGATGGTGCTGTTGAAGCAATTAAACTGAAGCATCGTAGTTTATTGCCTGTTGGTGTGAAAGCCATTGAAGGTCATTTTGATCGCGGTGATGTCGTTGAATGTGTTGATAAGAATGGTGCTCGTATTGCTGTTGGTCGTGTGAATTTTAGTTCTCGTTCAGCAGAAATGGTGAAGGGTTTACCTTCTGAGAAAGTCTACCAAGTTTTAGGTGAGGCACGTTCTTTAGAAATGATTCATCGAGACCACATGGCAATTTACTAAATACAAATATAAAAAAAGCTCGCTTAGGCGAGCTTTTTTACGTTCGTTCTATATTAGGACTAACTCTTAGGGCATCAAATTTTAATTCTGGAAGTGATTTATTTTCTCCCATCATGTACGGGTGGTCAGCCAATGACAACATATCCAGATCTTCTTCGCTATTTCCATAAGCATAGATATATTGATAGTCCTCTAAATTGTATTGTTGCAAAATCCGTAATTTTTTCTGTTCACGGCTACAATCTTGAGAGCGATAACGACCCGTTAAAGTACCATTCTTAATTTCTGTTTGGGTGCAAATCAACTCAATATTAAGCAATTCACAGATTGGTGCTAAATATAAATCGACTGATGCAGAAACAAGAACAATATGATCACCACGCTGTTGATGGAGATAAAGCTGTTTTAGTAAAGTTGGATCTAATTGTTTTATTAATTTTTGCGCATATTCATCAACCAAATTTTCTACAAATGTGGCGGAGATACCTTCAAACATCGTTTGAAATAATCGAGGTCTCATCGCATGTGCAGGATATAAGCGTAAATAATAGGCTTGAATCCAAGGTAATATGGTTAAGCCTTTTTTTACAATGTGACGCTTTGATAGGGTAAAGAAAATAAACCCTGTAAAACTATCTTTAGGATAGAGCGTGCCATCAAAGTCAAATAAAGCAAGATTTATAGTTTTATGCGTTTGGCTCTTTGCATGCATGTCTCATATCGTCCATTTACACGGCTTGCAAACCAGTTTGTATTGTAATCACGACTCAGTTTTGGTCCTGAAATAACGACTTGTGGCATGGTTGCATAAATTGGTTCTTTTTTGGTTTTATTTTGATATAGCTTTTGTACAGCTAAATAAGTTTGAGTATCTTCAAATTTTTTCTCTTTCTCTTTTTTCAAATCATCACGAATTTGGCGTGGTGTCACTAAAATATTATTTTGAGCAAAAACAGCGATGAGCTCTTTTTCACTTTGGCTTTGAGTTGATTTCACATCGCCATCTTTATTGTAAAGTAATAGATCACCATCGAGACTGATTTCAGTCTTGGTGAGCGCATTTAACATGCTTTGAAACGCTGCATTTCGACTTGAGTAAACACCAGAATTGTAGTCTGCAAAGCGATAGATTGCTTTGTCATAATCAGCAGGATATTCCATTAAGCGATGAATACCATAATATAATCCACCATATTGGGTATACAGATCATTGCGTAGCTCAGCAATGCTACCACTTTGGCGTTTATGTTCTTTGGCGTAATTAATATGAACTTGCATTGAACCCAATGTTGTAATTGGATTCATTTTTTCCCCGATATCTTGTCCAACGAGTTTCGCTGCACCCGTTAATGCACTGACATGATAATGTTTTGACATGTAGTCGAAAATCTCACGGTAGAGCAAATCCAGCTCACGTTCCGTTCTGACTTTACGCATTTGACTCATGTAATTATTTTCAGGAGACGGTTGATTCTTGAGTACATCCTCAAAATAGCCTGCGACTGTTCCACCTATCGTTTCGCCCAACTTTGCTTCAAATTTTTCTTTGAATCGGGTATTAATCTCTTGTACTGCTTTTTCCCCAAGTCCAGGTACGGCAGGGTCAGCAACAAAATTTGATTCCTGATCAACAACTGCAACAATACTGCACACATTCTGCTTTGTTTTAGGAATATCGAGTTGTTGCATGATATCAAAGATATCTTTTGCCCACGATTGACGATCGTTTACACGGGGAGGAATGACCTTTTTAATCTGTTCTGCTTCCATTTCTGGTTCTTTACCATTAGACCACCATGCTTTATCTCCACAAGCTGATAAACTGAGACATGCAGTAATGATGCTAACAATTTTTAATAAAGGACGAGTAGGGAATGATTTATTCATAATCAGAACAACACCACATAATAAAGATGAGTCAAATGGGCGAATGAAGTATACTATGTTGCTCAGAATTTGTAAGAATATATATGTATATTGGTTCATATCAACTGTCAAATAATTTGATTGTTGCGCCTATGGCAGGTGTAACGGATAGACCCTTTAGGACACTGTGTAAATACTTTGGTGCAGGTCATGCCGTCAGTGAAATGATGACGGCTGATAAAACCCTGCGTATGAGTAAGAAAAGTTTATATCGGGCAAATTTTGATGGCGAACTTGCGCCAATTTCAGCACAAATCGCGGGTTCTGACCCAGAGCAACTCGCGGAAGCTGCTCGTTATCAAGTCGCTAACGGCGCGCAAATTGTTGATATTAATATGGGTTGCCCAGCCAAAAAAGTCTGTAATAAACTTGCAGGCTCCGCTTTGTTACAAGATGAGGACTTGGTTGCTCGTATTTTAGATACCGTGGTGGCTGCGGTTGATGTGCCTGTGACTTTAAAAACTCGATTGGGTTTTTTAAATGGACATGAAAATATTTTGCGTGTGGCAAAACGTGCTGAAGAATCAGGAATTGCAGCTTTAGCCTTACATGGTCGTACGCGTGAAGATATGTATTTGAATACAGCACGGTATGAGCTGATCAAACAGGTCAAAGAATTGATTGATATTCCATTGATTGCCAATGGTGATATTGATAGCCCTGAGAAAGCCAAATATGTTTTAGATTATACAGGTGCAGACGCGATTATGATTGGGCGTGCAGCACAGGGACGACCTTGGATCTTTAGAGAAATAGCACATTACTTAAAAACAGGTGAACACTTGGCAGCGCCTGATATTGCTGAAGTGAAAACTGTGCTGTTAGGACATTTGGCTGAACTTTATCAATTCTATGGTGAATACTCAGGTTGTCGTATTGCACGCAAGCATATTGCTTGGTACACCAAAGGTTTACGTTCGAGTAATGAATTTCGCCAAAATATGTATAAAGTGGAAAATACTGCTGATCAGGCAAAAGTTGTAGAGGCATATTTTGATCAATTGCTTGATCTAGGGCAGCGTATGAGTGATGTGCAAGTTGAACAAGTTAATTTACTAGACATTAAATAGTGATGTGATTTTTATTCGTTTAAAAGCCTGTAATAATGGGTTTCATTACAGGCTTTTAATTATTCCAAATGTGCAGTGATTTTTTGCAGAATTTGAAAGATCACATCAAATTCACTTTGTAGAGGAGTGCTTTTACGAGTGACTAAAGCCAATGTGCGACTCGGGGCATCTTCAATTGATTTTACTGCAATCTCTTCATTGAAATGAATCATGCTGTTTTTCAAGGCAATTTCAGGTAGCAGTGTAAAGCCAAGATCTGACGACACCATTTCCACTAAAGTTGGAAGTGAGCTTGCCTTCAAACGATGATCATTTTTGCGCTCACCCACAGGGCAGGCACTTAAGGTGTGATCTCGTAAACAATGACCTTCTTCGAGTAGCATCAGACGAGATAAATCTAAGTCATCCAACGAGTTTGCATTTGCGGTATTGCTGTCATTTTTATTGTAGACAACGAATAAGTTTTCTTTTGTGACTTCAGCAACTTTTAACCCACGCGTATCGAAAGGGAGCGCAAGCACAATCATATCTAAATTGCCATGTTCTAGCTTTTCTACGATTTTCTCACTTTGAGCTTCATGTAAATGAAGCTGAATCTTCGGCAGTTGTCGATGCACTTCATCAAGTAGTTGAGTCAAAATAAATGGTGCAATCGTAGGAATAATACCGAGATGTAAATCACCTGTTAATGGTTCACTCATTTCTCTGCTTAGGCGCATTAAATCTTGTGCATCGGCAAGTAATACTCGTGCACGTGCAACGACTTGTTCACCTAAAGGGGTTAAACGAACGTTTTGACGATCACGCTCAACTAGGACGCCACCTAAGAGGCGCTCTAGTTCCATGATACCACCCGACAAAGTAGACTGAGTGACAAATGAACGGCGCGCAGCTTCAGTAAAATGTAAAGTTTCTGACAACGTAACTAAATACGATAGCTGTCTTAATGAGGGTAATGCAGCCATAGAGTCCTAGTGTGATGATCTAAAGTGATGAGCAAACAAACCGCTAAGTTGTGGAATGAAGTGAGCAGGAATATCATGCCCCATTCCTTGAATTAATTCAAATTTAGCACCAGAAATCGCCTTTGCAACAGCTTTCCCGTGACTTGGTGGTAATAAACGATCTTTTGAACCATGTACAACCAAAGTCGGTTGAGTAATATTTTTGTTCAATGGTAACAAAGAACCTGTACATAATATTGCTAAAAACTGTTGAAGTACACCCGCTGGGTAAAAACTACGGCGATATAGTTTACGAATGGTTTGAATTGCTTCAACTTGATTCACATAACCTGGTGATCCAATAATATGAAATACTTTCAAACTATGATTCACAATCGCATCTTCGTCATGTGCCTCAGGTTTACCTAATAAACTGAAAAGTTGTTTTGGAAACGGTGGTGGTAGGAAGGGTTGATTATTACTGGTAAATAATAATCCTACTTTCTCAACTTTTTCTGGATATTTCGCTGCCACGATTTGAGAGATCATGCCACCCATTGAAGCGCCTATGAGATATGTTTTTTCAAGCCCCAATTGGTCGATTAACATCGAAACATCATCAGCCATATCATATAGAGTATAGGGTGCACCTTCGTTACCAAGCCCGACGATGAAGCGACTCATGAGTTTCATAGTATTGAGGCGTTTTCGTTTTTCACGAATTTTTGAAGATAAACCAATATCTCGATTATCGAAACGGATAACACGAAAGCCTTGATCAATCAATGATTTACAAAAGAAATCAGGCCAAAACAGCATTTGAGCACCTAAACCCATAATCAATAGAATTGTTGGGTGTTCTGGATTGCCGCCCATTTCAACATGCAGTTCAATACCATTGCCTAAAGTGACTTTGGTTTCTTGCATAAATGGAGCATAAGGTGACACATTAAATTGTAAAGCACTGTTCATGGCATTCATTCCGAATTGAATTCTTTTTATAGAATTAGAGTCTGCTAGAAATTCCTTTCTCTACAGACTCTAATTTAAACCTTAAACTTGTGCTGGAATCAAGTCTGGAACAAGTTTGGTTAAAGTTAAACGTTGTTTGCTTGCGGTTGCACCTAAAAGCACAAAACCTCTTAATGTGCCTTCATCATCTGCTGCTCTAGCAAGCATACCATCTTCAAACTCTTCAGTTTCCCAACTCACATCCACACCAATTGGTGCTGGTAATACAGTTAATGGTGCAGCGGGTGTTTTTACCGCAACTGGCATTGCAGGGTAGTGTACAGCAGTACTTTGCCCGCTCAGTGTTTTTGCTAATGCACGTGCTTGCTGCATGATTGGCATAACATATGGCAGTAATGTTCCATTCACTTCTGCACAGTCTCCAACAGCGTAAATATCTGCTTGATTAGTCTCAAGTAAGGTATTGGTAATAATACCGCGACTTGTTTGGATGTCTGCAGCTTTTGCTAAAGATATATTTGGCTGTAAACCAATCGCTGAAAGAACGATATCTGCGATTAAAGTCTGACCTGTTGCCAAAGTCACTTCGTAATCTTCACCATCATTGATTTTTGTTACTTTTTCAACAGTGGTCGACAATGCGAATTTAATACCCGCTTGTTCTAAGTTTGTTTTAAATGCTTCAGCAACGTGATTTGGTAGCAAGCGACCAAGTGGTTGTGGTGCAAGATCAATCACAGTGACATCATAGTTGCTATGAAGTAAATCATTGGCAAATTCGCAGCCAATTAAACCCGCACCTAGAATCACAACACGTTTATCTTTACGCTTTGCTAAATTTTCACGGAATGTACGATAGTCGATCAAGGAGTTCACGACATGAATATCATCACTACCATCACCAGCAATGGCTAAACGAATTGGATTTGCACCCACTGCAAGGATCAGTTTTGAATAGGGTTGAGTGAAAATTTCACCATTTTTTTCTAAAGTGATTTCATGTTGTTCAGCATTAATTTCTTTCACCAAGGTTTCAGCTTCAATACGCATATTCAGTTGCGTTGCCATTTTAGCTGCATCACCTAGAGCAATTTGTTCAGGTGCTTTATTCCCTGCAAAGGCATTAGATAATGTTGGTTTTGCATAATTTACCGCATCATCTGCGCAGATCATAACGAGTTCTTGTTCTGGGCTTAGTTTGCGAAACTCACGTGCAACAGTATAGCCTGCCATGCCCGATCCGATGATGACGATAGGATGCATTATATTCTCCAGTATTTCTTTCAATAAAAACAAACGATAGGAAAAAAAAGACCATGATCATGATCACGGTCTTTTAGATCTATTTAGATTTCAATCATTTCAAAATCAGCTTTTGAAACGCCGCAATCTGGGCAAGTCCAATCATCAGGGATATCTTCCCATTTGGTACCTGCTGCAATGCCGTCTTGTGGCCAACCATCTGCTTCGTCGTAAATCCACCCACAAACGATACATTGATATTTTTTCATGTGACTCTCCAAACTGATAGGTATGCTCAAATTGCCTTTCAGTAAAACTATTCCATAATGTCGCTACGATCGCTGCAATACAACAAACTTTTGTTGATCAGGAGTTAGATTTTTACGCAGAACGCCATTTAAGTAAAGCAAATGCAAGAGTTTAATCATTTATGTAGAAAGTGGAATGGCAATTTGTTCTGAAAGTCTTGTTATTTGAGCAATTACTCTAATTTTTGTAGATATGTATATGCTTATAGCATTTTAAAAACAGTAAAAGTATAAATACAGAGTGGGTGAAAAATAACCATTTAAAATTAAAAGATCAAAAATAACACCAAAATTATGGAGAAAACAAAAATGCAGACCTTATCTTATGAAATTGAAATTCATGCTTCTAAACAAAAAGTTTGGGAGATTTTATGGCAAAAAGAAACTTATCAAGCGTGGACGCAATTTTTTTCTTGCAACTCGACCATGCAATCAGAATGGAAAGTAGGCGGTAAAACCTATTTCTATGATGATAAGGGAAATGGCATGATTTCAACAATCGAACGTTTAGATGAACCTAATGTGATTATTTTTAAACATATCGGGATGATTCAAGATGGAGAGGAAGATACTGAAAGTGAAGATGTAAAATCTTGGGCAGGTGCATTAGAAAAGTACATGTTATTTGATTTGGATGACGTTACTCAACTCTATGTAGAAGTGGATATTCAACCCGAATATATTGAAATGATGAATCAAGGATTTGAAAAAGGGTTAGCTTTGGTTAAACAACTCGCCGAGCAATAAAATCACTTTTGCCGTACATTTATTGCAAGATCGGCGTACTATTTTTGCTTGGAAATGGATAAATCTTTGCTTTTTTCGCCTTTGTGGTACTGAAATGATGCGAAAATGGGCTGTGATCTGCTATCCTATGCCACTTCAATTTTACTTAGATCGAGGCAGAGATGACGCAGCAAAACGCTCAATCGACTTCTGAACAAACACTTTCCGAAAACGATTTAATCGCACAGCGTCATGCCAAATTAAAGCAAATCCAAGAGACTGCCAAACAAACAGGTAAGAGTCCTTGGCCGAATACGTTTAAACGTGAGCACTATACGGGTGACTTACAAGAACAATTTAAAGATCAAGATAAAGCACAAATCGAAGGTGCTGAAAAAGTTTATGTAAAAGTCGCGGGTCGTGTCATGTTGAACCGTGGGTCATTTATTGTGATCCAAGATATGACAGGTCGTATCCAACTGTATGTGGATCGTAAAGGTTTAGCAGCAGACGTTTTAGAAACGATTAAAAGCTTAGACCTTGGCGATATTATTGCTGCTGAAGGTTATATCGGACGTTCTGGCAAAGGTGACCTATATGTACACCTTGAAGGTTTTGAATTATTAACCAAATCACTTCGTCCGCTTCCAGATAAATTCCACGGTTTAACGGATACTGAAGCGAAATATCGCAAGCGTTATTTAGATTTGATCGTCAACGAAGAAACACGTAAAACCTTTGAAATTCGTGCCAAAGTGGTTGCAGGTATTCGTGCATTCTTGACCAATGAACGTTTCATAGAAGTTGAAACGCCAATGATGCATATCATTCCGGGTGGTGCATCGGCTAGACCATTTGTAACGCATCATAATGCTTTAGATATGGAACTCTATTTGCGTATCGCGCCAGAGCTCTATTTAAAGCGCCTTGTAGTAGGTGGTTTTGAGCGTGTGTTTGAAATTAACCGTAATTTCCGTAATGAAGGGGTGTCAACACGTCATAACCCTGAATTTACTATGATCGAGTTTTATCAAGCTTATGCTGATTATAAAGACTTGATGGCATTGACTGAAAACATGCTCGAGAAATTGGCGATCGACATTTTAGGTTCTACCGATTTGCCCTATGGTGATGAAGTGTATAGCTTCAAAGGGCCATTCAAGAAAATTTCAATGTTTGATGCTATTCTTGAACATAATCCTGACTTCACACCTGAAAATGTGAATGATCGTGAGTTCTTAGCTAAATTTACTCAAGAAGTGTTGAAAGAAAAAGTGAAGCCAGGTTTCGGTTTAGGTAAGTTGCAGACGATTGTCTTCGAAGAAACTGTAGAAACGAAACTACGTCAGCCGACATTCATTACAGAATACCCTGCTGAAACTTCACCACTTGCGCGCCGTAATGATGATAATCCTCATATTACAGATCGTTTTGAGTTCTTTATTGGCGGTCGTGAATTAGCCAATGGTTTCTCTGAGTTAAATGACCCGATTGATCAAGCGGAACGTTTCCAAGCACAGGTTGAGGAAAAAGACGCAGGTGATGATGAAGCGATGCATTATGATGCAGACTTTATTGAAGCATTAGAATATGGTTTACCGCCTACAGCAGGTCAAGGGATTGGTATTGATCGTTTAGTCATGCTATTTGCCAACGCACCAAGTATTCGTGATGTATTATTGTTCCCACACATGCGTCGTAAAGATTAATTTTAAGTTAAATAAAAATAGCCACATCTGATTTGTGGCTATTTTTTTATCTGTAATTTATGGGTTATTTTGTTTGCAGTTCTTTTGCGAGTTTTTCAGCGGCTTGCATGATTTTAGGTGTTAACTCACCCATTTGTTGCTGACCAATTTTCAGACTTTTTTGCATTACAATAGGTAATTTATTAATTGTCGATTGACCAACAGGTGTTTTATAAAATTCAAGCATGCCGTTGATTTCTTCTTGGGTAAATTCTTCAACATAGAGTTGAATCATTTCAGGCTCTAATTTAGCCCAAGTAAAATCCTGTTTTACAATGTTTGCAATGTCTTGATTAAAATTATCAATGGCTTTCTTTTGTTTAGCATTGAGTTCTTGTCCTTGAGTGGCTTGTTCAATACTTGAAGCCATAATTTGGTGGACATATTGGCTTGATTGATCGATTAACTGTTCAGATTTAGTGACTTTTAATAGCTCTTTTACTGACTCTTTTGATGCCTGTTGAGCAAAAGTAGGCATGGAAATCACTGTGCCGATTATAAGGCTTAGAATAAACTTTCTCATTATCTAGTTTCAATGTTGCTATAGAAAGCCTAGATGGTACTCAGTCATCTCTTTTATTGTCAATTTCTTATTGGATGTTAATAAGTGTAATTGTTTGGATTGATGATTGAAAAACGTGCATAAAAAAACGATGATGTGCTAATGAATAAATTTGAGAACAGTTAGGGTATGTTTGTAAAAAAAACACTTTATATCGCATTATTTTCGGCTATTTCAGCTACTACTTTTGCACAAGGGCTTGTATTGAATGATGCAAACTTACGCACTGACTTAAATTGGTTAAATCAGCAAGGTGTTATACAAATCAGCACTTCAACTTGGCCGTTGAGTAGTGACGAAATTCAACATGCTTTATCTCAAGCAAAGGTCAGTAATAATACACAGCAAAAAGTGATCAATTCTGTACTAAATGCACTCCAGACTGATAATGAAACAGTAAAACTTGGTTTGCATGCAGACACAGATATTAAAACAATTCCTCAAACATTTGCTGATAATCAAAAATCACAATATCAGGTATCGGTCGAATTTAATGCAGGCGCTGAGAATTGGGATGCCAAGCTACGGATCAATGCTGAGAAAGATCCTTTAATTGATAATGGTCATGATGCCAATGTTGAAGGCTCTTATATTGCAGGTAAATTGTGGAATCAATGGGTCGTTGCTGGTCAAATCCCTACTTATTGGGGGCCTGGACATGATGGAAGTTTGATCCGTGGTGATGCTAGTCGTCCTGTTTATGGGGTGACTGTTCAAAGAGCAAATCAAAATGCATTTGAATCAAAATGGTTATCATGGATTGGACCTTGGCAGTATCAAGCTTTTGCGGGTCAATTAGATGACTACAAAGCAGTCCCTGATGCGAAACTCATTGGTTTGCGTTTAACAGCTCATCCATTTCCAGCATTAGAAATCGGAGCTTCCCGTGCTATTCAATGGGGCGGTGATGGTCGATCTGAGAGTTTAAGCTCACTGTGGGATGCCTTTACAGGAACAAAAGATAATGGTGGGACGGGCAAAGCCGATCCATCTAATCAAATTGCAGGATTTGATGGTCGGCTATTTTTACAAACTTTATTGAACGTTCCAGTCAGTTTGTATGGTCAGTTTGTTGGTGAAGATGAAGCCGGTGGATTACCTGCAAAATATATGTACCTCGGTGGTGCAGATTTTTCTTCAATTTATAAAGATATGCCATATCAATTATATGCAGAATGGGCTGACACGCGTACCAATGGCGAGGTAAGACGTATTTCTTATGCCCATACTATTTATAAAGACGGCTATTACCAGCACGGTTTCCCATTAGGACATGCAATTGGTGGTGATGGGCAGACATATTCTATTGGTGGCGATATTCGTTTTGATGTGATGAATCGTCTAAGTGGACGTGTACTTTATGCCAAAGTGAATGAATCTAACTTGTTAATTAATGAGGCCTTTCCAAAACAAGATACCTTAAAAGGTTTAGATTTAACATGGACACATTATTTAAAACCAACAATTCCGTTAAAAGTGAATGGTTGGGTGAGTGACTCGGATCTCAATGGTCGTGATGGTGGTCTTTCAGTCGGTGTAGAAATTCCATTAGAAAAGAATATGTTCCGTTTCTAACAAGTTTGAGTAAAAAAGAAGCCGACAATGGCTTCTTTTTTTGACCGTATTTTAGGTGTTTTAAAGTCGTGATCTTCTGTTTTGTTGCTATGCATATCACAATTTTGCATATTGATATGAAAAAACAAGCTAAAGAAGCCGTTCTAAATTATTATAATGGATAAACTTTACTAGATTGCTCATTTGTCCACTAGTAAGAATATCGATATCACGAAAAATTGGAGTTGTTATGATACTCGTTCCTCCACACGGTCTTCCAAGTGGTGGTTTAATACCACTTATAGATTTTATGGGTCACATTGATAAGTGGGGATATGTACATGACTGAAAATAGATTAACGCACCTCAAGCAACTTGAGGCAGAAAGTATTCATATTATTCGTGAAGTTGCAGCTGAATTTGAAAATCCAGTGATGCTTTATTCAATTGGTAAAGATTCAGCAGTCATGTTACATCTTGCCTTGAAAGCATTTTATCCTGCTAAACTTCCTTTTCCACTCCTGCATGTAGATACAGGTTGGAAGTTTAAAGACATGATCACATTCCGTGACAACATGGCAAAAACTCATGGCTTTGATTTAATCGTACATCAAAATAAAGAAGGTCGCGATGCAGGGATTAACCCATTTGATCATGGTAGTTCAAAATATACCGATATCATGAAAACTCAGGGTTTAAAACAAGCATTAGATAAATATCAGTTTGATGCTGCGTTTGGTGGTGCGCGCCGTGATGAGGAAAAATCCCGTGCGAAAGAACGTGTTTATTCATTCCGTGATACGAAGCATCGTTGGGATCCAAAAAACCAACGTCCAGAACTTTGGAATCTTTACAATGGTAAAGTGAACAAAGGTGAAAGCATTCGTGTTTTCCCTCTATCTAACTGGACTGAGTTAGATATTTGGCAGTATATCTATTTAGAAAATATTCAACTTGTTCCTCTTTACTTTTCAGCTGTACGCCCAGTTGTAGAGCGTAGCGGTACGTTAATCATGGTCGATGATGAGCGTATGCGTTTAAAGGAGGGTGAAGTTCCTCAAATGAAATCGGTACGTTTCCGTACACTTGGTTGTTACCCATTAACTGGTGCAGTTGAGTCTGAGGCGGATACATTGCCTGAAATTATCCAAGAAATGCTTTTGGCTACCAGTTCAGAGCGTCAAGGTCGTATGATTGACCATGATGAAGCTGGCTCAATGGAAAAGAAAAAGCAGGAAGGTTATTTCTAATTTTCTTAAGCAAGTCCCTCTTTTAAAAGAGGGATTTAGTGAAATTACAAAATTCGATTTCAAATTTTGTGGAGTTTTGAGCAATGTCTCATCAATCAGATCTTATTAGCCAAGATATTTTGGCATATTTAAAACAGCACGAAAATAAAGACCTTTTGCGCTTCTTGACTTGCGGTAACGTCGATGATGGTAAGTCAACGCTAATTGGTCGTTTACTTTATGATTCAAAGTTGATCTATGAAGATCAATTACAAGCGGTAACACGTGATAGTAAAAAAGTAGGAACGACTGGTGATGCGCCTGATCTTGCTTTACTTGTTGATGGTTTACAAGCTGAACGTGAACAGGGGATTACGATTGATGTAGCTTATCGTTATTTCTCAACTGAAAAACGTAAGTTCATCATTGCAGATACACCAGGACACGAACAATATACCCGTAACATGGCAACAGGTGCATCAACGGCTGATCTTGCCATCATTTTGATTGATGCGCGTTATGGCGTACAAACACAAACTCGTCGTCATACTTTTATTGCAAGCTTACTCGGTATCAAGAATATCGTTGTTGCGATTAATAAAATGGACTTGGTTGAGTTTTCTGAAGCACGTTTTAATGAAATTCAAGTTGAATATGATGCATTCTTAAGCCAACTTGGTGAACGTCGTCCAGAGAATATTTTATTCGTTCCGATTTCGGCATTGAATGGCGATAACGTCGTTAATCCATCTGCAAGTACGCCGTGGTACAAGGGTCAAACCTTGATGAGCATTCTTGAATCGGTGGAAATTAAACGCGAATCAAATAAAAATGAATTCCGTTTCCCTGTTCAGTATGTAAATCGTCCAAACCTTGATTTCCGTGGTTTTGCGGGTACGATTGCGCTTGGTGAAATCAACGTTGGTGATGAAATCGTTGCCTTACCTTCAGGTAAAAAATCAACGGTTAAAGAAATTGTGACCTTTGATGGGAATCTTGAACAAGCAATTGCAGGTCAAGCGGTTACTTTAACGTTAAATGATGAAATTGATATTTCACGTGGTAATGTTTTGGTTCGTGCAGGTGAACAACCTCTTATTTCGCGTAGTGTTCGTGCATCTGTTGTATGGATGAATGAACATCCTTTAGTGAAAGGTAAATTGTATAACCTTAAAATCGGTACTCAAACTGTTCCTGCAAAAGTCAGTGCGATCAATTACCGTGTCAACGTAAATACACTTGAACATACTCAAGTTGAAGAAATTGAGTTAAATGCGATTGCAGATCTTGTGATTGAGTTTGATGCTCCAGTGGTATTTGACCAATATCAAGATAGCCGTTATACAGGTTCGTTGATCTTTATTGACCGCTTAAGCAATGTTACTGTTGGTGCAGGGATGATTGAAGCCGCAGTAGAATGGACTGCGCATAGTAATCCTGTGACAGCGGAAGATCGTGCTGCTCGCTTAGGTCAGAAACCTGCTGTGATTGGTGTTTCTGCGCAGTTAATCGAGAATGCACAAGCTTTAGAAAGTTTGTTGATTCAACAAGGTGTTGTTGCAATTGCCAAAGCAGGTCTAACTGCTGAGCAAATTGCATTGTTACGTGAAACAGGTGTGGTTGTGATTACCACTATTGTTGAGGGTACGGATACAAGTTTGACAGCTGATACTGCTGAAGAAGCTGCTGAAAAAATCGTGGAGTTAGTTCGTCTTTAATAGCTTGGACTGACTTCTAAAAGCCTGCTTATGCAGGCTTTTTTATTTTATAAATTCGAGATTTATATGTTTGAAGGTTCTTGATTCTTCGATTTAATTTAAAAATAGTGATAAATATATTGGGCTGATATTTTTTTATTCTGTTTTGAAATGTCTTTTATGAGACAATAGTTCTTTGAATTATTGTCTAAGGACTCCCATGACTGAGCAAACTCCTGAATATTTAAGCGATATCGAAATTTTAGACATTTTACAGTCTATGAAAAAAGATAAGCTTGATGCAGAAGCGAACGAAATCATCCGTAATGGGGGTAAGGCGGGGCGTCAAGAAGCGCACAAGCAAGCTTTGGTTGCACTGAATACAAGTTTTGAAGATAAATTTGTAGAAGCCGTAACACTTGCATTAGGTTTAAATTCTGGACAAGCTAAAAAAATTCGTTATAAAAAAGATCGTATTCGTATTTTAAAAGTGCGAGGTATTGATTATCTTGCGATTGATGGGGCTGAAACAGCTCAAGTTCTGTCTCAAGTTGCTCAAGCAATTGTGCGTGAAGATTCAATAGTGACTCACGATCTACATAACATCTTTCCATTTTGGAAAGAAGGATGGCCAATGGTTCAGTTCGATAATGCATATAAAATCCTGTCAGAAGACATTGCAATTCATTATCAAGCTACATTAGATCAATTAATTTCACTATATGGTGGAAATTAAATTTTCTACGAAATCAAAATAAATTATTATAAATAACAAGGATGTTAAATTTATGAGTTTGAATATAGAGATGCCACGTGAGGCTCTAGATGCTTTAAGAGCAGGTCAGTTGATAGATGCAATCAAAATTACTCGTGAGAAAACAGGTCTTGGGTTGAAAGAATCCAAAGACTTGGTCGAACGATATTTAAAAGAGCATCCACAAGAGCAAGCGCTAATTCAGGAACAGTTAGCCCAACGCAGTCGTGGCGGAATCCAAATCTTTATTTTGATTTTCATCATATTGGTGATTTTAGTTTGGTTTTTGACCAGATAAATTAAGCCCTTCAAAGGGCTTAATTTTTATGAGTTATTCAGTTGTTGTTGACGGCGGCTCATTTTCTAAGCTGGGAATAATTTGAGTGACCAGTAATTGATCGATTTTATAATGGTCAATATCAACTACTTCAAACTTAAAACCCGCATATTCTACCGCATCGGCAGGGCGAGGGATTTTGCGTAGACGATACATGATGAAACCCGCGATTGTTTCATAATTTTCATTTTCTGGAAATTCTTCAATTTCTAAGACATGTTTCACATCTTCAATTGGGGTGCTACCATCAATCAGCCATGAGTGGTTATCACGCTTAATAATTTGTTGATCTTCTTCCATTGGTGTTACCCAATCACCCATCACTGTAATCATAATGTCGCTTAAAGTAATCACTCCAACAACTAGAGCATATTCGTTAATAACGACTGCAAACTTTTCTTTGGTAGAGCGAAAACGATCAAGTACTTCGGATAAAGTTAAGGTGTCAGGAATGATTAAGACGGTGCGGATTGTAGATTCATTGAGTTGAAGTAGAGATTGATTATTTAAGATACGGACTAAAATATCTTTGGTATCGACATAACCAATGACTTGATCAATATGCTCATTACAGACTAAAAATTTTGAATAAGGATATTCAGCGAGTTTTTGGCGAATACTACTTTCATTTTCTTTAAGTGTGAAATAAACAACATTTTCACGCGTGGTCATGCTTGAAGGAACGGTTCTTTCTTCAAGTTCAAAAACATTTTCAATGAAGTGGTGCTCCTGTTTTTGCAAAACGCCAGCTTGAGCTCCTGCATCCATGACAGCAGAAATATCATCAAACGTAATATTGTCATCACGAATGGTATTTACTTTAAATAATCGGAACAACAAGTTTGCAATTGCATTGATTCCCCAAGCTAAAGGCTTACAAATTTTGATAAAAACTTGAATCGGCTCAATAACACGAATAGAAATTTTTTCTGGAGCAATCATTGCCAAACGTTTTGGCATTAGATCCGCAAACAAAATAAAAAGGGAAGTTACTAAGGTGAAGGATAAAGCAAAACCAATCGTTTCTAGCCAAGGCCCCACATAAAACTGTTTAAGCATTTCTACAAAAAATGGGCGAAAAGCTGCTTCACCTAAAATACCGCCTAAGATAGCAACAGCATTTAAACCGATTTGTGAGGCTGCAAAAAAGTCCGCAGACTGTTCCTGTAAATCTAAAACTTTTTGTGCTCGAATTTCACCAGATTCAGCCAAAATTTTTAATTTAACTTTTCGAGCACCAGCAAGTGCAATTTCAGTGAGCGAGAGAAAACCTGCCGCAGTTATGAGCAGAATAATGATAATAATATTTTGGAAGAGACTCACACATCACCTGTGGTTCATCGTTTATTATGAATATGTTGTAACATAAAAAAAGAAGAGAGGTAATTGGGTATTACCTCAGTATAACAATTTTGCTTATGAAACAAGAATATCCGTAGAGGAAATCATATTGTTACAAAGCAATATTTTAGTATTGTGAAAATTGTGAATTATTTAAAAGAAACTCACGATTTTCTTCTTCAATCATTTGGCGTGCAACAAAGAGGATAAGTTGTCTTAACCAACGATGTGCAGGATGATGGTGTAGTAATGGACACCAAGCCATTTTAAGCTCAAATTCTGGAATGTAAAAAGGAGGGTCTTTAATAAGAAGACGAGGATTTTGTGCTTGCAAACGTGCCATACGTGTTGGCAATGTTGCAATCAGATCAACATTCTGCGCTAACAGTGCAGGCATTTGATAGTGGCGAGTAAAAACTGAAATCTTACGACGTTGACCAATTCGTTCCAAAGCTTGGTCAATCCAACCAAGTCCTGCTTGTTTATCTGGATTTACACCAAAGCCAACGCCCATACCTGTTTTAGAAACCCAAATATGTTGAGCATCTAAATAGCTTTTAAGGTTGAGATGGGTTACAGCAGGGTGCTTATCATTTAAAATACAGCTAAAACTATCGCGCCATACCAAAACTTGATGGAAGCTTTGTGGGATTTCATTGAAGCGGTTAATGGCTAGATCAACTTTGCCTTGCTCCATATCTCGATAAGAAACATCACTTGGGGTTAAGAAGTCCAGTACAACATTTGGCGCTTCAGAGCGAAGTGCTTTTACAAGACGCGGTACAAGCGTTGCTTCAGCATAATCGGAAGTCATTATGCGAAAAACGCGCGTACTGGTATAAGGTCTAAATTCGGTGCGTGGTTCGAGAATCATCGACAAATCTGATAATGCATCACGAATACGTGGTTGTAATTCGAGCGCACGCTCAGTTGGTGTCATTCCTTCAGAAGAACGAATGAGTAGAGGGTCGTTAAATAAATTACGTAAGCGACGTAAAATATTACTCATTGCGGGTTGAGTGACACCCAGTTGTTCTGCAGCACGTGTGACATTTTTTTCACGAAGAAGTACATCAAGATAAATTAATAAATTGAGATCAACCCGCTCCAGATTCATAAAAAAAATACCGAAAATAAAATTTTTGAATTGTGATGAATTATGACATAACTAAAGCCGTTTGTGTAACTTAAAACGAGATAAAAGGTATAGCAAATAGTTGAATGGTTTGGTCTTATTAAATTTGAATAAGCTCGTAACAGATTCATTATCATGAGGAAATTATATTCAATATATAAAACACTATAGCCATTTCTGCATTTATTCGAGTTATTCATTCATATGCTTTGGTATTGGATAGTTGTTTTAAATGTATAGAAATAATACGAGTTAGATTGTTTAATGAATAATTTATGATGAATTTTATTTTTAAAAATATTTATATATCAAAGTCTTGGATTGTTATTTTGAATATTCTATATCGTTTTATCTGTATATTTCATAAATAAATACTGAAAATTAACCAAGAATATTGGATTAATCTGTTTGCACAGACTAAGCTGTGCAACATGTTGATGAAGTGCTTAAAATCTAGACTATAAAAGCATGGTTTTTTGCGATCATTCGATGCCAATCCCTCTAAAGGAATATATCATGTCTACATATTTAACAGCGATTGATGCAATCCGCGAATTAAAAGCAAAATTCGGCGACACTTGGCGCGATATTAGCCCAGAAGATGCTGCTCGTATGCAAATGCAAAACCGTTTCAAAACTGGTTTAGATATTGCTAAATATACAGCTGCGATTATGCGTCGTGATATGGCTGCTTATGATGCTGACTCTAGCAAATATACTCAATCATTAGGTTGCTGGCACGGTTTCATCGCTCAACAAAAAATGATTGCGAACAAAAAATACTTCGGTACTACTGAACGTCGCTATATCTACCTTTCTGGTTGGATGGTTGCTGCACTTCGTTCAGAATTTGGTCCACTTCCTGACCAATCTATGCACGAAAAAACTTCTGTTCCTGCATTAATTGAAGAAATCTATACTTTCTTACGTCAAGCTGACGCGAAAGAACTAAACGATTTATTCCGTGCGCTTAAAAAAGCTCAAGAAGCTGGTGACACTGCTAAAGCTGCTGAAATCACTGCTCAAATCGATGGTTTCCAAACTCACGTTGTGCCAATTATTGCTGACATCGACGCTGGTTTCGGTAACGAAGAAGCGACTTACTTACTTGCTAAGAAAATGATCGAAGCTGGTGCTTGTGCGCTTCAAATCGAAAACCAAGTATCTGATGCGAAACAATGTGGTCACCAAGCTGGTAAAGTAACTGTTCCGCACGAAGACTTCATCGCTAAAATCCATGCATTACGTTATGCATTCTTAGAAATGGGTCTTGATGACGGTATCATCGTTGCGCGTACTGACTCTGAAGGCGCTGACTTGACTCAAAAAATCCCAGTGGTTAAAGAGCCAGGCGACATCGCTTCTCAATACATCAGCTACTTAGAAACAACTGAAATTGACATTGCTGATGCTCAAGAAGATGAAATCTTGATCAAACGTAATGGTAAATTACACCGTCCTAAGCGTTTAGCTTCTGGTTTATATCAGTTCCGTGCTGACACTCAAATTGACCGTGTTGTACTTGACTGTGTATCTAGCCTTCAAAATGGTGCTGACCTTCTTTGGATCGAAACTGCGACTCCAAACGTTGAAGAAATCGCTCACATGGTTAACCGTGTACGTGAAACAGTTCCAAATGCTAAGCTTGTTTATAACAACAGCCCATCATTCAACTGGACGTTAAACTTCCGTCAACAAGCTTACGACCGTTGGATTGCTGAAGGTAAAGACGTTTCTGCTTACGACCGTGCTAAATTAATGAGCGCTGAGTACGATGCAACTGAATTAGCTGCTGATGCTGATGAGAAAGTACGTACATTCCAAGCTGATGCTTCTCGTGAAGCGGGTGTGTTCCATCACTTGATCACACTTCCTACTTACCACACTGCTGCTCTTTCTACTCATGAGCTTGCACAAGGTTACTTCGGTTCTGAAGGTATGTTGGCTTATGTTGCTGGCGTACAACGTAAAGAAATCCGTGGTGGTATCGCTTGTGTTAAACACCAAGCAATGGCGGGTTCTGACATCGGTGATGATCACAAAGAAATCTTCTCTGGTGACAACGCTCTTAAAGCGCACGATGATGCTAAAAACACAATGAACCAATTCGCTGCTCACTAAGCCTCGAATGATTCAAAAAAACCCTGCGTAAGCAGGGTTTTTTATTTTAATCATAAAAATGCCCGCAACAGCGAGCATTTAAAATTTAAAAAAGATTATTCAGCTTCTTTTTTGAGTTGATATTTATCAGCCAAATCACCAGTAATTTCTTTACCATCCATATCTAATGCTTTTAAATAACCCTCAGCAACAAAATATTTACGGCTATCACCAGCTTTATCTAATTCAATAATAGATGAATTTTTGCTATCGAATTTGAAACTACCCTTGCTTTCAAATGGTTTGCCATCACCCTTACCAAGATACGTTTCTTTAATCTCATAAGTTTTATCTGAATTAAGTTCTAATTCGGTTTTAATACCTTCACAATCTGCACAAGGCAGTATGCCTTTATATGTGCCATTCCAATCTAATGCATTTTCAGCAGTATGTGCAGTATCAGCTACAGTTGCTTCTGATACAGCTTCAGTTGTAGCTGGTGTTTGCTCTTCAACTTTTTTATTTTCAGTTTTACTACAAGCGACTAATACAAGAGAAGCTAAAGAAATTGCAATAATTGACTTTTTCATTTGGTATTAAACTCTTTTTTGAAAATATTGTTATTTAAACTATGGGATTTTAAGGAGAAAGGGTAGTGACAGTATGTAAGAGTTATTTAACCTTTGGTAAATCTATAAATGGCAGAATTTAAATTTATTATTTAACCTACTTATTGCAAAGTATTAAAATTTTAGAAAACAGTAAATTTTAAATATAAAAAAGCCTTTATCGTTAGATAAAGGCTTTTTAAATTTTGGAGCGGGAAACGAGACTCGAACTCGCGACCCCAACCTTGGCAAGGTTATGCTCTACCAACTGAGCTATTCCCGCAATAGGACGCATTATAGAGAGTTTCATTCAACTGTCAACTCTCGATGTTACTGAGTGTTGAATTAATCAGCACGTCGCCAAATTGTACCTTGGCGCGTATCTTCTAAAACAACACCTTGATCGAGTAAAGACTGACGAATGCTATCAGCTTTTGCAAAATCTTTAGCCTTTTTCGCATCAACACGTTGTTGAATAAAATCTTCAATTTCTGTATCAGAGAGATTAAGCGCTTCTTGACCAATATCAGACTTTAAAAAATCTTCAACATCATGTTGCACTAGACCAAGAATGTTCGTCAAATAACGTAGCGTTGAATAAAGAATAGTTGCTTGTTCAGCCTGTTCTTCTTTAACCGCACGATTTAATTCTTTATTGATTTCAAATAGTACTGCGATTGCTTCCGCAGTATTAAAGTCATCACGCATTGCACTGTTGAAGCGTTCAACAAGCTCTTGCGCTAAAGTTTCAACTGTTTTTTGACCATAAACTTGCTGATAAGCTTTAAATGAATGATAAAAACGACTTAATGTAGTCTTTGCTTCTTTTAATGCAACATCAGAGAAATTGACAGGGCTACGATAATGTGATGAGACAATAAAGTAACGAATCACTTCGGGATGGAATTTTTCCATGACATCGCGAATGGTAAAGAAGTTGCCTAAAGATTTAGACATTTTCTCGCCATCAACATTGATGAAACCAACATGCATCCAATAATTTACATATTGTTCACCTGTTGATGCTTCACTTTGTGCAATTTCATTTTCATGGTGGGGGAACATGAGATCTGAACCACCACCATGAATGTCGAAATGATTGCCAAGGCAGCAAGTTGACATTGCAGAGCATTCAATATGCCAACCTGGGCGACCATTGCCCCATGGTGAAGCCCATGCAGGTTCATTTTCTTTGGCATGTTTCCAAAGAACAAAGTCAAAGGGGTGTTTCTTGTCTACTTCGACATCAACACGCTCTGAAGCGCCAGCCTGCATATCATCCAATTTACGACCAGATAAGCGACCATATTTATCAAATTTAGTCACTTCAAAATAGACGTCGCCATTGGCAGCGGGGTATGCAGCGCCTTTATCAACCAGTGTATTGATCATGTTTTGCATTTGATCAATATATTCAGTTGCTTTAGGCGCTTCATCAGGTTCAGCACAGCCTAAGTTAGCCGCATCTTGATTCATTGCATCAATAAAACGTGCTGTGAGTTGTTGGATGCTTTCACCATTCTCATTGGCACGCGCAATAATTTTGTCATCAATGTCAGTAATGTTACGAATATAGCGAACTTTCCAGCCTTGGCTGCGTAAGAAGCGTATGATGTAATCAAATGCAACCATAACTCGAGCGTGTCCGATATGACAGTAATCGTAAACGGTCATACCACAGACATACATATCGATTTGACCTTCTTGACGTGGGACAAATTCAACTTTTTTACGTTGCTCAGAATTATATAGAACAAAAGGTTGCATAAGGGTTTTCAAACACTCTACAAAAATCGTGATTCATCATAACGTATGCATTGTATTTCATAAAGTTATCAGGTGAAAAAAATGGAGGAGTGATTGCCTTTATAAATGCCTATTTTTTAGCAATATGGCATATTATGATTTTTTACTCTTGAGTTTATGATGCATAGCAATCTCAGATGTCTCATTCTTGCTTATCAAAGTGCAGTATGTGAGGTTCTAGCTCTTATGCAAGAATCTGGTATAAAGCAACCTATTACAAATATTGAATGGGCATGTATGGATATCCCTCAACTTGGTAAATTGATAGGAGGTATTCCATATTTTAAACATGGTTTTGGCTGTAAGGTTAAATTACCTAGAGGTGCCGTAGATTTTGATTTTGGAGAGCAGGGGCAGATCAATGGTTTTGATTTATGGAGATTGCTTGATTTTGCTGATTCAAGATTATTTGAATATGGATTTTCTAGCGAAGCTGCTTTAAAGCAATGTTTTGAAGATGAAGTGAAAGCAGGTCGTTTAGTCTATTCAGGGTATATGCTTTATTACTTAGTAGATTCTAGCAATTAACATAAGTTCAATCTCTCTTCATTTTCGATGAAAACTACTACATTTAGAAACGTGCATATTTTTCAATTATGCTAGAATCAGCATCATTCTTTTGATTAAAATCATCTACCTTCAGGTGGATAGCGTATTATTCTGGGTCAAACTCATATGTCACAAGCCATAAATTTTCAAAAAAGCGCATTAGAGACCCTACGAATCGAGCAACAAGCCTTAGAGGTTCTTGCGAGACAAATTAATGAAAGTTTTAATCTTGCCTGCCAAATTTTGTTGCAGTGTAAAGGGCGTGTTGTTGTGACAGGTATGGGCAAATCAGGTCATATTGGTCGGAAAATGGCAGCTACATTTGCATCAACTGGGACACCATCATTTTTTATGCATCCAGGTGAAGCGGGGCATGGTGATTTGGGTATGTTGGTGCGTGGTGATGTTTTGATTGCCATTTCAAACTCTGGCAAGAGTGATGAAATCATGATGCTCATGCCCTTAATCAAGTATCTAGGCGTACCATTAATTACCATCAGTCGTGATGATAAAGGACCAATGCCACAGAATGCGGATGTTGCATTGACATTAGGTGAGGCGGATGAGGCTTGTCCTCTCGGTTTAGCACCAACGTCTAGTACGACTGCAACACTTGTGTTAGGCGATGCATTAGCCGTCGCATTGTTGGAAGCACGTGGTTTTACTGCCGATGATTTTGCCCGTTCTCATCCTGCGGGAGCATTAGGTAAACGCTTACTTCTTCATGTAAAACATTTGATGCATACAGGTGTTGAACTACCCAAAGTTAAACCCAATACACCGATGAATAAGGTGTTATATGAAATCTCAGATAAACGTTTGGGTCTTACCACGGTTGTTGATGAGAACGATATTTTATTAGGTATTTTTACTGATGGTGATTTACGTCGAATGATTGATCATCAACAAGGTTTTGATGTAAATCTCCCAGTTGCTGAAGTTATGACCAAAAATCCACTCACTATTTCTCAAGAAGCCCGTGCGGTGGAAGCATTGGAAAAAATGCATGAGAGAAAGATTAATCAATTTGTAGTTGTTGATCATACCAATAAAGTGATTGGTGTGATTAGTATGCATGACCTTATTCAGGCAGGAGTAAATTAAGCCATGGCATCTTATGCTTTACAAGAACAAGCACGTCATTTACAAGCATTAGTGCTTGATGTGGATGGAATCTTAAGCGATGGCTTTGTAACCTTAACAAATTCAGGTGATGAACTTAAATCATTTGATATTCGTGATGGTTTAGGTATGAAATTGGTTCAACAAGCAGGAATGAAAGTGATTATTATCACTGGACGTAAGAGCAATATTGTTGAAAAAAGAATGACAGATTTAGGCGTTGATCTTATTTTTCAAGGGCGAGAAGATAAAGGTGTGGCATTACGTGAAGCATGTGCTCAGTTAAATATTTTACCTGAAGATTGTTTATATATGGGCGATGACTGGCCTGATTTATCTGCATTTGCGATTGCTGGCATGAGTATTACTGTTCCCAATGGGCATGAAGAAGTTCGTCGTCGTGCAAATTTAGTCACTCAAGCGATGGGTGGACGTGGCGCAGTTCGAGAAGTATGCGATATGCTCTTATTTTCAAAAGGCGTTTACCAAGAGCTACTTGCAAAATATTTAGCTGTACCACATTAATAGTAGCGTGAATTACCCAAAGGTCAGGTAACTCTGTTTATGGATACCAAGGTTTTATATGTTGTTGCTGTTTTGATTGCTGCTTTAAGTGGTGGCTATTATTATTACAGCGGCAAAGCAAAAAAGTTGGATGTTGATTCAGCGAAAAATATGACTTATTCAGCGCAGGGTGTTCACTTAACACAGACTGATGAGCAGGGTAATTTATACATTCGAGCTGAGGTGAAACAGTTGCAGCAAAATATGCAGCAGAAAACATCCCAACTTGATCAATTAAATGCCGTGATGTACAAGCAGGGTAAGGCTGATGCAACGTTTTATGCAAAACAAGCACAAGGCTATGACGATAATACAAAGATCATATTACAAGGCAATGTCGTTGCAACTAAATTGTCTGATCAGGGGAAAATGGAGTTTCATACTAATGAACTCACAGGATATCCAAAAACCAGAGAATTAGAGACACAACACTCAGTCACTGTACAAACGCCAAGTTCTGAGTTTGTTAGTCAAGGTTTAAAGGCAAATTTGAATAATGGTCAATATGAATTCTATAAAATTCGAGGAAAGTATGCGCCAAGCTCTTAATTCTAAATTTCGTTTCACTTTCCTAAAACAAGCCACTTGTATTGCCGCTGTAGTATTTTCTTCGGCTTCAAGTTTTGCTTTGCCATCAGACCGCAGCCAACAGTTATCATTGGTTGCTGATCGTGCAACCTATAATGATAAAACAGGTGTAACAACCTATACGGGTAATGTAGTGATCGAGCAAGGCACGATGAAGCTTCAGGCTGATTCTATTATTGCGACATTGAATAGCAAAAAAGAAATACAAACGATTACAGCTAAAGGTCAGTTGGCAAAATTTCAGCAGCAAATAGATGCTAAAAAAGGTTTAGCGCGTGGTGAAGCGCAGACCATTGTTTATAATGCCGATACAGGAATTATTACTTTGACTGGTAAGGCATATCTGTATCAAGATGGTTCTAGTATTCGTGGTAATAGTTTGAAATATAGTATGAACAAAGGTGATGTAGAGGCACAAGGTTCTTCATCAAATCGAGTTCAAATTATTATTCCGCCATCAAGTTCTAAGAGTTCTCCAGGGGCGCGTGATTAATGGATCAATCAGTACAGCAATCACAAACTTTATGTATTAAACACCTAGCTAAAAACTATAGTAAACGTTGGGTGGTAAAAGATGTTTCATTTACGATGCAAAGCGGTCAAATTGTCGGTTTACTTGGACCAAATGGTGCAGGTAAAACTACAAGCTTCTATATGGTTGTTGGACTTGTTCGTATGGATAAGGGTGAAATCCATTTAGATAATTTAGATTTATCTGATCTAGCGATGCATGAGCGGGCACGTAAAGGTATTGGATACTTACCACAAGAAGCATCAATTTTTAGAAAGCTCACAATTTCTGAAAATATCATGGCAATTTTGGAAACGCGTAAAGACCTAAATAAACAACAAAGACAGCAACGTTTAACTGAATTATTGAATGATTTTAAAATTAATCATATTAAAGACTCGTTAGGAATGAGTGTATCTGGTGGTGAACGTCGTCGTGCTGAAATTGCTCGTGCCTTGGCTGCTGACCCAAAATTTATGCTATTAGATGAACCCTTTGCAGGCGTCGATCCAATTTCTGTAGGTGATATTAAAGATATTATCCAAACATTAAAGAGTCGAGGAATTGGTGTTTTAATTACTGATCATAATGTACGAGAAACCTTAGCAATTTGTGAAAAAGCTTATATTGTCAGTGAAGGTTCTGTGATAGCAGAAGGAACTCCGCAAGAAATTTTAGATAATGAGCAAGTACGTAAAGTCTACCTAGGCGATGACTTCGTTGTTTGAATCAAATTAAATCAAAAGAGAACCATTTATGGTTCTTTTTTTTATCTAAAATTATTATGAATAATAAATAGATACGTGATTAATGCATTTAAAACTAAAAGGTTTTAATTTTTAGATGATTGATTTTTAATTAATTTTTACTTTTTATTTTATGCTGTTGTTTGCGCATTATTACGAAACTATTTTACAAAAAACAAACACTTAAGTGTGTCCGAATTAGCTGAAAGAGCATAGTTTTTTGTTGGAAAAAGTGAGTAGAATGATTGTGCTTTTAAACGATAATAATATGAAAAGAATATGAGCATAAAGAAAGATATAAACGTCAATAGTAGAACATGGAAAATATATGGAGATATTAAGTGGCTATTTTCTATAGCACTTTTATCGGTACCGATTACGCATGCTGAGACACCCAGTGAACAGTACCATACTTTAAAAAATAATTTGTCGCAGCTGTTTGCACCAAAAAGTAATGAAGACTTTAAAATTGCGAATATGCAGAGACTAAGCAATTTTTCGTTTAATCCTTCTAACGTTGAATTACCTGTAGTTGGTGCTAGTCATGCGATTGATACAGTTCCAAGTGCTTTATGGCAAAGCCAGCTGAAAGTTTTAAAAGATGCGGTAAAAGTAGTGGTACAGAGAAATCCAGAAATTTCCCAAACACTCGCGACTTTAGCAGCACAAAATGCAAATATTGATGTTGCAAAAGCTGGCTACTATCCACAGATTACTGGGGGCATTAACACTGGTGATTTAACAAAAAAAGCAGCTCGTGGACAACAGATCCTTGCATTAAATGCGACACAAATGCTTTTTGACTTTGGAAAAGTGAAATCAGGTGTCAACACGGAACAGGCAAAACTTTCATTAGAACAAGCAAAAGTGCTTATTAAAATTGATGATATTTCATTAGATGTCGCTCAAACGATAATTAATATACAACGTTATCAGAAGCTTATTCAGATTGCGAATCAACAAATTTCTGGAATTCGACGGATTCAAGAAATGGCAAATTTAAGAGCAAATGCAGGAATTAGCAGCCAAGCGGACCCAGTACAAGCACAGTCTTATTTACAGTCTGCTCAGTCTGCTTTAATTGCGCAGCAATCTTTACTTGCCCAATACCAACAGCATTTAAATACTTTACTTGGGTTTGATGTAAATAACGTGCAATGGGCGATTCCAGATGATTTGGTTCAACAGTCAGACTTATATTCAGCTCCACAATTTAACATCATTCCTCAAATGATTGCTGCGCAAGCAGGAATTGACGTTGCTCGTTCGCAGAAACAGCAAACACAATTAAGTCGATATCCTACATTATCTGTGAAAGGTGAATTGAGTCAGGCTTTACATGGCCGAAACCCAAATAATGATAAAGAGGGAGGTTTCGATAGTGCCATTATGTTGGAAGCGACCAGTCAATTTTATCAAGGTGGCGCAACATCCTCACAAATTAAAGCGGCTAGCTTTGCCGAAGAGGCTGCTAAAGCTCAAGTAAATGCAGTCTATCTACAAGTACTTGACCAGATTCGGACGAGTCGAGAACAAATTGAAAATAAACAAAGACAAATGCAAGTTCTCATAAGTCGTCAAGCGACAACCGTGAGAACAAAAGAACTTTATCAAGAACAATATAAATTAGGTACACGATCACTTGTAGATTTATTAAATGCTGAACAGGCAATTCACGGCGCAAATTCTGAGTTAGAAAGTGCACGTTACGATATTTATAGCAGTATTGCGCAATATATAGCGACCACAGGACGTTCGCGTCAAGCCTACGACTTAAATAATATACAAATTCAGGGATTTGAAGTTCAGCCATGATGACTAAAATAAATTATCAGCCTTGGTTACAAGCGGTATTGACAATTGCAAAGCATTATCGTATAGAACCATCAGAAGAGAGAATTCGTTTACAACTGGATTGGAATCAGAACCAGAATTTAGATGAAATCTTATTATTAATGAGTCGGCAGGTTGGACTTAACTTACGAAAAGTTAAATTTAGCGATGATGTGTTCAATCCATGGCGTTTGCCCGTGATTGTTGAACTGAATGATGGTCAAGTTGGTGTTATTGATAAGGCTGATACAGAGGGTAACGTTAGTGTTCAATTAAGTGGTGATCAAGGGTTATCGCAAAAATTTGCTGTTGGAGTACTTAAACATATTGTCAAAGGTGTTTATATCCTTCGACCAGAAAAATCAGTACCAGATGCACGTATCGATGAATACATTAAGCCTTATGAAGCAAGTTGGTTTTGGTCAATTGTATTACAAGATTGGAAGCGTTATATCGATATAATGTTTGCCTCTCTTATGGCTAATATTCTGGCATTAGCCACCATCATTTTCTCTATGCAAGTCTATGATCGAGTTGTTCCATCGCAATCCATCCCCACACTTTGGGTGCTTGCAGGTGGGGTATTTATTGCTGCAATTTTTGAATTTGTACTTCGTGTTTCGCGTGTTTATTTGTCTGATATTATTGGGAAACGTGCAGATTTACGTGTTTCAGATCGGGTATTTGGTCATGCTTTAAGAATAAAAAATAGTGAGCGCTCTAAGTCTACAGGTACGTTTATTTCACAAATTAGGGAACTTGAAGGTGTTCGTGATCTTGTGACATCTACAACGATGGGTGCAATTGCTGATTTACCATTCTTCTTTTTATTCCTCGTGATCTTTGCAATTATTGGCGGTAATTTATTCTGGGTGATGCTAATTGTTGTCCCATTGATGATCTTACCTGGTATTTTTGTACAAAAAAAATTAGCGCAACTTGCACAAGAAGGGATGCGTGAATCTTCTATCCGCAATGCAATTTTGGTTGAAGCAGTTCAAGGTATTGAAGATATTAAATTATTACGCGCAGAATCTCGATTTCAAAATCAGTGGAATCATATGAATGAGGTTTCCGCAGATATTAGTATGCAGCAACGTAAAATTGTTGGCGTTCTAACGGCATGGACTCAAAAAATTCAAGGTTTGACTTATGCCGCAGTAATTTTGGTAGGATGTTTTGCGGTGATGGATGGTGAAATGACTACAGGTGCTCTTGTTGCTTGTTCAATTTTATCATCACGCATGTTGGCACCTATTTCTCAAATTACGGGCATTTTAGGACGGTTACAACAAGCCAAAGTTGCGAAAAAAAGCCTAGACGAACTCATGCAAAAACCTGTAGATCAAGCTGATCAAGCTCATTTAGTACATAAAGAAGTTTTAAACGGTGAGTATGAACTTAAAAATGTAATGTTCCAATATACTGAAGAAGACCCAAGACCCAGCTTAGCAATTCGCCAATTAAAAATTAAAGCGGGTGAAAAAATTGCGATTTTAGGACGTAATGGAGCTGGTAAGTCGACATTACTGCAAATTCTCTCGGCGATGCAGTTTCCTACCAATGGCTCAGTTCATTTAGATGGCTTGGATATTAGTTTAATTGATCCTGCTGATGTGCGTCGGGATATGGGATTATTGAACCAAAATGCGCATTTATTCTATGGAACTATTCGTGAGAATTTAACGCTTGGTGCGCCGTTGGCACGTGATGAAGATATTTTAAAAGCCTTAAAAGTTACGGGCGCTTTAAGCTTTGTACAAGAGAAAAAAGAGGGTTTAGATCATTTAGTTTTAGAGGGAGGCGTTGGGTTTTCTGGAGGACAACGACAGGCATTATTATTAGCACGGTTGCTTATTCGTCAACCTAATATTTTACTTTTAGATGAACCTACAGCTGCAATTGATGATGTTGCTGAGAAACAATTGATTGATCATTTAAAAGGTTGGCTTTCTCACCGAACTTTGGTGGTGGCGACTCATCGCCGTGCTGTTTTAGAATTGGTTGATCGTATTATTGTCATGAATGATGGCAAAGTGGTGATGGATGGACCTCGTGAACAAGTATTAAACCAATCTACTTTACAACAAAAACAAGTTAAGCAAGGGGATAATTCATGAGTGAACTAGAACAAGCCAATAGCCGTCCCATGAATGTTACCTATAAAGAACCAAGTTTACCGCGTTCTAGCTTTGTTATATGGGTTGTAGGAATCGGTTTACTTGTACTTCTAATTTGGGCGTGGTTGTTTAATTTAGAAGAAGTTTCAACAGGAACAGGTAAAGTCATTCCATCTTCTAAAGAGCAGATCGTTCAATCACTTGAAGGGGGTATCTTAACGAGATTGGATGTTCAAGAAGGGGATATTGTGCAAAAGGGGGAGGTTTTAGCTCAACTTGATCCAACACGTTTTGCTTCGAATGTTGGTGAATCCAAATCACTTCTTGTTTCATCTCAAGCGACAGCAGCTCGGTTGCGTGCAGAAGTAAATGGAACACCTTTGGTTTTTCCTGAAGAAGTTTTAAAAGAACCAAAATTGGTTAGGGAAGAAACAGCACTTTATTACTCTCGACGTGAAAATTTGGAACAGTCTTTAGCTGGTTTTCAACAAGCACTTAAGCTTGTGCAACAAGAATTGATCATGACAGAACCGTTAGTTGCTAAAGGCGCAGCAAGCGAAGTGGAAGTACTAAGATTAAAACGTGAAGCGAATGATTTACAAAATAAAATGAACGATACCCGTAATCAGTATTACGTTAAGGCAAGAGAAGAGTTGTCTAAAGCGAATACGGATACTCAAACACAACAACAAGTGGTTATGGGACGCAGTGATAGTTTACAACGTTCGGTTTTTAAAGCCCCAGTTCGAGGAATTGTAAAAGAAATTGATGTTACGACTTTGGGCGGGGTCATCCCTCAAAATGGTAAATTAATGACGATTGTCCCATTGGAAGATAAGCTATTAATTGAGGCACGTATTTCTCCAAGAGATATTGCATTTATTCGTCCCGGACAAGAAGCATTGGTAAAAATCACAGCTTATGATTATTCAATTTATGGTGGTTTAAAAGGTAAAGTGACAGTGATTTCACCAGATACGATTCGTGATGAAGTGAAGCAGGATCAATTTTATTATCGTGTCTACATTCGCACAGATTCTGATAAGCTCAAAAATAAAGCAGGAAAAACCTTTGGTATTACGCCAGGCATGGTTGCTACGGTTGATATTCGTACTGGTGAAAAAACAGTGATGGATTATTTATTAAAACCATTTAATAAAGCAAAAGAAGCTTTACGAGAACGTTGATTCTGATTAAACCTAAACCTCGCTTAAAGCGAGGTTTTTTATTGTCGTGTGAAAAGTTATAATCTCTTTTTAGTTTGTATTTATGTTTTATGCCTTTCACTATCGCAAATACAGTTACTTTTGAAGAAGACATTAAAAAAAGTCGTTTCCAAGCGATTGCCGCAGTTGTTGAGAATGAGCAGCAAGTTAAAAATTTTCTAGAACACACCAAAGATATTTCAACTACACATCAATGTTGGGCATGGAAAATTGGACATCATGTCCGGTTTAATGACGATGGCGAACCTTCTGGCACCGCAGGTCGCCCCATTCTTGCAACCATTGAAGGCAATGATCTAACTAATATCATCGTATTAGTCAATCGTTGGTATGGGGGTGTTAAGCTCGGTACAGGTGGTTTGGTTAGAGCGTATGGTGGATGTGCAGGTCAGTGTTTATTGCTCGCTGAAAAAATCGAATTGATTGAGAAAAAAAAGATTCAATTTGCCTGTCTATTTAATGAATGGGCAATTATTCAATATGAGTTGATGCAACAACAAATTGAATATCAAGAAAGTTACACTGAAACAGGTGTTCTTATTGAAGCACGATTACAAGTACATCAAATTGAACCTTTAAGAAACAAGCTTCAAGATGTGACACGTGGGCGTGAATCACTGAAAGTGATTGAGGAACAAGAGCATGACGACTGATCCTTTATTAAAATATCGAGAACAGCACAAGCATCGTTTGAATTATATGCCTTGGTTGTACTGGTCACTTAAGCCTAAACATCGAGAGTGGGCAGATGTATGGCAGGCTGAATATCAAGCGTATTTGATGGAAATGGAAACTATAGAAATCGGTAAAAATTGTTTCATTTCACCTTTAGCACATATTTTTGCTGAGCGCGGTCGCAAGATCAGCATTGGAGATAATACCTTCATTGCAGCTGATTGTACTTTACATGGACCTTTAGAGATTGGTAACGAAGTCGCGATTAATCATCATTCTATTTTAGATGGTGGTCGAGCAGGGATTAAGTTGCATGATCAGGTTCGAATAGCAGCATATAGTCATTTATATGCATTTGATCATGGAATGGATTTAGACCGACCAATATACCAACAAGCTGTTACCTCCAAAGGAATTGAGATTGGGCGAGATGTATGGCTAGGTGCTCATGTTGGAATAAAAGATGGCGTGAAAATCGGGCATCATGTGGTTGTGGGGATGAATAGTATGGTCACTAAAAATATAGAAGATTTTGCAATTGTGGCAGGTAATCCAGCTAGATTGATTCGTTATCGTACTGAATAAAATCAATTAAAAGCTCATGAGATTCTATACATAAATTTAACCCACCATACTTTGATCTGTGATAAGTTAAAAATAAGTAGAAGACCTAAGGTATATACCTAAAGAGAGGCGAAAATGAACCGTGTCATTGCATGTATCGATTCTTCACCCTGTATTGATGCTGTTGCTGAAGCGGCAGTTTGGGTTGCTAAGCAAACTCAAAGAGAATTAGTACTGTTGCAAATTCTGGACTATTATCCCGCAAGCTATCATTTAGGTGAAATTAGTGGCGTAATTGGTTTTGAAAGTAATGCGATGTTACTCAAAGAGCTAGCCGAACTAGAGCAAAAGCAAAGTGAACTCGCGCTTGATTATAGTAACAATTTACTTAAACATATTTCAGAATTCATAGAGAAACAATACGATTTAACCAGTACCAAGATTCAAGAAAAGGGCGATTTTCTTGAACAAAGTTTTAACATCTTGAAAGAAAATGATGTTGTGATTATTGGCCGTGTGGGTGAGCGAGCAGCAGAAAAGAATAAGCCCATAGGCAGCAATGTTGAAAACTTTATTCGTGGTGCAAACTGTACAGTGATTACAGTAGGTGAGCATTTTGAACCACCGAAACGCTTTATTTTCGCTTATGAGTATTCACCGACCTGTCAAAAAATGCTGCAACGTATAGCACAAAGTGATTTATTGAGAAAGTTACAATGTCATTTGCTGTATGTGGGTGATCATCCAGAAATGCTGGCAGAGCCAGAAAAATATTTAAAAGATGCGGGTTTAGATGTTATACCAATTTATCGATACGGGGATGTTGCACAAAATATTCTTGAATATCAAAGAGAACATGACATTCAACTGATTGTTTTAGGTGCTTTTAGCCATAGTAAAATTCATCAATTTTTCTTGGGGAGTATCACCACAACGATCTTCCGAAATGCCAATGTACCCTTACTCGTTGCTAAGTGATTCATTTTATTCCATATAGTTATCCGCAATTACTGTGGATAACTATATGGAAAAGCACTGTGGATAAATATAATACATTGATATTAAACAACTAATTATTTTAGATTGTTTTTTGATCTTTATTTCACAATTGCAATTGCAAAGCCATCATGTCCCTTTGAGCCAACTGTTTGTAATGCGGTGCAAGACAAAAGTTGAGGATGATCTTTTAATGCTGTGAATGCTTCACGAATGCCTTCAATACTAGGCTTCTTATTATTTTCATCTAAGATAGCACCTGCACGAATGACGTTATCAAGCACAATAATCGTTCCTGAATGAGAAAGTTGCAAGCTTAATTCAAAGTATTCACGATAACTTTGCTTATCGGCATCAATGAAAATCAAATCAAAGGGTTCACTGCCTTCAGCAATGAGTTGCTTCATAATATCTGCACCACGACCTTTCTTGAGCTCGATATTGGTTGGCATCTTGGCAAAATCAATATTTTCCTGAGCAATAATGACGTGGGTATCTCGACCTTCTACTGTGAGTAGATAGCCATCTTCAGGTAATGCTTTTGCAAGCCAAATGGTACTATAGGCACCAAAAGTTCCTAGTTCCAGTACCCGTTTGCATTGGTTCATCTGAATCAACATTTGCAAAAACATGCCTTGATTAGGCGCAACAGCCAAATGATTAGAAAATCCCTGCGTATCGGTATTGTCTAATGCATGTTGAAGTCTTGGGTCTGTGGGAATTAAATGTGAATTGATATAGTCATCAATGTCGGTCCACATCTGTTGCATAATCAAGTTTACCTACGAATCTGTTAGCTGCATTTTAAACATTTATGCTCAGAGTGCAATTTGATTACTGAATTAATCAGTGTCACTGAAATGAAAAAGAGACCGTTTAGATCTCTTCTTGATTTAAGTCTATTTAAATTAGACGTTACACATTGAACTATTACGGGTGAGGTCAGGTCCCCAAGTTCGATAACCTTGAGTATCAATATGAATTTGACCAGAACTGTACAAGCCGATTCCAAGATTTAAACTCTGCCCATGCTGCATCCAAAATTGGCAAAGTTTAAATTTGGTCTGTTCAATATATGCATAGTCTTGCGGTTGCGGTACTTCAGGCCCGATACGGAAGTCGATTGCTGAATTGAACAAATGCTTAGAAGAACCCGCACCACCTGCACATTGGTTTAATGGCAAATCACGGTAAACGGAGGTTACTTCGAAATCGGTGAGAACTTTAGCAGCAATCAGATATTTAAAGACGCGTAAGGTTGAAAGTGAATTATTCCATAGCTCACGATTCGGCACCATATATTCCGAACGACCACATTTTTGCCAATCTCTAGCGGTACGTAATAATTCAAAACTTGGAATAATATGTGCAACATTATTACGATTTAAAAACTGCTCGTATTCGCGGACGCGTGCATAGTTTTCACCTTGATTGAGCCATTGGCGGTAAGAGGTAGGTTCAACTTTATTGGGAATTGGGCGAGTAAAAGTGATTTGTTCTTCAGGAATATAAATTCTTTTACCCTGATTTTGATTCACTTTAGTGGCTGAACTGACACAACCGACCATCATCACAGGGATGATACAAAATGATAAGAGACCCTGTAATTTATTTCGCATCATAAAAAGGTGGTTCACAATCTATAGGTGATAGATGGATTATTTTAATGCAAAATAACGCACAGATAATGGTGCAATTGCAAAGAAATGTGTGATTCGAGTATAAAAAAAGACCAGTCCGTACTGGTCTTTTTTATGATTATTTTTCTAAATATTGCAATTTATTTGGTTTGCCATTCCATTCTTCACGATCAGCAGGTTGTTCACCAATTTGAGTGATGTTATTACCTGCCCATTTTTCAGAGAGTTCAGCATTCAGTTCAATAAACGCTTCTTGGCCTTCAGGTAGCTCATCTTCAGAGAAAATCGCATTTGCTGGACATTCAGGTTCACACAATGCACAGTCAATACATTCATCTGGATTGATGACAAGGAAGTTTGGACCTTCATAGAAGCAATCTACAGGGCAAACTTCAACACAGTCTTGATATTTACATTTAATACAATTTTCGGTGACAACAAAGGTCATGGCGGCAGCTACCTAAAAAATATGGTTTTCATTTTGCATAGTGTATTTTAGGCAAAAAATACCGATAGAAACAATTCCTTTTATTGATATTTATTATTCGTATCAATGAAATGGGCTTATTTATATGACTTTTATTGATAATAAGTCTCAATAACCTGCTAAATTCAAGAATGATCCTCTGAAAAATCGTTTGCCAATTGATACAACAGAGATATTTAAAGTGGTTATTGATTTAAATCAGCTCTAACTAAATGCTAGAGCTGATGATCTAGTCTTAATTTTCGAGGGTTTGACTGGATTTAAACAAGGCTTTGAGCTGATAAAGTTGTTCAAGTGCCTGACGTGGAGTTAGATCATCTACATCAATTTTATCCAATAACTCAAGAACAGGGGATTGAGCTTCCACTTCAACAATTTTCTCAACAACTTGAGTTTCAATTTCATGCTCAAGTGAACTGAATAAATCATTTTGAACTGTATTTTGCAAATGATGATGTTGTTGCTTTTCAAGAATCTTTAAGCGCTTTTGCGCCTCTTTAATTACGCTAGCTGGAATTCCCGCCAGTTTTGCAACTTGTAAACCGTGGCTTTGACTCGCAGGGCCATGTTGCACCTTGTGCAATAAAATTAAATTGCCATTCAGTTCTTGTGCTGTCACATGATAATTATCAATACCAACTTCACCACCAAGTTCGGTTAACTCAAAGTAGTGTGTTGCAAATAAACATAGACATTTCACACGCTTCGTCAAATCAAGTACACATGCCCAAGCTAAAGAGAGGCCATCATAAGTACTCGTACCACGACCAACTTCATCCATCAGAACTAAAGATTGACTTGTAGCATGATGTAAAATCTGTGAGGTTTCAGTCATTTCCACCATAAAAGTAGATTTACCTGTCGACAAATCATCCGCAGAACCGATACGGGTAAAGATTCGATCAATTGAACCCAGTTTTGCCGATTTTGCGGGAACGAAACTACCACAGTAAGCAAGTAAACTGATCAATGCAGTCTGACGCATAAATGTCGATTTACCCCCCATATTTGGACCCGTAATAATGGCCATACGGTGTTGTGGGTCTAGAGTCGTATCATTCGGTGTAAATGGTGCTTTATTTAAAGCTTCAACAACTGGATGACGACCAGCTTGAATTTTGATGCTGGTTTCAGCCGTAAATTCAGGTCTTGTCCAATTATTTAATCTGGCTTGATGTGCAAAATTTGCCAGTACATCAATATGTGCAATTGCTGCGCTCATCATTTGTAATTGAGCAATATTTTGGCGAAGCTCATCTAATAAGGATTCAAACAAAAGCTTTTCACGGGCAAGCGCACGTGATTCACTTGAAAGGACTTTATCTTCAAAGCTTTTTAGTTCAGGTGTGATATAACGTTCAGCGTTTTTGAGGGTTTGACGACGTATATAATCGGCTGGTGCTTGCTCTGCTTGGCTACGAGTCAACTCAATATAGTAACCACTGACACGATTATAACCAATTTTAAGTGTATTGATTCCAGTACGCTGGCGTTCTTTAATTTCTAAATCAATTAAAAATTGCCCCGCATGATCGCGAATTTTACGTAATTCATCCAATTCATCATCATAACCTTCAGCAATCACATTACCATCGCGTAATAATACTGGCGGATTTTCAACAATTGCCGCCATTAAATGTTGATGTAGACTTTTGAAATCACCTAATTGATTATCCAGTTGATTTAATAATTTAGATTGTTGGGTTTTCAGTACAGGTGCTAAAGCATGTCGTAAAAATGGAATTTGTGCGCATGCTTGACGCAGTTGAACTAAATCGCGTGGACGTGCACTGCCCAAAGCAACACGGCTCAGTACCCGTTCAATATCTCCAATCTCTTTTAGTACTAAACGAGCAGGAGACTCATGAAACCCTTTTAATAATTGCTCTGAGGCATCTAAGCGAGCATCTAATATGGCAGTATCACGAATCGGTTGCATAAGCGTTCGACTCAATAAGCGACCACCCATTGCCGTTTGACAATCATTAATTAGTTGGAATAAGGATGTACCATGATCAAATAACGGTTCAATAATTTCTAAATTACGGCGAGTAATGGGGTCGAGTGCAATAAAATCGGTACTTTGCTCAATCTGAATTGAACGAATATGCGGTAAAGCCGTCTTTTGTGTTTCTTTGGCATAATGAATTAAAGCTGCTGCTGCTGCTTTTGCCAAAGGGAGTGGATCTAGACCAAAGCCTGATAAAGTTGAAACTGAGAACTGGTCACACAAAGTTTTTTGTGCATTATTTAAATTAAAATCAACATTTGGACGTTTAGTAATTGGACAGTCTAGATTCTTTTTAATCTGTTCAATAATATTTTTATCAATCAGATCTTCATCAATCAAAATCTCACTTGGCATCAAACGAGCCAGTTCAATCGCCAATTGTTCAGGTTTATAGTCTTGTTGCTGAACCTTAAAAATACCAGCACTTAAATCGAGTAATGCAAACCCAATTTGATTTTGTTGAATACATAAAGCAACCAGATTTGAAGACTGATAACTGCTAAGTAATGCATCATCAGTCAAAGTTCCTGGTGTAAGAATACGAACTACTTTACGCTCAACGGGGCCTTTTCCTGTGACTTCCCCAACTTGCTCACAAATTGCAACTGTGCGACCAGATTTAACTAAGCGGGCAAGGTAGCCTTCGGCTGAATGATAAGGTACACCAGCCATTGGAATCGGTTGCCCACTCGCTTTACCGCGATGGGTGAGGGTAATCCCTAAAAGTTTGGCCGCTTGATGAGCATCTTCAAAGAATAGTTCATAAAAGTCACCCATACGATAGAACAGCAATGCATGTTGATAGTCTGTTTTGACTTTGAGATATTGCTGCATCATTGGGGTGTGGTTGGAAATATCTGCCATGTTGTTATTATCATTCATTGTTGTTAAGTCCTTTATTTTCAATGTGTTTGATAGTTTTTGGCATAAACAGAATATCCGAAGGTGTAGGAGAAAATCTAAGCAAATACAACCCAAGCCAAAACGTTAGTGTAGGTTTTAGTGTAGGTTGTTTTAGTTTAAACTAGCCATCATTCCTTATCAATATTGGAAAATAGGCAGCTTGAAAGGATAACAAATAATTCAATCTTTCTGTGAGGATTAAAGTGGTTCGTTCGATAGATCAACAAACGCCAATAAAAAAAGCACTTTCAGCCAAAGCTATCGAGAAGATGAAAATTGGTGATCCTGATAAAGCTGATATTGGGGAATATGTGGGGTTGCGGGTACATTGCGGCAAAACAGGTATGAAGACTTTTTTCTACCGCTATCGTAGTCCTGTGGATGATTCGATTAAACAATACAAGATTGGAACTTTCCCGCAAGTTACATTGGCGGAGGCTAGGATAGAACTGATTCGTTTAAAGGCTGAACGAAATCAGGGGATTTGTCCAAAACAAAAAAAAGAGCAGGAGAAGCTTCAACAACAGATTGAGCATGAGCTTGCACAAAAAGATATGTCTCAACTTACTGTACATGAAATGATAGAGATGTATTTGACGGAGGTGATTGAAGATCACTGGGTTGCTGACCCTCGGATAGGAGAAAGGAAGAAGGTCTTAGGGGCAAGAAAGCCCAAAGGCCAATCTGAAACACGACGAACCCTGTATGGCGATGCAGTACGAGTTTTAGGTAATCATGTTGCTTTAGAAGTAACACGAAAAGATGTGGTGGCTTTAACCAAGGAAATTATTGATCGTGGTTCTAATGTACAGGCTGGGCGAGTATTGTCTGAATTGACGTTAGCATATGAATACGCTATTGGACTAGAGCGATTTCCAGCCAATTTTGCCAATCCTGCCTTATTAGCCAAAATGAGTATCAAGCAGTCAAGGTTGAAAGTAACTTGTAAAAAGGGCACACGAGTTTTAAATGATCAGGAATTAAAACGTGTATTGGCTTGGTTGCCCACATCAGGATTTACAACCCATCAAAAACATATCCTTTATTTAACGTTGTGGACAGGTTGCCGGACTGGAGAGCTATGTGATGCTAAATGGCGGGATTTTGATTTGGATCATGGAACATGGCATCTAAAAGCTTCTAAAAATAGTACTGAGCGTTATGTGCAGCTATCAAGGCAGTGTGTCAGTTTTTTACGGAATTTATATCAACCAGATCAAGAATATTTGTTTGCCTCATCTCGAACAGGGCTACCTATTCAACAAAAGTCTCTTACAGAAATAAAGTGGCAAATGAAAAACCCAGATAAAGTTCAGGCTAATTTTCGTCCTGAACAGCTTTGGTTAACAGATATGGATGATTGGAATCCACATGATTTGCGAAGAACCGTAAGAACAGGGTTATCTAGATTAGGCTGTCCCACAGATGTTGCTGAAGCAGTTTTGGGACATTCCAAAAAGGGAATCGAGGGAACATATAACCTGCATAATTATGAAAGGGAATGTGCGGAGTGGTTACAGAAGTGGGCAGATCATTTGGATAGCATAATAAAAAATAACATTTAATGGTGGATGATAAATAATCAAAATGTGTTTTTCGTAATTTATTTATAAAGTATTGAATTAAGGAAATCTATTCAATCCTGATGCAATTGAACGTCAGCTTGCACATGTGCCAAAAAATAGAATTCGTTCAGCTTATAGCCGTGCTCAGTATTGGGATGATCGTGTAAAAATAATGGAGTGGTATGGAAGACGGATTAAGGACTGGTTGAATATTTAATTTATTCACTATTGAAGAAGACCTAGCTTTGAAAGTTAGGTTTTTTTATATGTGTTAAAAATGACTAACTTATAGGAGATAGGGGATCCAAAAGTACAACACTATAAAAAATCAGATACAAAGTTTTCTCTTAAGTAAAATAAATATATGTTTTTGATATTAAATATGATGTTATTTTTATACAAAATTATGTTTATAATTTTATGTAACTTATTGAGTAAATTGAATTATGTCTAATATATATGATAAATCAAGGCAAATTTACACTACATTTGATCCTAGCCAAAATAATGGACAGCATGTCCCTCTAAAGATAACGTAACTTCAATCTTTGGAGATCCAAGAAATGGCTAAACGTTTTAGTCCGGAATTTAAACAGCAAGCAATTGATCATGCACTTTCAAACTCCCACGAGCCTATAGCTGCAATCGCCCATAAATTAGGTGTGGGTTATTCAACCTTAGATAAATGGATTCGTGAAGCCAATCCAGTAGGTTCAAGCAAACGTCAACTTTCTCCTGAACAACAGCGGATCTTGGAATTAGAAAAAGAAGTCAAACAGCTCAAGGAAGCCAATGACATCTTAAAAAAAGCGCATGTGTACTTTCTGACAGATCATGCCAAGAAAAGTACACGGTAATTCAAGATATGGATATAAATGAAGTCACTGTGTCTTCTGTCTGTAAATGCCTAGATGTCAGCACTTCAGGCTATTATGCCTGGCGAAAACGCCAGACCAATACAGCGCAGAAATACAATGATTTAAAAGTTGTATATTGGCAGCATCATGCGCGCTTGGGTGCACCGTCATTGGTACATGACATGCGTGATTTAGGTTATCGCATGAGCGAACGTACCGTTGGAAGGATGCTAAAAAAGCTTGGTTTACGTAGTAGGATTGCACGTAAATACAAGCATACGACTGATTCAAACCATCGTTTGTCTACAGCATCAAATTTGTTGGATCGCCAATTTACAGTTACTCAGCCTAATAAAGTTTGGACAACGGATATTACCTATATCCGAACTAAAGAAGGCTGGCTGTATTTATGTGTGATGCTAGATCTATTCAGCCGTCGTATTGTGGGTTGGCAAACCAGCCATCGAATAGACCGCCAATTGGTGTGTGATGCGTTTAATTATGCAATGGCTCGTCAGGGTTATCCAACGGGTGTCATGGTGCATTCGGATCAAGGTAGTCAGTACTGTAGTCGTGATTTTAGGGCGCTATTATTGACGAATAACTGTATTCAAAGCATGTCTAGACGAGGAAACTGTTGGGACAATGCAGTGACCGAAAGCTTCTTCCATACCCTGAAGGGGCATGTAGTACATGGCAGTGTATTTTCTACGAGAAAAGAGGCAAATGCTATCTTGTTTGAGTATATTGAAGTTTACTACAATCGAATCAGAAGGCATTCTGCAAATGGCTGGTTAAGTCCAGAAGCCTTTGAACAGAAATATTTCAAGAATTTAGAGGGATCGGTTGTCCACGATACTGTCTAGGATCAATTCGAAGAAATGATAAAAATGTGGAGTGAGAATGGGTTCTATAGTCAGTACAATATAGGTAAAAGTTTAATAACAAACTTATATGATTTAAGAGATTTAGAGCTTTTTTTATTAGATATTGAGACTACAAAAACAGATTTGTTTTTAAAAAGAGGCTTGTTTACTCGCAACACTGACAAAGGGATTGGAAGTATCAATCAGCCACAAATATCATACATGGCATCTCATTATGCAAAAAAATGGTTCCCATTTACGCTAATTTTCAAAGAATATTTCTTTATAAATCAGATTAATGAATTTAAAGTAATGGAAATTAGTGACAGGCTTGAACTTTTTTATGCATTTTGGGGTTTTTGTATAAAAAATATAAGGGTTGATAACGGGATTATTCATACAGATCCCAACAGTTTTCCAGATAAAGATATTAGATTAAAATTAAAGTTTATTAGCCAAGCTCAAACTTTAGAGTCACTAGCTAACATAGAGGAGATATCAAATGAATCGGTTGAACTTATCAATGAGATGATGATCAGTTACAAAATACTTTTACAAAAAAATAGAAAAACTAGAAATTTAGACAGCGCCTTCAATAAGAAGAAAAAAGAATACACGCTATATGTAAAAAAATTACTAGAACAGCATGGTTCCCTTACAGCATGTTCAATTAATTTTTATATGGATAATTCACAACATTCTATAGATTATGCAAACGCCAAAAGGAAATTCTTGAATAAAATAAGATCTATTAGGAACTTAAGTGTTTTTGTTGGGTATATAGGAACTTGGGAATTCTCTTCAAAAAAAGGATATTACTTTCGTATCATATTTTTTATACCTAGCTATAGTTTGGCTGATCTTAAAAATTTCATAGACTTATTGATATATCAATGGGAAATTTTTAGTGATTTTTCTATTGATAATGAAATAAAAAAAATAAAATTTAGTGCGGCGCCTAGCTATATAAGTTATTCAATAGGTCATTTAAAACAAAATTACTGTGTTATTAAGCATGAAAAATCAAAAAAATTTAGCGATTTTATTGATAGTGCAGTTAATTATACAGTACTAGCTGAAAAATACTTTTTCCCCGCTGAGCTACAAATTTTTCTTTATTGCTATATTGCTCCAGAGAAACAACTTTACGATTCTAATGGGCAGTCAGTAGTTGGTCATTTTAAATATACCTTTTCTCGTTCTTTCCGAGGACACTTAAAGAAGCCTAATGCTGAAAAACTAACTTTAGCTCATCCAAGCAAAGAAAATGTTCGTGATTCAGGCTAAGTTTGCTTCATTGGGTTACGCTTGAGCGGTCGTTAGGTCTTAGTTGGTTTTTAAAGTTATTATAAGTAATTATTAATACTAACTATCAATGGCTTATAGGTTTAGATGGTTCATGGTTCTTTACTCATATATATGAGGCAGAATTTAAAAACTACAGATCAGGCAGTGATATGAATCCAATCAGATGAGTATCCTACATGATTACAGTAACTTGGAATGAAGCAAGCCTGACACATGCAATTGATCAGTTTGTTAAACAGGTTTGTTTTTATCCAATCTCTCAACAAGAATTCTTATTGAGCTTGAATGTGCTTTATCATGCATTTAAGCCAATCTATCAACCGCATTTGGTATATGCCAAAACAATCGAATGTTTTATTCAGTGTATGCAATGGATTGAGTACTTCGTTGGTGTATCCAAGCCACTTAGCTTGGAGCAGTTGGATGAACAGCAAATCTCAATTCTTCAAATGTGTTTACTTCAGTATCAACCATACTACTTTCATGAACAGTACTATCAAGTTCAATTAGAAGTTGCTAATAGAACATCCTTATCGCAGTACTTACAACAACTATTAAATCATTATTCTCAACTGCTATTTGTTCGAGTGGATTTGTCCTATGCAATGGAATACAGGCATTTAATTAACATTGAACAGGTCAAATCTGATCTTGGTATTTTACTCAATCGAATTGCGAATAAAGATACATACTTCTATGGCTTACAGGGATATGCATGGGCATTAGAGCAGGGTCCTGATAAAGGCTATCATTGCCATTTATTACTGATCTACGATCCATCCAAACGTCAGAATGACTGGTATCTCGCTGATCAAGTTGGACAATTATGGAAAGAGATCACTCAGCAACAGGGTATTTTCTATAGCTGTAATACATCAGAAATCAAAGCACATTATGAAAAATTGGGTCGTTTGGGTGTTGGACTGATTAATCGGAACAATTTAGATGAGGTATCCAATGCATTGAATGCAGCAATGTATCTGGTTAATCCTGAAAAGTCTGAACAGTGGCTTTTAGCTAAAGTACCGTATATGCGGACTTTTGGTATTGGGCAGTTTGATGTTGCTTGGCGTAGAGGTGTTGCTCAAACCTTGCAGCGATGTGGATTTAAGTCAAACAACAATTAAAAAACTACGGCACTCCTAGTGATATGAACAAATAACCTAGGATGTGTTTTCTCATGACGACCTACAACGAAGCTCAAACCTTTTGTGAAATTGAAAAATTTATCAAGGATGTGGTGGATGGCCAAATCAATTGTGAACAATTCAAGCAACAAATTATTCCCTTAATCATCAAGTCTAGACGCTTTTTTATTCAGGGTTATACCTATATTGATTCCATCATTATTTTTAAGCTAATTGAACGAGCCTTATTTCAAGCCAATAAATATAGATTGTATGAAAATATTCGTGACCTGCCCGATCATGTGATTGAGTTGATGATCGCTGATATCCAGTCGCAATTTGAACGGATACAGGACGGTCATCAATACGACCAAAAACAGAATAAGGCTGAAACGAAGAAGGTCGAACGTTTCTTATTGAATACCATGCAATACACAGATTGCTTAATGATTTTTCCAATACGATTTGGTATCAAGGAAGGTGTATCGTCATTAGGATTTAACGGTTTTGAGTGTTATGTCAATGCCTTATTAAGAGAGGTCAGGGCAAGGGAGACCAATGTATTCCGTTGCATCCACTCAGTGATTTGGAAGATAAAACATCATCCTGAACAGGGCTACTACCTCCAGATCTACTTTATTTATGCTGGACAAGCACAGGACACGACCTTATCTGACCATGCCAATAAACTGATAGCAAAGTGTGAGGAACTCAGTAATGGTTTTGGTGAAGTCTACATTGAAGAGCAAGCTAAAAAAGGATGGTCAGTGAATTGCCAAGATGACAGGCAGATTCAACGTAACCTGCAATTGCTGAAGAGTGATTTCAATGCGAATAGTAAAAATCATTATTTAAGGGTGATGCGAACTCGTCGCAAAACTTTTGACTGTGAACGCATCCCTTTAACGCTGAATTAGTTTTGTTCAGTAAAGTTAATGGAGTTGTTGTCGAATAGTGGTCTAAGGAAAACAATGCGCTTAGACCACTAATCCACTGAAACATGAATGGGCGAATGCCTAAAAATTATAAGTATAGGTCAAACCGCTATTGGTGGTGACCGTCACTTCACGCACATATTCAGCGGAACAACCAAGATAGACCTTTGCCACAGAACCATAGCGCATATTTTGGTAATCGTATGTGCCTTTGCTTTTACAATTGCCACGATTGATTAAAACGCCTGTAATGGTGGTTGGAGCATCGTTTAAAGACATGATGTTTAATAAATCGGTATAGCCTGTCATGGAGTATTGTGATTCTTAACGACGAACACGGACTTCAAACTGTTCTTGTACAGTGGGTTCAGTCACTTCCTCGGCATTATATGTTTCATCTTCTAAAAAGGATTTATCTACGGGTGGAAAATCATCTTCGGATTGAGGGGGAGTTTCAGTCGTATCAGCAGTGCTATGCTCACTTGTTTGAGTTGGGGTATCCTTTGGTTTTGGTGCATCGTTACCTGAATTACACGCAGTTAAAGTCAGTAGCAACACACTGGATAAAACAATCGATGGAATAAAATTCATTACACATGCCTATATTTAATCGAATATTGTGATCTACAGGGTTGGGTGAAAGCCCAACTCTGTGTATTTAATTGTTTGGTCAATCAATTTTTTACTTTTTATAAAAGTGGGAATTACTCATCGATCTTTTTAAATACCTTTTCGATCGGCGTGTAGTTTTCCAAGCTAAAATCAAAAGGAATTGGCTTTTTCAGTGTCACATCAAATTGCTTTAATCGAGCATTTTCTATGCCGTTGAAATGTTTGCGTTGAAAGGACATGGTGCTCGGTTCAAGGATGGCAATCGGTTCATTCGCAGAATCAGCTTGAGTGTTGTTGGCCTGATAAATGACTAAGCTCTCTAATTCCAATTTATGATTATTGAAGTTAAAAATGTAACCGACATACTTCTGTCCACCAGCCGTAATAATATTTTGTGCTAACTCTGGCGTGGATGGGGCTGTGAAATTCACAATAAGATCAGATGCGAAATTCATATTCTCAAAATGTAATTGTTTCGAATCAGCATCGTAATAAACAAAATTATCAATCGGACCATTTGGTCGATCATTCGGTGTATAGCTGCTTGGCATAAACAGACTTTGACCAGACGTAGCATTTAAACTGAGCTCTAAAAGTTTTAAGTCATAATTTAGATGGGCATTTTTAGTATCCAACTCATTTTGAAGTGTCTGAATACGTTGTTGATATTGTTCTGTACTCTCAAATTGATCTTTTTGTGGTGGAGTCACCTGCATTGTCGATCTTATATAATTGATTGCCGTATCATGCGCTGCACGCAAAGAATAGTCATCACCTAAAGCAAAAGTGAATGCAGGAAACTGTTGATCAGTATGTCCGATCACTAAAACTTGATTGTTTTTTAAAGCCAGCACATTTCTTAAATCATTGAGAATGGACTGGAAATACACGCAGTTTGCACAATAATCTGCAACATCGTCATTTTCAGCAAACATCTGCAATCCATAGATGGTTTTATACGGTGGATAAAAGGAAAAATACCCCTCATCTTTGATGAGTTCCTGAAAGTCTTTTCCTGTTTTGGTGAGCGGAGGTGTAATTTGATTTCGAGCGATAATCAAAGGGGACGAAACAGCCTGTGCAGGGGCAGCATCATTCAATGACATTTTTTCAATCTTTTGAGATAGCTCTTTTTTCTGTACATCATCTTGTTGTGGTTTTGAGCATCCGACCAACGTAAGGCTGGTGAGCAGCGCAATTGAAACGTATTTCATCCTATTATTTCCCCATCCAATATTTTTAAAGTTTTTAAAAATGAATTATGAAATTGACTGTAATTTCAAATACATTCTGCTTGGCTGTCATAGGCTCTAACTATGCTGTTACTGAGCACAATAAGGACAAGCCAAATAAGCTGTGCGATGAATTTCATGATTTTTACCCAGCACAAAACACCACTGACCAAAAAGGATGCAGCAGTTAATTGATGCCTTGAATCAATCAGGGCATAGCGAAAGCGTGCGATAAATGAATTGTAATGGAATGCCGAAGAGGCTTAGAAAGTGCAGGGGAAAAAGCACAGTAAATTGCGTCATGGTTGACTCCTAGATGAATTAGAAGTTCTACCGAATCACTGTCAATTGATTATGGTGGCAGAACGAAAGAGGGTTGACAGACTGGACATACAGAACCAGCACGCGCGAACGCGTCCCCCTCCCGTTCTACCGCAAAGGGGGACGAGAAGGTTTTACGCATACGGGGAATACTCAGAAGAATAAACCCTGATGCGCTGTATGAAACGGTCTGTCAAAACCGACTGACAATGTAGGTCAGCCCTTGCATCATAATCGCTGCTAAAAAACAGGTCAATTGATCTGTTTAAGCATCATTCAAAAATTGCCTAAAACTGATGATAAAAAAACCATTCTAAAAAAATACAAATACATAGCATCTAAATGAGAACGGTGCTTCTCCATTTGAGACAGCACTACTAATACATGCTTTAGCTACATTGCAATCACTTTGCCTGCTTCCCTCAGCAGGCTTTTTTTATTCATTTACAGGAAATACCACAATGAGTTTGCCATGTCCTTATTGCCAGTCTAGAGAGACGGTACAACTGCAATCCCCCCAATATTTACCTAATACCTCAACTAACAATCCTATTTCCAATAGTGTGATGTCACCGATGGCACTTGCCACATTAGGCGTGAGTGTTTCCAAAAGTCTAAATATCCCACCGATTGCAGGCGCGATCGTTGGGGTACTGATTGGTGGTATCTGGATGTTGATCACTGAAGATGAACAGCAACAACCGCTACACCCAACTTATCGCAGACAGTATTACTGCAATCACTGTGACCGCAGCTTTAGCCCAAATTTACGCAATTAAGTATTCAGCAAAATTTAAATCCAACGCTTTACCCATTTTTAAATTAATACAGGAATTATTCTTATGGCACATTTAGTTGAAACTATGGCATTCACTGGACAAACCCCTTGGCATGGACTAGGCAACCAACTCACTCCAAATCAGCCGTTGGAGGTCTGGGCAGAGCAGGCAGGTATGGACTGGCGGATTGAATCTTCCGATGTCAGTTATATGGCACAGAATGAAAAGGGACAAAGCATCATCATGCCTTTTGAGGAACAACGAGTACTTTACCGTTCTGATACTCACGCACCTTTATCCGTAGTCAGCCAACGTTTTCAGGAAGTCCAACCGATGGAAATCCTACATTTCTACAAAGATCTGACTGAGCAATCAGGCTTTGAGCTGGAAACCGCAGGCGTACTCAAAGGCGGTAAGAAATTCTGGGCATTAGCCAAGACTGGACAGACTTCAGCACTCAAGGGTAAGGATGTGAGTAATGGCTATATTCTACTAGCGACGGCTTGTGATGGCACTCTAGCAACCACTGCACAGTTCACCAGTATCCGGGTGGTATGTAACAATACTTTGGCAATTGCTCTCAAAGGACAAAATACCAGTGCAGGTGTGGTTAAAGTCCCACACAGCACTCGTTTCGATGCTGAGAAAGTTAAACAACAGTTGGGTATTTCAGTCCGTGCATGGGATGAACACATGTATGAAATGAAACAACTGAGCCAGCGTAAGGTAACTCAGCAGGAAGCAGCAGCCTTCTTTGATGCGGTGTTTAACAATACCAACCTAACTATGGCTGAACAAGATGAAAGCATCATTCAGTTCTATCGAAATGCTGCTATGCCAAACCAAGGCATCAACACCCCAACCAAAGCGGACAATAAAACCGAGCCAAATGGACGTGCCATGTCGAAAGTCATGACCATGTTTAACGGACATGGACGTGGTGCAGAACTGAGTTCAGCCAAGGATACCGCTTATGGATTATTGTGCAGCATCACCGAGTTCTGTGACCATGAACGTCGAGCGATGAGTACCGATCATCGACTCGATTCAGCATGGTTTGGTGCAGGGGCTGCCATTAAACAGCGTGGTCTGGAACAGGCATTGAGAATGATTGCCTAAATTCAGTTTCAATTAAGCCAGCTCCATTAGCCTAAGCATACAGTAACACCGTACAAGCACAGCAACACCTTTAGCCGCACCCTCATGCGGCTTTTTTATGCCCAAAATTCAGCTTTTACGATTTTATCGATACAGGAATAATTGCAATGAATAGTCATACTCAAATTCAAAACACGCTAAATAACCCACCACTACAACCCTATTTACCGAATCTAAATCAATCCATTCAGCAGATTGAGGTGGGAACCCGAACCAAACGAGATCGACCGAATACGCAACCACGAAAGACCAAAGCCCTTACAGCAAAAAGACTTGCCAACACCAAACAGATGAACTATCAACAATGGTTAGAAGTCAGAAAACAGGGTATTGGCAGCAGTGATGCAGCAACGGCCTGTGGACTGAATCCCTATATGTCGATGCTGGAACTGTGGATGATCAAGACAGGGCGGATGCAACAAAACATCGAGGATGAAAGTGCAGGTTACGCACCCTTGTACTGGGGAAAAAAGCTAGAACCTTTGGTGGCTGAATACTACAGCATGCACACCAATCATAAAGTCCGTCGAGTTAATGCAGTATTGCAACACCCTGATGAAGACAAACAGTTTATGTTGGCGAACTTGGATTATGCTGTAGTCGGTAATGAAGAAGTGCAAATTTTGGAATGTAAAACCGTGGGGGAATATGGCGCAAAACTATGGCGAGATGGCGTGCCTTTATATGTGCTGTGTCAGGTACAGCATCAATTGGCAGTGACAGGTAAACAGGCAGCGCATATTTGTGCCTTGATCTGTGGGCATGAAACCAAAATCTATAAAGTGACTCGTAATGAAACTGTGATTCAGCACATCATTAATGCGGAACGTCATTTCTGGCAATGTGTCGAAACAGGTATTCCACCCAGTGTAGATGCTTCGGATTCAGCAGCTAAAGCCTTGCAACAACTTTATCCTGAACAGATTCCATTAACAGTAGAAGACCTGACCCAAAATGAACAAGCTAATTATTTGTTTAATCAGTTACTAGAGGAGCGACATAAAGTTGAACAACACCAGCAGTATTTTGATGAACTGAAACATCAACTACAAATGATGATGAAAGAAGCAGAGCGAGCGGTATTTACAGGTGGTTCAGTCACATGGAAGAAATCACAAGACTCAATCAGCCTAGACAGTAAATCATTGCTTAAACAGCATCCTGAATACCTACAGCAATTTCCCCAAACCAAAGCAGGAACACGACGCTTTCAGATTTATCCGAATGGTGGATAGGGCTGATACCCAAGTAACCCATTTCAATTTAACTAACACCCCAACCAACTGATCCCATACCCCAAACAAGTATGGGATTTTTTATGCCCAAAATTTATTTATCCAAATTTAAACGCCATTTCAACATCTATATAGAGTACATCATCATGATTAAAGGTTTAGCTATTACCCCACCTGTGTTGGGGCGTATCAGTATCGGCAAAATTGTCGAAAAGAATGGAAAACGTCTGCCTGAAAAGGATGATCAATTTACCATTACCAGTCAAATCCAAAATAAAGAAGGGTGGGTGAAGCATCCACTGGATGAACAACTCCGTGCCAAAGCACCGAATCAGAATCAAAAGTTGAGAAGCATTCCAGTCCGTATGATCTTTAATGATCCTGAACTGAACCTACGGGCAGAGTACAGCCTATTTGACCGCCAAACTGGACGCTTAATCTGCTCAGGCAATGGCGAAACCTGTCAGCGACTCGGACAAAATGGCATTGAACAACACCCATGCCCATCACCTGATTTATGTCCACTGGCTCAAGGTGGGTTATGCAAGCCCTACGGACGGCTGTATGTGAATTTAGATGAATCAGATGAGTTTGGCACCTTCATCTTTAGAACCACAGGCTTTAATAGTATTCGTACCTTAGCAGCAAGGCTTCGTTACTACCACGCAGCATCGGGTGACTTACTTTCATGTCTGCCTCTGCAACTCACATTGAGGGGCAAAAGCACCATCCAAAGTTATCGTACTCCGATCTATTACGTGGATTTAACTTTACGTGATGGAATCAATTTACAGGAGGCAATTTCGTCAGCCAAACAGATAGATGAACAAAGCAAGGCAGCAGGGTTTTATCAGGAGGCGTTGGACCATGTGGCACGACAGGGCTATGGCAATGCCAGCTTTGAGATAGGTGGTGAAGAGGGCTTGGATATTGTTGAGGAGTTTTTTACTGAGGAAGCTAAATCTGAGCAACATCAGCAAACGCATGATTTAACTCATGTTCAGGATATTCAGAAAGGTTTACAGCAATCGGTTCAGGCTGTGAATTGAATGGGTGTAAGCAGGACGTTTTTTCTTACAGCGGGCTCTATTATTTGAGCGAAATCGCGCTCGCATCATTGATTGGGAGAAAAACATCATGAATGCGTTCACAGGTCAAACTTTTCAGGTACATCAACTCATTAGTATTAAACAAGTAGTAGAATATACAGGTCTTAGTCGTTCCACTGTTTATGACATAATGAACGAAAAATCTCCATACTACGATTCGACTTTCCCGAAAAAAATTAAGATGACAAAAAACCGTATTTGTTGGTCAGTTTTGGAAATCAATCAATGGATTGAGTCCAAGATGGCTCAACGCTGAGAGAGCTGATGCTCTCTTTTTTTGCAATTCTATTTATAGCTGTTGATTTATTTTTTGATTTTGTAGCAACAACGATTTAAATTTATTAATAGTGCACAGGCAAATTGATGTGTGCTGAATTAATAGGAGACTTTCACTTGGGAGATTTTAGACAGCTAGCTTGAAAAAGTCTTTTGCCGTTTGATTCAGTGTCTTGAAATTCAAGCCTTTTTGAATTCACTACTAATTATAAAATAGCTCGATGTATTTCGTAATACCTGCTTTTGCTTCTTCTCTACTTCTATAATTAGGATGATGAATTAATTCATTGTTTACCAAGTTAAAGTCTCCGTTTTTGTCTGCACACATCAAAATAGGAACGGGCAATTATTTGGCAAGCTTACATTCTACTATTCTGGATATAGTTGTTAATTAAAATTATGCTATAAAATTTTGGGTGTTTATCTCCATCTAGAGATAAAATTATAGAATTATTTATAGATCATAATTGTTATTGAGCGATCTAAAGTTTATTCAAACCGGGATGTGGGTAGAATTTGATGCAAAAAAATATTTTATTTTTGGTGGTTGGAATGACCCCTCAGATTATTACTGAAACCTTATATGCATTAGCTGTTGATCCTGAAAATTCTGATAGATGGCTGCCTAGTGAAATACATGTATTAACAACAGCTAAAGGTAAAATACAGATTAGATCGCGTTTGTTTAATGATGGTATTTTTGAACAATTCCTTAAAGATTTTGATTTGCCAGATATTAAATTTAATGATTCCAAACTTCATGTAATAACTCATGCTGGTGAAGAGCTAGAAGATCTTAAAACTTTGGATGATAACGAACTTGCTGCAAATGAAACTTGTCGTTTGATTAAGCTATTTACTGAAGATAAAAATTCTACATTACACGTATCAATTGCTGGTGGTAGAAAAACGATGGGATTCTATGCAGGTTATGCCTTATCGTTGTATGGTAGAGCGCAAGATAGCATGTCTCATGTTTTAGTATCTGAGGAGTTTGAGTTTGCGGAAGGTTTCTATTATCCGACCCCGTATGAATATTACGTAGGTAAGTACAATTCTCAAGAAAGATTAAATGCACAAAATGCAAAAGTATTTCTAGCAAACATTCCTTTCGTACGCTTAAGAAATACTCTACCCTCAACTCACCCATTAAAAATGAGTAATTATCAATTTTCTGATGTGATAGAACAACTAAACCAGGTGAATCAGACACTATCTTTAGAAATTAATGTTACTCAACAATATATTCAGGTCAACAATTCTATCAAGGCAGATTTACCACCACGTGAAATGGCACTTCTAATGTGGTTTGCTGATTATAAAATTCAAGGTAAAGCAGGTATAAAAGCTCCTACTGGGTCTCAAAAAGGAGAAATGAGCCTTGCTGAACAAGAATATATTCGTGAACTTACTGCGGAATATTTGATTCATTATGATGAGTTGAAGGATAGTGATACGAATATTGAAATAAGCAAGGATTTTTTTGATAGTACCAAGTCGAAACTTAAAAAACATTTAGAAAAACAGTTAGGTAATGAATTGGCGGCTCGTATTCTGCCAAAGCAGAATGGTAGAAGTACTCCTTTCTCTTTACCGATAGATAAAGACCAAATTGTTGTGATTAATAATTTTAGAGATAGAGTGATTTAATATGTATTGGAATGGCATGCCGTAAGCTTACGTTTTTTATAAGTTGCTGAGGCCTAAATACGCGGTACTTTATTCTATTTACATATTGGGATTATGCATTCCAGACATAAGCTTCCAAAATTTAAAGTTCACAAATCAGTTTATTTAACATGTACCCATAAATTAGATATTTAAAGGGTACTAAGATGAATGATGCTGTTATTAATGCAATTCAACAAAAAATCATGACACCAAAAAGTCTTACTTTCTCATCACTACGTAAGCTTGCTGGCCAAGATATGAGTGCACAATCAAGCTTAAATCGTGGTCGTGCAATTATTGACTGTCCAAGATTGCTGAATCAGTATTTGTATTCGTACGGTTTAATGGTCCAGCGTCAATGGAACCATGTCGTACCGAATATTGTTGAAATGTTGAGTGATAACAATGATCAAGATATTCACTTATACGATTATGGTTGTGGACAAGGATTAGCAACTTTACTTTTAATTGAAAATACTTTCGGTTTACAGGAAAAGATCTCTCAAATCACACTGATTGAACCCTCTGAAATTGCGTTAACACGTGCAAAGAGCATATTGCAATGTAAGTTACCTCATTTAAATATCCAAACATTTGCAAAAGAATTGGATGATGTAGAGGAAAATCATTTAAACATTAATACTGATAAAATGAATGTTCATATTTTCTCAAATATATTGGATATTGAGGGTTTTGATCAATTTAAGTTGTTTAATAAAATTTTAGTTGATGGTGGGACGCATTACCTTATTGCTGTAAGTAATGATCGTAATTGCTACGGTGGAACTGCTCGTCTAGGATCATTGTATAAAACCTTATTAAATATCGAGCAAGATGAAAGTTTGGCGATTTCTTATACAAAGTTTGAACGTTTTAGTGATGAGAAAAATATGAATCATGTTTTCTTCTGCTTGAAGATCGAGATTAACTAAAATGAATGATTTATTTGATACTTTAATTGATAATCCAATTAGAGAGCTTCCATTTACTTTACCTCAAGTTACTGGGTTTTTTAGTGAGTGGGATCAATCACGCCAAGGCTTTATCATTTATATTCCAAATGGCATGCTATTTTATGCACCTCTGTTTTTCTCTAAGAAAATCAGTGATCGTTCAGTAGAATATTTTTTGGAAAATGATATTTATGAGATAAATCAGATTGATTGGAGTGAAATTCAATCTGAAGCTTTTAAAAATATAAAATTTAAAAATATTTTATGGAAACAGGATTTTATCAATCTTTATGGGAAAAAAAATCCTTTACCAAGATTGACCAGTTGGTATGCAGATGAGGGTAAGGCGTATAAGTACTCAGGCATCTTGTCGCAACCGAATCCATGGAATAAAGGCTTACGGTATATAAAACAACAAATTGAAAAAGTTACGGATACACAATTCAACAGTGTCTTAATGAATTGGTACCGAAATGGAGAGGATTACCTTAACTGGCATACAGATGATGAACCTGAATTAGGTAGAAATCCTACAATTGCTTCCGTCAACTTTGGAGAGACACGGGATTTTCAGGTACGTCACAAAGATGACCATCAGCTTAAGTTTACGGTGCCATTACAACATGGTAGTTTGCTGATTATGTTTGGAGAAATGCAGCATTTTTGGGAACATGCAGTTCCTAAACGGAAAAAAATTCATGCTTCTAGATTTAATTTAACTTTCAGGACGATTTACGGATAATCCTTGTGAACTATTTTGTTAGGTATGTTTTTTGGGATAAAAATTAAACTAAGTGACAAATACAAATCTAGTTAAAGCATTGTTCTATAGCATATAATGTTTTAATAAATAACATTTAAAATTATATGATTATTCATATCTAATTATTTAGAGGGTAACAATTAACATGGCAATGCAACAATTTGCAGTGGTAACAGCACGACCTTTACCAGTCATTATTTTGGCTGATGTCAGTGGAAGTATGACACAAGATAATAATATTGGAGCGCTTAATGCTGCTTTAAAAGATTTTCTTAATACATTATCTCAAGAAAGTCGTTTAAATGCTGAAATCCAAGTCTCTATTATCACTTTTGGCGGTTTAAAAGCTGAAGTACATGTCCCTTTGACTCCTGCATGGCAAATTAATCAAACAAATGATTTAGTTGCTTCAGGTGGAACCCCAATGGGAGGGGCGTTTGAGTTGGCTGTAGAGATGATTGAGAATAAAGATATTATTCCTAGTCGTGCATATAAACCAACAATTGTTCTTATTTCTGATGGTATTCCTACAGACAATTGGGAAGCTTCTTTTGATAAGTTGAAAAATTCTGATAGAGCACAGAAAGCATCACGTATGGCTATGGCTATAGGAACAGGTGCTGATAAAAATATGTTAAAAGCATTTGTAAATGATTTAGAAGCATCAGAAGTATTTGAAGCACACAATGCAAAAGAAATACATCGTTTCTTTAGAGCGGTCAGCATGAGCGTTAGTAGTCGTTCACAGAGTAACACCCCTAATCAACTTCCAACGGTGGATTTTTCAAAATTACCTGATGATGAATTAGATCTAAGTGATTTTTAATCGTGTATTTATCACTATGTTCAGTTTCAGTGATTGGTCCACGCAATTTACGCGAAAAAAAATCTAATCAAGATGCTGTGATGCACCGGTTTTGGAATAAGAACTGGTGTATTGCAGTGTGTGATGGAATGGGATCTAAGCCCTTATCTCACATTGGATCAACCTTAGCTTGTCAGTCAGTATGTAATGTTTTAAAACATTGTGATTTTTCTTTAGCTGAAAAAGAAGTAGCGAAGAAAATATATTTACATTGGTTAAAACTATTGAAAGAAAAAAATATTTTACCCTCTGATGCAGCGACAACTTGTCTCTTTGCATGGGGCAATGGGGAGGGAGAAGTGCGACTGTTTCAGCTAGGTGACGGTGCTATTTATTATCAAGCAGAAAGTTTCGGTCATGTTAGTTTGAAGTCTGATGACTTATTTAGCAATCAGACTAATGCCTTGGGTTATTCAAAAAAATGGGATGATTGGGCTTATAAAAAAATACATCTAACCAGTCAAAAACACGGCATCGTGTTACTTACAGATGGGATAAGTGATGATCTATTTAATGAACAGCTATTTACATCGACGTTGATTCAAAAAGCTACATTGCAAAGTGTAAGGCGAATAAAAAAGTATATACAACACGAGCTGCACCATTGGCCTACCCCCCAACACAGTGATGATAAAAGCATTGGCATAGTTTTTTGGAAAAAATAAAGATGATGAATGAAAAGCAAAAAAGAATTGTAAAAGACCTCCACGGAGGTACTTATGAACTTCTAGGAAAGATTGGAGAAGGTGGCCAAGGTACTGTTTTAAAAACAGACCGAGTTAACTTAGTTGTAAAAATTACAAATGTACTGCCAGAAGTTCAATTAAAAGAAGTACGTAAGCAATTTCAAAATGTTATGCGTTTACCACTTCGAGATTTAAAAATTGCTTTGCCATTAAGTTTATTAACGTTAAAGAATCGTGCTGGTTACGTGATGGAGCTTATGGATGGCTTAGAACCACTTTCCGCACAAATAGAACGCATGTACACCTTAGAAGGGCAGCTTGATCTTATTAAGTATAGAGATACAGGTAGTTTCGCACGCCGGTTACTGATTTTAAAAGAACTTGCTGAAACCTTAGCTAGGTTGCATGGCAAAGGTTTGGCCTTTGGGGATTTATCACCTAATAATATTTTTGTATCAACTTCGATTGAGCATCATCGGGTGTGGCTAATCGATGCAGATAATATTCATTATGCGGAGCAATCTCATCAGCATCATTTCTATACCAAAGGTTATGCAGCCCCCGAACTGATTCGCAATGAAACGGGAACAAATGCACAAACAGATGCATGGTCATTTGCTGTCATCGCACTTCAGTTATTAACACATACTCATCCATTCAATCATGGAATTGCTGTTGAGGATGAAGATCTAGATATTGCTGAGGAAAAAGCTGCAAGGGGAGAATTTCCTTGGGTTTTTGATGTTGAAGATGATTCAAATGAAATAGCAGTACAAGGTTTTCCAGTGTTTGAAATGTTAAATAAGCGCTTATTTAATCTGTTTCAGCGTTGCTTTGGATCAAGCCGTTTAGCAGAAAAGTTAAATGAACGTCCTACGATGGCAGAGTGGCATTACGAGTTACATAGAACACTATCCTTACTTTTAATGTGTCAGGAAGAAGGCTGCAGTAGTACTTTTATTGTGAATAAAAGGATGTGCTGTCCTTTTTGTCTAGAACCCAAACCGCTAACTTTAGATCAATATGTTCGTATTAGATACTGGGGCTATGATCAAGATCCAATAATGGTTGAACAACCTTGGTTCGCAAGTTCTGAACAAGTGTTTTTAAGTTTAGGGCAAGAGAAGGCAATTTATCATGAGCCTCATAGCTATTTTGACAATGAAATGCTTAAACCTTGGTTTAGGATTGCCTTAACGAAAGATGGATTAAAAATTACGCCTGAAACAGATGATCATGTCATCTTGCAAAATGTTGATGGAACAAAATCTTATACTTTACATAAGACACAGATGTTAAAAAATCATCAAAAAGGCAATAAAGATCTTCTGATCACGCATTCTTCTTTACAAATGAATAGTGAAAAAATGCATTCTTTCTTTTGGCGTTTTACTTGGTAGTGCTATGAAATTACATGAGTTTAAACTTGCTCAGCTACAAGTGATTCAAGCTGAGTGTCTAGAAAAAATAGACATTTCTGAAAATCATCAAATTTACTTATTTTTAGAAGATGAACAATGCTATTTAGAGTTTGAAAACAATATCTACCCTATAGAATTGATCTCAACCAATTCTATTACAGCCTCATCAGCAAAAGAATTAATTAAACAAAATGGTTTGTGGTTTTTGACCCAGAAACAAAATACAACGCTATTTTTATCAGGTTTCATACCAGATGCAGATACTTTTTTGGATCTAGATATTGCCGTTGATGAAGCGATTACACATGTACTAGCAGATGATGGAAAAATTGCTCAGACTGATATTCCACTTGCAATAGATTGGTTAACAGAAGAGTTTTTGGTTGGTCTTGATGATTCCAAATTTATGGCATTCTCGGCTTTTTATAGCAATCAGAGTGAACGTCAAATTCTATTGATTGGCCAGAATCATCAATTAGAAATTAATGAAATCAAGGGTTACTGGCAAGTAGATAAAATTAGTAAAAAACGACCTAGAGGCAATTACCGTTTAGTTTTATTACAAGGTGAATTACGATTCAAAGATCGTTCAATTGCAAAAAAAATGGACAATTTTGCCCATGAAATTGCATTAAAAGAACATACAGCTCAACATGGTGACTATATTGAAGTATGGAAGCAATATAGTAATGCACAATGGGAAGATGCTGTACATCGTGCAAATCAAATTAATTACTTGAAATATTGTGCTTATGAATCAGCCCATAAAACGGGTTATTGGTATATTTATGTTGAAGATAGAGAAAAATTATTAGATTTTGAAAAAAAATGGAATAGTTTAGATCGAAAAAAAGATGAGCAAGTACAATTAAGTTTGAATATTGCTGATTGGTTAGATAATCAATTGGATGTCAAAGAGACAGGCTTAAACATTGAAAAAAAATCTTGGCGCGCAGAAATTATTCAGATTGAACCACAAAACAAACGCATTTTATTAAAATTTGCAGAAAAAAGAGATCGACGCCCACCGTTAGATCAGGATACCAAGCAAGGCTTTTTATGCTTATCTATATTTGCGGTAAATATTCAACGTAAGCGACAGCAAGAAGCGCTGAATTTAATTATCAGTCGTCGTAATCCTATGCCAAGCTTACACGCTCTCTTACAAGGCATAGAAGTTGAAGCACCTACTAGATCATTACGAAAAGAGAAATGGAAAAGCTCTAAAACCAAAGCACTTTTCAAAGGTGGACGTCCGACGATTAAACAACAAGAAGCCATAGAGCTGGGGTTAAATAGCTCTGACTTGACAATTATCATTGGTCCACCTGGTACTGGTAAAACCCAAGTCATCACTGCATTACAGCAACGTATTAGTGAGTTATCTCATGAATCGATTCAACGTAGTATTTTACTCACAAGTTATCAGCATGATGCCGTTGATAATGTAGTAGACCGTAGTAATGTGATGGGGATTGCAGGTTTACGAGTGGGTGGGAAAATCAGAAATGATGATGATGAGCCTACTGGTGTTAATACAATTGAAAAATGGGCTACACCAATTCAGAAAGAGCTTAATCAGTTAATTCAGAACAATGATTTTATAAGTTTATACCGTAATTTAGAAGAGCATTTACTTAAATTGCGTTTTGGTTCTATAGAGCAAAAACAAAAAAGTATCTTTGAAATACAAAATATTCTAGATCAACTTGCTGATAAATATAAAATTTATCTATCTCATGATTTAAAGCAATGGTGGGAAAAGTTTAAACAACCAAAACAATCATTGTCTATTGCAACAAAAATGATGGAGCTTTATCCACTCATTTATTCGTTAAGAACAAAAATCTCAAGTTTTATCGATGATGGAATCCAGCGTTGCCGTTTAGTATTGGCATCTCTACAAATTTTGCAACAGCAAAATGAAAATCAAACAATATTATTGGCTGAGGAACAAAAAGTTTTAGAGCATTTTATCCGTTTAGATTTAAATAGTAATGAAGAAATTGATTTTACAGCATTAAGCGTATTAAAAAATAAACTAATAGATCGGTGTTTACCTGATTTTAGGCCAAAGCATTTACAGCGTTTATTGGATGAGGATATCTGTCTAAAATTAGACAGTATACTCAACGACATTAATGATAAAGCCAAAAAATCTAAGACATTGGCACATTTAATGATTTTAGATAAATACCGTTATCGCTTAATGACGTCCACAGGTGATATTAAGGAAACGATAGCTCATTATACCGCTGTTCTTGCAGCAACTTGTCAGCAAGCTGCTGGTAATGCGATGCAAGATTTAAAAGCGATTGATAAGAGCATTGTTTTTGAAAATGTGATTGTCGATGAGGCGGCAAGAGCAACGCCTTTAGACTTAATGATTCCGATGGCAATGGCTAAACGACGTTTAATTTTAGTAGGGGACCATCGCCAATTACCACATATGTTGGATGATAAAATTGAAAAAGAATTATCAAAACAAGAGGATTGGAAAACGGTACAAAGTGAAATGCTAGAGCAGAGCTTGTTTCAGCGCTTAGTTGAAAATATGCAAAGTTTAGAAGAAGAAAAACAACAGCCTAAGCGGGTGATCATGCTAGATACCCAATTCCGTATGCATCCTATTCTAGGCGATTTTATTAGTAAAAACTTTTACGAAAATCATAAATTACCGCCGATTAAGTCTGGCAGACCAGAGACAGATTTTGTTCATGCAATTAGTGGCTATGAAGATCTCGTTTGTGGCTTCAAATGCATTCAGGATCAAAAGCAACAACGCCTAGGCACTAGTTGGCATCGTCCGAGTGAAGCAGAATGGATCGCTCAAGAAGCAAAAAGAATTTTGGATGAAAAACCTGAATTAAGTGTCGGTGTAATTAGTTTTTATAGTGGGCAAATTCAGTCTATCTTTAAAGCGATGGAGAATCCTAGAGTTGGATTAACTGTTGGTAATAAAATAGCAGAAAACTATCGAATCATTTCGACTGGTAAAAATATTGGAGACGAACGCTTACGGATTGGAACGGTAGATGCCTTCCAAGGTAAAGAGTTTGATGTTGTTTTTGTTTCATTGGTGCGTACTTTACCAAAAGATTTTAATGTCGATGGTTTAAATGATCGAGAGAAAGATGAAACAATGACACGTGCATACGGATTTTTACGCGTAGATAACCGTTTAAACGTTGCACTCAGTCGTCAACGTTCGTTATTGATTGTTACAGGGGATAAGGAACTCATTGCACATTCTGCAACTCAGGAAGCAGTGCCTGCATTACCTGCATTTTTAAAATTATGTGGAGGTCAGCATGGCAAAATTTTCTAACCAATTTTTATCTTATTATGATGCTTTTCCAAAAGGTAATGCCGAAAAAAATATGGTTTTTTTACCAATCTGGATTTGGAGAATTTGGGCACCGGTTGCTGGGAAAAAAACGGATATTAATGTCTTTCAAAAGACCCTTTTAGAGTTTTTGCATATTGGGCATCAGGATCGTCAAGAACTAGCGCATTGGATTGGTGTAGACTTAGAGTTAATTAATCTTATTATAGATACAGAATTAGTGCCTCGTGGCTTGATTCAGATTGACGTAAAAGATCAAAAAATTACGCTCACTCCTAAGGGTGTGCAGACATTGGATGATGAAATTGAGCGTACTGAAGATTTACAAGCATATTATTTAGTACAGGATGCTATTACAGGAGAATTGTGGCATCGTTTAATTCCAAATGATCTTGCATTGATAGATGTACAAGAGATCGACTCAAATATTTACATCCAAGGAAGTCGAGATTCAGGCAAATCGATCAGTGTTTTTTTAGCGGAGCCAAGAGAACATAAAGAACCTCTAGCACCTACACCCTATAAAATTACGCAAACCATCAAAAATCATAATATGGCAATGCGTGGAACTTTAGTGCGTGATCATGAGCATAGGGGAAAATATTTAGATGGACAAAATTTAAAAAACTATGAGTTTTATTCTCAAAAACCAGAAGCGTTCTTTGTTTTATCGCATTTAGAGGAAAGTTTAGATTCATCGCATGTTTGTCAGTTACAAGACCCATGTCATGTATCACCATATGATGAATGGATACAAAATTTGCATTTTGAACTTGCAACGAAACATCAGGGCTTCTCGAAAAAGGTTAAAAGATATTTAAAACAAGATATCCATAGTGAAGAAACGATAGATGAGTTTGAAACTCGCTTGTTGGAAGAAATCTCTTTTGAGCTGTCTGTAGATTTCCCATTTTCTGAACGTATTGAAAATCTAACCCAACATTTAAAAAGACTTTTAACGCGAAAGAAAAAATTGGAACAAACGGGTAATTACTACGATATCGATGACTTATTAAGCCAGTGCCAAAAGGCGTTAGAAGCCTGTTTTAAACACATGCTATGTTTTTGGAAGCATAAACATGCAAATACAACACCTCTAAAGTTAACTTATGATCAATTGATGAGCATTTTAATATTACAAGTAGGGGAGCTTTTTCCTGAAGAAAGTTTGGAGAAACTAAAAAAAGTTAATTCTGCACAGGTATATAGTGCGAATGGATATTCAGCAGGAAAATTTCCTGAAGTGAGAGTCTCTCTAAAACCTCTTATTTTTTCAAATCTATTATGTATATCAGAGTATCCACAACATCCCTTAATACGTCGTGATCTTTATCAAACTGATTTAGCAAAACTCATAGAAATTTGTGAGCGAAGAAATGAGGGTAACCATGATTCAGGCGAAGAAGTCGATATAACAACAGCATTAAATCTATCTGAATTTACTTTAGATTGGATTTCATTTTATACAGCAATTGAGGCGTAATATTTAAATGGCAAAAGCATCAAAAAAAGCGAATCGTTTTCAAAATAACGGCATACCATCGAGTCAAGTTGAGACGAAAGAAAAAGTTACTATTTCGCCTTTATTTCAGCAAATCACAGGTGTGATTGTTGATAAAGAAAAAGAGGATCTCTTGTTACGTGATGAAGTATTACGTCAGGAAGTGAATAATGCATTGCAAAAATTAGAATCCGCTTTAGAAGAATCACGCCTAATAAAAATCGATTATGAGGAAAAAGTAAAACTGCTTGCAGATGAAGATGAACGATTAATGACACAAGAAAATCGTTTACAAAAGCAAGAACAAGAACTCAAAATTTTAGAGCAAGATATCAATCTTAAAAAAGCTGAATTGATAGAAGAAAATAAAAAAGTTGCTTTAGATAAATCAAATCTAAAATCTGATCAATTGAAATTACAACAACAATTAGTTGAGTTAGCTGAGGTTAAAGCTAATGCTGAGTTAGGTTTTGCGATTGAAAAACAAAAAGCGTTAGAAGAGAAGCGTGAGGAATTAGATCGACTTCAAGCTGAAGCATTAGATAAATTATCGGTCAATGCACAGCGCTTAGCAGAAAAAGAAAAAATGTTACTTGAACGCGAAGAAAATCTTCGTATAAAAGAAGCTGAAGCACTTGCTGGTTTTGTGAATCAGAGACGAGAAATAATTGAACAACAACAAAGTGAAATTGAAACCTTAAAAAATGAATGGCTTCAAGAGAAAGAACAACAAAAAAAAGAATTAGGGCAAGTACAGCATCAGCTGGTTGTTAAACAAGTTGAAATTGAACAAGCGCAACAGAAACTGCAAAATGATCAAGATCAGTTTGATGCGACTATTGAAGCTTTAAGAAATAGTATCCAGCGCGAATTTAGTGTGCAGATCACCAAATTAAAATCATCTCATGAAAGTTTGGAACATAGTCATAATCAAGCTCTAGCAGAAATTGATGCCTTAACCGCAAAATTACAACAATATGCAGACTTAGAAAGACAACTTGAAGGATTAGGTGTACTTGAAATTCAAGAAGAATTGAGTCATTTACGTGAAAAAAACCGTGAATTAAGAATCAAATTAAGCGAACGATCAGAAGAAGGCTTGGAAGAAGAAAACGAGCGCCTTGAAGAATTGTGTGATGATCTAGAATCACAAGTTTTTGATTTGCGTCAAAAAAACAATGAATTGGAAAGTGAACTAAATAATTCACGTCTGAGTGTAATGGCCAAACATCATTTACAACAAGAAAAACGAGTTCTAGAAGAGCACAAGCGAGTTTTAGACACGAGTATTAATCAGTTGCGCACACAGATTGATGATTTAGTAGAGAAACAGCAAGGCGAATTACCCTTTAAAAGCCTTAGTGAAATGGATCAGATCTTTAGAAGTGAAGCGAGAGGTTTACAAGTTGTACCTGAGCTTCAACGATTTGTCTCTATCATGCAGTCAAATATTGCTAAACAAAAGTTTTACTACAGTCTAAAAGACATTCGTTTATTTATTGCTGGTTTAGCAATGAGTAAGCTTCATCTGCTACAAGGTATTTCGGGTACAGGTAAAACCAGTTTGGCGCGAGCTTTTGCAAAGGCAATTAACAACGCAATAGGTGAAGATCAGGAAAAATTATACTGTGAGATTGTCCGAGTACAGGCAGGATGGCGTGACCGTGAAGATTTATTAGGTCACTTTAATGCATTTGAAAAACGTTTTTATACAAAAGAAGCTTTACAAGCATTGTACCGTGCTCAACAGCCCAAGTTTAAAGATACTTTACAGATCATTCTGTTAGATGAAATGAATTTATCTCAGCCTGAACAATATTTTGCAGATTTCTTATCGTTAATGGAAACACCAGATCGTGCGGAAATTAATTTATTAGATAGTGCGAATGAAAAAGCACCAGAACTATTTGTCAATAAACGCGCCATTAAAATTCCACAAAATGTCTGGTTTATTGGTACAGCCAATCATGATGAAACGACAAAAGAGTTTGCAGACAAAACCTACGATCGTGCTCATGTCATGGAAGTTAAACGTAGTGAAGAAGAAATTGATATTACAAATGCCAATACTGAACAGTACTCGTTTACATCATTGATGCAGAGCTTTGAACAGGCCCAAAACAAGCATAAAGCTGTGGTGAAAAACATCTTTGTACAATTGCAAAATAGTTTGCTTGAAGAAGCTTTAAAAGCGGTCAGTGTAAGTTGGGGGAATCGTTTAGAACGTCAAGCATATAGCTTTATTCCTGTATATATCGAGATGGGTGGCTCAATATCAGAAGCACTTGATCATCTCTTTGCGACTAAACTGTTCCGCAAAGGTAAGGTTACAGGTCGATATGATACTCGAGCGGAGAAAATTGAAGACATTATTTCGTGTTTACAAGACGTTTGGTCTGATCTAGGTTTTACTGGTGAACAGCCTGTGATGAGCTTAGAGTTACTGAATCAAGATGTTGAGCGTTTAAAAGGTAATCTATGAAACTTATAGATCGACTTACGCAACAATCTTTACAAGCAGAGGAACTATTGCATCTTGATGCAATAGTTCCAGAACGATATGTTCTTCTAGAGCAAGATGAGCAAATTCAATCTGTAATGATACCAAAATTCAGTTTTTTGTTTGCTGATGGCGGTACAATTCGACTGAATTCAAGTAAAACACTACATACGTATATACCTGATATAACACTGACTATTACTGAATCGATCAAATATATTAGTGAACTTGTTAAAGCCTGCTGTCTTGAAGCATCTTTCCAAAGTTTACCAAACCCACTTGTACCAAACAGTGTTTTTAATGCTGAAACAAAACTAAAGCCTTTAGAGAAAATGCTTCAAGATGTGATCGAAAAAGGTCATTTGCATCATATTGCCTACAATCCTCGGATGGATATGCGTTATGACGAAGAGCTCGTTGATGTTAATCGTGCTAAAAAAATTTCGAATAAGGCACATCGTTATTTGGCAGGGCATTCAGAAACTTGGCAGCAACGTAGCTTGGTGGGTATTCGACCCAAAAAAGTGTTGGCTAGACTAAGTGATGATGAACTGCTGATTTATGAAAACAAGGTATTTGCGCAGTTGCTCGATAAATTAAGATTTTATGTGGCTTCACGTTTAAATGATTTGGTCGAGCAACATGCTAACCTACAAGCAGCTTTAAGCTTGGGGGATTCTTCAGATACCTATTATAAATTGAGTCATGAGTTGTGCGAGCTCTGGGCAGAAAATCTGACCGCAGATGAAACGGAAAATATTTTGTCTCAACTCGAGGAAACGATTTTCTATAATCAGCAGTTACTGTCAACCATTAAAAAACTTCAATCTTCTGGCTTATATGTGCAGATTCCACCACCACACCGTAAAGTGGCGGATCAACTGCATAAAACCAATATTTTGAATTATGACCAACATTATCGGCACTTAAATCGTTTGTGGTTAACGCTGTATGAACAGAAAAATAAAACACCAAGTTTTAAGGAAAAAATATCAAGCTATTGGAGATTTCAGCATGATTATGTTGAAGCGTATAGCTTGCTCATTATTCTAAAAGCGTTCTCAAGTTTAGGGTTTCAAATTAATAGCATGCGAGATCAAAGTTCTACCTATTCATTCCAAAGAGGAAGTTTAGATTTTACATTACAATTAGACATAGATCTGAAAATTTGGAAAATTAGTTCACAACTAGATGTCTTAAACATCGTCCCAATTGCGAATGATATTGATGAACACAGCTTAGAAGAATTAGGGCATCATCCAAATCTGGTCGTTTTTTCATTAGGTACAGAAGAAGCATCTAATCAATCCGATAGATTGGTTTGGGTGAATCCATTTAATTTTGAAGCCGTAGAAAAATTTATCGTTATTCTATTGGAATGGATCTATAAACCGATGTTGCAATCCTATTCTAAAGCATTGCAACTTGGCAGGATCCCTCAATCTGTCAGAAATGAACTCAGTTCACATAGTTATATTGTAAATAAGGATGAGCAAATAAAATTGGTTAATGTGCTCAATCCCCAGCAATTAAGTACTTTAGAAACAGTATGTATTTCATCTAATACTGAGAATATTTATCGAGCAATCAAAAAGAAGCATGATGACTACCTCCATCTTACTCACTGTCCGATTTGCTTATCTAAGGCAGATTTTGAACCTCGACCATCAAACCAAACATTTATTGCTGAATGTTCAAATCCGGAATGTGGGATAAATTACAAACTGGTCAGTAACGCCAATCAAGATAAAAATTTTTATTTACAGGCTGCCGGTGATTGGATGAATGGTGGAAGATGGCAGTTAAATTTTAAAGTGTAATAGCGATGGAAATAGATGCATCTAAATCAAACTCTGACTTGTTAACAGTGTAGCTGCTATCTATATTCCTTTTCACTTATGTTACCGGGTGATATATTTGGGAAACGTAATTATGATTTTTAAATTGGACAATAAATTTCTAAAGTAGAGAAGAAAGAATACAGAGATAAAAATATTTTTCTTAATTTATCAGGTAGTAAATGATATATTCATAATTAATAAATGCTTATAAATGCAATGTAGAATACGGTTAGTTATATAAAATGATGAATAATATTGTTGAATCTCAATTTGAATTTGTAAAAGAAATTGACCCATTAATGCATGCTTTATTAGCAAGTGCAGAATCTTCGTATTATTCAGCGCCAGCGCATACTTTGGTGCAAACACGTAAATTTGCTGAAAGCTTGGTCAATCGACTTGCAATCGCCAATAAAATTGAATTTACAGAACAAACTGACTTTGCAACACGTATTCGCCGTTTGGAAAATACCATTGATATAAAAGCAGATTTTATCTCGGTGCTGCATACATTACGCAAAAATGGCAATAAAGGGGCACACGATTTACAGACCAATCATAGTGATGCACTTGCATCCTTGACGCTTTCTTATAAGGTTGCACAGTGGTTGTATTTGGTGACACAAAAGAAATCTAAAGTGTTTAAACCTTACCAAGCACCAGAAGACCCGACTTTAGAAACTCGTCGTATGCGGGTTGAAGTGATGGAACTGCAACAACAATTACGCACGGCTTATGATAAACAAGCGGTCAATCATGAAATTCAGCAGAAGAATGCTGAGCTTGAAGCGGAAAATCAGAAATTAAAACAACAACAGCATGAAGAGGCTGAGAAATTAAAACAGCAATTGATTCAGCTTGAAGAAAAAGTCAAAACACTGGAGCAACAACCAGTCGTCACAACAGTCGCAGTGATTGATCAGGTGCAATTGACTATTGCAAACCAAAGTTTTGAACTTTCCGAAGCTGAAACACGATTATTGATTGATCAGCAATTGAATCAGGCGGGATGGATTACAGATACTGAATTGCTGACCTATGCAAAAGGTGTTCGCCCGCAAAAAGGTTTGAATCTTGCAATTGCAGAATATCCGACGTTACTGGATGGTGAAGAGGGTTTTGCGGATTATGTACTTTTTGAAGGCTTAATGCCTGTTGCAGTAGTTGAGGCGAAGAAGCAGAACAAAACCGTCAGTCAATACATTCGTCAGGCGGAGCGTTACTCACAAAGTTTTCAATTTGCGACTGATTTAGACAAGCCATACAAGAATACGCCGTGGACATCTGAGGAGAAGGTCTACCACATTCCTTTTGTGTATGCATGTAATGGTCAAAAGCAGTCTAAGCGTTTAGCTGATGAGGGCGGAATCTGGTTTCGTGATGTACGACATCCATCCAACATTTCTAAGGTGTTGCAAGGTTTCCATTCACCAGAAGGGTTGAAGCGAAAACTTGAGCAGGATATTGAACGTGCAGATGAATATTTAGAACAGACCGAGATCCTGCCATTCAATGATCGTGCCTATCAGCGAGAAGGCATTAAAGCGGTTGAGCAAGCCATTGCCAAAGACAAGCAACGTATTTTATTGGCAATGGCTACAGGCACAGGTAAAACGCGTTTAGCGACTGGTCTAATGTACCGATTAATCAAAAGCCAGCGTTTTAAGCATATATTGTTTCTAGTTGATCGTTCTACTTTAGGTACACAGGCATTTGATGCATTTGGTGCTGAAGTCATTGAGCAAGGCCAAACCCTGGCACAAATCTATACGGTTGCCGATTTAGGTGTAGATACTACTGAACGTCCTGAAGTTCAAGTTGCTACAGTGCAAAGCTTGGTACATCGTCTGTTTAACAGTGATGCACCACTGCCGATTGATTTTTATGACTGTATCATCATTGATGAAGCACACCGTGGTTATACCCTTGATAAGGAAATGACCGAAGGTGAGGAAACGATTCGTGATGAGGCGCAGTATCTATCTACCTATAAGCGTGTAATCGACTATTTTGATGCCACCCTGATTGGTTTGACTGCAACACCTGCCCTACATACAACAGAGATTTTTGGTAAGCCTGTCTTCACCTACAGTTTTACTCGTGCTGTAGAAGAAGGTTATTTGGTCAACTATGACAAACCGATTCGCTACATCACCAAGCTTAGTCAGGCAGGTATTGAAATACCTAAAGGGACAAGCGTTCAGGTGATGACTAATGCCACTGGGCAAAAGACCACGGCGCTAATACCCGATGATATGGATTTTGATGTCGCGGACTTTAACCGTCGTGTGATCAATGAAAGCTTCAATAAAGTGATTTGTCAGGCATTGGTTGAAGACCTCAATCCACTCGGTGATGAAAAGACCATGATTTTCTGTGTGACGGATCGTCATGCGGATCAGGTGGTAGCATTATTAAATGAGCTGTTCAAAGAGAAATATGGGAAAGACTGGAATAATGATGCTGTGGTGAAAATCACAGGCAATGCAGATCAGCCGAGCAAATTGGTAGAGAGTTATAAAAAGAACAAGTTCCCGAATATTGCTGTCACTGTAGATTTGCTTACCACGGGTATTGATGTACCTAAAATCTGTAATCTGGTGTTTATGCGTAAAGTTCGTTCACGTGTGCTGTTTGAACAGATGCTTGGTCGTGCAACTCGGTTATGTCCTGATATTGGTAAAACAGAATTCCGTATATACGACGCCGTAGATATTTTTTCGACCTTACAAGCGGTGAATACCATGCAGCCGATTGTTGTGCGTCCAAATATCAGTATTGATCAGCTGATTCGTGAGTTAAGTAATCCGGAGTTGATGCAGAAAGCTAAAGCAATCAATGTTCCTTGCATTGATGAAGTCAAGCGTACGCAAGCGGATATCGTTCTCGATGAATTTATTCAGAAAGTAACCCGTATTTTAGGTAAGGCTGAGAAATTTAAGCATCATCCTGATCAGGTCAAACTGCGTGAAGCACTTGGAAAAATCAAAGAAAACTTCGGGGTTGAGTCCTTTAAGCTACCTCAGATGCTGCGTGCTAAAGGTGTAGATGATCTTGGTACTTGGCTACAGCAAAACAGTGCGATTTTAGAAGCACGTTTGGCTGAGGTTCGTAGTGCTCTCGGCACCTTGGATTTACCAATTATCTCGGACGAGAAAGACGAACTGATTGAACGCGTCGTAGATACGGCACATCAACAGCCTGAAGATTATCTGGAATATTTCGATAGCTTCGTTAAAACAGCCGTGAATGACAATGCTGCGATTAAAGCAGTCGTAACACGACCATCTGATCTGACTCGCGAGCAGTTGCGAGAACTGGAAAACTTGTTGACTAGCAAAGGCTTTACCCAAAGCAAGCTAACCCAGGCACTAGGTGGCAATGAGTCCAATCAGACTTATGCATCACAGATCATCTCTATGATTCGCCGTTCAACATTGGGTGAAGAAATCTCTTCTGTCGAAGAACGTTATCAGCGGGGTCTAAACAGGATTTTACAGCAGCGTGCATGGACGGAAGATCAGAAGCAATGGTTGGCACGTTTAACCCTGTTTATTGCCAAAGAGGTGGTGGTTGACAAGAATATGATTCACCATCAATTCGCCAAAGATGGTGGGGTAAAACGCCTGAGCAAGTTACTTGATAGTGACGTTGAAAAACTGGTCGATGATATCCATGAAGGGTTGTGGCAGGCCTCTTAACTGCTACAATCCACCTGTAATTAAATTTCTATATTTTTCACATTTTCTGATGAAGTGCAGCACATGACACAAAATGATATTGTCCAAAAACTCTGGAATCTTTGCGATGTATTAAAAGATGACGGGATTAACTATAGCGACTATGTGTCTGGGTGGTGTTTCAAAAAGTATGCTGAAACAAAGCAGGTTGAATTTTGATAAAATAGAGAAATGCGAATAACTCTAGAAATCAAATGTCCAACCTGCCTCAGTGACAGTATAAAGAAAAATGGCATCAAAGTAGATGGGAAACAAAACTATCAGTGCAAAGACTGTAAACGTCAGTTTATTGGTGACCATGCTCTGAGCTATCTAGGATGTAATTCAGGCATTACTCGAAAAATATTACAGTTGATGGTCAGAGGTAGTGGTATACGAGATATCGCTGAAGTTGAGCGAATCAGTATCGGTAAAGTTTTACGTACTTTAACCGAATCGACCTACCAAATTCAGCCTAAACAAAGTCATTATGAGTCTCTTGAAGTTGATGAGTTTTGGACTTTTGTGGGAAATAAAAATAATAAACAATGGCTTATTTACGCCTACCATCGAGAAACAGGTGAGATTGTTGCTTATGTTTGGGGTAAAAGAGACTTAGCTACAGTTCAACGATTGAAGACAAAGCTTAAACAATTAGGTATTCACTACACCCGAATTGCAAGTGATCATTGGGACAGTTTCATAACTGCTTTTAAAAACTGCAAGCAAAGTATTGGTAAATTTTTTACTGTAGGTATTGAAGGTAATAATTGCAAAATAAGGCATCGAATTAGGCGCGGTTTTAGAAGGAGTTGTAATTTTTCAAAAAAGATTGAAAACCATTTTAAAGCTTTCGACTTAACCTTTTTTTACATCAATAATGGCTTCATTTAATGTCAGCATACTTTTTGAAACACCACCTGTGTCTGAACTGGTGATGCTGCTCTTTGTCAAAATGGTCGATGAACTGGATGACGAGTTTTCTACGCTTGCCAAGATTTATCCTGAACAATATAAATGGTCGCATTTTAAAGATCATAACGGCATTGAGCTATTAAACTTCTATAAGCAAATGCTCTTGGACTTGTCTCAAAATCAGAATGAACTGATTGCATCGATCTATGCCAATGCTCAAACCCGTTTACGTGAACCACGCCATTTACAGCAGTTGATCAATGAGTTTGACAAGCTGGATTGGTTCAGCATTAAAGCTGATGGTTTAGGTGACCTGTATGAAGGCTTGCTAGAAAAGAATGCCACCGAAACAAAATCAGGAGCAGGTCAGTACTTTACACCTCGTCCACTCATCAACAGTATTGTGCGTTGTATACAACCTAAGCCAAGTGAAGTGATTCAAGATCCAGCATGTGGTACGGCAGGCTTCCTGATTGCTGCGGATGCGTATATACGACAGCACAATGATTTGTATGCACTAACTGAACAAGAAACTCAGTTTTACACTTTAGATGCTTTTGTTGGTGTTGAGCTTGTTCCGAACACGCGCCGTTTAGCGCAAATGAACTGTTTGCTGCATGATATTGGTGGTGAGCAAGGTGCAATTAAACTGGGTAACTCATTAGGTCCTGTGGGGCAGGCGTTGCCAAAAGCGGATGTAATTTTAGCCAATCCGCCATTTGGTACATCTAAAGGTGGTGAAGCGAGTATTACCCGTGATGATTTGCCATTTAACACATCAAATAAGCAATTGGCATTTTTACAGCACATTTATAAGAACTTAAAACCAGGTGGTCGTGCCGCCGTGGTATTGCCCGATAACGTGTTATTTGAAGCTGGGCAAGGGACAGCGATTCGTCAGGACCTGATGAACAAATGTAATGTGCATACGATTTTGCGTTTGCCGACAGGGATTTTCTACGCGCAAGGCGTAAAAACCAATGTGTTGTTCTTTACCAAAGGAACAGAAGTCAATCCGCTACAAGACGAACACTGCACGGTAGAGACGTGGGTGTATGACCTCCGCACCAATATGCCAAGTTTTGGTAAGCGCACGCCATTTACCGAAGCGCATTTGAAAGGCTTTGAAACGGTCTACGGCGCTGACCCGAAAGGTTTATCAGTACGTGCAGAGGGTGAATGGTCTTTAACAGAAGAGAGCCAAGAGCAGACTTTAGAGAACAGCCGTTGGCGTAAGTTTAGCCGTGAATGGATTAAAGAACAGAAGGGTGATTCTTTAGATATTTCATGGTTAAAAGACAATGACGCCGTGGATGCTGCGAATTTGCCTGAACCGCATGTGTTGGCAAGTGAAGCGATGTCAGAACTGACTCAAGCTTTGGTTGAGTTGGATGCGTTAATGCAGGCATTAGGTCAAACCGATGAAGCCAATACACAAAAACAGCTTTTGGCAGATGCTTTAGGTTTGGGTGCAGAGGAACAGGCATGAGTTTAGATAATTTGCCTGTTGAGTGGGAAAAAGTAGCATTAGGTAATTTAGCCACCACCATTACTAAAGGTACAACACCAACTACGATGGGTTTCCCTTTTCAGTCTGCAGGGATTAATTTTATTAAGGTTGAAAGTTTAGGGAAAAATTATATTGATAAATCTTTGATTTATAGTTTTATATCTGAAGGTGCTCATGAGGCATTAAAAAGGTCGCAATTGGTTTCTGGCGATTTATTATTTTCAATTGCTGGCACTATTGGTAAAACAGCTTTAGTCCGAGATGAGGATTTACCTGCGAACACCAATCAGGCATTAGCGATTATCCGTGGTGTATCAGAATTTTTTGATGTAGATTTTCTTAAGTATCAATTAGATTTTTTTGTAAATACATTCAAAGAACAAGCACGTGGCGGAGCAATGAATAATATTTCATTGCAAGACCTTAAAAGTTTTAATGTAATCTTTGTGTCTCAGGCAGAACAACAAGAAATCGTTCGTCAGCTTGATGTGATGCTTGCTCAAGTGGAGCAAATTAAAGCCCGTTTAGATGCTATTCCTGCCATTCTTAAGAAATTCCGTCAGTCGGTTTTGGCGGATGCGGTGAGTGGTAAATTGACGGAAGAGTGGCGAGAGCAAGAGAAGATAAAACCACAAATAAAAGAATTGCAAGATTTGAAAGATAGTCTGATTAAGAGCAAAGAAATCAAAAAAGACTTAGAAGTCATAGGAGCTGAAACTCTATTTGAAATACCTGAAAACTGGGGAAATCTAGCTTTACAATCTTTCGCTTCAAAGATTACTGATGGTGAACATAGCACACCTAAGAGAGAATCTGCAGGTCATTATTTACTATCGGCAAGAAATGTTCGTGATGGTTATATTGATGTGTCGAATGTAGATTATGTTGGTATAGAAGAATTCTCAAAGTTAAGAAAACGTTGTGATCCAAATAAAGGTGATGTACTTATTTCCTGTTCAGGTTCAGTCGGTCGTATAGCATTAGTTGATAAAGATGATGAATATGTCATGGTTAGAAGTGCTGCATTAGTAAAGACGTTAGACTCATTCATAGATAATAAATTCTTAATGTATGTCTTGCAGTCACCATATTTGCAAAAGCAAATTGATGAAAAATCTAAATCTACGGCACAATCAAATCTGTTCTTAGGTCAAATTAAGGAATTATCAATTCCTTACCCTAGTTTAAAAGAGCAGAAAGAGATTGTTCAGCAAGTCGAAAGTTTATTTAAAAATGCTAGTCTAATTGAAACGGCAGTCCAATCAGCTCAAAAACGAGTGAATTTGCTGACTCAATCTATTTTAGCCAAAGCCTTTAGTGGTGAACTGACTGCCGAATGGCGTGAACAGCATCAAGAGCTGATTACAGGTGTCAATAGTGCGGAAAGCTTGCTTGCTAAAATACAGGCGGAAAGAGAAGCGAGTAAGTCTGCTAAAAAGACGCGTAAAAAGAAAGAAGTTTGAACAAAAAATGCCTCGAGGGGACGAGGCATTTTTTTTAATTGTGTTAAAGAGGAAATGATACGTTCAAATTATTTGAGTTATTAATCAATAGGCTTAATTAATCATTTTAAAAGTAACGTATTGAATATGATAGTGATGAGTATTTTAATATTTAAAATTCGAGTGTTTTAATAATGAGCAATTTAAATTTTAGTCCAAGAAAATATTTAGAGCAGATATTAACAACACGAGGATTAACATCTGCTGATGGGCGGGTACTTTATCAATATCAATTATCAGTTGGTGAATTTAAAGAAATTGAAAACATTCTTAAAAAAAGTTTCCCATTTCAAAATTTAAACCGTATAGGCGATGAATGGGCAAGGTTGTTTACACTGTATGCTGCCGAATGGTTTAGACGTGAATATACTGCAAAATGGACATGGGATCCGATTTTAACTGCATTAAATATCGTCAACTTACCCGTAAATACCAGAAATGAAGTTGTAATTAAAGGGCTGAGATTCTGGAAGCGCCCGATTATAAAATATAGTAAAGCCAATAACTACCTGGGTTCGATTTTTAAAGAAGGTGGATTCCCGGCACGCCTGTTAAAAGAGGATGGCAATCGCTATATCTCGATTTTTCAAAAAGTGACCTCATTATATTTAAACAATAAATATGATATTGATGAATTAAGAGCTGAAATTCAGCAAGAATTAAAAACGCTGCCCCAAGCATTTGAGCATGATGAGACATTATCTTTAGTAATTGATATTGTAAAATTAATCATCGAAAAAGTGGAAAAGTATGGATTAAATGTACAGCAAGATCCAATTACCATTTTAGATCAAGAATCAAGGAGCTGGCGTAAAGAATTTCCATTGCCAATTGATGAAGATCAAAGCATTGTAGATGATTTCTTAAGGCATTTATTTAAATCTACCACTGAAGAAATTTCTAAACATCACCAATTACGCCAGGCTTTCAAATGTACACATAGCTTGTCTGAGGATTTTAGAGAGCTATTTAGTACGGTTTATTTGCCTGAAGAACTTTCTTTTACATTGAAAGAAAACACTGAGTTACTTCGAACGCGGGGTCATTTGGTGATTAAAGAAGGCTTGAATAATAAAAGCCACTTTTTATGCATTGCTTATCTTTCTTTGCAAGGGAGCCAACAAGTCATTGCAGAAATTAACCGAGGGTTTTCAAAAGACATTCGCCGACAATCCTGCAATGAAACCTTATATTTGTGTCTAGAGGTAGATGGGGTAGTACTTAGCTATAAGGAATTAGAAGACAGTTCCCTGGATTTTGAAACTTTACCTGTAGCTTTTGAAATACAGGATAAACCAAAGTATATTGCACAAGGTGCGCTAAAAACTAAGGCATCTGAAGTCTTGCTTAGTCTGCCGGCTAGCGCAAAGTTTATCCATACAGAATCAGAAGACTCACCACAGTATATAGGGCAATTTTTAGCATTTGATCTGTATAAAATTAGTGGCCAACAACGGATTCTGACACAAGATGGTGATCAAATTTTCATTAAATGCGGTCACTCTCAAGTTGAATTTGAACAGTTATTATTTAGAACAAATAATATCAGCGCATTACAAACTTCACCCAGTTTAGCATTCACAGGAAAACCAGTATTAAAAACATTTGATACACATACTTTGTTTTGTGGCAAAGAGCCGATTGAAAGTATCCCTTTGCATCGGTTACTTGGAGAACAGATGCTAACTTTAAAAAATAGACAGGGTGAAAGTCTATTAAAAAAGAGAGTAATTGTTTTACCAAAACATTTTGAAGTAAATGTAAGAGCAGGTGCTGTACTTAATCAAGCTATACTTGATATTGAATCAGATACTGAAATTCAAATTGAAGTCTTAAATCCTCATTCAAGCTTAGTCTATGAAAAGACTGGAATATCGTATAAGTGCCAAGTGGAATGTGCAGTTGTACCTTTAGCATTAAACTTAAAAATAACCTTTAAATTTGGTGGAGAGTGTATTGTTACAGTTCCTTTTCCTGCAAGAGGATTCAAACTGATTCGTGAGCAGCAAGAGTTAATATCTACAGATTTAGTCATTCATGATTTATTAAATACAGAATTAACGGTTTATTCATACGATAGACCTGCTAAATTAGGCTTTGATCTTGTCTTAAAAACAAAAAATAATCAAAAACATGCTTTACCTTTTTATCGTACACAGCTGAAAGTAAAACAAGGAATTTCTTCAATTAATTTATATGAGTTTATGGAAGATTTGAAAAGTGTATTGAGTGTCGATGATGACTTGGATAGTTATGTTGAATGTACCGTCAGATATCAGCAGATTGAAAAAAAATTCAATATCCGTCATTACGCACATCAGTTAAATTGGGGGAAAAGTATTCAGGCGTACTATGCTGAAAATGCCTCAAATCATACCGAATCTTTATGCTTTAAACCGCAAGTGATGTCATTGGTGCAACCACAGGTTACACCACTCGATTTAATTGAAAAAAATGAATGGGTAGGGAAAGCTTTTCAAATACCAGAGTTAGATATGAGTCTTGCTCCTTATTTATTAATTCCGAGCAAAGGTTCTACATTATTTAGAGCAAAACTCATTCATAAGTTTGATTATCCTCAAGATGAAGACATTGAGCCTTTAACTGTCGCCACACGTGCATTTGGTCAGAATAAACTATCGATTAAGCAGTTTATACGTACAGTAAATTATGAAAATAATGAGGTGTTTTGGGAACATGTGAAAGCTTTATTACATAATTATGACCATTTGCCTTTAAATACTTTTGAAGTATTAAAAGGTCTAGCAAGTAATTATGATCAATTGGCTATCGCAATATTTAAACTTGATTTATCTCTCGATATTTTACGTCGTTTCGAAACCGAACTGTCGGTGATGTGGTATTTAATTCCTGTTTCATCATGGTTGAATGCAATTAATCAATTGATTCAATATTGGCAGAAAATACTTGGTGATGATGGAGGTTACGGTCGAGGAAAGGCAAAAAATATCTTAGAACGATTGAAGAATTCGACACCTTTGTTGGCTGAATCATTTCATTCATTTTATTTGAACAATCAACGTTCATTTGGGCCTGAGTTTAATTTTCACTTTTTAAATGACTGTATATTTGAAGGTAACTTTATTGGCGGTTTAGAAAACACTGAGTATCAACGTATGTTGCAACGAAATCATAGTGCAATAGAAGATCAAGCATGGCCAACTGCACTTTCGCAAAATAAATGGACTTACTTTGACTGTATGCAGAAGCTCCCTTTTAGCTGTCAATTGGCAAGTCAGTGGAATAAAGATGTGGTCTATTTACCATTTTGTTTAGCTTACATGAACGTAAAGCATCATTCCCAACTCCAATTGAGTGCCTACGATATATTACAAATCAAACAAACCATTGCATTTGATGAGCAATGGTTTAATCAAATTTTTAGTTCAATTGTTAAATATTTAATTTTAGAAGCGAAGTAACAATGTATAAGTATTTTAGTTCTTTAACACAAGAAAGTATCCAAAAAAATAAAGAAGCGACACTGAGTATATTGGGGATTTCGCATCCTGAACTACGTGATGTTTTAGGACAACAAATGTCCCAATTTGTGGGGGAAGATCAATCATTTTTATCTTCACCAGTGATTGAACAAATGTTCGCATGGGAAAAAGGTCAACCCACATTAGATGCTTTGGGTGGTGAATTACTTCATAAGAAAGTAATCGATGCTTTAGATCACTCAGAAAATGGCGCATATCGTTTTAATCGTAACTATCAACCTTATGTACATCAATTACAGAGCTGGAATGCTTTGTTAGAAGATAAAAAATCGATTGTTGTGACTTCAGGAACGGGTTCAGGTAAGACGGAATGTTTTATGGTGCCCATTCTAAATGACTTGTATGAAGAATTTATTCAAGCAGGGCAATCCTTAACTGGTGTGCATGCATTATTTTTATACCCACTCAATGCACTGATTAATTCACAACAAGAACGTTTAGATGCTTGGATGCGGCATTTTCTACCATCTAATGCTATTCGTTATTGTTTATATAATGGTAATACGCCAGAGCATAAATCCCAGAAAACTGGAGAACAAACTCTTCATCCGAATCAAGTATTCACACGTGAAGAACTAAGAACAAATCCGGCTCCTATTTTGGTGACAAATGGCACCATGTTGGAATATATGATGGTGCGCCAAATTGATGCACCTATTTTGCAAAAATCTCAAGGAAAATTGCGTTGGATTGTATTAGATGAAGCACATAGTTATATGGGCTCACAAGCTGCAGAACTTGCGATGCAGTTACGTCGGGTTCTGCATGCTTTTGGTGTGGAAGCAAAAGACGTTCGTTTTGTAGCGACCTCTGCAACTATTGCAGGTGCAGATGCAGAAGAAAAGCTTAAACAATTTTTATCTGAAATCTCAGGTCAAAGCACAGAGAATATTTTGGTGATTGGTGGTCAGCGCGAAGTCCCTGTATTACCTGTGGTTGAAAATCATCAGCAATCTTTTGATGAGTTAGTAGCAATTGATGCTCAACAAGAGATATCTTATGAGCGTTATCAACGATTAGCAGGGCATCCAATTGCATGTGTTTTAAGAGAAAGTATTTGCTCGCAACGTGCTTTAACCTTAGAGGATTTATTTAAAATTACCCGAGAAAAGGGTTTCCAACTTTCTCAACATGAAATTTTGGAATGGTTAGATCTATTAACCTATACAAAACCATCTGATGAAGAACAAGCTTTTCTTAAGATTCGTGTCAATTATTATCAGCGTGTAACTCATGGTCTATGGAGTTGTATAAATGACAAGTGTAATCAAAAAGACGACGATTTAAAAAATTGGAGCTTTGGCCAGGTCTATGCAACACATCAAGAAAATTGTGCGTGTGGAGCACCTGTATTGGAGTTAACGTTCTGTAAGAGTTGTAAGGAACCACATTTATTAGGTTTATTGGGTAGGGAAGATGTTCTTAAACAATGGACTGTTGAAGTCGAAGATGAATTTGCATTACTTATTGATAATGAAACAGAAGAGCAAGAAGAACGTGAATTTAAAAATGCGATAAAGAATCGTTTAGTGGTATTTTCTTCAAATGAAAATAAAGAGAAAAACTATCGTCGACAACAACTGAATCTAGATAATTTAAAACTTGGGCAAATTTCTAAAAATGCGTTAAATGTGCATTATTTTGAGCCTCATAACAGCGGTGATCCAGTTGAATGTAGTAATCCTGAGTGTGGTTCGAAGGGAACAAAATATGACTTACCATTCAGACGTGCGATCTTAGGTGCACCTTACTATATTACACAGACTGTTCCACATCTTTTACAATATTGTCCAGATATTGATCAGAATGAGATTGATGAAGCAAGCAAAAATTTTAGTGATCCGGAATTTATCGAAGGTGAATTCAAAGAGCTCAAAGACTGCACACCATGGGACATGCCAGCGAAGGGTAAGCGCTTAATTACCTTTACAGATAGTCGTCAAGGTACTGCACGTTTATCCGTAAAAATGCAACAAGAAGCAGAACGTTCGCGCTTACGTGGTGCGGTGGTTAAGATACTAATTGAACATACGAAAAAAGCGCCACAACAAACAGTAAATCCTGCTGAGGCAACATTCCGTCAATTATTAATTCAAGCGGAAAAAGATGGTGACATAAAATTAATTAACATTTGTAAGGAGCAATTAGAAGGTTTCGCTGTTAGCAATAATGCATTGGAAATTCCTGAAATGACTTGGGACGAACTGTGTAAGCTAATCGCCAAAGACTTTGATTTTAGAACAGGTATTTTGCTCGCGAATCGTCATATTGCGGGTGAGGTTTTTGACGATGCAGGACCGCTTAAGCTTGCACAAATGCTACTAACACGTGAGTTTTCACGTCGACCTAAAAATGCTAATAGCTTAGAAACTTTGGGGTTAGTAAAAGTTAATTACCAAGGATTAAAAGACTTAAGTGATCTACCTAACTATTGGAAAGAGCAAAAATTAAGTATTCAAGATTGGCAGGATTTTATTAAAGTTGTTTTAGATTACTATATTCGTGAAAATACAGTGATAGATCTTGCTGAAGAATGGAAACAATGGATGGGAGGGCCTGTACGCCCTAAGCATGTTGTAACTCATGAAGATCGAGACAAGTTTAAACAGCGAGATGATGGTTCGAAAAATAATAGTATTTTGGCATGGCCAATGGCATCAGTGTCTAAAAATCACCGTCTAGTCAAACTTTTAGTGTTAGGTGCAAAATTAGATCTAAGCTTGCAAGCACATCGAAATATAGCCGATGATTGGTTAAAAAAAGCATGGCAAGTATTAAAAGATGAATTTCTAGTAAAAGATGGAAATTCAAAATATCATCTTAGAAAGGAAAAACTAACCTTTAGTTTACTGGATAAAGTCTTTTTATGCCCAATTACGCATCGTTTAATAGACACTACTTTTAAAGGATTTACTCCGTATTTACCGATAAGTTTGCCACAAAATACTGATAAATATAAAACCGAAGAAATGGCTTTTCCAAAGCTTTGGAATATTAATACTGCAGATTTAACAGAACTTCATCAAGATTCAGCAGTGCAAAAGCTAAGGTCATTAAATTTATGGACAGACTTGTCGGATAATGCAGTATTGGGAGGATTCTTCTATCGTACAGCGGAGCATTCTGCGCAGCAGTCGGCAAATTTACTCAAGCAGTACGAAACTTACTTTAAGGCAGGTAAGGTTAATGTCTTAAATTGTTCGACGACCATGGAAATGGGGGTTGATATTGGAGGGATATCAACAGTGGTTATGAACAATGTTCCTCCACATCCTGCCAATTATTTACAACGTACAGGGCGAGCAGGACGTGGTAGTCAATCACGTGCTATTTCTTATACTATTTGTAAAAATAATCCACACGATCAGCAAGTGTTTAAGCAACCATTATGGGCTTATAACACAGCAATTCAGGCACCTCATGTGAGCTTTAATTCACAACGGTTGATTCAGAGACATATCAATGCACAGTTACTTGCCATATTTTTAATCAAAGAAATAGGGGAGACTGATATTGATCGACCTAAACTAGATTTGAAATGGTTTTATCTTAAACAAGATGGTCAATCTGATTCAATTTGCGACACCTTTGAAAAATGGTTAGTGGGCAAAGCAGTAAAAGATTATCAACTAGTATTAGAATTTTTGAAAAAAGGCACAGCATTAAAAGATATTGATAATGCAGAAATCATAGATGCTTGTGTGACAAAAATCCGAGAACTGAAGATAGAATGGTTGGAAGAATATGTCATCGTTGAAAGAGAGTATCAACAAGAACTAGCTACGAATCCTAATAGCAGTTATCTCTATCGATTAACATGCGAAAAATACCGTTTAACCCAAGCTTATTTATTATCTGAGCTAGCAATGCGTAACTTTTTACCAAGTTATGGTTTCCCAACAGATGTGATTACCTTTGATAATACGAATAAGCTAGAGAAAGATCGTTGGGATAAGCTTTCAAAGAGCAGAAAAACAAAGGATTTGGAAAGTCGTCTTGATCGCGAGGATAATTTATCGCGAGTAAAAGGCTTACCAAGCCGCAATATTGCTATTGCTATACGTGAATATGCACCAGGTGCAGAAGTCATCGTTGATGGTCGTGTCTATACATCGAGAGGGATATCACTTGCATGGCAAAATATTCATAATGAACATGACAAGAAACCACAGAAATTTGATTATGCTTGGATGTGTCATCACTGTGGTCAAACAGGGCTAACATCGGGTGTTTTGTCGAATGAAGAGCAGTTGATATGTACAAATATTGAATGTGGCGAAATTATTAAAGATGTTAAAAAGGTATTACGTCCGAATGGGTTTAGTGTCGATTTTTATGATAAACCTAATAATGATGTTACTATGCAAAAATATATTCCTGTTCAGATACCTTGGGTAGGTCTTTCAGAAACGGCTTTAAGTTGGTCATTGCCACATGCTAATTTGGGATATTTTAATGTAGATCCAAATGGGCATGTATTTCAATATAGTTCAGGTTTGAACGGCACAGGGTTTGCCATTTGTATGCAGTGTGGTCGAGCCGATTCTATGGAAGAAAGTTATGATGGTGAAGTGAAGTTCCCAATTACCTTAACTCCAGATCGTCCACATAAGGCACTTAAAGCGCAAAAAGATGGTGATAAATTTAAGCGACCAGATTGCGGTGGTTCAAGCGTTGTTAAATCTAATATTCATTTAGGTTGCCAAATTAAAACCGATGTATTGGAAATTGTTTTAAAACATCCGAATCGTAATGAATACATTTTAAAATCTGAAGAAGGTACAATCATTGCGACCACATTGGTTGTGGCTTTACGTCAGGCAATAGCGACTAAATTGGGTATTGCAGCTGATGAATTGGGTTATGGAATAAAAGTTAAGAAAATTGATGATAAAGCAGTTTTAGTTTTACAAATTTTTGATGATCTAAGTGGCGGTGCAGGTTTTTCGACTACAGCGGCCAATTATATTACTGAGGTTTTAAGATTACTCATAGAAAAACTGCACTGTGTAGATGATAGTTGTAATTCAGTTTGTGGCAAATGCTTGCTTGATAATCAAACGAGACATGACATTGAAAACTTAGATCGTACTTTGGCATTGGCATGGTTAGGAGATGATTTTTTAACTTACTTAGATTCTCCAATTGCTAATACAGATTTTATCGCGGGTACTCCATTTTCGATCATTGAGCAATATGTAAATCATGGTGCAACACAAATTACATTCAACCTCACTGGTAATAGTGAAGATTGGGATGTTTTGTGTACTGCAATCAGAAAAAAACTATTTAAATTTTTGAATAGTAATATAAAGCTAGTGGGGGTGGTCTCATTAGATATGAGTTTGACACCACAAATACAGCAAGAAATGTTGGCGTTGGAAAAAATGGGTATTTCATTTACGGTGAATAGCAATATTACCCCTGAATATTTGTATGTTCAGATAGTCAGTCAGGAGAAAGTAATCACCTTATACAATCAGTCGACAGAAGTAAGTTGTTTTAATGAGTTCTGGTTGGAGGGTCAAAGCCCAAGCTATAAATCAATTACTTCCCCAGAGTTGCAATTACAAAAATTTAGTTTTGATTTTAAAGCTATTGAATCTTATGAAAATGAGTTTCAACAAATCAAAGTTGGTAAAGATTTTGATGGTGAATCAGTAAATGATTTTGCTGAAAAATTTTGGGCTAAAGTTTTACCAATATCTAAGCTACACGATTTGGTGAATGATGAGGTTATAGAAATAGAATATTCAGATCGATATTTGCAATCCCCAGCAAATATTATTCTGATAACCAGTTTGTTAAAAGGAATAAAGAAATTATTAGCTATTCGCCCTCGATTAACGATAACAACTTGTTTTAGAAACAAACAAATACAAGATGAAAAATTATATTCAGATTTTAGCAAGCGTGAAGTATTTGATAGTTTTTTTATAAATTATTTTGAAGATCAGTTATCTCAGAAGCTGAATTTGCAGATACCCGACTCAAAAATTGATCATGCGAGATTTTTACTTTTTAGATTGAAATCTGGGAAGAAAATTGAGCTTCGATTAGATCAAGGAGTTGGATTTTGGCAGATAAAATACATTGAGTGGCCAAAAGTGAAAGAAGACAGAGATTTTCCATTTAATGAAAGTTTCCAAAAACAATTGTTGTGGGTAAAACGGCAAGAGACGAATCTATGTGTAAGAAGTGAAGAGAATTTTAAGACTGATTTATATATCACTAAATCTTAAAGTGCATATAAATAGAGTCATTATAGATTGCTAAGAGTATTCATAAGCCTGTACTTTTTACTAATGCTGAAAAGGAAGTTTCAGCATTAGTAAAGGAAGCTCATGAAGCCTTGGAAATCTTTAAAGAGTTAGGAAAAATTTACCATCGATGTTATGAGTTTATTTCTTAGATTGTTGCCTGTGGTGATAAAACCTTGAGTATCTAAGTGAACTTACACTGTATTGTTCTAGATGCTACGTGAGCAAGATGTCAGAGAACACTGGTATGATACTCAAATTCACAATAATCCACGTGAACAAGCGCTGTTAGGTGAATTTGATACAGCACTTGAGACGCTGTCCTGGCATAGCAATGCCGCATATGGAGCAAATGACACAGCTTATGAGCAATTCAACAAAGCCAGGCTGAAAGAGAAGCGAGTAAGCCTGTGAATAAGATGCGTAAAAAGAAAGAAGTTTGATTTTTAAAATGTAATCATTCGTGGGTACGTTTTTTGTTGAATGTTCAACTATTAGGAGAAAAAAATGAAAATCATAGGGTTAGATCGAAAAACAAGAGACTACTTAGAGAGTTTAAATATTGATTTAACTTATAATGAAGAGCGATTCATAGCAATAAACGCATTAATAAAAGCCAATATTGCATTTAAAACCAAACTTGAAAACTTTAAGCAATTTATTGACTGTTTAAGTGCAGATCGTTGTTTTTCTCTATGGATATGGGAAACGGAAGAACTGCTTGCTCAGTCTGAAGAAACGCTTCGCCATTTTTCACAAGACTATATTTCTGAAGATTCTCTAATTGAAACACATTATAAACTCGCAGAAAAAATGTGTGAGTTAACAGAGCGTGTTTACGAAGGACATTGGGAATATGGGGTTTCAAGTGCTGTAGATCGGCAATTTGATGATCTTACCGAATTATGTAGACGTATTTGGTCAAAAGAAAATAAAGCTTGGGTTAAATTGGCTAAGGCATGGAAAAGTTGTAACTCAAGGGTAATATGATTTGGCTAGCGATCAAAACAATTGCCCATTTCATTATTCTAATGACTGCCGCTGCTTAATTATGTGTAATTAATTTACCCTTTAATTAGCTTATAGATCATCGTTCACAAATAACGATGATCTATAAAAAGAAAATAAGGTTTAAAAAATTCTGTTGGTCACATCAGTTCAGAAAATAATAAAGCCTCTTCCTTTCTAAAATTTTCAATCGCTTGATCGAGTTGATTAAACTGCTGTTCATTGAGTGTGAGATATTGAATATTTTGATTGGTATTAATTCTTTCCCAAACATTTGGCTGCATGTTTAAGCGATGCTGGTGATCTAGCTTCAAACGTACAGTTGTTCCAGTGTTTAAAGGCAATTCAATATGTGTATCATCCGCTTTCCACACGTGTTCAATATCTTCTACAGAAAATACCGTTAAATCTTCTAAGAATGGAACAAAGCTGCGTGGAAAATAAATATTGGTCGGTGAGTCTTTAAATAAAGGGCCAATTTGATTTAGGCTGAAATTGGCAAACCCACAGCCAATCTCAGTGAGATAGAACTCAAGATGAGGATTGCTTTTGGCATATTGCTTAAAGTTATTGATATAGTTTTGGATAAGATTTAAATCCAAGACTTCCCCATTTTTAGCAATGGTTGGAATGCCATAAGACTGGCCTTGTCTTCCTTCACCTTGACCTAGTTTTGCACCAAAATGATGTAGAGCCGTTTGTGCATATCCAGAGTAATGCTTACCTAACTCATGACAGCCAAATACTAAGATTTGATCTTCGGAAAAGTTATAATCTTTAATTTCTTGATAATATTGATAAATCATAAAAGGTCCATTTGGAAAACGTTTCGTTGAAGAATGCATGTATATGTATGACTCAAACTCAATTTAGATTTGAAAAGTACATAAATATCTAGCTAATAAGTGAAGTAAAGTGTTTAAAAGATTTGTTTAATTTTCTATTAAATGCTAACACAGAATAATTTCAATTGAAGGGCTGTAGGTTCAATAAAAAATAGTTGGACGACAACTAATGTCGTAAAGATGCTCGATAGGTTTGCTAATTGAATATATAAGCCGTAGAGTAAGTTATGAAATTAATCCTTATAAACCAAATAACTATAATTCGCTTATCGTGAGGAAAAAAATATGTGTGTACATCAAACTGAAAAAACAGTTCAGGATTTAGATATTATCAATCAACTGATATTGGGCGATACTTCTAATGAAAAATCAGGAATCTATATCCTTCCAGTCTTCACCCGTAAAGTCGAAATCGCAGCTGCTTTATTTGGCTTAAAATATACGTTTGAACAGCTGAGTCTGCATTATTCAAATGCTAATGAAAAAGAAAATGGACAATTGTTTTTTTGGGTGAAACAACCCAAGAATTGTGAAGATTCAGTCTTTAATCAAAATATTCTAAAAATTTGTCACTACTTTCAAATCACATCGAAATGTCTACTCAGCATTCAAGATGAGGGCGCCAATATTAGACTTTACGTCAACAAAGAACCTTCACAAACAACCGTTAAAGTGAAAGATGCTGCAGAATGGTTAATGACTTTATTCTGGGATAAATTTCAAAATGAATCTCTAGAAACATTTGTTATCACTCCGGCAAATGAATATGTAGCCGTAGCTGAACCACAAACCAATATGGGCAGAATGGCAAGGAAGTTGAAATCTGATCAGCTTGTAAAAGAATTAGATTTAACCCAGATAAATTTGCCTAATGAGACGACATAAATTGACGTAATAGCTATGATTGAACTTTATTTATTTGCTGTAATTGATTAATATAATTGAATAAAATTTGATTAAATATAAAGGGAATATCATATCGCTACTTTAGAAAAAGCAATTTCCTTCGCAACTGAACGGCATTTGGGGCAAATAGATAAAGCAGGGCAACCCTACATCCATCACCCCTTGCGTGTCATGCAAAATGCACAACATCCTGATGCCAAAATTGTCGCTGTTCTGCATGATATTTTGGAAGATACAGCAACATCGGTAAATGATTTAAGATCACTAGGGTTTGATGAAAATATTATTCATGCAGTTTTAGCCGTCACAAAACAAGATGGTGAAAGTCGTTTTCAGGCAGTGCAAAGAACAGTAAAAAATCCGATTGCTTGCGAAGTTAAACTTGCAGATTTACGTGACAATATGGATTTATCGCGCCTGCCCAAAATATCTGCCAAAGATTTGATTCGCTATAAACAATATCAAAAGGTTCAGAAAATACTAAAAGAGGCTTATGCAATTCATCAGCATATAAATACTTTAGATCTGGATTCTGAATATCCAGAGTTTGAATACGGCAGTATGCAGTTTAATTTTCAATATCTACTGAATGTTCTATTTGATCAATTACATCCAATGGGTGGAAACCAAATTGGTATTGCTCAGGAATGGTGGATTTTATTCGAAGATGCAAGTGAGTATTTTGCCTACTGTAAGCGTAAAAAATTAAAACCTTTTCTAAAACATTTTATTCAATTATTTAATTCGACTGATCGTGATTTTTTTGGCAGTTCATTCCAAAAACCGGAAGATCAAGATATCTTGATGGAAATCTACAATAATGTTCTTGGTCATCATTTTAAGAAGGATATCGTATGATTTTGAAAGAGGACTTAATGATTGATGGATTGCACTACATACTCAAATTTGATCATTATAGTTTTTCCTTTTCTTTAAATAGACCACCCCGTGCCAGAGTCCAAATCAATTACCGTAAACATCCTGAATTAGCCCTATTTAGAGATGATCCCATATATGAAGATATCAACTTAAAGTTACCTGCCATGAAAGTTTTTAATGCGATTAGTCAGAGAGTTGAGGAGCTTATTTATAAGCATGATATTCATTATTGGTCTTTTAGTGCGACCTCAAATAAAAAAGCGAATGTCTACGAAAAACTTTTAAAGCGATGGATGACTCGGAACACCATGGCTTTTAAATATGATCGTGTGGGAAATGATTTTTATGTATATGTAGAGAACAATTTTAATGAGTAACATAGCCAAAATATAGAGAATTTGATGCTGATATTGATTAAAAATTCTTGAAGATCTAGAAAGTATAGATGTAGATGCACACAATCCAGATCTTTGGCAAAGCCATATAGTTTGGCATTTGGAGTATATTCAAAAACTTGGACAAGCATTTAAGCCTTTTATGAGCGAAGCTCATCAGGTTGAACCGTACCGGGATTGTCGGAGACTTTTTATTTAAGTTAGGCCACCTGTAATATAGAATTTAATTTTTGTATATCAGTATCTTGAATTTTAATATGATTGCAACTACTTCATCTAAGCTTTGTAAAAGAAATCAAAGGAATGCTTTGGTTTCTTTTATATTGAATAATACGTTAACCCACTTTAGAAATCTTAGTTGAAATTTTTGATAATTCAGACTTATATTTTTCTAATCTCATACCTCGTATTCCTCCCGCCACCCTCAAGTTTTGCAATACAGCCTTTTTCCAGTAAATCAGTAAGATGACGAGTTGCAGTGGCTCGGCTCACTTTAGCCACTTTCTGATACTGTGAAGCACTGATACCATGCTCAAAGCCATTCTCTCCACCATCAAGCAGTCGATTTAAAACCTTACGCTGTCCCTCATGTAAATCCACTTCTGAAAAATTCTGCCAAAATGTACTTTTTAAAAGTGTCCTTTCAATGCGCTTTAATGTCTGCTCAAGACTTTCATTGAGTGCCTGTAAAAACCAAAGCAACCAATCCGTAATATCAGAACTACCTTTTTGGGTAGCTTCAAGAATTTCATAATAGCTCTTACGCTTATTTAGGATGACAGGTGACATGGCATATAAACGGATACTCTGCTGATCCATCTGGGCTAAAGCCAAGTCAGTCAATGTACGGGTAATACGGCCATTACCATCATCAAAAGGGTGGAGTGTCACAAACCATAGGTGAGTAATTCCAGCACGAATTAATGGGTCAAGCAGGGTATTGGTTCTGCTGGTATTAAACCATTGAATAAACTCATCCACACGTTGTTCTAAACCATCTCGTGGTGGAGCTTCAAAATGCACAGTAGGGTAATCCATACGCCCAGAGACAACCTGCATAGGTTCGTGTCCACGTAATTGCCCAATTCGAATACGTTGCATCGTCCAGTCAGTTTCATTAAATAGCCATTGGTGCCACTGAAATAATCTTTCAGTTGATAGGTCTTGTTCAAAGTTATTTAAGGCATCTAGCATGATATTGGCTAGACCATCTGAACGTTCTGAGCTTGGATAGGGGTGCTCCAGCGAGACACCTAGACGTTTTGCGAGAGATGAACGCAGCGAATAAACATTCAGAGTTTCATTTTCAATCGCTGAAGATGAAACAAGATTAGCAATCAGATTGTCTAGGGTCAGGTGTTCTTTTTCAGGGTTATGCTGACTTTGCCCAAGCAATATGCCGATTTTTTGATGAATGTGTCTGGTGAGTGGAAGGATATTTTCATCTTTCCATGTAAAGGATGTCCAGTTAGGCTGTTTCCAAATCCAGTCATCATACATATTTGGCTATTTCCCTAAATAGTGAAGAATAGGAGTGAGCAGATTGTAGTGTATATTTGACTCATTAAATGAGTCAAATAAATTTATGATTCAGCTCATTCAATTATTAAATCTGATTGCTTATTTGATGGGCGTAAAAAATGGTGGTGAAAGTTGCGGTGTAGGCTGTTTTAATGATTTTGAAAAAGTGTAGGTTGTTGTGTAGGTTTTAAGATTTTGTTAAAAAATTATTTTATAAATCAATACACAGGTATTTCTGCATCATTGGTGTGTGAGAAGATAAGTCAGCCATGATTTCAGCGCTGTTCATGCGTATTAAGTCCTTAAATTTTTAAATAAATTAAAATATAGAAAGTCTAATTGTCTAACTGATAGGGAGTCAACAGGATCTCATCTAGGAAAAAGTATCGCTTTTATATCTAAGAATTGAGCCAATAGTGAGTGAAATCTTATTTTAAACCTAGAACAGCAGTTTTAATAAAGAAAAATGAAATTTAAAAAATGTCATAGTTTGTTATTTGGTGGTGTTTCAAAAAGTATGCTGAAACAAAGCAGGTTGAATTTTGATAAAATAGAGAAATGCGAATAACTCTAGAAATCAAATGTCCAACCTGCCTCAGTGACAGTATAAAGAAAAATGGCATCAAAGTAGATGGGAAACAAAACTATCAGTGCAAAGACTGTAAACGTCAGTTTATTGGTGACCATGCTCTGAGCTATCTAGGATGTAATTCAGGCATTACTCGAAAAATATTACAGTTGATGGTCAGAGGTAGTGGTATACGAGATATCGCTGAAGTTGAGCGAATCAGTATCGGTAAAGTTTTACGTACTTTAACCGAATCGACCTACCAAATTCAGCCTAAACAAAGTCATTATGAGTCTCTTGAAGTTGATGAGTTTTGGACTTTTGTGGGAAATAAAAATAATAAACAATGGCTTATTTACGCCTACCATCGAGAAACAGGTGAGATTGTTGCTTATGTTTGGGGTAAAAGAGACTTAGCTACAGTTCAACGATTGAAGACAAAGCTTAAACAATTAGGTATTCACTACACCCGAATTGCAAGTGATCATTGGGACAGTTTCATAACTGCTTTTAAAAACTGCAAGCAAAGTATTGGTAAATTTTTTACTGTAGGTATTGAAGGTAATAATTGCAAAATAAGGCATCGAATTAGGCGCGGTTTTAGAAGGAGTTGTAATTTTTCAAAAAAGATTGAAAACCATTTTAAAGCTTTCGACTTAACCTTTTTTTACATCAATAATGGCTTCATTTAATGTCAGCATACTTTTTGAAACACCACCTGTTATTTGATAGAAATTAATGAGAGTACAATAATTGTTGACTAGCGTACTGGTCTTTAAAAAAGATAGCTGGTTCTCGTAATTTTAAAGGACAGCAGCATGAAACAAGAAGAACAGTATATGTTGATATCTTTGAAAAATTAGGAGATAGACGGGTAGGTATTATTGTAAGAAAAGATATTGTGGAACTTGTTAAAAGTATTGTTGATCATGGGGTGTAAGTTCAAGCTAGAAGAAATCTATTAGAATTGATCGCTACTTGAGACTATGCTATTGGTTTGGACAAATTTTCAGAAAATTTTTCTAATCCTATTTTATTGGCTAAATCTAGTTTAAAACAAACGCGTATAAAACTTAGTTCGTATAAGCGTAGCAGAGCAGAGTGCTTTTCAGATTCTTGGTTGAAACAATTGTTTTCTCAGTTGTCAGAATCATGTTTGTCTAACTATCATAAAAGTATATTAACGATTGTGCTATCTGGATTGAATCACAAATAATTCCCAAAAAGAGAGTTTTTTAAATCTCTTTTTTTATTTTGAAAATTAAATATTAACAACAAAAGAATAAGCTTTTTCATTTAGATTATTATCTATTAGAATTGCATCAAACGACATGTTTTCTAATAATGATTTGAGCTTATGATCCATTTTCAATGACTCTGAAGAAAGATTAATAAGAATAATTCGATTAACTGGATCGATTATAAATTCAATATTTTCAGGTTTTTTGTTGGTTAAAGCTAAGCGATTTTCATGAAGTAGTTCTGTAATTTGTTCATTAAGTTGATTAATTTTAATTTCTTCTTCACTTGATGAAGTGGCTTTAGAGACATGAATTAAAGAAGAATAACGCTCAAAATCCTTTGGTGTGTCAATAATTTCAACTTTGTAAAAACTGAATGAGTCAGTTTCTGATTTTAAAGAAGATAATTGGTTCTTTTCTAAGAAGTCAGTTTCCATCGGTTTGATATTTGACTGATAAAGATTTGATACGTCTTTTGCTTCTTTTATAGCTTTTTTTGCTCTATTTTGTGCATTCAAGAGCGGGTCATAAGTATGCTCAATTTTTGATGAATTTACATGCTCATCGATACTAAAGAACTCTGGTACTTGATTTTCTGTTGGTGTATTTGCTGGTGCTGTACTATCAAATATTGTTTCACTGATTGGTTGAGGTTGAGGTTGATCGATTGTTGCTGTTGTTTGGGAATCTTTTGAAGACAAAAACATTGCATCTTTATGATTTATACTTGATGCCGAAATTAACGTAATCTTTATATTTGAAGTTATATGATCGTTTTTTTCAACTGTAAAATTTAAAATTACGATTACAATAAAAACATGCATGATAATGCTAAAGAGAAATGCGCTCTGTGAAACATTGAGTTTATTTTGAGACAACATATTTTTCTCCTCAGCATTTATCGCTCAGGTTAGAATAAATAGCGGAAGGTCATTCTGAGGTTTCTTCCCTCAGTAGGATGGATATGTCTATCATAAATTCCTTCACGTTCTGAAGAGTTAGGTGAGCATGAAGGCTCACTGAGATCTTGACGAGTGCATGATGCATAGTAGTATTCGATATCATTCGTTTTTTGATCGAATACATTAAAGAGTTCAACTTGTGCTAGAAAGTTTTTATTAAATTGATAGCTGCCTTGTAAGTTAACTAAAGTTGATGAATCGGAACGAACTGAGTTATCCTCAATCAAAGGGCGAGAACCAAAGTAACGTAAACGTCCTCCAAAATTAATTTGGTCATTCAGTTTATAAGTAAATCCAGCAGCTATAGTCTTTTCTATTGCCCCAGGAATATGATTTCCTTCCGAATTTTCATTTTTAAATCTTGCTTTTGACCAAGCCAGATCTAGATCGATAATCCAAGCATCAGTTGGTTGATAGAATTGTGAAATTTCGATACCTTGTCTTTTACTTGGCCGACTTGCTTCTGTCGTACCAGCATCGCCGATGAATACCAGTTCTGAATCTGAATCAAGTTGCCATAAAGCTATTGTTGAGGTGAGCTCAGGTATAAGTTTTGCTCTTAATCCCAGTTCTGAATTTATTGTTCTTACCAGTGGAGAAACGGGGAGAGTTGGTTTTAAATAGTTACTATCACGAGAATCAATGTTTAGGTGCGTTGTAGTTCCTCTAGCATCATTGCTATGAAAGCCATATGCATAATTAATGTAATACTCAATATTCTCCCACGGACCTAAAATTATGCTCATTTTAGGGCTGAAAATATGATCAGTTTTATGACCACTATTTTCTTGTTTATCAGAATTTACATCAAAAGAATAAAAATCACCACGAACGCCTAAAATAGTTTTTAACCATGGTTGCCACGTGGTTTGATTTTGTCCCCATATTCCAATAGACCATTGATTAACATCATCATTTCTTATCGTGTTGAAACGCTGTCGATCTTGTGTCTGGTAAAGGCCTAAGTTGTTAATATAATCATACCTAAGAGATGATCCAAATGAGTTTAAAAGCTCTTTGCTTGACCATTCACTTAATGAACCTTTTTGAAATTTAAATCCAAGTGTCGTTCGTTCTTCAGCTTGTTCAAACTGGTCTCCATGGACTGGATCATTTAAAAAATAACTAAAGTCAGAAAATAGATTCAGTTTGTTATATACGGCATAAGTGGAGATTGTGGAGTATTTCGTTTTCTCATAATTTTTAGCATTATACCAAATAGCAGTCCGAGCAGACTTACCACCATCACTCTTGTTTAAGCTATCGAAGCGATTAAGTTCACCGCTTTCAATCAGCCGCTCTGGAATTTGATCAGTAGCATCCCATCGTGCTTGATAATGTTGAAAGCTGATGGATTGATTTTTATTATGGTCACCAGTGAAATATTTTAAGAATACATTTTGTTTTGAAAGATTTTCAGGGTTAACCCAAGGTCCGTCACTGTTGATATTCTCAACTGCACCGATTAATTCCCCGTCATTAAGAACTAAGTTTCCAACAGCTAAAAATCTAAGTAAATTATGATTACCTAACGTTATTTGTGCGTAAGGATTATCTAGAGAATGGATACTCGAAATTTTTGCTGTACCTGCTGATGCAAAATCACCATCATCAATCGATACTGCTCCTTTGTGATATTGAATTGATTCAATCAGTTCGGGGATTAGAAAATTTAAGTCTGTGTAACCTTGACCGTGGGCATGACTCACCATGTTAATGGGTTGTTCATCAAATGATGTTGCAAAGTCAGTTCCATGATCTAAGTTAAAACCTCTCAGAAAGTATTGATTTGCCTTACCACTACCACTGTGTTGGGTCACAACGACACCAGGGATCGTTTCTAAAACTTCTGCTGGACGTGATAAAGGTCGAGTTTCAATTTGTTCTTTCGATATTGTTCCTTGGGAGGAAGTAAATGCGACCCCAAAAGTGCTATCTAAATTTGATGATGCTGTTATTTTAATTATAGGAAGGGTTGTTGTAAGTTCACCTCCAGCATGAGTAAGTTGAGCTAAATAGAAATGACTACTTCCTATCAACAAGCAATACAAAATTCTTTTTTTCATTTTTATTCCATTAATTTTATAAATTTTCGTGATTTTCACAAACATGAAATTATTATTCATTTCATGTTTTTAGTTGTTTATCAACTTTAGATTTAGAGTTGCTTTAACATTTGTTTTAATCTTTGAATGTAGGTCGGATTTTGATAGCCAGTCTCATTACTCCAATTTAATAATTTTTCTGTGCTTTCACGATTTTTACTATCAAGTGCAAGGGCAGCATAGACCTCAAAATCATCATTTTCTCTTTGCATATTCCAATTTTTGGCAGCTATGCGTAAACCTTCATCATATTTTTTTGAAACCCACAGGAATTGAGCTTGCTCTCTGAGATGTATGTGATCCTTATGGTCGAGTAGATTTTGTACTCTTTGGGTGAGTTCATTTAGGTCTTTTTCTGCAAGGGGATCGTTTAGTTTCTGTTTGCTTAAAATAATTCTATACAACGCACCATCATGATAACGATATGGGGTCAGAATTTTGATTGCGTTTGAATATTCTTGTTGAGAAATATACCAATTGGATTTAGCAAGAGCATTGGGTAAATTATCTACATTAAGTAATGGAATAGATTGGCTCGCAAGAGTTGGATCATCAAATCTTGTCGCTATTTCCATCATAATATTACCTAACCATTGCTGATCATTTTTATTTAACCTTGTGGCCATTTGAAGAAGTTCATTTGTTCTAGGTTTTATTTCCGAAATATTTTTTGTCATTGCATCCACTTGCAGGACACAACCAGCTTTATAAAGTTTCACACTCTGTTGATCTAATTGATCACATAATTTAAGTGACTGATTAAATTGACCTTGTAATCTATATATATTTGCGAGTTGTAAAATTGCATCATAATTTTTAGGGTCTTTTTTTAATACGTCATTAAGTATTGTTTCTGCTCTGCTGAAATTATGATTTGCTTGAGCGAGTCGAGTTTCTAACAATTTATTCTCTGTGTCTGATGAATTGAAGCTCGATTTCATTAAGTTTTCAGCTTGTTCTAAAAACTCACCGTCGCCTTTTGAATAAGCTTTTTCAAGTAACACATTAACGATCTGATTTCTCAGCTCATCATTATGATTGTTCTTTAATATTAATGAATAATCTGGATGTTCTGAACTCGATGAAGACTCTTCATGGTGATGTTTGGGGTGAGCGAAAGCAGTACTTAAATACAGTGAAGCCATTATTGATAATGTTAGCTGACGAATTAACATTTAAAACTCCTATAAAGACTCTTAACAGAAGTTTGTTAAGAGTCTTAATCTTAAAATTTCACTGCAACGGGTTCTGATTTGTTATCTATAGTAGATTCTGAAATGTCAGTAATACTTTTAGGTTCAGACTGTTCGTAGTTACTTTGAGGTTGATTGGTTAATGACAACGTTTCTTTAAGAACGGGGTCATTTTGAGATTGATTGTTATTATTTGGTTTTGAATTATTGTCATTACCACCACAGCCACTTAATCCAATACCAACCATGAACAGCAAAATGAATTTTCTCATGGTGACTACTCCTAATTATTTGCTAGCTGTATTAAATGGAGAGCCTGCTACTGGAGTATTTAAGTATGGGAAAGCAGTACCAAATTGTTGTGGTGATTGTAGAGCCCCATCAGTAAAGCCTATTCCTCCTGCTTTAGCATCGCTCGCTTTACAACCAACAGCGGTATTGACACCATCTATTGTGCAGAGTAAGCCCATAGCAACTCTAAGCTCAATATCGACGACATCATCACCAGGTCTACGACCGTTCGGGAATCCTGCAGTATCTCCACCGATTACACCAAGACGATTTTGTTTATCTTTTGCTGCTGGAGTAATAGCAGTATTTAGACGCAACATTTCAGATGCTTTTACATTTTTAGGTTGGTTTAAGCCAGGAATACCTAAAAGAAATGCGTTAACTAAGTCAGTTCTTGGGAAGTTTGTTGGCGCAACTACGGCACCACCAGTTGCTTCCTTAAAAAGAACTTCTATTAATGTAGGTAGGGTTGGGTTAGTCACATAGTCAGCAAATTGCCCATCATTCACAGGTTTACTTGCATTAAATTTATCTTTATCTTTAAGACCAATGACGACTTCATTAACTAAAGGCATACCTAAACGTGAAACTTGAGTCCAAGCACCACCAACTTTACTTGCACTGGTAAGATTGCTTTCAGGATTAGGGTTTAATAATGTGGCTTGAGGTAAGCTTGCTGTTGTCCATCCTCCAATCACTGTATCATTTGAAGCAATTAAACAAGATTGTGGAACTTCTAAAGCAATTGTAGTGACGTTTTTATTTGCAATAGTATTCAAGCCTTGATCTTCAGCATTTACGCCTGAAGGTGCGAGTTGAGTAGCAGGAATCTTAATATTCACTAAATCGAATACTTCACCTAGGTTAACAGCAAAAGGATCTTGACGTTGACCTACAAAAACTTTACCAGAACCGCAATTTCCAAAGTTAATGTTTTGGACAAATGTATCTGCGTAGGCTGGATAGTTTGGAATTGATTTTGCGCCAACATTATCGAATGGCTTTTTAAAAGAGCCTAAAGTACTTCGATCACCTTTACGTCGGTCACCTTTAATCATGGTAACAGTATATGTTTCAGCGGTATTTTGAGCTGAACTACTATCATTTGTTATTTTACCAATGTTAGATAATGGTACAGAAACATTCTTGCCACCTACAGGAACTTGTAAGTCTTTTAATTCTTGATTGAATTTAAATTGGAAAGTAACGTCCTCTTGCCCATCTCCGTTGTTGTCAATGTGTATTTCATATAAGGCTTTAGGATCTAAAGCGAAATAATTAGGACCTCCATAAGCATCTTGTAAAGGCTGATAGTTTGCTAGTATGGTTACGAAATTACTTCGGCTCGGCTCATAACTTTTAAACATATAAAAATCTGTAGCGTCAACCTTGGGTGTTTTACTGATTGATGGTGCTTCGCGGTGGCTTGAAGCGAATGATGTCACACTAAAACTACTTAGCATAATTGCTAAAAGTAGGCGAGAGTCCATTTTGTATCTCCTTGACCATGCTGATCTTGGCTATATTTTTGAATAATAGTTATTCGTCTTATAATTTCCTTATATGAATTTAGATCAGTATAAGACTCTTAATATTTATACTGGGTCGATAGTGAAGTTTCTGTGAGCAAGTTTTAATTTAAAAAATTTTTTGTGCTGTAGTAGATAAGATTAAATAAGTAACATCTAAAAAGTAAACATGTATTTATTGCCAAAATATTTTGATATCTGATACACCCAATTTTGTATTTGATTAGCCGTCATTACTTTGCAATCACGCCAATGATACTTCATCTGTCACCATACCACATCTCAATGCGATTTAATTCAGGGCTATTGTAAGAACACTCGGCCTACCTGAACGATGACCTTCTTGAATAGATTCAAATTGGTAGAGTTGCCAATGGCGACGTTGTAACCGTATAGTTTCAGGTATTCGACTTTGAAGTTTAGCTACTTCTGCTACAGTTTTACCTTCGGATAGCCACAATATGGTTTGTGCGCGTTGTCTTTCTCGCCAATGTGCAGCGTGTTTGGTGAGATCAATAAGTTGTTTTTGTTCAACTGGGTAGAGAGGGATTGAAACGATACGTGGCATAGTTGAGCAGCAGCTAATCAAACATACCTTTTCGCATGGTTAGTTTGATTAATCAACTTAATGTATCTTCAACCATTTTTAATGGTTCGATTCACATTACTTTCAGCGATATGGTAATTTTCCGCCAATTCCAATTGAGTGTTGTAATTACGCAAGTAATTGAGTGTTAATAATTGATCCTCTGTAGCTAAAGTATGAGGATGCCCTGATTTCTTTTTGAGTAATTCTAGTTCTTATAAAACCTTTACCATTTCACCAAAAACTGGTCGAGTTACGCCAACCAAACGTTTGAATTCAGAATCTGAAAAACGGTTTAATTTTTGATATATCATAAAATCTATATTGAGGCAGTTTTTACTTTCATAAGAGGTTTAATGTAAAATTTTCTGAAATATTTTTAAATAATATTGTAACTGTATGGTTAGTTTAATATTAAAGAAATTTCTAACCAGTGCTTAATTTCAACCACTTAGTCGTCTAAAAAATAAAAATATAATAGTTATAAGTCTTGTTACAAGCTATTAGTCGACAATCGATAGAAAATTTCCCATAGTCCTATCAACAATATTTTGGGAAGAAGTATTATGGATAAGATTACGGTAATTATTAAAGATCAAGAAGAAAATGAATCGATTGTTGTGGCACAGCTCAATGATTTAGAAGACCAAGATATTCCTTTTTTTAAACGAGTTGAGCATATTGAAGTAGAAGGGAATATCATTTTTCCAAATATCGATTTACTTTTTGAAAGTGATATAGATGGAAAGATTTATAAGTTAGTTGCACCTGTGAATGATAAAAGATTTATCTGACCTCAATCTTCTATTTTCAATACGATAAAAAGACCCACTTATGAGATTCAAATAAGTGGGCTTTTATTTGAGGGCAACGAAAGTGATTTAAATCTTGAATGAAATCTAAAATAAAAATAATGAGCTTGTCGGTTTAAGGTGATCGTACAAGCCCTTGGCCATAGCAAACAGTTGTTGAAAACACTGTTATGTTATCTTAATGAATTGGGTTAAGCCCTTTAACAATGTCATTAAACTCAGAGCCATTGAGCCAAAAAGATTTTTTTAGAAAAAGGGTAGTCATAATACTTTCCGCTGCTTCACTATTTTGGTTTTCACAAAATAGTCCATAGCTCTCACCTAATACAGTGTTGTTCTCGATGAGACGAATAAAGAAAGCATGTTGTTCGTCAGCATAACCTAGAATAGCATCACGTCGATTGTTCATTTTTCATGTCTCCACATCAAAAATCTTTTGAGTAAAATCTACTGCTAACAGATCAAATATATTCTTGAATTAGATCAATGATTTAAGTTGCAAAAGTAAATTTATTTTTTAAGTCATTGATTTTAAATACTAATATTGGCTTATTTCACATCCGTGTATTAGTTAAACAAGCCAAAATTTGATCTATTAAATCCATTGTTATGCAAAATTAATTGTACGTCAACTTGAATTTGTAACTTTTTCAAGTTAAATTGTTTGTAAGTATTTTAAACTTGGGTAAGGAGAAGTTATGTCCAAAAAAAATGAATTTGAGCATGGTGGCGCCCGAAGTAATGCAGGACGTAAAGCACAATTCAGTGAGCCAACTAAAGTCATCCGTGTTCCCGAATCTCAAGTTGATTTCATCAAAAATTGGTTACTGAATAATGTCAAAACCGATACTCGTACAGATTTGATTGGTCAAATGAGAATCCAAAATGTGCAAGTAAAGAATGACCGAATTTATCATATTCCACTTGCAACGGAACGAGTTGCTGCGGGTTTTCCATCGCCTGCCCAAGATCATGTTGAGCAATCACTCGATTTAAATGAATTTTTAATTCGTAACGAAAACTCGACTTTCATCGTCAAAGCCAATTCACTGTCGATGTTGGACGCAGGGATTGATATTGATGATCCATTAGTGGTGGATCGTAGTCTTACAGCGAAGTCTGGGGATATAGTGATTGCTTTGATTGACAATGATTTTACTGTCAAACGTTTGATGATTGATCATCATTTCAGCCCACCAAAGGTATGGTTAAAAGCTGAAAATCCAGATTACCAAAATATTTATATCACAGACGGACAGGAGTTACAGATCTGGGGTGTGGTGACGTATAACTTGAAGCCAATGAGGTAAGCCAATGAGCCTACCGCAACGTATTTTTGCTTTAATTGATGTGAATAACTGTTATGTCAGTTGCGAGCGCGTGTTCAATCCAAAGTTAGAAAAGCGTCCTGTGGTGGTTCTATCTAATAACGATGGCTGTGTGGTTTCCCGCTCTTATGAAGCAAAAAAGCTCGGCATTCGTATGGCTGTGCCATTCTTCCAAATTGAAGATATTATTCGTCAGCATCAAGTGCAGGTCTTTTCCAGTAATTATGCTTTGTATGCGGAAATGTCGCGTCGTTTTATGAACATATTAGGCAATTTTGTAGATCCCTCTGAACAGGAAGTTTATTCGATTGATGAATGCTTTTTAGAGTTGACTGCCTATCAGCGTAGTCACGATTTAACCGAATATGCACACCAAATTCTAGACACAGTGAAAAACTGGTTGGGTCTGCCATGTTGCATAGGCATTGGTTATTCCAAGACTCAAGCTAAACTGGCCAATAATCTAGCCAAGACACACGCCTGTTTTGATAGTGTTTGTAATATCGTTGCTGAAGACCCATGCGTGATTGAAGACTTGTTGCAGAAGATGTCTGTAGGTGAGGTGTGGGGTGTGGGACGAAAGATTCGTCAGCGCTTAGAAAAAATGAATATCTACTCGGTGTTGGATTTGGTTCAAGCCGATCCTAAAATGTTAGGTAAGTATTTTTCTGTGGTCATGGAAAATACGGTTAAAGAATTACAAGGCATGGCTTGCTTAGAAATTGAAGATGTTGTGACAGATCGACGACAGGTGTTAAGCAGCCGTTCCTTTGGTCAGCCGATTGAGGACAAAACTAGCCTGAGTGGCGCTTTAACTGAATTTAGCTTACGTGCTATTGAGCGTTTGCGAAAGCAAAAATTACTGTGCAAAGCTGTTGGCGTTAGCATTCGCACCAATCGTTTTGACAAAGATCAATATTATCGCCCCTATATAGTGATGTATCTATCTGACTATAGCGATGATCGTTTAGAAATTATCAAAGCCGTGTTACAGGGGCTTGATCGAATTTATCAAGCAGGGCATCGTTATAAAAAAGCAGAAGTGATTTTGTTGGATATTATCCCACAACATAGCCATGCAGTAGATTTATTCCATGACACCAATAAGCTCGTTGCTCGAAAAAATCTTTCGATCGCTTTTGATGATATTAATAAAAGATTTGGTCGGGATTGTATGACACTAGGGCGATTAATTACGCCACATGGGCGAGCGTGGCGTATGAATCAAAACCATAAGTCACCGAGTTATCTGACCAAGTGGGATGAGCTTCTAAGGGTTCTGTAAAGTATTAATACTACAGCTTATATTTTTCAATATTAACCTTGAAACTCATTATTTTTCCTTGAGAACGTTTGAATTTAACACAGCAAGATCCTAATTATTTATTGAAGTATTTGAATAAAAATGTAGAAAATAGATGAATGAAAAATTATCTGTTGTTGTTAAATAATTGCCTAAATTAAAGATAAGCATATCTTATTAAATAATGAATTGAATTTGTATTGGTTTGATTGAACAAAAGGAAGCCATTTTGACGAGATCGGTTTATGTTAGACTACTCAGCTTACGGTATCGCAAATTACCGTGAGTAACCAGAATGAGTAGGTAAGATGATTGGGCAGCAGAGAAACAGGCTAGCAGCTTTGGGAATAGATGTTTGGATTCCTCGGGAAGTTGTATGTCAAAAAAACACTGCACCAAGTCTATGGCGAGATCAATTAATTGATGACGTTTCTGAGTCTACAGAACTTACATTTGAAGTTGCACCGATTTTAGAAGATATTCCAGCAACATCTGCACATACGCCACCGATCACCGAAATTGAAGTATTGCATCAAACGAAAGTTGTTACAGAGCCTATTGCTAAAGCAGCGCTTGTTGAAAAAGAACAGATTGTTATTACTGCTCAGATTCAGTCATTTGAATTGCAAATGTATGTGTTGGAAAACTGTGCCATTTTATTAGAAAGCAGTCAGCTTAGTGATGCTCAAAGCCAACTTTGGCAAAATATTCAAAAGGCCAGATTAGGACAGTATGCTGAATTAAAATGGCCATTTCCTTTGGCTGCTTTTCAGGAAAGTCGGGGACTCTCCTCGTATATTCAAGGTTTTCTGGATGCAACCGCAACACAAAAAAAGATATTGTGCTTAGGTCAATTGGATTTTATTCAGCATTCTAATATCTTGCATTTAGCGAGTTTAGAAGAAATGTTAGCCCAACCTTTATTAAAAAGACGGTTGTGGCAGCTCATGCAATAAAGATCGGAAATCGAATCATGAAGAAAGTTGTTGTATTCAGCCAAATAGATCAAGACGTTTTAGCGCAGTTACAGCAAGATTATCGGGTCGTGGTACTTAATCCTAAACTGGGTGATATCAACGAACAGATTCGAACAGAAGTTGTTGATGCTGATGCCATGATTGGCGCAGGACGACTGTTAAATGAAAGTAATTTAGCACCAGCCCAAAAACTTAAAATCATTTCGACAGTGTCTGTTGGTTATGATAATTACGATGTTAGCTATCTTAATCAAAAGAAAATTTGGCTTGCTAATACACCACATGTTTTGACAGAAACAACGGCTGATCTTGCCTTTACTTTGTTGCTGAGTGCCGCACGCAAAGTTCCATACCTTGATGCATGGACCAAACAAGGTCAGTGGAAACGCACGGTATCTACTGAACAATATGGTATGGATGTTTTTGGTAAAACTCTAGGCATTATTGGCTTAGGGAATATTGGTGCTGCCATTGCCCGTCGTGGATTTTATGGTTTTAATATGAATATTTTATACCATAACCGCCGTGAAAAGATTGAGGTGGCTCAAGCATTTAATGCACAATATCGGGACTTAGACCAATTATTGCAACAGTCTGATTTTATTGTAGTTGCTGTCGATTTAAATCATGAATCCCAAGCATTGATTGGCGCAGAACAGTTTGACTTAATGCAAAAACATGCTGTCTTCGTCAATATTGCGCGTGGCTCTGTAGTCAATGAAGACGCTTTAATCGAAGCATTAAAACAAAATAAGATATTTGCTGCTGGATTAGATGTCTATGCCAAAGAACCTCTGCAAAATTCAGCATTATTTGAGTTGCCAAATGCAGTAACCTTGCCACATATTGGTTCAGCAACCGCAGAAACGCGTCAGAAAATGGTGAAACTTGCCTATCAAAATTTAGTGGACGCACTACAAGATAGAACACCTCGTTATCTCGTCAATCCAAAATTCGAATAATTACTTACAACTCGATTGTTGGATTTTTAATCTATATGGTCTTTTTAAGTTGATTAATATTGGTACACTTTCGCCTTTTGAAATTTTGTCTTCGGGGTGTCTGTGTTTGAGAAATTGGCTGAAAAAAGTTTAAATCTAATGGGTTGGGAACTGGATAATCATTGGGATTTGAATGTTGATCAATGTGTGATGATTGCAGCTCCACATACCAGTAATTGGGATGCTTTATATGCACGGTTGGCATTAAAAGCTTTAGGTGTAAATGTTCGTCTTACGATTAAAGATAGTTACATGAAGTTTCCATTTGGTCCATTTGTGCGTGCAATGGGTGGTATTGGGATTGATCGTAGCGCGAAACAAGAAGGACAAGCGCGACCGAGTATGGTTCAACTCATGAGTGACTTGTTCAAAACACATCCTAAGTTAGTGATGTTAGTGACACCAGAAGGGACGCGTGCTAAACAAGAACAGTGGAAAACTGGCTTTTATCATGTTGCAACCACCGCAGGGGTGCCGATTGCATTGGCGTATATGGATTATGCTAAGAAAAAAACAGGTGTAGGAAAAATTGTTTATCCTACGGGAGATTATGAAAAAGATATGGTTGAGATTATGTCTTTTTATGCAGAGATTAATGCAAAGTTTCCAGAGAAATTTAGTGTCGATCAACGTTATGTAAACACGAAATAATCGTGTTGCTTTCAAAAATATAAACTAAGGCAGGATTTTCCTGCCTTTTATAACACTTCGTTGCAAATATCTTCATTTTCTAATGTTATATTAAATTTCTTCATTAGAATCATAGAGAAACGACTTGAGATCGCTGCTGCTTGCATGTGGCTTATTGGCCACCACTCAATTGAGTCATACTCAGATCTTTTTGCCTACGCAGATAACTGGACAAACAGAAGTACCTGAAATTGGCAGTGGTATAGGTTTGCTTGATCAGCAGAAAGAAAAACTGATTGGTGAAAAAGTTTATCGTGAAGTTCATCGACAGATGCCAACAGTACAAGATGCGTGGTTAGAAGATCAATTTTTACAGGTTTTTTCAGGTATTCTTAGTCAGACTCAGCTTGGTCAACCGATTGGTTTAGTGGTTATAAAAGATCCACAAATTAATGCATTTGCAGTGCCTGGTGGTTTGTTTGCATTAAATACAGGCTTAATTACATCTGCAAAAAATTTGGATGAAATAGCAGGGGTCATGGCCCACGAGATCGCCCACGTTGCACAGCGACATTACAGTCGTTCACAAGAAGCATTTAAAGGACAGGGGTTACTTGCTCTCGCAGGTATTCTTGTCGGTGCGGCAATCGCATCTAAAGCGGATGGTGATGTTGGGTCAGCGGTGATGTTAGGCACACAAGCTGCGTTGATGGACAAGCAACTCAGTTATAGTCGTAATCAAGAGCGTGAAGCAGACCGTATTGGTATGCAGTTTATGTATTCTGCTGGATATAATCCACAAAGCATGGCAGATTATTTTGAAACTATGCATCGTGAAACAAGTCGTGTGAGTTTCCTACCTGATTTTTGGCTCACTCATCCACTAACGACAGAGCGTATGAGTGAAGCCCGACTACGAGCAAACCAACTCCCAAAAGTCAAATCAAAAATATATGATCTTGATTTTGAGATTTTAAAGTTATATACGCTCGTAATTTCAAACCAAGCGACAGAAACTCAATTACAAGCTTTTGCCAATCAAAAAAATACAGCTGCATAATTAGCGCTAAGTAAGTTTTATTTAGAACGTGGTGATTATACTCAGGCACAGGCAAATCTAGATTTGGTAAAAGCAAAGCTTAAATATCATGTATTGGTTCCACTGATTCAAACAGATATTTATTTAGGGCAAAATAAATTTGATCAAGCTTATAGTAGTGTAAATTTTATTCAAAAAACGATGCCTGAAAATAGGGCGCTATCTTACAAACTTGCAGAAGTTTTAATTCGGCAAGGGCAGGCTGCTCAAGCTCAAACATTAGTTCAACGGTTTATCCATAAAAACCAGAGAGATATTGAAGGTTGGCAACTGTTGCAACAAGCAACAAACTTAGATAAAAGTTCGCCACTGCAAGCAATTAATGTGCTTTGTTACCGTGCTGAAGCTGAGTATTGGTCAGGATATGAAGAAAATGCGATTAAATCCATGTTGCACGCTCAGCGTTTAGCCAAAGGAAATTTAGCCATGTCAGCAAAAATTGACTCTCGCTTAAAACAAATGCAAGATGATCGACGTATGAAAATTTAATCTTTATCAAGAATTAAGAGAAATAAAAATGATTAAAGGGCAGTGTTTGTGTGGGGGAGTGCAGTATCAATATCATGGTGAAATTGAAAACAGCATTTTATGCTATTGTAGCCATTGCCAACAGGCGCAAGGTTCAATCGCTGGTTGGAACAGCCCACTTGACCAAACACAATTTAAAATTCTATCAGGACGCGATCAGCTCAAAGAATACTTCCACACACCCAATAAAGCACGCGTATTTTGTCAAAATTGTGCCAGCCCACTTTATTCATATCGTACAGATTTACCTAATGTGATTCGTTTACGTCTAGGAACAGTGACTGATGGGAATCTTCCTGCACCAAAAGAAGAATTTTTTTCTGAGCACAAGCCAAACTTTATTGAATTAAGATAAGATGATCTGCGTAAAAAATCGCTGAGAAGTTAGAACATTTATGAAGAAAATTTTAGTTTTTATTTTTGCGATAAGCAGTGTAGGGATTAGCTCAGCAGCATCAGTTGAGCAATATGTGAATTCGGTTGAGAAAATTCGTAGTGTCTATGCACAGGATATTCGTAGTTTTTTACGTAGCCTTAATCCACAGATTTCACAGTTCACACCTGAGCAGCAAGCTCAGTATTGTGGTATTAATCAGCGTTATATTCAGGATATGTCAGATGCGATTGAAAAAAATCGCTCATCCTTGCCGCCACAATATGCAAATATGACTAAACAGGATGTAATCAAACAAGTCACTGAGTCAAATGAGATGCAAATGCTAGTGAAATATAATGTTCAATGTGGTTTTAAGTAAAAATAATCTCTTGGGTTCATTATTTAATGAATCCAATTTTTAAATAGAATAATTTGTATAAAATAGAGGAAATTAAGCAGATTAGCTTAATTTTGCTTTAATTTTAGCAGATACTTGTGCAGGATCGGCACGCCCGGCTATGATCGGACGTAGAGAATTCATCACCTTACCCATATCTTTCATGCTAGTAGCTTCTTGAGCAGCAATCGTTTGCTCAATGATGGAATCAAGTTCTTCCTCAGTCATAGCGGCTGGTAGAAATTGAGAAATAACCTCAACTTCGGCTTGTTCCTTACTAGCTAAATCATCTCGACCAGCGCCAGAAAAGGCCTTGATCGATTCTTTACGTTGTTTAATTTGCTTTTCAATGACCGCAAGAACCTGAGCATCGTCAAGCTCTATGCGTTCATCGACTTCGATTTGCTTAATTGCTGCTTGTACACCACGAATAACCGTTACTGTTGCCATATCTTTGGCACGCATTGAGTTTTTTAATACGTCAGTAATTTGGTTTTTTAAAGTATTCATAGTCTCTTCAGCAGTCAATCACAAATTAATTAGTAAAGGCGAGTAGTACGTACAGATTCGCGAGTCAATTTCTTTTGATAACGCTTAACTGCAGCAGCTTTTTTACGCTTACGTTCTTGAGTTGGTTTCTCATAGAATTCGCGCTTACGAACGTCAGCTAAAACACCCGCTTTTTCGCATGAACGTTTGAAACGACGGATAGCTACGTCTACTGGTTCGCCTTCTTTCAACTTAACTTGTGGCATGTAAAATCCTCTAAGATTATGGATAAGATCTAATGCACGATTGCACTAGATCGCAAGTGAAGGTCAGTATTTTACTCATTTACAACTCAGATCACAAGTCTATAATAGCTCTGATATTATTTTTGATCGTTGTAAAGGCAGTTTAATGATTGTTTTGGGCTTAGAAACTTCGTGTGATGAAACTGGGTTAGCACTCTATGATAGCGAGCTCGGCTTACGTGGACAGGTTTTGTATAGCCAAATTAAACTGCATGCAGAATATGGTGGGGTCGTACCAGAGCTGGCTTCACGTGATCATGTTCGTAAGATGATTCCGTTGATTAATCAATTGCTTGAGCAGAGTGGTGTTAAAAAGCAAGAGATTGATGCTGTTGCCTATACCCGTGGTCCAGGATTGATGGGTGCACTGATGACTGGAGCATTATTTGGCCGCAGTTTGGCGTTTGCATTTAATAAACCTGCAATTGGTGTGCATCATATGGAAGGTCATATGCTTGCGCCATTACTTTCGGAAACGCCACCAGAATTTCCATTTGTGGCTTTATTAGTTTCAGGTGGTCACACTCAACTCATGGCAGCCTATGGGATCGGTCAATATGAATTGCTCGGTGAGTCAATTGACGATGCAGCAGGTGAAGCCTTTGATAAAGTGGCAAAAATGATGAAATTGCCTTATCCAGGTGGGCCGAATATTGCGAAATTGGCGTTACAGGGTGATGCCAAGGCATTTGAATTTCCACGACCAATATTACATCAAGGTTTAGATTTTTCTTTTAGTGGTCTTAAAACAGCGGTTTCTGTACAATTGAAAAAGCTAGGTGAAGAGAATCGTGATGCCGATGTGGCAGCTTCTTTTCAAGAAGCAGTTGTTGATACACTCGCTAAAAAATCAGTGAAAGCTTTAAAGCAAACAGGTTTAAAACGTTTGGTGATTGCAGGTGGTGTGAGTGCAAATCTACGATTACGTGAGCAATTGGAAACATCACTTAAAAAAATCAAAGCTCAAGTCTATTATGCTGAGCCTGCATTGTGTACTGATAATGGCGCCATGATTGCCTTTGCTGGATATCAACGTTTAAAAGCTGGGCAACATGATGGTTTAGCGGTGACGACGACACCAAGATGGCCAATGACTGAGTTACAACCGACCTAAAATGGAACTTATCATTTTTGTAGGTGGGCAAGCTTCAGGTAAATCAACATTCTTTAAGCGATATTTCTCTGATACTCATATTCGTCTCAATCTTGATATGTTGAAAACCAGACATCGTGAGAAAATATTGTTTAATGCCTGTTTAGAAGCAAAACAGAAAGTTGTTATTGATAATACCAATCCAAGTAAACTCGATCGAAAGATATATGTTCAAGATGCAAAAAATGCACACTTTAAAGTGATCGCATACTATTTTGATAGCAGTTTGGATGATGCTCTTTTTCGGAATGAACGACGTGAAGGTAAGGCGAAAATTCCCCGAGTTGGTGTTATTTCAACTTTTAAAAAGTTAGAAATACCTGAACTTGATGAGGGTTTTGATGAAATTTACAGCGTTTCAATTGATCAAGAAAATGACTTTAATGTGAGATTGCTGTATCAAAGAGAACAATAATGAGATTTGAAGATTTAGATATAAGATTAAGAAAATATGAGACGGCTTACGATTTCTGTATTCCGCCCGAAAATTATATTGTCGTAAGGTTGGATGGTCGTGGATTTACACGGTTAACCAAAGATATTTGGCAATTTGAAGCACCATTTGATGTACATTTTAGAGATTTAATGGTAGAAACCACAACCCATTTATTACAGTGTGGTTTTAATATCGTTTATGGTTACACCCAGAGCGATGAAATTTCTCTTTTATTCCATTACCGTGATGAAAGTTTTAACCGTAAGGAACGCAAAATTCTTTCTATTTTAGCAGGTGAAGCCAGTGCAAAATTCTCAGTAATGCATGGTCAAATTGCTACTTTTGATGCTCGAGTTTGTGTTTTACCCAATTCGCAATTAGTAGATGACTATTTCCGTTGGAGACAAGAGGATGCTCATCGAAATGCATTAAATGCACACTGCTATTGGATGTTAAGAAAATCGGGTCATGCAGTAGCTGAAGCAACGGAACAAGTTAAAGGGTTAAATCGTCAAGAAAAGCATGATTTACTCTTTTCACAGCAGATTAATTTTAATGAACTTCCTGCATGGCAAAAACGTGGTACAGGTGTTTATTGGAAAGACGTTGAGAAAACGGGTCTGAATCCGAAAACTGGTGAAATTACACAAACGACAAGAAGGCAATTAGTTGCTGATTTTGATTTGCCTTTAAATGAGTTTTATAGTGAATTTATAGGTCAAAATTTTTTTTGAAAATATTTTTATGAACTAGCGTTCATAATGGAGTTGTAAGTTGAAAATTTCTTATATTTTTACATGTGGCCGATTAGAGTCTTTATTTAAGATTCTCTGTCTCACTCAACAAGGTGAGAAAAAGGTCGAGTCAAAAGAAAAGGTCGTTGAACAATATAGAAAAGACATCGCTTTAGGACGTCCTTTTGAAGAAACTGAACTTTATCAAATAATTGAACAAAGTGAAGAAAAGATTGTCATTAACCGTTTGAGTAATATTCTGCGTGAAAAACCTACTCAGCAGAAGGGTAGCTTTGATGCGGACGAATATAAGACCGGCGCATGGTCTGAGTTTAGTGATTATAAGCTGGCGGTTCGATTCTCAAATGCGAAAACTGAGTTAAGTGAAAAGCACTTTGCAAAAACGGGTGAATACATGACCAGTCGTGGTATTGCAAAATTGACAGGTTTTAATCCAAGCAATATTAAGAATATGCTGCATCATAAAAGAAGTGTGGTGAGAAAAATGCTCACAACCTTAGAGAAGTTAGCAAAAGAGTATTAATATTTAAGCTGTATTTTTGATGCAGAGAAAATTTATTTTCTGCATCAATTCTGAATATCTCTAATCTTAAATAAAAAAATTAATTTGGTTTATCTGCTTTAGACAACACGGCCAAACATACAAAAATCAATGCCATACCAACCCAACCAATCGGTGCCAATTGCTCGCCTACCAATAAGACCGCAAATAAAGCGGCAACCAGTGGTTCAAATAAGGTTAGTGTGGTGGCAGTGCTAGCTGAAATAGTTTTTAAAGCATAACCAAATAATAGATAGCCAAGAAACATCGGAATCAGCATCATATAACCCACTACATACAGATTCATAGGTTCATCAAACAGGTTTGAGCCAGTAAAAAATAATGTTGGTAATAGAATTAAAGCACCGAAACCAAAAATTAATCCCATGGAAGCCTTTGAGTCGACCCCACGGTCAATCATCTTCTTTGCAGCCCAAGAATATAACGAATAGGTCAGTGCCGCGATCAGTCCGAGAATAATGCCAATAGTTTTTTGGTCTGTAGTCATTATTTGTGTCGCACCTTGAGCGTGAAACTCTCCTAGAGATAACAGCAATACTCCTACAACACCAAAAACAAAACTAATAAACCATTTCCCCGAAAGTGCTTTTTTATCAAAGAATTTTTCTAGCAATGCAGTAAATAAAGGTGCTGAACCAATTGAAACGACAGTCCCAATCGTGATCCCCGCCATACGCATTGATGAATAAAAGGCGAGAGGATAGATCGCTACAGAGATCATGCCTATCAAAAGTAAAGGATAATAAGAGCCAATTTGAGGTAAATGACTGCGGATATTTCTATGGGCTAATAAAGCTTGTAATAAGCCACCGCCACCCATTGCGATTGCGCCAATCGCTAAAGGACTTAGATTTGGCGCGTAAGAGGCGGCTGTGCCTGTGGTACCCCATAAAATAGAGGCAATTAAAACGGCGATAAAGCCAGAATGAGTACTGAAATTAAAAGATGAACTACTCAATTTGAAATCTCGCGTTCTAATAAATTTTGAACCATTTGTTTTGCCGAAAATACTTTCTCACTGGAACTTTCTAAACCTGCACGGGCAATCGAGCCTTCTAATATGAAAGAAATAAGTAGCGCAAGTTGTTGGACTTTTTGCGGCTCTTTGAATAATTGTGATAAATGTCCAGCCACAATATTTTCGATTTCATCTTTATGATTTTTAACGGCTAAACGTTCAGGACTATATGCAGGAAATTCGGCTGCTGCATTCAGTAAACCACAACCACGAAAACCTTTTTCATAGGCAAATTCAGCATGGTCTTGATAGGCATCAAATATAGCTAAAATGCCATCCATCGGTGTTTTGATCTGAACTTTTCTTTTCTCATATAAGTCTAACCATTCTTGATGGCGAGCTTCGATATAACAGGTAATTAGGTCAGATTTGGTTGGGAAATTATTATACAAAGACATTTTTGCGACTTTGGCTTTGTCTGTAATGCTATTAATGCCTGTGTTAGTAATCCCATCGTTGTAAAACAGGATGGATGCGGCATCTAGGATTTTTTGTTTTGCTGATTTGGTGCTCATAATTAAATATAAATTAGGTATACCGATCTACCTATTATTGTGGAAAAGTATAATAATTAGCAAGAGAAATTTATTGAATTGATTGATAGAAAGTTTTCTATGAGCTTGCAGGGATGGAGAGAGCTTTGATCTCCTCCATCACAACTTTATTTATTTGATAGTCTTTTTACTATCAATCAATGCTAAACCATAAATTGGCCATTTGTTTTCTGATTTGAGGTTATTGACCAACCAAGCAATCAGTACAAGAGAAGTTGCACCGAGAAGTACAGGAAAAAACAAGAAGCTCCAATGGTATTCAATTGTATTCGCAGTAAGTAGAATGACTAAAGGATTTGCTCCAGCAGGTGGGTGAATACAACGTAAAAATTGCATGGCAGCAATCGCACAGCCAACAGAAAGTGCAATGCTGAATGCAGAGTTACCAAAAAGTTTAAGAAATAATAAACCAATCAATGCCGAGATAAAGTGCCCAAGAATAACATTACGAGGTTGGGCTAATGGCGATTGAGATACGGCATATAACAGTACGCAAGTTGCACCAAACGGTGCCATGATGAATAAATTATTTGTCAATTTACTGAGGAAAATCAGGATTAAAATACTCAGCGTTCCACCGACTAAGCTTCTAATTAGATCACTGGATTGGGGTGCTGGGGCGAGATGCTCTTTACCTTGGAATATTGATAACATTTCATTCTCATTGAATGGTTGCTTTGAAATGATGATATCGCTAAAATCACAAATAGTACAGATCTGTACTATTTGAGCGAGTAAATTTTTATGTCTAAATCGGCCCACAAAATATTGGATACAGCAGAAAAATTATTTTATGAAAATAGTTTTGTTGGTGTGGGTGTTGATTTAATTCGGGATGAGTCAGGCTGTTCAAAAACAACGATGTACACTTATTTTAAAAATAAAAATCAATTGGTGAAGTCGGTTTTACAGGCACGAGACGAAAAGTTTAGGAATAGTTTGGTTGCTTATGTTGCAGGTGAAACAGGGCGACCAGCATTAGATAAATTGATTGATTGGCATCTGTTGTGGTTTCAAGAAGATAATTTTAAAGGATGTCTATTTGTTCGAGCAGTAGCTGAATCGCATTTGGGTGATCAAGATATCATCATGGTTTCGAAAGACCATAAGGTCTGGATTCGAAAATTAATCGCGCAATATTTAGCATCTTTTTCGAATGCGGATGTATTAGTTGAAATTATTTATACTCTAATTGAAGGATTAATTAGCCGTTTTTTAGTTGAAGGTTATGATGTCAAAGTTGCAGCAGAGATCAAAAATTCAATTAGGCAAATTGTTGATACTTTTGCTTTAATTGATCTTAATCCAAAAGAAATTTAATCCTAAATCAATCAGCCTTTGAATCATATCCAAAGGCTTGTTTTACTTAATCAAAAGCTTTTAATCTTTAAAAGCATTTTGATCTTCGACATCAATATATTCAAGATAACCACGACCTTGAACTTTTGGGTTTTGATATTCAACCGTGAAAGTGTATGTACTTGCATAACCGATCCCGTGCCTGCGGCTCTAGCATATTCATAAGTACATAAGCCTTCCGCAAGCGTTGTTTGTCCTTGGTATTCGAGTTGCCCTTTAAATTTTGACAATAAACTAAAGTGATCATAAATCGGGGTTTTAATAAACCAAGAGGCTTGATCTGTAACATCCAAATCAAACTCAAACTTCAATCCATGATAAGCACCTTTGAGGTGAATGTTTGGTAAAGTGCCTTCAATCGAAACTTCTTGTCCCAACTCAATTTGCCAACCATTTTCTTGAATATGAGTCTCTTCAGGCATGATATAGGCTTTTAATAGATGTTCATCTAAAGCGGCAGTACTTGAAAAGAAAGTTGCAGTCTTGCGTGGATCACCTAAGGTAATTTCATCATGATCAAAAGCCAAAGCCCCAGGTGTACCAAGTAAGATCATAATATTCAAATAACGATGTGGCTCAGTTAGCAATGGAAAGAAGATGCCATAGTGTGTCCATGTATAGAATTTTTCTTCAGTTCTAGGACGAATGATTTCTGGTTCAGAAAAAGGAATCGTTGAATATTTAATCGCTTGATCTAAGGTGCTTTGTGCAAGTAATAAACTTTTACCCAAAATTTTGCTTGTAAGGGATGAGGGTGGCAATTGTTTTTTCATCTTGTTTCCTACGTTCTTTCCATACTGAAAAGCTAGGTTATGAAAAACAATTGCCTTTGCTAAGCGGAAATAAGGACAAAGCCAAAGCTTTTTAGGGCAATCTCCCTAAACCTTGTTAGACAATTTTTCAAGGTTTTGCGAACCGATCCAATGCTTAGAGAACTGATAGGCTGCACGTCCTGAACGTTGCCCACGTGCTTGGCACCATTTCAAACTTTCAGCACGAACAATGTCGTTATATTCCAAATTTGCTTGAACAATATAATGCTCAACAATTTCTAAATACAGTTGTTGATCCATTGGATAGAAGGAAAGCCACATACCAAAACGATCAGACAATGAAATTTTTTCCTCAATCGCTTCTTGAGGATGTAACTCGGTATATTGAGGAACATCCACTTTACGCACAGGCGTATTTTCATGCATAAATTCAGGTAATAAATGACGGCGGTTACTGGTTGCATAAATAATAAAATTACTTGAACCCGATTGAAGTGAGCCATCCAAGACACTTTTTAAACTACGATAATTTTCATCTTCTGCGTTAAACGCAAGATCATCACAATAAACAATAAATTTTTCAGGACGATGTTCTATTAATTTTTGGATTTTAGGTAAATCAGAAAGATCATCTCGTTCAATTTCAATTAAACGCAGACCTTGTGCTGAATATTCTGTGAGTAAGGCACGAACAATCGATGATTTCCCTGTACCGCGTGAACCTGTGAGTAAGACATCATTGGCAGGTAAACCATTGAGAAACTGTAAAGTATTTTGAATAATCTTGGCTTTTTGGCGTTCAATCCCTTTTAAATCTTCTAAATACATTTTTTTAGGTTGTTGAATTGCAAGCAATTGTTGATTTTCCCATCGAAATGCAATCGCCGAAAAATCTGTGGGTTGTTTAGGAGCAGGGAGAACTTGTTGTAACTGTGTCAAAACACTTGATAACGATTGGATAATAGATTCGGGTAAATCAAGAATAGCCATAAACACAAACCAAACTCAGTGATTAATGAATAGGGATACTATCATCGCTATAGTCGAAATGCAGAAAATATCATGAAAAATGTTGCAAACGATCAATTTTACCCTTGATTGTTGGTGTTGCTTTTTGCATTGTATAAGTGCGAGATGATAAGAATATAATGAAAAATAGGAATGCTAATGTTTAATAGAGCTCAAGAAAAAAGAAATACATATCAATTGCATAGAGTCGATATGTTAAAAGAAAGCTTGCAACAAGCGAGTTCTTATGCGGAATGGAAAGAAATTGCACTAAAATTGGATGAAGAAGCGGGGCATGAAGCATGGAAATATGACAATCAATCGCCTTACTTTGATGCAGAAATTTTGTCTAAACGATATAACCTATTAAAAAAATATCGAATGCAACATCGAACTTTAGATTTAATTTATGTTCTTCGTGAAGGCTTATCTTATGACTTCGCCAATATTGGTCATCCAATGTTATTTGCACAAACCTATATTGGTACCAAAAGAATTATCGAAAACTATGTGGAAGAAATGAGTGAATGTCTTCGCTATTTAGCTTCTAGTGAATGTATTACTTTTCAACTCAAAGAAAAAATTCAATTTTTTAAAGAATGTCAAAGAGCCTATGGACAACCTGCACTTATGTTCTCTGGTGGTGCGACACTGGGTTTATTTCATACAGGTGTATGTAAGGCTTTGCTCGAACAAGATTTGATGCCTCGAGTTCTGTCTGGTTCAAGTGCAGGGGCGATCATGACTGGCATGTTGGGTGTATCATCGGCTGATAAAATTCCAGAACTGCTCAAAGGTGAACATTTTTTTAGTGATGCCTTTAAATTTAGAAAAATGACTGAATTGATTCGAGGGAATGGTGGAATTGCTGATGTGATGTATTTGAAAAAATTCCTAATGAATAATTTGGGGGATATAACATTTGCAGAAGCTTATCAACAGTCAAAACGCCACATTAATATTGTGATTGCGCCCTATAACACGGCACAAAATCCACGGATTATGAATGCACTGACTGCACCGAATGTTTTGGTTTGGAGTGCGGTTTTAGCTTCCTGTGCTGTACCTGTATTATTTCCGCCGGTGCATGTAACCAGTAAGCGTTATGATGGTCAACATACGCCGTATCTAGCCAATACAAGGTGGGTGGATGGAAGTATGCGCAGTGATTTTCCACAAGAAAAAATGGCACGTCTATATAACATTAATTACACTATTGCTAGCCAAGTAAACCCACATATTGTGCCTTTTATGCAAAGTGATACGGAACGATTTCGTCGAGATGTGCTGAGTTGGCCTGAGCGAATTATTCGGCATCAGGGCAAAGCTATTGCGATGGAATTTCTTGATCTAACGCGCCATTATATGGGGGATTTTTTCCCGATTCGCCGTATTTTAGATCATGGCTATGGAATTTTAGGACAACGTTATTATGGGGATGTGAATATTATCGCCAAGTATGGACTTCGCCATTATCATTACATGCTCAAAAACCCACGTCCAAAACTTTTTAAAATCTTACAGCAAGAGGGTGAAAGGGCAACATGGCCTAAAATTTCCTCCATCGAAATACATGCACGGATTGGTAAAACCATTGAGCATTGTTTAACATCATTGCGAAAGCAGCAAGAAAAGCAGCAGAATGATTTTTACTACGTGGATCTCTGATTCAAACATTCAATGGGATGACTTAACTTTAACAACCAAATCTGAGAGCTATGCGTTTGGGCGGCGTTTATATACTTTTCAGGTCGCACAGCAACAGTACTGGCTCAAATTCCATCTAGCGAATACCCATGATGTGTTAGAGCAAGCTTTTCAGCGTGAATTAGATTTCTATCAACAACATGCCCAAATTGAGCAAACTTTTTTATTAGCACATCAAATTATTCAGCTTCGGGATATCACAAGTGGTATGGATTTTCCTGAGTGTGGGGTAGGGTTACTCAGTCCTGATACAAATCAATTTTTCGATACGATTGTAAATGTAGCGAATACTGAAGCGATTCAGCACAAGATTCTTATTGCATTAAATGCGCTAAACAATATGCATCAACTGGGTTGGATTCATGGAGACTTAAAAGTTGAACATTTCCGATTATATGAAAACTCATGCAAATTGATTGATTTTGAGCAAAGCTGCAAATTAGAGCATTCAATAGAGAATTTAACGGCGACTCCACGTTATATGGCACCTGAACTTTTCCATGGGAAGCCGAAAACCGTACAAACTGATTTATATGCATTCGGCATCATTCTTTATGAATGGTTGTCTCAAACGAGAGTATGTGCAAAAAATTATCATGATTGGGCAGTTTTACATTGCCAAAAACTAGAGATTCAATTGCCTAATGAGTTACAGTGTTTTTTACCTTTGCTAAATGGTCTATTGCACAAACATAAAGAACAGCGGTTGAACTCCGTTGTTGAAGCAAAACATTGTTTAAATGCGATTAATTTGCTGTAAAAATAAACATAAATAATTGATTTGAATATTATATGTGCATTTGGTAGGGTTTTTTATCAGAAAGACTTGTCATAAAGCATGTTTCTCACTAATATGCATACCCATCGGGGGCGTGGCGAAATTGGTAGACGCACTGGATTTAGGTTCCAGCGCCGCAAGGTGTAAGAGTTCGAGTCTCTTCGCCCCCACCAAATTTAAAAAGCAAGATTTTCTTGCTTTTTTTATGATTAAATCAGAAATGAGTTAATCATGCAGTTATAGAGGATTGGTGTAATGGTAGCATGACGGTCTCCAAAACCGTTCGTCAAGGTTCGAGTCCTTGATCCTCTGCCAAATATGAAAAGGAGCTTTAAATAAGTTCCTTTTTTTATTTCAATAATTTTTTCATTTGTATATGAAAAAAGCATTAGCTTTCAGATGCATAGTTTTTTTATAAAAAAGGCTTGTCAGCAAGAAAGTTTATCACTAATATACACATCCATCGGGGGCGTGGCGAAATTGGTAGACGCACTGGATTTAGGTTCCAGCGCCGCAAGGTGTAAGAGTTCGAGTCTCTTCGCCCCCACCAAATTTAAAAAGTAAGTGTTTTACTTTTTATGATTAAGTCAGAGATGAATTAATCATGCAGTTATAGAGGATTGGTGTAATGGTAGCATGACGGTCTCCAAAACCGTTCGTCAAGGTTCGAGTCCTTGATCCTCTGCCAAATAAATAAAAAAGCCCTTGTATTTACAAGGGCTTTTTTATGCTTTTTGATTCAATAATTCAATTGAATGAATATCAGTTTTTAATCACATTTGCTTAACGTATTAATCGTAATCAATCATCTATTCAATTGAAAAAACTAGAAAAAGCATAGGGAGCATATTCGCTCCCTATGCTTATTTTTGATCGTGTTTGATTATGGTGTTGCTAATGCTTTTGCCAATAGTGGTAAATTTTGACCTGTTGCAGCCGCTAAAATAAAGTTTTGACTTGGTGTGGTGATTGTCCATTTTTGATTATTTCCACCGCCACAGCCATAAGTAATTAATGTACCGCGACCATCTGCACTTGGCGCACCACCACCACTTAGATCTAAGCAACTACCACCTTGACGGAACTGTTGAGTTGAACCAGTAATAGGTGTTTCCCAAATTTGATTACTAACACTGTTATTGCAGGCAGCGAGAGTTGCACCTGATAAACAGAATTCAGGATATTGTACGCTGTGAATTTTGCCCACAGCATCATAGATCCATAGGCTAGAATTATCGCCAGTACAATTATTTCTACCACTCATAAATACACTTGGTTTGCCTGTGCTAGTCGAAATTTCAGCTTTGAGGCAAGCTGAATTCATATTTGGCATCACAAACATTGTTGCACCTGCCAGTGGATTGCTACTGGAAAGACCAAGTTGGGTGACAAAGCTTTTTAACGCATCATTTGCAGCGGTGATATTTGCAGTTAAGTCATTGCGATAGACGTTGACCCAACGGTTTAAACGGTATAATTGTGCTTGTTGGTTGCTGAAGCGATCAAACTCTTGGCGTGCGGTTGCTGAAAGCTCATTTTTAAAATTCTTATAAGAATCATAGAGAATTTTATTGTTTGGAGAGAGATTTGCAACAAGTTTACCTTGGTTGCTGAGTAGAGCTTGTTCTAATTGCGGGAGTTCAACTTTGCGTAAAGCTGTAAAGCCTTGTTGCTTACCAATCGTTACAGCAGCAGGGAGGGATTGTGCATAGCTTGGAATGACAATCGATGAGAGTTTGTTGGCTTGTTCATTGGCGCGTTTACAATATAAATCAACGCTTAGCGGTGCATCACTTTGAGCTAAATTAATATGTAATTTATTTGCATTACTGCCCATGCGATTTGGGGCGAGTGCGATATTTTCTTCTGCTTTGGATGCGTATTTGACATTGATCCAGCAGCTTGCATTTGCAAGACTCATCTGTGCTTGAGGCAGTGTGAAAATGTTCCCCCAGTTGCCGCGTGCAGCAGGGTAAAGCAGACCAACTTGGTTGACAGGGTCATAGCCACCTAAAATGGTAAAGACAGGTACACCAAATTGAGTTGGTTTTAGATAATTGCCATCAGGACGGTTGTACCAGACTTGACTTGAATTTGGAACTTTAGGTTGCGTGACATCCATTTGGCGTGTTGTCGCATTCCAACGTTTGTATCCTGTAGTGGAGCTTGCATCCCAAACTGGGCGATCAAATGCGGGTTGTATTCTGATCTTTGTACTATAGCCTGTATAATGAGTGAAACGAGACAGTGCGCTAGAGTAATTACCACCCGCCATGGCATCAGTACCATAGGTATAGGCATTTTGAAAGATAGGCGTGCCACCTAAACGATTGTCTAAATTTGTATTATTCCAGTTTAAATTGCCTCGCATACGATTACGATAGGCAATATAGCCCCAACCACTATCTGGATGATGAGCTGCCCAAAAGTAGTTCTCTCCGTTTTGTCCAGGATAGTGTCCTAAGCCATAGTGATGCCCAATTTCATGGCTAAATTCATTACCTGCTGAATCAATCAGCGTTAAAATACCGTTACCACCACTCAAACCATGACTGACATCACCATTTTCGTATTTACCCCAAGCATGGTGAATGACTGCACTTTGAGTCAGTTGAGGTTGCTGTTGGCTTGACATTGATGCACTGGTTACACCCCAGTTTGCAAGGTTAATTCCTGTACTAAAGGTAGATTTAGCAGTATTTTCTCGCATATCACCACTGTAGACATCACCTGTTGTGGCGCTTTTGTCATTATAAATGACACCACTTGCAACCATAACCTGATTCAGTTGCATGTCATCATACTTTGTGACGATCATTTTTGCCGCAGGAATCGTTTCAAAATAATCAGTACCCGCTTTTTCAGGTTCGTTCAGCATATAGTGACCACTAGATTGTCGAGGTGCGGTGAGCATGCCTAAACGAATGCTTTGAACCACTAATTCACCCGGCGCTCCAAAATCAATCGATTGTGCATTCAGTCGCCCGTTTTTAAGGCTAACAGGATCTACAATACGAATATTTAAACCCGGTTTGACTTCATCCCAATTAAGAGCTGCTGTCCATGTGCGTTTAGAGTATTGAACTCTTGGACGGGCATCACCGTTAGATTGATCTGAGGCGGGGATTTGAGTGGGTTCTTGTAATGCAACACGACGTATTAAACGACTATTTAAATAGATTTCTGCATTCAGTTGTTGCACCTCACCCATGTCGGTATTTGGGGTAACTAAAAGAAGAGCATCTTTTTCACTGGTAAGACGAGGCATACTTTTCGCCTCGTTACCATTTGGGTCTACGGTATGGTTTTGTGCAAATTGGATCATTGCTGCAAAACTACCGACAAGATCATTACGTAAAGGTCGTGTATTTCCTTGTAAGTCGTAATCGTAGAATCCCAGCGTATTTGAATCAAAAACATCTTTACTTGGCTCAGGATAAGCACCTGATGTCGTAAGTGCTTTTGCTTGACCATTTGTCGCCGAATCCGTTTTATTATTATCAGTTGTTTCTTGAGAGTTTCCTCCACAACCAGATAATAATAAGAGTGAAATACATAAGCTTAATGTGCTTATTGAGGGTTTTGTCACATTTTTCATTTTTTAATTAACCAAGTTAATAGAGTGTTAAATAGGAGTTAATTTAAAAATAATATAACTTATATTTAATTGATGAGTATATAAGTAATAAACAAAATAGTTATTTTGTTGTGTGATGTTGTTCTTGTTTTCTTGGTGGTGTTTCAAAAAGTATGCTGAAACAAAGCAGGTTGAATTTTGATAAAATAGAGAAATGCGAATAACTCTAGAAATCAAATGTCCAACCTGCCTCAGTGACAGTATAAAGAAAAATGGCATCAAAGTAGATGGGAAACAAAACTATCAGTGCAAAGACTGTAAACGTCAGTTTATTGGTGACCATGCTCTGAGCTATCTAGGATGTAATTCAGGCATTACTCGAAAAATATTACAGTTGATGGTCAGAGGTAGTGGTATACGAGATATCGCTGAAGTTGAGCGAATCAGTATCGGTAAAGTTTTACGTACTTTAACCGAATCGACCTACCAAATTCAGCCTAAACAAAGTCATTATGAGTCTCTTGAAGTTGATGAGTTTTGGACTTTTGTGGGAAATAAAAATAATAAACAATGGCTTATTTACGCCTACCATCGAGAAACAGGTGAGATTGTTGCTTATGTTTGGGGTAAAAGAGACTTAGCTACAGTTCAACGATTGAAGACAAAGCTTAAACAATTAGGTATTCACTACACCCGAATTGCAAGTGATCATTGGGACAGTTTCATAACTGCTTTTAAAAACTGCAAGCAAAGTATTGGTAAATTTTTTACTGTAGGTATTGAAGGTAATAATTGCAAAATAAGGCATCGAATTAGGCGCGGTTTTAGAAGGAGTTGTAATTTTTCAAAAAAGATTGAAAACCATTTTAAAGCTTTCGACTTAACCTTTTTTTACATCAATAATGGCTTCATTTAATGTCAGCATACTTTTTGAAACACCACCGTTTTCTTATTTAAGTGTTATTGGATTTTTATAAAAATAAAATATGTATAAGGTGTTCTCACCCGCTAAGATATTGTTATTATGTGACATTTATTGGCATATTTTAACAAATATTATAGTGTTTGATGTGTGTCTTTAAACTTTATCTTAAATTATCATTTATTTTAATTTTATATATTTAGTATTAATTTAGGGGCTTAGGAAGTTAAAGAGGGTTGTTACGGAGTATTTTAAGCAAATCAAGGTATAAATTACCATGACGATGATTGAAGCGATATTCCGTTTCTTTAAGATGCAAATAAAACATCTTCTTGTCAATTCCATTAAATTTACTGAGCCGCTTTTTCGCATAGCCCCAAAAGGATTCTATACCGTTAATATGACGTTCCCCACAAGCAAATTCATTGTCACCGTGATTTACTCTTAAGTGCTTATCAAAGCCAATATCAACCAAACCATCATACCCCCTCCATCCATCTGTATTGATGACTGAATCAAGTTCTATATGCCCACGGATAATGCCTTGTAGCGTCGCTTTTGAGCAATCTGGTACAATTTCCGTGTACACATTTCCATCCCGTTTGAGCAACCCAAATACAATGGTTTTTCCTGATGCCCCACGACCTCGCTTACCACGAACACGACGAGCACCAAAGTAAGATTCATCCAGTTCAACAATGCCATTGAAGGGAGATATTTCTTCACATTGGACAGCAATCTTTTTACGCAATTTGATATAAATTGTATTGATGGAGCGAACAGAAATATTGGTAAGTTTAGCAGTATCAGATGCAGTAAAATCCATGGCAAAAAAGCGAATGATTTGCCTGAATTTTGCTTCTGCGATTCTTGAACGGGAATAGTATCTATTTTTTGCTTTCATATAAGGAAGTTACCATACTTTTTAATATGCTTAACTTCCTAAGCCCCTAATTTAAAAATAATATGGTTTTAAAATAAATATAAATATTGTATCTTTGTGCTGATTTTATATGTTTTGGTATTTGTTATTTTTAAATGTGCTTATTATTTAAAAATAATGTGCTTTTATTATCTTTGTTTTATCTAAAATGATATCAAAGACACATAAATTATTTTTTTTGCGTCCATTTTGTTGAAAATTAAAATGAAATGGAAATTTAAAATTGAGCGCTGATATTTAGTTCTGGGGTAGCGTAGAGATGAATAAAGTCTATAAGACAGTATGGAATAAGAGTCTAGGTTGTTGGCAGGTGACTTCGGAATTAACACGAAGTCATTCGCGAGGCGGTCAGAGTTCAACGGTGACAGGGCATGTTAAAGAGACAAAAACTTGGTTTCAGACCCTACGTTTATCTTTATTAAGTTTAGCGCTGCTACCGATCTCGCTTTGGGCAGGAGTATCTGATGTACAATTGCCAACAGGTGGTAATGTCACAGTTGGCTCGGCACAAGTAAGTCAAAATAATAATACGTTAAATGTCCATCAAAATAGTCAGAACGTAGGTATCCAATGGGATACGTTTAACATTGGACAAAATGCGACGGTCAATTTCTATCAGCCAAATACTTCTTCGATTGCAGTAAATCGTGTTTTGGATAGTAACGCCAGTCAAATTATGGGGAAACTGAATGCCAACGGGCAAGTTTTTTTATTGAATCCGAATGGTGTGATTTTTTCTAAAACGGCACAAGTCAATGTCGGTGGGATTGTTGCATCAACACTGAATGTCACAGATAGTGATATTATCAGTGGAAACTTTACCCTTAAAAATCAATCTAATGCTGCCAGTGTTGAGAACTATGGTTCAGTTATTGCCAATGGTGGTGTCGTTGCATTTATTGCACCAACTGTCATCAATGATGGGCAGATTCAGGCACATAATGGTGTGATCCATTTAACCGCAGCAGATCAAGTCACTTTAAAATTACAAGATGGTCAACTGACTGAATACAAAGTTGAAATTGGGACGTTGCAAGGTCTGATTGATAACCGTGGCGCGATTCTTGCCAATAACGGTGCAATTTATTTAACTGCAAAAGCCAAAGATAGCTTAAGCAAAGCCGTGGTGAATCATAGCGGTATTATTGAAGCCAATCGTTTGAGTCAAAATGCCAAAGGTGAAATTGTTTTGGTTGCGGATATGCAACAAGGTACAACCAATGTCAGTGGTGTTTTAAAATCAGAAGGTCATAATGGTCATGCGGGTGGTTTCATTGAAACCAGTGCAGCGCAGGTGAAAATTGCCGATAGCACACACGTTTCGACTTTATCTGATGGCGGTAAAACAGGAACGTGGCTGATCGACCCAACTGATTTTAGTATCAATGCTGGCTCGGCTGCTCAAACGGGTAGTGGTATTGGTGCAACGACATTACAAAATAATTTGAACAGCACCTCCGTCATTTTAGAAACACAAAATGCTGGGTCAGAAAAGGGTGATATCAATGTTAATGCGGCAGTTACATGGAATAAAGACACCACACTGACACTAAAAGCACATAACGATATTAATGTGAATGCCAGTATTACGGCACAAAACCAAGATGGTAAAGTGGTGTTGTTATATGGGCAAAATGGCAGTGAAAGTGCCAATTATTATATTAAAAATGGCGCGAAGATAAATTTAAAAGCGGGGCAAAATTTTAGCACGCAAAAAGGTACGGATGTCAGCAAACGTATTGATTATAAGGTTGTGACTGATTTACAGGCTTTACAAAATATCAATAATGCACTGGCAGGTAATTACGTACTTGGAACAGATATTGATGCCACGGTGACCAAAGATTGGGGTGTTGGAGACGAAAAAGGTTTTAATCCACTCGGTAATGAGTTTGATTATTTTACAGGACGTTTTGATGGCTTAGGGCATACAGTGAGCCATCTCACGATCAATCGCCCCTATAGTTATGACGTTGGATTGTTTGGGCATATTGATGGTGCTGTCATTCGTAACGTCGGTTTGGTTGGTGGTTCAGTCATTGGTGACAGTTTTGTCGGCGGTTTAGTCGGGCAAAGTGGTCATCAAAGTTTAGTTGAGAATGTATTTAATACGGGATCTGTTCAAGGCTATGGGACTGTTGGTGGTCTAGTCGGAGGAAATTTTGATGGCAGTACCATTAAAAATTCTTATGCGACGGGGAATGTCACTGGCGCACAAAACTCAACTTATATCGGTGGTTTAGTTGGGGGGAATGATGGCGCAGTTATCGAGAATGTCTATGCTTCTGGAAATGTGAATGGTACTGATATTGTTGGTGGTCTGGTTGGAGATAATAATCATGGCGGTACAATCAATAATGCCTATGCAACAGGAGCTGTCACTGGCGAACAAAATGTTGGTGGTTTAGTTGGAAATAACTATTATGACGCCGAGGTTAAAAATGCTTATGCGACTGGAGCGGTTACAGGTACTGATCGTGTCGGTGGTTTGGTTGGAGAAAACCTTGCTGCAAAGATTGAAAATACCTATGCACTTGGAAAAGTGACAGGGGCGACAACAGTCGGTGGTTTACTCGGTAAAAATGTTCAGGGTGTAGTAAGTAATAGTTATTGGGATAAGAATAAAACAGGATTAGATACCAGCTCAGGTAGTGCGAATACCAGTGGTTTGACCAGCGATGAAATGTTCAATGCGAATAAGTTTATTGGCTTTGATTTTGATAAAATTTGGGCAAATGCTGATAATCAAACCACGCCGTATTTTAAAGATCATATTGGTCCAAACCAAGTCGTTAACAAACAAGATCAATTGGGCGGTTACTACAGCGTTATCCAAAATCTAAATCAACTACAAAACATAAATCAAAACCTTGCAGGTAATTACCTACTGGGTAATGACATTGATGCCAAAAACTCACAATTTTGGGGTGATGCAACTGGTATTGGCTTTAATCCGCTTGGTGATAGTAGTCACGCTTTTACAGGTAAATTAGATGGTTTAGGTCATCAAATTTCAGATTTATATATTTCTCGTGAAACCACGGATAACGTTGGCTTATTTGGCTATATTCAGAACGCCAATCTTAAAAACTTTGGTGTCGTGAATAGCAATATCAAAGGTCAAAACCATGTCGGTGCTGTCGTTGGAAGCAGTACACAGAGTTCACAACTTTATAGCATTTATAGTACTGGATCGGTTGTAGGTACGGGTGATGCTGTGGGTGGATTGGTTGGACAGCAACAAGATGGTTCAAAAATAGAAAGTGCATATTCAACCAGTCAAGTGACAGGTCAGAATCAGGTTGGTGGTCTGGTCGGTACTAATCAAAATGCAATCATTAAAGATACCTATGCAACTGGTGCTGTCAGTGGATTGAGTAATGTTGCGGGCTTAGTGGGAAGTAACCAAAACCAAGCAACGATCCAAAATGCCTATGCCACTGGGCGTGTTACAGGGAATAGTCTGGTTGGTGGTTTAGTTGGAAATAATAACAACGCAACCGTGAGTAATGGTCACTGGAATAAAGAGACCACGCTGCAAAATGCCAGCGCAGGGAGTAGTGCAAGTTCTGGTTTGACCAATGCTGAAATGAAAGATGCATCTAAGTTTACTTTTCTTGATGCTGATAGCACATTGGGGGGGAAACAGACGGCATGGCGTATTTATGACGGTCTAAGCGTACCTTTACTACGAAGCTTTTTGACGACTAAAGATTTATCTGTCACGGATAAAACCACAACCTATACAGGTAAAGAGCAACATTTTGCGGATGTTTGGGGATTAGACAGCAGCAAATATACTGCCAATGGTCAAACCAGTGGAACGGATGCAGGTCTTTATAAAGCGATTTATTATAGTGATAACCAACACGGCTATGATTTTATCGGGAATGAAGGCACTTTAACGATTAATAAAGCCAAAGTTACTATCACTGGAAATAGTGATTCAACAATCTATAACGGTAAAACTCAATCAATTAACAATCCACATTATACGGTTGATGGATTGGTGAATGGGGAAACTGAGTCATTGCTTGGAAATATCGCGATAACAGGCGCTTCAGGTAAAGATGCAGGGAATTATACCAACAAGGTAACAGGCGAAAATAGCAGTACCAAAAACTATGACATCGCGTATGTTGATGGCAAGTTTGTCATTAATAAAAAGAAAGCAACAGTTTACGCACTAGATGAAACACGTGAATATAATGGTTTTAACCAACAAATTAATAGTTTCCGTGCTGATGGCTTAATTGATGGAGAAACTGAATCTGTTCTCGCAGTAAATGCTGTTGCAACACGTAAAGATGCTGGAAACTATGTACATGCTGTTGCTTATAGTAATGCTGCAAAAGGTGATAAAAACTACGATCTCACCTTTGTAAATGGCACATATACCATTACTAAAGCCACTGCCACAATTAAAGGAAATAGCTTAGCAACGACCTATAATGGTCAGGTACAGAATGTCGCTGGATTTACGATTGCAGGTTTGAAAGGCAATGATGTAAACAATCAAGCAAATATTTTTAGTGGTGTTACTGCTTCTGGTGCGAGCGATCGAAATGCAGGTAGTTATACCAACACTGTAGCTGGAGCAGCATCCACTACGAACTATAATATCGTATATGAAAATGGTTCACTTAATATTGCCAAGAAACAAATTACAGGCGTATTAACAGCTCAAGACAAAGTGTATGACGGTACAACCAATGCGATCATCAATGGTAGCTTGAATGGTTTGATCACGGGTGACCAAGTTAATTTGAATGCCCAAGGACAATTTGCGGATAAAAATGCGGGTTCAAATAAGAATGTAAATGTATCAGGCAATTTAAGTGGTACAGATGCAGGTAACTATGATCTTGCAGCGAATACATCAGCACAAGCCAACATCAGCAAGAAGCAAGTCACAGGCAGCATCACTGCTCAAGACAAAGTTTATGACGGCACAACTAGTGCGATCATCAATGGTAGCTTGAACGGTTTGATCACAGGCGACCAAGTCAACCTGAATGTGGAAGGACAATTTGCGGATAAAAATGCGGGTTCAAATAAGAATGTAAATGTATCAGGCAATTTAACGGGTACAGATGCAGCCAACTACGATCTTGCAGCGAATACATCAGCACAAGCCAGTATTAGTAAGAAACAAATCATAGGCAGCATCACCGCTCAAGACAAAGTTTATGACGGCACAACCAGTGCGATCATCAATGGTAGCTTGAACGGTTTAATTACAGGTGACCAAGTCAACCTAAATGCGCAAGGACAGTTTACAGATAAGAATGCAGGCTCAAACAAGAATGTAAACGTATCAGGTAATTTAAGTGGTACAGATGCAAGTAACTACGATCTTGCAGCAAATACATCAGCACAAGCCAGTATTAGTAAGAAACAAATCATAGGCAGCATCACCGCTCAAGACAAAGTTTATGACGGCACAACCAGTGCGATCATCAATGGCAGCTTGAATGGTTTAATCACAGGTGACCAAGTCAACCTAAATGCGCAAGGACAGTTTACAGATAAGAATGCAGGCTCAAACAAGAATGTAAACGTATCAGGTAATTTAAGTGGTACAGATGCAAGTAACTACGATCTTGCAGCAAATACATCAGCACAAGCCAGTATTAGTAAGAAACAAATCATAGGCAGCATCACCGCTCAAGACAAAGTTTATGACGGCACAACTAGTGCGATCATCAATGGCAGCTTGAATGGTTTAATCACAGGTGACCAAGTCAACCTAAATGCGCAAGGACAGTTTACAGATAAGAATGCAGGCTCAAACAAGAATGTAAACGTATCAGGTAATTTAAGTGGTACAGATGCAAGTAACTACGATCTTGCAGCAAATACATCAGCACAAGCCAACATCAGTAAAAAGCAAATCACAGGCGTATTAACGGCTCAGGATAAAGTTTACGATGGCACAACCAGTGCAATTGTAAACGGTAGTTTGAATGCAAGTGATGTGATCACTGGCGATCAAGTCAGTGTGGGTACAACAGGACAATTTGTAGATAAGAACGCAGGTCAAAACAAAGTTGTTACAGCTTCAAGTAGCTTGGTTGGATTGGATGCAGGCAACTACGAACTCACCACCAATGGACAAGTGACTGCGAACATCAGCAAGAAACAAATCACAGGTGTATTGACAGCTCAAGATAAAGTTTACGATGGGACGACCAGTGCAATTGTAAATGGTAGCCTGAACGCAGGCGGTGTGATCACTGGCGATCAAGTTAGTGTTGGAACAACAGGACAGTTCGTAGATAAGAATGCAGGTCAGAACAAAGTTGTCACAGCTTCAAGTAGCTTGGTTGGATTAGATGCTGGTAACTATGAACTCACCACCAATGGACAAGTGACTGCGAACATCAGTAAGAAGCAGATCACAGGCAACATCACCGCTCAAGATAAAGTTTACGATGGCACAACTAGTGCGATTGTGAATGGTAGCTTGAATGGTTTGATCACAGGCGACCAAGTCAACCTAAATGCGCAAGGGCAATTTGCCGATAAAAATGCAGGCTCAAACAAGAATGTAAATGTATCAGGCAATCTCAGTGGTACAGATGCAGGCAACTATAGCCTACAAGCGAATAGCCAGACTCAAGCGAATATCAGCAAGAAACAAATTACAGGTGTATTAACTGCTCAGGATAAAGTCTATGACGGCACAACTAGTGCGATCGTTAATGGTAGCTTGAATGGTTTGATCACAGGTGACCAAGTCAACCTAAACGCGCAAGGACAGTTTGCTGATAAAAATGCGGGTTCGAATAAAAATGTAAATGTATTAGGTAATTTAAGTGGTACAGATGCAGGTAACTACGATCTTGCAGCAAATACATCAGCACAAGCCAACATCAGTAAAAAGCAAATCACAGGTGTATTAACGGCTCAGGACAAAGTTTACGACGGTACAACCAATGCAATTGTAAATGGTAGCTTGAATGGTTTGATTGCAGGTGACCAAGTCAACCTGAATGCGCAAGGGCAGTTTGCAGATAAAAATGCAGGTTCAAACAAGAATGTAAATGTATCAGGTAATTTAAGTGGTACAGATTCAGGCAACTATAGCCTACAAGCGAATAGTCAGACTCAAGCCAACATCAGCAAGAAGCAAATTACAGGTGTATTGACTGCTCAGGATAAAGTTTACGATGGTACAACCAATGCAATTGTAAATGGTAGCTTGAATGGTTTAATCACAGGCGACCAAGTCAACCTAAATGCGCAAGGACAATTTGCAGATAAAAATGCAGGTTCAAACAAGAATGTAAATGTATCAGGTAATTTAAGTGGTACAGATGCAAACAACTACGATCTTGCAGCGAATACATCTGCACAAGCCAATATCAGCAAGAAACAAATTACAGGCGTATTAACAGCTCAGGATAAAGTTTACGATGGCACAACCAATGCAATTGTAAATGGTAGTTTGAATGGTTTGATCACAGGTGACCAAGTCAACCTAAATGCGCAAGGACAATTTGCAGATAAAAATGCAGGTTCAAACAAGAATGTAAATGTATCAGGTAATTTAACTGGTACAGATGCAGCGAACTATAGCTTACAAGCGAATAGTCAGACTCAAGCCAACATTAGCAAGAAACAAATCACAGGTGTATTAACAGCTCAAGACAAAGTTTACGATGGCACAACCAGTGCGATCGTGAATGGCAGCTTGAATGCAAGTGATGTGATTACAGGCGATCAAGTCAGTGTGGGTACAACAGGACAGTTTGTAGATAAGAACGCAGGTCAAAATAAAGTTGTCACAGCTTCAAGTAGCTTGGTTGGATTGGATGCAGGCAACTATGAACTCACCACCACTGGACAAGTGACGGCTAACATCAGTAAGAAACAAATCACGGGCAGCATTACTGCTCAAGATAAAGTTTACGATGGTACAACCAGTGCGATTGTAAGTGGTGCATTAAACGCAGGTAGTGTCATCACTGGTGATCAAGTCAACCTAAATGCGCAAGGGCAGTTTGCAGATAAGAACGCAGGTCAGAACAAAGTTGTCACAGCTTCAAGTAGCTTGGTTGGATTGGATGCAGGCAACTATGAACTCACCACCACTGGACAAGTGACTGCCAATATTAGCAAGAAACAAATTACAGGTAGTATCACTGCTCAAGATAAAGTCTATGATGGTACAACCAGTGCGATCGTAAATGGCAGCTTGAATGGTTTGATTACAGGTGACCAAGTTAACCTAAATGCCCAAGGACAATTTGCAGATAAAAATGCAGGTTCAAACAAGAATGTAAATGTATCAGGTAATTTAACTGGTACAGATGCAGCGAACTATAGCTTACAAGCGAATAGTCAGACTCAAGCCAACATTAGCAAGAAACAAATTACAGGTGTATTGACTGCTCAAGATAAAGTCTATGATGGTACAACCAGTGCAATTGTAAATGGTAGCTTGAATGGTTTGATCACAGGTGACCAAGTCAACCTAAATGCGCAAGGGCAGTTTGCAGATAAGAACGCAGGTCAAAATAAAGTTGTCACAGCTTCAAGTAGCTTGGTTGGATTGGATGCAGGCAACTATGAACTCACCACCACTGGACAAGTGACTGCCAATATTAGCAAGAAGCAAATTACAGGTAGTATCACTGCTCAAGACAAAGTTTACGATGGTACAACCAGTGCGATCGTAAATGGCAGCTTGAATGCAAGTGATGTGATCACAGGTGACCAAGTCAACCTAAATGCGCAAGGGCAGTTTGCAGATAAGAACGCAGGTCAAAATAAAGTTGTCACAGCTTCAAGTAGCTTGGTTGGATTGGATGCAGGCAACTATGAACTCACCACCACTGGACAAGTGACTGCCAACATCAGCAAGAAACAAATTACAGGTGTATTGACTGCTCAGGACAAAGTTTACGATGGTACAACCAGTGCAATTGTAAATGGTAGTTTGAACGCAAGTGATGTGATTACGGGCGATCAAGTCAGTGTTGGTACAACAGGACAGTTTGTAGATAAGAACGCAGGTCAAAATAAAGTTGTCACAGCTTCAAGTAGCTTGGTTGGATTGGATGCAGGCAACTATGAACTCACCACCACTGGACAAGTGACGGCTAACATCAGTAAGAAACAAATCACGGGCAGCATTACTGCTCAAGACAAAGTTTACGATGGTACAACCAGTGCGATCGTGAATGGCAGCTTGAATGGTTTGATCACAGGTGACCAAGTCAACCTGAATGCGCAAGGACAGTTTGCGGATAAAAATGCAGGTTCAAACAAGAATGTAAATGTATCAGGTAATTTAAGTGGTATAGATTCAGGCAACTATAGCCTACAAGCGAATAGTCAGACTCAAGCCAACATTAGCAAGAAACAAATTACAGGTGTATTAACAGCTCAGGACAAAGTTTACGACGGTACAACCAGTGCGATTGTAAATGGTAGCTTAAATGCAAGTGATGTGATTACAGGCGATCAAGTCAGCGTGGGTACAACAGGACAATTTGTCGATAAGAACGCAGGCCAAAACAAAGTTGTCACAGCTTCAAGTAGCTTGGTTGGATTGGATGCAGGCAACTATGAACTCACCACCAATGGGCAAGTGACGGCTAACATCAGTAAGAAACAAGTCACAGGCAGCATCACCGCTCAGGACAAAGTTTACGATGGTACAACCAATGCGATTGTAAATGGTAGTTTGAATGCAAGTGATGTGATTACAGGCGATCAAGTCAGTGTGGGTACAACAGGACAGTTTGTAGATAAGAACGCAGGTCAAAATAAAGTTGTCACAGCTTCAAGTAGCTTGGTTGGATTGGATGCAGGCAACTATGAACTCACCGCCACTGGACAAGTGACGGCTAACATCAGCAAGAAGCAAATCACAGGTAGTATCACTGCTCAAGACAAAGTCTATGACGGTACAACCAGTGCAATTGTAAATGGTAGCTTGAATGGTTTGATTACAGGTGACCAAGTTAACCTGAATGCGCAAGGACAATTTGCAGATAAAAATGCAGGTTCAAACAAGAATGTAAATGTATCAGGTAATTTAAGTGGTATAGATTCAGGCAACTATAGCCTACAAGCGAATAGTCAGACTCAAGCGAGTATCAGCAAGAAACAAATCACAGGCAGCATCACCGCTCAAGACAAGGTTTACGATGGTACGACTAATGCGATTGTAAACGGTAGCTTGAATGGGTTGATTACAGGTGACCAAGTCAACCTAAATGCGCAAGGACAATTTGCAGATAAAAATGCAGGTTCAAACAAGAATGTAAATGTATCAGGAAACTTAACGGGTACAGATGCAGGTAATTACGATCTTTTAGCCAATACATCCGCACAAGCTAATATCAGTAAAAAGCAAATCACAGGTAGTATCACTGCTCAAGATAAAGTTTATGACGGTACGACCAGTGCAATTGTGAATGGCAGCTTGAATGGTTTGATTACAGGTGACCAAGTTAACCTAAATGCCCAAGGACAATTTGCAGATAAAAATGCAGGTTCAAACAAGAATGTAAATGTATCAGGTAATTTAACTGGTACAGATGCAGCGAACTATAGCTTACAAGCGAATAGTCAGACTCAAGCCAACATTAGCAAGAAACAAATTACAGGTGTATTGACAGCTCAAGACAAAGTTTACGATGGTACAACCAATGCAATTGTAAATGGTAGCTTGAATGGTTTAATTTCAGGTGACCAAGTCAAGCTAAATGCGCAAGGACAGTTTGCGGATAAAAATGCAGGTTCAAACAAGAATGTAAATGTATCAGGTAATTTAAGTGGTACAGATGCAGGCAACTATAGCCTACAAGCGAATAGTCAGACTCAAGCCAACATTAGCAAGAAACAAATTACAGGTGTATTAACAGCTCAGGACAAAGTTTACGACGGTACAACCAGTGCGATTGTAAATGGTAGCTTAAATGCAAGTGATGTGATTACAGGCGATCAAGTCAGCGTGGGTACAACAGGACAATTTGTCGATAAGAACGCAGGCCAAAACAAAGTTGTCACAGCTTCAAGTAGCTTGGTTGGATTGGATGCAGGCAACTATGAACTCACCACCAATGGGCAAGTGACGGCTAACATCAGTAAGAAACAAGTCACAGGCAGCATCACCGCTCAGGACAAAGTTTACGATGGTACAACCAATGCGATTGTAAATGGTAGTTTGAATGCAAGTGATGTGATTACAGGCGATCAAGTCAGTGTGGGTACAACAGGACAGTTTGTAGATAAGAACGCAGGTCAAAATAAAGTTGTCACAGCTTCAAGTAGCTTGGTTGGATTGGATGCAGGCAACTATGAACTCACCGCCACTGGACAAGTGACGGCTAACATCAGCAAGAAGCAAATCACAGGTAGTATCACTGCTCAAGACAAAGTCTATGACGGTACAACCAGTGCAATTGTAAATGGTAGCTTGAATGGTTTAATCACAGGCGACCAAGTCAACCTAAATGCGCAAGGACAATTTGCAGATAAAAATGCAGGTTCAAACAAGAATGTAAATGTATCAGGTAATCTCAGTGGTACAGATTCAGGCAACTATAGCCTACAAGCGAATAGTCAGACTCAAGCGAGTATCAGCAAGAAACAAATTACAGGTGTATTGACAGCTCAGGACAAAGTTTACGATGGTACAACCAGTGCAATTGTGAATGGTAGTTTGAATGGTTTAATCACAGGTGATCAAGTTAATCTGAATGCTCAAGGGCAATTTGCGGATAAGAACGCGGGTTCAAACAAGAATGTAAATGTATCAGGTAATTTAAGTGGTACAGATGCAGGCAACTATAGCCTACAAGCGAATAGTCAGACTCAAGCCAACATTAGCAAGAAACAAATCACAGGTGTATTGACAGCTCAGGATAAAGTTTACGATGGTACAACCAGTGCAATTGTAAATGGTAGTTTGAATGCAAGTGATGTGATTACAGGCGATCAAGTCAGTGTGGGTACAACAGGACAGTTTGTAGATAAGAACGCAGGTCAAAATAAAGTTGTCACAGCTTCAAGTAGCTTGGTTGGATTGGATGCAGGCAACTATGAACTCACCACCACTGGACAAGTGGCGGCTAACATCAGCAAGAAGCAAATCACAGGCGTATTAACAGCTCAGGACAAAGTTTACGATGGTACAACCAATGCAATTGTAAATGGTAGCTTGAATGGTTTGATTACAGGTGACCAAGTTAACCTGAATGCGCAAGGACAATTTGCAGATAAAAATGCAGGTTCAAACAAGAATGTAAATGTATCAGGTAATTTAAGTGGTACAGATTCAGGCAACTATAGCCTACAAGCGAATAGTCAGACTCAAGCGAGTATCAGCAAGAAACAAATTACAGGTGTATTGACAGCTCAAGATAAAGTTTACGATGGTACAAGCAGTGCGATCGTCAATGGTAGTTTGAATGGTTTGATCACAGGTGACCAAGTTAACCTGAATGTGCAAGGACAATTTGCAGATAAAAATGCTGGCTCGAATAAAAATGTAAATGTATCAGGTAATTTAAGTGGTACAGATGCAGCGAACTATAGCTTACAAGCGAATAGTCAGACTCAAGCGAATATTGCAAAAGCCAAAGCACAAGTCATTGGTAATAGTTTAACGACGACTTATAACGGTCAGCAACAACAAGTCAATGGTTTCACTGCTCAAGGCTTAGTGAATGGGGAACGTGCTGAAGTTTTAACAAATGTAACGGCGACAGGTGCAAGCGCCATTTCAACAGGGAACTATCAGAATCAGGTCAGTGGTCATGATCAGAACTATGATCTGACATTTACTGCTGGAATGTTGAAAATTGAAGCGCCATTGGTCGATCCAAAACCACCTATCGGACCTGAAAAACCGAGCCAACCTAATCTCTCAATTTGGCAAGATTTATTAGGTAATCCATATCAGCGAGCGATTCATTTTGCTCCACAAGCAAATAAACCAAAACAGTCGGATAACATCGAAATAGAAATTATTGGTGATGGTATCAACATGGATGGTATTCACACCTTAACGGGGAATTTTTAATTATGTTATATCCGAAGACAACATTATTGATGAGTATGCTTTCACTGAGTAGCTTTTCAGTTTTTGCAGATAATGTGCCAAATGCTGGACTACTTCTTCAACAGCAAACCATACAGCAATACCAACCTCAAGCTGAGGTGAATATTGAGCAGCCTGCACAAATGCAAATCGCGCAAGCAGATGCTCAACAGCAAGTTAAAGTTGAACAGATTGTAATTACAGGAAATCAAAGCATTAGCACAGCAGATTTACATGCTTTGGTTGCCGATGCTGAAACTAAGATGTTGACACTTGCTGATTTACAGCAATTAACGAAATGGATTACGACTTATTATCAACAACAGGGTTATCCCTATAGTCGGGCGTATTTACCTGTACAAAGTTTGAAAAATGGTGTGGTTAAGATTGCGATTTTGGAGGCAAAATATGATCGTATCATTATCAATAATCAAACCAAAACATCGCCACACTTAATCCAAGCTATTTTGCAGCCGTTACAGTCAGGCAATATTATTGACTCGGCGACTTTACAGCAGCAGCTTAAATTGTTGAATCGTTTAGATGGGATTCAAACACGTAATATCATTAGCGCAGGGCGTTATGCTGGAACCAGTGATTTAACAATTGATATTCAGCCAACATCATCACTGACAGGCTATGTCGGTTTAGATAATTATGGCAATGAATATACCCATGAAGTGCGTTTAAATGCTGGCGTTGCAGTCAATAATGCTTTGGGTTTGGGTGATCGCTTGACTGTGGATGGCATGACATCGGGCAATCTAAACTTTGGTCGACTGGGCTACGAAGCAACAATGAATGGTATCGGTACACGTCTAGGTGCGAGTTATTCTGATTTAGCCTATGAATTAGGTAAAGAATATAAAGCTTTAGATGCGACGGGCACAGCACAGCAAATCAGTGTATGGTTGAATCAACCAATATTATTGAATAATCGTAGTGAAGTGATTTTGGGTGTGCAATATGATCATAAACGCCTGAAAGATGATATTAACGTCGCAGAAATTTATCGGGATCGGAATATTGATGTCGGACGTATTCGTTTAGATGCTTCTCAATATGATGATTTTGCAGGTGGCGGTTTAACTCAACTTGGCGTTGCAACAGATATTGGACGGGTTAATTTTAAAAATGCGATGGCAGAACTTGGTGATCAAGCAACGGCAAAAACACAAGGTGAATTTGTTAGTGCCTTTATGAATGTCTCTCGCTTGCAAAATTTAAATGGTTCAAAAACCCAAATCTATGCAGCTTTACAAGCACAATATAGCCCTGATAATTTAGATAGCGCTCAGCAATTTAGTGTTGGTGGTGCGTCGAATATTGCAGGATATAAGAATAGTGCGTTAAGTGGTTCAACTGGATATTACGTTTTGTCTGAACTTAGACAGAGTTTATATGCTTCTGCACAAAATCAACTTGCAGCGAAGATCTATGTCGATACAGCAACGGTTAAACACCAAGCACGAGAGTGGAGTGGTTTAACAGGCAAAAATATAGAACAGATTAGTAGTGCAGGTTTTGGACTAAACTGGTCAAATGCGATGCAATGGCAAGCAGCATTAACTGTAGGGTTCCCGATAGGCTCACAACCTGATAGCGTTGATAAGCGTAATGACGTCGAAGCTTGGCTTAATTTAAGTAAACGTTTTTAAATAAGAACCGAGTTATGATCAGTTAAAATCGTTGGGATTCTGATGATTTTAACGAGCAAAATTAAGAAATAAAAAAGCAAAGCCGAGGCTTTGCTTTTTTAATCAACAAAACTTAGATTTTGCTAATTAGATCATTAATTTGTTTCGCTTGTTCAGCCGCATTACCTGTGTAAGTTGCAGGGCTAAGTTCAGCTAAGCGAGCGCGTTCATCTGCTGGAACTTGTGCAAGTTCATCACCTTTGACAAAGTTCACCATCATCTCACGCGTCATTGCTTGACCACGAGTCAATGCTTTTAATTTTTCGTAAGGTTTTTCAACGTTATAACGACGCATAACAGTTTGGATTGGCTCTGCAAGTACTTCTTGTGCTTGGTCTAAATCTTCATTTAAACGGTTCGCATTCAGTTCAAGTTTACCAATACCTTTTAAGCATGCATCAAAAGCGATCAAGCTTTGTGCAAAACCAACACCCATGTTACGAAGAACAGTTGAGTCAGTTAAGTCACGTTGCCAGCGAGAGACTGGAAGTTTTTCACCTAAGTGACCTAATACGGCATTGGCAATGCCCAAGTTACCTTCAGAATTTTCGAAGTCAATTGGGTTTACTTTATGAGGCATGGTTGATGAACCAACTTCACCGTCTTTTAATTTTTGCTTGAAGTAACCCAGTGAGATATAGCCCCAAACATCACGGTTAAAATCAATCAAGATCGTGTTGTAACGACGTAATGCATCGAACAATTCAGCCATATAATCGTGTGGCTCAATTTGTGTGGTGTATGGGTTAAATGCTAAACCTAAAGATTCTACAAATGCTTGAGCATGTGCAGCCCAGTCAATTTCTGGGTAAGCAGATAGGTGAGCATTGTAGTTACCTACAGCACCATTGATTTTGCCAAGTAATTCTACATTTTCAAATTGCTTGATTTGTCGCGCTAAACGATAAGCAACGTTTGCCATCTCTTTACCCAACGTAGTAGGGCTTGCAGTTTGACCATGTGTACGAGACAACATTGGTTGTTCAGCATGTGTGATTGCCAAAGCAGAAATCGCATTGAGGATTTGTTTCATGCTTGAAACTAAAACTTCACGACCATTTTTAAGCATTAATGCATGAGATAAGTTGTTGATGTCTTCAGAGGTACATGCAAAGTGAATAAATTCGCCCGCATTTTGTAGCTCATCAATATTGGCAATTTTTTCTTTAAGGAAATATTCAACCGCTTTTACATCATGGTTCGTTGTACGTTCAATTTCTTTAATGCGGTTTGCATCTTCTTCAGAAAAATTCGTCACAATCGCATCTAAAGCAGCATTCGTTTCAGCAGAAAATGCAGGTACTTCGATGATTTCTGCACGATTTGCAAGTGCTTGTAACCAACGCACTTCAACCGTAACACGAGCGTGGATTAAACCAAACTCAGACAAAAAAGGGCGTAACGCATCACATTTGCTTGCATAACGTCCATCAAGTGGTGAGAGTGCGGTTAAAGCATTCATACAGATTCCTTAATTTTGGAATAAACATAAAAATAAATTCGTCTTAGCATCGGTTTATACCACCTGATACTGTAAACGAGCGAGAGCTTGAATATCTTGTAATAACTTACGTTTAGTAAAAATCATACTCCAAGAGCTACCACCGAGCTGCTTCCATAAATGTGCAAGTTGTAAGCCAGTAAATAAACATGCACGAATACGGTTGGTATGATTGATGTCTTTAAATGCTTCAGCATTACCACGAACTAAAATGCGAGGATTGATTTGCCCCGCTGTTTCCACATAAGTTTGTGCAAGGTTGGCGATAATACTTGGATGCAAATAGTTGTTATCGAAAAATGAAAGCTGTTTTAATATTTTTTGCTGAGCTGCTTCGATAATTTTGACGTATTCAGGATTGCTATACACTTTCTTTTCTAATTGCAATAACGCCATTGCATAAGACATTGGGAGTTTAGCAGTCGACATTTTCGGAATACGAGATTTAGGCGCAGTATTAAAAGGTTGGGTTATACAACCTTCTAATGTTTTTAAACCAAGAGAGATATCTGCAAGTTGATTAAAAAAATCTAAAGTTTGAGTGGCATTATTGGTGGCTGGGCGAATATTAAGACTGGCTTTAATCAGTAGTTCAAAATAAAAATTACCGCTATCGCCAATACTTTGCTGACCCGCCATTGCAGTCATATGCGTGAGCTGAGTTGCTTGAAACACAGCAGCCAATGCCAAAGCACGATTTTGTCGAACATTCAACGCTTGGGCGTGCTGAAAGGGTAACTCCACCATGCTTCGCTTCCAATTTCCTTAAATAAAATCTGGTTCAGGTGCATTGGTATGGTGAATCACACCACCACCTAAGCACACTTCTCCAGAGTAGAACACCACGCTTTGTCCAGGAGTTACAGCTCTTTGTGGTTCATCAAACTCAACTCGAATACCATTTTCGGTTTGCTCATCACGATAAATTGTACACGCTTGATCAGGCTGGCGATAACGGGTTTTTGCCGTGCATCGGAATCCTGTACTTGGGATGTCCTGTTCACCTTCGACCCAATCAATCGACTCACTCCAAAGCTGTGTGCTTTGCATGAGTGGGTGCTCATGTCCTTGACCGATCACCAAGCGATTATTGGCAATATCTTTATGGAGTACGAACCATGCACCTTCTTGTACACCTTTCATACCACCGATACCAATACCACCGCGTTGACCGAGCGTATAGTACATCAAGCCATGATGTTCACCAACTTCTTTACCTGACTCTAAAACAATTTTTCCAGCTTGTGCAGGTAAATATTGTTTTAAGAAATCGGTGAAACGACGTTCACCAATAAAGCAGATACCCGTCGAGTCTTTTTTCTTGGCAGTTGCCAGATCTAACTCTTCTGCAATGCGACGAACTTCGGGTTTCTCAATTTCGCCCACAGGGAATAAGGTCTTGTTAATTTCACGACCATGTACCGCATGTAAGAAATAAGTCTGGTCTTTATTATTATCGACACCACGCAGTAATGGGGCATAGGTTTCGCCACGTGAATTCTGCATGCTTGCACCACGACGGGCATAGTGACCCGTTGCGATAAAGTCTGCACCCAAGGTCATGGCGTGATCTAAAAATGCACGAAATTTAATTTCTTTATTACACAGAATATCTGGGTTTGGGGTACGACCTGCCGCATATTCTGCCAAAAAGTGCTCGAATACTCGATCCCAATATTCCATCGCAAAATTAGCAGTATGTAGCTTGATACCAATTTTATCTGCAACGGCTTGTGCATCGGCTAAGTCTTCAAGTGCAGTGCAGTAGTCCGTACCATCATCTTCTTCCCAATTTTTCATGAAAAGACCTTCAACTTGATATCCTTGTTGAAGTAATAGTGCGGCAGAAACAGAGGAGTCTACACCACCAGACATACCGACGATGACACGTTGTTGCATCTAATTAAGCATCCAAATGAGAAGTGAATGAGGGAGAAAAAGGGTGCTCGTAAATAAGCGATAAAGGGTATTTTTTGCCAGCAAGAGCATCTTCAACAGCTTTTAAAACCAATGGGCTACGCGCACGAGCAGATTCTTGTAGTTCTTCTAAATTCATCCACACAGCACCAACAATACCTGTATCGAGTTGTGCATTTTCCTCAACTGTCGTGACATGTGCCAAGAAGCAAAAACGGTAATAGGTACGATCTGGAAACATCGGGGGAGTATAGGTATAAATACCGAGCAGATGATCAATTTCAACATGATGACCTGTTTCTTCTAAGGTCTCACGGATGGCTGCTTCAACAATGGTTTCGCCACATTCGACATGACCCGCAGGTTGATTAAACACGGTATGTACAAAGCCTTCGCTGTGTTCTTCAACAAACAGAAAACGTCCGTCTTTTTCGACTACAGTGGCGACTGTGACATGAGGTGTCCAAGCGGTCATAGAAAGCACCATGATTTTAAAAAACGTATTCTACAAAATTTGGGGCGTGCTGGCTAGGTTATACATGTCGGAGTCATTACAAATACAGCCTTTGATTGCTCAGCTAAAATATCAAGTTTTTAAAAAACCTAATTCATAGACTTGTGGGCGTAATTTATCACCCAAAGCAGTATAAGCAGTTTTAAACGCTTCAAACGACACGGGCGTATAATCATCGCTTTCATTGCGCGCAACTAACGCCATACGGATTTGATACCAACCAACATCAGTACGATTGAGTTTAAATTCTTCTCTCACCGTATGATTATCAGTATGTTTAAAGTAGGCTTGCCAGAGTTTTTTACCTTCGGCTAACACTTTTTTTGCTTCACTGCTGAATTTTTTGCCTTTTAAATATTGCAACATAAAATCACTTTCAAAACGGTCTGGCGCACCCACTTCGCTTTCACTAAAAGGAATAAAACGATTCACAATCGACCACTTTTGATTATTCCATTCTAAATCATTGGCACTGGCGGTTAAGTTACTGCCATTAAACAACATCCAGATTAAACAATCCTGTTTAAATTCATCGCTGAGTACTTCGGTCGGTTGTAAAAACTGGTCACGGTCATTGAGCCAAGTGGGTTTTATGAGGCGACGGACTGAAAATATAATCGCCGCTTGCCAAAGGTTTTCGGCGGTGACAAAAAAAGCACCTGCACTACAATAACCAGAAGACAGTAATGCGGTTTGTGTTGCGGCATTTTGAAAATCATTACCTTTACAAATCATGCTACCAATTGCACCATCTGCCCATTTATCACCTCGAACGTCTTTCGTATTTGTCGTTGGTGTAACCGCATTCTTTAATGGAATAGCATCTACTTTATTTGAACGTGGACGTGTAATCCATTCACTTAAAAAATTATCGGTTGATATGTTAAAGAACTGCTTTTCTCCAATCGGTTGAGCTTTTTTATCTATGGTTTCAGTTGTGATTGAGTCAATAACATTTTTATTTTTTGAAAGTTGATTGGTTTTCCAAACTAAAAACCCAATTGGAAAGTTTCCTTTTAAGCCATCAAAGGCTTTACTATGCACTACAAAACCACCTAAATATTGTGCACTCCATTGTTCTCTAAATGCTTGAAAATTAGGTGCGTTAACGTATTTTAGTGTTGAAAACATAGCCAAAGTAGCATTAGGAATTTCAATCGCTAAGCGGACTAGAAACTGAGTAAATAGTTCACGAGAAGCATAACCCATATCTTTCATAAATTGGGCTGTTTGTGTACTTGCAACTCCTGTTTTTACTTCGGCATTTTTACCAGCAGATTTTGTTACATTGTCTACATTCATAGCTTCCGCATAAGGCGGATTGATTAAAATCAGTATTTTTTTGCCTTCAGTAATCGCATCACGTAAGGCTTGCGGTACTTTATTGCTGAGGCTGTAATCAATTTTGCCATCATCAGTAATATCATCATTGAGATAATCATATTGAAAACGTGTCGCAGCCACACAAGTTTTAGTGGCTTTCATCACATCGACATCGGCTTGGTCAAGCGTACTCATAAAAATATTACGGTGGTTGGAATGTTTGACTTCCAAATTGCCCACGCCACAACACATATCCCACACCACATAATTTTTTTGCCAATTTTTGCCTAAAGTTTCACTTAACATATCATAGGCTTTATCCACCACATGCAAGGGCGTATAAAATGCGCCTTTAAAACTACGTTCATCAATGGCAATTAAACTGTCTCGGCGTTCAAGCAAGTAATTACGATATTCTTCTTTAGGCGGACGGTGATAAATCGCCCAAAACCGACGATAACCTTCTTTATTGCCTAACTCATACATATTGCCATTCAGCATAAATGCAGGTTTATCATCCATAAATATCAGTTTGGCAGGTAGGTCTTTATGGGTGCTGATTTTGCCATCATTCATAATATCCGCAAAAAACAGCAAGGCATAATCTTCATTGGCAACACCTAACAGCTCTTTGCCAATCATCACCACCCATTTATCAAACACTTGTTTTAAATTGTCAGGGGTAATTTGGGTACGAATAATATCGCCCGATTTTATGGCTGCTTTGACCGTAGAAATAAATTCTTCTTCATGTGTCGCCAATTTGAACGAGACAAAATATGTCCCAATATAGGCGGAAATCGCTTCTAATGCCTCTTGGGTATATTGGCTAGCAGATTTACCCCATTTTACGGTTTTCTTTTCTAAAAATGGAATTACATCACTGCTTTTCATAATTGCAGCTTTTTCGGTATCAATTACCGCAAGAAAGGGTGGAACAGTTTCGCCTTTATTCAGCGATTGTTGCACATAATGCAAAAGTTGGGTAAACATGGCATAACTGCTGTGTTTACCTGTATCTTTTGCTTCAAACCAAATCTCTTCGGTTTGAATGTCGATTAAACCTTTGGTGTAACCTTTTAGCCCCAATGCTTTAATATAAGCATCTTTAACGTCTTCTTCACTTTTTACTTTTTTTAAAGATTCATACAATGACATTTTAAAATCCTAAAATATATATTTCTATTATTGAGCTTGATCTAAATGATTATCCTTAACTTTCACATAATGGCGTGCTGAATAAGGTAAAAATTCCATTTCTTTTTCAGTCAGCGCACGAACTTGTTGTACTGGACTACCGACATAGAGATAACCGCTTTTTAACACTTTACGTGGTGGCACAAGGCTACCTGCTCCAATCATTACATCATCTTCAATAATCACGTCATCTAAAACAACGGTATTAATCCCGATCAGGACACGATTACCAATGGTACAACCATGTAAAGTCACATGATGTCCAACCGTCACATCTTCACCAATGACTAAAGGTGAACCATTTGGTTTAGCTTGGTTTTTATGGCTGACGTGTAACATACAGTGGTCTTGCACATTACTATTTTTGCCAATTTGAATCGAATGCACATCACCACGAATCACGGCAAAGGGCCAAACAGAAACATTCTCTGCTAATTTGACATCACCAATTACCACAGACATGTCATCTACATAACAGCTTGAATCAACATCAGGTGTTTGATCGAGATACGGACGAATGTTCTTAGTCATTAGAAGCTTCAAAACAAAATATGATGGAATTATAAAATAAAAAAGCATTCATGCCCAAGAGCATGAATGCTTAATTAGTCTATTCTAAAATTAGAATAAGTTACTGAAGAACATTTTGATATGGTCAATCATACGTGCAAAGAAGCTTGCTTCTTCAACAGGCTTTAATGCAACCAGTGGTTTCTCTGCAATGACTTTACCATCAAGGCTTGCCACTAATTTACCCACAACTTGACCTTTGGCTAAAGGCGCATTCAATTTAGGTTGAACTACAAGCTGAGTTTTGATTTTGTCCGCTTGACCTTTAGGCATGGTTACGTTGAAGTTTTCAGCAAGACCAATTTGAACATTATCTTCTTTACCAAACCATACTTTGGCTTTAGCAAGCACTTGGTTAGCAGGTTGTACATTTGCAGTCTCGAAGTTTGCAAAGCCCCATGCTAACAATGTACGAGTTTGACTAGCACGTTCATTCATGCTTGGTGTGCCAAAGATCACTGAGATCAAACGCATTGGTCCACGTTTACTTGAAGTGGTTAGGCAATAACCCGCTTCATCAGTATGTCCTGTTTTTAAACCATCAACACTTGGATCTGTATAAAGCAAAGCATTACGGTTGCCTTGTTTAATACCATTAAACGTAAATTCTTTTTCCGAATAGATTGGATAGTATTTAGAGCTATCTTTAATAATATGTTGCGCTAGTACAGCCATATCTTTAGCAGTTGAGTAATGACCTTCAGCAGGCATACCTGTTGCATTGATAAAGTGAGTATTCACCATACCAATACGTTTGGCTTCTTGGTTCATCATGTGGGCAAATGTACCCTCGTTGCCCGCAATGTGTTCGGCCATTGCTTTAGATGCATCATTGCCTGATTGAATAATAATACCACGTAACATTTCTAGAACAGTTGCTGTACCATTTAATGGTACATACATACATGATTCAGCACTGGTACCACGACACCATGCTGATTCATTCATACGGACTTGTTCGTTGTCTGTTAATTCACCCTTTAAAAGTTTTTGTTCTATGATGTAGCTTGTCATCATTTTGGTCATAGAAGCGGGTGCGAGTTTTTCATTTTCGTTTTTTGCAGCAAGGATTTGTCCTGTCTCGTAATCCATCAATACATAGGATTTATTATTTAATTCTGGTGGAGACGGTAGGACAGTCGCTGCATATGAAAGGCTTGGCAAAAGTAATAATGCAGCAAGAGCGCTTTTTTGAGTCATTCTAGGTGTTCCAATATCTTGTGTGAAGCAGATGAGCCTAGCATTTTAGGACAAAGCAAAGCCGACTTCTACGGCAGAAGTCGGCTTTTTCATGCAGTATTGTAACTAATCAGTTACTTAGAATAATAATTCCGAACATCATCGCAAATTTGACGATTATCATCTTCAGATGCAGCCTTGGCATCTTTACGCGCTTCAGCAAGAGGAGCTTGGAACTCTTTGGTTTTAGCACGTTTATTGAGGATGTCTACAGCATTTGGTTCATTTGATAAATATGATTTGACGAGGTTGTCATATGCTTTATTAAATTTTAGATCTTTGCCAATTAAATCTGGGCAGATTTCTGACAATACATAAATTGCAGCAAGTTCTTGAGGAGTCACGCCTTCAGATGTTGGTGTAACTTCAATTTTTTCAGGTTCAGATTTTTTTTCTGCGGCAAATACAGTTGTTGTGAAAAGACTAGAAGTAATGAGAAATGATAAACCTAGTGTTTTGAAAAAACTTTTCTTCATAAGAACTCAAACTCAGAAACAAGACTTAAAGAATTTGAATAGCTTATAGCATAAAAATATGAATAAATTGTATGTTTGCTGTAGGGAAGTGGGGTTGTGTGGCTTTAAATATTAAAATTTAAAACCACAAATTTGTGATTGAGCTATTAGCCTTCAAAATTCAATACATCGTCACATACTGACTTTTGTTCAGCTTTTTCAACTTCTTTCGCTGCTTCACGAGCATCTTTCAATAAAGATTGGAATTCTCCATCCTTTTGTAGACTCTCAAGGGAAGCTGACTTATCAGAATAGGTGCTTAAATAAGAAGCCACCATCTTTTTGATGTTTTCGTCAAATTTAGCATTTTTTCCAATTATGCTTGGGCACATTTCAATGAGGACTTGCGCATTGGCAATATCATCTTTGATAAGTGCATCTGCTTCTTTAGCTGAAACCGTTGTGTTTGCAAAAATTGCGGGTGCTGTTAGAAGTGAAAAACTTACCCCTAAAACACGGATAAAAGTAGATAAATGTCTCATGGCGGCATAAATTTCTAATACTATGAAGTTACAAATATATATAATTCACTGAATAATTCAATTGAAAAAACTACGTAGTAACATTTAAAGAGACAGGATCAAAGTGAATATTTTAATAGCAAATGATGATGGTGTTTTTGCACCAGGCTTACAGGCTCTAGCACAAGCGTTAAAGCCTTTAGGACGCGTCGTCGTGGTTGCACCTGAAAGTGAGCGTAGTGGTTACTCAAGTGCTTTAACTTTAGATCGTCCTTTACGACCTATTCCAATTGCAGAAGATGTTTGGGCTGTGAATGGAACGCCCGCAGATTGTGTTTATTTATCAATGAATGGTCTATTCGATTTTGAATTTGATCTTGTTGTCAGTGGTATTAATAGTGGCGCAAACCTCGGCGATGATGTTCTATATTCAGGTACGGTTGGTGCTGCATTTGAAGGTCGCCTAATGAAACATCCTGCAATCGCAGTTTCATTAGCAGGTTCAAATGTACGTTCCTATGAACATCCAGAGCATTATGCGAAAGCTGCACAATGGGTTCATGATTTTATTGCGAATGGGCTACCAATTTTGCCGCCCCGTCATATTTTTAATATTAATATCCCAGATGTTGAGCAAATTAAAGGGACACAAATCACCTATCAAGGTCGTAGAGCACAATCCAAACCAATTAGTAGCCATGTTGATCCACGTGGTCGCCAAGTCTATTGGATTGGTTTAGCCGGTGAGGCGGTTACAGAACCTCAATCCGCTTCAAGTCATATTCAGTCTGATTTCTTTGCTGTCGCGAATGGTTATGTCAGTATCACGCCGATTCAAATGGATGCAACTAATTATGCTGTACTCGACAATTTACATCTTCATGTAAATGGTTAGCAGTGGCTATGTTATAACTTTGTGAATATAGAAAGTGAGAACTCGTTTTTTCTCACTTTTTTGGTACTCTTAGGCGCAAATAAATTAAGGTTTTTTCGATGAGGGCGAAGATGCATTTAAACCATGTCTCGATTTTTCTGTCACGAAAAATGATTAAAACAATCGTGTTGTCTATGGCAGTAACAAGCATTGTCGTCGTTACAGGTTGTGCATCAAAACCACAAGCAAAAGGTGGTAATCGTTATGTACAGCAAGCACCCAATTATTACACAGTACGTTCAGGCGATACGCTGAGTGCAATTTCAAATCGTTATGGATTGAATTATTTAGATGTTGCTGCGCTGAATGATATTGCGCCGCCTTATCGTATTTATGTCAATCAATCATTACGTTTAAAAGGTTCTGTTGCACAACGAACGACATCTACACAAGCAGTGGCACAAACCACGCCGATTCAACGTCAAACGATTAACTTACCAACACAACAACCTGTTGTTCCTAAGACACAGCCTGTTATACCAAAAGCTGTTATTCCAGCAAATCCCGTTACACCGTCTTCAACGACGCTTGCTTCGAGTTTACGTTGGGTAAAACCATCAAATGGAGCGATTATTCAAAGTTTCAATTTGGCAAATAACGTCAAAGGAACACGTTACGGTGGTAATGAAGGTGATCCTATTTTTGCTGCTGCAAATGGGCAAGTGGTCTATGCTGCTGATGGTTTAAAAGAATATGGCAATCTAGTCTTGATTAAGCATATTGATGGTTATATTACGGCGTATGCACATAACAGTAAGATGTTAGTCAAGAGTGGGGATAATGTGATTGCTGGTCAAAAAATTGCAGAAATGGGTTCTTCAGGTGCTTCACGTATCATGCTTGAGTTCCAAGTTCGTTTAGATGGTAAGCCTGTGAATCCAATGACAGTTTTACCAAACTAAAATAGTCGAATTAATAATCTTTCAATAAATTATTAATAATCGCTAGTTTAAGGGTAGACTTCCCTGTATACTTATTTGAGATTGCTTTAATTAGAACAATAAGCATATTTTAATAAATTAAGAGGGAAGTCTATGCTAGATCAATTGCGTGCAATGGGGGTCTTCGCTTGCGTTGTTGAAAAAAGTTCTTTTAGTGGTGCAGCACGAGAATTAGGAATTACAACAAGTGCAGTCAGTCAACAAATTCGTTCTTTAGAACATGAAATGGATGTCACTTTACTTCATCGTTCTACTCGAAAACTCAGTCTTACAGAAGCAGGACAAGCATTTTTTCTCAGTTGTCAAGAAATGTTGGCTGCCGCTGAACGTGGCAAAATTCGTATCAATGAACTCCGCGACGATCTTGTTGGAGATTTACGTATTGCGACGACACCTGAATTAGGTGCCTTGCATGTCATTCCAGCACTATCTCATTGGATGTCAGCACATAAAGGTCTAGCGATTCATTTTGAAGCAGACCATCGTTATATAGATTTGATTGAAGAGCGGATTGATATCGCAATACGGATGAGCTTGCGTGTTGATGATCATCAGCTCACCGCAGTACCTTTAGCGAGAGTTGATCAGGTTCTCGTTGCATCGCCAAGTTATCTCAATCAAGCATCACCTATTACTCGCCCAGAAGATTTACGAAATCACGAATTATTACCTGTTACCTTGATGCAAAATTATCAACATTTTGCCTTCCGTCATGGTTTGAGTGGTGAAATTGTCAATGTTGATATGAAAACACGCTTAGGCACAAACAATGTTTTTGTTGCTAAATCCTTGTGCCAGCAGGGGCATGGTATCGCGCGTATTCTCTATATGGATATTCAAAAAGAGTTGATCAATGGGTCTTTAGTTGAAGTTCTACCTGATTGGCAACTTCCTGCATATACACTTCATGCTTTAACTTCTAAGCGTGAACAATACCCAATGAAAGTACATCGTTGTATTGATGCATTAAAACAATATTTTGCTCAATTACCTGGTGGGCGATCTCTACAGGGTGTAGCCTAAGAAAAAAGCCATGTTTATTTAAAAACATGGCCTTTTCATTTTACCTATTCTTCTTACGAAGTAATTTTAAGCTTTTAGCTTCAACAGTAGATTCTTCTGAAGATTTTGTCTCAGTTTCAGCTTTTTTGGTCTTTTTCCGCTTTTTCTTTTTCTTAGGCTCATCATCTTCAACAGCTTCGCCATCTTCAATTGCTTGCCAATACTCAAGTTGTTCCATAACGGCTGCATAGATTGAATTTTTACTATATCGACCTTTCTTATCTAGTGTACCTACTGGACGAGCCATTAGAATTTCTAAGGCTTGATCAATAGTTTCAATCGCATGGACATGGAACTGACCTGCTTGAACCGCTTCAATTACATCTTGACGTAGCATCAAATGTTGCATGTTTTGACGGGGAATAATGACGCCTTGTTTGCCTGTTAAGCCTTGAAGTTTACATGCATCGTAGAAACCTTCGATTTTTGCATTCACTCCACCAATTGGTTGTACTTGACCGAGTTGGTTCATAGAACCTGTAATCGCCCATGATTGATCAATCGGAATTTGAGAGATTGCAGAAATTAAAGCTGAAAGTTCTGCAACAGTGGCACTATCGCCATCCACTTGTCCATAGCTTTGCTCAAACGCCAATGCTGCGGAGAAATGTAAGATTTGTTCACGGCCAAAGTGTGCTTTTAAGAAGCTTGACATGAGCAACACGCCTTTGGCATGAAGCGAACCGCCTAACTCGACACTGCGTTCAATATCTAAAATATCACCACCACCTTGATAAACGGATGCGGTGAGACGAGAGGGTAAACCGAACTCAACATCTGCATAGTGAATTACAGACAAGGCATTGATTTGACCTAGGCGATGTCCTGTAGTTTCAATGAGCTGCGTACCACGTGAGAGATCTTGCCAATAAAGCTCTCTTAAATAGCCTAAGCGATATTGGCGATGATGTAGTGCTTGGTTGACATGCTGATCAGTGACGATTTTATCATCGGCTTTAAAGGCATGATGATGTGCTTCACGAATTAAATCACCGAGTGTAGAGGCATGTAGTGAGAGTGAACTTTGATCTTCCGCCTGACGGCTAGAATCAGTGAGTAAAGCTGCAAGTGCGGAACGATCAAATGGAAGTAATTTATCTGCTTGAACATAGTCTGCAATCAGTTGCATATAGGCTTGTTCATTGCTGTTATTGCGTTGCAAGGTATCGGTAAAATCAGCGCGAATTTTAAAGACACTGCCTAGCTCAGGTTCAACTTCTAAAATTTCATAGTAAATTTCAGGTTCTGCCAGTAAAACGACTTTGATATCTAAAGGAACAGAAGCGGGTTCAATCGAAATGCTGCCTGTTAATGTTAGCATGTGTTCCAAAGATGAAAGTTTGAGCTGACCTGACTTCAATGCACGTTTTAAACCTTGCCATGCATAAGGTTGTTCAAGCAACTGCTCTGCTTCAAGCATTAGGAAGCCACCGTTGGCTTGATGTAATGAACCTGGGCGAATTAAGGTGAAATCGGTGGTAATCGTACCATTATGTGTAAGTTGTTCAACATGACCCAATAAATTGTAGTGTGTTGGAAAATCTTCGAAAATAACAGGTGCGCCGCTATTGGGTTTATTGGCAACGATCACATTGGCTTGATAGCGTGAAGGAACACGGTTGAATAAAGCAGGTGTAAAGTCATCTTCTTCTTGCTCTAAAATTAGCTCGACATTATCAATAATGTCCTCAGCATAATGTTTTAGATATACATCGAGACCTTTTACTTCTTTGTTTTTATTTAAAATCAACTCCATACGTGGTGTAACCACTTGAGTGGCAATTTCACGGTTTAAAATTGATACTTGATCACGAGCATCATCTTCTAAATCACCAAGATGTAACCCTAAACGCTCTAGTTTTTTCTCCATATAACGCATGTTGGATGTGATTTCAGCACGGTCTTTGCTGCTTAGAGCATCAAGATCATTTTTTGTTAATTCTTGATATTCATTTTCTATGAGCTGCATTGGAATAAACACGTGTTTGTCATCACGAGAAATCAATTTTAAATCGAGTTCTTGTCCCTCTTTTGTGAGTTCTATCAACGCTTGCTGTTGGACGTCACCTGTATCTTGACGAATGCGTTCAATGCGATTGTGATAGCTTTCAGCACTAAAACGACGTTCCAATTGTTTTAGTATGATTTGCCATGTTTGCTGTAAAGCATTTTGAAATTTTATACCTTGTCCTGCAGGAAAGCGTAGTGCAATCGGTTGTCTTGGATTTTTGAAGTTATTGACATAAACCCAATCGTTTGGCGTAGGCATGCTTTTAGCGTGTTGCTGAAGCAAGCGTTTAATCATGGTGCGTTTGCCAAGACCCGCTGTGCCTACTGCAAAAATATTATAGCCAGAGTATGGCAAGGAAATACCAGCTTCTACTGAAGCACGTGCACGATCTTGCCCAAGAAAGTTATTAAGGGGTTTGATACGTTTCGTTGAACTCGGAATCTCAGCTAAATTTAGAAGATGCGTGAGTTGTTCAGGGTTTAGTGCTGTTTTCTTAAGTGTCGTTTGAATATCCGTCTGCTCAAAGGCGCTTGGTAAAGAATTGATTTTCGCTGTAGTCGTGTTTCTTGGTGTTGAAGATAAAGTTGTTGCAGTCATTTGATCAAGTTTTTGGGTCACTATTGCTATCCAACAAAGAAACGAAAGTTAAGTAATTAAAGGTATACAGTTTTAGGTCTAAAGATCAAGCGAACTTGTGTTTTTTATCGACAAAACAAAACAATGGTTGCATAAAGCAACTTGCAAGCAAGAGCAAGAAACGATTGAATAGGCACATTCACGCATGTTCATGGAAAATAATAACCAATGACAACTCAAGCCACTGGGTGGGCATCCGCATTTAAAGCTTTTTTAGATCGCCGTGCACTGATTATGCTATTTCTTGGTTTCTCGGCAGGGATTCCCATTTTATTGATTTTTTCTAGCTTGTCTTTATGGCTAGGTGAGGCAGGAATTGATAAAAGTGCTGTGACATTTTTTAGTTGGGCTGCATTGGGCTACTCTTTTAAATTCGTTTGGGCACCGTTGATTGATGAATTGCCCGTTCCATTTTTAACGAAAAGTTTAGGTCGCCGCCGTGCTTGGTTGTTGATTGCACAGTCTTTGATTATATGTGCAATTTGTATTATGGCATTTTCCGACCCAGCACTTGGACAAGGCTATTTAATTCAAATGGCAGTTGGTGCAGTCTTGCTGGGATTCTCCGCAGCGACCCAAGATATTGTGATTGATGCTTATCGTATCGAGCTTGCTGAAAGGGAGATGCAAACGGTTTTAGCTTCAACTTACAACGCAGGTTATCGTATTGGGATGATCGTTGCGGGTGCAGGCGCTTTATTTCTTGCTGCTTATTTAGGTACAGCTAAAGGCAATTATATCTATGAAGCATGGAAATATACTTATCTAACCATGGCAGCAGTCATGGTGGTTGGTATTATTACCACTTTATGTATTCGTGAACCACAAGTAAATCGTGTTGATAAACATTATAAAACTACAGATTACTATCGCTTAGTCTTTGTATTCTTTATTGCTGTTACAACTTTTGTGGTCAGTTATATTTACTCTGGCAATTTGACAGATACTATCGCTAAAGCAGCAAATATTAAAGACACTGCAGCTTTATTTGGTTTAGAAGCCCTGCGTTTTTTAACTGCTACAGCCACAGCTTTATTCGTTGGTTTTGGTTTGGTTAAAACTGGCGTCGTGAATCAACAAATGGCTAAAGAAACTTGGGTTGCCCCAATTTTAGATTTCTTCAAACGTTATGGTATTAAACTTGCCTTAGTTCTTTTGCTGCTGATTGGTTTTTTCCGCATCTCAGACATTATTGCAGGAGTGATTTCCAATGTGTTCTATCAAGATCTAAATTTCACTAAAGAACAAATTGCTGAGGCTGTGAAAATCTATGGTGTGATCTTTAGTTTAGTTGGTGGCTTTCTCGGTGGTTTATTAGCGCAGCGCATGAATATTATGAAACTCATGTTCGTGGGTGCAGTGTTGGCCAGTTCAACCAATTTAATCTTTATCGGCTTGGTCAAATCAGGAAAACCACTTGCTCCACTTGAGGTTCAGGTCGGAAATAAACATTATCAAGTGCAAACTGATGATGTTGGATATTGGAAATTACAAGTGCCGAATGACGTCTTAGCAAAAGCAAATTCGGTACAGGTAAGTACTCAGTACCAAAATCAGAGCGATACCAATGTAACTCTTGCAATACCATATTTAGTAAATGCTCAGCACGCTCAGATTCAACTATTACCTATCAGTAGTGATGACCATTTAACACCAAAAGAGTTAAAACAAAGTTTGGTGGTTAAAGGGCAACTGGCAGGGATTAAAGCTGAAGACTTAAATGAGGAGAAGCCTGTTGTTCTTCAATTAGATGGTCAAGAGTTTACTGCGAAAGTGGATGATAAAGGAATATTTACTGGTGCTGTAGATGGAAAGCTATTACAAGCATCTTCCACTAAAACCATTAAAGCTTTTGTTAATTTCAAAAATAATAGTGCAAGCCAGTTATTTGCAACAAGATCATATCGTATTAATACTGCATCACATGTTGAAACCGCACTCGATGTCGATATTCAGCCAATTGCTGTGGTCGATCCAAGTCAGTCAGGCACAATAGAACTCTCTGGCAAAGTGATTAAAGGCTATAGCTCATTGTGGCTCTATTTTGCCATTATTGTAGATAATTTAGCTTCAGGTTTGGCAGGTGCGGCTTTTATTGCCTTTTTATCGAGCTTAACCAGTGTGTCATTTACTGCGGTTCAATATGCGATTTTCAGTTCTTTAATGACGCTCACACCCAAATTGTTGGGGGGGTATTCAGGAACGATTGTGAGTAATATTGGTTACCCAAATTTCTTTTTAATGACGACTTTGATTGGGATTCCAATTTTGATTCTTGTGGTTTGGGTCGCGAAACTATTGCGTGACCATGAAAACCAAACAACTCAACAGACAGGTGAATAACTATGCGCATGTTACATACGATGTTACGAGTAGGTAATTTAGAACAATCTTTAAAGTTCTACACTGAGGTACTTGGTATGAAATTACTACGCCAACGTGATTATGAAGAGGGGCGTTTTACCTTGGCTTTTGTGGGCTATGGTGATGAAGAAAACAACACTGTGCTTGAGCTGACTCATAACTGGGATACAGCTGGCTATGATTTAGGCAATGCCTATGGTCATATCGCCATTGGCGTAGATGATGCATATAAAGCATGTGAAGAAATCAAAGCACGTGGTGGAAAAGTAGTACGTGAAGCAGGTCCTATGAAAGGTGGTGTCACGGTGATCGCTTTTGTTGAAGATCCAGATGGCTATAAGGTTGAATTGATTCAACAGGATCAAGATGCACGTAATAATTAATTTCGTATCTTGATCTACAATTTCTAATTTAAAGCCCTAGCTTTATTTATACAGCTCAGAATGATGTTTTGATCGAATGGTCAATAACCTCATGTTGGGCTGTATTATTAGTGAACAGATTGGGAAAAAGTTATGTTAAAGCTCTTGGCGCTAGATCGTTTCACAATATTATTAATTGCTATGGTGATACTGGCGACGCTCTTGCCTGTTGCAGGACAGATGGCGCATTATTTTAATATGCTGACAACGGTTGCTATCGCCATACTTTTCTTTTTGCATGGTGCAAAATTATCACGTGAAGCTGTGCTTGAAGGTATGCTGCATTGGAAAATGCATGCTTTAGTTTTTGCTTTTACTTTTGTGATTTTTCCTGCAATTGGGCTTTTAGCTAAACCTGTTTTGGAGCCACTTCTTGGGCAGCAATTGTACTGGGGCTTCTTATTTATGTGCTTCTTACCCTCAACGGTACAATCTTCAATTGCATTTACCTCGATTGCAAAAGGGAATGTTGCAGGAGCGATTTGTAGTGCATCTTTCTCTAATATCATTGGGATGTTTATTACGCCAGTCTTAGTGAGTTATTTTATCTTAGGCCAAAGCCAACATGGCTTTGATCCTACGCAATCGATTGTTCAAATTACCTTGTTACTATTGGTTCCCTTTGTCCTAGGTCAGTTACTTCGCCCTTATGTTTTTCCTTATATGATCAAATTACCAAGCTTAGTGAAAGCTTTCGATCAAGGATCAATCTTAATGGTAGTTTACGGTGCCTTTAGCAGTGCTGTAGTTGCAGGCCTATGGCATCAAATTAGTGGATTAGCTTTGCTGTATTTAGTACTTACATGCTCAGTTTTGCTTACTATTGTAATGTTGCTTGCTTTGTATTTACCAAAATGGTTGGGTTTTAATCAGGCAGATCAAGTTACGATTTTCTTTTGTAGCTCTAAAAAAACGCTAGCGAGTGGCGTGCCAATGGCGCAAATTCTGTTTATTGGTCAGCCTTTAGGTATGATTGTATTGCCAATTATGATTTTTCATCAAATCCAATTAATGGTCTGTGGTGTAATTGCGAATCGTTGGTCTAAGAAAGATAAATAACAATAATTTTTTACTCAAGCTATTAATTTATGTGAATGTAATCGGGTGTCTGCGACATTTAGCCAACATTCAATTTGATGTTTATTAGTAGCTATGTAATATTTATAGATAAAATTGATTAGAAAAATCTAATCAGATTAAAACTTACAACTACTAAGATTAATATGATGAAGAAAAATTTAAAATTAGCGTGCCCGATTTTATGTATTAGTATGGCATGCTTATTAATATCACCTATGACTTTTTCCAAATCATTTCCGTACGATGAACGGGGTAGTGTCAGGATTGATACAATACAAATTCATCTCATTAATCCGACTGAAGATCAATCCTTAAATCAAAGAATTATTGACCAAGTTCGGAAAAACATCGCAATTTTTCCTGGTGAAAGTATCTCAGAGGAAAAGTTAGATTTTATAACGGCTAGAGTTAGAAATAGTCTTCGATTAGACAATCTATCGTATGATGCTGAGACTAGCATGGGTGGCGGCTTAAATCTCACCTTAGAAATAACATTAAATGATAAGCAATCGGTCACAGAAAAAGGTTATTTGATTGATAGAAACAAGAAAACATTACCTTTGCTCTATGATAATAATGGTAAATATCTTAAAGCCAAATTAGAGTTATTAAGTATGTATTATGGCAATAATAATGCTTGGTATGCTCAGCCTGAAAAAATGCTCAACGGAAATCCATTGGTTAATGGAAGTCCAGCAGGCGGAGGTTATGATGATTGGCTAGAAGCTTTTGTTCATACTGGCTTATATGGAATGTATCCTTTAGGTATAAATACTTTTAGTTATGCAGGATTAAGTGGAATAGGTACTCTGTCTACAGGGCAAGAATTGTTTACTGACAAAACTCGAAATCATTTTGCGGTTGAAGATGCATATGTTGGCGTTGTAACAGGAAAAACGACGATGTCTGGAAATAGAATCGTTTCCAATACTTCCATAGGTCGTCAAAAATTCAGTTTGGGTGATGGTTTACTAATTATTAATACTGCATCTAATGGTTCTGATCGAGCCGCGTTACAATCAAATGCTCGTTGGGCTGGTGATCTAGTTTTTCAGTCTCAGCTTCAATATAACAAAACAAAATTTGAATTATTTTATGTAGACCCCGATGAATTACCTGTGATTGATTCCAAAACAAAGATTCAAGGTGTCAATATTCAAACCAATTTTTTTAATGGTATAGATGTTGGGGTGAGTTATTTAAAGGTTCCCCATTCAAGTTCTATATATTATTTGCCAGATGGTTCAACTCGAACTCGTGATGGTTTACGTGTAATAGATGGGCGCTTTAGATGGCAACCTTTAATAAATGGCAAGCCTTCTTGGTTTTTTGCAACAGAATATGCACAACAGTCTCATGAAGATTTCAATATGCGTGCACAGGCATCTAGTTATGAGCTGGCTTATCAATGGTCAGATTTAACGATGTCTCCTTCATTAGGTTATCGCTATGCAAGTTTTTCAGGGGATGATCCAAATACACAACAATATGAAAGATGGGATCCATTATTTTCAGGGGGGAATGGTGAACAATGGGTTCAAGGTGTAAATCATTTTAAGATTGTTCAGAACTCAAACTTAATTACACATCGTTTACAGGCACGCTTCAAGCCTAATCCAAAAGTAGAAATCGTGCCACAGTTTTGGTTATTTAGAGCAGATTCAAAATTAAACTTAGGGGGTAACCCAGCTTTGTCATTCATCGATTCAAAGGATTATGGTAGAGAGTTTAATATTTCTGCAAAATATTATTATTCAAGAAATTTGTATATTCACAGTCAATTGGCCTATACCCAACCTGGCGATGCGGTAAAAAATGTATTAGGTGATGGAGTCAAAGATTGGTGGAGCTCTATGCTTTTTGTTCGATACGCATTTTAATCAATTTAGTATCATTATTGAGGAAATTTCCATGTTTAAGAAAAAAGTAAAAGCAGGATTTGCATTTAGCTCAGTATTGTTATACTCAGCCCTTGTCACTAATGTTTATGCGATTGATGTGCAACCTATTTCAGATCAATACTTTACAAAAGATCGTTTTAAAGGAAAAACTTTGTTAATTACTGGCGGTGCGAGGGGGATTGGAAAGGCATCTGCAATTCGTGCATCGAAAGAGGGGGCGAATATTGTAATTGCAGATGTATTGGCTAAGGAAGGGCAAGAGACTGTTGCTGAAATTAAGAAAATGGGCGGTAGTGCTATTTTTGTACAAGCTGATGTAAGTAAAACACCAGCATGTAATATGATGGTTGAAGAAACAATTAAGAAATACGGGCAAATAGACGGTGTGTTAAATGCAGCAGGGGTTATGGATGCTGTACCACCAGATGCTGAGGTAAATGTTGAAAAACAAAAAAAAGAATTATTTGCTCCTATACATGAAGCTACGGATGAATATTGGAACCAGACTTTAGCAGTGAATGCAACGGGAATGTTTTGTTCGTTACGTTCTGAATTAAAGCAAATGGTGAAACAAAATAAAGGTGGAGCAATTGTAAATATTGGTTCGATTGCTGGCTTGACGGGGTTGGCTGGTAATCCTGCATATGTTGCAAGTAAGCATGCGGTTACGGGTCTCACTAAAAATGCTGCAATTGATTATGCACCCTATGGAATCAGAGTAAATTCAGTAAATATGGCCGCTACAGAAACTGCAATGACAGATGCAGCCTTTAAAAAAGTAGCTACTTTACAAAAAGAACGGGCAAAAAATCCTGAGTTAGCAAAAATGCCAAATACTGCTATGTTAAAGACACAAAGTCTCCTTATGTTTGCCGACTCCAAACATAGAATGTCTACACCAGCAGAACAAGCTAGTGTTATATTATTTTTGCTTTCAGACGAAGCTTCAAATATTACAGGAGCGACATGGGCCACTGATGGTGGATGGACCACTTATTAACTAAAGTTTTTGAATGCTGTGAGAGTTAATGTGTGCATGAGGAGTTGTATACACGTTTTGTTTGGTAGTTATATATTTTAAACCCACTAAAAATGTGTATAATGCTCTCCACTTGTTGGCTTTGCTCTGACCTAAGGGGTCTCGGTGAGTCAAAAGAAATGGTCTGTTGTGGTATTGATCTGCGAGTGTTAACACTCTGCTTTCCTCATCTTGAGAGTGATCAATTGCGATAACAGCTTAAGCCTTTCTTACTAAATAGGAGCATCGACCATGCGCGCCGATATTCACCCTAAATACGAAAAATTAGTTGCTACTTGCTCATGCGGTAACGTAATCGAAACTCGTTCTGCACTTGGTAAAGAAACTCTTTATCTTGACGTATGTTCAGCTTGCCACCCATTCTATACTGGTAAACAAAAGAATGTAGATACTGGTGGTCGTATCGACAAGTTCAAACAACGTTTCTCTGGTATGTCACGTTCTATCAAACGTTAATATCGAGAAAACAAAAAACGGGCAATATGCCCGTTTTTTTATGCTTCAGTTTTATTAAGGTATTTTGCAATCTATTGCGTACAAGACCTTATTGGTCTTGTACGTCAGTTAAACGATCAAGTTTCTTTTGGAAGTAGTTACCTTGTAAGAAGCGGGCCTCGACATTCCATGCATTCGCAAACAAACTCATATCATTAAGTTCGGTGAGTACAATCTCAACTTGCTTGTGAGCAATAAAATGAAGAATTTTCTCTTGTAGAATTGCCATTTCTTTTTCAGATCCTAGCATTTTCGCCAATTTGCGATGGAAGCTTAAATACTGCGTGTCGATCTGTTGAAGAATTGAGTCACTATAAAGAGAATCACCAAAGTTACGAATAGAGATCTCAGCACCGTGTTGACGAAGTGATGCAATCAGAGGTTGAGCCTGTGATAAATTTTGCTGAAGAGCTTGCTCTGAGAATTGCAGAATTAAAGGATGAGCTTGTTTGCTTCCAATAATTGTTAATAATTTAGCAACCAATTCAGATAATTTTCTGTCATTCAATAAAATATGATGGTTCAGATTAATAATTAATTTAGCTTTTGGATATTGGGTAATGAAGTTATGCAATTGCTTACAGGCTTCTACTAATACCCAACGGTCTAACTGAGCTGATAATTCATGATCATCTTTTAGATCACTAAGATCCATCAAGTCTAACCATTGATTATTATGAATAATACCGCCAGATACTTCATAAGTATGAGTGAATTGATCTTGTTTATCATAAAGCTGCTGATATTTTAGATGTATATCACCCTTATCTAATTTATTTCTGAGCTCTTGTAAAAGATTGAGTTCCATCGATATTGAAATTTTATCAGTTGTCAGGCTAATATCACTGTCAATCGCTGCATTTTTCAATAGTGGTAGCGCATGCGTAAATGCTTGGGAAATGATTTTCTCAAAATTAGCATCATCTAATATTTGTTGGTCTAGTTCTTGATAACCCAGTTTTAAATGTAATGGGAAAGTATGGTTTTCAGTGACCAATAATTGAGGTTTTTGTAAACTATTCAAACCAATAAGCAAAGAGTTTAAAACTGTTTTTGATTCAGCTTGAATAAGCCCAACATACAAAGCCGTTTCTATTTGATAAATTGGAACATTGACTTGTTCTTTAATGAAATTTGCAATATTTGAAAAATAAGCTTTAGTTCCGCGCCAGTCTGTTTGAAAAACTTCATTTGGACAATTATTTAAACTAAATAAAATCAGAGCATTTGAGTTTGCTGGGTGATTGGTTAAATGGCGATTAATGTGCTGTAGAGCAGTATTTATATTCGGTGCTTTTTCAGATGATGTTGTCGTTGAAGCAGTACTTGGTGTTGCAATCGCATTTAATGATTCACATTCTATATTGAGTTGTATTTCATCATCATTACCAGAGGCTAAGAACTCAACATGTAAAGAATTATTCTTCACCATTGGATTTTGGGTGCGAATTTCAAAGCGTGCTTGTTCGAATAAGCCTTGGGAAATTCTTTTAAAGCGTAATTTAAACTGACCTAAATCTTCAGGTTGTAAAATATCAAGTATTGGTAAGCCAATGACGTCGTCTTCGCTATCGAAACCAAATAGGTGCGCATATTCAGCATTTGCTTTGATATGAATACCTTCTTGTAGAATTGCAACTGCTTTATGTGTTTCAGCAACAAGTGATTGGGCTTGTGTTTGAGCTGCCTCTAATTCGGTAAGTAAACGGTGTTCTGCTTGTACTAAACGACTGAATGAAAGTGATCTAATAATACTGATATAAAATTCTTCTGGTGCCTTTAAGTTCACAACATCATAAATACCTTTATGAATGTAATTTTGATATAGCGCTGAATTATAGTCATCTGGCTCAAGTAGTAGGATGGGTAAACTTGGTTGTGCTGATGCATGAATAAGAGAAAGCGTTTGTTCAATTTTTAGATCGTAAGCACGCCCAAAAATTACAATATCCCAAGGCAAATTCAATTGTTTTTCAAAAGTTTTTAAGTCATCAAGTAAAATAGCCTGTACTTGGTGTTCTTGCTGCGCAAAGAGCTCTAAAACTTGATTATACCTTAATTGGTTATCATCAATAATGAGTAAGCGCGTTTCAGTTCGTTTCAACTTTTTAGAGAGTAAAGAATTTCTCACTTCAATGCTTCCCATAAATCTTGGTCATTTGTATCCATATTTTTTTGCGCAATAAATTTATTAAGAACGGGTTGTTCTTCTTCATTAAGTAGTTCAAAGTCGAATTGAACAAAACTTTGGGTAATTAGTTGTGCGGTTAACAGATACACTTTTACTTCCTCTTTCCCTAATCTCAAATGAACAGCTTGCTGTTCGCGAAAAATTTGCGAGCCTGGCAAAATTATTGTTGTTTTAGTTTCATCTAAATTTTGATTTTTTAAAATAAGCGCAGGGTGATAATTACTAATATGACGATCTGCTTGTACACGAACTGCACAAGGGAAAATTTCTTGTGCTAAAACCTCTAAGCCTAATTCTAAACTTTTTTCACTTGATTGCTTTAACCAACGAATTACACCGCCACGCCAATGTCCATGAGAGGTTTCTTTTACAAGAATATATTCACCTGTTCTTAGATTTTTTGGCGCTTCGGCTGACCATTTAATCCGATAACCATTGACACTAATATCTAAAATATCTGCTTGATAAATGGCTTTATTTTCTCGGCTTAAACGCTGGATTGAAGATTCTTGATTGCCAGAAGAGTCTTTTTTATCCCAAGTCGATAGAAATTTTGATTCACTTTGTAGTCCATACCCGTGTTCTAAGAGTAATGTTTCACCAAAGTTTTTTGCTTTGGATAAATAGAAATGGGCAGTTAAGAGTCCAAAACAAATATGTAGTTGAGCTGAATATTCATAGCGTTCATGGCGACGTTCCGCCGTAGATCCTAAAATCGTCTGAACGTGGAATTTTAGAGCGGGCGTGAGGTAAATTTTTTCATTCTTAGAAATATATTCAGCATTTTTATGTAATGTTGCTGTCACATGATCAAGTAAACCGTTTGTACTAATAAAGATATTAGGATTAAATCCTGAACTTTGTTTTTTGTTATATATTGGGGGATGATCTTTAGTTGTATCAACAACGTATTTTGTTAAATCAGTCTCTTTAGATAAGAGCTGTAGCATTTTGGCCCAGTCAAAACTGCATTGAAACAGGGCTTGAATTTCTGTTTGACGAATTTGATTAGTATTAAAAATATCCATCAAAATTAATTGAGCATAGGCCTGAGCAATATTATTCAGGCTATTTGGCTTAGTTTGCGCCTGTTCAATAGTCACATGATGATACTTATGTGTCACTGCTGCATCGTACAATTGATGTGCAATGAGCCACTGTCCTGCAACAGGTTCACTATATAACATGTGTTGTTGATAAAGGAGCTGTGTGAGCTGTTGTAATGCTTGGAATGTTGCAAGTGTTCTAGCAGTATTTAAATTTTTCTTTTGGTTCAGTGCAAAAATAGAAAATTTTTGATTTTCCAATTGTTCGCTACTGCGGCGAACAATATTGATATAAATAGCTGCAAAATAGCAGCGTAACAGCATCGCCAGTTCAATAATGTGCTCATTACGATCTGAACTGATTACACCCTGATTAAAAAAGTTTTTTTCTAAGCTGCCTAAGATATTTTCAATCGTTGGGTGTAAGGTCTGGATGAGATCAAAACGTAATGTTTCTGAACAATCTAATTCACAAAGCTCTAATAAGGCTGCAAACAATGCTTTTGAAGTGTCACCCAACTGCATGATTGAGAGGGTTGAAATCCATTCTGTTAAACTTTTTGCGTTTGCATCACAAAAACTGAGTTTATCCCGTCTTAAAACAGTAGGAATTTGAAAAATATCCGAAAATGCATTATTCATCATTGTAATCAATCTCAGAACGTTTGAACCCCAAAAAGCGGTGTTTTATTTTTTTCGCCCGCAATTTCCCTGACGAGTTTTGGAACTAAATATCCAGGTAAACTCGCTAATACATCACTGTATATATGATCTATCTCTGAAGATCTTAAGTCAAAATGTTGAGCACCTTTTACTTTATCCAATAGATGTAAGTAATAGGGCATAACCCTCGCTTCAAATAGTCGATAACTTAGATCAGTTAAAGCTGTTGCAGAGTCATTCACACCTTTAAGTAAAACTGCCTGATTTAACACAGTAATATGATGTAATGATAACTGTAAAAGCTTTGAACACGTGAAATCATCAAGTTCTGAAGCATGATTTGAGTGTATCACTACTATAATGCGTAGCCTACTGTTTTTTAAAATAGAAATAAACTCATCATCGATACGATTTGGAATAACAACGGGAACGCGTGAATGAATTCTCAATATTTTGAGTTGAGGTAAAGATTCTAATCGCTCTAACCAAAGTGCTATTTTTCGATTAGATAAAGTTAAAGGATCGCCCCCACTGAGAATGATTTCATTGATGGCAGGGTTGTCCTCAATATATTGTTTTATATTTAGCCAATCATCATTTTTAGGTAAATTTTCTTGATAAGGGAAATGGCGACGGAAACAATAACGGCAGTGAATTGCACATGCGCCTGTTAAGGTCAGTAAAAAGCGAGACTGGTATTTGTGTAAGACACCAGCCATTTGATTGGCTGCTTCTTCACCTAAAGGGTCAGTAACAAATTCAAGGTGTTCTTCAAGTTCAAGATGATGCGGTAGTACTTGTAAAAGAAGGGGATCAAAGGGATCACCAATGCGCATTTTTCCGACGAATGCACGCGGCACACGTAATTTAAACTGTTCAGAGGCAAGGATTGCCCCTGATAATAATTGCTCAGTCGATAATTCCAGCAGATTTAACAACTCTAAAGGATCAGTAATTAGATCACTGAGTTGTGATTGCCAGTTTTGCTCTTGATGTAAATAGTTTATCATGCAATACGTTAAAATAGTGTTAGCCTAAGCTGTGCGCGTAGTCTAACACTAATAGATTTGAGTTTTAAGTTTGGAGTGAGCCTTTCATGGCCTATTATTCTACAAATGATTTTAAAGCAGGCCTTAAGGTTATGCTTGATGGCAACCCATGTTCAATCATGGAAAATGAATATGTAAAACCAGGTAAAGGTCAAGCATTTAACCGTGTGAAATTACGTAACCTTCGCTCAGGTAAAGTATTAGAAAAAACTTTCAAATCAGGTGACTCTTTAGAAGCGGCTGATATTGTTGAAGTTGAAATGGATTACCTTTACAACGATGGTGAAATGTGGAATTTCATGGATCCAGTATCTTTCGAGCAAATCGCTGCGGACAAAACTGCAATGGGCGATGCTGCGAAATGGTTAAAAGATGATTCTAATGAAAAATGTACGATCATGTTGTTCAATGGTGTACCTTTAAACGTTAGTCCACCAAACTTTGTGGTGTTGAAAATCGTTGAAACTGATCCAGGTGTACGTGGTGATACTTCTGGCGGTGGCGGTAAGCCAGCGAAACTTGAAACAGGTGCAGTAGTACGTGTTCCATTATTCGTTCAGCAAGAAGAAAGTGTTCGTGTTGATACGCGTACAGGTGATTACCTAGAGCGCGCATAATCGTAAATGAGTAGCAATGCTACGTAAGCTATACGATTATCGAAGGGATGATTAAACAATCATCCCTTTTTTTATGCCAAAGTATTAGATAAATCATTTTTAATAACAGATAGACTTACAAAGATATTTCTTCTAAAGAAAATATAGACAGGGAAATCCAAAACTACAGCTTATGTATTTGAGAGGTTCTGAATGGAGACAGTACAAGCAAAGTCGACGCTATCCTCAAAAATTCTGTGGAGTTTAGTTGCCATCATTGGTGCAATTTCATTTGGAATTTTGGCGGTAAGTCGTGGAGAGCATGTCAATGCAGTTTGGCTCGTTCTTGCCGCGGTTTGTGTTTATAGCATTGCATATCGGTTCTACAGTTTATTTATTGCAACAAAAGTCTTTGAATTAAATCCTAAACGCTTAACACCAGCACATCGTTTGAATGATGGTCTGGATTATGTGCCCACTAATAAATACGTTTTATTTGGACATCACTTTGCTGCTATTGCAGGTGCAGGGCCTTTGGTTGGTCCAATTCTCGCAGCGCAAATGGGTTACTTGCCGGGCACCATCTGGCTTTTGGTCGGTGTGGTGATTGCAGGCGCGGTACAAGATTTTCTGGTGCTATTTATTTCAACTCGGCGTGATGGTCGCTCTTTGGGTGAAATGGCAAAGCAGGAGTTAGGTACTTTCGCAGGTGTTATTGTGATGTTGGGTACGCTCGGTGTCATGATTATTATTCTTGCGGTACTTGCATTGGTTGTCGTAAAAGCTTTGGCGCATAGTCCGTGGGGGGTGTTTAGTATCGCAGCAACCATCCCAATTGCATTATTCATGGGCATATATATGCGTTATCTACGCCCAGGGAAAATTGCTGAGGTTTCGATCATTGGTTTTGTGCTAATGATGGCAGCGATTGTCTTTGGTGGTGATGTAGCAAAAGACCCTTACTGGGGGCAATTGTTCACCTTAACTGGAACTCAGCTAACTTGGGCACTTATCATTTATGGCTTTATTGCGTCAGTATTGCCTGTGTGGTTATTGTTAGCGCCTCGAGACTATCTATCAACCTTCCTTAAAATTGGTGTAATTGCAGGTCTGGCGATTGGAATTATCTTTGCAATGCCTGAACTAAAAATGCCTGCGGTGACTCATTTTGTCGATGGTACAGGTCCAGTATTTGCGGGTAGCTTATTTCCATTTCTTTTTATTACCATTGCTTGTGGGGCAATTTCTGGTTTCCATGCCTTAGTATCCTCAGGGACAACGCCAAAGTTGGTTGATAATGAAGTCAACATTCGTATGATCGGTTATGGTGGTATGCTGATGGAATCATTTGTCGGTATCATGGCAATGATTTGTGCGACTGTACTTGATCCGGGGATTTATTTTGCGATTAATGCGCCTGCTGCTGTTTTAGGTACAAATGTTGATACTGCTGCTGAAGCCATTCGTAATCTTGGTTTTGTAGTTCATCCAGAAATGTTGACAGTATTAGCGCAGGAAGTCGGTGAAAGCTCAATCCTTTCTCGAACTGGTGGAGCGCCAACTTTTGCGATTGGTATGGCTCATATCATTTCGGAAATTTTCAATAGTCGTGCAATGATGGCATTTTGGTATCATTTCGCCATTCTATTTGAAGCACTATTTATTTTGACCGCAGTGGATGCGGGAACACGTGCTTGCCGCTTCATGGTACAGGATACAGTCGGGATTGTTGTGCCTGCAGTAAAGCAATCAGGTTCATTCTTTGGAAATTTGGTTGGGACGTCTGTAGCAGTTGCAGGTTGGGGCTTCTTTGTGTATCAAGGCGTGGTTGATCCTCTCGGTGGTATTAACTCTTTGTGGCCATTATTCGGAATTGGAAATCAAATTCTTGCTTCAATGGCATTGATCTTGGGTACGGTTATTTTATTCAAGATGAAGAAAGAAAAGTATGTTTGGGTGACGATTATTCCAACGATTTTCTTATTTATTACTTCTATGACAGCAGGATGGCAAAAGATTTTCCATGAAAATCCGAAGATTGGTTTTCTTGCTCAAGCGAATCGTTTCTCTGATGCAATTGCCCGTGGTGATGTTCTTGCACCTGCGAAGTCAGTTGCTGAAATGCAGACCATTGTGATGTCGAATCAGATCAATGCGGTGTTATGCGGATTTTTCATGATTGTTGCAATTGTTATGATTATTGCATCGATTGGAATTATTCGCCGTGCTTTAAAAAGTCCTGTGCCAACTGTAAATGAAGCGCCTGCAGTATTCACGGAAACTGCAATGACAGCAGAAACAGTGAGGGGAGAATCATGATGGATTTTAAAATTGCTCGGCAAGGCAGTGCTGTGATTGTGAAGATTATTAAATTCACCATCATGTCACAAAAGCATTTGATCTTTTCACCTAAAAATTGGTCTCGTATTGCAGTGTTATGGCAAAACTTGCAAAAAAGTTTTCGTTTGATGGTGGGTGTGCCTGATTATGAAAACTATGTAAAGCATATGCAAGCGCATCATCCAGATTTAACCCCAATGGATGCCAAGACTTTTTATCGTTATTGTGTTGATGCACGTTACCCATCGTCAGGTGGTAATATGAAGAAATGTCCTTGCTAGAAATTATTTGATTTCTTTGAAAAAAAACTAAAACAGTGTATGTTGAATCATGCACTGTTTTAGTTTGGGGATTGCGTTATGTGGGGCATGGAAAAAGCTTCTATTCAAGAAAAACAACAAAAAAATCAAGAAGTAGAGCAAAATATTAAAAATTTTAGTCAGAAAATCGAACGTTTTTTGATTGAAGTGAATCAACTTATTTTAGATAAACCACAACAAACCAAATTAGCGCTGACCTGTTTATTGGCAGGTGGGCATGTATTGTTTGAAGATTTACCAGGATTAGGTAAAACAACTCTAGCGAGTGCCTTAGCTCGTCTAGCAGGGCTGCATTTTCAGCGGATTCAATTTACCAATGACATGTTGGCGAGTGATGTGATTGGGATCAATATTTTTAATCAAAAAGAACATTTATTTGAGTTCAAGAAAGGGCCTATTTTTACTCAGATTTTATTGGCAGATGAGATCAATCGTTGTAGTCCAAAAACACAGAGTGCATTACTCGAAGCGATGGAAGAAGGTGCAGTCACTGTTGATGGAACTCATTATGAATTACCACAACCATTTTGGGTGTTGGCAACGCAAAATCCACTATTTCAAAGTGGAACTTATGCTTTGCCTGAGTCGCAACTTGACCGTTTTTTGATGCGTTTGTCGCTTGGCTATCCATCTCGTCAAGCTGAAAAACTACTGTTACAGCAAAGCTCACGTCAGGTTTTAATTCATCAATTAGAAGCAGTATTTACGCAAGTTGATATTTTGCAATTACGTGAATCGGCAAAACAGGTTTTTTTAAGCGATGCTGTACTCAATTATATTTTAGATTTGGCTGCTGAAACACGTAAACAACGTCATGGCTTATCAACACGTGGTGTATTGGCATTAAAAGCTGCTGCACAAGCTTATGCATTGGTTGAAGGTCGTAGCTTTGTAACCACTGATGATGTGCAAACCGTTTTTGTTGCCGTGGTTGCTCATCGTTTAAGTTTAGGTGAAATAGAGGTAAAACAAATTTTGCAATCAGTTGATGTCTTATAGTTGAGATTGGCTTATGCAAAGGATTCAGCAGTGGATTGCGAAACGCTTTCAAGTTGATGGGACTAAAACCCTGTTACAGAAAGATGTTTTGGTTTTTATTTATAAGCAAGGTTTTTTATATCTCGTTCTGATTTTGATTACCTTTATTGCAGGGATTAACTACGCAAATAACTTGATTTTAGGTTTCTGCTTTTTAATTAGCGCCATTTTATGTATTAGTTTTTATCTCACATTCAAGCAATTGCATGTTCTGCAAATTGATCTGATTGCAGCTGAGGTTGGGCAAGTCGATCAGCCTTTAATTTTAAAACTTCGGTTGAATCAGCCATCCATAATGACCCGATATTTACGTATCCAATGGCTGCAACAAGAGCAACTCATTTACTTAGATCAACAACAGCACACCGTAGAACTTGCTTTTTTTCCAAAGCAGCGTGGTTTATATGAATTTGGTGCGATGAAAATTTATTCGACCTATCCTTTAGGTTTGGTACGAGCGTGGACTTATTTATATCCAAAACATAAAGTTTGGATTGCACCTAAAGCTTATGACTGGCAAAAAGAACATAAAAACCAACCAACCAATGCCAATGATAGTCTAGATGAATTTAAGGAACTTAGAGCCTTTCAACAAGGTGATTCTTATCAAAATGTGGCATGGAAGCAAGTTGCTCGAGGACAGGGATTTTTTATCAAAATGTTTGAGGCTCAAGCCAATCATCAACATTTAGAAATTGATTATCAAAAAATTCCTGCGCAAAGTCATGAGGAAAAATTAAGCTTTATGATGGGCTTAATTGAGCAATGTGAACAACTTGGTAATGATTATGCATTGATACTGCCACATGCAAGATTGGAAAGTGGTCAGGGGCAAATACAGCTTCTTCAAGCAAAACTTCTACTTGCGCAGGCCTAAGATCATGACCAAAAAAATCTATTTTTGCATTTTAGCTGTATTAGCATTTGTATTAATTGGGCAAGTCACTTTTATTCCTGTGACATTGAGTGGGTTGTGGGGTGTTATTTGGCTTACATTGGTATGGCGATATAGAAAACAAAAAATTTCACCATTTCCACGCTTATTTTTAGTTTTTTTCTCTTTATTATCTTTAGGTCTGATTTATTTAAATTATCAAACTTTACTGGGAGTAGAAGCAGGAGTCGCATTTTTAAGTACGTGTTTATTTGCGAAAAGTTTGGAAGCTAAGAATACCCGTGATTTATTGATTGTATTTAACTTTGCCTTATTCGTCAGTGCCAGTTTATTGTTACATAGTCAGGCATTCTGGATGGCTGTTCTGGTTTTTTCAGCATTTGTGATGTGTTTGATGGGTTTGTATCGGATTCAAACTGGTCTATTTAACCAGCATCAATTATTATCCAATCAGTTAAAAAATGATGTTAAACAAATTCTAAAGTTTGTCGGGATTGCAACGCCGTTCTTTATTATATTATTTATTTTCTTTCCTCGTTTGCCGCCGCTTTGGGCAATTCCTATTCATAAAAATCAAGCCACTACAGGAATCAGTGATCGTATGTCTCCTGGAGATATTGCACAACTATCACAATCATCGGCTTTGGCTTTTCGTGTTGTTGCGGATATGAGGCAACTGCCCAACAGACAAGATTTGTATTGGCGTGCTTTGGTTTTGGATGAATATGATGGTACAACATGGACCAGTAGTTTTTATAATCAACAGATTAAAAGCGTAAACTCAAATTCTCATGGGGTTAGCTATCAATACTTAGCTGCTGATGAACAGGCAAATTGGATCATGGGCTTGGAATATTCCATTCCACAAGAACGTTATTTACAATTGTATCAAGATGATAGTATACGCCCATCAAAGCTGATTAAACGTAATCAACCCATACAAATGTTTTGGTTGGGGCGAACATCAACATCATCTGTTTTACTATCGCCACGTCAAATTGAATTTAATACTCGATTTGATCATGATCGTGATCAAAAAGCACAGCAATTAGCCCATCAACTGTTTGAACAAAGTCAGGGACAGCCTGAAAAATATATTAAAAAGGTGCTGAATTGGTATGGAGACCATAACTTCGTTTATACCTTGGCACCAGGGACACTTGGCAGTGATCGTATAGATCAATTTTTATTTTATAGTCGAAAAGGTTTTTGTGAGCATTATGCCTCTAGTTTTGTGATGTTAATGCGTTATGTTGGAATTCCTGCAAGAGTTGTCACAGGTTATCAGGGTGGGCAGTTTGCATTAGATAGAGAAAGTTGGGAAGTACGCCAACTTGATGCACATGCTTGGAGTGAAGTGTATCTAGAGGGTGAATGGCAAAGAATTGACCCTACAGCAATCATTGCACCACAACGTATAGATTCAGGTATGCAAGATTATTTAAGTCAATATCAAAACATCTGGGGGAATGGGGGAAGTCATTCATGGCAACTACAGCAATTTAAATTTTTAACAAATATACGTATTTGGAGCGATTATTTAAGTTATCAATGGCAGTCTAAAGTTGTTGGTTATGATGCAGATAAACAAAAAAATTGGTTATCTAAACTAGGTTTTAATTCAAGTTATAGTTATGTGCTGATCTTAATTATTGGTATTGCTGGAATTTTAGCTGTGTATGTTGGTTTTTATTGGTGGAGACAAACAAAGCAGCAAGAATTATATCAACGTGTCATTATTCAATTTCAAAAGCAATTGCCTAAACATTTGCATAAAAGATCAGGGGAAACATTTCAAGTTTGGATGCAGCGTTTATCAAGTGTAGATAGTGATCAAAAATCATTTCACCAAGTAGTTGTGTTATATCAAAAAATTGTGTTTTTAGAGCAGAATACTCAGCAAAATATTCAAGAATTTAGGAAACTGCTTAAAGTCTGTACGAACGCAATTAAACAGTCTCAAAAAAACTTGTGAACCTGATTAAAAATGAATATCATGCTCTCATTCTAGGTGTATAGCTCAGTTGGTTAGAGCGCTACGTTGACATCGTAGAGGTCTCCAGTTCGAGTCTGGATATACCTACCAAGATTTATCAAAGACTTATAAGCGAATCAGCAGCTTATAGGTCTTTTTTTATACTTATAAGTTGTGTACTATTCTTTGGATTATTTAAGTAAGCATCCGCTGAGCCTCTCTTTTTCTCATCTTAGATCCTAAAATGAAGTGTACAGAGATTAAATTATTAGGAAGAAGCAAGATGAGCTAGTATTTTGCTTCCGACCGATCAAGGTCAAAGTTGATCCTAGCCAAAATAATGGACAGCATGTCCCTCTAAAGATAACGTAACTTCAATCTTTGGAGATCCAAGAAATGGCTAAACGTTTTAGTCCGGAATTTAAACAGCAAGCAATTGATCATGCACTTTCAAACTCCCACGAGCCTATA